>CP006668.1:1444795-2889590 GCA_000471925.1 Ralstonia pickettii DTP0602
ACGCAGGCTGACAGCATTGCCGCAGTCGGCCGCCGCATTGCGGAAAACGTTGAGGAAGTGAAGGGCATCCTGCGTCCCCGGCAGTAAGCACCAGGGGGCACGGCCGCCCCCGGCCGTGCCTTCGCGCCAACGACTCCAGGACAACTTGATGACAATAAGCGATGCCGGCATCAAGGCCGGCCACATGCATGTCCAGACGGTAGATCTGGACGGGCAACAACTCAGGGTCGGTATCCGGCCCGGCAGCGACGCGGGTCCGCCGCTGCTTATCTTCAACGGCATCGGCGCCAACCTCGAACTGCTCGAGCCCCTCGTCGCTGCGCTGGCGGGCGTGGAAGTGATCATCTTCGACGTCCCCGGCGCCGGCGGTTCCCCCGCGCCGCTGATGCCTTACCGCTTCTCCAACCTTTGCGTCCTTGCCGACAGGCTGCTGTCGCACCTCGGCTATGTGGGCCAGGTCGATACGCTCGGCGTGTCGTGGGGCGGCGCGCTCGCCCAGGAATTCGCGCGGCTCTATCCGCAGCGTTGCCGCCGCCTGGTGCTGGCGGCGACCTCTCCCGGCGTGATCATGGTGCCGGGCAGGCTGTCGGTGCTGTCGAAGATGATCGGCGTGCGCCGCTATACCGATCCCGAGTACCTGCGATGCGTCGGCGCCGACCTCTACGGCGGCGCCTTCCGCGACGATCCTGCGCTGCTCGACGAACATGGCCGCCACATGCAGCCACCACGCGGGCGCGGCTACCTCTACCAGCTGCTGGCAGCCTGGGGCTGGAGCAGCCTCCCCTGGCTGGGAGCAGTGGAGCAACCCACGCTGGTGATGCACGGCGCGGACGATCCCATCGTGCCGCTGGTCAATGCCAGGATCCTCGCGGCCCGCATTCCCAATTCGGACCTGCACGTGCTCGACGACGGGCATCTCTTCCTCGTGACCGGCGCGGAGAACGCCGCGCACGTCATCGGCGCCTTCCTGCGCCGCTAGACCCTTCCTCAGCCGCGGCGAGCCCGCGGCTTTTTTTCCTTTTACTCCTCGCAAAAGAAGGTTCCTCACCGATTTCCGGGGTGAACGAAGGTCTCTTGTCGACCTTCTCGGCTGTTCATAGAGAATGTGTGAACGTCTGAAGTCTGGACCATTTCAGCCGCACGAGGCTGGCTGCGAACCTCGGCCAGGCCATCTCAGACATGCCCAAGGAACTGCCACCAAAGCGGGCCGACGACCAGCCAGACAACCATGTAGATGAGGCTCATCAGAAAGCCAGCCTTCCACCATTCGCCCTGGGTGACGTAGCCGGCGCCGAACATGACCGGTCCGGAGCCGATGCCGTATTGGGTCAGGCAACCGTTGACGCTGCTCAGGATGCCGAGTGCGACTGCTGCGGTGAATGGCGGGATCCCGGCAGCGACCATAAGCGCCATGGAGAGGGGGAAGAGAGCACTGATATGTGCCGTGGCGCTAGCGAAGAAGTAGTGGATGTAGCAGTAGATCGCCGCCACCATCATATAGACGGCCAACCTGTGGAAGCCCTCCAAGTGTGCCCCGAACTCCTTGCCGAACCAGGACACCATGCCGTAATCATTGAGCTTGGAGGCCAGCATGATCAGCAGGCCGATCCAGATCATAGTGTCCCAGGCGGATTTCTCGTCAAGGGCATCCTGCCAGGTCAGCACGCCGGTGATGAACAGCAACGAAACGCCGAGGGCCGCCGCCAGCGTTGCGCCGATGGCCAGGTCCTCACCGAAAATCCAGAGCACCAGCAGGCCAATGAAGATTACCGCCATGATGATTTCCCTGGCGGAGATGGGTCCCATGGCAACGAGTTCCCTCTGGGCCAGGGCTGTCGCATCAGGTGTTTCGCGAATCTGCGGTGGGGCGATCCACAGCATGGCGAATGGAATGATGGCCAGACACAGCAAACCGGGGACAGACGCTGCCACCGCCCAGTCGAGCCAACTGATTGAGACACCTTGGTCTGCGGCCAGCTTGACCGCCAGGGGATTACCCGCCATCGCCGTGATGAACATGGCTGCTGTGATGATGTTAGCGTGGAAGGCGCATAGGATCAGATAGCTTCCCACCTTGCCGCGGGATTCCGGGTCGTCGGCATGGCTGCCAAGCACTTCCGCTATTGCTCGGGTAATCGGCAGCATCACCCCGCCGGCGCGGGCCGTGATGCTGGGCATGGCGGGCGAAATAATGAGTTCGGTTATTACCAGACCATAACCCAGTCCCAAGGTGCGCTTACCCAGCAGCCGCATGAACAAGAGTGCGATGCGGCGACCCAGGCCGGTCTTGATCACGCCTCGGGAGATGAAGAAGGCGAGCATCACCAGCCAAACAAGGTCCGTGCCCGTAGATTTGGTGACGTCGGCAAAAGACACGACGCCAACGAGCACGCCCACGGTCGCGCCGATAATGGCCACCGCCGCCATCGGAAGAGGGGCGGTCATGATGCCGGCGATAGTGGCGACAAATACGGCGAACATATGCCAGGCCTTTACCTCGAGGCCGGCCGGCGCGGGCAGGAACCAAAGGATGACGCCGATACCGACGGGGACGAGAAATTTCCAGAGGGTTCCGAGATGCCCAACTGGTGGCGCCTGTTTTGTCGCGGATGCGCTTGTGGGCGGTGGAGCCTTGGCAGGTGATACAGGCATGATTGACCTCCTGGCGGCGGCGTTGTTCGTTTGTCCGGAGCGTCGCAAGTCCCTATTGGGCCTGGAGCACGCTGTCGGTTGCCTCCTTGACGATGCGCGCACTGCGCCGCAGGGCCTCGCGCTCGATGGGGTCTAGTTCCGGATAAGCCAGTAGCTGCGCTCCGCCGCCATTGACCACCATCGGCAGCGACAAACACACTTCTGGTACGCCTTCGACTTCGGCATGCACAATGCCGACCGTGAGAATGGAGTCGGTGTTGTGCACGATGGCCTGGCAAATTCGCCCAATCGCACTGGCGATCCCATAGTGGGTGGCGCCCTTGCCTTCCTTGATGAGCTTGGCAGCCTCGTGCACGGAGCGCAGGATCAGATCGCGGCTGGCAGGCCCCAGCTCCTTGCCGGTTCTTGTCAGGAACGTTTCGAGGGGCATGCCTGAGACCGTCGCGCCGGACCACGCGATCACCGCGGATTCGCCGTGTTCGCCAAGGACGTAGGCGTGAATCCCCGGCGCCACGACGCCCAGCCGCTCGGAGAGCAGCGATCGCAGTCGCCCAGTGTCGAGCGAGGTGCCGGTGCTGATGACGCGCTCCCGCGCGCAGCGTAAGCGGTCAAAAACGACGGCGGCCAACACATCGCACGGGTTGCCCGCGATGACGTAGATCGCATCCGGGGCCAGGGGAGCAATGCTATCCACAATTTCCGCCGCGATGCCTGCATTGATTTTGGCCAGGTCCAGACGAGTCTGCCCTGGCTTCACACCGACGCCGGCGGTGATCACGATGATGTCGGCGTCGCGCGCGTTCTCGTAATCCCCGGCATGACAGCGGTTATGTCCCCAGAATGCTGCAGCGTGGGCTAGGTCCAGCGCCTGACCTTCGGCCCGCACTCGCGCCACATCGATGATGACGATCTCTGCGCTCGGGATGGCCACCGTTGCAAACAGGGCCGCCGACCCGCCAACCAGTCCTGCGCCGACGATGGCGATCTTGGGTTGCCGCATAGCATGCCTCCCTCGTGCCTGGATAATCGAATACCTGAACCAGGCGCCAGTCCGTGCGCGAGTCAACTTGAAGGCGGTGCGAAACCCGCGCGGGCAGGCGGGTAACCTTCCGTATGGTTTATATGACCTTTTCGGCAGAAGCGCCAGGGTTGTGCCGGGGCCGTCGGTGAAAAACCAAAAAAAAACGGCCGCTCGGGAAAATCCCCGGGCGGCCGCCAACGAGCAAGCTGCCCGGTGTCGATCCGATGACTGGAGCGTCTGGTCAGAACTTGTGGCGAATGCCGACGGCCGCGCCGAACATATTGCTCTGGCCGTTGGCCAGCGTGTAGCTGTTGCCCAGCGACAGGCTGTTGGCGAAGACCGTTGCCAGCGACTCGAGCATCAGCCCGGCGTTCTTCGCATAGGCGGTGGTCAGGTAGACGTCGGTGCGCTTGGAGAACGCATAGTTGGCCACGAAAGCGACCTGCCAGGGATTGGCGACGTTGGTATTGCCGAACAGGCTTCTGACGTTGTCGTAGTTGTATTCCAGCGTCAGGCCGATGGCCGGCGTGACCTGGTAGTTGGCGCCGATCCAGTAGAAGTCATCGCGCTGGATCACGACATCCGCCGCGTTCTTGTTCTGGCCCCAGCGGTAGCCGCCCATGATCTTGGCCGGCCCGATGCTGTAGCTCGCACCCACCACGGCCTTCTTGTTGGTGCCGTTGCTGGTGCCGATGGTCGGGTTCCACTGGTCGTAGCCAACGGTCACGCCAAACGGCCCGCCCTGGTATGCCACCGCGGCGCCATAGGCCGTGTCGCGGCGGAACTGGCCCGGGACTTCGCCGTTGCCACCGATCGGCGTTGCCACGCCTACGGTTGCCGGCAAGGCCAGGCCAGTGCCGAACGACCAATGCGCCAGCGCCGTGACCGGGCCGAACTTGCCGGTGTACTTGACCGTGTTGTCCTCACGGAAGTTCGGGCCGGACTGCAGCACCACCGGTTCGTATTGCGTGGCATAGGCCGTGGGCGAGAAATTGGCCAGCGCCTCGAACATCGACGTGTACTGGCGGCCGAGGCTGATCTGCCCGATGCCGGCCTTCTGCACGCCCACGAACGCCTGGCGCCCGAACAGGCGGCCGCTTTGCTGCGAGGTGCCGGTGTCGAGGTTGAAGCCGCTTTCCAGTACGAACAGCGCCTGCAGACCGCCACCGAGGTCCTCGCTGCCGCGAAGACCCCAGCGCGAGCCGGAGACCCCGCCGGAGTTCATGCGGTAGACGTCGTTGGCCGGCCCGCGGTTGAACTGGTTGGCGGCGGTCGGAACCGCGCCGAGGTGGTTGACGTACTCCACGTTGATGTCCGCCACGCCGTAGAGCGTGACGTTCGTCTGCGCGAAGGCGCCTCCCGAACAGGCGAGCAGTGCGGCCGCGGCCATGCTCCTGAGCTTCATTGGTATTTCTCCTCTTTTTCCTTTGGTTTGCGATGCGGATGAATCCGTCTCGGTAAGTACTACGGGTACTGCAATGTCTGTTGTGGCGTTGCGCTGCGCGAAGCCCGGCTCGGGCCTCAGTTGGCGCGCAACAGCTTTTCCAGCAACTCGATCGCGCGCGGCCACGGGCCATATCCCGCGGCCGGGTTCAGGTGGCCGACCTCGCCGAGGTCGATCAGCCGGCTGCCCCAGTCGCTGGCCATCTGCGCAGCGCGCTCATAGCTGGCGAGCGGATCGTTGCGGCTGGCGGCGAGGATGCTGGGGAAGGGCAATTGCGCCCGGGGCACTGGCAGCCAGCCGTGTTCTGCCAGCGTGGCGGTTTCCGGATAGCCGGCCGGCATCGGCGTTTCGAGATCGGCTGGGGTGGCGAGCAGCGCGCCACGGATCTTGCGGTGGTGCTGCGCCGCCCAGTGCACGGTGATCATGACGCCGGCGCTGTGCGCCACCAGCACCACCGGGCCGTCGATGTCGGCAAGGGCTGCATCCAGCGCGGCCACGCGAGCGTCGCGGCTGAGTTTGTCGTGTTCAAGCGGCGCGACGGAGCGGGCGTTCGGCAGCTCGGCCTGGAGCAGGGTCTGCCAGTGCTCCGCCACATGGTCGCGCAGGCCTGGAACCATCAGGAAGGTGGTATCAGCGGGAAGGTTCATCGGTATTTGGGGTAGTAAGTCAGAGAATCAGGCGTTTTTCGCGTGGGCCTCACGCTGGCTTTCCATGCGAAGCAGGTCGGCCGTGTAGGTGCGCCGCCCGACCAGGAAGCACACCGCGGCCAGCACGCCGGCCAGCGGGATCAGCTGAAGCGCGCCCAGCAGGCCGATGCGATCGGCAATCAGGCCGGTGACAAAGGGGCCGGGCGCCAGGCCCAGCAGGTTGTTTGCCAGCGTGAGCGTGGCAAACGCGGTGGCATGGATGGCCGGGTGGGTCAGGTTAGCCACCACGGCACTGGCCGGGCCGGCCGTGCCGCCGACAAACAGCATGCCGGCGCCGATCAGCACCAGCTGCGCTGTGCCCGCGGGCAAGCGGAACGCGGTGAGCAGCAGCGCGCAACAGGTCACGCTGTAGACCACTGCCATCAGCCACTTGCGCCTGGGCGCGTGGCGGGCGGCCCAGTCGGTCAGCGCGCCGCACAGGATCATCCCTGCGCCAGCCGCCAGCACGAACGCCGCGGCGGTCACGCCCGCACGATCCGTCGCCATGCCGTAGTAGCGCGACAGGTAGCTCGGCATCCAGGTAAGCAGGGCGCCCATGACCAGCAACTGCAGCGCACTGCCCACATAAGCACAGAGGATCGAACGCGCCGAGAAAAGGGCGGACAGCAGCGGGCGCAGCGACACGGTCTCGTGCCGGGGGGCACCGTCCGCTTCCTCGCCCAGCGCACGGCGCTGCGCCTGCAGGCGCGGCTCGGTAATGAAGAGGCGATAGATCACCACCAGCACCAGCCCGAAGATCGCCATGCCGGCAAAGGCCCAGCGCCAGCCAAACAGTGCCGACAGGGCACCGCCCAGCCCCATGCCCAGCACGGAGCCAAACGCGCCGCCAGCGATAAACGCCGAGCTCAGGCTGGCACGGAGGTGGCGCGGAAACACCGACAGCACCACGGCAATGCCGACGCTGCCATAGGCCGCCTCGCCAATCCCCACGCAAAGCCGTGCCACGAACATCTGCCCGAAATTGTTGGCCAGCGCGCAGCCCAGCGTGGCCAGGCTCCACAGCGCTGCCATCAGGATCAGGCTCCTGACCCGGCCCCATCGGTCGGCCAGGATCGACAGCGGAAACGTCAGCAAGCCCACCATCAGCGCCACGATCCCGCCCAGCGCACCCAGTTCGGTATCGCTCAGCGCCCATTCCACCTTCAGCAGGGGAAACACGGCATTGAGCACCTGCCGGGACATGTAGTCCGACAGCAGCAAGCCAAAGCTCAACGCAAAGACGAGCCATGCGTAAGAACGTGACGACTTCGCACCGGCCGCGCCGGCTGCGATGGGGGAATGCGTGGAGATTTGCCCGAGCATGAATGCCTTTCCTGGAAACGCTTGACTGCGACGATGGCTGCGCAGGCCAGGGGATCAAAACCCTCCCTTGAGACGCTGGCCACAGTCCTGTCGCGACTGGCGAAGTATCTAGGATTGGCTATCGATGGTTTGACTAACGGGGACAAGTTGTTTGCATTTTGGGACAGTCGGGGAAAACGAGAGGTGGGTGGCGGAGGCTGAAATGGCGGTGGGCAAAGCAGGCGTCACCTGCAATCTGGAGGCTGCCGAGATTGCCCGGCATGGACGGGCCCGGGCCAGTGCGACATGACGCACCTGATCGCGGCGCTATCAGGTTGCGTCAAAGTTCTGGCGGACAGCGCGGATACGTCATAGATTGATCAGGGCAAGCGAAACGCGGCATTGCAGCAAAGCCCGGTGTCACCGAACCGCCCATGCGCATGGCATGGCGTTTGCGGGCGCACTCAGCGACCGGATCTCATCCCAGCGGTAGGCGCGGACTTACCGGGGAGTCCAATGCCGCGATCATCCCAGGGGATCTCCTGGCCGGATGCTCCAAAGACGTGCTATCGAGGCGGTGACCATGGACGCAGGCAAGCAACTCGTGCATGCCCAAGAGGTTGGCATCAAGACCGGGCTGGTGCTCCAGAAGCGCCTGAAAAATGCGCAGGAAGCCTTAGGCCGGCGCATGCAGGCGGCTGCCGGGGACGTCGAAATCGGCGAGACTGGCCCCGGGGCGCTGTCCGATGTCGATTCATACAATGGCTTCGCTTACGCGTTGGACGCCGCGCAGCGCGCCATCCTCTTCTGGGACACGCTGCGCCAGCGCGGAAATCGTTTTGTCGAGCACGCCGCCGAGGGCCTGAAGCCGGTCCTGCACTTCGAATACGAGTTCGTTCTCGACGGCCGCCAGTTCGAGAGGCCGGTGAATTACGCGCTGCTGCGCATCACGCCGCCCGCAGGCGTGACGGTGGACAACGCCCGCCGCCCCTATGTCATCATCGACCCGCGCGCCGGACATGGTCCCGGCATTGGCGGCTTCAAGGACGATTCGCAGGTGGGCGTGGCGTTGCGCGCCGGCCATCCGGTCTACTTCGTCATCTTCTTCCGCGACCCAGAGCCTGGGCAGACCCTGCTGGACGTCTGCGAAGCCGAACAGCGCTTCGTGCGCAAGGTACGGGCACTGCATCCGGATAGCCCCAAGCCGGCCATCGTCGGCAACTGCCAGGGCGGCTGGGCAGCCATGATGCTGGCGGCATCGAGCCCGGACGACACCGGCCCGATTGTCATCAACGGCGCGCCGATGTCCTACTGGAGCGGCGCCTGGAGCGAAGGCGAGGGCGATAACCCGATGCGCTACGCGGGCGGCCTACTAGGCGGAACCTGGCTGGCTTCGTTCACCGCCGACCTCGGCAACGGCAAGTTCGACGGCGCTCACCTGGTCCAGAACTTCGAGAACCTGAACCCGGCCAACAGCCTCTGGGACAAGTATTACAACCTCTACAACAAGGCCGACACCGAGCCACCGCGCTTCCTTGAATTCGAGCACTGGTGGGGCGGCTACTACCTGATGAACCGCGAAGAGATCGAGTGGATCACCCGAAATCTCTTTGTCGGCAACAAGCTGTGGTCCGGCGACGTCAAGGACGCGGGTGGCAAGGGGTTCGACCTGCGCGAGATCAAGTCGCCGATCGTCCTGTTCGCCTCGATGGGCGACAACATCACCCCGCCGCAGCAAGCGTTCAACTGGGTGGTGGACCAGTACGCGAGCACCGAGGAGATCAAGGCGCGCGGCCAGGTCATCGTCGGCATGATGCATGAAAGCATCGGGCATCTCGGCATCTTCGTTTCAGGCAAGGTCGCCAAGAAGGAGCATGCGCAGATCGTGTCGGTGCTGAAGACCATTGAGCTGTTGCCGCCCGGCCTGTATGGCATGGTCATCACCGAGCGCAGGGAAAAGGACGAGCACGGCCAGAAGCAATATGACGTCGCCTTCCACGAATATCGGCTGGAAGATATTGCGGCACGGCTCAATCGCTTTCAGCGTGTCGACGAACGGCCGTTCGAGGCCGTGGCCGCATTGTCCGACTTCAACCAGCGGGCTTATGAACTGTTCGCACAGCCATTCGTGCAGGCAATGTCCAACGATATGTCGGCGCGCATGCTGCGCGCCTTCCACCCCCTGCGGGTACAGAACTGGGCCCTGTCTGACATGAATCCATGGATGGCCTGGCTGGGCCCCGCCGCCGACGCGGTCAGGGCCAACCGGCAGGCGCTCGCGGCGGATAATCCGCTGCGTCAGCAAGAGCAGGCAGGTGCCGAAATGGTAAGTGCCATGCTGGACAGTTATCGCGCGGTGCGCGACGCCATGACGGAAGCGTCCTTCTTCAACATCTACGCCAATATGTTCTCGCAGTTTCTCGGCGACAAGGCCGAAACACGGCCTGGCGTGCCCGTGATTACCGAGCCCAGGGAGTTGCCGGAGGTCAAGCAGGCCCTCGCGGCCATCAGCGAAGGCGGCTATGTCGAGGCGCTCGCCCGCGTGGCCTTCCTGCTGACGCACAGCGGCGAACCGTTGCCGCTTTCACGGCTCGAGTTGCGCAAGGAACTGGTCACCGACTATGCCGAATACCTGCCCGCGCTGGCGCCGGATGCCTGGCGCAGGATCCGGGGCGTGCAGGAGATCATCGTGCAGTACGCACCGGACCAGGCGCTCAAGACGCTGCCGGCATTGCTCAATGATCCGGCCGAGCGCGAGCGGCTTCTGACCTTGCTCGACAAGCTGTCCACCGATGAACACGTACTTGGCAGCCAGCCCACGCCTGATCAGGCGGCGATGCTGGCGCGCATCCGTGCCGCACTGGCGGGAAAGCCTGAGCGCATTCGCCGCGCGGCCGGGTGACTGCGCAGCGCGTGTCCACACCGATGCAAACTGGAGCAGGAGGATGTAGATGGACAACAAGCACGAGAAGTACCAGCGGCTGATCGAGTATTGCCAGGCCATCCCGCCAACGCCGACCGCGGTGGTGCACCCGTGCGACCAGAGTTCCCTGGAGGGGGCGGTCGAGGCAGCAAGAATGGGGCTGATCGCTCCCATCCTGGTGGGGCCGCGTGAGCGCATTGAAGCGACTGCGAAGGCCTGTGGGCTGGATATAAGCCCCTATCCGATTGTCGACGCGCCACACAGCCACGCAGCCGCGGCGGCTGCGGTGGAACTGGTGCGCGAAGGCAAGGCCGAGGCGCTGATGAAGGGCAGCCTGCACACCGACGAGTTGATGGCAGCCGTGGTAAAGCGGGAGACCGGCTTGCGCACCGACCGGCGCGTCAGCCATTGCTTCGTGATGGATGTGCCTGGCCATGAAGAGGCCTTGATCATCACCGATGCCGCGGTCAATATCGCTCCCACGCTGGAGGAGAAGGCGGACATCCTGCAGAACGCCATCAATCTTGCCCATGCGCTGCAGATCAAGGAAGTCCGCGTGGCGGTGCTGTCGGCCATGGAAACCGTCAACCCGAAGGTGCCGTCCACCATCGAGGCCGCGGCGCTATGCAAGATGGTGGACCGCCACCAGATCACCGGCGCGCTTGTCGACGGACCGCTGGCCCTCGACAATGCCATCGACCTGGAGGCGGCCCGGATCAAGAAGATCGACTCCCCGGTGGCCGGCCGCGCCAACGTGCTGCTGGTGCCGGACCTGGAAGCCGGCAATATGCTGGCCAAGAGCCTGTCTTTCCTGGCGGGCGCCGACGCGGCCGGGATCGTGCTCGGGGCGCGGGTGCCGATCATTCTCACCAGCCGGGCCGATTCCGTGCCCACCCGGCTGGCGTCCTGCGCCGTTGCCGCCCTGGTGGCGAAAGCCAGGCGCGAGTCCGCAAAGGTGATGGGGTAGCGCCATGGCCGACGTGATCCTGGTACTCAACGCGGGCTCATCCAGCATCAAGTTCAGCGCCTTCGACGCCAGCGACGATGCGCTCCGGCTGGTCCTGCGCGGCAGCATCGACGGGCTCTACACATCGCCTGCCTTCCGCGCCATTGACGGGGCCGGCGAAGAGGTCGAAGCGAAGCAGTGGGGCGAAGGTACCGAACTGGGACATGGCGGGGGGATCGCCTATCTCGCCGATTTCCTGCGCGGACATGGCGAGGGGCACCGGCTGATCGCGGTCGGGCACCGGGTTGTCCATGGCGGCGTCCGCTTTACGCAGCCAGCGAAGATCAGCGCCGAGGTGGTTGCGGAGCTGGCATCCCTGAGCCCGCTGGCACCGCTGCATCAGCCGCATAACCTCAAGCCGATCCAGATCCTCGCGCAGCAGCGCCCGGACCTGCCGCAGGTGGCGTGTTTCGACACGGCGTTCCATAGCGCCCAGCCCGAAACCGCGCAGGCGTTCGCGCTGCCGGCTGAAGTGACCGGGCGCGGCGTGCGGCGCTATGGCTTTCACGGGCTGTCCTACGAGTACATCGCCAGCGTCCTGCCCGGCGTGGATGCCCAGGCCGCGGCAGGGCGCACCGTCGTTGCCCACCTGGGCAATGGCAGCAGCATGTGCGCGCTGGTGGCAGGGCGCAGCGTTGCCAGCACGATGGGATTCACGGCAGTGGATGGGCTGCCCATGGGCACGCGTTGCGGCAACCTGGATCCGGGCGTGATCCTGTACCTGATGGATGAACTGGGCATGGATGCCCGCGCCGTCGAGGACCTGATCTACCGCAAGTCCGGCCTGCTCGGTGTCTCGGGCATATCGAGCGATATGCGCGCGCTGCTTGCCAGCGACGATCCGCGTGCCCGCTTTGCGATCGAGCTGTATGCCTACCGGATCGGGCGGGAGCTCGGCTCGCTTGCGGCCGCCGCGCAAGGCCTGGACGCGCTGGTGTTTACCGCCGGCGTTGGCGAGCACGCCGTCCCGATACGGGAACAGGTGTGCCGGCAGGCAGCATGGCTGGGCGTGGCACTGGACGCCGGCGCAAATGCAAGCGGCGGACCGAAAATCAGCGCCCCGTCGAGCAAGGTCGCGGTGTGGGTGATCCCGACCAATGAAGAGCTGATGATCGCCAGACATACCAAGGCGGCGCTCTGAACGGGGCGTGAGTCGGTTTGAAAGGGCCCACGCGGGAGCATGTCGATGGGACTTCTACGGTGGATGCGCCGGCGCGACGGGCGAGGCCATGCTCACGACAAGCAAGAGATGGCCGAGCTGACGGAGCGCGTCACCCGGCTGAATCCGCGCTTGCGGCTGGTGTCGCGCCACCAGCAGCGGCTTCGGCCTGCGCTCGGGCAGGCGCTGGACTATGTGCACGAACTCGTCCAGTCGCTTCCCGCCCCGCGCGAGGCCAGCCCGCAGGCATGGGGCACCGATCCCTGCATCCAGGCCTTTTTCGGCACGGCCCGTGACGTGCAGCTGGCCCTCAGCCGCTCTCCCGAACTGCGGGAGTTCTTCGCGCAGTCGCCGGATACGCAGCAGGCCTTCGCAGTACTTGGGATGGAGATGACCGAGCGGCGCACGCTCGGCGTTGCGCTGGAAGGTGATGTCATGCACACGGAAGTGCCACAAACCACCATCAGTTTCGGCGACCACAAGGTCAGGATCATCGCGTGCACCGAAGCCGCCCTGCGCGAGGAGATCGTGGGGCGAATGTTCGATCAGCTCGCCATGGAAGGGCTGGCCCGTTCCGCTGCCGGCAAGTCACGCCGCGACGTGCTCGAGCGCGAGCAGGCGCTGCTTGTGGCGCGCCTGAACCTGGCCCGGCGGCAAGGCACTGGCATGCGCTCGGTGTTTGGCGGCGATGGAGAAGCCACGCCCGGCGAGCAGGGCAGGCTGAGCGAGCAGGTTGCCGAGAACGAGCGCGAACTTGCGCAGCTTGGCCCCGAAACCGGGGCGCTTGACCGTCAACTGGAATGCCTGGCCGAGGTAATCGCGGACGCGCGCTCCTGCTTTTCCCTCGAGAAAAGACACCTGCGGCTTAGTGCAATGAACGTGCTGCTCGCGCCGGACAGCACAGTGCCGGCACACGAGATCGACCTGCTCACCGCCCACGTTCCGGGCGATCCGCCGCTGGTGCGATCCTTCGCGCTGGTGCGCATTGCGCGGGGCGACATGCTGCCGGCCACCGCCCTGCTCGATGAGGCGGAGCGCCTGCTTGGGGGGCTTTAAGCACTCGGGAATTCGGCAAATATTGCACGCTAATTGCACGTCAGCGTCGCCTTACCCCACCCCAAGCACGCGCCTGCGCGCG
Organism: Ralstonia pickettii DTP0602; assembly: GCA_000471925.1. NCBI lineage: Bacteria > Pseudomonadati > Pseudomonadota > Betaproteobacteria > Burkholderiales > Burkholderiaceae > Ralstonia > Ralstonia pickettii. The sequence continues at coordinate 1,458,127 of CP006668.1, forward strand.
CCGTCGAACGCCGCGCCTTCTGTCACCAGCCACGTCTCTACCTCGGCCACCTGCGTAGTCTGTCCGTGTGCGCAGACGAAGTGGTATGACGCTTCGCTGGGCGCGTGGATGCCCCAGAGATCGACGAGCCGGCCCGATTCGATTTCCTCGAGCACCAGCGCCGAGCGTCCGATGGCCACGCCTTGCCCGGCCAGCGCGGCATGGATGGCCAGCTGCGACAGGTTGAATCGCTGGCCGTCCGATACGTCGGGCGGGGCCACGCCGGCATGGCGCAGCCAGCACTGCCACTCATCGGACTCTCCGGCGCCGTCCCAGGGGCTGACGTCGTGTAGCAGCATGCTGGCGCGCAGGCCGTCGGGCGAGCGCAGTTCCGGGTGTGCCACCAGATAGGCGGGACTTGCCACCGGGATCAGCCATTCCGTGAGGAACAGGCGTGCCTTCAGGTCCTCGTAACCGCCGGGATCGAAGCGCACGGCTGCCTCGGTGCCGTCGCGCAGCATGCGCGAGCGGTCCAGTGCGTGGAACTCGCCGTAGACGCGCAGGCCGATGTCGGGATGCTGCCGGAAAAAGCTGCCGAGCCGCGGCGTGAGCCAGGCCATGGCGAACGATGGCGAGCAGGACAGGGCGATGGGCTGCTTGTCCCGGGGCTTGCGCAGCTGCGTCAGCGTGCTCTCGATGGCCTGGAACGACTCGCGCAGCACGAGGCGCAGCCGCTCGCCTTCCGGCGTCAGCACCAGGGCGCGCGGCAGGCGCAGGAAGAGGGGGCGGTCCAGCCACTGCTCGAGCTGCTTGACCTGCTGGCTGACTGCTCCCTGCGTCACGCACAACTCGGCAGCCGCCTGCGTGAAGTTGCAGTGGCGCGCCGCCGCCTCGAAACAGCGCAGCCATCCCAACAACGATGCAGAAAGCGTGTTTGCCATTAGTTTGACTAATCGATGGATCAATACAAATGGTTTGTCATGCGTGGGCGTTGGGGCAAGAATGGATCTATCCGAGTTCTCCCCTTGTGCTCCATGACAATCGATTTCCCCGCATTACTTTCCGGACTGGTCCAGGATCTGCAAGCCGCCCGGCCTGTATTCTGGGGCAATCCCAAGCGCAGCGAGGCGCCGGCGATCCATATCGTGGTAGACGGGAACGGCATTAGTCTAGCTGATGTACGCGCTGCGCAGGCGCGTTTTGACCGGTTCGCGCCGCTGCTGGCACAGCTGTTTCCCGAACTGAAGGAGAGCGAAGGGCATATCGAGTCGGCCTTGCTGCCCGCGCCGGCCATGCAACGCTCGCTCGGCTTGCCTTCGTCGGCCGGTGCCCTCTGGCTCAAGGCGGACCACAGCCTGCCTGTGGCCGGGTCGATCAAGGCCCGCGGCGGCATTCACGAGGTGCTCGAATTTGCCGAATCCCTGGCGCTTGAACATGGCCTGGTGACGCTTGACAGCGACTACACCGTGCTGGCCGGGCAGGCGGCGCGAGCGCTGTTCGGCCAGTATCAGGTAGCGGTGGGCTCCACCGGCAACCTCGGCCTGAGCATTGGTGTGATGGCGTCGGCGCTGGGCTTGCGCGCCACGGTACACATGTCTGCCGATGCCAAGGACTGGAAGAAGGCGCGGTTACGGGCGCGCGGCGTGGAGGTGGTGGAGCATACCGGCGACTACGCGTCAGCGGTGGCGGCCGGGCGGCGCGAGGCCGATGCCGATCCGCACAGCTATTTCGTCGACGATGAGCGTTCGTTGTCGTTGCTGCTGGGCTACAGCGCCGCGGCACTGCACCTGCAGCGCCAGTTCGATGCGGCAGGCGTGCGCGTGGATGCCGCGCACCCGCTGTTCGTCTATCTGCCGTGCGGGGTCGGCGGCGCGCCTGCCGGTATCGCCTTCGGCTTGCGGCAGTTATTTGGGCCGCATGTGCATGCATTCTTCGCCGAGCCCACGCAGTCGCCGTGCTTTCTCGTGGAAATGCTGTCGCACGGGGCGTCGGTCTACGACTTCGGCCTGACGAACCGCACCGAGGCCGACGGCCTGGCCGTGCCCCAGGCATCGGAACTGGCTGCCGAGGCCATGCGTGCGCTGCTCGGCGGCGTCTACACCGTGCCCGACGACACGCTGTTCGTCGACCTGCACCGCCTGCGCGAATCAGAGGGACTGCAGATCGAGCCGTCGGCTGCCGCCGGCTTCAGCGGGCCGGGCATGCTGACCGGCACCGACGCCGGCCGCACCTACCTGAAGCAACACGGTCTTGAGCGGACGATGGCGCAGGCCACGCACCTGGTGTGGACCACAGGCGGGCTGTTCGTCCCGCCGGAGGCGTATGCGCGCTTTGCCGAGCGCGGCGCGGCGCTGGCCGCATCGGGCCGTTGAGTATTTGCCCCGCTATTTGCCCCGCTTTCTCCGACCTGCCAGGACCAGGGCACCGCGTAGTCACAACTCCGGCGTACCGAGCGCGCGGCTGATCCGCAACGCCGCCAGCGTGGCAATCACGCCCGACATCAGGTACAGGCTGACCGCGACCAGGCCGAACAGCGACGACAAGCCCAGCGCCACCAACGGTGCAAAGGCGGCGCCGAACAGCCAGCCGAAGTCCGTGGTCAGCGCAGCGCCGGTATAGCGGAAACGCCGTTCGAAGTTCGACGTCACGACGCCGGCAGCCTGCCCGTACGACAAGCCCAGAAGACCGAAGCCGACCAGGATGAACGCATCCTGGCCCACTGCGCCCCCGTCGAGCAGCCACGGCGTCACCAGGCTGAAGATGCCGATCAGCACGGCCATCGTTGCCAGCGTCTTGCGCCGGCCTACGCGGTCCGCGATCCAGCCCGAGAGCAGCGTGCCAATGAACGCAATGAAGCCGCCCACGAGCTGGATGGCGAGCACATCGGAGATGTCCTGCGTCTTGTGCAGGATCACCCAGGACAGCGGGAACACCGTGACCAGATGGAACAGCGCATAGCTGGCCAGCGCGGCAAATGCACCGAGAAAGATGTTGAATCCCTGCGCGTTCACCATCTGCAGGGTGCTGATCGGCTCAAGCTCGTCTTCTTCCAGCAGCCGCGTGTACTCGTGCGTCACCACCAGGCGCAGTCTTGCAAACAGCGCCACGACGTTGATCGCGAACGCCACGTAGAACGGATAGCGCCAGCCCCACTCGATGAACTCCTGCGGTGTCAGGCTGGCATGCAGGAACAGGAACAGCGCACCGGCGACGATAAAGCCGGTCGGCGCACCGAGCTGGCCCACCATCGCGTACCAGCCGCGCTTGTCCTGGGGCGCGTTGAGTGCCAGCAGTGACGGCAGCCCGTCCCACGATCCGCCAAAGGCAATGCCTTGCAGGACGCGGAACAGCGCCAGCAGGTAGATCGAGGTGGCACCCAGCGAGGCGTACGACGGCAGGAAGGCAATCCCCACCGTGGCCGTGCCGAGCAGGAACAGCGACGCGGTCAGCTTGATGCCGCGCCCCCAGCGCCGCTGGATACGCATGAACAGCGCCGTGCCGAACGGCCGCGCGATAAACGCAAACGAGAAGATCGCGAAGCTGTAGAGCAGTCCCGCCAGCTCGCCCGCGAACGGAAAGTACACCGTCGGGAAGACGAGCACGGAGGCAATGCCATACACGAAGAAGTCGAAGTACTCGGAGGCGCGCCCGATCACCACGCCTGTGGCGATCTCCGCAGGTGCCACGTCATGGTGGCCAGGCGCCGGAGGTGCCGTGGGCGAGGCGCGATGCTGGTGGGTCAGGCTGGCCATCGTAGAGGCTCCTTATCGCCGAGTGCTTCGATACTGCACTTAAAGTCCCGCACTCACAAGAATAGCGCCTAAACTGCCATAGGTAATCGAAAGGTCGGTTCGTCGGTACATCACCGACATTCTTTTGACGCCACTTCCGAGACCATGCGACGCTTCGACGCTGCTATGACGCCGCTGCGTGCCCCGGGAAGACTGCTTCTTCGGTGTGCCGCGATCGCCTTGCTGGCAAGCCTGACCGGTTGCAGCGCAGTGCTGCTTTCGCCATCCGGTGACATGGCCGTGCGCCAGCGCGATCTGATCATCATCGCCACGTGCCTGATGCTGCTGATCATCGTGCCGGTGATCCTCCTTACGCTGCTGTTTGCGTGGCGTTATCGGGAAAGCGCGACGGACGCGCCCTACAACCCCGAGTGGGACCATTCCACGGTGCTCGAACTGGCGATCTGGTCCGCGCCGCTGCTGATCATCATCGCGCTCGGCGCCGTGACCTGGGTCAGTACCCACCAGCTCGATCCGTACCGGCCGCTGACGCGGCTGGAGCCGGGGCGGCCCGTTCCGGCCGAAGTCAAGCCGCTGACGGTGCAAGTGGTGGCGATGGACTGGAAGTGGCTGTTCCTGTATCCCGAGCAAGGCATTGCCACGGTCAACGAACTCGCAGCGCCGGTCGATCGCCCGATCGCATTCCGCATCACCGCCACCTCGGTGATGAACGCGTTCTTTGTCCCCTCGCTGGCCGGCATGGTCTACGCGATGCCCGGCATGGAAACCAAGCTCCATGCGGTCATCAACAAGCCCGGCGTCTTTGACGGCTTCTCGGCCAACTACAGCGGCGCGGGCTTCTCGCACATGCGCTTCAAGTTCCACGGCCTGTCGAACGAAGACTTCGATCGCTGGATCCAGCAGGCCAGGGCATCCGGCAATGACCTGTCGAAGGACATCTACCAGAAGCTTGCGCAGCCAAGCGAGCGCGATCCGGTGCACCGCTACGCCAGCGTGGCGCCAGAGCTGTATGACCTGATCCTGAACCGCTGCGTGGGTGGCGGGACCTGCATGGCAGACACCATGGCGCTCGACCGCAGCCGCGGAAAGTTCGACCCGTCCGGCGAGATCTGTACCGCGAGCAACACCGGGGTGGTTGCACCCGTGTTCGCGTCGGATTCCAAGCCGAACGACGGCAGGCGGCTGCTGCGGTGAGGCGCGCTGTTGCATCTTCCCGTTCAGGATCCTCCGTTGAGGTTTTCGCCAATCCCTAACGGCCCCTTACGGCCACTATTGGTCAATTCAGGCACCAGGTGACAACAATGCCCGAGCGCTCCGAACTCGCCAATCTGATCTTCGGCCGACTTTCATGGGATGCCATCCCGCTCCATGAGCCCATCCTGATCGGCACCTTCATCGTGGTCGTGCTAGGGGGGCTCGCGCTCGTCGCCGCAATCACCTATTACCGCCAGTGGGGCTATCTCTGGCACGAGTGGTTCACGAGCATCGATCACAAGAAGATCGGCATCATGTACGTGATCCTGGGCATCGTGATGCTGCTGCGCGGCTTCGCCGATGCGGTCATGATGCGCATCCAGCAGGCCATCGCATTCGGCGACAACGCCGGCTACCTGCCGCCGCATCACTACGACCAGATCTTTACCGCGCACGGCGTGATCATGATCTTCTTCGTGGCCATGCCGCTGGTCACGGGGCTGATGAACTTCGTCATGCCGCTGCAGATCGGCGCGCGCGACGTGGCGTTCCCGTTCCTCAACAACTTCAGCTTCTGGATGACGACGGGCGGCGCGGTGCTGGTCATGATGTCGCTGTTCGTTGGCGAATTTGCGCGCACCGGCTGGCTGGCCTATCCGCCGCTGTCCGGCATCATCCACAGCCCCGACGTCGGCGTCGATTACTACATTTGGGGGCTGCAGGTGGCCGGGGTGGGGACCTTGCTCTCCGGGATAAATTTGCTGGTGACCATCGTCAAGATGCGCGCGCCAGGCATGACGCTGATGCGCATGCCGATCTTCACCTGGACGGCGCTGTGCACCAACGTCCTGATCATCGCCGCGTTCCCGGTCCTGACGGCTGCGCTGGCATTCCTGGCGCTCGATCGCTATGTCGGCACGAACTTCTTCACGGCCGACCAGGGCGGCAGCGCGATGATGTACGTGAACCTGATCTGGATCTGGGGCCATCCCGAGGTCTATATCCTCGTGCTCCCCGTCTTCGGCGTGTTCTCGGAAGTGGTTGCCACGTTCTGCCGCAAGCGCCTGTTTGGCTACGCGTCGATGGTCTATGCCACGGTGGTGATCACCGTGCTGTCATACCTGGTCTGGCTGCACCATTTCTTCACGATGGGTTCGGGCGCCAGCGTCAATTCGTTTTTCGGGATCACGACCATGATCATCTCGATCCCGACCGGCGCCAAGATCTTCAACTGGCTGTTCACGATGTACCACGGCAAGATCCGCTTCGAGGTACCGATGCTGTGGACGATCGGCTTCATGATCACGTTCGTGATCGGCGGCATGACCGGCGTGCTGCTGGCGGTGCCGCCGGCGGACTTCTCGCTGCACAACAGCTTGTTCCTGATCGCCCACTTCCATAACGTGATCATCGGCGGCGTGCTGTTCGGGCTGATGGCGGGCATCACCTACTGGTTCCCCAAGGCATTCGGCTATCGCCTGGTCTCGTCGTGGGGCAAGGCGTCGTTCTGGTTCTGGCTGATTGGCTTTTACTTTGCGTTCATGCCGCTGTATTGGCTAGGGCTGCATGGCGTGACCCGCCGCATGAGCTATTTCGAGGATGCGTCGCTGCAGATCTGGTTCCAGCTGGCGGCGTTCGGCGCGTTGCTGATCGCTATCGGCATCGCGTGCTTCCTGGTCCAGCTGGTGGTCAGCTTCATGCGTCGCGAGGAATTGCGCGACCTGACCGGCGATCCGTGGAATGGCCGCACCCTCGAATGGTCGACGTCGTCGCCACCGCCGCAGTACAACTTTGCCTTTACGCCGGTGGTGCACGACACCGACGCCTGGTGGCACATGAAGCAGCATGGCTACCAGCGGCCGCAACAGGGCTTTATCCCGATCCACATGCCGAAGAACACCGCGGCCGGCATCGTGCTGGCGGGCCTGTCCACGCTATGTGGCTTCGCACTGATCTGGTACATCTGGTGGCTAGCGATTGCCTCGTTCGCGGCAACCATCATCGCCGCGATCATCCATACCTTCAACTACAAGCGCGACTACTATCTTCCGACCGAGCAAGTGGATCGGACCGAAGCGGCGCGCACACAACTGATGGCCGGCCATGGTTGAGACGACGACCTTTCCCCGCCACGTGGAAGCCACCGCGGTAGCTGGTGAAGCACCACCGGGTGGCTTCCAGTTCTATCTGACCGAAGACCACCACCCGCAGAACGGCACGCTACTCGGTTTCTGGCTCTACCTGATGAGCGACTGCCTGGTATTCGCGTGCCTGTTCGCCGGCTATGGCGTGCTCGGCCGCGAGTACGCGGGCGGGCCGACCGGGGCGGAGCTGTTCGAATTGCCGCTTGTGGCGCTGAACACCACTTTCCTGCTGATATCGTCGATCACGTATGGCTTTGCCATGCTGCAGATGCAGCAGAACCGCATCGCCGGCACGCAGATCTGGCTGGCCATCACGGGCGTTTTCGGCGCGGCGTTCCTGGCCGTCGAACTGTATGAGTTCTGGCACCTGATCCACGAGGGCGCAGGCCCGCAGCGCAGCGCGTTCCTGACCTCGTTCTTCTCGCTGGTCGGCACGCACGGGCTGCACGTGACGTTCGGCATCGTCTGGCTGATCGTGCTGATGACGCAGGTGGCGCGGCACGGGCTGATCACGGCCAACAAACGCCGGCTGATGTGCCTGTCAATGTTCTGGCACTTTCTCGACGTCGTGTGGATCGGCGTCTTTACCTTCGTCTACCTGATGGGATCGTTGCCATGAGCGCGCACGACGATACGCTGGGTGTCCCCGGACACGGCCATGGACATGAACATGAAGAAGACGTGGGGCCGCACGCCACGCTGGGCGGCTACCTGACGGGCTTCGTGCTTTCCGTCTTCCTGACGGCCGTCCCGTTCTGGCTGGTGATGGGCGAGGTGTTCGAGAAGACGTCGACCACGGCCATCGTCATCCTGCTGATCGGCGCGGTACAGATCGTGGTGCACATGATCTACTTCCTGCACATGAACGCGAAATCGGAGGGCGGCTGGAACATGCTGTCGCTGATGTTCACGCTGGTGCTGGTGGTGATCACGCTGACGGGGTCGCTATGGGTGATGTTCCACCTGAACAGCAACATGATGCCGACGATGCAGCATGACCGGACGACGGAAGCGGGGAGTGGGACTGCGATTCTGCCGCCCAAGACGAAGTAGGGAAGCAGGATCGGGCGAAGCGGCCTGGCTTGTACAGCCAGGCCGCTTGCGCTTTAGCGTCCGCGGGTCGAAGCCGCGCGTTGCGCGCGAGTGGCGAAGCTGCCCTTCGGTACTCCACCACCCATGGCCTTTGCGGTAGCTGACTGGATCCGTGACGCATCAGGCTGCGTCATGGGCTTGGCTTTGCCAGCCGTCTTTGCCGGGCCTTGCGGTTGCCGTCCCGAGCCTTTCATGGTGGTCTCCATCGTGGTGGGCGTGTCTCTTGCACACGCCTTTCATTGGACGCGGCGGAAAGAGGCAAGTTTCTCGGTGAGCGGCCCCCGCTAGACCGGAAACTGCGTCGTGGACAACACCTGCTTGAGCACCATGAACGAGCGGATCTGCCTCACGCCCGGCAGGTACAGCAACTGTTCCGCGTGCAGCCGGTTAAAGCTCTCGCTGTCGCGGGTGCGCACCATCAGGAAGTAGTCGAATTCGCCGGTCACCACATGGCACTCCATGCAACCGGACACCTTCTGCGCGGCTTTCTCGAATGCCGCAAAGGATTCCGGCGTGGAGCGGTCCAGCACCACGCCGATGATCACCAGCATGCCCGCGTCCAGCGCGACCGGGTTCAGCAGCGCCACCACGCTCCGGATCATCCCCGCTTCCTTCAGCCGCTCCACGCGCCGCAGGCAGGCGGGCGGGCTCAGGTTCACCTTGGCCGCCAGCGCCACGTTCGAAATCGAGGCGTCTTTCTGCAACAGGCGGAGTATGGCCTTGTCCGTGCGATCCAGCGCCGGCGCGGGTTCCGGGGCCGGGGCGATATCACCGCGAACTTTTATTTTGCGGATAGCCATTTCTGTGCAACTACCGTAGGCAGCGAAGTAGGGTGACATCGGGATGATGTGTTGGAACAGCAATCTTTGCAAGCACGTTTCGCCGGCAATTGCCTACCATTTCACTGAACGCAGCGCCTCACCTTTCCAGGGAGGGCGGTGCCACACCACCCCTCAACGCCACCATCCGGAGACGAAGCCGTGAACCTCGACCGCTTTCCCCGCTACCCGCTGACGTTCGGTCCCACGCCAATCCACCCGCTGACACGCCTGAGCGAGCACCTGGGCGGCAAGGTGCATCTCTATGCCAAGCGCGAAGACTGCAACAGCGGTCTGGCCTTTGGCGGCAACAAGACGCGCAAGCTGGAATACCTCGTGCCCGATGCGCTGGAGCAGGGCGCCGATACGCTGGTGTCGATCGGCGGCATCCAGTCGAACCAGACGCGCCAGGTGGCCGCCGTGGCGGCCCACCTCGGCATGAAGTGTGTGCTGGTGCAGGAGAACTGGGTGAACTACTGGGACGCCGTGTACGACCGCGTGGGCAATATCCAGATGTCGCGGATGATGGGCGCCGACGTGCGGCTGGTGGCGGACGGCTTTGACATCGGCATCCGCCCGAGCTGGGAGGATGCCATGCAGAGCGTGCGCGACGCGGGCGGCAAGCCATATCCGATCCCCGCGGGCTGCTCGGAGCACCCGCTCGGCGGGCTGGGTTTTGTCGGCTTCGCGGAGGAAGTGCGCGCGCAGGAAGCCCAGCTCGGCTTTAAGTTCGACTACATCGTGGTCTGCTCGGTCACGGGCAGCACGCAGGCTGGCATGGTGGTCGGCTTCGCGGCGGATGGCCGCGCCGACAGCGTCATTGGCATCGACGCCTCCGCGAAACCGGCGCAGACGCGCGCCCAGATCCTGCGCATTGCGCGGCATACCGCGGAGCTGGTGGACCTGGGCCGCGATATCGCCGAAGAGGATGTCGTGCTGGATACGCGCTACGGCGGTCCGGAATATGGCCTGCCGTCCGAAGGTACGCTCGAGGCTATCCGCCTCTGCGCGCGGCTTGAAGGCGTGATGACCGACCCGGTCTACGAAGGCAAATCCATGCACGGCATGATCGACATGGTGCGCCGCGGCGAGTTCCCGCAGGGCTCCCGCGTGCTGTACGCCCACCTTGGCGGCGCGCCCGCGCTGAACGCCTACAGCTTCCTGTTCAAGGACGGCTGACGCGATCCACGGCCCGGATTCGCTGCCGTAGCAGCCGGCTAGCGAATCTTGTCAAACCCGCCAGCCGCCCAGCGGTCGGCGGTTTCGCGCGTCAGGCGAAAGTCGGGCCGCACCTTGACGGTCGCCAACTCATCCCCGAAGGGATCCAGTGCCGTGAGCGTGCCGAAGGGCTCGAATTCATCTGGCGTGATGACCAGCCTGACGGTCACGGTTCCGGATTCGGTCTCGATGCTGCACTGCTTGTTGAGTTGAGCGTGCAGTTGCTGCTCGTGCCGCCGGATGACTTCCGCGGCGGTCTTGACCAGCGTCTGGTGGGCCGTGGCATCGAGCGGCTTCGGATCGACCTTGTTCCGCCCCATGGTCCAGGGTCCGACCAGCGCCGGCTCGGCGCTGCCGTCCCGGATCATTTCGACCGCCCAGCCGTCGCCATCCTCGTTCTTGATAACCCGGGCGGTCCAGCCCTTGTCTCGCCAAAGCCGTGGCTCGTGGATGGCGGAAGATTCGTGCTCGGAAAGAGCGTCGTCGGTGTGGTGCATCAATTTCGTCGTACTGGTCGGGGACCCGCGAGCATACAACACCATGGGTGGGGCGCGTGAACGGGCATTGAATCCGCCTGTAAGCCGACATTAGAATCGGCTCTGACACCCACATCGCGCATAATCTGGCTCTGGCACCCCCTTGGTCCAGCGTTCGCGCTTGAGGAGAAATGGGCATGAAGAACAACGACACGCAGGAAAGCCAGTCTGCTTCTCAGCTGATAGACGCGAGAATCAAGGAACTGGACGACTGGCGGGGCACGATGCTCAGCCGGCTCCGTACCCTGGTCAAGGACGCCGATCCCGAGGTCGTCGAGGAGTGGAAGTGGAGAGGGGTTCCGGTATGGTCGCACGACGGATTGATCTGCACAGGCGAGACTTACAAGAGCGTCGTGAAGATGACCTTCGCCAAAGGGGCGGCTCTGAAGGACCCATCGGGCCTCTTCAACTCCAGTCTTGACGGGAACACAAGGCGTGCCATCGACTTCCACGAGGGCGAGAAGATCGACGAGGAAGCGCTGAAGACTCTCGTTCGCGCCGCCGTGAGCCTGAACAAGTCAAAAGCCAAAAGCTGATCCACGCGAGCGGGTACACCAGCAAGACAAGAACAACCCAGGAGGGAGACAAATGATGAATTCCAAGATACCGAGTATCCTGGCGGCCGCCGGGCTTTGGATCGCCTCCGGCGCCGTGCTGGCGCAGACCGGCGGCTTGTCCCGCACGGTTGTTGGTCGCGCGGACGTTTCCGTTCCGGGACGCGAAGCCGTGGTGGCGCGTGTGGAAGTGGCACCGGGCGCCCGTGCCGGGCGCCACATGCATCCAGGCGACGAGATCAGCTATGTAATGGAGGGCGAGGCCCAACTGCTGATCGACGGGCAGCCGCCCCGGCTGGTCAAGGCCGGAGAATCCTTCGTGGTTCCGGCCGGGGTCGTTCATGACGCGCACAATCCAGGCAGTTCGCCGACGCGCGTGATTGGCGTGTATGTGGTCGAGAAGGGCAAGCCGCTGGCGACGCCAGCGCCCTGAGGCCGCAGCGGCCGGCACCTTGCTCAGCCCTGATCGCCACCGCCCACTGGCAAAACGGTTCCGGTGATGTACGAGGCCTCGTCCGACGCCAGGAACAGAATCCGCCGACCTGCTCGTCGATCGTGCCGTAACGGCGCATCAGGCTCGACGCCACGGTCTGGTCGACGATGGCCTGGTACCAGGCCGCCTCCTGCTCCGACTGGGGCGCGGCGTTGCGCGGGATGCGGCGCGGTGGCGCCTCGGTGCCGCCGGTGGCCACCGCGTTGACGCGGATGCCTTCGGCCGCATGCTCGAACGCAAGGCTCGCGGTCAGCGCGTTGACGCCGCCCTTGGCCGCCGCGTAGGGCACGCGGTGGATGCTGCGCGTCGCGATCGACGACACGTTGACGATCGCGCCGTGGCGCCGCTCCACCATGCCGGGCAGCACCGCGCGGCAACACCACAGCGTGGGAAACAGCGAGCGCCGGATCTCCGCCTCGATCTGGTCTTCCTCGTAGTGGTGGTAGGGCTTGGCCCAGATGGTGCCGCCGACGTTGTTGACCAGCACATCGACGCGGGCCCAAGCGTCCAGCGCGGCCCGTGCCATCTCGGACGCGCCCGCATAGGTTTCCAGGTCCGCGGTAACGGCGACGACCTTGCCGCCACCGGCGGCGATCTCGCCGCCGACCTCGTGCACGAGGTCAGAGCGGTCCACCAGCACCACCGACGCACCCTCGGCCGCCGTGGCGAGCGCCACGCCGCGCCCGATGCCTTGCGCGGCACCGGTAACGACGACGACCTTGCCCGCGAAGCGGGCATTGCGGTCCCTTGCTTGCATGCTTGCCTCCTTGCAGTCAGGCCAGCCTTGCTGGCCGAGAATTTTTCGTAGTAGAAGCCCGCGCGCGTGATCCCCGCCTGCTGCAGCCAGCTGCGTACGGCCTCGACCATCGCGACCGGGCCGCACAGGTACACGTCGACATCGCCGCCATTGAGCCAGGTGTCATCCACGTGCGCGGTCACGTAGCCGTTGCGCGGATGCGCGCTGGCGGGATCGGCGACGCAGGTGCGCGCGCTCAAGCCGCGGCGTATCCAGGAAGTGCGCGAGCTGCAGATCGCGCTGGGCCTGGTGGCCGCGGGCGAAGGGATCTCGGTGCTGCCGAGCAGCGTGCATGGCCTCAAGCGCGACGATGTCACCTACGTGGAACTGGACGATCCCAACCTGGTGTCACCCATCATCATGAGCATGCGCATGCTCGACGAGTCCGCCGACCTGCGCGCCATGCAGGAAATGATCTATCGGCTGTACGAGGAGGCGGGCATCGCCTATCTGCCGCCGACGCAAGAGTAGGGAACTATGCCAGCGCGTCCGGCTGGCCCTGCTGCAGTACCCAGGCCACCGCGCGCGCCAGGAAGGGCGAGGTGTCGCCCGCACGTTGGCTCATGATCACGGGCGAGACGAAGCCCGGTGCGTCGATGGGGCAGTAGCGCACGTCGTCGCGGTGCAGGCGCTGCACGGAGGCGGGCACCAGCGTAATGCCCAGTCCCGCCGCCACCAGCCCCAGCGCGGTCTGCAGTTCGTTGGCTTCCTGTACCACGCGTAGCTGCAACCCCTGTGCGCGGAACAGCGACAGCACATGGTCGGCATAGCTGGGCCGCGGCCGGGCAGGGTAGAGCACGAAGGGGTGGTGCGCCAGGGTCTCGGCGGTCAGCGAGCCATCGCGCGGTACCGGCTGCGCTGCGGGCAGGGCGGCAACCAGCGGCTCGGCCATCACTACCTGTTGCGTGATGGCCGGATCGTTCAGCGCAATGCGGCCAAAGCCCAGGTCGATGCGCCCGGCCTTCAGTGCCGCCACCTGCTGCACCGTGATCATCTCGCTCAGGCCGACCTCCACCTGGCTGTCGGCGCCGCGCAGCTCGCGGATCAGTTCGGGCAGGAAGCCATACAGCACCGAGGGCACGAAGCCGATGCCGAACCAGCGCTTCTCGTTGCGGCCGATGCGGCGCGTGCCCTCGATGGCTTCGTCCAGCCGCTGGGTCAGTTGCAGAGATTGCTCCAGCAGGAAGCGCCCGGCCTCGGTCAGGCGCAGGCCGCGGCCGATGCGGTCAAACAGCGCCACGCCGATTTCTTCCTCGAACTGCCGGATCTGGCGCGACAGTGGCGGCTGGGCCATATGCAGCAGAGACGCCGCCCGCGTCACATTCAGCTCCTGGGCGACGGTCTGGAAATAGCGCAGGTGGCGGAGTTCCATGTCATGACCTTTATTCATACTTTCTGGGTATGGGATCAGACATCATCGGTCTTGGACTCCAATAAAGTCAAGGCGCATACTCCGGTGCAATATCAAATTGCATCCAAAAGGTATCAAAGTGAGCAACCAAGCGACGATCACGGCAGTCGAGGCAATCCTGGTCGACCTGCCGACCATCCGGGCGCACCAGCTCGCCATGGCGACCATGCAGCAGCAGACGCTGGTCATCGTGCGGCTGCAGTGCAGCGACGGCATCGAAGGCATCGGCGAGGCCACGACCATCGGCGGCCTGTCCTATGGCGACGAAAGTCCCGAAGGCATCAAGCTCACCATCGACACCTACCTGGCCCCCGCGCTGGCCGGCCAGGACGCCGCCAACGTGCATGCGGCCATGGCGCGCCTGAACAAGGTCGCGCGCGGCAACCGCTTCGCCAAGTCAGCGCTGGAAACCGCGTTGCTGGATGCGCAGGGCAAGCGCCTGGGCGTGCCGCTGGCCACGCTGCTGGGCGGCGCCGTGCGCGACACGCTGCCGGTGCTGTGGACCCTGGCCAGCGGCGATACCGGGCGCGATATCGCAGAGGCCGAGCAACTGCTGGAAGCGCGTCGCCACAACACCTTCAAGCTCAAGATCGGACGGCGCGCCGTGCGCGACGACGTGGCCCACGTGGCGGCGATCAAGCGCGCGCTGGGCGATCGCGCCCGCGTGACGGTGGACGTGAACCAGGCCTGGAACGAGGCCGAGGCAGCCACCGGCATCGCCATGCTGGAAGCCGCCGGCATCGACCTGATCGAACAACCCACGCCACGCGAGCAGCGGGCCGCGCTGGCCCGCCTGGCCGCGCGCTTTGTCGTGCCGATCATGGCCGACGAGGCGGTGTGCGGGCCGGAAGACGCGATGGAGCTGGCGCGCATCGGCGGCGCCGACGTGTTTGCCCTGAAGATCGCCAAGTCGGGCGGCATCTTCGGCATGCTGCGCACCGCGGCAGTCGGCGATGCCGCCGGCATCGCGCTCTATGGCGGCACCATGCTGGAAGGCAGCGTGGGCACCATCGCCGCGGCCCACGGCTTCTGCACGCTGCCACAGCTCGCGTGGGGCACGGAGCTGTTCGGGCCGCTGCTGCTCAAGGACGATGTGGTCGCCACGCGGCCGGAGTACCGGGATTTCGCGCTGCACCTGCCGCAGGGGCCGGGCCTCGGGCTCGCGCTGGACGAGGACAAGCTGGCGCACTATCGCCGCAAGCAAGGCTGAACATCAGCCCCCCAACACGATCGGAGGAACCCTCATGCTTTATCTGGTACGGATGGACGTCAACCTGCCGCACGACATGCCCGCGGCCCAGGCCGATGAGATCAAGGCGCGCGAGAAGGCCTACGCGCAGGACCTGCAGCGCCAGGGCAAGTGGCAGCAGCTCTATCGCGTGGTGGGCGAATACGCCAACTACAGCATCTTCGATGTCGAATCCAACGACGAACTGCACACGCTGCTGGCCGGCCTGCCGCTGTTCCCGTATATGAAGCTCGCGGTGACGCCGCTGGCGAAGCATCCGTCGTCGATACGCTGAACGCGCTGCTCGACATTAAAAGAAAGGACCGGAGACGATGAAATCCCTGCTGCACCGGCTGTTCCTGCGGCCATCGACGACACCTGGCGCCCGCACCGGCGCTGCCGCGGTGATGCTGGCCCTGGCCGCGGCCAGCGCGCCCGCCCATGCCGCCTGGCCCGACCACCCGATCCGCTGGATCGTGCCGTTTCCCGCCGGCGGCGCCATGGACAATATCGCCCGCACGCTGGGTGAAGACATGTCGCGCACGCTCGGCCAGGCCATCGTGGTGGAGAATCGCCCCGGCGCCGGCGGCAATATCGGCGCGGAGCTGGTCGCGCGCGCGCCGGCCGACGGCTACACGCTGATCATCGTCGCCAACGGCATGGCGGTGAATCCGGCCCTGTACGGCAAGCTCAGCTACGATCCGGTGAAGGACTTTGCCCCGGTGTCGCTGCTGGCGGTGGTACCCAATGTATTGGTGGCCAGCAAGGCGAAGACGCCCGCGAAGACGGTGGCGGAGGTGGTGGCCAATGCCAAGGCGCGGCCGGGCAAGTACACCTATGCGTCGGCGGGCAACGGCACCTCGATCCACCTGGCGGGCGAGCTGTTCACTTCCATGGCGGGCGTCGACCTGCTGCATGTTCCCTACAAGGGCAGCGGCCCGGCCATGACCGACCTGCTTGGCGGCCAGGTCGACTATATGTTCGACAGCATTACCTCGGCCAAGCCGCATATCGATTCCGGCAAGCTCACCGCCATCGCGGTAACGACCAGCAAGCGCTCGACGGCGCTGCCCAATGTGCCCACCGTGGCCGAGTCGGGCCTGCCCGGCTATGAGCTGTCGCCCTGGTTCGCTGCCTTCGTGCCGGCGCGCACGCCGTCCGCCGCGATCGAAGGGCTGAACCGCGCCATGCTCGAGGCGCTGCGCAAGCCTGCCGTGCAGAAGCGGCTGGCGGCGATCGGCGCGGAACCCATCGGCAGCACGCCGGCAGCGCTGCGCGACCACCTGGCCCGCGAGACCGCCAAGTGGGGCGAGCTGATCCGGGCGCGCGGCATTCACGCGGATTGATGACGCGGCCGGGCGCCGCGTCACCATGGTCTAGTTGAGGCGGACATGCAGCGATGCATGCCGCCTCGGCATTTTTTCAAGGAACACGAACGTATGAGTATCGCGACACGCGGCGATCTTCGCCTCCACTACGAACTCGAGGGACCGGCCGATGCGCCGGTGCTGGTCATGTCCAACTCGCTCGGCACCACGCTGGCAATGTGGGATCCGCAAATGCCGCTACTGCGCCAGCACTTTCGCGTGCTGCGCTACGACACGCGCGGTCATGGTGCCTCGTCGGTGAGCGTGCAGCCATTCGGCATGGCCGAACTCGGCGCAGATGTGCTGGCGGTAATGGACCATGCGGGCGTGCAGCGCGCTCACTTCTGTGGCCTGTCGATGGGCGGCATGACCGGCATGTGGCTCGCGCGGCATCACCCGGATCGCTTCGGACGCTTCGTGCTGGCAAACACCGCTGCGCTGATCGGGCCGGCCTCTGGCTGGAACACCCGCATCGAGACCGTGCAGCGCGACGGCATGGCTGCCATTGTCGAAGGCGTCCTGGCACGCTGGTTCACGCCGGCCTGGCTGGCGGGCGATCCCACCCGTGTCGCTCCTGTGCGCGCCATGCTTGAACAGGCCGATGGGTCGGGCTACATCGCCAACTGCGCGGCGGTGCGGGACGCGGACCTGCGCGAGTTGCTGCCGGCTATCGAGGCTGAAGTTCTGGTCATTGCCGGTCTTCAGGATGCGGCGACCACGCCTGAGCAGGGGCGAGCCGTGGCTGACTTGATTCCTCGCGCGGCCTATCTGTCGCTCAATGCGGCTCACCTTTCCAATTGGGAGCTGCCCGGCGAGTTTGCGGATGCTGTGACCGCTTTCCTGCAGCGTAGCCGCTGACTTATTTTGCGGCGAATGGAGCACTTTCAGAATGTGCGACGGCCTCGTTCTGAGAGCGGGCGGGGCAGGGCGGGCCCGGGCTGAATGGCGGCGCTGCAAGCTGCGGCCGCGCCGCGGCCGCGGTTTCCCACACTTTCCTCACGCGGTGCATGATTGGCCTCGGCCGCTTTGCCCTTCGCGCCTTGCCGTCCTACAACTGGAGTGTGGGCCGGAAGGCACCGGACCGCATTCGAGGAGGAGCATCATGTGCCGCTGGCTGGCCTACTCGGGCAAATCCGTTGCGCTGGAAACGGTGCTGTTCCAGCCGGAACACTCGCTGATCGACCAGAGCCTGAATTCGCGGCTGGGTCATACCACCACCAATGGCGACGGTTTCGGCGTCGGGTGGTACGGACGTCACTCGGAAGTGCCGTTCCGCTACCGCTGCCTGCACCCGGCCTGGAGCGACACCAACCTGCGCGAGACGGCGCGGGCGGTGCGGGCACCGCTGTTCGTCGCCCACGTGCGCGCGGCCACCGGCACGCCGACGCAGGAGACCAACTGCCATCCGTTCCGCTTCGGCCGCTGGCTCTTCGTCCATAACGGCCTGATCCGCGAATACCCCCTCGTGCGGCGCGATCTGATGATGGCCGTGGCGCCGCACCTGTTCCGCTGGATCGAGGGATCGACCGATTCCGAGGTGATGTTCTTCCTGGCCCTGAGCTTTGGCCTGGAGCGCGACCCGCGCGGCGCGCTGGAGCAGATGGCGGGGCTGATCGAGGACGTCGGCCACCGCTACGACGTGCAGTTTCCGCTCAACATGACCGTCTGCGTGACCGATGGCCAGCAGATCGTGGCGGCGCGTTACTCGAGCGAGGCCGACTCGCGCACGCTGTTCCACAGTACCTCGTTCCGGCAGTTGCGCGCGCTCTATCCGGACGACCCGCGCATCATCGCCGCCGGCGACAATGCCTTCCTGGTGCTGTCCGAGCCGCTGATCGACGTGCAGGGCGTGTGGGAGGAGATTCCCGAGGCGACCATCCTGATTGCCCGCAATGGCGAGATCGAGCACAACCGCTTCTTGCCGCGGCTGCCGAACCGTTCGACATAAGTAAGGGGCAGCGAAGGGGCAGCGTCAGGGGCGCCGCGAGGCGGGTGGCGTCGGACCTGGCAGGCGCCAGGGTACGTCGTGCGCACTTCAGATCAACTAGAATAGCTATCGTGATCTCCGGCGGTGATGTGCATGCCGCATGCACCGGCCGGGAAGAGGAGGCGAGATGAGTTCGGGGTCGAATTCGACTTCGGCACAAAGCCCACACGACGGCAAGGAGCCAGTGGTCTATGTGGTCGACGACGACGAGGGGATGCGACTCGCCCTTGGCGGTCTGCTGCGCTCGGTCGGGCTGCGCGTGGAGACATTCGAATCGTCGCAGGACTTTCTTGCTTTCCCGAAGACCGACGCCCCCAGTTGCCTGATTCTCGATGTCAGGCTGCGCGGCGAAAGCGGCCTTTCCTTCCAGGAGCACGTTGCGAAGAGCGGCGTGCGCATGCCGATCGTATTCATGACAGGGCATGGCGACATCGCGATGACAGTCAAGGCCATGAAAGCGGGAGCAGTCGATTTCCTCGCGAAGCCGTTTCGCGACCAGGACATGCTTGACGCAGTTGCCAATGCGTTGGCGCGCGACGGGGAACGTCTCGCGGCCGAACAATCGATCGCGGCGCTTCGTGCTGCCTACGGCTCGCTGACACCGCGCGAACGAGAAGTCATGGGGTTCGTCGTGGCCGGCCTGATGAACAAGCAAATCGCCTCCGAGATGAATCTCAGTGAGATTACCGTGAAGATTCACCGTGGGCAGGTAATGAAGAAAATGGCGGCGCGATCCGTCGCGGATCTCGTCAGAAAATCAGAATCACTGGGCGTCGATCCGCAGCCGCAGAAGTCGCCTTGAGATCGGCGGCGTCGGATCGTCGATTTCCGCTACGGCTGGTCCAGCGCGACGCTGAGCCAATGCGCAATGGCATCGGCATCGACCGGCTTGTCGAGTACAGCCAGCGCGCCGCTCGCCAGGGCCTTCGCCTTCAGGTCGTCCGTCGGGAACGCCGTGATGAAAATGGTCGGCGGCGCATATCCGAGTGCCAGGATGCGGTCGTGCATCGCAATCCCCGACATGCCGGGCATCATGACGTCGGAAATCAGGAATGACGTCGCGGCGATTTGGCCGGATTGCAGGAATTCCTCTGCCGATGCGAACAGGCATGTTTGCCTGCCGAACGAGCGTACGAGACTCGCCGTCGCGAGGCGGACGGCCTCGTCGTCATCGACAATCGAAACTAGCTGGGCGGAACACAAGGGACCCCTCCACCTTCAGGAAAGAGCGCACGCAGCCAGAACGGCGCCGGGTGCTTCACGTGCGTCTACGATACCCAGCGTAATTCTCATATCAGCGGCCGAGAATCATACAAACGTATAGGCGCGCCGCAAGCAGATCGCCAAAGCCTGCCCCGAAGACCGTCTACGCCAGGTATCGTGCAGATCCGCTGAAACGGCGAATACATACTTTGATATGAGTCCCGGCGGTCCGTAATAGGAGTTCCGGCGTTCCGTACATCTCAGCCGTGGGCGCGTGCCCCGGTCCCGCGGGTCATACCCTGGTATGAGCGTTCGAAGCCTATGTAGGGGCAGCGCTACCCGTCCGTAGAATGGGTTTGTAGCGCCCGCGCGCCTACCCTAGTCTCATGGCCGGTGCGATTGCGCAGTGCGCCAAATGGTGGGGGCTCTCAATGGAACAATCGGATACATCGCAGCGTGGCTTTCGCGTTGGCTTGCCAAATAGCGCTGATACTTTGTCCGCCTGTTTCGCGACGAGCTACACCGGAATCATCGCGTTCATGGCGGTCGCCACGGAGGGAAGCTTCGCCAAGGCGGGGGAGCGGTTGGGGATCGGGCGCTCGGCGGTCTGCCGAAATGTCCAGAAGCTTGAAACGCAGCTAAGTACGCGCCTGTTTCTCCGCACCACGAGGACAACACAGCTGACGCGAGAGGGCGAGAGATTCTTCGAGAACTGCAACCAGGGCGTGACCCATATTGTCGAGGCAATGAACGACATGCTGGAGCTCCGCCAGGGGCCGCCTCGTGGCTTGCTTCGCATCAGCTCGACAGTCGGGTTCGGACGCAAGGTGGTTGCGCCGCTGCTTTCCAGGTTCTCCGAGGTCTACCCCGATATCGCGGTCGACCTGCTTCTGGATGACCGGCCAACAGATTTCGCTTCCGAACAGATCGATGTCGCATTTCGCGACGGCCGCATCGAGGATTCCAGCATCATTGCGAAACAGTTGATTCCGATGCAGATGGTACTGTGCGCGTCCCGTTCCTATGCCGAGACGCGGGGACTGCCCTCTACGCTGGAAGAGCTGAGGCAGCACGACTGTATCAACTTAAGATTCGCCGGCGGTCGCGTCCTGGATTGGGAGTTCAAGGTTGACGGCCATATGCGAAAGTATCTGCCGACCGCCAGATTGACTTTCAATGACGCAGACCTGGTACTGAAGGCAGTCCTGGATGGCCGCGGAATTGCCCAGATGCCGGCGTATCTGATTCGCGATCACATCGCGAGCCATGAGCTCGTCATGGCGTTAAGGCGGTATGTGCCGGACGACCGGGGCCACTACATCTGCTACCTCTGCCGACAGCATTTGCCGTCACGCATTCGTGTGTTTGTCGATTTCATGACTGAGCAGATCCGCGCGCTCGATCTGAATTACCTGACCGACTTCGACACGCATGACACCGGGACTTCGACAGAAAAGCTGGCGGCCTGAATCTGGTTTCGGTCGCACCAGCAGCGGATCGTCAAACATGTGAAGGCAATGCCACAAGTTCGCGCCAGACAGGCGCTATTGGTCGTGACCCTCCGCCTTTTCCTCAGACTTCACGCGGGGTATCGCCTTCGACGAAGTGGCCTCAACGGCGCTTGCCCCATCCCGTCCCTCCGACCACTCCCGATGGCGCCGCGGTGTATTCTGGAGAGCGATTGGTAATCGCGGAGCTGCCGTGTTGTAAGTCGCTTTCGGAGCGTGCCCTGCCCGGATTATGCTCGGACGAACATAGCGTCCAACCCAATAACGGGCGGCAGTTTGCTGGCAGCGTGCGGCAGATGAAGACCTACATATGGTTCCGGCGCCGATGGGTAACAGACTCCAGATCTTGTGGGACGATGGCGAGCGCGTCTTGTGTCGCGGGCAGCGCCCGGGCGAGGAGGGCGGCCCCAACGTCCTGCTTGCGCGGCCAGCCGCCGAGCATCCACTACCCGCCACCCTCGATCGCCTCGCACACGAGCTTGGGCTGAAGGACGAACTCGATGCCGCGTGGGCGGTCCGGCCGCTGGAGCTGGTGCGCGAAGGCGGCCGGACCCTGCTGGTACTCGATGACCCCGGTGGCGAGCCGCTGGCGCAACTGCTCGGCGCGCCCATGGAGATGGAAAATTTCTTGCGGCTCGCCGCCGGCATCGCTGCGGCGCTGTGCAAGCTCCACCAGCGCGGCCTCGTCCATAAGGATCTCAAGCCCACCCATATCCTGGTGAACTGCACCGACGGAAAGGCGCGGCTCACCGGATTCGGCCTCGCTTCGCGGCTGCCGCGCGAGCGGCAGGCGCCCGAGCCGCCCGAGACCATCGCCGGCACGCTTGCCTATATGGCGCCCGAGCAGACCGGCCGGATGAATCGCTCGATCGATTCGCGCAGCGACCTCTATGCGTTCGGCATCACGCTCTACCAGATGCTGACCGGCGCGCTGCCGTTTACGGCCGCCGAGCCCATGGAATGGGTGCACTGCCATATCGCCAGAAAGCCGGTTCCGCCCAGCGCACGGGTGACGACCGTCCCTGCCGCGGTCTCCCAGATCGTCATGAAGCTGCTCGCCAAGACGGCCGAGGAGCGTTACCAGACTGCCGCCGGTGTTGAACATGATCTGCAGCACTGCCTGGCCGACTGGCAGCGTCAGCGCCGCGTCGATGACTTCCCGCTGCACGAACGCGACACGCCTGACCGGCTGCTGATTCCCGAGAAGCTGTACGGGCGGGAGCACGAGGTCGACACCCTGGTCGCCGCGTTCGCCAGGATCGTCGGGAGCAGCGCGCCGGAGCTGGTGCTGGTCTCCGGCTATTCCGGCATCGGCAAATCCTCAGTCGTCAATGAACTGCACAAGGTGCTGGTGCCGCCGCGGGGGCTCTTTGCGTCCGGCAAGTTCGACCAGTACAAGCGCGACATCCCTTATTCGACGCTGGTGCAGGCATTTCAAAGCCTGGTGCGGCCGCTTCTTGGCAAGTCCGACACGGAGCTGGCGAGCTGGCGCAGTGCGTTGCTGGAGGCGCTGGACCCCAATGCGGGCCTCATGACCGACCTCATTCCCGAACTGAAGCTCATCATCGGTGAGCCGCCACCGGTCCCGGAGCTTGAGCCACAACAGGCGCAACGCCGTTTCCTGCTCGTGTTCCGGCGTTTCATTGGTGTATTTGCCAGGGCGGAACATCCGCTCGCGCTCTTTCTCGACGATCTGCAGTGGCTCGACGCGGCGACGCTCGACCTGCTCGAGGATCTGCTGACCGGTTCGGATCTGCGGCACCTGATGCTGATCGGCGCCTACCGCGACAACGAGGTCGATGCCACGCATCCGCTGACGCGCAAGCTTCAGGCCATCAGGAACGCGGGCGTCAAGATCGATGAAATCAGGCTGGCGCCGCTTGCCAGTGAGCACGTCCAGCAGCTGACCGCGGAGGCGCTTCACTGCGAGCCGGAGCGCATCGAGCCCCTGGCTCGACTGGTGCATGACAAGACCGCCGGCAATCCATTCTTCGTCATACAGTTCCTGCACGCGCTGGTCGAAGAGGATTTCCTCACCTTCGATCATGACGCGGGGCATTGGCGCTGGGATCCCGATCGCATCCATGCCAAGGGCTACACCGACAATGTGGTGGACCTGATGGTCGGCAAGCTGACCCGCCTGCCGGCTGCGACGCAGCAGGCGTTGCAGCAGCTTGCCTGTCTCGGGAACGTCGCCGAGATCGCGACACTTTCGACCGTTCTCGGCACCCCGGAGGCGCAGGTCCACGCGGCGTTGTGGGAGGCGATTCGCCAGGAACTGGTCGAGCGCCCGGACGGCGCCTATGCGTTTGTTCACGACCGGGTTCATGAAGCCGCCTATTCGCTGACCCCCGAAGCTTCGCGCGCCGAGGCCCATCTGCGGATCGGGCGGTTGCTCGCCGCGCAGACGGCCCCGGAAAAGAGGGAAGAGGCAATCTTCGAGATCGCGGGCCAGCTCAATCGCGGCGCCGCGCTGATCACCGGGCAGGACGAGCGGGAGCAGCTGGCCGAGTTCAACCTGATCGCCGGCCAGCGCGCCAAGGCGTCGACGGCCTATGCCTCGGCGCTCTCCTATCTCGTCACCGGTGCGGAACTGTTGGGCGACGATTGCTGGGAGCGCCGGCATGACCTGATCTTTGCGCTGGAGCTGAACCGGGCCGAATGCGAATTCCTGACAGGGCAGTTGGCGGCTGCGGACGAGCGTTTGGCGGCGCTGTCCGATCGCGCCACCACAACGGTCGAAAGAGCCCTCGTCGCGTGCCTGCAACTGGATGTCTACCTGGTCCTCGATCGGAGCGAGCGCGCGGTCGCGGTCTGTCTCGCCTACCTCCGGCATGTCGGAATCGAGTGGTCACCCCATCCGGACGACGACGAGGTGCGGCGCGAATACGACAGCATCTGGTCACGGCTAGGGGACCGTGCCATCGAGGACCTCATCGATTTGCCGCTGATGGAGGACGCGGCCTCCCTCGGGACCGTCGAGGCGCTGAGCAAGCTCTTCGCGCCGGCCTTGCAGACCGATGCGAACCTGGCTTGCCTGACGATCTGCAAGGCGGTCAGTCTCAGCCTCGAGCGGGGCAACTGCGATGCTTCCTGTGTGCTATATGCCAATGTCGGCAGGGTTGCCGGACGGCGTTTCGGCGACTACCAGGCCGGATATCGGTTCGGCCAGCTCGGCTGCGAACTCGTCGATCGACGCGGGCTCAAACGCTTTGAGGCCAAGACCTATCTTTGCTTCTCGATTTTTGTCGTACGCTGGCTGAAACCCGTGCGGACTTGCCGCGATCTGCTGCGCCGCGCATTCGCCGCGGCGAACCGGATCGGAGACCTCCCGTATGGCGCTTATGCGGGCAACAGCCTCAACTCGGACCTGCTCTTCGCCGGCGAGCCGCTGCCCGAGGTGCAAAGCGAAGCCGAACACGGACTGGCGTACGCCCAGAAGGTGCGGTTCGGTCTTGTCATCGACTTCATCGCCACGCAACTCGCGCTGATCCGGATGCTCCGCGGCCTGACGCCGACGTTCGGCTGCTTTGACGACGGGCAGTTCAATGAGCTTCGCAACGAAGCCCATCTGTCCAGCAACCCTGGCCTGGCGCTCGCTGCATGCTGGTACTGGACCCGGAAACTGCAGGCGCGCTATCTCGCCGGCGACTATGCGGCGGCCATGGATGCCGCATCGAAGGCGGAACAGCTGCTCTGGACCTCATCCTCGTTCTTCGAGGAAGCCGAATATCACTTCTACGGCGCGCTTGCCCACGCCGCCTGCTGGGACTTCGCCCCGGTCGACGTGCAGCCTCAGCACCTGGACGCCATGGCTGCGCATCACCGGCAGCTCCAGGTCTGGGCGGAAAACTGCCCGGAGAATTTCGGGAACCGCGCCGTGCTGGTCGGGGCCGAGATCGCCCGCCTCGAAGGCCGCGTGGTGGATGCTGAGCAGCTTTACGAGCAGGCGATCCACCTGGCGCAGGAATGCGGCTTTGTCCACACTGAGGCGCTCGCCAACGAACTCGCGTCCCGCTTTTACGCGGCGCGCGGGCTTGAGAAGATCGCCCGTGTGTATCTACAGGACGCCCGCTACGGCTACCTGCGTTGGGGAGCCGATGGGAAGGTGCGGCAACTCGAGGAAAGGTATCCGTTCCTGAGAACGGAAGAGCCCGCGCTTGGCCCGACGAACACGATCGCAACGCCGGTCGAACACCTCGACCTCGCGACCGTGATCAAGGTGTCGCAGGCCGCCTCGGGCGACATCGTCCTGGAAAAGCTGATCGATATGGTCATGCGTACGGCCATTGAACAGGCCGGCGCCGAACGAGGTCTGTTGATCCTGTCGGACGGCGGCGAACAACGGATCGCAGCGGAAGCGACGACCGGCGGCGACGCGACCCAGTTGCAGCTGCGCGATGTGCCGGTGAGCGCGGCGATGCTGCCGGAGTCGATCCTCTACCATGTCCTGCGCACCCGGGAGAGCGTCTTTATCGACGATGCCGCAGCCGAGTCCCCGTTTGCCGCAGATCCTTACATCCGTCAGCATCGCGCCCGTTCCATTCTCTGCCTGCCCTTGATGGATCAGGCAAAGCTCACCGGCGCGCTCTACCTCGAAAACAATCTGACTGCGCGCGTGTTCAGCCCGACCCGCATCGCCGTGCTGAAGCTGGTGGCCTCGCAGGCCGCGATCTCGCTGGAGAATGCCCGTTTGTACCGCGACCTCACGGAACGCGAGGCAAAGATCCGGCGCCTCGTCGACGCCAACATCATCGGGATCATCATGTGGAATGCCGGTGGAGACATTCTTGAGGCCAATGACGCGTTTCTTCGCATGGTGGGATACGAACGGGAGGATCTTGTCTCGGGTCGCGTACGCTGGAAGGATCTGACACCGCCGGAATGGCGTGAGGGCACCGAACGCGCCGTGGCAGAGGCCGGGCAGACGGGGCTCACCCAGCCCTACGAGAAGGAGTACATCAGGAAGGATGGCAGCCGTGTGCCCGTCATAGTCGGTGCGGCCACTTTCGAAGCAAGCCGGAAGGAGGGGGTCGCTTTTGTGCTCGATCTGACCGAGCGAAAGCAGGCGGAGGAAAGAGTCCGCGAGAGCGAGCGGCGCTATCGCGAGGTGCAGACGGAACTGGCACATGCGAACCGCGTCGCAACCATGGGGCAGCTCACGGCCTCGATCGCTCACGAAGTCAACCAGCCGATCGCCGCGACGGTGACCAACGCCCAGGCTGCACTGCGGTGGCTCAGCGCCCAGCCTCCTAATGTCGAAGAGGTCGGGCAGGTGCTTGGCCGTATTATCAAGGATGCCAATCGAGCGGGGGACGTGCTCGGCCGGATCCGTGAGCTGATCAGGAAGACGCCACCGCGGAAGGAATCGGTGGACATCAACGCGGCGATCCGCGAGGTGATCGAGCTCACCCGTGGCGAAGCCACGAAGAGCGGGGCCGCGGTGCAGACGCAACTCGCGGACGGTTTGCCATGCATCGAAGGAGACCGTGTCGGCCTGCAACAAGTGCTCCTCAACCTGACCATCAACGCGCTCGAGGCAATGAGAGGCGTCAGCGACGGCGAACGAGAATTGCTCATCAGCACAGGGAACGACACTGACTGCGTGCTCGTGACAATGCGAGATTCGGGGCCCGGCTTTGCTCCGGACGGCGCCGAGCGCGTCTTCGCTCCCTTCTACACCACGAAGCCCGCCGGTTTGGGGATGGGGCTGTCGATCTGCCGGTCGATCATCGACGCGCATGGCGGCCGATTGTGGGCGAGCGAGAACCTGCCATGCGGCGCCATCGTTCAATTCACCGTGCCCACCCATCCGGCCGCTGCTTCGTGATCGCCACGCAGCCCCATGCGGACGTCCGGGCGTTGCGCTGGCCAGCGTGAACGCACGACACAGAATTGAAGTGAGTCTTGGCGCGACCTATTGCCCCGACGCATCGCGTTGTTGTAGAATCCGCGCTTCGCTGAAAGGCGATGTATTCCCTGATAGCTCAGTCGGTAGAGCGACGGACTGTTAATCCGCAGGTCCCTGGTTCGAGCCCAGGTCGGGGAGCCATGCATGCGGGAGTAGCTCAGTTGGTAGAGCGCAACCTTGCCAAGGTTGAGGTCGCGAGTTCGAGACTCGTCTCCCGCTCCAGATCGTTCCGGTTGTCTCGCATCCGGCGCGTATGCCCATGTGGCTCAGTGGCAGAGCACTCCCTTGGTAAGGGAGAGGTCGGCAGTTCGATCCTGCCCATGGGCACCATCTCACTTGTTTGGTTCGGCATCGCGCAAGACCTGCGTGGTGCCATGCTCGTGCACGCGGTGCCGCGGGTGAGCGCTCATCGGATCACCTTCTGGACCAGGCTCACCGCGATCGCCAGCACCGCCACTGCCGCCAGCGCGCGGAAGTGGTCGAGATTGGCCAGCAGCGCGGACTGCTGCGCCAGCACCTGCGCGATCTGCGCCGTGGCGAGCTCCGCGGCGCGAACCGGTTCCATCGAGGCGGAGAACGCCGCCGTGAAGCGCGCGTAGGTCTCCTGGTACTGCGGGTTGGCAGGATTGATCGCGCCATGCAGCGTGCCGTAGTGCAACGTCGTCAACCACTGCTGCCCGACCGTGGCAAGCGTCACGCCCAGCGCCTGGCCCATCTGCCCCAGCATGTTCTTGGTCTGCTGCGCGTGCGAGAACACCGACTCGTCGTGCATGACGCCGTTGAAAGTCTGCATGGCCGTGACGGGAATCAGCGTCATGATGAAAACTCCATAGAGCGCGAGCGCGGGCAGCACATGGCCCCACAGGTCAGGCGCGGGCGGGGTCCGGCTCATCAGCCAGGCTGAGGCCGCCAGCGCCAGGAAGCCCGCGACAAAGTACTTGCGCGGGCTGGGCCAGCGCGGCAGCAGGCGCGTCATTGTCAGCCAGGTCGCGACGCCGGCGGCCAGGCCAAGCGCATAGAACTGCCCGGTGGTGGCCCATGAATGTCCCAGCGAGCGCTGCAGCATGATCGGCAGCAGATAGCCGTTCGAACCGAGCGTGACATAACAGAAAGTAAAGAGCGCCAGGCCGCTCAGGTAGCGCGGCTCGACCAGGCTGCGCAGCTTGAGCAGCGGACGTGCGCTTTTGGATTCGGTCCAGATGAATGCCAACAGGGCGCTGGCGCCCGTGGCGGCGCCGATCACGAGCCACAGCCGGTCGGCGTAGAAGTCGTAGTAGGAACGCTGCAGCACGAACAGGAGCAGGAAGCTGCCCACTGCCAGCGCGGCAAGCCGCACCGGATGGGCGTCCGAGCGTTGCGCCGGCGCCAGCGTGGCCGTGGGCAGGACTCTGGTGGCGGGGAGCAGCGCCAGCGCGGCCGCGGCCGCCAGCCAGAAGATCAACGGCCAGCGGTCCGAGGTGACGATGGCCGAGGCCAGCCAGGGCGCGAGCGCCATGCCGCCGCACACGCCCGTGGCCAGCGCCTTGATGCCGAGAAAGCGCGCAGGGCTGGGCGGAATCAGATTCACCGCCAGCCGAGACGAAGTCACCATGCCCGCGCAGCCCAGCGCCATCACCATGCGGCCAACCAGGAAGGCCGGATAGCTTTCGGCATTCGCGCACAGGATCGCACCGGTCGCAGCCACGCCGAGCGCGGCCTGGACATAGCGGCGCCATCCCACGCGCTCCACCATCCAGCGCTGCAGCGCGATCACCACCACGGCCACGCTGGCGTAGGCCGCCGCGACGGTGCTGTACTCCTCGGGGCTGGCGCCGATCTCGCCCATGATGGGGGTGGCGGCGAAAGCCACCATGCCGTTCTGCAGGAAGTCGATCGAGGTCAGCGCGCCGATCGTCAGCAACAGCAGGCCTTGGGGTTTAGCGGGTTTCATGCCGGCGTCTCCGTTGTATGGCGGTGCCTACAGGTTCTCTTGGACAATGCGGCGCACCAGTTCGTCGGCGCGGGCCAGTTCGTCGGCGAACACCGTGGTGCGGTAGTTCTGGCCCGACGCATCGACGGCGACCAGCCGCTTGCCGTCGCGCGAACGCGTATCGACGGAGACCTTCATCGACAGGCCGATCTGCAGCGGGTGGGCCGCGACTTCCGCGGGGGTGAGCGCGATACGCACCGGCACGCGCTGCACCACCTTGATCCAGTTGCCGGTGGCGTTCTGCGCCGGCAGCAATGCAAAGGCACTGCCCGTGCCGGCGTCCTGCCCGATGACACGGCCGTGGAACACCACGCCGTCGCCGTACAGGTCGGTGGTCAGCGTGACCGGCTGGCCCAGGCGGATATCGCGCAATTGCGACTCCTTCAGGTTGGCCGTAACCCACAGGTGGTCCAGCGGCACCACCGACATCATCGGCACCCCGGCGCTAACACGCTGCCCCACCTGCACCGAGCGCTTGGTGACCACCCCGCCGACCGGCGCCGGAATGCGCGTGCGCGACAGCGCGATGCGGGCATTGCGCACCTGGGCGGCTGCCGCCTGCACGTCGGGGTGGGAGTCCACCGAGGTGCGCTCGACCAGTGCCTGGTTGCGCTTGAGCTGCTCGGTCGCCATGGCCAGCGACGCCTTCGCGCTGCGCACGGCGTGCCTGGCGTGGACCAGTTCCTCGCCCGAGATCGCGCCACTGGCGACCAGCGCCGAGCGGCGCGCCATGTCCTCCTGGGCCCGCGCCAGGTCGGCCGAGCGCAGTTCCACGTTGGCCCGGTCCTGGCCGGCGGCGGCAAACTGGCCACGCACCTGGCGCACCGTGCGGGCCAGTTGGGCCTGCGCCGCGGCGAGGGCGAGCTGTGCATCGACGCCGTTCAGTTCGACCAGCGTCTTGCCGGAGTCGACCAGGTCGGTGTTGTCAGCGAGGATCGCGGTGACAACACCGCCTACCTGCGGCGTCACCTGCACCACATTGCCTTCGACATAGGCGTCTTCCGTCGATACCCAATAGCGAGCGTATTGCAGCCAGTAGCCGGCTGCGGCGGCGAGAGCGACGGCGACCGAGGCGGCGGCGACGATGCGCCAGCGGCGCGCCGGGCGGACGTCAGCCTGTTCCGTCGGTGTGTCGATGGCAGACTTGGATTGGCTGGCGGGGTTCATGATGCGCTCCTTGCCACGGGGGTTTTGGCCGTGCCCGTGTCGTTGGCGGTCGCGGCAGCCGTTTCGTATCCGCCGCCGAGGGCGCGGATCAGTTCCAGGTGCAGCGTGCGTTCCTGGGTTTCGAGATCGATCAGCAATTGCTTCTGCTGCAGGACCTGGCCTTCGGCCGACAGCACCTGCAGGTAGTTGCCGACGCCGCTGCGATAGCGCGACACGGCCATGTCGTAGGCCTCCTGCGTCAGCTGCAGCGCCTGGTGCTGTTCGCCGGCGCGCTCGGCCAGCCAGCGCAGCGACACCAGCTGGCTGACCACGTCGTGCAGGGCGGTGACCAGCGTGGCGTTGTATTGCTCCGCGGCGGCGTCGTACTCCGCCTGCCGCGCGCCGAGGTTGGAGCGCAGCCGGCCCCCATCGAAGATGGGCAGCGAGATCGCCGGGCCGATGCCGAAGGTGCGGCTGCCCGCCGTCAGCAGGTCCGACAGGCTCAGGCTTTGCAGGCCGGCAAACGCGGTCAGGCTGATGTTGGGATAGAACTGGGCCTTGGCCGCCTTGATGTCATGGCTGGCGGCTTCCACGCGCCAGCGCTGCGCGACCACGTCCGGCCGGCGGCCGATCAGCTCGGCTGGCAGCGAAGCCGGGACTGCTACCGCGTAGTCATCGCGAAGCTGCGGGCGGCGGATATCGGCGCCGGCGTCCGGGCCCTTGCCAACCAGGGCGGCGAGCTGGTTCTGGGTCAGCGCAATGATCTCGTTGATCGCGGCAAGGCGCTCGCGCGTGGCCGGCAGCGCCGCTTCGGCCTGCTTCATGTCGAGCCGCGAGTCGAGTTGCGCGGCCACGCGCTGGCGTGTCAGGTCCAGCGTGTTCTGGCGCTGGCGATAGGTTTGTTCGGTCAGCGTGCGCTGCGCATAGGCGGCGTCGAGCTTCAGGTAGGTCCGCACCACGGACGTGGTTAGGATCAGTTCCGCCGCGTGGTAGTCGACTTCCGCGGCGCGGGCGCGGTCGAGCGCGGCGTCGAACGTCGCCTGGTTCTTGCCCCAGAAGTCCAGTTCGTAGCCGAGGCCAAGCTGCACGTCGCTGGCCCATTTCCAGCTGCCTGCCAGCGGCCGCGGCACAAGGCCGTTCTCGCTGAAGCGCTGGCGCGTGCTCCGGGCGTTCAGGTTGACTTGCGGAGACAGCGCGGCTTCGGCACCGCCCGCCAGCGCATCCGCCTGGCGCACACGCGCCGCGGCGATGCGCAGCGTCGGCTCTCCGGCCAGGGCCGCCTCGACCAGCGCATCCAGCTGCGGGTCGCCAAAGCCCTGCCACCATGCGCGCTCCGGCCATGCCGCCGGCGACACGGGGGTAGCGCCCAGCGACGCGCTCGCGGCAAGGCGGTTGGCATCATCGACCGTGGCCTGCGTTTTCAGCCCCTTCATGCTGGCGCAGCTCGCCAGCAGCACGGCTGCGCCCAGTACGCCGAGACACCGCAAGGCCGGGACGGCACGCGCCTTAAGTGGAATAGTCATCGCCTTTCTCCGGCCAGCCCAAATATGCCTGGGCACAAATCTGGCCGGCGTGTCGCTGGCGTTTTGCCCGACGGTGTGGATCGCGTTGGGTCCTTTGTGGAAAGTGGCACCGGCGTTGGCGATCATCTGGACCTCCTTGCCTGCAAATTCCATCAGGCACGACAACAGCATGGTTGCCGTGACGCAAAGCCCCCCCTTCTATCGCATCACTCCAGATTGGCCTTGTCGAGCCCGAACGCCTTGTCTGACGAACCGGGCACCATGCGGAACGCCACGTTCAGGCGGTTCCAGGTATTGATCGCCCCCACGAGAAACGTGAGATCCGACAGCTCCTTCTCGCTGTACTGGGTGCGCACGCGGTCATAAATTTCGTCGGGCACGCCATGGGCGGGAATGTTGGTCAGCACCTCGGTCCAGGCCAGCGCGGCGCGTTCGCGCGGCGAGAACAGCGTCGACTCGCGCCAGATCGCCACGTGGTGCAGGCGCAATTCGCGCTCGCCGTGGATCTTTGCCATCTTGATATGCATGTCGACGCAGAATGCGCAGCCATTGAGCTGCGATGCGCGAATCTCGACGAGCTCGCGAACGGGCTCCTCGATCGTGGTTTTCTGGAACAGCGCGCCGAACTCCATGAGCTTCTTGGACAGTTCCGGGGATTGCTGAAAGTAGTTAATGCGTTGCGTCATGATCTTTCCTGGTGACCTCGGGAATTTCGCTCATCGAACCTGCGTTGAATCTTTTGCCGCAGGGACAGCTTGGAGTGAATCCTAGGCTTCGGCTCAGGATGCCGGTAGTGCCGTCACGGCGCGCACAATGTTGTCGCTTTGGCACCAATCGCACGGTCAGTCTGAAGCGGTAATCAGCCAGCATGCGC
Organism: Ralstonia pickettii DTP0602; assembly: GCA_000471925.1. Lineage (NCBI taxonomy): Bacteria > Pseudomonadati > Pseudomonadota > Betaproteobacteria > Burkholderiales > Burkholderiaceae > Ralstonia > Ralstonia pickettii. The sequence goes on from CP006668.1 coordinate 1,490,830, forward strand.
AATCAGATGTTCCGCGTGCGCGGGATGACGACCGCCTGGCCGTGCTGCTTGCCGTCCGCATTGAGAAGTTGCCACAGCGTCGCCTCCTCGATCATGAAGCGCTGGCCTGACTTGGTGATACGCACGCCCTTGTAGCCAGCTTCGTAGCCGAGCCGTTGTACTCGCGCGAGGAATTGCTGCCGCTCCTCGCGAGTCGATCTCGGCCAAGCGGTCATAGGTGGTGTAGGGCAGGGAAGTGCCATCGGCCCACAGCTCGATCCGGCCGTCCGGATACTCGCGAACTGCGTGTAGCCGCGGCCCTCGGCCGCGTCCCGCCGGTTGACGCGGAAGATGCCGGCCTTGTCCGAATAGAACGCCATTGGCTTGCCGTGTCGCTCAATGTAGGCGCGTGTGGCGGAGAAGTACGCCGGCGTCGATTCCGAGGGGACGAACCGCAGCGCCATCAGCCGCCCGGTGGCATCGTCGACAAAGACCAGCAGCGTGCAGGCCGGCGCCCGGTCCTCGAACCAGGCATGGTCGCTGCCGTCGATCTGCACCAGCTCGCCGAGGCACGCGCGGCGATTGCGCGGCTGGTGCACCTTGGGCGGGCGCAGCTTGCGCGGCACCCAGAACCCCGCGTCGATCATGATTCGGCGCACGCATGCCGGCGAGATCTCGATGCCATGGCGCTCGCGCAGCTTCTCGGCGGCCAGGGTCGGGCCGAAGTCGGCGTAACGGTCGCGGATCAGGCCCCGCACGCGGGATTCCAGACCCGGAGGCAACTGATTGTGGCCCGGCTGACCCCATTTACGGGAGACGAGGCCCTGGGGGCCGTCCTGCCGGTACCGCTGCACCAGCCGCGCTCAACCTGGCGCTTGGACAGGCCGAGCTTCTCGGCGGCGCGCCAGACCATCAGACCGTCTTCGACGACGGTCTGGATGACCTTGCAGCGGTCCAGCTCCCGCATACTCATGGTGATCGTGTCGGGTCGGCCCATGGTCGCGCTCCAGGCTAGACGGCAAAGCCGCCAGCTTGGCACGCTCCGGGACGGGGTACGACATTTGAACTTAACCCAAGTACGACATTAGAAAAAACGGCTAACAGTCAATGTCTAGGCTAAGTTCAAATGTCCGGCGCTCAGCTAAGCTGAAATGTCCGATTTGGACGGGCTGGTGTTGAGGTTCGGTGGCTTGTATTTCAAGGGTTTCCCGTAAGGCAGTGGTGCCTTGACGGTCTTTTCGATGGCGGCCTGCAGGTCTGCAGGGCTGAGCTGCCGCTGCGGTTTCTTGCCCGAGGCCGCGGGGGCGTGCCGGTGGCGGTCCGCGCGGGTGCGCTGGCGCTGCGCCGGCTATCGCGCTTGGCCTGCATCTCCTGCGCCACGCGCAGGACGTGAGCGAGCCGCTTGTGCTCGACGATCGCGCCCTGGTCGATCTCGGCCAAGCGGTCATAGGTGGTGTAGGGCAGGGTAGCGCCATCGGCCCACAGCTCGATCCGGCCGTCCGGATACTCGGCCACCTCGAGGTAGCGGTGAATCAGAGCGCGATGCGCGGGCTGGTCTGCCAGCAGGTACAGCGTCTTGTCGTACTGCAGCGTGAGGCTGGCCGACACCTTGCGCCATTCGCGCCAGGTGAAGATCCGCGCCAGATCCTCATCGGCGCGCACTGGGCGATGTGCATTAAAGTCGCTCCTGGGCGGTTTGGCAAAGCGGGCGTTGAAGTCAGCCACAAAGACCGCCACGAAGGCGTTGGCGTCGGCCTGGGACGAGATCCGGCGCAGCCGCAACTCCTTGACCAGGCGGTCCTGCAGCGTGCCGTTCATCCGTTCGACCCGGCCCTTCTCAAAAGCAGTCAACTACACGTGATCTGACCGGTGGGATGCAATCCTTCCGGGTTACCCATCCCTTCCATCCGCTTTACGGGCGAGAATTCGCGCTGCTGGAATGGCGCAATGCGTGGGGAGAGGACCGCGTCTATTTCTACGACGAAATGGGCAACCTCAGGCGCATGCCGGCGACCTGGACGAGCGCAGCGGCGCCAAACGCATTCGAGGTAACGTCGGCCGGACGATCGCATTTCCGGGTCGAGGACCTGTTGCAACTTGTTGCGCTGATTGCCCGACAGCGGGAGGCTAAGAGATCTGGAGGGCCGCGAGCGCGCAAGCGCAAGGTGTCAAGGGAATGATGCCGTTGATGTAAAGATATTTATGCCGTTTTAGTATCCGTGCCTATACCTCTCCATGGGCGCATGATTCAAGGGCGGGCATAGAGCAGGGACGTTACGGGGGCACTGCTATTCTTTGTCCGTATAAAATCCTTGACATCGGCAATACGTGGGCATAATTTAGATTACATATGACCCGCATCCGAAAATCCGACCCCAAGCTTGCAGCGCTCGAAGAGAGCGGCACGGTGAATCCTCACTCGCAGGGCATCGATGATCCCGCTTTTATCGCCGGCGATTTCTTCGACCCGCGCGATCTGGTACAGGCCCGCTACGAAATGCTGCGTCGCGTACGTGTCGATGGTCAGGCCATCGCCGATGCCGCCGCGCACTTTGGGGTCAGCCGACCGACGTTCTACAAGGCGCAGGCCGACTTCGATCGAGAGGGCCTGGTCGGGCTGCTGCCAGACAAGCGAGGTCCTCACGGACCACACAAGATCACCGACGACGTGATGCGCTTCATCGAAGAAGCACGTGCCGCGGAGGACGGTCTCGATGCTCAAGTTCTTGTCGAGCGGATTGCAGAACGCTTCGGTTTGACAGTGCATCGACGCACCGTAGAACGCGCCCTGGCGCGATCGAAAAAAAAACGGCCATAAAAGTCCCCACTGCAGCGCTCGATGTTCATGCGCTGACCAGATACTACGAGGCGTTGCGAAAAGACGTCGTCGAGTTGGGCGGACGCGGCCACACGATGATGCGCGGTCGCGCACTCGTCATGTTCAAGGGGATGGCCGCCTGGATGAAGTGTGCGGCCGAAGACTGCTCGCCTCGTCCGGTGCCTGTAGTCGCGACGAGCGGGCTGAGTCTGCCTGTAGGTATCGAACAGAATCTGGTTGACATCGTGGCAACCATGGCGATCGCGACAGCGCTAGAGGGGATGAGATGACTGCAGAGACCCACTCGAAAGTACAGGCAAGACACCTCAAGAGGAACGCCTATCTGTACGTGAGGCAGTCCTCGTTGCGGCAGATGTTCGAGAATACTGAGAGTACCAAGCGCCAGTATGATCTGCGACAGCGCGCCATCGCGCTCGGATGGCGCAACGATCAAGTTGTGGTCATCGACTCGGACCTCGGCTTATCCGGTGCATCGGCGGTCGAGCGCGAGGGCTTCCAGCGCCTCGTCACCGAGGTGAGCCTGGGACGGGCCGGGATCGTGATGGGTCTGGAGGTGTCGCGGCTGGCGCGCAACTCAACCGACTGGCATCGGCTATTGGAGATCTGTGCACTCGCCGACTCCCTAATTCTTGACGAAGATGGAATTTACGACCCTGCGCATTTCAATGATCGGTTGCTGCTCGGCCTGAAAGGCACGATGAGCGAGGCAGAGTTGCACGTCATGCGGGCACGGCTACGCGGTGGCATCCTCAACAAGGCGCGCCGCGGAGAACTCGAGATGCGGCTGCCGATCGGCTTTGTCTACGACACCGAGGGGCGTGTGCGCCTGGACCCGGATGCACGTATCCAGGAGAGTGTTCGTCAGCTCTTCCGCACGTTTCGTCGCACGGGCTCAGCCACTGCGACCGTCAAGGCCTTTCGTGACCAGGGTCTTCAGTTCCCGCGCCGGATTCACCGCGGAGAGCGCAAAGGCGATGTGCTGTGGACCGAGCTCGAACACTCACGCGTGCTGTGGGCCCTCCATCATCCGCGCTATGCTGGTGCATTCTGCTTTGGGCGCACGCGGCAACGCAAGCATCCCGATGGTCAGAACGTCTGCCTGCGACTGCCGCCCGAGGAGTGGACGGCGCTGATTCGCGATGCGCACGAGGCTTACGTGAGCTGGGAGGAGTTCGAACAGAACGTTCAAATCCTACGCGACAATGCCCACGCACTTGGCCTCGACCGTGAGAGAGGGGCACCTCGCGAGGGGCCGGCGCTGCTGCAAGGCTTGGCGATCTGTGCCAAATGCGGCGAGCGAATGACCGTGCGCTATCACATCCAAGGCACGCGCAGGGTGCCGGATTACATGTGCCAGCGCCGGGGCATTCAGCACGCGCACCCTGTGTGCCAGAGTGTCCATGGTGGTGAGCTTGACGATGCAATTGGCCGGTTGCTCGTGGAGTTGGTCACGCCGGTAACGCTTGAGGTCGCTCTGGCCGTGCAGAACGAGCTTGAGAGCCGTACCGAGGAGAGCGACAGACTACGCCGTCAAGAGGTCGAGCGAGCGCGCTACGAGACCGATCTGGCGCGCCGTCGTTACATGCAAGTCGATCCGGAACATCGATTGGTTGCGGACTCGCTGGAAGCGGAATGGAACCATGCGCTCCGCGCTCTCAGTGAGGCCCAGGAACGCTACGAGAAGCAGCGCGAAGCTGATCGCGCCGGAGTTGACGACGCACAGCGCACAAGCATCATGGCACTTGCGAAGGACTTTCCTCGCCTGTGGAACGATCCCCACACGCCAGATCGTGAGCGCAAGCGCATGGCACGCCTACTCATCACCGACGTGACCCTGCTAAAAGGCACGGACGTCAGCGCTCAGATACGCTTTAACGGCGGTGCAACGCACACCTTGCACGTGCCACTATCCAAGCCCGCGTGGATGTTGCGGCAGACCCCGCCAGCCGTCGTCGCTGAGATCGACCGGCTTCTGGAAGACCACACCGACGGTGAAGCGGCAGAGCTGCTCAATCGCCAGGGACTCACGTCAGGTCAGGGCAAACCGTTTCACCACGCAATGGTCACCCGGATTCGGCTCTCCTACGATCTGCGAAGTCGCTACGACAGGCTGCGCGCGCGTGGTTTGCTCACGCTGGACGAGATTGCAAAGTGCCTCGATGTCACACCGACTACCGTCAAGATATGGCGCCGTGCCGGCCTGCTCGTGGCGCACCGCTACGATGACAAGGGGCAGTGTCTCTTCGAACAACCTGGCGCGGATGCGCCAGTGAAGTATCGCCATCAATGCAAAACCCGCGGTAAACACGCAGTCGCCGCGTAAACATCATCCCACTCGACCCATGAGGTGCATTGTGAAGCATAGCCCTTGGCCTGGCTGCTGTTGGCGCACAGACTATCGATATTGAGCTCGAACAGCGCGCGCCCGAACTGCGTGTAACCGTCGCCGCCAGTGGCATTGGGCCGGTTGACCCGGAACACGCTGGCCTTGTCGCTGTAGAACGCGACCGGCTTGCCGTGGCACGCCAGGTAAGCCCGGGTCGCCTCGAAATACGCAAAAGCGGATTCCGTCGGCACGAAGCGCAACGCCATCAGCCGGCTGGTGGCGTCGTCGACAAAGACCAGCAGCGTGCAGGCCGGCGCCCGGTCCTCGAACCAGGCGTGGTCGCTGCCGTCGATCTGGACCAGCTCGCCGAGGCAGGCACGGCGATTGCGCGGCTGGTGCACCCTGGGCGGACGCAGCTTCCGCCGCACCCAGAAGCCGGCGTCGATCATGAGCCGGCGCACCGTCTCCTTGGCCAGGCTGAGGCCATGGCGCTCGCGCAGCTTCTCGGCGGCCAGGGTCGGGCCGAAGTCGGCATAGCTGTCGCGGATCAGCCCGAGCGCTCGCGCCGCAAGGCCCGGTGGGGTCCGGTTGTTGGCCGGCTGACCCTGGTGGCGATTCAGCAAGCCGGCAGCGCCGTGCTGTTGGTAGCGCCGCAGCAGGCGCAGGGTCTGGCGGGCGCTCAGTCCCAGCCTGGAGGCGGCAATCCCGGTCTTGAGATAGCCGTCGGCCAGCGCTTGAACGACCTTGAGCCGGTCGATCTGCCGTATCGTCATGGTAATGGCTCCTGCTGGCATGACGGGCTCCCGGGCGCTGGAAGCCGTCAAGCTTACGCCTGCCAAACTCGGACATTTGAACTTAGCCAGAACCGGACATTACCGCTTAGCCGCTACAGTCAAAAGACGCATAATCTATCTTATGTAAAATGATGTGCCGCCCTCGGTATGGAGTTGCGGGCGCGATACTGCTGGCAAAAGCCACTACTTGCCTGCTCCAGCCTCTGCATCGCGCGTTCGTACTACCACTTCCGAGTGAAGCGTTCTATGTACCGGGCACTTCTCAGCAATCGCAAGCAATGCGGCGCGTTGTTCCTGGTCGAGCGGGCCTTTCATGTGAATTTCCCGCTCGATCCAATCGATTTTCCCTTCCTTCGTTGCGCAATCCCCGCAATCCGCCGCATGAATCTTTTCGTGCCGGAGGGACACGGCCACGTGCTCCAGTGGCAGTCCTTTGTGCTCCGCGTACATGCGCATCGTCATCGCCGTGCATGCGCCTAGCGCGCCAAGCAGGAGGTCGTAAGGTCCAGGGCCGCCGTTCAGACCGCCGAAGGAAACCGGTTCGTCAGCCACCAGGCGATGCGGGCCGACAATTACGCGCTGCTGATATCGTCCAACGTGGTTCTCCTCTACGCGTACCAGCCCCTCCTCGGCCACGGCGGCGGGAAGACTGGAGGTATCGATACCGAGATACCGCTGACTCCACGCGGCGATCGTGTCGGCTACATAGTCTGCATCTTCCTTTCGCGTCAGCAAGTGGTCTGCCGTATCAAGGGAAATGAAGCTTTTAGGATGTTTGGCAGCACTGAAGATATGCGTAGCGTTCTCGACGGCGACGGTGTCATCGTGTGGTGCGTGCATGACCAGCAGGGCTCTGTGCAGCCTGGAGACACTAGCCAGCAGGCTTTGTTCTTTCACATCATCAATGAATTGACGCCTGATTCGGAATGGGCGTCCGGCAAGCATCACCTCCGCCTCGCCCTCGCTTTCAATTCGCGCGGTATGGTCTTGAAACAGGCCGACCACATGGCTTGGGTCGCTCGGTGCGGCGATGGTCACGACCGCCTTGACCTCAGGTATTCCCCCGGCTGCGCTCAGCACTGCCGCGCCGCCAAGGCTATGGCCTATTAACAAGGCAGGACCCTGAAAGTTCTCTCTCAGATAGCCTGATGCCGCGTGCAGGTCGGCGACGTTTGAAGAGAAATTCGTGTTGGCAAAATCCCCTCCACTGCCGCCAAGACCTGTGAAATCAAAGCGCAGGACGGCAATGCCGTGCGCCGTGAGCGCTTGCGCAACCCGGCTTGCGGCCAGAGTGTCCTTGCTGCAGGTGAAGCAATGCGCGAACAGCGCGAAGGTCCGAACCGGCCCCTCCGGCGTGTCCAACCGAGCGGCCAGTTGCTGGCCGTTGCTTCCGGGAAAGGTCAAACGCTGGGAATTCATGATTTCCTCCCGCCCCCGTCCGATCGACGGCCGGCCTCGCTTGCAGATCACGCTTACACGCGCAGCACTACGCTGTGGAAATTTCCATTCTTTGTATTGGAGACTTTCACTAAATCTGCCGCCAGTCGCAGCAATTGTGCCGCTCGACAGCAAGCAGCACTCAGGATGACGACGACGCAAGCGCGAAGGCGATGCCAGCCAATGCTGCTATTTCGCATGCAGGATGACGGTCCCCTCGGAAATCGTCGGCGCGCTCGCGCCGGTGCCGGCAGCGTTCGCGGCGATCCAGTCCTTCGCCATCTTGACGCTCTCATCCACGCCCGCCTTGTCATTGCAGGTCGTGACAGAAAAGCCGCCATCGGCGGTCCGCGCAAGCGTGTAGCTGACAAAACCCTGGACCGAACGCATCAGGGATTCAATTTCCGATGTCCGCTTTTCGAGCAGATCGAACAGCTCCCTGGCGCCGCTTCCAGAATAGGCTCTGATAACAGAGTGCATGATCCGTCCCTCCAATGAATGGCCCCGGATTTCGCGCAGTCGCGCAGAGAAGGTGTGATGGCACCAGTCTAGTTACGATGCGGGAGAAGTGCACGATGACGATGGCTGGGCCGCCGAACGCCACTGGCGCTGGAATTCGCGCGGCGTCATGCCGAAGCGCGTGCGGAAATCGCGCGAGAAATGCGCGCCGTCGGAAAATCCGCAATCCAGCGCGATCTGGGTGATATTGCTGTGCCCATTTTGTAGAAGCCAGCTGCCGTATTCGAGTCGCAGCGAGCGCTGGAAGCTCATCGGCGACATGCTCAGGGCTTCATGGAAGGCGCGCTCGAGCTGACGGCGTCCCAGGCCGACATAGCGCGCAATGGCATCGAGCGAGGGCGGATTGTCGATGCGCTGCTCGATGAAATGGGCGGCCTGGCGCACGCGCGCATCCTGGATGTGGGCGTAGGGTGTCCGGCACACCGACGCCGGAACCACTGTAGGGCTGCATCATCTGTCTCCTTGCGACTGGGTCAGTTGATGCCAGCGTGGTCCCCGCACCGCCTGCCCTCTCCCCCGGCAGTTACTTCGGCAATCAACCCTTTGACAGCGCGCCTTCCTTCTCGCCAAAGCCCCGTTTTCGCAATCGCCAAAGTCGACCATTGGCATTGTCAAATAGCGCAAAACCCGCTTTGGCGACATGCTTTGCACAATTTCCTGATGAGGACATAGGAACAACGACATGGCAGTCAGCTACCACCATCTGAAGCAACGTCCGTTCGCCCCCGTTCGCCAGTGCTACACCGAGCGCGACACCATGCTGTACGCGCTCAGCCTGGGGCTGGGCGCCGATCCGCTGGACGCGGCTGCCCTGCCCTTTGTCTTCGAAGGCGCTGCCGGGGGGCTGCGCACCCTGCCTTCGCAAGCGGTAGTGCTGGGTTACCCGGGCTTCTGGGCACGCGAGGCAGACACCGGCATCGACTGGGTCAAGCTGCTGCATGGCGAACAGCGCATGCGCCTGCACCGTCCACTGCCGGCCAGTGCGGAGATCGTCGGCCACAATCGCATCACCCACCTGACCGACAAGGGCGAAGGCAAAGGCGCCATCATGGTCACCGAGCGACGCCTGGAAACCGTGCAGGGCGAACTGCTGGCGACGGTGCAGCAGGTGTCGTTCCTGCGCGGCGACGGCGGCGACGGCGGCTACAGCCAGCTGGATGGCGGCCAGCCCAGCGATGCGCCGCTGCCGGCGTTGCGCCCGACGCCGGAGGACCGTGCGCCCGACTTCACCGACACCCAGGCGATCCGCCCCGAGGCCGCGTTGCTGTATCGCCTGATGGGCGACTTCAACCCGCTCCACGCTGACCCGGCGGTGGCGAAGGCGGCGGGGTTCGAGCGCCCCATCCTGCACGGGCTGGCGAGCTACGGCCTGGTGGCGCACGCACTGGTGCGCCAATGCGCGGGTTACGACCCGGCCAGGCTGCGCGCGCTGGACATCCGCTTTGCCGCCCCCGTGTTTCCCGGCGAAACCCTGGTCACGGAAATCTGGCGCATGCCGGAGAACCCGTCCCACTACCAGTTGCGCGCCAGGGTGCTGGAGCGCGACAAGGTCGTGCTTAGCCACGGTTGGGCCGAGATTGCCTGAAACGCGCCCGATTGCCGACTGACTCCTGCCTGATGATCTCCTGTAACGTGGACACGCACACCCTGGCCTCACAGCTGCAAGCCCTGATCCGCCCCGGGGACCACGTCTGGTGGGGACAGGCGACCGCGGAGCCGCTGACGCTGACGCGCGCGCTGGTCGAACACCGGCATGCGATCGCGCAAGGCGGGCGCCTCAGTGTCTTTGTCGGCATCGGCCAGTCGGAGACATTGCAGCCGGACCAGGCCGACGTGCTCGACTTCTTCGGCTACGCCGCCAGCGGCCCGCACCGGCTGCTGGCCAAGGCCGGCGTGCTGGACATCGTGCCCAGCCACTATTCCCACCTGCCAGGGCTGATTCGCCAGGGCAGCCTGCGCGCGGACGTGGTGCTGGTGCAGGTTTCGCCCGCCGAAGAACAGGGGCGCCACAGCCTGGGCCTGGTGCATGAATACATACCCGCGGCACTCGACCGGGCCCGCGTCGTCATCGCCGAAGTGAACCCGGAGGTGCCATGGACCCACGGCAGCCGCTACCTCACCGCGGACGATATCGACCTGCAGGTCGAAGCGCTGCACGCCCCGATCAGCCTTGACCGGAGTGCGCCCGGCCCGGCCGAACAGGCCATCGCCAGCCACATCGCCCGCTGGGTGGAGGACGGCGCCACCTTGCAGATGGGCATCGGCAACCTCCCGGAGGCCGTGGTGGCGGCGCTGCATGACCGCCGCGACCTGGGCCTGCACAGTGGCGCGGTCGGCGACGGCATTGCGGCGCTGGCTGAAGCCGGCGTGCTGACCAACGCGCGCAAGAGCATCGATACCGGCGTCGGCATCGCCGGCATCCTGATGGGCAGCGAACGGCTGCGGCGCTGGGCGCACCGCAATCCGCAGCTGCAGCTGCGCGAGACCAGCTATACCCATCACCCCGAGGTGCTCGCCAGCATCGACAAGCTGACCGCCATCAACTCCGCGATCGAGGTCGACCTCACCGGCCAGGTGAACGCCGAAGTCGCCGCTGGGGTCTATGTCGGCGCGGTCGGCGGCGCCGTGGACTTCCTGCGCGGCGCGGCGCGCAGCCGCGGGGGCTTGCCCATCGTCGCCCTGCCGGCGACCGCCAAGGGTGCGAGCCGCATCGTCGCGCAGTTGTCCGGGCCGGTGAGCACGCCCCGTAGCGACGCGGGCCTGATCGTCACCGAGCACGGCGTGGCCGATCTGCGCGGCCAGACGCTGTCGCAGCGCGTGCGCCGCATGCTGGACATCGCCGCCCCCGGACACCGCGAGGACCTGGAGCGCCAGGCCCACGCCTTGCTGCGCCAGTGCGGCGCCGCTTTTGTTGCCCTTCCGGGCACGCATTGACCAATTGCCCTTCGTCGCCTACCCAAGACAGATTTCCAAGGAGACTTCCATGCGCCGAGCCGCCATCGTCACCCCCCTTCGCACCCCCGTCGGCACCTTCGGCGGCAGCCTGCGCCCCGTGCCTGTCGAGGAACTGGCCGCCACCGCAGTACGCGCCGTCGTGCAGCGCAGCGGCATCGACCCCGCGCGCATCGATGACGTGGTCTTTGCCCAGTCCTACGCCAACAGCGAAACACCCTGCGTGGGCCGCTGGGCCGCGCTGCAGGCCGGCCTGCCTGTGGAAGTGCCGGGCATGCAGCTGGACCGCCGCTGCGGCGGCGGCCTGCAGGCCATCGTCACGGCCTCGATGATGGTGCAAAGCGGCGCTGCCGATGTGGTCATCGCAGGCGGCGTCGAGAGCATGAGCAACATCGAGTACTACACCACCGACATGCGTTGGGGCGCGCGCTCGGGCAATGTGCGTTTCTACGACCGCCTTGACCGCGGCCGCGAACGTTCCCAGCCGGTCGAGCGCTTTGGCAAGATCTCCGGGATGATCGAAACGGCCGAGAACCTGGCGCGCGACTACGGCATTACCCGCGAGCAGGCCGACGCCTTCGCCGTGCGCAGCCACGCGCGCGCCGCGGCCGCCTGGGAGGCCGGCCGCTTCGATGCCGAGGTGGTGCCCGTGCAGGTGCCCCAGCGCAAGGGCGATCCGCTGCAGTTCGCGCGCGACGAAGGTTTCCGCGCCGATACTTCGCGCGAAAGCCTTGGCAAGCTGCGCGCGCTGATGCCCAACGGCACCGTCACCGCCGGCAACGCCAGCCAGCAGAACGACGCCTCGGCCGCCTGCCTGATCGTGGCCGAGGACAAGCTGGCCGAACTGGGCCTCACCCCTATGGCCACGCTGGTGGGCTGGGCCGCCGCCGGCTGCGAGCCATCGCACATGGGCATCGGCCCGGTGCCCGCGGTGAAGAAGCTGCTGGCGCGCCTGAACCTGACGCTCGACCAGATGGACCTGGTGGAACTGAACGAAGCCTTTGCCTGCCAGGTGCTGGCCGTGCTCAAGGGCTGGGATTGGAATGACCAGGATGCAATCGAGCACAAGCTCAACGTGAACGGCTCGGGCATCTCGCTGGGCCACCCGATCGGCGCCACGGGCGTGCGCATCCTGGCCACGCTGCTGCACGAACTGCAGCGCCGTGGCGGCCGCTATGGCCTGGAAACCATGTGCATCGGCGGCGGCCAGGGCATCGCCGCTGTCTTTGAGCGCTGCTGAGCGAGCCAGCACACCGGCCCGTCATTTGGGAAGACTGAGATGATCCGCGATAACGAAACCCTGGAAGCCTTGCTCGACAGCGTGCGCCGCTTTGTGCGCGAGCGCCTGGTGCCCGCCGAGGCGCTCGTCGCCGAGACCGACGAAATCCCGCAGGACATCGTGCAGGACATGCGCGAGATGGGCCTGTTCGGCATGACCATTCCCGAGCGCTTTGGCGGCCTGGAACTGACCATGGAAGAGGAAGTGCGCGTGGTCATGGAGCTGTGCCAGACCTCGCCGGCCTTCCGCTCGCTGCTGGGCACGACCGTGGGCATCGGCTCGCAAGGCATCCTGATGGATGGGACACCGGAACAGCAGGCCGCCTGGCTGCCGCGCCTGGCCACCGGCGAGATCCTGGCATCGTTTGCGCTGACCGAACCGGACGCCGGCTCGGACGCCGGCTCGCTGCGCACCACGGCGATCAGGGATGGCGACCACTACGTGGTCAACGGCACCAAGCGCTTTATCACCAACGCGCCGCAGGCCGGCATGTTCACGCTGATGGCGCGGACGAATCCTGACATCAAGGGTTCGGCCGGGGTGTCGGCGTTTATCGTCGACGCGAAGACGCTGGGCATCAGCTTCGGCAAACGCGACGTCAAGATGGGACAGAAAGGCGCCCACACCTGCGACGTGATCTTCGAGAACGTGCGCGTGCCGGCCGCCAACCTGATCGGCCTGAAGGAAGGCCAGGGCTTCAAGACCGCGATGAAAGTGCTCGACAAGGGCCGGTTGCATATCGCGGCCGTCAGCGTCGGCGTGGCGAAGCGCGTCCTGCGCGACGCGCTGAACTATGCGATGGAGCGGCAGCAGTTCGGCCAGCCGATCTGCGAATTCCAGCTCATCCAGGCCATGCTGGCCGACAGCCAGGCCGAGCTCTATGCGGCCGAATGCATGGTGATCGACGCCGCGCGCCGTCGCGACGAGGGCAAGAACGTCTCCACCGAGGCCTCGTGCTGCAAGATGTTCGCCACGGAGATGGTGGGCCGCGTGGCGGATCGCGCGGTGCAGATCCTCGGCGGTTCCGGCTACATCTCCGAATTCGGCATCGAGCGCTTCTACCGCGACGTGCGCCTGTTCCGCCTTTACGAGGGCACCACGCAGATCCAGCAGGTCATCATTGCCCGCAACATGATCCGCGAGGCGCGCGGCGCCTGATGGTCGCCGTGGTCAGCCCGCAGCAACCGGAAGCCTTGCGCGTCAGGCGCGTGGTGTAGCGCCGGGATTGCACCTCACTTCCGGCGCACATACACTGGCGTCGTTCGGCTTGCGTCCGCCTTGCCGAACGGCTTTTTACCCCGCACAAGGATTTCCGCGAGATGCCCCCGGACCGAGACACCACCCAACGGATCAGCGACATCCCACGCCACTGGGCCACGGAGACGCCCGACCATGTGGCCGTCTTCGAGGATGGCCGCACCGTCACCTTTTCGCAGCTTTGGGCACGCATCGAGGATGCGCAGGATTACCTGCAAGCGCAGGGCGTCGGCACCGGCGACCGGGTGCTGATCGTGTCCGAGAACTGCCTGGCGGTGATCACGCTGGTGTTCGCGCTGTCGGAACTGGAGGCGTGGCCGGTCGTCGTCAACGCCCGCCTTTCGGAACGGGAAATCGAGGTGATCCGGGCGCACTGCCTGCCGCGCCTGATGCTGTTCACCCACGCTGCGTCGCCGGATGCACTGCGGCACGGCGTGCGTTATCGGGCACGGGAGATTGCGCCCGCCGGGCTCGGCCCGCTGATGGCCGGCGCCGTCGACGAGACCAGCGAGCGCGAACCTGAAGCGCTCGCGCGCGAGGTCGCCGCGCTGATCTACACGTCCGGCACGACGGCACAGCCCAAGGGCGTGATGGTCACGCATCGGGGTTTGCTGCACTTTGCGCGCGTCACGGTGGACTCCCGCCGCATGCAGGCCGACGATTGCGCCTATGCGGTCATGCCCATGTCGCACGTCTTCGGGCTGGGGACGCTGCTGGTTTCGACGTTCCAGGCCGGTGCGAGCCTGTACCTGAGCGCGCGTTTCAATGCGGCGGATGTTAGCGCAGCGATCCGGCAGGGCGCGATTACGCTGCTGCAGGGCGTGCCGACGATGTTCAACCGCATCGTCGCGTACGTGCGGGCGAGCGGCATGCCACTGGAGCCGTCGCCCAGGCTGCGCTATCTCTACACAGGTGGCGGCCCGCTCGATCCGACGCTCAAGCGCGAGGTCGAGGCGCTGTTCGGCCAGCCGCTGCACCATGGCTACGGCATGACCGAGTACGCGGGCTCACTGTTCGTGACGCGTATGGACCGGCCGCGCACCGATTGCGCGGCGGGCGAGATCGTCGAGGGCGCCGAACTGCAGGTGGTCGGGCCGGCCGGCAAGCCGGTGCCGGAGGGCGAGCCGGGCGAGCTATGGGTAAGAGGGCCAGGTGTCATGCGCGGCTACTACCGCGCGCCGGCACTGAGCGCCGAAGCCTTGCGCCCCGGAGGCTGGCTCAACACCGGCGACATTGGCCGGCTCGGCCAGGACGGCGCCTTGTTCATCGTCGGCCGCACCAAGGACCTGATCATCCGCTCCGGCTTCAACGTCTATCCGATCGAGGTCGAATCGGTCATCAACACGCATCCGTCCGTGCGCCTGTCGGCCGTGGTCGGACAGCCCACCGCGGACGGCAACGAGGAAGTGATCGCCTTCGTCGAGATCAGGGACGGAGAGAAGTTCGATGCCTCGGCGCTGCACGCCTACCTGGTCGAGCGCCTGTCGCCATACAAGCGCCCGGAGAAAATCCTGCGCGTGGCCACGATCCCGACGACGGCCAGCGGCAAGCTGCTCAAGCACCAGCTCAGGCAGATGGTCGCCGAGCAGAAATAGCAGGATAGGTATCTGGGGCGCCTTCAGTCCTGGCGCCCGAGGCCATCCTCCACCAGCAGGTCCACCAGCTTGCGCGCAAACAGCGGCAATGCGCCGAGGTCCGCGACGCATATTTGCAGCTTGCGCTCGGCCCACTCGTCGTTGAGCTGGATGATCCGCAGCGCCATAGTAACCGCGTGCCGGGCGGCGGTGCTCTCCGGCAGCACGCCGATGCCGACATTCGCCTCGATCATCCGGCAGGCGGTCTCGAAGTTGCTGACCTGGACGCGCCAGCGCAGCTCACGCTGCAAGTCCGCGGCGGCCCGCTTGAGGAAATTGTGGATCGCGCTCGCCTCTGGCAGGCCGATGAAGTCGTAGTCCAGCGTATCAATGAAATCCACGCTGCTGTGCTCGGCCAGCGGGTGGCTCAGCGCGACGGCAAGCACCAAGCGGTCGCGCCGGTATGGCATGACCTCCAGCCCTTCGGTACGCACGTTGCCGGCAATGATGCCGATGTCCACCATCCCCTCCTGGACCGCGCGCACGATGTCCGGGCTCAGCCGTTCGTGCATGTCGATGGTCACGTCCGGATGGTTGACGAGGTAGGTGCGCAGCACGGCAGGCAGGAACTCGCTCATCGCCGTCGTGTTGGCGAAGACGCGCACATGGCCCTTCACGCCCGACACGTATTCCTGCAGATCGCCGCTCAACTGCTCCAGCTGGCGGAGTACGCGGCGCGCGTGGGCCAGCAGTGTCTCCCCCGCTCCGGTCACTTTCACGCCCTGGCTGCTGCGGCTCAGCAGCTTGACGCCAACGTGTTCCTCCAGGTTCTTGATGCGGGTACTGGCCGCGGCCAGGGACAGGTGAGAGCGTTGTGCACCGCCGGTCAGGCTCTGGGCCTCCGCGATATGGGTGAACAGTTTCAGATCGACCAGATCAAAGCGCATCACATCCTTCCCAAGCGTCGTACCGGATTATCTCCCAAAGCAGCGATTTCCGGACCCGCCCGGCGTGAATTTCCGCCCTCCTTCGAGGCGGACCGGGGCCCGGCCAGCCATTGCGGGCGTCCTCTCACAAACGTTAGGTAGATTTTGGACGCCCGATGGAGTAACTTCCATGGGGAATAACCCCACGGCGCATACGCCGCTTCCAGGCCCTCACCTACCATGACAAAACGCCAGGTCAATGCCACCCCTGTGGACACCCGCGAGAAGCTGCTGCGCCTCGCGGCACGCGCCTTTGGCACGCAAGGCTATGCCGCCACGACCATGCGCGGGATTGCCGACCAGGCCGGCATCGAAGCGGCCAGCATCTATTACCACTTCTCCTCGAAGGAAGAGTTGCTGGAAGCGGTGATGGAGCACGGGGCCCAAAGCATCTTTGCGCACACGCGGGCGCGCATCGCGGCGCTCACGCCAGGCGCCGACGCCGAACAGCGCTTCCGCGCCGGCCTGCTCGGCCTCATCGGCGCGATGATCAAGTATGGCGACTACACCCTGGCGCACGGGCGCCAGCTCGCCGAGTTGCCGGACAAGGTGCGCGAGCGGCAGATCAAGCGGCGGGCCCAGCATCAGGATTTCTGGAACGGCATGCTGGAAGACCTGCGCGCCGAAGGCCGCCTGCGCGAGGACATCGACATCGCCCTGTGCCGGGTCTTCATCCTGAGCACGATTACCTCGGTGCAAACCTGGTTCAACCCGAAGAAGGGTTCGCCCGAGAAGGTGATCGACGAACTGTGCACGATCCTGTTTGAAGGCGTCCGGCCCAGGGAAGTGCGCAAGCCAGCGCGGCGGGCGCAGGCCGTGGCTTCGTAAGCCGGCCGCTACAGTGGCGCGTCATCCCGCCTTCACCTGGGACAACGCCACGAGCTTCTTCCAGCGCTCGAGTTCGGCCGGCGCATTGGCGCGGGCTTTCGCGGCGGGCTGGATGTCAACCTCAAGTCCCTGGCTGGTACAGAACGCCTTGAAGGCGGGCGTGGCGGCAGCCCTGGTCATGGCGCCGGACAAAGCCGTGACGATGGACTGCGGCGTACCGTGCCGGGCAAACGCCCAGATCGGCGTTTCCAGCTCATAGCCTTTCAGGCGAGCCTCATCCAGTGAGGGCGCGTCCGGAAAATAGCTCGACCGGCGCAGGCTGGTGACCGCGAGCACCCGCAGGCGCCCTGCCTTGACCAGCGGCAGCGATGTCGCCACGCCGCCGAAGCCGGCATCCAGCTGCCCTCCCGCCACATCGACCACGACCTGCGCCGGCGCCTTGTAGGGAACGTGCGTCATCTGGATGCCGGCCATGTTGCTCATCAGGGCCGCCGCCATGTGCGGCGTGGTGCCGTTGCCTGGCGAACCATAGGTCAGCCCGCCCGGCTTGCGCCTGGCGGCGGCGATCAGGTCCTGCACCGTGCGTAGCGGCGAATTGGCGGCCGTGACCAGCACCATCGCCGAGGTCGCCAGGCGCGCGATCGGCTCGAAGTCACTGACGGCGTCGTACGGCGTCTTGTCGACGAACTGGTTCGAGTAGTGGGCGGCGTAATTGAACAGGATGGTGTAGCCGTCGGCGGGCGCCTTGGCGACAAAGTCCGTGCCGATGATCCCGCTTGCGCCGGCACGGTTCTCGACGACGAACGAGCCGCCCATCGCCTTGGACAGCTCGCTGCTCATGTAGCGCGCAACAACGTCCGTACCCGAACCGGGACTGAGCGGCACGATGATGCGGACCGGGCGCGCCGGGTAAGACTGCGCAAGCGCCGTAAGCGGTAGCGTGGCCAGCGCCGGGAAGAGCTGCAGGCAGGTACGGCGTGACATCATGGTTCTTGTCTCCTTATGTTCCGGGATCGGCCGGCGGTTTTCTCCCCTCTCCCGCTTGCGGGAGAGGGGTTGGGGGAGATGGCAGGAGCTTCCACGAAGCGCGGCGCGTCGCGTCCAGACACGCCTGCCCTCTCCCCCGGCCCCTCTCCCATAAATGGGAGAGGGGAGCAAACAAGCTGCCGTTGGGCGGCCGCTAGACTACCCCCTCTTCTCGCAACACGGCAATCTCTTCCCGGCTGAGCTTGAGCAAGCCCCCATAGATCTCTTCATTCGCACCGCCCAGCGCCATCGCAGGCTTGTCAAACTGCGAGGGCGTGGCCGAGAACCGGATCGGCAGGCCCATGCCCACGGCATCCACCGGGCCGAACTGGGGGTGGGCCAGGTTCATCAACGCGCCGCTGTCATGCAGGCGGCGGTCGTGCAGCACCTCGTTGGGCTTGCGCACCGGCGCGCAGGGTACGCCGCGCTTGTCGAGCAGCTCGGCCACCACATCGGCAGTGCTGCGTTGGCTGGTCCAGCCTGCGATCGCCTCGTTCAGCACCGAGGCATTGCGCATGCGCGGCCCGCGGCTGCTGAAGCGCGGGTCGTCGAGCAACTCGGGCTGGCCGATCGACTCCAGCAGCCCGCGCATCCAGTCCGGCTGGAACGCAACGATCGCCACATGCCCGTCCTGCGTCGGGTACACCCCGAACGGGGCCAGCCGGTCGTGGTAGTTGCCGGTGCGCGACGGATAGCCTTCCCGCCCCATGACGTCAAAGTGCTCTTCTGCCACCCACGACGCCAGGCAATCCAGCATCGACACCTGCACGCGCTGCCCCTCGCCGGTGCGGCCGCGGTGGATCAGTGCGGCCAGGATGCCATTGACGGTGTACATCGGTGCCACCAGGTCCGCGATCGGCAGGCCGCAGCGCGTCGGCGGGCCGTCGGCGTAGCCGGTCACTTCCATCAGGCCGCTGAGCGCCTGGACGATGATGTCCATGCCCTTGAGGCCGGGGAAAGCACTGGGTTCGCCCATTGCCTTGATCGACGCATAGACGATGCGCGGGTTCCGCCGCCTGACCTGCTCGTAGTCGATACCAAGCTTGGCGGTGGTGCCCTCGCTGAAGTTCTCCAGCACCACGTCGCATTCCTCCGCCAGCCGCATGAACAGCTCGCGGCCCTGTTCGGACTTCAGGTCCAGCGTGATGCTCTTCTTGTTGCGGGCCCGGTTCAGCACCGTCAGCGATACCTCGTCGTCTTCACGCTGGCCAAAGTGGATGCCATGGCTGCCCACGAACGGCGGGTTGGTCCGTGCGATGTCCCCGCCGCCGGGCGCTTCCACGCGGATCACCTCCGCGCCCATTCCGCCAAGCATCAGCGAGCCATAGGGCCCGGCAAGCGCCACTGTCAGGTCCAGTACCCGGATGCCCTCGAGCGGCCGCGATTGATGTGCTGCCACTGCAGTCTCCTTTCTTGTCGGCCCGGCCGTCCTGCGGCCGGGCCGTTGTTCCAAACCGCCTGCCAGGGGCTTCAGTACGACTTCGGCAGACCGAGCACCTTGTTGGAAATATAGTTGCAGACCATCTCCTGCGAAATCGGCGCCAGGCGCAGCAGCCGCACTTCGCGCCACAGGCGCTCGATGTGGTACTCCTTGGCATAGGCGTAGCCGCCGTGGGTCTGCATCGCCTGGTCGCAGGCCAGGAAGCCGGCTTCGGCACCCAGGAACTTGGCGGTGTTGGCCTCGGCGCCGCAGGACTGGTGGTTGTCGTACAGCGTGGCGGCGCGCAGGGCCACCGCTTCGGCGGCGGCCAGCCGCATCCAGCACTCGGCCAGCGGGTGGGCCACGGCCTGGTTCTTGCCGATCGGGCGGTCGAAAATGACGCGGGAGTTGGCGTAGTCGACCGCCAGGTCCAGCGCCGCACGCCCGATGCCGATGCCCTCCATCGCCACCACCACACGCTCCGGGTTCAGGCCGTCGAGCAGATAGTGGAAGCCGCGTCCCACTTCGCCGACGACGTTTTCCTCGGGCACTTCCAGGCCGTCGATAAACACCTCGTTGGAGTCCACCGCGGCACGGCCCAGCTTGTCGATCACGCGCACGTCGCAGTGCTTGCGGTCCATGTCGGCAAAGAACAGCGTCATGCCGTCCAGCGGACGCGCCTCGTCGCGCGGCGAGGTGCGCGCCAGGATCAGGTACTTGTTGGCGTTCTGCGCGTTGGTGCTCCAGACCTTCTGGCCGTTGATGACCCAGCGATCGCCCTTCTTCTCGGCACGGGTGCGGATGCGCGAGGTGTCGACGCCCGAGGTGGGTTCGGTCACGCCGAAGGCCATCAGGATCTCGCCGCGCG
The DNA here is from genome assembly GCA_000471925.1 of Ralstonia pickettii DTP0602. Classification (NCBI taxonomy): domain Bacteria; kingdom Pseudomonadati; phylum Pseudomonadota; class Betaproteobacteria; order Burkholderiales; family Burkholderiaceae; genus Ralstonia; species Ralstonia pickettii. Next base: position 1,510,914 of record CP006668.1, read on the forward strand.
CCAGCGCGGGCAGATAGCGCTTCTTCATCTCCTCCGAGCCGTGGCGCAGGATCGGCGCCGGCGGGAAGACGTAGAAGTGGATCGCGGAGGCGCCGCTCATGCCGGCGCCCGAGGCGCCGATCTCCTGCAGCATCACCGCGGCCTCGGTCACGCCCAGGCCCATGCCGCCATACTCCTCCGGCATCATGATGCCCATCCAGCCGGCGGCGGCGAAGGCCTTGACGAACTCCCACGGGTACTTCTCTTCCTTGTCGCACTCACGCCAGTAGGACAGCGGGAACTTGTTCGCCAGCGTGCGGGCCGCTTCGCGGACCTCGCCCAGTTCCTGTTCGCGCTGGCGCTGCGCGGCGTAGGATGCGGAAAGAATCTCTGCCATCTTCGTTCTCCGGATTCGTGTCTTACTGCTGCGGGCGCAGCTTCATCAGGCCGGTGCGCACGGCCACGCAGACTTCCTCGTCGCGCTGGTTGATGCCGACGTGGCGGAAGGTCACGATGCCGGAGTCGTTGCGGCTCTTGGACAGGCGCGCGTTGACGATCTCGGTACGCACGCGGATGGTGTCGCCATGGAAGGTCGGCTTGGGGAACTTGATTTCCTGGAAGCCCAGGTTGCCCAGCGTGGTGCCCAGCGTGGTCTCGTAGACCGTGACACCCGCCACCAGTGCCAGCAGGAACATGCTGTTGACCAGCCGCTGGCCATAGATCGAGTCCTTGCAGTACTCGGCATCGATATGCAGCGGCGCGCAGTTGTACGTCAGCGCCGAGAACAGCACGTTGTCGGTCTCAGTGACGGTGCGGCGGATCGCGTGTTCGACCACCAGGCCCTCACGGCAATCTTCGAAATAAAGTCCGGCCATGTTCTTGTCTCCTTGGGCAAATCAGGTGTGAATGCAAGCGCTGGTTCACGCGCTAAAGGATTTGGCGAGCGCAAGAATGTCCTGCGCCGTCTTGACGTGGGCGATGTCGATGTGCTCGCCGTCGTAGATGGTTGAGGCACGCCCGTTGGCCTGCGCCTGCTCCAGCGCGGCGATCATGCCTTCGTAGTAGGCCACCTCTTCCGGCGACGGGCTGTAGACCTCGTTAGCGGTGGCGACATTGGACGGATGCAGCACCAGCTCGCCGCTCATGCCCAGGTTGCGGTCCAGCAGCGACGACTTCCTCAGGCCGTCCAGGTCGCGCACCTGCTGCCACACGCCGCCAATGGGCAGCTTGCCGGCGGCGCGCGCCGCCATCACCGCACGCGACTTCAGGTACAGCGTTTCGCGGCCGTCCGGGGTCCAGACATAGCCCAGCGCACGCGCCACATCCGCGTTCCTGGCGGTGCAGCCGCAGATGGCGCCGACGCGGTCGCGTTTGGCGATCTCATAGGCCAGCTCCAGCGCACGCGCGGTTTCCAGCAGCGGAATGACACGGGTCGAACCCAGTGCCACGCCGTTGCGGTATTCCGCCTCCGACAGCATCATCGACACGCAGTCGACATCCTCCGGCCCGATGGGCTTCGAGATCACGATGCCTTCCACATGGGGCCCGACCACGGCGACGATGTCCTCGAAGTCATAAAGGTGCGGGCTGCGGTTGATCCGCACGAACAGGCGCTGGCCCTGCTGCGCCAGCCACGCCAGCCTGGAGCGCACGATGCCGCGCGCCTCGACCTTCAGGTCGTGCGGCACGCTGTCTTCCAGATCCAGGATCAGCGCATCCGCACTGGCTGCTACCGATTTTTCGATCCAGTCTGGCTTGTTGCCCGGCACGAACATCATGGATCGCATCGGCTTCATGGCACTTACACTCATCCTCGTCTCCTGGTCACGATTGAAACGCCTTACAAACGTTAGATAAACATCGAAAATTTTTTGACCGCGAACCTGGCGGATTTTGCAGTGGCCGCCAATGTCCCGGGATTGACTAGATGCTAGGTTGTCCAGGCGGTCGCACTCAAGTAGTGACTGGCGAACCACCGGTTCGCATTGCGCGAACCAGCCGGGATTTCCTTGCGCGTGCATGGCGGAACACTCCGGCACTCAGGCCGCGGGATGGCGCCTCGGCCACCACTGCAGACTGCGAAACTTGGCCACTACCTCGTTTCGCTGGTTATAGGCGCGACGCTCCAGTTCTATGATGCCGACGTCGGGGCGCGTGGGGTCGTCGCGCTTGTCCACCACCTCGCTCTCAGCGTGGATGGTGTCGCCAATGAAGACGGGCCGCGTGAACCGCACCTCGCTGAATCCAAGGTTCCCTGATACCAGGCCCTGCGCCGGTTCGGCTGCAGCGATGCCGGATACCAGCCCCAGCACGAAGATACTGTTGACGGCGCGGGTACCGTACAGCGCGGCTTCGGCGTACGCCTGGTCCACGTGCAAAGGCTCCGTGTTGTACGTCAGCGTGCTGAACAGGAGGTTATCGGCCTCGGTGATTGTCCTGTGGATGGCATGCCGGCAGGCGTCGCCGATGACAAACTGCTCGAAGTAGCGGCCGGTAACAGCGTCGGACATGATGCGTTCCCCTGAAAGGCGGGGCTTACGCGTCCGTAGGACGCCAAAGCCCCGTCACGTCTCAAGGGTAATCAGCAACGAGAAGCCGCGCCAAGTGATGTTCCGCGACGCGGCGATTCGCGATCGGCGATCTGGATCAACCGCCTGCGGTGGGGCTGGATTCGGACGGTGCCGGCTCAGGCTGCTCGGTCAGCTGGCGGATCAACGCGCGCGTTGCCGAAGTGATCGCCTTGCCCTTGCGCGTGCCGATGCGCACGCTGCGCGTAGCCCACGGCTCCGGAATCCGCAGCACGGTCGAGCGTGTCATGGCCTCGATCGGCACCATGCATTCGGGCAGGATGGTCACGCCAAGACCCGCCTCCACCAGGCTGCGCGCGGCCTCCGGGCCATTGATCGTGAACCTTGGGTGCACGACCTGGCCGAGCGCGCGCGCTGCGCGGTTCACGTCGGACATCAGCGTGGTGTTCGGGTGCATGGCAATGAACGGCTCGCGGATCAGGTCGGCGAATGCGACCTCGGGCTGCTCCCCAAGCGGATGACCACGCGGGACCAGCGCGACGAGGCGGTCGATGCGATACGGGAGACTGTCCAGTGGCTCATCGTCGATATCCGGACTGACGATATACACGGCCAGGTCGACATCGCCCGCCACCACCGCGCGCACGAGATTGGTATTGGCGTCCTGTTTCAGCTCCAGTTCGACCAGCGGAAAGTTACGTGAGAACTCGCCAATCTCGCGTGCCAGGTACTGGATGATGACGGCGCCCGTGGTGCCCACCGTGACATGGCCACGAATGCCTTCGGAGAATTCGCCGAGCTCCCGGCGCATGTCCTCCAGGTTCTCGAACAGCAGGCGCAAATGGCGCGCCAGGACTTCGCCGGCCGCGCTCGGCACCACGCCATTGGGATTGCGCTCGAAGAGCTGCACCCCGGCAATGTCTTCGAGATCCTGGATGCGCTTGGTCGCCGCGGACGCGGCGATGTTCTCGCGCAGGGCCGCGCGCCGGATCTGGCGCTCTTCCACCACGGTCAGGAACAGCCGCAGGGTAAACAGGTCGACCCGCCGGGTCAGGCCATGCACGCTCAGCGTGCTCATTGTGTCTCCTCCAATCCGGGAACCGGTCTGTCGCCCGGGCCAGGCGTCGCGCCCTCGCTGCATTGCAGCGTAGAGAGCATGCCTGACGTCGGGGGCGCCGGTTTACGTGAGCTGCGAATCGCAAAGCGAGTATAGCGTGATGTCCGGCGAGTCGCGGCTGCCTCTCGAGCGGGCCGCGGCGCCCGCTCAATGTACGGAACCGGATCGCGCCCCGGATTGACACGCCGGATGCTCACGAGGAATCTGCTCACCAAACCAGACCGCATCGCCATTGAGCGCGGGCCAGACGCGTCCAACACTTCGCCAGGGGAAACTCCCGTGACTACCACCCAACCCGATTCCATTACGCCGACCAACTGCCCTCCCCTTGAGCACGCCGTGGTTCGCCTCATCCAGGACCTGACGTTCGATCAGCTAGACGCTGCTGCGCATGCAGGGGTCAGCCGCCTCATGCGCGACCAGCTCGCCCTGCAGATCGGCACATCACAGATGCCCTGGTCGCGCCAGGTGCTGTCGTTCGCCACCGCCCAGCAACGCCCCGGCCGCAGCCGGGTAGCCGCCAGCACCGCCACCATGAGTGCCGCGGACGCCGCATTCGTCAACGCGGCCTATGGGCATGGCTTCGAGTACGACGATGCGCACGGGGCCAGCGCCAGTCATCCCGGCAGCTGCGTGATCCCCGCGGCGTTCGCGCTTGGCGAGGAACTGGGCTCGAGCCTGGAAGAGGTCATCACCGCGATCGTGGCCGGCTACGAGGTCTACACCCGGATCGGCGTCCTGGCAGCGCCGGACCTGCTCAAACGCGGCTATCACCCGCACGCCGTGCTGTCCAGCTTCGGTGCCGCGGCGGTCGTTGCCAAGCTGCGCAAGTTCGATGCGGAGACCACCCTGCACGCACTCTCCATCGCGCTGAGCCATGCGGCTGGCACTACGGAGTACACCTCTACCGGCGGATCGGTCAAGCGGGTGCACGCCGGCATCGGCACGCGCAACGGCATGGTCTCCGCGGATATGGCGCAAGCTGGCATCACGGGGCCTCGCTCCTTCCTGAGCGGCAACAAGGGGTTCTTCCGTACGTTCCTGCAGCGTGGCGCCGGCGAACGCCCCGAGGCGCGTTTCGGCCTCGACCAGCCATTCGAGATCGGCACGGTCTGGCTCAAGGCGTACTGCGCCTGCTATTGCACCCATGCGTATATCGACGCCATCCGCCCGTTCGCCGCGCGCCGCGCCGACATTGCCGACATCCAGGTCCGCATCCAGCCCGCCTTCAACGTGGTCGTCGGTACCGCCAATGCCAACGCCTACGAGCCGAAGAACATCGAGCACGTCCAGTTCAGCCTGCCAACGCAGATGGCATTCGCCGTGCTCGGCCTGGGCAATGGCTACAAGGTGCACCGCGACTACCTGGACGGCAAGCTCGACATGGGCCCGGTAGCGGAAGCCGCGCGCGGCATCGGCATCACCGAAGCGCCGGAACTCGAACAGCGTTACCCAGGCAAGTTCGTCGCCGATGTGACGGTGGCGTTCCGCGATGGCACGTCCGAGCAGGTGTTCGTTGAAAACCCGATCGGCTCACTGGCGAACCCGATGCCGGAAAGCGAGCAGGACGCGAAGTTCATGGAGCTGACCTCCGGCGTGCTTGGCGAAGACCGGGCGCAGACGCTCCTGGCCACGCTCAGGCAGATGGATCCACGCATCAAGGCCGCCGACCTGATGGCCCTGACGCACTAGGCAAGACCCGCCGCCCTGTCCGGATGGGCCGGGGCGGCCGCTTCACGATTGTTAGGAGACAAGCAATGCAGCACGACACCGCCAGCATCCCGTCCGGGAGCGACGTCGACACCCTCCAGCGGTTGATGTCGAATCGGTTCACATGCCGGGCATACCTGGCCAAACCTGTGCCAGAGCCGGTGATTCGAAGCATCGTCAACGTTGCGAAGAAGACCGCTTCCTGGTGCAACGTGCAGCCCTGGCACCTGGTCATCGGCTCGGTGGCGGCCACGGAGCGGTTTCGCAGCGCACTGGTCGAGCACGCCGCCGATGCCCCCGAGGTCGACTCGGACCTGCCCTTCCCTGAGGAATATCGCGGGGTCCACGCGCAGCGCAGGCAGGAAACGGGATACCGGCTCTATGAAGCGCTCGGGATCGAGCGTCACGACCGCGAGCGCCGCGCCAGCCAGAGCTTCGAGAACTTCAGGATGTTCGGGGCGCCGCACGTGGCGATCGTTACCACAGCTGCGGATCTCGGACCATACGGGGCGGTGGATTGCGGCGGCTTTGTCGCTTCCTTCCTGCTGGCTGCGCATGCGCACGGTGTCGCCACGACGCCACAGGCGGCACTGGCACGGCACGCCGGGTTCGTCCGCTCGCACTTCGGCATCGGCGACGACCGCAAGATGATCTGTGCCATCTCGTTTGGCTATGCAGATCCCGATCACGCAGCGAACAGCTTCCGGACGAGCCGGGCGCCTGACGAAGAGATCATGCGCCTGGTGTAACGGCCGACATTGCCCGGCAAGCAGGCGCCGGGATTCGTCGAATCGGACAAACCATCAAAGCAAACGAGCGAGCCGACCTGCGTCGGCTCGCACTCCATATCACCCGGCCTTTGCCTTGGCTTCCGTCAGGGCTACCAGCTTCTTCCACCGCTCCAGTTCAGCCGGTGCATTGGCGCGAACCGCGGCAGCATCCGCGATGTCGACCTCCAGTCCCTGCCCGATACAGTAAGACTTGAAAGCGGGCGTCGCGGCAGCCGCCGTCATGGCCTTGGACAGTTGCGTGACGATGGCAGGCGGTGTGCCCCGCGGGGCCATGACCCAGATCGGCGAGATCAGCTCATAGCCCTTCAGGCCGGCCTCGTCCATGGTCACGACACTCGTAAGCTGGCTCGAGCGCTGCAGGCTGGTGACCGCCAGCACGCGCAGGCGGCCCGCCTTGACCAGCGCCAGCGACGAGGCCACGCCGCCGAAGCCGACGTCGACCTGGCCGCTCGCCGTATCGACCGCGACCTGCGCCGGCCCCTTGTACGGGACGTGGGTCATTTCGATGCCGGCCATGCTGCTCATCAGCGCCGCCGCCATGTGGGACGTGGTGCCGTTTCCGGAGGATCCGAAGGACACGCTCCCGGGCTTGCGCCTGGCCGCTGCGATGACGTCCTGAACCGTGCGGAACCGCGAATTGGCCGCGGTAGTCAGCAGCAACGCCGACATGCCCAGCCGGGCGACCGGCTCGAAGTCCCTGACCGCATCGTACGGCGTCTTTTCGACCCACTGGTTCGAATAGTGCGCGGCGTACGTGCACAGCAGCGTGTAGCCATCCGGGGGCGCCTTCGCCACGAAATCGGTGCCGATGATCCCGCTTGCGCCAAGGCGGTTTTCCACGACAAACGGTGAGCCCAGGAGCTTCGTCAACTCAGCGCTCATGTAGCGCGCCACGACATCGCTGCCCGAGCCGGGGCTGACCGGCACGATGATTCGCACCGGGTGGGACGGATAGGCCTGGGCCAGCGCCGAAGCCGGGAACGATACCGGTACAGCCGCCAGCCCCGGCAGCGACTGCAGGAAGGTGCGGCGTGTCATCATCGCGTTGCCTCCTTCTGGAAGAGGCCAGCGGCGGCCAGGTGATCGAGCTCCTCTTTGGAAAGCCATTCCGCCAGTGCCTGCGCGGCGTTCTCCGGCGTCGCGGCAGCCGGGGGAACCGGATCGGCCGGGCTGGTGCGCGAAAAGCGCGGCGCCGGGCGCGGCTGCATCACGCCATCCACCTCAACGAAGGTGCCGCGCGCCTTCAGATGCGGATGCGCAAAGGCTTCTTCCTGGTCGAGCACGGGCGCAAAGCACACGTCGCTGCCTTCCAGCAGTTCGGTCCACTGCGCACGGGTTCGCGTCATGAACTGCGCCGCAAACACGCGGCGGGCGGTCGGCCAGTCGGCACGGTCCGCCTGCTTGCCCAGCGCAGACGCATCCAGTTCCAGCCGCTCGAGAAGCTGCTGATAGAACTTGGGCTCGATCGGACCGATCGACACGTATTTGCCGTCGGCGCACGCGTAGACATCGTAGAAAGGCGCTCCCGAATCCAGCAGGTTGGTGCCCCGGTCCGGCCCCGTCAGGCCTGCCGCGCGCAGCCCGGTATGCACGGTCAGCAGCGACGCCACGCCATCGACGATGGCGGCATCCACGACCTGGCCCTTGCCGGAGGAACGTGCCTCCAGGAGGGCACTCACGATACCGAGTGCGGCATAGACCGAGCCGCCCGCATAGTCGCCAACGACATTGAGCGGTACCGTCGGCGCCTGGCCCTCGCGCCCGATCGCATTGAGCAGTCCGGTGATGGCGATGTAGTTGATATCGTGCCCTGCCGTCTGGGCCAGCGGCCCATCCTGGCCCCAGCCCGTCAGCCTGCCGTATACCAGCTTCGGATTGCGCGCAAGGCACGCGTCAGGACCGAGCCCGAGCCGCTCGGTGACACCGGGGCGGAACCCCTCGATCAGGGCGTCAGCCTTGTCGATCAGGGAACGCACCAACTCCAGATCCGCCGGATCCTTCAAGTCGACCTGAATCGACTTGCGGTTGCGCAACACCAGATCAAACTGCAGCGGCCGTGACAGGCCCAGCCCCGATGGCTCTTTCCGGTCAACGCGGATGATGGTCGCGCCGAGGTCTGCAAGCAACATGGCGCAAAAGGGAGCCGGCCCGATTCCCGCCAGCTCCACGATGCGCACTCCAGCAAGTGGTCCCACTATTGTCTCCTGGTATCTGGATCGTGTTTTCGCGCACGACTGCAATGGGCGCGAAAGCGTCCGCGCCTCCGAGAGGCGGCACGTTCCGATCGTGCGCCCAGTCCCCCCGGAACTCAACTTGCCAGCCCACGGCGTTCCGTGCATCGAAACGTCCGCCTGTACTCAAAGCACGGAACGGTGCGCCAGCGCTGATTGCCGGGCCCGCTGGCCGGGCCTATCTTCGAGGCATAGCAGAGGAGACTGTATGTTCAGCAGAAGGCATTTCCTGACATCCGTGGCGTCACTAGGGGCCGCCGTTTGCGCGCCGACGGCCTTTTCACAGCAATACCCGTCGCGGCCGATTCGCATTGTGGTGCCGGCCTCGCCGGGCACGGCGGTCGACATCACCGCGCGATTCGTCGCCGAGGCGCTGGCAAAGAGCCTGAAGACCCCGGTCATGGTGGACAACCGCGCCGGCGCCGGCGGCCTTATCGGCACCGACGCCGTTGCCAAGGCGGCCGGTGACGGGCATACGCTGCTGTTCGCCGGTGTTCCGCACCTGACCACGCGGTGGTTTGTCGATGGCCCGGTCACATTCGATCCGGTCAAGGACTTTGTTCCGCTTGCCAGGGTGAGCAGTTCCGCGCTGTGCATCGTGGTCAAGGCCGATTCGCCCTACAAGACCTTGGGCGACCTGATCGCGGCCATGAAGCGCAAGCCGGGCGAGATCACGTTTTCATCCGGGGGAGCGGGCAGCACCTCTCATCTTTGCTCCGTGATGCTGAACGACCTGACGAAGACGCGCGCAAAGCATGTCCCTTACAAGGGTAACGGCCCCGCCGTGACAGACGTCATCGCCGGCCAGGTGGACTTCACCAGCCAGGGGGCACCAAGCGTGGTGCCGATGGTCAAGGCAGGGAAGCTGCGCGGGCTCGCCGTCACCAGCCCCGGGCGATGGCTCGAGATCCCGGATGTTCCGACCGCGGCGCAGGCTGGGGTTGCGGGCTTCCAGGTGGCGTCGTGGATCGCGGCCCTGGCACCTGTGGCGACGCCGGCGCCAGTCGTGGAACGCCTGTCCGACGAACTGGTTCGTATCGCCCAGTCGTCCGCGTTCAAGGCGTTCTGCGCGCATCAGTCGATGTACGTCGACATCGCGGATCGCCGCCAGTTTCTCTCTGAGTTGCCGAAGGAGGATGCGCACTGGAAGCGAATCTCGCAACTTTCGAAAGAATCCTGACGTTGCGACCCGCAGGCGAACCGGCGTCAAGGCCGGATCAATGAGTACTGGAATCGTAAAAGCCTTGCCGCGCCGCATCAAATGACAAACCACGAAGTCCCGATTCGTTACCCGCGAATCCGTGGCACGCGGTGCGTTCGCATTCCGGTAATCGTGGCCTCGCCAATCGGCATTTGAGCCGCGCGGTTGGCGCCCTTACCATCAGTCTCAGCGGTATGGAAAACGCAGCGCACGCCGGCGCGGAAAAGAGAACCGATAAGCACGCCACCGGCAGCGGCGCACGGAAAGGGCAAGCATTCATGACACGTCCCGCGCAAATCACGATGACCCTGGAGCGGGGCCTGCATGTGCTTCGCGCCTTCCGTGCCGAACGTACGCCACTGACAAATGCCGAACTCGTCAGGCGCACTGGCTTGTCCAAAGCAACGGTATCGCGCCTGACCACCACCCTGGTCGCGCTGGGCTTTATTCGCCGCGTAGCCGGCAGCACGCAGTTCGAACTGGCATCGGGTTCTCTCGACATCGGGGACACCTACCTGGAAACCAACCCCGTCACCGAGCGCGTGCATCCATTCATGCAGGCGTTGGCGGACCGGCTCAACGTGTCCGTCTCGCTCGCCGTGCCCGACCAGCTCGATATGCTGTACATCGCGCATCGGACCAGTTCCCGCATTTCGACCCTGCGCCTCGGCGTCGGATCGCTGCTTCCGATGGGTTGGACGGCGAGCGGCCGAGCCTGGCTATGGGGCTTGCGGACTGACGACCGGCATGACTATCTGGAAGCCCTCAAGCATGCCGCCGGCGCGCGTGCCGGCGAACTCGAACGCGGCATCGGGGCGGCCTTCCAGGATCTCCAGACCCTTGGCGTATGCACGTCCCTGGGCACCTATCAGCGCAACGCATATGGGATTGCACTTCCGGTCACGGTGGGACGTTCGGCAACACTGATGTCGCTGAGTTGCGGCGCCGTTGCGCTTGAGCCGGACATGACCGCCATTACACAACGTATCGCGCCAATGCTGAAAGCCGCGGCAGCCGAGCTTGTCGACCTGCTTCGGGATACCGATGCACAGATCTGATGGTGGACGGGGTCCACCATCGCGCCATCAGTGATGCACGCTGAGCCGCTCCTCCAGGGCATGCGCTGTCGCGGCCAGCCTGGGGCCCAGTTCCCTCTCCACCCTCGCGCGGTTCATGCTGCGGCCGACACAGGCCAGCACCACCGACGGATGCCCGGGCACGCGGACGGGCACCGCAACCGAAGCCAGCTCGCGACCGCAAAACGACATGCAGAAGCCGAACTCGTGAAGCTGTGACATGCCTTCGGCCATCTGCCTGCGCAGCGCTGGCCAGTCCCGGCCGCTCTTGCGTTCGACGTTGCTTTGGAGGTAGAAGCGCTCCTGTTCAGGCAACGCGGCAAGAAGCGCCCAGCCCATCGGGGACGAAGCGATCGGCACGCGGATCCCTGTCGCAAGGTGGGTGTCGAGCTGCACGTTCTTGCCAGCCTGCGATTCGTTGACGATGACATCGAGCCGGTCGCGCGTTCCCAGAATGACGTGGGTATCACTGGCATCGGCAAACCTCTGCATTTCAACGCGGGCGGCGTGTTGCACCCCATCGCCTGCCACAGCCGCGTAGCCAAGGGTCAATGCGGCCGCGGCGAGCCGGTATTTGCGCTGGGTCTCGTCATAGCGCAAATACCCCAACGCCGCCAGGGAATGCACCATCCGGGACACTGTGGGTGCCGGCAGGCCCGTCTCCACGGCAATCTCATGATTGCCCATCCACGGCTGTGCCGCACTGAATGCGGACAGCACAGCCAGGCCTCGGGCCAGTGGAACCACCCTCACGTCTCCCTTGGCGACATCCCGTCTCGTTTGCATCATGGCTGCGTCTCCGTCACACACGTCAGGTAGCTTGCGGACGCCGGATGAAGCTGGCCTGCATGCGACATGCGCTGCCGGACCTGTTCGTCGTTCCCTGGAGGCGGAGCCCGCTTACTCTGAATCGATGCTAGTGGAGCGGCCCGGTTGCGCTCAAGTAGTCACTGGCGAACCGGGGAATCGCGTAGCGCGAATTGCCATGGTGCGACGGCGTTGTCAGACGATGCCTGCCTTGCGCATGGCTTGCACCTGCGCGCGGTCAAAGCCGACCTCGGCAAGGACTTCTTCGGTGTGCTCACCGACCGTGGGCGGCCGCCGCGCAACCTCAGGCGGGGTGCGCGACAGCACCGCTGGCGGGGCCACGATCGGCGCCTTGCGCGGCAGGCCGGGATAGTCGAGCCAGATGTAAGCGCCGGACTCCTGGATCGACGCATCATCCAGTGCCTCGCGCGGGGAATAGATCGGCGCTGCCGGGATCTTGGCCTTCTCCAGTTCCCGCAGCGCGTCATCGCGGGTGCGGCTGGCGCACCATTTGCCCATCAGGTCGCTCAAGAACTCACCGTGCTCGCCACGCCGCAGGTCGTCGCTGAAGCGGGGATCGTCCACCAGCTCCGGCGCGCCGATCAGGTTGGCCCAGCGCCGGAACAGCGGCTGCCCGATCACCTGGGCGATGATCCAGCCGTCGGCCACGCGGAAGATGTCCGAGGGCCCATAGGAGGGGCTGCGGTTGCCCATCGCCTGCCGGTCGATGGCAAGCGCCGCTTCCTCGATCAGCGCGCCGCTGGACAGGTTCAGCGCCGTCTGCAGCAGCGACGCCTCGACGCATTGCCCGCGCCCGCTGTTGCGCCGCTCATAGAGCGCCATCACCGTGCCGAGCGCGCACGACAAAGCCGTGGAAAAGTCGACGACAGGCACCATCGCCTTGGTGGGGCTGTCGGGCGTGCCCGACATATAGACTGCACCGCTCATCGCCTGCCCCACCCCGTCGAAGCCGACCCGGTGGCCCGCGCCTTCATGCGAGCCGAAGGCCGTCGAAGCGGTCAGGATGATGCCCGGATTGATCGCGCTCAGCGTCGCATAATCCAGCCCCAGGTTCGCCAGCGTTTTCGGCGGCATGTTCGCCACCACCACGTCGGCCGTCTCCACCAGGCGGCGCACCACCTCGCGGCCCTCCTCGCTGTCGATGTCCAGCGTGATCGAGCGCTTGTTGCGGTTGCACTGCAGGAACAGCGCCCCCTCCCCCGAGTCCGTGACCGGCACGATGAACCGGTCTTCGCTGCCACCTACCCGATCGATGCGGATGACGTCGGCACCGTAGTCCGCGAGCAGCGCTGCGCAGAAAGGGCCGGCAATGAAGCGTCCGAAATCGAGGACGCGGATACCTTCAAGCACCTTGGACATCTTTGTTCGTTTCCATATTTGACTGGCTGCCGCGCCCGCATAAGGCGGGGCCTGGTGGAATCGATCGTGACCGTCGGCCCCTTGCCAGTCAATCAAGGCGCCCGAGGCGTTCCGTACTTCGGAAATGCCGCGCCGGGGCGATGCGGAAACGGGCGCGCCGCGCCGCCCGGATCAGGCCACCGAGCGGCGCTGCTCGGGCGAGCGATGCAGTGCCAGCCGCCGCGCGGCATCCATCGTCAAGCCAAAGCGATCGTAGAAAGCAGAGTCGAGGTCGCTATTGGCAGGCCAGCCGGCAAAGCGCCCAAGATTGGACATCGCGACGTCGCCCGCCATGGCTTCGAACAGCACCCGCATCAGCCGTTGCGTGCGGCAAAGATCGGTCAGGGCCGTGCCCTGGGAGAACAGCGTGCGGCGCACCTGCGCAGTCGAAATATCCAGCCGTTCGGCGATAAAGGCCGCGCTCCAGGCGTACTGCGGCTGCAGGAATACCCGCTTGCAGATGCGGTGATGCAGCGATGCCTGCACGGCGGCCGGCACCATGCCCTGGATCTCCAGGCTACAGGCGGCTGGCTGCACGCTGCTTCCGTCCAGGTGCAGGTCGATGGCTTCGAAGGGGGCGATGGCAGCCTCCTGCCCCGGCGACAGCAGGCGTTCGTACCCGCGCCGCCTGATCACCAGCCTGCCGTGCGTGACGGCGACCGTTAGCGGAAAGGCCAGCAACAGCCGCTGCAGGCTGACGTGCATGTGGGATTGCAGATGAACGCGCATGTTGGCTCGGAAGGTGGTGAGGGACGATGCGACGATGGATATCATCGCCGCAAGGCCGATTTCCTGCCTGTGCAATTTCCGAACGCCCCGTTCGCCGCCACCACAGCGTGCCGCGCCCTTCCCGCTCAGGCCGTGGTCGTGCGCGGAAACACCGGAGCGCGCTTCTCGCGGAACGAGGCAACGCCTTCCCTGACCTCGGGGCCGCCGAAGCCGAACATCTCCAGCGCCAGCGAAGCATCGAAGGTCGGGCCTGCCTGGCGCAGCCAGTTGTTCAGCGCATACTTGGTCCAGCGGATCGCCGACGGCGCGCCATTGGCCAGACGCGTGGCGATCGACACCGCCGTGTCCTGCAGCTCTGCCTCATCCACGGCCAGCGACACCAGGCCCATCTGCTCCGCCTTCTCGCCGCTCACCGGCTCGCACAGCAGCAGGTGGTACTTGGCCTTGGCCATGCCGCACAGCAGCGGCCACACAATCGCGGCGTGGTCGCCGGCGGCAACGCCGAGGCGCGTATGGCCATCGACCAGCCGCGCGGTGCGCGCCGCCACCGAGATATCAGCCAGCAGCGCTGCAACCAGCCCGGCACCGACAGCGGAGCCGTGGATGGCCGAAACGATCGGCTTGGAGCAGTTGATGATGTTGTAGACCAGGTCCTTCGACTCGCGCCAGACGCGGGCGCGCGCGTCGAAGGAGTCGATCATCTCTTCGACCATCTCGAAGTCGCCACCGGCGGAAAAGGCCTTGCCCGCGCCGCACAGCACCACCGCGCTCACGCTCGGGTCGGCATCGATATCGCGCCACACGCGGGCAATCTCGTCATGGCCGCGCGCATCCAGCGCGTTCAGGCGCTCGGGACGGTTCAGCGTGATGCGCAGTACGCCCTCGCCGGGGCGGTCAAACGCCAGGCTCGAATAGTTCTCATAGGCCGCGCCCGCGGCGGCATTGCTTTTCGACATGGAATCTCCTGAATAAAAGTGCGGGGGCGTGTCCAGCGAACAAGGAAATACACACGCTCCCGTCAATCAATGACGCCCTCACGGCGGCGTCAATGCGCGGCAGCGGCGCGAATCTCTTCAAGTGCCGGCGGGTTGTCCAGCGCGGACAGGTCGCCGGCAGGCAGGCCGGTGTAAACGCTGCGGATCACGCGGCGCATGATCTTGGAGCTGCGCGTCTTCGGCAGCTGCGCGACCACGTGGACCACGGACGGGCGGAACGGGCGCCCCAGCCGGCCGTCGACATGTTTGCTGACAGCGGCCGCCAGTGCCTCGTTCGACTGCGGCATGGCAGCCGATGGCACCAGGAACACGACCAGCTTCTGCCCCTTGACCGGATCCTCCACGCCGATCGCGGCGGCTTCGGCGATCTCGGGCAGTTCGAGCAGCACGTCCTCGATCTCGGCCGGGCCAAGGCGCTTGCCCGCCAGCTTGATGGTGTCGTCGGAGCGGCCCATCATGAACCAGGTGCCGTCGTCGCGGCGCAGCGCCAGGTCGCCGTGCACCCAGATGCCCGGCACGGTGTGCCAGTAGGTGTCGAGATAGCGCTCGTCGTCCTGCCAGAACGACTGCGTCATGCCGACGAACGGCCGGCGGATCGCCAGCTCGCCCACGGTGTTGGTCAGCGACTTGCCATCCGCATCCACAACGTCGGCGGCCACCGACGGCGAGGCGGTATTGAACCCGGCCGGGCTGATCGGCTTGACGATCACGCTGGATAGCAGCGCCCCGGATACCTCGGTACCGCCGGTGTAGTTGATGACCGGGCGGCGGCCACCGCCGAACGCCTTCTGGAACCAGAGGAAGTGTTCAGGATCGATGCCCTCGCCGGCCGTGATCAGCAGCCTGACCGTCGACGTATCGCCTTGCGTGGCGATGGCCTCGTTGGCGGCCAGGCCCCGGATCAGCGTCGGCGCCGAGCCGAAGTGCGTCACGCCGTAGCGTTCGACGATGCGCGACATGCGCGACCAGTCCGGGTAATCCGGTGCGCCGTCATAGCACACCAGCGTCGCGCCGCGCAGCAGCGCACACGACATCACCAGCGTGCCGGCGACCCAACCCATGTCCGCCGGCCAGCAGAACACATCCTTCGGGCTGACATTGAAATGGATGGCCGAATCGTGCGCGATCTTCATCGGGAAGCTGCCGTGGGTATGCACGGTGCCCTTGGGCTTCCCGGTGGTGCCGGAGGTATAGATGATCATGAAGGGATCGTCCGGCGACATCCGCTCGGGCGCGGCATCCGGCTGCGCGCTGGCCACCTGCCGCCAGTCCAGTACCTTGTCGCCGAAGGCGATCGCTTCGCCCGCATGCTTCCAGACCGTGGTGCCGATGTCCGGCAGGCGCGACAGCGCCTCGTCGACCAGGCTGCGCGTATCAACCCACTTGCCCCGGCGGGAGAAGCCGGTGGTGGCCACCAGCGCGCTGGCCGAGCACGACGACAGGCGCGACACGATCGCATCGACGCCGAAGCCGCTGAACAGCGGCACGGTCACCGCGCCGATCCAGGCGATGGCCAGCGAGGTCACTGTCGCCTCGACGCCGTTTTCCATCAGCAGGCCAACGCGGTCGCCGCGCTTGACGCCGAGCGCCTTCAGGCCGCCGGCAAAGCCGGCCACCTTGCGCGCCAGCTCGGCATAGCTCAGTTGCTCGACCGCGCCGCCCTCTTTCTCGGCCACCACGGCGGTGTGCGATGCCATCGCGGGATCGTCCGCCCACTTGAGCGCGGACTTGACCCAGTTGAGCTGCCCGCCCGGGAACCACTTCGGGAACGGCTTGCCCTTGGAAGCGTCCACGTACTGCACGTACGGAACGTCCCACACCATCCCGCAGAAGTCGATGACGGCGTCCCAGTAGGCGTCGGGCTTCTCGTTGGAGAAGGCCAGCAGTTCGTCGTAATCCTTCAGGCCCAGGCGCGCGACCAGCGCCGACACGTTCGCCGTGGCGATATCGTCTCCCGTAGGGATCCAGTCATTGTGCAGAGAGTCACTCATCGAAAATCCAGCGTATGGGTTGCACGGTTGCTGCGGCGCGATGTGGTCAAGACAGTTCATGCTGTATCAGGAGCGCCATCGCATAGGTCCAGCGTGCGCGACGCACCGAGGCAAGTCAATCAACGCAGCGGTGTTGTGCCGTACTTTGGAATGCCGTGGCGCGGTCCGGAGCGCCGCGCCTGCCCGCGGCCCGGACAATGGCTTCCAGAGCACGGAACGCGGCCCCGGCCCCGGCCCGCTAAGCCTCACTGCCGACATCGCGCAGCAGCACCATCAGCTCCACCGCTGCGGTCGTCAGTTCCGGCACGATGCGCGCCCGGATCGCATCGACGTCCGGCCGGAGTTCGACCGCCCCGCAGTTCAGCGCCATCAGCGTGTCCGCGCGCCCCACCCTGAGCGGCAGCGCGATGCCATAGGCATTGCGCTGGTATTCGCCGACCGACATGCACACGCCGCTCGTGCGCAGGTCCTCGAACGCCGCCTCGATGTTCTTCTGCACCTCTTCGGCCTGCGGCCCCGCTGCCTCTACCACGGATGCAATGTAGCCAGCCCGGGTGTCCTCGGGCAATCCCCACAGCCACGCCCGCCCGATCGCCGTCAGCCCCATCGGCAACAGCGATCCTGTGCCCAGCCGCAGCGTGGCGATGCGCGTGCTGGTGCGATACGCGACATAGAGCATGTCGAGCTGGTCGGGCACCGCCAGCGCCACCGAAACGTTGAGGCGGTCGGCCAGCTGCTGCATGAACGGATGGGCCAGCCGCGTGACCGCGTTGGTTTCCAGGTAGGCGTGGCCAATGCCGAGCGGGCCGCTGGCCAGCTCGAATTGCGGCCCGCCCGCCACGCGGCGCAGGAAGCCCATGCTGACCAGCGTCATGGTCAGGCGCGACACCGTGGACTTGGACAGGCCCGTCCGGCGCACCAGTTCGCCGTTGGTCAGGGGCACGCGCTCCGCGCGGAAGGCGCGCAGTACCTGGAGGCCACGCTCCAGCGTCATGGTGACGGGTGAGGAAGGATTCATTGCGACTCCGTACAGCTTGCAGAAGGGAACATCGTCACGCGCGCGCACGCGCCTGCATCCGCACCCCTCGTCCCTTACGGTTGTTAGGTCCATTCTGGCAGCAAGGACCGCCAGCTTCCATGAGGTTTACCCGCACCGGCAGGTACTCCAAGTGTCTTCAATTTCATTGCACGGCACAGTTGTCGCATGGGCTTTGACGCCATCGCACGACATCTCACAGACTCCGCACACATACAAGACCACAACGGAGGAGCCCTATGAAGAGTCGGTATTACGCAGCAGTGCTGTTGTCCATGGCTGCACCATTCGCCGCCGCGCAATCGTCCGTCACGCTGTATGGCGTCGCGGATATCGGGTTGGAATACCTGAGCCACGCCAATGCCGCCGGCGACAAGCTGTTTCGCATGACGTCCGGCAACGTGTCGGGCTCGCGCTGGGGCTTGCGCGGCGTGGAGGACCTGGGCAGCGGCATGAAAGCGGTCTACGCGCTGGAGAGCGGCTTCGATCTCGACAGCGGTGTATCCAGCCAGGGCGGCCGCTTGTTCGGCCGCCAGGCGTTCGTGGGCCTGGACCACAAGTGGGGCCGCGTCACGCTCGGCCGGCAGCAGAACGCCCTCTTCGACCTGCTGATCAACTATGAACCGATGGTGCTGGCGGCACGCTATTCGGCGCTGTCGATCGATACCAACCTTGCGGGCCGCTACGACAACACGGCCAAGTACACGGGCAAGTTCGGCCCCGTCACCGCAACCGCCCTGTACAGCTTTGCCCGCGGTACCAGCATCACCAGCGGCGGCACCACGTCGCTCGGCACCGAGGTACCCGGCGACGTCAAGAGCGACCGTGCGTTTGGCGGCGGCCTGGAATACGCCGGCGGCAACTTCGGCGCCACCGTGATCTATGACCAGCAACAAGGCACGCGTGGCATCACCGGACAGAGCTCCGGCCAGACCGACCGGCGCATCGCGGCGGCGGCCAACTTCAGCTTCGGCAGCTCGACGGTTTTGTCCGGCTATCGCTGGTTCAACGGCGATATCGGTGTCGCGCGTCGCAACGACCTGTTCTGGCTGGGCTACCGTTTCCAGGCCACGCCCGCCCTCACCCTGACCGGCGCGGGCTACTACCTGAATAACCGGCGTAACGGACAGGATCCGTGGATGCTGGTCGCGTCGGCCAATTACGCCTTGTCCAAGCGCACCGATGCCTTCCTGAACGTGGGGTACGTGCGCAACAAGGACAACTCCAACCTTGGCCTGAACGGCTTCGGCAGCACCATCACGCCGGGCGAGAACCAGACGGGGGTCATGGTCAATATTCGCCATAAGTTCTGACGGATTGGCTCCGGCCGTGTCGCTTCAATGCGGCGCGACCGGGGCAACCAGACAAGAAGCAGAAAAGGGAAGAGGTAAAGGGAACTGGCGCCTGCTCGCGTGTCATACCGCGACCAGGCGCAATTTTTTTGGGCTCGTCACCGATTTCCGGCGTGAACGAAGGTCACTTGCCGACCCAACCCGGCCGGTGGACGAATCATCAAGGTGTAATCTAGGGAGACGCCTACCGCTGCAGCGTCGATGCTGCGTAAATGCCGTGGCGCAAATGGCGTTCTGAGCGCATCCTGCCCGGTTGTGGCGGACGAATGTGGCGTCCTCTTGGCCCAACGCCGGGCAGCAGCCTGCAGCAAAGTGCAAGATGAACCCTTCACATGGTTTCAGCGCCGATGGGTAACAGCCTAAGCCTTCAAATCTTGTGGGAGGACGGCGAGCGCGTCTTCTGTCGAGGCCAGCGCCCGGGCAATAGCGGCGCCGACAACGTTCTGATTGTGCGGCCCGCCGCCGACTATCCATCGTCCGCCAGCCTCGATCGCCTCGCTCACGAATTCAGGCTGAAGGATGAACTCGATAGCGCGTGGGCGGTGCGGCCGCTGGAGCTTCTGCGCGAAGACGGCCGGACCTTATTGGTGCTCGAGGATCCGGGGGGGGAGCCGCTCGAGCGGCTGCTCGCCGCGCCCATGGAGGTGGGGAGTGTCTTGCACTTCGCCGTCGGCATCGCGGCGGCGCTGGGCCAACTCCATCAGCGCGGCCTCGTCCATAAGGACCTCAAGCCCGCCCATATCCTCGTGAACTGCACGGACGGACGGGCGCGGCTCACCGGCTTCGGCATCGCCTCGCGGCTGCCGCGCGAGCACCAGGCGCCCGAGCCGCCCGAAACCATTGCCGGCACGCTCGCCTACATGGCGCCCGAACAAACCGGTCGGATGAATCGCTCCATCGATTCGCGCAGCGACCTCTATTCGCTCGGCGTCGTGCTCTACCAGATGCTCACCGGCGCGCTGCCTTTTTCGGCGGCCGACCCGATGGAATGGGTGCACTGCCATATCGCCCGAAAGCCGGTGCCGCCCAGCGAGCGCCTGACGCCGGTACCGGCTCCGCTCTCCCACATCGTCATGAAGCTGCTCGCCAAGACGGCCGAGGAGCGCTACCAGACCGCGGCCGGCGCCGAGCAGGATCTGCGACGCTGCCTCGCTGGCTGGGAGCGCGATCGCCAGGTCGATGCGTTCCCGCTGGGGGAACACGACACGCCCGACCGGCTGGTGATCCCCGAGAAGCTGTACGGCCGGGAGCGCGAGGTCGATACGTTGCTCGCGGCCTTCGACCGCGTGGTCACAAGCGGCGCAACGGAACTGGTGCTGGTCTCGGGGTATTCCGGCATCGGAAAAACCTCCGTCGTCAATGAGTTGCACAAGGTGCTGGTGCCGCCGCGGGGGCTCTTTGCATCCGGCAAGTTCGACCAGTACAAGCGCGACATTCCCTATTCGACGCTGGTGCAGGCTTTCCAGAGCCTGGTGCGGCCGCTGCTCGGCAAGCGGGACACCGAACTGGCGAGCTGGCGCGGCGCGCTGCTGGAGGCCCTGGAGCCGAATGCGCGGCTCATGACCGACCTCATCCCCGAGCTGAAGCTCATCACGGGTGACCAGCCGCCGGTGCCGGAGCTTGAGCCGCAGCAGGCGCAAAGCCGCTTTCAGCTCGTGATTCGCCGATTCATTGGTGTTTTCGCCCGGCCGGAACATCCGCTGGCTCTCTTCCTCGATGATCTTCAATGGCTCGACGCGGCGACGCTCGACTTGCTGGAGGATCTGCTGACACGGTCGGACCTGCAGCACCTGATGGTGATCGGCGCCTATCGGGACAATGAAGTCGATGCCGCGCATCCGTTGATGCGCAAGCTGCAAGCCATCAGGAACGCTGGCGGGAAGGTAGAGGAGATCGCGCTTGCACGGCTTGCCCGTGAACATCTCGGGCAGTTGATTGCGGATTCGGTTTGCTGCGAACCGGCGCGCGTCGCGCCGCTGGCGCAGCTGGTGCATGAGAAGACCGCCGGCAATCCGTTCTTCGTGATTCAGTTTCTCTACTCGCTCGCCGAAGAGGGCTTGTTCCACTTCGATCATGACGCGATGTGCTGGGCCTGGGATCTCGATCGCATTCACGCCAAAGGTTACACCGACAATGTCGTGGATCTGATGGTCAGCAAACTGAGCCGCTTGCCAGTCGAAACACAACACGCGGTGCAGCAGCTTGCCTGCCTCGGCAACATCGCCGAGATCCCGATATTGTCGACCGTTCTCGCGACCTCGGAGAAGCAGGTCCATACGGTTCTCTGGGAGGCCGTCCGTCAGGAACTGGTCGAGCGCCTGGAGGGCTCTTACAAGTTTATTCATGACCGTGTCCAGGAAGCCGCCTATTCACTGATCCCGAAAGCAATGCGCGCTGAGGTCCATCTCCGGATCGGTCGCCTGCTCGTCACGCGAACTCCCGCCGAGAAGCGGGAGGAGGCGATCTTCGAGATCGTCAATCAGCTCAACCGCGGCGCTGCGCTGATCACGCAGCAAGAGGAACGGGACCAACTCGCCGAGCTCAACCTGATTGCGGGAAAGCGGGCCAAGGGGTCCACCGCCTATGCCTCGGCGCTCACCTATCTCAATATCGGCGTGGCGCTCTTGGCGGAGGATAGCTGGGACCGCCACCACGAGATAATCTTCGCGCTGGAGCTGAACCGGGCCGAATGCGAATTCTTGACCGGCGAGTTATCTGTTGCGGACGAGCGCCTGGCGGCACTGTCAGATCACGCCACGACGACGGTCGAACAAGCCATCGTCGCGTGCTTGCACATGGATGTCTGCCTGGTCCTCGATCAGAGCAGCCGCGCCATTATCGTCGGCCTCAGTTGCCTCCGGCACTTCGGTATCGAGTGGTCGCCCCATCCGAAAGACGAAGCGGTACGACGCGAATACGAGCGCATCTGGTCAACCCTTGGGGACCGGGCAATCGACGATCTTATCGATTTGCCGCTGATGGAGGACCCGGCGTCCCTGGCAACCATCGATGTTCTGATGAAGCTCTGGACGCCGGCCTTGTACACCGATGAGAACCTGGCTTCCCTGACCATCTGCAAGGCGGTCAGTCTGAGCCTTGAGCGCGGCAACTGCGATGCTTCCTGTTTCGCCTATGTCATTCTCATCAGAATCGCAGGACCGCATTTCGGCGACTACAAGGCCGGATTCCGATTCGGCCAGCTAGGCTACGACCTCGTCGAACGGCGCGGGCTAAAACGCCTCGAGGCGAGAACCTTTGTTTGCTTCGCGCTTTTTGTCGTGCCCTGGATGAAACACGTGGGGGCTTGCCGTGATCTGCAGCGCCGCGCTTTCGAAGCGGCGAACCGCGTCGGTGATCTCCAGTATGCCGCCTACACGCGCAACGATCTGAACTCGAACCTTATTTTTTCCGGCGAGTCGCTGTCCGAGGCGCAAACCGAAGCCGAACACGGCCTCGCGTTCGCGGAGAAGTCGCGGTTCGGCCTTGCCATTGACATCATCTCAACGCAAGTCGCGCTGATTCGGACTCTCCGGGGACTCACGCCAGAATTTGGTTGCTTTGACGATAGTCAGTTTGATGAACTTCGGATCGAGCGCCGTTTTTCAGAGAATCCGGAACTGGCGATTGCCGCGTGCTGGTACTGGATCCGGAAGTTGCAGGCGCGCTGTATCGCCGGCGACCATGCGACGGCCATGGACGCCGCAGCGATGGCGCAAGGGCTGCTCTGGACCACGGCCTCGTTCTTCGAGGAAGCCGAATATCACTTCTACGGCGCGTTGTCCCACGCCGCCTGCTGCGATTCCGGACTAGCCCACGAGCGACAACAACACCTGGATGCTCTGGCTACGCATCACAGGCAACTGAAGGTCTGGGCGGAGAATTGCCCGGAAAATTTCGAGAACCGCGCCGCGCTGGTGGGCGCGGAGATTGCCCGGATCGAAGACCGCAATTTTGATGCGATGCGCCTTTACCAACAGGCCATCCGCTCGGCACGCGCAAACGGCTTTCTGCACATCGAGGCGCTTGCCAACGAACTCGCCGCGCGATTCTACGCGGCGCGTGAATTCGAGGTCATCGCCGAGACCTATTTGCACAACGCTCGCTACTGCTACCTGCGTTGGCGAGCCGAGGGGAAGGTGCGGCAACTCGAGCAGATGTATCCGCACCTCAGAACGAAAGAGCTCGCGCCCGGCCCAACGGGCACGATCGCGACGCCGGTCGAACACCTCGATCTCGCGACCGTGATTAAGGTGTCGCAGGCGGTCTCGGGAGACATCGTCCTGGAAAAGCTGATCGAGATGGTCATGCGTACGGCGATTGAACAGGCAGGCGCCGAACGAGGTCTGTTGATTCTTCCGGACGGCGGCGAACAACGGATAACCGCGGAAGCGACGACTGGCGGCGAAACTGTCGTCGTGCATCTACAGGACGAGCCCGTGACCGCGGCGGTGCTGCCGGAGTCTGTCCTCTATTACGTCCTGCGGACCCGGGAGAGCGTGATCCTCGACGATGCCGTGGCCGATCCATCGTTTGCTGCAGATCCTTACATTGGTCAGCAACGTGCTCGTTCCATTCTCTGCTTGCCGTTGATGAATCAGGCGAAGCTCACTGGTGCGCTTTACCTCGAAAACAATCTCACTACGCGCGTGTTCACCCCCGCTCGCATCGCCGTACTGAGGCTGGTGGCCTCGCAGGCCGCGATCGCGCTGGAAAACGCCCATCTGTACCACGAACTCGTGGAGCGCGAAGCGAAGATCCGGCGCCTCGTCGACGCCAACATCATCGGGATCATCGTCTGGAATGCCGGTGGTGACATCCTTGAGGCCAATGACGCATTTCTTCGCATGGTGGGATACGCGCGTGACGATCTCGTCGCAGGTTGCGTACGCTGGAGGGATCTGACACCGCCGGAATGGCGCGAGGGCGACGAACGAGCGCTACGAGAGATCGGGGAGACGGGGCGCGCGCAGCCCTTCGAGAAAGAGTTTGTCAAAAAGGACGGCAGCCGCGTGCCCGTCATGGTCGGTGCGGCCACGTTCGAAGCAAGTCGGAAGGAAGGTGTCGCTTTCGTGCTCGATCTGACCGAGCGCAAGCAGGCGGAGGAAAGCGTCCGCGAGAGCGAGCGACGCTATCGCGAGGTGCAGACGGAATTGGCACATGCGAACCGCGTCGCCACGATGGGGCAGCTCGGGTCCTCGATTGCTCACGAAATCAAGCAGCCGATCGCCGCGACGGTGACCAATGCCCAGGCTGCGCTGCGGTGGCTGAGCGCCCAGCCGCCTGACCTGGAGGAGATTCGGCAGGTGCTCAGCCGTATCGTCAACGACGGCAATCGAGCGCTTGCCGTGATTGGCCGCATCCGTGAACTGGTCAAGAAAGCGCCACCACTGAAGGAACCGTTGGACATCAACAAGGCAATCCACGAAGTGATTGAGCTCACCCGTGGGGAAGCACGGAAGCACGGCGCCTCAGTGCAGACGCATCTCGCGGACCGATTACCGCTCATTCAAGGAGATCGGGTCCAATTGCAGCAAGTCCTCCTCAACTTGCTCATCAACGCGATGGAGGCTATGGGGGGTGTCGGCGACGGCGTGCGGGAATTGCTGATCAGTACGGGGGATGACGCGGACGCTGGCTGCGTGCTCGTGGCGGTGAGCGATTCGGGGCCGGGCTTTGCCCCACACAGCGCCGAGCACATTTTCGCCCCCTTCTACACGACCAAGTCCACCGGCTTGGGGATGGGGCTGTCCATCTGCCGTTCGATCATCGAAGCACACGGCGGCCGATTGTGGGCGAGCGCGAACGTGCCCCGCGGCGCGATCTTTCGGTTCACGGTGCCCGCCCATCCAGCCGTTTCAGCGTGATACGCAGCGAACGGGCCAGATAGCGGCCCCGAAAGCGGCCGCTGCCGCAGCAGGCGTCAGCGGATCGCACCCGCGTCGCGCAGCGCCGCAAGCTCCTGCGCGGAGAACCCCCAGTCGCCCAGCACCTCGTCCGTGTGCTGTCCGGGGCGGGCCGGCGGCCGCTGGATGCTTCCCGGCGTGCGGCTGAAGCGTGGCGCCGGCGCGGGCTGCACCACGCCCTCGACTTCGACAAAGGTCTTGCGCGCCTGCAGGTGGATGCTGTGGGGGGCCTCCCCCATCGACAGGATGGGCGTGATGCAGGTCTCGGCACCGCCAGCGAGCGCCGCCCACTCATCGCGGGTGCGAGTCCGGAACGCGGCGGCGAACTGCCCGCGCATCGCCGGCCAGCCGGCGCGGTCGTGCTGGCCGGGCAGCTTGTCGACGTCGAGCCCGAGCAGCTTCACGGCGTTGCGATAAAAACGCGTCTCATTGGCGCCGATGCCGACATGCTTGCCGTCCTTCGTCTCGTACACGTTGTACCAGGGCGCGCCAGAATCGAGCCGGTTGGTGCCGCGCTCGTCGGTCCAGTACCCTGCTGCCCTCAGGCCGTAGATCAGCGTCATCAGCGATGCGGATCCGTCCACCATCGCGGCATCCACCACCTGGCCCCGCCCCGACATGCGGCTCTCGAGGATGGCGCTCACCACGCCCAGCGCCAGGTACAGCGAGCCGCCGCCGAAATCGCCCGCGAGATTGAGCGGGATCGACGGCGCCTCGCCGGCCTTGCCGACGGAATGCAGCACGCCCGTCAGCGCGATGTAGTTGATGTCGTGCCCCGGTTCCTGGGCCAGCGGCCCGTCCTGCCCCCAGCCGGTCATGCGGCCGTAGACCAGTCGCGGGTTGACCTTGTGGCAATCGTCCGGGCCCAGCTCGAGCCGTTCGGCCACGCCGGGGCGGAAGCCCTCGATTACGGCGTCGGCCTGGCTGACCAGCCGCAACACCGTTGCGACCGCTTCTGGCTGCTTGAGGTCCATGGCCGCGCTGCGGCGGCCGCGATTGAGCAGGTCGAAGCGTGCCTCGACCGGCGCGCCGCCGTCGGAGGGTGACGGACGGTCGATGCGGATGATGTCGGCGCCCAGGTCCGACAACAACATGCAGCAGAACGGCCCCGGGCCGATGCCGCCCAGTTCCACGATCTTGATGCCCGCAAGGGGCCCGGCTGGCGTTTGCGCCATGGCTTTTGTCTCCTGGGAATCGCTGGCCTGTTCCGGGCCCGGCGGGCCGGGCCTCTGTCAGACATGG
This sequence comes from Ralstonia pickettii DTP0602, assembly GCA_000471925.1. Taxonomy (NCBI): domain Bacteria; kingdom Pseudomonadati; phylum Pseudomonadota; class Betaproteobacteria; order Burkholderiales; family Burkholderiaceae; genus Ralstonia; species Ralstonia pickettii. Next base: position 1,537,021 of record CP006668.1, read on the forward strand.
CTACTCCGGCTTGTAGTTCATTTCAGCAAAGAGGTTCTTCCAGACGTTGGCCTCTTCAGCAAGTTGCTTCGCAAACGCAGACGGCGACGACGCCACCATGCGGCCGCTCAGGCGCGACTCGATGCTGCTCCGGAATGCCTTGTCCGCTTCCAGCGTGCTGAAGTCGTGCGCAATGCGGTCCACCACCGCCGCCGGCGTTCCCTTCGGGACAAAGATGCCAGCCCACAGCAGCGGCAAGTAGCCCTTGTAGCCCACCGCCTCGGCCAGTGTCGGCAGCTCAGGGAAGCTGGCGTAACGCTCGGCGCTGATGGCAGCCAGCGGCTTGAGCTTGCCTGAGTCGATCTGCGACTTCATCGAGCTCGGCGTGTTGACCAGGAACTGCGCGTCGTTGCGCATTGCCGCGAGATTCATGGCGCCGATGCTGTTGAAGTCCAGCGGCGTGTACTTCAGGCCCAGCGACTTGTTGAGCAGGGCCATGGTCAGGTTGAAGACCGAAGTCTGGCCCGTGCCGGCGAAGAACAGCCCGTTGGGGCTGCCCTTGCTCAGGTCGACCAGTTCGCGCAGCGTCTTCGCTTTCGGGGCGGTTTCTGCATTCACCGCGATGACGAGCTGGTAGTTGATGACCTTGTACACCGGCACCAGGTCGGTCATCGGGTCGAACTTCAGGTTCCTGGTGGTGAACTTGGGCAGGATCGAGCTTTGCGTGCCCAGCAGGAGGGTATGGCCATCTGTGGCGTTGACGACATATTCAGTGCCGATGACACCGCCCGCTCCGGGCTTGTTCTCGACGATCACCGGCTGCTTCCAGATGCCTTCGAGGCGCTGCGCCAGGGTCCGGGCCAGGATATCGCCGGTGGAGCCCGCCGCGACCGCGATCACGATCCTCACAGGCCGGGTCGGCCATTCCGCGGCCGCGGCCGGCCTGGGAAGGGATAGCGCCGCACAGGCGGCCAGGCCGGCGGCACCCGCCAGCCGAAGCCAGCGGCGGCGGCCGGCCGCTGCTAGTCGTACTGTCATGTCTCTCTCCGTTCTATGCGTTATATGTCGTGCGCTGCGTCAGTCCTGGGCGAACACCGGTAGCGCCTGCCCGCCGCGTTCGATCATGCGCGCGTGCACGCGGTTGCCGATCTGCATCGACTCGGGCGGACCTTCGATCTGCGTGAACAGGAAATAGCCTTCGTCCATTTCGACAAAGCCGACCGTGTACGGCGCGATCGCGGCAAAGGCCGGCGTCGGCCCCCGCATCACGGTGCTGTACGAATACAGCCTGCCGCGTCCGGCGGAGACTTCCCATGCGAGCTGGTCGGCGCTGCAGTGCGGACAGAAGGAATGGGCCGGCCAGACCGCCTGGCCGCATCCGCCGCAACGCTGGTATTTCAGCAGTCCGGCGCCCAGGCCTTCCCAGTAGGGCCTGGCATCGAGAAGCTGGTACGGCTGCGGCCAGCCGTCTTGCGTTTGGATCATCACTGGCTCCGATGGAAATCAGGTGGAGGAAGACAGCAGCAGCACGCTGCCAGCGGCCAGCATGCCCCCGGCACCCTGCACCAGCACTGTCTTCGGCCGGCGCGCGGGCGCCAGCCCGAGCGCTTCGCCGCGCAACTGGCGCACGGCCTCGACCATGCTGTCCATGTTGCAGGAGATGCCCGGCTGGCCGAACGACAGCCAGCCGCCGTTGGTGTCGGTGGGCAGGTCGCCGTCCACACCGGTGCGTCCTTCGCGGTACAGGTCGATTCCCCGGCCCTTCTTCGCGAAGCCCAGGTCTTCCATGACGATCGGCCCCATGTGCGCGAAGTTCACCGAGATCTGCGCCATGTCGATGTCAGCCGGCGACAGCCCCGACATGGCATAGGCCTGCCTCGCCGCCGCCGCCGTTGCGGTGTAGGTCAGGTTGGGCATCGGGCCGAGCTCGGGGAACTTGCACGACCGCATGTTCATGCGATCGCCCAGGTACTCGTGCGTCGTGGCTGATCCGTAGCCCATCAGGTAGATGGGGTTGCACGCCGCCTTTGCCCGTTCCGGCGAGGTGACCACCAGCGCGCCGCCGGTGCCGCCGCCCCAGGTGGAGCACATCCAGCGCCGCAGCGGCGTGGCGACATAGGGCGAGGCCAGCACGGTCTCGCGGTCGATCTCGCCGAAGCGCGCCTTGGCAGCATGCGGGTGATGCACGCCCCAGCGCTGGTTGGCCACCGCCACCTCCGCGAGGTCCGCCTCGGTCAGGCCGAACTCATGAAGGTAGCGGCACGCAGCCTGGCCGTATAGCGCAGGGATGATCGGGCCATACGGCACCTCGAATTGCGGATCGGCATCGGCCTCGGCACCCATCGCCACGGCATCGACAAACAGCTCGGTCGCGTCGCTCTGCAGGCACAGCACGTACTCTGCCTGGCCCGCAGCGATCATCTCCGAGGCCACCGCCAGCGTCGCCGTTAGCCCGGCGCCGTGCATGGTGATCTCGCTGGTGCGCTTAACCGGCATCTGCATATGCGAGATGAAGATGTTGCTCCACTGCGAGCGCTTGTCCGCCCAGGGCGAGCGGCCGGTGTACACGGCATCGACCTGGTCCTTGCTGATGCCCGCGTCCTGCAGCGCGCGCCGCGTGGCTTCGGCGGCGAGCTGCAGCGGGTCTTTGCGATTCGCGCGGGACGCGTAGGCGTCGCCCATCCCGACGATGGCTGCCACTGGCTTGGTCGACATGGCCGCCACGCCTCAGGCCGCCTTGAGTTCGGGCAGCGACGACGCGATCAGCGCGTCGAGGTCTTCGCGGCTGCGCAGCATCAGCAGGCTCCATTCGCCCTGCTGCAGCAGGTCACCGTTCTGGTTGATCGCCTTGATGAGGAACTTGATCACGCCATACTTCTCGTCCTTCTCCTTCTTGCCGATCACCTCGCACACCGCGTAAATGGTGTCGTTGATGTACACCGGGCTGCGGAAGCGCATATTGTCGATGCCGTAGTTCGCCTGGATGCCCAGGCCAAACTGGATCAGGCCGGTGACGATCGAGTAGGTCAGCGAACCCTGCACCAGGCGCTGGCCGAAGCGGGTCTTGGAGGCGTAGTGGGTGTTGGAGTGGATCTCGATCCAGTTGCCGGTCAGTGCGCAGTAGTTGACCACGTCGGCTTCGGTGACGGTGCGCCCGCCCGAGCGGAAGATCTGGCCTACCTGCAGCTCGTCAAAGGTCTGGTCGATGCGGTTGTTGATAGCGCGCTTGGTCGTGTCGGTCATTTTGCTGGTTCCTTGAAGTGTTGGCGCTGTCAGCCCATCCGCATGGACTTGGCAATGATGGTCTTCTGGATCTGCGAGGTGCCGCCGCCGATGGTGGACTGGACGCTTTCGCGCAGGTAGCGCTCCATGTCGGCTTCCGGCAGGTTGGCGTAGCCGCCCAGCACCTGCATGCCGGTCAGCGCGCAGTGCTTCAGCGTCTCCGAGCCGTACAGCTTGGCCATCGACACTTCACGGCTGCAAGGCACGTCCGCGGCAGCCATCTGCGCGGCCCGGTAGCACAGCAGGCGTGCTGCATCCACCTGGGTCTGGCAATCGGCCAGCATGTGCTTGAGCACCTGGAAGTCCCAAAGCTGCTTGCCGAACTGGATACGCTCGTGGGCATAGCGCACCGCCGTCGACACCGCCGTCTGCGCGTTGCCGACGTAGGCCGCTGCCACCGAGCAACGTTCGAGTTCCAGGTGCTTGGTGATGATTTCCCAGCCCTGGCCTTCCTCGCCGAGCATCGCATCGCCCGGCACGCGCACTTCGTCCAGGAAGATCTCGGTGGTGCCGGTCGCATGCCGCGACAGCGTCGGCAGCTTGTTGATCACGAGGCCCGGCGTGGTGTTCGGAATCAGGAGCACGGAAAGGCCGCCGTGCTTGTTGTCGGCATCCGTGCGTACCAGCATGGCGATGACCGTATCATTGGCCGCCGCGCCGCTGCACCACAGCTTCTGCCCGGAAACGATCCAGTCGCCGTTCGCGTCGCGACGGGCGCGGGTCTTCGTGTTGGAGGCATCGGAGCCGGCGTCGGGCTCGGAGATCGACACGGAGAAGCGGATCTTGCCCTCGATAAATGGCTGGATGTACTTGTCCTTCTGCGCGGCCGTGCCGTACTTTGCGATGTTCATCGCCGTGAAGGTCGGCACCAGGACCGCTGCAGCAAAATCGAAGCCGAACTTGCCAAGGCCTTCGGCCATAAGGGTGTAGTCGAAGATGTCACCGCCGGCACCGCCCTCTTCCTCCGTGAACAGCAGCCCCAGCCAGCCCTGCCTGGCAATCTTGTCGTAGGCCTCGTAGGGATAGTCACGGTTCTGGTCGCACTTGCGCACGTACTCGACCGTGACCTCGTTGTCCATGAAACGGTTCACGGTATCCAGCCACAAGGCCTGCGATTCATTCAGGAAATTCGATTGCACTGTATTGCCTCCATTGGTTTGCGTTGGCATCTGCCTGCATTGCAGCGAACCCTTGCTGCGATGCGTGTTGGAAGCGTAGTGATGTGCAGCCGGCAAGCCAACTGGCCTTTTCCGAAGCGGCGATTCGGTGGGATCGAAGTGAGCCGGAGGAGGCGCCCGGATGCGCAGCCGCGCAGTGGTGCGCGGTGGCGCTTAGCCCTGCCCTGAAACGGCGGGCTCGCCGTGCGGGCGGTCGAGCAGCTGCTTCATCAGTGCGGCGGCAGGCGGGCTCAGGACACGACCTCGTGCCGTGGCGATATGGGTGGTGCGCACGGCCCATGACTCGTCGATGGCAACGCTGGTGACCTGGTCGAACATATCGTGGCTGAGCAGGCATTCGGGCAGAACGGTCACGCCCAGTCCGGCCTGCACCAGACTGGTCGCGACCCCGGCGCTGACGACGTGGAACGGTGGGGCGAACTCTGCGCCCAGGCGTTTGGCCGCGGCGCGGAACATGCCCAGCATCGATTCCACCGGGATCAGCCGTTCCGGCAGCAGGTCTTCGAACCTGACCGTTTCGCGCGCGCTGAGCGCGTGCGTGTTGGGCACCACGGCGACCAGCCGATCGCGGCGGTACGGCGTCACGTCGACGCCCCCAAGCTCAAGCTCGTGGGCCATGGCGAACACGCCTACGTCGGCATCGCCGCGCGACACCGCCTCGATGATCGCGGCGTTCTCGACTTCGCGCACCACCAGCTCCACCAGCGGGAAATCGCGCGCGTAGTCGCCCAGCTCACGGGCAAGAAAGGGAGCGATGATCGACCGTGCCGAAGCCACCACCACCTTGCCGCGCATGCCTTCGGTGAAGGCGGAGATCTCGGAGCGCAGGTTCTCGATGCTGTCCAGGATCTCGCGTGCGTAGCGCACCAGCACCGCGCCCGCGGGACTGGGCACGACGCCCTTGGGTCCGCGTTCGAGCAGCTTGACGCCGGCAATATCTTCCAGGTCCTGGATCCGCTTGGTCGCCGTTGAAGCGGCAATATTCTCGCGGATCGCGGCGCGACCGATCTGCTGCTCTTCGACAGCGGACAGGAACAGCCGCAAGGTAAACAGGTCGACTTGCCGGATCAGGTGCAGGCGGTTGAATTCGGTCATGAAAGGCTGGCGGGATGGTAAGGGGCCAGCCTATTTTGCCCGCCTTATTCGCGCGATGCCAGCCGCTCCTGCAGCACCTGCGCCATCGCCAGCAGGCGCGGCCCCAGCTCGCGTTCGACGCGGGCGCGCGCCATGCGCGCGGTGCGGCCGATGCAGGCCAGCACCAGCGGCGGCTGCTCCGGCACGCACACCGGCACGGCAACATTGGCCAGCTCAGGCTCCCATTCGCCGAGCGACATGCAGAAGCCCAGCTCATGGACCTGCGAGATCTTCTCGGCCATGCGCCGCCGCAGCATAGGCCAGTCGCGGCCGGCCTTGCGCTCCACATTGCCCTGCAGGTAGCAGCGCTCCAGTTCCGGGATCGCCGCAAGCAGCGCCGATCCCATCAGCGAAGACGCGATATGCAGGCGCGTTCCCGGCGTCAGGCGCAGGTCCAGCACCGCCTGGCTGCCGACCCGGCTGTCCAGTACGATCACATCGAGCCGGTCGCGCGTGCCGAGCACCACGTAGGTATCGGTCGCTTCGGCGAACTTGCGCATCTCGATGCTGGCCTCGCGCTGCACGGCAGGATCGGCGATCGCCGCATAGCCGAGCGCCAGCGAGGCGGCCGCAAGCCGGTACTTGCGCCGCACCTCGTCGTGGTGCAGGTAGCCCAGTGCGACCAGCGACTGCAGCAGCCGCGTGACCGTGGGCGCGGGGATGCCGGTTTCCAGCGAGATTTCCTGGTTGCCCAGCCAGGCCTGCTCCGGGCCGAAGGCGGCCAGCACGGCCAGGCCGCGTGCCAGCGGCACCACCCGCACCTGGCTTTCCGCCGTAGCGGACCGGCCCGGCCTGGGCCAGATCGCGCCGATGCCGGGTTGATGGTCTCGCGGCCTCGCGCCTGCTTGCTGCAACATGGGCGTCTCCGTATCCTTGGGTGTGCTTGCGCCCGATACCCACCTGCACGCGGCGCCTGGCCGACGCGCCCGTACCTGACGAACGTTAGGTAGAGTCTGAGCGCGGGATCGGTGGAGTTCCATGGGGGTTAACCCCCTTTGCGCGCGCGGCACCCACGCGCCGCGGTCACCACATCCCGGCGCCCGCGCGGCCCGGTCCGCCTTGCCCGCTCATTGCACGGAACGCCTGCAAGCCCGGCATTGACCTCGCCTGCCCCGCATTCCGACCATGCATGCATACGCGCACCCTGCACGCAGGGCTGCCAATAAAGATATCGAGACAGGAGACCGCAGCAATGACCCATCCCCTTCAACGCCTGTGCGGCGCGATCATCATGGCGCTGGCGGCAGCCCCGACATTCGCAGCGGACGCCTACCCGGCCAGGCCCGTGCGGATCATCGTCAACTCGGCGCCGGGCGCGCTGCTCGACGTCACGACCCGCGCCGTGGCGCAGCAGATGGCCGAGAATCTCGGCCAGCCCGTGGTCGTGGAAAACATGGCAGGGGCCGCCGGGATGCTTGGCATCCGTTATGTGAAAGCCCAGAAGCCGGATGGCTACACCATCCTCGCCACCGCCAATACCCTGGCGCTGGCGCAGGCCACCAAGCTGGAGCCGGGCTATGATCTGGCGCGGGACTTCACCGGCATCGGCATGATGAACAAGGCCCCGCTGATCATGGTGGGCTTCTCCGCCCAGCCGGACAAGACCCTGCCCCAGTTGATCGCGCATGCGAAAGCCAGCCCGGGCACGATGTCCTATGCCACCGCAGGCATGGGCACCAGTACCCATATGGCCGCCGCGCTGTTCGTGCACCAGGCCGGCATCAAGATGCTCCACGTACCCTACAAGGGCAACGCCGGCGCCATGCCGGACGTGCTTGGCGGCCGCGTCAACATGATCTTTGACGGCGCCAACTCGTCGGGCCCGTACGTCCAGGACGGCAAGCTGCGCGCGTTCGCGGTCTCGTCACCCAAGCGCCTGGCGGCGTTTCCCGATATTCCGACACTGGCCGAACAGGGCCTGCCCAACTACAGCTTCCATGTCTACATGGGCCTGGCGGCGCCTGCCGGTACATCAACGCCGGTGGTCATGCGGCTGGCGAAGGCATTGAAGGCGGCGCAGGCAAGCGAAGCCGTGCGCGAGCGGTTCCGCAGGGACAGCGCCGAAGCCGGCAACATGTCTCCGGAGGAATTCACCGAGTTCCTGCGCCAGGACCTGCAGCGCAACATCAAGGTCGTGGCGGACCTGGGCATCCCGAAGGAATAAGCCGAACGACAAGCCGAACTACAAGCCGAGCGGCCCCTGCCAGCCCCTGCCGCAGGGGCCCGACACCTTACCTGGAGAGAATGCAATGGCAACAACCATCGTCGAGCAACTGGCCGGCTTCAGCCAACAAGGCACCTACGACACGCTGCCCTCTGCCGTCGTGGACGAATGCAAGCGCATCGTCCTCGATTCGCTGGGATGCGCATTGGCCGCCGTCGACCAGCCCAAGGGCAAGATCGGCATCGACTACGGCGCACTGATGGGCGGCGCCGCGGGCGACGCCACCATCATCGGCACCGACCAGCGAGTGTCGGTCGTCGGCGCGGCCTTTGCCAACGGCGAACTGATCAACGCGCTCGACATGGATGCGGTGGTGCCGCCGGGCCACGTGACGCCCTATGTCCTGCCCGGTGCGCTGGCGGTCGGCGAAGCCATGGGCCGGTCCGGCCAGGACCTGATTGCCGCGCTGGCGGTCTCGCACGAGATGTCGTACCGGCTCGGCAAGGCCATGGACTACCTGCGCGACACCAAGGACGGCAAGGTCTCGCCGCCGAAGATCTATGGCTACAGCAGCACCGTTTTCGGCGCGACGGCGGCCATCGTCAAGCTGAAGGGACTGGGCGCGGAGACGACAGCGCATGCGCTCGGGATTGCCGGCAGCATCAGCCCGGTGAACTCGCAGGTCGCCTGGTTCCAGCATGCGCCCAGCTCCACCATCAAGTACCTGCTTGCCGGCGCGCTGACGCAGGCGGCCATGGCCGCCGCGCACATGGCCGAGTTCGGCCACCGTGGCGACCTGCAGATCCTCGATGACCGCGAATACGGTTTCCCGCGCTTCATCGGCACCACGCGCTGGGAGCCGGACCGCATCCTCGCGGCACTCGGCACCGACTGGCAGTTTCCCACCGAGCAGGCCTACAAGCCCTACCCGCACTGCCGCATCCTGCATGCGCTGCTGGACAGCCTCAACGAGATCGTCGACCAGAACGAACTGCGGCCGGACGAGATCGACGGCATCAAGGTCTGGGTCGAGGGTTTCGTCGAGCAGCCGGTTTGGCTCAACCGTGAGATCCGGCATGTGCACGACGCACAGTTCAGCATCGCGCACGGGATCGCGCTGGGTGCGCATCGCGTGCCGCCGGGCAAGGCCTGGCAGGATCCGGAACTGGTGTTTGGCGAATCCGTGATGCGCCTGATGAGCAAGGTCGAGCATGCGGTGCACCCCGACTACGTGGCGCTGCTGACCGGCCATGCCGCCAGCCGGCCGGCCAGGATCGAGGTGTCGGCGCGCGGCCAGACCTTTGCCGGCGAGCGGCGCTACCCGAAGGGGAGCCCCTCCCCCGATCCGGACAGCTACATGAGCACGGATGAGCTGGTGCAGAAGTTCCGTGACAACGCGCGGGATGTCATTCCCGACGCCAACATCGCTCGCGTCATCGACGCGGTGCTGGACCTGGAGAACGTGGGGAACATCGCGTCTATTCTTGCTGACGTACGGCCGGGAAAGCAATAGCGACGCAGAAGCCGGGGCCTGCACTGGCGGGCAGCCCCCCGTTTCTCTGAGCGCGAAATGGGGGGATCGTCCTTTTCATGCAGATTGTACAGTTCGCAGTTGGCCAGGAAGGCCTCTCGGCCTTCGCGTCACTGTGGGTGCAGCTCAGAACCCAGTGGGTCCGGGAAGGCGCCCAATGACTTGTTCGACTCGGCGAGCCAGGGTGAGCAGCTCACGGTCACGACCGGCGGCCGCATCGAGCTCGAGCCCGAGTGGAAGCCCTTCCGAGTGCAGTGCCATCGGAATGCTGATACCGGGCACGCCGGCGGAGCTCGACGGATGCGTGTTCCGGGACAGGAAGAGGTCCGTGAAGTCCTTGCCGCCGACTCGGAACTTCCACTGATTCTCGATACGAGGCGCTGCACACGGCGTGGTCGGGAAGAGCAGCGCATCGGCCTGTCCGAACGCAATCGCCGCAAGCCGGCGGCTCAGCTCTTTTCTGCCCACGTTAAGTGCGGCGAGGTACTTCTCATCGGACACGTAGCCTGCGCCGGAGGACACGACGAAGTGCGACCAGCCACTCATGATGTTCTCGCCCAACCCCGCATAGATCTGCTCGAAGGAAACGGGCAGCGCGTTGGCAGCGAGGAATCTGCGAACGGCGGGCATCGTCTCATGGAAGAAGATGGGCCACGTCGTGCTATCGGCAAGGGCAAGGAAGTCCTCCCCTAGATCGACCTCCACCAGCTCGGCTCCTGCGTCCTTAAGCTGTCGTAAGGTCTCGCGGAACGCGCGCTCCACCTCACCGTCCACGTCGGCCAGGTACTGCCGAGGCGCGTAGGCGAACTTGACGCCCTTCAGGTTGCCGCTTACGTCGGAGCTGTGGACAGGGCTCCTGGTGAGCACGGCGTCCACGAGCTCACAGTCTTCCACGCTGCGCGCCAGGAGACCCGTCGTGTCGAGGGTGTCGGATATCGGGGCCACGCCCTGGGCCGGCCAGCGGCCCGGCGTCGGCTTGTATCCCACCACACCACACAACGAGGCGGGAACACGGATCGAGCCGACAGTGTCGCCCCCGAGCGCAGCGGGAACGATGCGAGCAGCCACCGACGCGCCTGCCCCGCTGGAGGAGCCGCCCGTGACGTTGGCCTTGTTGTAGGGGTTCTTCACCTGGCCATGGTGTGCATTGAGCCCCGTCAGGCCGTACGACATCTCCACCAGGTTGTTCTTTCCGAAGATGATCGCCCCCGCATCTTTCACACCTGTAATCGCCTCAGCGTCCCGCGTCGGCTTGAAGGCGGCCAGCACGGAAGTGCCGACGGTGGTGGTCAGCCCCTTGGTCAGGTAGCTGTCCTTGACCGCCAGGGGCACGCCAAGCAAGGGAGCACTGCGTCCTGCTCGAAGCGATCGATCGGCTTGCCTTGCGGCCTCCAGCACTGAGGCGCCATCGATTGTGATGAACGCTTTCAAGTCGGCGTGCTCACGCGCTCGTTCCAGCAGCTTCCCGACATATGCCTCCGAGGAAATCTCCCCGTTTCGAATTGCACGTGCTGCAGCTGCGAGCCCGAGCTCGTGCAATTCACCGGCGCTGGCCGAACGCGTTGCGGCCATGAGTTCTCCAGTCTGACCGAAAGCCGCTGCGGCGGCCGCCCCAGGGAGCTGGCGTCGGTCGATCGCGAGCGTGCGCCCGGACTGGTCGGGGTTCTGGGCCGCAGATGGGGAGTGTTTTGAGCTCATTACTCTACCTTCGAATGTCGTATGCCCTGAGGGGGCGGATGGGAAGCAATGGATGTCTTTGACAGACCAAGGATAAGGGCCTAGGCTTTAGCTTGAATGACGAACTTCCCTCGTTTTAGGCCAACATGAAACGCGTCGGACTCGTGGTGTTCCCCGGCTTCCAGATCCTGGACATAGTGGCCATCTCGGTGTTCGAGATGGCCAACCTTGCTGCACCCAAGGCTGCCTATGACATCCATGTCGTCTCCGAAAGCGGCGGTGCGGTGAAAAGCTCGCTGGGCACGGCGGTTCACACGATTGTGCTGGATCCGAGCGTCTACGACACGCTCATCGTGGCCGGGGCGACCACGCCGCAGCCGTCGTCGCCCAAACTCCTGCGGGTGCTCTCGCGCGCGCTCGAGCCCACTCGGCGCATGGCCAGCATCTGCACCGGCGCCTTCGTCCTGGCCGAGGCCGGGATCCTGGAGGGCCGTCGCGTGACAACGCATTGGGCCCATGCGCGGGAGCTTCAGCGCCGCTATCCGTCGATCCGGGTCGAAGAAGACCGGATCTTCGTGCGCGACGGCACCGTCTGGACCTCGGCCGGCATGACCGCCTGCATCGACCTCGCGCTGGCGCTGGTGGAGGGCGACCTGGGCAGCGACGTGTCGGGAGCGGTCGCAAGACAGCTCGTCGTTCACCATCGCCGCTCGGGTGGGCAGTCCCAGTTCTCGGCGCTGTCGGAGCTGGAATCCAAGTCCGATCGCATCCAGGCGGCACTGACCTACGCCAAGAACCACCTGCGCGAAGACCTGTCGGTGGAGCGGCTCGCCCATGCCGTCCACATGAGCCAGCGCCACTTCAGCCGCGAGTTCCGGTTGAACACCGGTCAGTCTCCTGCGCGCGCCGTCGAGCGGCTGCGCGCGGAAACGGCTCGGATTCTTGTCGAGGCGGATCGACTCACGATCGAGCGCATCGCGAGTGAAACTGGCTTCTCCGACCCGGAGCGAATGAGGCGGGCGTTCCTGCGCGTCTTCGGCGAACCGCCCCAGGCGTTGAAGCGAGCGGCCCGCTCGCGACATGCAGCAGATTCGGCTCTGACGTGAACGGCTGACTGCCGGGGAATTGCGGTTGTGCGGATTGATGCGGGAACCGTAGTGAGGACGCGGGCGGGCACGAGTGGAGCGCGCGTCCACGTCCTCGGGCTCAGCTTTTATGTGAGTGCGCTTTCGCGCCCTTCTGGTCAGGTACGGTGAACTCCAGTGTCACCACCTGTCCTGGGAAGACGTTGTGGTTAGCGTCAACCAGCGAGATCTTCACCTTGTGCTGGCCGGGCGGCAGCCCGGCTATGTCGACGGTGTTGTCGTCGCTCGGATCCGCCCACCACCAGGGCAGGTCGTCGACCGTGATGTGCAGATGCCCGACACGTGGAGATACCTTGGCGGCCTCCGGCCCGAACACGGGTGCGATGCGCAAGTTCTCCACTCGGTACTGAGCCCAGAAGATGCCGTGGGCCAGCCCCTCGGGAAGCGGGGGATCCACGATCAACTTCGGGGCAGGTTCATTCTCGACCGCGACGTACGGCGAAGCGCCGCGGATGTCCTTCGCGCTCTGGGCGAAGGCGCTCGTGGCGAGCACGGTGCCAGCCGCGATTACGGCAAGCGTCTTTATAAGCATGATCATTGTAGTTTCTCGTTCAAAATTTGGATTGCGGTTGTGCGGATCAATGCGCGGTTCGAAGTGAAGACGCGGACGGGGCGCGAGTGGAGCGCGAGGGTCGTCCGCGTCCTCGAGCTCATCGCAGCGTCCTGAACGCCGCACGCATCTCTGCCGCGAAGAGCCCCGGGTACTCCCAGGCGGCAAAGTGACCTCCTCGGTCGACCTCGTTGAAGTAGACCAGGTTGGGAAAAGCCCGGCGGGCCCACGTCTGCGGGGCTCGATAGAGATCGTCGTCTGGGAACACCGTGATGGCCACCGGGAGCACGATCTCGTGGGTCTTCTGCGCGGCAGCACTGACAAGGTTCTCTTCGCGGTTCTCCCAGTAAAGCCGCGCTGCCGAGACCGCCGTGTTCGTCAGCCAGTACAGCGAGAAGTTGTCCAGCACGTCGTCTTTCGTCGGTGTCTGCTTCGGGTCCTTGCCGTACGCCCACTTTCCGAACCCGCCATGCACGAGCATCCACCCTGCGAGGCCAACCGGGGAGTCCGTCAGCCCGTAGCCGACGGCCTGTGGCCGCCAGCTCATCATGGTCAGGTAAGTCCAGCCCCCGTTCCTGGTGAAGTTTCTAAGGGCGTCAAATTCCGCGCGCTCCTTGTCGGAGAGTCCCGCCGGTGCGGGTCCGCCGCTGGCGAAGGCCTCGGCTGCGTCGGGAGGCAATACCGCCGGCAAGTTGGTGTGAATGCCGAGCAGTCCCGCCGGCGCCTGCAGCCCCATCCTCTCGACGACGCCCGCCCCCCAATCTCCGCCCTGCGCTACGTAGCGCGTGTATCCCAGCCGCTTCATGAGCACGTCCCACGCCCGGCCGATGCGATCCAATCCCCAGCCTGTCTCGGTCGGTCGCGACGAGAAGCCGAAGCCCGGCAGGGACGGAATCACGACGTCGAAGGCATCCTCCACCCGGCCGCCGTATCTGGTGGGGTCGGTGAGCGGGCCGATGAGCTTGATCTGCTCGAAGACCGAGCCCGGCCATCCGTGCGTGACGATGACCGGCAGCGCGTTCGGGTGGCGCGACTTGACGTGGATGAAGTGGATGTCGACCCCGTCGATCCTCGTCATGAACTGCGGGAAGGCGTTCAACCTCGCCTCGGCCTTGCGCCAGTTGTAATCAGTCGCCCAGTAGCGGACGAGTCCCTGAAGGTTCGCAAGCTGCGCGCCCTGCGACGGATCTGCGACAGTCTCCTTGTCTGGCCAGCGGGTCGCCGCGAGGCGGCGGCGGAGATCTGCGAGGTCGGCGTCGGGCACGTGCGCGCGGAAGGGGCGGATCGCCTCGTTGTCGGCCGCCTGGCGTGAGGCCAATGCCGCCGACACCGCGAGTCCGTCAGCGCTGGTCGCGGCGGCGCTGCGAGAGGCGAACGCGAATGGACTGACGAAAAGCGCGGCTGCCGAACCGGCAAGGAAGCTGCGCCGGCTGAACGGCGAGGACGCAGCTGTATCGGGAAGCGATGGAGCTAACTGGTCGCTTCCGGGCGGGTTCTGAGTCTTTGGGTGAGTCATGGACGTAGCTCCGCGGTGCTTAAAGAATCTCGAACCCCACGTCGACGTTGCCGCGAAGGGAGCGCGAGTATGGGCAGGTCTGGTGGGCGGTTTCCACCAGTTGCCTCTTCACGGCCGCATCCAGTCCCGGCAGGCTGACCTTCAGCGTCACGCCGAGGCCATAGTGGGCGCCGCCGTCGGTCTTGCCCAGCGACACTTCGGCGTCGATGGCCGCGTCCTTCGGCAGCTTGACACCCAACTGCTTGCCGGCGCTTTCGACGGCAACGATGAAGCAGGCTGAGTACCCGATGCCGAACAGCTGTTCGGGGTTGGTACCAGGCCGGCCGGAGCCGGGCGTGCTCAGCCTGACGTCGATGGCGCCGTCACTGGAACGGCCGGCGCCTTCGCGGCCGCCGGTGACGCGGGTATATGACGTGTAGAGCACTAGATCGAGCTTGTTGGGCATGATGATTTCCTTACATGGTTTGAGCAATGCTTCGTCGCCGAAGCGCATACATCGGTTCCGCTTTAATCGGGTGCGATGGACATGATGATAGGAGCCTGGGCTTTGGCTTGACGGACTAACTTCCCTCCTTTTATGCCAACATGAAGTGCGTCGGGCTCGGAAGTGTTTCCCGGCTTCCATAGGGTTCACACGGCGGCCGCCTCGGACTTCGAGATGTCCGACCTCACCTCTGGTATCGATGGCTCATGCAGCAGCGCTGCGCTGCGTGCTCGCCAATCCGTTCGCAGGCATCAAGGTGCGCGGGGCGATACGCGCGTCGTCGCTCGCGGCCACACGCGCGTTCTCGGACGGGGATTGGAAGGTTCTTCGACTGCAAAAAAAGAGCCCCGCGGCAAGCCGTTCGGGGCTTAAGCTCACTCAGCAGTGAGCATGGAGACAGCGGCTACCGACTTCCGGCATGCACGCTTTCACTATGCTGTACCTCCGGCAGATAACCAATGGCTTTGCACGAAGTCTCCCGTACTTTGAAACGGTTCCCTGGCCCACAGCCTGCCCGATGAAGTCATGGCGATGAGCACAGCGCCCTTGCTGACAACCGTCGTGGCGCGGCTATCGCTATCGCAATCGAATTTCAGGGTACGGAACACTGTATCGATCCGGCTGTGCCGCCTTGCGCCGTCGTCGTAGCATTGCCTCCAAAGCTGGGAGGAAGACAATGGCGGGGAACGCCCCAGCCAGGCGAGGCAACGACATGGCAACCAGCACCGGACACCAATCCACCGCGAGCGCAGCTTCCGAGCAAGCGCACGCAGTATTGCGAGACGTCGAGCGCCGGTGGAATGCCTCCGCACGGGAGTGGAATGTCGACGCGCTGACGTCCATGTATGCGCCTGAGGCGCTATTCTTCGGCGGCCGCCCAGGCCACGCCGTCGGCCAGCCGGAGATCCTGGCCTACTTCAGCTCGTATGCCGGAACGCTCCTTTCGGCATCCATGTCCCTTGTCGATCAAACCGTGATCGAACTCGGCACGGATATGCTGCTGGCGCAAGGGCACGCGAAATTCCGCTTCGTGCTCGCGGATGGACGCGAGACCTTCTCCGAACTAAGGACGACGTGGGTGCTTGTCAGGCGTCAAGGGGTATGGCAAATCCTTCAGCACCACTTTTCCCCGACACCTGAGGTGCCACCGATTCAGTAGCGGGCGGCCACCATCGAGAGAATCCGATGAACGAAGATCAAGCGCCCGGGCACGCCGATGGCACCGTGAGCAGCCAACTGTAACGCGACCCTCTTCCCAATCCCGCCTGTACCGCCGGTGACGATGGCGACCTTTCCTTCAAGACTTGTCACTTCGGGGACCCCCTATCCGTTGAGACGTTGATGGTTTCGAGCCAGATGCCCCTACGTTGGTCAGACGACCTTCGACGAGTACAGTGCCTCGAGCTGCTGCGCATTCATGCGCAGCCAGTCGCCCAGCACGCTCTCGGTGTGCTGACCCAGCCGGGGTGGCAGGCCAGCCTCCGGCTCGGGCGTCTCCGACATCTTGATCGGATTGCCCGCGACCTGGATGGCGCCCCATGCCGGGTCCTGCAGGGTCATCAGCATTTGGCGCGCGGCAACGTGCGGGCATTCGAAGACATCCGCAATGTCATTGACCGCGGAGGCCGGAACCCCGCCTTCGCGCAGTGCTTCGACGGCCTCGGCGCGGGTGCGCGTGGCCAGCCATGCGTCGATATGCGGGTTGAGCAAATCGCTGTTGGCACTGCGGGCCATACCGTCCTGGAAGCGCGCATCCTCCAGCAGGGCCGGCATGCCGATCACGTGGCAGAAGCGCTGCCAGATATGATCCCCCAGCACGGCGATGACGATATACCCGTCGCTGGCGCGGAAGGTGCCGAACGGCGCGGTCACGGCGTGCAGCCCGGGCGGCGCCGGCTGATGGAATGCGGAGTACATCGCCACCGAGATCTCGTTCTGCACCAGCGAGGCGTCATAGAGCGAAATGTCGACCTTCTTGCCCAACCCGGTTCGTTCGCGCTGGTAAAGAGCCAGCAGCGCCCCCTGTGCGGCAAGGATGCCGCCCTGCAGGTCGGTCATCGAGAATCCGAGGTAAGTCGGCCGGTCTCCCTGGCGCTCGGGCCGGTACATCAGCCCGCTCAGCGCCTGTCCGATGATGTCGAAGGCCGGGTAGTCCGTGTACGGGCTCGGCATCACATCTTCATGCCCGAACCCGGAGATTGCGACATAGATGAGGCGCGGGTTGTGCTCCCGCAGCGCGCTATAGCCAATGCCGAGACGGTCCATCACGCCGGGCCGCAGGTTCTCAAGGACGATGTCCGCCTCGCATGCCAGTTGCGTGAATATCCGCTTGCCTTCGGGATGCTTGAGGTCCAGCGTGACGCTCTTCTTGTTGCGGTTGTTGCGCAGGAAGGACAAGCTCTGCAAGGAGCCGTCCCCGGCGCTCTTCACCGGGGTGGTACTGCGCGCAAAATCCCCGCCGTCGCGCGACTCCACCTTGACGACCTCGGCACCGGCATCGGCGAGCCACATCGAGGCAAACGGTCCGGCAACAAAATTCTCGACCGCCAGGACTCGCACGCCGCTCAGGGGTCGCTCAGTTTTGTTCGTGGTGGCTGCGGCGGCAGCATTCGCGTTGGCGTTCATGGTTACTCGGGTTGGTCATGCATCTCGGCGAAGAGACGCGTCGTTTGCGGAACGTCGGTCATGTCTCTCCCCGTTGTGAAATGTCGCCTGGTCGTCAAGCCTTGGGCCGCCTGGCCAGGAACTCAAGGTCCGCGTTGTCGTAGCCGACTTCCCGCGCCGCCGACAATGGCGGCGGACGTTTGCCGTTGAACGACAGCGGCAAGCCGACGACAGCGAGCTCATCCTCTGACGGCTTGCCGATGATGCCCAGCGCCTCCGTCTGCGCGTGGTGCACCAGTTCCTCGGTCGTCTGGATCGGGGCGCACGGCAGCCCGGCGGCGCCCAGCCGCTCCTGCCAGCAGGCGCGCGGCTGCTCGGCCAGGCGCTCGCCGATCAGCCCGTCGATCAGGGCGCGGTTACGCAGGCGCCCCGCATTGGTGGCAAAGCGCTCGTCACGCGCCCATTCGGGCCGGTCCAGCGTCTCGCTAAGCCGGGCGAACAGCGCGTCGTTCGCGCAACTGATGATCAGATCACCGTCCGCAGTCGGGTAAGCGCGATGCGGCACGATAAAGGCGACGCCAGACCCATGGCGCGAGCCCGGCTCGCCGTCGGCGTTGTAGTTGGCGACGCCGATCGACATCCAGGCAATCGCGGTTTCCAGCAGCGAGCTGTGCACGGTCGCGCCCACGTGCTTCTTCTGCCGGCGCATCAGCGCCGCCAGGATGCCGATCACAGCCCACATGCCGGTGCCGAAATCGACGATCGAGACCCCGGCGCGCACCGGCGACTGGCCCTCCTCGCCGGTGATGCTCATGATCCCCGCGAAGGCCTGCATCAGCGGGTCATAGCCCGGCGCGGTATTTAGCGGGCCCTGGTGGCCGAAGGCGCCGACTTCGCAGCAGATCAGCTCCGGCTTGGTCACGCGCAGGCTGTCGGCATCGAGCCCGTACTGCGCCGCCGAACCGGGCCGCAGGTTGTGGAAGAAAACGTCGGCGCGCTCCGCGATCAGCTGGTGCAGCTTGGCCAGCTCGCCGGGGTCCTTGATGTCAAGGCTGATGAAGCGCTTGCCGCGGTTGATGGCATGGAAGGCCGCGCCGCTGCCCTTCCACTTGCTCGGTCCCCAGCCGCGCGCCGAATCCCCCGTTGGCCGCTCGATCTTCCAGACGTCCGCGCCGAGCGCTGCCAGGATCTGGCCGGCGAACGGCGCCGAAGCGCTGTCGCTCAGCTCGACCACCACCACACCGTCGAGAGGCAAGTCATGCATTGCTGATACGCTCCTTGGATTGATATGCGTTGTGTTGCATCTGCTTGGGTCGGATGCATGCGGGAAGAGTAGAGGCGAGCCGCCATCCGGCCAACTGGCCTTTTCCGAAGCGGCGATTCGGAGGGATCGAAACGGGAGCGCCGCCACGACCCGCCTGCTCAGGCGCGGCTGCGTTGTCCGCGGCCCCCAGGCCAGTGGCTTCATCAACGCGCCAAGCGACGTGACCATTCACAAAAAGTGCTGTTATAAACTCTTTTAGTTTGCCTCCCACCTTGGTTCATGCGGTTGCACCCCATAAAATGAAGTTGCGCCTTGGAAAGCGGCTTTGGTTTCTGCCGCATCAAAGGAGGATGTCATGGAACTTCATATGCAATCGCATCGCTACGCGCACCGGTGGCCGGACTGGCGTGCGGCGGCGCTGGCAGGCATCGTTGCCGGGGTGGTATTCCTCGTACTCGACCTGCTTGCGGCTATGTTGATGGGGGTCAGCGCCTGGAAACCGCTGACCATGATCGCCGCCGTCATGCTGGGCCCTGACGTGTTGACGCAAGCTGCCACCTTCCAGATGAGCGTGTTGGTCGCAGCCGTCGTGGTCCACTTCGTTCTCTCCGTCGTGTTCGCGCTGATCCTGGCGACGATCATGGCGCCCTTCCGCTTCGATTCGAGCGTCGGTATGGCCTCGCTGGTGGGAGCGCTTTTCGGTCTGGTCTTGTACCTGGTCAATTTCCACGGAATGACCGCGGCCTTCCCATGGTTTGCTGAAGCGCGAGGCTGGGTGACCGCCATTGCCCACATCGTGTTCGGCCTGGTCGCGGCCGACTCGTACCTGAAACTGGAGCGGCACGTAGACGAGCCCGCCGGCGGAGCTGGCGTCTCGACCGGTGCATAGGCAAGGAAGCCCGGAAACGAGCAGCGGCAAGACGTGCGATCCATGCAGAACGTCGCCTATCCCTATCAGCCCGTGCGTGAACGGGGCACCTTGACGTGCTTCCTGCTGGCCCTGCTCATGCACCTGCTGCTGGGTGCCCTGCTTTATTACGGCGTGCGTTGGCGCAGCGCGGCGCCGGAGGGCGTCACGGCCGAACTGTGGGAGGCCATCCCGGAAACGGCAATGACAGAGCCGCCAACCACCCCGGTGCCGAGCGCGAAGCCGGTCGAAGAGGAAGAGGCCGACATCTCGCTGCAGGAGAAACAGCGCAAGGCCGAGCGTGCCGCGCGAGAGGAAGCACAAGCGCTGCGCGAGAGCCGGGCCCGCGCAGAGGCTGAACGAAAGGAGGCACAGCGCAAGGCGGCGGAAGCGCAGCGCCAGGCCAGCACGGCCCAGCGCCAAAGCGAACTGGCACGGCTGCAGGCGCAGGCGCAGGCAGGCAGTGCCGGCTCCGGGGCCGGCACCGGCTCCGCCGCGAAGGCTTCGTCCGGGTATGCCGAGCGGGTGCGACAACGGGTCAAGCCGAACATCATCTTCAATGAAGAAGTCAGCGGCAATCCGGCAGCGGTAGTCGCCGTGCATATGGCGCCGGACGGCTCGGTGCTGTCGACGAGGCTCGCCAAGTCAAGCGGCAATACGGCCTGGGATAACGCTGTCCTCCGCGCGGTGTCGCGATCCGACCCGCTGCCGCGCGACGAAAACGGCGTCGCGCCGGCCAACATCTTGATTACCTTCTGGCCCAAGGACCTGCGCGGCTCGTAGTGCCCGCCGGGGCGACATCGCTGTCAGTCAGCGCAAAGTACCTGCCCCCATCGGGATGGCGCGATCCGAATCGCGCGCAGGTATGTTACGCCCTCCTCTCATTCGAACCCGGCCCGGTCGCAAACCATCTGGCGAACCACTTGGCCAGGAAGCAGGATTGCCAACGCCAAACTGCGCGCTCCGGTCCAGTACTGACCAGCACAATCTCGCGGCGATGCGTGGCTGGCACGATGCGTCCCTCGCTGGCGTTCTACAATACGCCCGAGCAAGTGGATCATTCATCTCTGTGATCCGCCGTTTCGCGGGCCCGCGCTGACTGGCGCGGCCTCCTGGTCACCACCCTCGCCCGCCGGCCTTGCCGGCAGGCTCTGGCGTTTTTTTCCATGAGCAATCTCTACCAGCAATCCGTACTCTCCGTTCACCACTGGACCGACACGCTGTTCAGCTTCACCTGCACGCGCGACCCGGCCTTTCGCTTCGAGAATGGCCAGTTCGCCATGCTCGGCCTGGAAGTCAATGGCCGTCCGCTGCTCCGGGCCTACAGCATTGCCAGCCCCAACTACGAAGACACCCTGGAATTCTTCAGCATCAAGGTGCCGGGCGGCCCGCTGACCTCGCGCCTGCAGCACCTGCGCGAGGGCGACCAGATTTTCGTCGGCAAGAAGCCGACCGGCACGCTGCTGGTCGACAACCTGCTGCCCGGCAAGACCCTCTGGCTGCTCGCCACCGGCACCGGCCTGGCGCCGTTCCTGTCGATCATCCGCGACCCTGAGGTGTATGAGCGCTACGACAAGATCGTGCTCACCCACACCTGCCGTTATGTCGAGGAACTGGCCTATCGCGAACTGCTTTCCCAGCATCTGCCGCAGCATGAATACCTGGGCGACCTGGTCCGCGAAAAGCTGGTCTATTTCCCCACGGTCACGCGCGAGGACTTTCACAATCGCGGCCGCATCACCGAACTGATCGAATCGGGCGAACTGTTCGCGCGGATCGATGTTCCTTCGTTCTCCATCGAAAACGACCGCGTCATGCTGTGCGGCAGCCCCGATATGCTCAAGGAAGTGCGGGGCCTGCTGGAGGCGCGCGGCTTCCTCGAAGGCAATATGAGCGAGCCGGGCCACTTCGTGCTGGAAAAGGCCTTTGTCGGCTGAGCGGCTGGCAGGGGCTGCGGCTGGGAAGCTGTCGGTCTTGCTACCCGCCCAGCGCCGCCAGGTTCAACGGATGTGAGTGGCCGATCCACATGGCGGCATCGCGATGATCGCGCAAGGCCTCACCCGTGTTCGGATGGAGAAATACATCCAGCATGCCGTGGTTCAGCGTCAGCCATTCGACAATGCCATTGAAGTGTGCGCGGTCGAACGCGAGCTGATACGACCACAGCGGATGGGGACCTACCGGGCGTTCATGGAAACGGCCTATCTGCGCTACGGCTCCGAAGCGTACCGCGATGACTTCCCTGAGCGCCCACGCCGCATCGCGGCTTGAAGCATCGAAGTACACATGCGCGTGCCAGTTGACGATTGCCGCTGGGTCGAGGCTGGTCATGGTGAGCTCGAGTGTGTGAATGCTGCAATTCTGCCTGCATTCACTCCGGTTGACGGCGGCGAGGTAAAAATCGCCCCGGCGGGCTGGGCCGGGGCGATCAGGCGGGTCAGTGCAGCTGGTGCTTCAGGTCGGAGAGTTCCGAATGCATCGAGGTAATTGCATCCTTGACCTTTGCGTCGAGCCCGCCGGCCTGTAGGCAAGCGCGCTCTGCACGATCACCGATGCGTTCGAGATCATCGACCCACTGCCGGATCCGATCGTCATCCTTGGACGACATGACTTTCGTTGCCGATTTGCATTCCTTATCGAGCTCATCCACCCAGTTCATCAAGTCTGTTGGAGTCGTCGCGTCGGCGTGGCAGGTCTGTGATGTCTCGCTGATGGTTTGCTGTAGATGAGTAAAACGCTTTTGGATTTCACTGGCTTGCAACATGATGCCCCCTTCTTGAACATCAGTTCCAGATGAATTCAGGCAGCAAGTGATGGTGTGTTGCCCGAGCCATCGTCATTCGCCCGCTTCAATCGGTTGCCAGCGACGTTGCATAGCGTCAAAGCGGCACCCGAGCACGCGAAAGACGCTTTTTTAGTGTAGGTCAGGATCGGTCGCCTGCTCCGATGTGTCCCCGGGGCCCGGGCGTCAGGCCTCGTCTGTCCGCACCACGCGGCCGCGCCTGGGCATTTCGGAATCGAGCACGAGGCGGCCATGGATGCGGCCGTTCATACGTGTCACGTAATGCGTGCACTCTTCCATATGGGCCGACATCAGGGAGCGTACCGTCTCCGCATCACGGTCGCGGGCAGCTGCGACGATGCGCTTGTGGAAAACCACGTTGGCCGCGCCAAAGCGCTCGTGCTCGCAGGCGGGCGTGTCGTTACCGAACACCACCAGCTGGCGGATCATTTCATTGATCAGTTCGCAGCAGAAGCGCAGCATCGGATTGGGATTGGCCGCCGCAAGAATGTCGTGGAAGGTCAGGTCTTCCTGCCGCTGGTCAAGCAGCGGGGTCGCGGCCGCGGCGGATGCCGGGTCGCAGAGATCGATCGTACGCTCCAGTGCCCGGAAGTCATCCTCCGTCAGGTGGGGAACCGCTCCCGCCGCGAGCTCGGGTTCGAGCAGGCGCCGCACGGTGTAGATATCCGCAATCCCCACGTCCTTGAAGAACAGGTAGTTCTGCATCAGCTGGAACGTGCGGTCCAGCGGCACTTCCACGATCGTGCCGCCGCCGGCCGGTCCGGTGGTGACGCTGATCAGCCCCTGCACCTCGAGTGATTTCAAGGCCTCGCGGATGGTGCTCTTGCTGACTGAGAACATCGCTTGCAGCTTGACTTCGTGCGGCAGCTTGTCCCCGGGGCGCAGGTTGCGCTGGGTGATCAGTCTCTTGAGTTCCTCCGCCACCAGGTCCGCGCGCTTCTGCTTGCGGATCTCGATGGCGCCACTCGTCCCCTCGCGAAACATCGCCATTGCCTCTTTCCTTGAAATTACTTGCGCACCGCAGGCAGTCCCCCCAATTGCGGCGCTCCCATTCTAGTGCCCTGCGTGCGCCGTTTTGAGGCGGACTATGCCGGTTGTCCAGCTGAACGCCATCCACCGAACGCCGCCAACGCGGGTGCGTAAACCCTGAGATCCCTTTTGTTGACAACGACTTTGGCCCACTCCTAAGATGATTCTATTCTATTTATCATGATAAATAGGATAAACAGGTTCGATTCTTGCTCGGCAAGTCGGCGCCGGGCGGAAATCACCGAATGCATGTCGGGGAGACGGTGGAGCGCCGGTGACACGGCGGGTCCCAGGCTTTCGCCCCGCGCAGCCCGATCCCCCACACACCGAGGAGTGAGCCTTGAATCGTCGTGACCTGCTGAAACTGGCGGCGCTGTCTGCCGTCCCTGCCTCCCTCATCCATGGCCGCAACGTGTTCGCAGCGGGCGAAGCGCTGGAATTCGGCTGCCCGGTGCCGATGTCCGGGGCCTTCGCGGCCAACGGCAAGTTCGCGGACCTGGGGATGAAGCTCGCCATCGAGCAGTACGGCCAGGTGCTGGGCCGGCCGCTGCGGTACAGCGTGCTGGACACCGAGGGCAAGCCGGCCACCGCCGTGCGCAAGGTGCAGGAACTGGCACAGCAGAAGACCGCGCGCTATTTCGCCGGCGGCATCCTGTCGTCCGAGTCGCTGGCCATGGGCAAGGAGGCCGAGAAATTCGGCGGCGTGTTCGTGACCACCGCCGGCGCCGACGAGATCACCGGCAAGGACTGCAACCGCGCGACATTCCGCTGGTCGGTGCCGACCTATGGCGCGATCGAGCGAACCGTGCGCCCGCTGATCGAATCGATGCCGAAGGCCAAGCGCTGGTACACCATCACGCCGCAATATGTGTTCGGCGACGGTCTGCTGTCCGCAGCCAAGACGATCTTCAAGGAAAAGGGCATCGAGCATGTCGGCAACAGCTACCACGCCCTCACCGAGAAAGAGTTCAGCGGCTACCTGACCAATGCGCTGGCAGCCAAGCCGGACGTGCTGCTGATCCTGAACTTCGGCTCGCAATCGTCCGACACCCTGCGCCAGGCCATCAGCTTCGGCATGAAGAAGAACACCACCATCCTGGTGGCGTGGGCATCGGGGCTGGAGCAGTTTGAATCGCTCGGCGCTGACCTGTGCGAAGGCGTTTATTTCGGGGCGCAGTACTGGCACGGCGTCGATACGCCGCTGAACCGCGAGCTGGTCAAGCGTGCCAATGACAAGTTCAAGGCCAATCCCAACTACAGCCTGGCCGGCTCGTACATCTGCACCAAGATCATGGTCGACGGCATGATCAAGGCCGGCAGCGCCGATCCGAAGGCGGTGGTCGCCGCGCTGGAAGGCATGAAATTCGAAGGCCTGACCGGGCCGGAAGAAATCCGCGCCGCCGACCACCAGGTGCTGAAGAACTACTACCTGCTCAAGGGCAAGGCCAAAGCGCGCATGAAGGACAAGGACGACTACGCCGAGGTGGTGAGCGTGGGCAAGGCGTTCCTGCCAGTCGACCAGACCCAATGCAAGATGGCCTGACTGGCCTGACTGGCCTCACGCGGGCGGGGCGCCCGCCCCGCTGACAAGGCACACCGAAGCACTACTGAAGCACCGCGCTGCGCAGCGACGCACGGCGCGGCGGCTTCCTTCATTCGCACGAACCCATGAACGTCTATCTGCTGCAGGTGATCAACGGCGTCGGGATCGGCATGCTCTACTTCCTGCTGGCTGTAGGGTTGTCGATCGTGTTCGGCCTCTTGCGTTTCGTCAACTTCGCGCACGGCGCGTTCTATGCGCTGGGCGCTTACCTCTGCTTTCAGGTGCTGCAGTTCGGGCTGAACTTCTGGGTGGCACTGATCGTCGCGCCGCTCGTGATTGGCGCGCTGGCATGGCTGACCGAGAAGGTCATGCTGCGTTACGTCTACGCGCAACCGCATGAATTCCATATCCTGGTCACGGTTGGCCTGGCCCTGGCCATCCAGGAACTCATCATCGTCGGCTGGGGACCGCTGGGCGTCGACGTGCCGCCGCCGGATGCGCTGCAGGGCGTGGTGATGTGGGGCGACTTCGTCTATCCGAAATACCGCCTGTTCGTCATCGGCTTCACCGGCCTGCTCGCGCTGGGCCTGTGGTGGCTGCTGGAAGGCACGCGGCTGGGCAGCGCCGTGCGCGCCGGCAGTGAATCCACCGAGATGGTGTCGCTGCTCGGCATCAATGTGTTCCGCCTGTTCAGCCTGATGTTCGCGCTGGGCGCGGCCACCGCTGCGATCGCCGGCGTGCTGGCGGCACCGATCCGCGGCGCGGAGCCCTTCATGGGCGTGGAGGCGCTGGGCGTGGCGTTCATCGTGGTCGTGGTGGGCGGCATGGGCAGCTTTACCGGGGCGCTGGTGGGCGGGTTGCTCGTCGGTATCGTGCAGAGCCTGATGAGTACGCTGTGGCCGGAAGGCGCGCGGCTGATGATCTATGTCGCCATGGCCGCGGTCCTGCTGCTGCGTCCGCATGGCCTGCTTGGGAGGGGATGATGGCATCGGGCAAACAATGGTTGGTGCGCTACCGCTTCTGGTGGCTCGCGCTGGGCGTCGCGCTGCTGTTGCCGCTGACGATGCGGTCCGGCACGCTCGCGACCGAGGTGCTGATCTATGCGATGGCGGCAATGGCCTGTAACCTGCTGCTCGGGTACACCGGGCTGCTGTCGTTCGGCCAGGGGATCTTCTTCGGGTTGGGCAGCTACGCGGTCGGGCTGGCGCTGACGCGTGCCGACCTGCCGATGCCGGTCGCCCTGCTGCTGGCGATCGTGGTCGGTGCGGCCGCCGCCGCCCTGGTCGGCTGGTTCTCGATTCGCCAGCGCGGCACGTACTTCGTGATGCTGACGCTGGCGTTCGCCCAGATGTTCTATTTCCTGGCCTACACCGCGCCCGCGATCACCGGCGGCGACAACGGCTTGCTCGACATCCCGCGTCCGCCGCTGTCGGTGGGCGGCAATGCCCTCCTCTCGCTGGCGTCGCCCTGGCAGTTCTATGGCTTCGTCGCCGTGTTGTTCCTGCTGGTGTTCTTCCTCGTGCTGCGCGTGACGGAGTCGGTGCTCGGCCGTACGCTGCTTGCGATCCGCGACAACGAGGAGCGCGCGCTTGCGGTAGGCTACAACATCCGGCTGTTCAAGCTGCTGGCCTTCATGATCTCCGGCGCCGTAACCGGCCTGGCCGGCGCGCTGCATGCCATGCTGACCGGCATCGCGCCGCTGACCAATATCGACTACCACGCCAGCGAGATGATCCTGGTCATGACCGTGATCGGCGGCACCAGCAATATCTTCGCCTCGGTGCTCGGTGCGGCCTTCTACGTGCTGCTGGCGGACTGGCTCTCCACGCTCTGGCCGCGCTGGCTGATGCTGCTCGGCTTCCTGCTGATCGCGGTCAGCCTGTTCATGCAGCGCGGGCTGTGGGGGCTGGGTGCCACCATCTCGGATCGCCTGCGCGGCGCGCGCCGCGCCCCAGTGACGCAGGAGGAACGCGCATGAGCACCCCGATTCTCGAAGCCACCGGCATCGTCAAGCAGTATGGCAAGTTCATGGCGCTGGGCGGGGTCGACCTGCGCGTGATGCCCGGCACCATCCACTCGGTGATCGGCCCCAACGGTGCCGGCAAGACCACGTTGTTCCACATGCTGACCGGCACGCGCGAGGTCAGCGCGGGCCGCATCGTGTTCGACGGCAAGGACGTCACCGCCGAAACCGACTACCAGCGGGTGCAGCGCGGCATTGCCCGCTCGTTCCAGGTCACCAGCCTCTTCCCCAGCCTGCCCGTGCGCGAAAACCTGCGGCTGGCCGCACTGGGCACGTCGCCGCGCAAGGCGATGAACGGGTGGCGGCTGCCGGCTGGCGACCTGGCTTGCGCCGAGGTGGTTGACCAGGTGCTCGAACGCCTGGAGCTGACCCGTGTCGCCGACAGTGCGGCGGGCGTGCTCTCGCACGGCCAGCAGCGGCGGCTCGAAGTCGGCATGGCGCTGGCCGCTCGCCCCCGGGCGATCTTCCTGGATGAGCCCACCTCGGGCATGGGCGTCGATGATCTCGGCGCGATGAAGCGGCTGATCCGCGGCCTCGCGCAGGACCACACGGTCGTGCTGATCGAACACAACATGGATATCGTCATGGACATCTCCGACACCATCACTGTGATGCAGCAGGGCAAGGTGCTGATGGAAGGCGCGCCCGCGGTCGTGCGCGGCGACCCGCGGGTGCGGGCCGCCTACCTCGGTAACATGATCACCGGGGGCCAGGGATGATGCTCGACGTACAGGACATCCATGGCTACTACGGCAAGAGCCATGTGCTGCAGGGCGTATCGCTGGCCGTTGGCGAAGGCGAACTGGTGACGCTGCTCGGGCGCAACGGCGCCGGCAAGTCGACCACGCTCAAGGCGATTGCCGGCATCGTCGCGCCGAAGGGACCAAAGGGCGGCGGCCGGGTCGTCTTTCGCGGCAAGGATGTCGCCGGCATGCCGCCGCACCGGATTGCCGCCGAAGGCTTGTGCTTCGTTCCCGAGCACCGCGGCATCTTCAAGCTGCTGACCGTCGAGGAGAACCTCAAGCTGGCCGCGCGCCGCGATTCGCCGTGGCAGCTCGATGACGTGTACTGCATTTTCCCGCGGCTGCGGGAGCGGCGCGGCAATGGCGGCGCGCAGCTTTCCGGCGGCGAACAGCAGATGCTCGCCATCGGCCGCGCGCTGATGAACCACCCTCGCCTGCTGATGCTCGACGAGCCGGTGGAAGGACTGGCCCCGGTGATCGTCGAAGAGATCGTGGCCCAGCTCAAGGTGATCAAGGCCGCGGGCGTGCCGATCCTGCTGGTCGAGCAGAACCTCCAGGTCTGCACGCAACTGGCCGACCGGCACGTGATCATCGAGCAAGGCCGGGTCGTCTACACCGGCAGCAATGACGCGTTCCGCGCCGATGAGGCGGTCAAGGACCGCTATCTCGGCGTGGGCCTGGCGGCCTGAACCCATCAAGCTGGCCGGCGCGCCGGCCGACCGACAAGAGAGATGCCATGACTACCATGCCAGCCACCCGTACGCCCCCAGCCTCTGCGGGAACACGGGACGACCTGCGTATCGACGGCGCACGCCTGTGGCACACGCTGATGCGCCTGGCCGAGATCGGCGCCACGCCCAAGGGCGGCGTATGCCGACTGGCGCTGACCGACCTCGATCGCCAGGGCCGCGATTTCTTTGTCGCCGAGGCCAAGGCCGCGGGATGCACGATCCGCGTCGATGCGATCGGTAATATCTTTGCGCGCCGTGCGGGGCGTGACGACACGCTGCCGCCGGTCATGACCGGCAGCCATATCGACACCCAGCCCACGGGCGGCAAGTTCGACGGCAACTACGGGGTGTTCGCCGGCATCGAAGTCGTGCGCACGCTGAACGATGCCGGCATCGTGACCGACGCGCCGATCGAGGTGGCGGTCTGGACCAATGAAGAAGGCTCACGCTTTGTCCCGGTCATGATGGGCTCCGGCGCCTTCATCGGCGAGTTCGCGCTGCCGGATCTGCTCGCGCAGCGCGACCGCGACGGCGTCTGCGTTGGCGACGCGCTGCAGGCCATTGACTATGCCGGTCCGGAGCCGATCGGCGGGCGGCCGCTGGGCGCCTACTTCGAAGCCCATATCGAGCAAGGTCCGGTGCTGGAGGCGAACGACACCACCATCGGCGTGGTGACCGGCGCTCTTGGCCAGCGCTGGTACGACGTGGTGCTGACCGGGATGGAAGCCCATGCCGGGCCGACGCCGATGAGCCTGCGCAAGGATGCGCTGCTCGCCGCAGCGGAGCTGGTCGGTATCGTGAACCGCATCGCGCTGGACCATCCCCCGCACGGCCGCGGCACGGTTGGCTGCCTTGAGGTGCATCCCGACTCGCGCAACGTCATCCCCGGCAAGGTCTCGATGACGGTCGACCTGCGCGCCGCCGACGACACCGTCCTGTCCGCCATGGACGCGGCCTTGCATGCCGCGACCGAAGCGCTGGCCGCGCGCAGCGGCATCGCCATCGACGTGCGCCAGGTGGTGTACTTCCCGCCGCAGCACTTTGACGACCGGCTGGTCGCGGCGGTGCGTGGGGGCGCACGGCGGCTCCGGCTCTCCGAAATGGACGTGATCAGCGGCGCCGGCCACGATGCGGTCTACCTGGCGCGCGTGGCGCCCGCGGCGATGATCTTCGTACCGTGCAAGGACGGCATCAGCCACAACGAGATCGAGGACGCCAGGCCCGAGCACCTCGAAGCCGGCTGCAATGTGCTGCTGCATGCCATGCTCGATGCGGCGACGCGGCCTTGAGCCGGTAGCAAGCGGACCCCGCGCATCCCTCACCTGAACGGACCTGCCAATGAAGATCCTGATTGCCCGCCTCAATCACGAAACCAACACCTTCTCCCCGGTGCCGACGCCGCTGGCGTCTTTCGATCCGCGCTACGGACAGGACGCCTATCGCGCCGCCAAGGGCACCCGCACCGCGGCGGCTGCGTTCATCGACCTGGCCGAGGCGGCGGGCGCGCAGATCGTGGTGCCGGTGATCGCGGGCGCCAACCCGAGTGGCCGCGTGGCGGCCGACGCCTACACGCACCTGAGCGACACCATCGTCTCGGCCGCCGCCGGCTGCGACGCCGTGATGCTCGACTTGCATGGCGCGATGGTGGCCGAGAACAGCGACGACGGCGAAGGCGACTTGCTCATGCGCCTGCGGCAGGTGCTGCCGGATGCCCCGGTCGCGGTGGCGCTGGACCTGCACGGCAACATCACCCAGGCACTGATCGACCATGCCGACATTGCGGTCAGCTTCAAGACCTACCCGCATGTGGACATGTACGAAACCGGGGAGCATGCGGGCAGGCTGCTGCTGGACATGATCGCGGGCCGCACACGGCCGGTGATGGCGTGGCGGCGTCCACCGCTGGTCACCCACACCTTGCGCAGCCGTACCGACGAAGGCGCGATGCAGCGCGCCGTAGCGCTGGCGCGCGAGGCAGAGCAGGAAGGCATGCTTGCCGTCTCGGTCCTGGCCGGCTTCGGCCTGGCCGACATTGCAGCGCCATGCCTGAGCGTGATCGTGGTGGGCGACGGCGACCAGGCCAGGGCCGACGCCGTGGCCGCGCGGATTGCCTCACTGGCCTGGGCCGAGCGCGATGGCTTCGGCTATCACGCCGAGCCGCTCGGCGATTCGATTGCGCGTGCGGCACGGCTTGCGGACGCTCCCGGCGAAGGGCCGGTCCTGCTGCTTGACCATGGCGACAACTGCATGTCCGGCGGCACCTGCGACAACATGGCAGTGCTTCACGAGGCCCTGGCACAGGGGTTGATCGGCATTGCGGTGGGGCCTGTCTGCGATCCGCAGGCAGTTGCGGCGCTGGTGGCAGCCGGCGTGGGCACCAGCATCACACTGCCGGTCGGCGACAAGGTACCGCTGCCCCAACTGGATGTGTTCCCGCAATCCAGGCTGCTGACCGGCAAGCTTGCCGCGATCAGCGACGGCGAGTATGTGATCAGCGGCCCGACCTACACCGGGCAGCGCATCCGCATGGGACGCACCGCCTTGCTGGATATCGGGGCGGCGCAGGTCATCGTGACGGAGACGCCGCAGGAGCACTGGGACCTTGGCATCTTCACCCATATCGGCATCGATCCGCTCAAGGCGCGCTTCCTGCTGCTCAAGTCCCGCATGTACTGCCGCCCGGTTTTCGTTCCGATCGCGAAAGCCGTGGTGGAATGTGATGGCGAAGGGGTCACCAGTTCCCGTTACGAGCGCTTCCCGTTCCGTCACGTCGCGCGCCCGGTCTATCCGCTGGATGCCGGCACGGCGTGGGGCACCTGATTGCGGGTATGGGTGCACGTCCCTGAGCAGGCTTGCCGCGGGCAATGACCGGCCAGCCGGTCTGCCCGCGGCAAGCGCGCCAGTCAACGGTAGCGCTCTGCCAGCTTCTCCAGCGCCACCGGCTTGATGCGCGAGGCCTGCCCGGCGCAGCCGAAGGCCTCGAAGCGCAGCTTCACCACGCCCTTCGCGCCCTTCTTGGCCGCCAGCAGCGCCTTGCGTGGATCGAACTCGCTGCGGTCCTCGGACAGGGCCTTGCGGATGGCCCCGGTCATGGCGAGGCGGATATCGGTGTCGATATTCACCTTGCGCACCCCGGTCTTGATGCCGCGCAGGATCTCCTCGACCGGCACGCCGTAGGTCTCCTTGATGTCGCCGCCGTACTGGCGGATGATCTCCAGCCATTCCTGCGGCACCGAGCTAGAGCCGTGCATCACCAGGTGCGTATCGGGAATCTGCTCGTGGATCTCACGGATGCGGTCCATCGCCAGGATGTCGCCAGTGGGCTTGCGCGAGAACTTGTAAGCGCCGTGGCTGGTGCCGATGGCAATGGCCAGCGCGTCCACGCCGGTACGGGCAACGAAGTCGCGCGCCTGCGCCGGGTCCGTCAGCATCATCTCGTGCGACAGCGTGCCGGCTGCGCCCACGCCGTCCTCTTCGCCAGCCTGGCCGGTTTCGAGCGAGCCCAGGCAGCCCAGTTCGCCCTCGACCGACACGCCGACCGCATGTGCCATCTCGCACACGCGCCGGGTGACGTCGACGTTGTAGTCGTAGTCGGACGGGGTCTTCATGTCTTCGCGAAGCGAGCCGTCCATCATCACGCTGGTGAAGCCGGAGCGGATCGAAGCCTGGCAGACCGCCGGGCTGGAGCCGTGGTCCTGGTGCAGCACGATGGGGATGTCCGGATGGGTCTCGGCGGCGGCCAGCACCATATGCCGCAGGTAAGCCTCGCCGGCATACTTGCGGGCCCCGGCCGAGGCCTGCAGGATGACCGGACTGTCGGTTTCCTCGGCCGCTTCCATGATGGCGTGGATCTGTTCGAGGTTGTTGACGTTGAAAGCCGGCACGCCGTAGCCGAACTCTCCCGCGTGGTCCAGCAACTGGCGCAAGGATATGAGTGACATGGTGAAGCTCCTTTACTCGATGGGGATTCGGTGAGGCCGGTTCAGGTGGCGGCGCGCTGCTCCAGCACGGCCAGTGCGGGCAGCGTCTTGCCTTCGAGAAACTCCAGGAAGGCGCCACCGCCGGTGGAGATATAGCCCACGCGGTCGGCGATGCCGTACTTGGCGATGGCAGCCAGCGTGTCGCCGCCACCGGCGATCGAGAAGGCCCTGGAATCGGCGATGGCCTGGGCCAGCACCCTGGTGCCGTTGCCGAACTGGTCGAACTCGAACACGCCCACCGGGCCGTTCCAGACGATGGTGCCGGCGGCCTTGAGCTGCCCGGCCAGTTGCGCGGCGGTCCTGGGACCGATGTCCAGGATCATGTCGTCGTCGGCCACGTCCTTGACGTCCTTGACGGTGGCCGCGGCGGTGGCGCTGAATTCCCTGGCGCACACCACGTCGACTGGGATCGGCACCGAGGCGCCGCGCCTGGCCATGATGTCGATGATGGCCCTGGCGTCGCCGACCAGGTCGGCTTCGGCCAGCGACTTGCCGATCTTCAGGCCGGCGGCCAGCATGAAGGTATTGGCGATGCCGCCGCCGACGATCAGGTTGTCGACCTTGTCGGCCAGCGACTTCAGGATGGTCAGCTTGGTCGAGACCTTGGAACCGGCCACGATCGCCACCAGCGGACGCGCCGGCTGGCCCAGCGCCTTGCCCAGCGCGTCGATCTCGGCGGCCAGCAGCGGGCCGGCGCAGGCGATCGGGGCGTACCTGGCGATGCCGTGGGTGGTGGCTTCGGCGCGGTGGGCGGTGCCGAAGGCGTCGTTGACGTAGACGTCGCACAGCCTGGCCATCTTCTGCGCCAGCTCGCCGCTGTTTATCTTCTCGCCCCGGTTCATGCGGCAGTTTTCCAGCAGCACCACCTGCCCGGGCGGGACCTGGAAGCCGCCCTCGGTCCAGCCGGACAGCAGCGGCACCTGGCGGCCGAGCAGCTCTGACAGGCGGCGGCCCACCGGCGCCAGGCTGTGGCGCGGGTCCGGCTCCCCTTCCTGCGGCCGGCCCAGGTGCGAGGTGACCATCACCGCAGCGCCCGCCTGCAGGCAGGCCGCGATGGCGGGCACGGAGGCACGGATGCGGGTGTCGTCGGTGATATGGCCCGCGGCATCCTGCGGGACGTTGAGGTCGGCGCGGATAAAGACCCGCTTGCCGGCCAGCCCGCCTGCGGCGAGCAGCGCGGACAGCGTGTGGGGCGCCGTGGGTTTCGGATGGGATAGGCTCATCATGGCAACCTGCTAGCGGGCATGGGCCAGCGCCACCGCGGTATCCAGCATGCGGTTGGAGAAGCCCCATTCGTTGTCATACCAGGCCGACACCTTGACCAGCGTGCCGTTGACCTTGGTCAGGGTGGCGTCGAAGGTCGAAGAGGCCGGGCTGTGGTTGAAGTCCACCGAGACCAGCGGCGCAGTGTTGTAGTCCAGGATGCCCTTGAGCTCGCCTTCGGCCGCGCTCTTCAGGATGCCGTTCACTTCCTCCACGGTGGTCGGCCGCGCCGCCACGAAGGACAGGTCCACCAGCGACACATTGATGGTCGGCACGCGCACGGCAAAGCCATCCAGCCGGCCGTCCAGCTCGGGCAGCACCAGCCCGACCGCGGCGGCGGCGCCGGTCCTGGTGGGGATCATCGACATGGTCGCCGACCGCGCCCGGCGCAGGTCTTCGTGGTAGACGTCGGTCAGCACCTGGTCGTTGGTATAGGCATGCACCGTGGTCATCAGGCCGTTCACCACGCCCAGCTGTTCATGCAGCGGCTTGACCAGCGGCGCCAGGCAGTTGGTGGTGCACGAGGCGTTGGAGATCACCGTGTCGCTCGCCTTCAGCACGCCGTGGTTCACGCCGTAGACGATGGTGGCGTCCACGTCCTTGCCACCGGGGGCGGAGATGATCACCTTCTTCGCGCCGGCCTTCAGGTGGGCCGATGCCTTGTCCTTGCTGGTGAAGAGCCCGGTGCATTCCATCACCACATCCACGCCCAGCTCGCCCCACGGCAGCTCGGCCGGGTTGCGCTGGGCCAGCACGCGGATCCGGTCGCCGTTGACGCGGAAGGCATCGCCGTCGACCGTGACCTCGCCCGGAAAGCGGCCGTGGACGGTGTCGTACCGGGTCAGGTGGGCATTGGTGCCGGCGTTGCCGAGGTCGTTGATGGCGACGATCTCGAGATCGTGCCGCTTGCCGCCTTCATAGTGGGCGCGCAGTACATTGCGGCCGATGCGCCCGTAGCCGTTGATGGCAACCTTGATGGTCATGATGTCTCCTTGTGCTTGTCTTGGTATCTTTTCCGGCGTTGGCCAAACATCACGCAGCCAGCCGCGCCGGCGTGAGCAGCGCCGGCAATGCCTCCATCGAATCGACCAGCGCGTCGGCGCCCAGCGCCGCGGGCCCGCCGGGGCCGGCGTAGCCGTAACGCACCAGGCAGACCGGCATGCCGGCCGCGCGTGCCGCTTCAACATCCACCGGCGAATCCCCCACCAGCACGCCCTGCGCGGGGTCGACGTCTAGCAGCCGGCAGGCATGGCGCAGCGGTTCGGGATGCGGTTTCATCTGCGCAATCGAATCGCCCGCCACCAGGACTTCCAGGTACGCTGCCAGCCCGGTCAGCGCCAGCAGCGGTGCCGCCAGTGCGCGCGGCTTGTTGGTGACGCAGGCAAGCCGGTAGCCCTCGCGCCTGAGCGCGGCCAGGCCCGCTTCCACGCCCGGGAACACTGCCCCAAGGCGGCCATTGGTCTCGGCATAGTGACGATGGAACAGCGCCTCGGCAGCGGCGGCTTCCACCCGCGGCGAAAGCTGCGCGGTTTCCAGCACGCGCCGCACCAGGTTGGGCACGCCACGGCCGATGAAGCCGGCCACGGTGTCGAACGGCAGCGGCGGGCTGCCGAGCTCGGCCAGCATGCGGTTGGCGGCCTCGACGATGTCAGGCGCGCTGTCGACCAGCGTGCCGTCAAGGTCGATCAGCACCGCGGTGCAAGGCAGGGATACGGTGGGCATCACTTGTCCTCCAGCAGGGAACGCGCGGCAGCGGCGACATGCGCCGGGGTCAGGCCGAAGTGCTGGTACAGCGCCTCGGCCGGCGCCGATTCGCCGAAGCTGTCAATGCCCAGCGCCACGCCGCCCTCGCCCACGACGCCGCGCCAGAACCAGGTGGCGCCCGCCTCCACGCTGACGCGCGGCAGGCCCGGTGGCAGCACCGTGTCCCGGTAGCTCGCTTCCTGCGCGTAGAACAGCTCGACGCAGGGCATGGACACCACGCGCGCGGCGATGCCTGCCTCGGCAAGGTCAAGCGCAGCGCGCTGCGCGATCTCCACCTCGGAGCCAGTCGCCACCAGCACCACGCGCGGCGCCAC
Source organism: Ralstonia pickettii DTP0602 (assembly GCA_000471925.1). Classification (NCBI taxonomy): domain Bacteria; kingdom Pseudomonadati; phylum Pseudomonadota; class Betaproteobacteria; order Burkholderiales; family Burkholderiaceae; genus Ralstonia; species Ralstonia pickettii. The sequence continues at coordinate 1,572,629 of CP006668.1, forward strand.
GGTATCGCGCAGCACATAGCCGCCGCGCGCGATGGCTGCGCGCTGGCCCGCATCGCGTTCGAACGGCATCAGCGCCTGCCGCGACAGCACCAGGCAGGCAGGACCCTGCTCGCGCCGCAGCGCAGCCAGCCACGCATACGCGGTCTCGGTCCCATCGCACGGGCGCCAGACCTGGTTGTTGGGGATCAGACGCAGGCTGGCGGCGTGCTCCACCGGCTGGTGCGTGGGACCATCCTCGCCCAGGCCGATGGAATCATGCGTCAGCACATGCACCACGCGCAGCCGCATCAGCGCGGCCATGCGGATGGCATTGCGCGAATAGTCCGAAAAGGTCATGAAGGTGCCGCCGTAGGGAATCAGCCCCCCATGCAGCGCAATGCCGTTCATGACCGCGGCCATGCCGAACTCGCGCACGCCGTAGCTGACGTAGTTGCCGTGCCCGGCGTGGTTGACCCAGACCGAAGCCTTGACATTGGTGAGATTGGAACCTGTCAGGTCGGCCGAGCCGCCCAGCAGCTCGGGCAAGGCGGGCGTCAGCGCCTCCAGGCAGAGCTGCGATGCCTTGCGCGTGGCGATCTTGCCCTGCAGTGCGGAGGGCGCGTCCAGCAACGTCATCAGTTCCGCATCGAAGCCTTCCGCCAGGCGGCCGTTGATACGGCGCAGGAATTCCTCGGCCAGTTCCGGATGCGCGGCACGATAGCCGGCGAAACGCGCCTCCCAGTGGGCCTCGCGCGCGGCGCCTTGTGCGCGCGCCTCCCAGGCGTCGGCCACGTCTGGCGGCACGGTGAAAGGCTCGGCCTCCCAGCCCAGCGCCTCGCGCATGGCGGCGATCTCCGACGCGCCCAGCGGCGCGCCATGCACATCGTGCCCGCCGGCCTTGGCCGGCGCGCCCTTGCCGATCACGGTGCGGCAGCAGATCAGCGTGGGCCGCTCGCGCTCGGCTTTGGCCGAGTGCAGCGCGGCATCGACGGCCTGCGCATCGTGCCCGTCGACGCCGGCGATCACATGCCAGCCGTAGGCGGCAAAGCGCTTCGGGGTGTCGTCGGCAAACCAGCCGGCGACGTCGCCGTCGATGGAGATGCCGTTGTCGTCGTACAGGCAGACCAGCTTGCCCAGCTTGAGCGTGCCCGCCAGCGAGGCGGCCTCGTGGCTGAGCCCTTCCATCAGGCAGCCGTCGCCGAGGAAGACATAGGTGTGGTGGTCGACGATGTCGAAGCCGGGCCGGTTGAAGGTGGCGGCCAGCAGCTTCTCGGACAGCGCCATACCGACCGCATTGGCCAGGCCCTGCCCCAGCGGCCCGGTGGTGGTTTCCACGCCCGGCGTCACGCCGCGCTCGGGATGACCCGGCGTGGCCGCGTGCAGCTGGCGGAACTGGCGCAACTGCGAAATCGGCAAGTCGTAGCCGGTGAGATGCAGCAGCGCATACTGCAGCATGGAAGCATGGCCGTTGGACAGCACGAAGCGGTCACGGTCGGGCCAGGCCGGGTTGGCCGGGTTGTGGCGCAGGTGGCGTCGCCACAGCACTTCGGCCATCTCGGCCATGCCCATGGGTGCGCCGGGGTGGCCGGACCTGGCCTGCTCCACCGCGTCGGCGGCCAGGAAGCGCAGCGCGTTGGCGCAGCGCGCTGCGGAATCGATGCGTTCGGGTGCGTTCATCTAGGGTGTCCTTGCAACACGGCGGTTCACAGGGCGGCGCGCTTGCGGCGCTCCATCATGCGCAGCACGAACGGCGTAAAGATCAGCTGCATGGCCAGCTCCATCTTTCCGCCCGGCACCACGATGGTGTTGGCGCGCGACATGAAGGAGTCGTGGATCATGCTCAGCAGGTACTGGAAGTCGATCCCCTTCGGGTTGGCAAAGCGGATCACCACCATGCTTTCATCCGGCGCGGGGATCTCGCGCGAGATGAAGGGGTTGGAGGTGTCCACGCACGGCACGCGCTGGAAGTTCACATGCGTACGCGAGAACTGCGGGCAGATGTAGTTCACGTAGTCCGGCATGCGGCGCAGGATGGTGTCGGTCACGGCCTCCGTCGAATAGCCGCGCTGCTTCTTGTCGCGCCACAGTTTCTGGATCCACTCCAGGTTGATGACGGGCACCACCCCGATCAGCAGGTTGGGGTACCGGGCGACATCGACTTCGTCGGTCACCACGCCGCCATGCAAACCTTCATAGAACAGCAGGTCGGTGTCGGCCGGCAACGGCTCCCACTCGGTGAAGGTGCCGGGCTCCTGCCCGAACGGGGCCGCCTCCTCCATGCTGTGCAGGTAGCGCCGGCGCAGGCCCGTTCCGGACTCCGCATAGGAGCGGAAAAGGTTCTCCAGGTCGCCGAACAGGTTGTTCTCCGGGCCGAAGTGGCTGAAGTTCATATTGCCGGTGCGCTCGGCCTCGGCCATCTTGACCTTCATCTCGGCGCGGTCGTAGCGGTGGAAGCTGTCGCCTTCGATCACCACCGACTTCACGCCCTCGCGGCGGAAGATGTTCTCGAAGGTACGGGTCACCGACGTGGTACCGGCCCCGGAGGAGCCGGTGATGGCGATGATGGGATAACGTTCTGACATGGCCATGCACCTCAGGCAGATGCGCGGAACAGGCTGCGCTCGTTGAACAGGGGATTGGGAAGGTCGGGATCGGACTGGTCGGTGTGGTAGCGCTCGATCCGTTCCACTTCATTGCGCGAGCCGAAGATCACGCCGATGCGCTGGTGCAGCGCGCCCGGCGCCACCGACATCAGCGGCTGCCGGCCGGTGCTGGCGCGCCCGCCGGCCTGCTCCATCAGGAAGGCGACCGGGTTGGCCTCGTACAGCAGCCGCAGGCGGCCGGGTTTGGCCGGGTCCTTGCTGTCGCGCGGGTACATGAAGACGCCGCCACGCATCAGGATGCGGTGCGCCTCGGCCACCATCGAGGCGATCCAGCGCATGTTGAAGTCCTTGCCGCGTGGCCCGCTCTTCCCGGCCATGCACTCGGAGATGTAGCGCTGGATTGGCGCTTCCCAGAAGCGGCTGTTCGAGGCGTTGATGGCAAATTCCTGGGTATCGACCGGCACGCGCAGGTTGGGATGGGTGAGAAAGAATTCCCCCAGGTTGGGATCGAGAGTGAAGCCGTTGACCCCGTTGCCCACGGACAGCACCAGCATGGTGGTAGGCCCGTAGAGCGCGTAGCCGCCCGCCACCTGGGCCGTGCCGGGCTGCAGGAAGTCTTGCTCGGTGACGGCGGTGGCGCCTTCGGGTGCGCGCAGCACCGAGAAGATGCTGCCCACCGAGACATTGACGTCGATGTTCGACGAGCCGTCGAGCGGATCGAACACCAGCAGGTACTTGCCGCGAGGGTAGCACTCGGGAATCTGGTACGGCTCGGCCATTTCCTCCGAGGCCATGCCGGCCAGGTGGCCGCCCCACTCGTTGACGCGCAGGAAGGCCTCGTTGCTCAGCACGTCGAGCTTCTGCTGGATCTCGCCCTGCACGTTGACAGCGGTGCCATTGCCATCCTCGCTACCGGCGCGGCCGTGCAGGCCGCCCAGCGCGCCGAATGCGACCGCGCGCGCAATCTCCTTGCAGGCCATGGCAACGTTGAGGATCAGGCCGTTGAAGCCGCCGCTGGCGTCCGGATAGCGGCGGCGCTCTTCGATCAGGAACTGCGTCAGGGTCATCCTCTGGACTTCGGGCATGACAGGTCTCCTCATGGTTTGCTGTGTGTTTTTGTGTGGCGCTGGGGGCTACATGTACGTGGCAGCCTCGCGCAGGCGGCGCAGGATGCCCCGGTAGCCGCCGTCGGCATCCGGCGCGCCAAACACGGCGCTGCCGGCGACGAAGGTGTCGGCACCCGCGCGGGCGATCCCGGCAATGTTGTCGGCCTTGACGCCGCCGTCGATCTCCAGCCAGACTGGCCGCCCGCCGGCCTCCAGCTGCCGGTCGATGCGCGCCCGTACCTGGCGCAGTTTGTTCAGCACGCCGGGGATGAACGCCTGGCCGCCGAAGCCCGGGTTGACGCTCATCAGCAGCACCAGGTCGAGCTGGCCCAGCGTGTGGTCCAGCCAGCCCAGCGGCGTGGCCGGGTTCAGCACCAGGCCGGCCTTGCAGCCGTGGTCGCGAATCAGGCCGATGGTGCGGTCCACATGCCGGCTGGCCTCCGGATGGAAGCTGATGATCCCTGCGCCCGCCTTGGCGAACAGCGGGATCAGTGCATCCACGGGCTCCACCATCAGGTGCACGTCGATGGGGATCGAAACGTGCGGCCGGATCGCCTCGCACACCAGCGGGCCGATGGTCAGGTTGGGCACGTAGTGGTTGTCCATCACGTCGAAGTGCACGAGGTCGGCGCCGGCTGCCTCGATTGCGCGCACCTCCTCGCCCAGCCGCGCGAAGTCGGCTGACAGGATGGAGGGCGCCAGGCGGATGGCGCGCTGGCTGCCGTGGTCGGTGTGGTGGTCGGTGGCGTGCATATCAGGCTGCCTCGAACAGGGTGCCACGATGCCAGCGGCGCAGCGCGGCCAGGTCGGCCCAGCGTTGGTCCGCGCCCGGCAGGTGCTGCGGAATCGGCCGCTCGGGGTCGCCCAGGTGCGGCAGCACCAGCAGCGCGCCGTCGAAACGGTCCTGCGCGGTGTAGGCGGTGGGCGTGACCACGGTGGGGATGCCGGCCGCCTGCGCGGCGCGCAGCCCGTTCTCCGAATCCTCGATGGCCAGGCAATCGCCGGCCTCCAGGCCAAGCCGGTCCAGCACGGCCAGGTACACATCCGGGGCCGGCTTCTTGACAGCGGTGGTGCCGGCATCGCCGATGGCGGCGAAACGCTCGCGCCAGCCGGCACCCAACGGCGCCTGCAGCAGCGCATCGAGGTTGGCCGGCGTGGTGGTGGTCGCGATGGCGAGCGGCATGCCGGCGCGGCCAGCCTCCTCGATCAGGCGGGCGATGCCCGGCCGCAGCGGCAGCCGGCCGCTGCTGACGCGCTCGGCATAGTGGCGGGTCTTGATGGCATGCACGGCGTCGATCGTTTCCTTGACCTTGCAACCGCGGGCTTCTTCCGGATCGACCATCCGCCAGTAGTGCATTAGGCGCTCCTTGCCGCCGGCCACCTTGAGCAGGCGCGTGTAGAGCGCCTCATCCCAGCACCAGTCGAGGCCGACTTCGGCAAAGGCGGCATTGAAGGCCTGGAGGTGGGCGGTCTCGGTATCGGCAAGCGTGCCGTCTACATCGAAGATCAGGGCTTGCATGGCTTACTCCCTCGCCAAGGTTTGCGCGGCCGGTGCGAACACGCGGCTGGCAAGCAGATCGGCGGCCGTGATGGTGGTCAGGGTCTGGTCGTCGGCGACCGCGCCGGCATCGTCCAGCAGGCGCGAGGCATGGCGCAGCCGCGCGCGGTCGAGCGCATTGCGCACGCTGCGGGCATTGGCGAAATGCGGTTGCGCCATGCGCCGGGCCAGGTAGTCGGCAAAGACGGCGCGGCTCTGCTCGTCGAAGCGGTACTGCATCTCGTCCAGCATGAGATCCGCGATCTGGCGCAGCTCGTCGAGCTGGTAGTCGGGGAAGTCGATATGGTGGGCGACGCGCGAGGACATGCCCGGGTTCGATTCGAAGAAGCGGTCCATGCGGTCCTTGTAGCCGGCCAGGATCACCACCAGGTCTTCGCGGTTGTTCTCCATCACCTGCAGCAGGATCTCGATGGCCTCCTGGCCATAGTCGCGTTCGTTCTCCGGGCGGTAGAGGTAGTAGGCCTCGTCGATGAAGAGCACCCCGCCCATGGCCTTCTTCAGGATCTCCTTGGTCTTGGGCGCGGTATGGCCGATGTACTGGCCGACCAGGTCGTCGCGGGTCACGGCCACCAGGTGGCCGCGCCGCACGTAGCCGAGCTGGTGCAGGATCTGCGCCATGCGCATGGCCACGGTGGTCTTGCCGGTGCCGGGATTGCCGGTGAAGCACATATGCAGGCTGGGCGCGCCCGCGCTGAAGCCGCGTGCGGCGCGCAGCTTGTCCACCAGCAGCAATGCGGCGATATCGCGAATGCGCGCTTTCACCGGCTTCAGCCCGATCAGCTCGCGGTCGAGCTGGGCCAGCAGCTCGGTGATGCCCGAGCTGGCCAGCGATTCGGCCAGCGATCCGGCCAGGGCAGCAGGCCGCTGCAGCGGTGCGGTCGTTTCGGGTGCGGACATGGCAGGCTCCGTGAAGATCAATCGGTCAATCGGTTCGATGAATTCGGGGCGCAGCTTTCCCCCGGTGCGCGGCCGTCAGGCGGCGCAGCCGTGGGATGGCACATTCAGGAAAATTGCCGGCAGCAGCGCCGTGGCAGCGCTGCGCAGCGGCTCAGTCGATGCCGCGGTAGCGACTACCTTCCGGCCTCGCCTGCACGGCGTAGCTCTCGATCGAGTAGCGCATCGTGCGGCCGGGCTCCTCCTGCCGCACCAGGCGGAAGCCGGGTTCGTCGGCGGGACGATTGACGATGAAGGACATCACCACCGACTCCACCGTATGGGTCGAATCGAAGGCCGTGACGCGGATGTAGTGGTTGGGAAAGGTGCTGCGGGCGTTGTTGATCTCCAGCAGGATGCCGGCGGCATCGCGCAGGTCGAACATCGGCAGGCCGAACATCTCCCAGTAGGTATTGCGCGGATGCGGGTCGTCGGTGTATTCGATGCCGACCGCCCAGCCCTTGCCCAGGCAGTATTCGAGCTGGCTGGTGATCTGCGCGTCGGTGAGGTCGGGCAGGAAGGAGAAAGTGCCTTGAGTAATGCGCATGATGTCCTCTCGTTCTTTGGGGTCGCTGTGGTTGCGTCGTATCAGGTTCAGGCCACCGACGCGGTCGGCACGAAGTCCGAGGTGTCGGTCGGCGTGTAGTTGAAGGTGATGTCGCCCCAGGTATCGAGCGCCGCCCGCAGCGGTCCGCACCAGCGCGCGGCGTCGCGCAGGATTTCCGGCCCTTCGTTGAGGATGTCGCGCCCTTCGTTGCGCGCCAGCACCATCGCTTCCAGCGCGACGCGGTTGGCGGTGGCGCCGGCCTGGATGCCCTGCGGGTGGCCGATGGTGCCGCCGCCGAACTGCAGCACCACGTCGTCGCCAAAGAGGCTGATCAGCTGGTGCATCTGGCCGGCGTGGATGCCGCCGGAGGCCACCGGCATCACCTTGCGCAGCGAAGCCCAGTCCTGGTCGAAGAACAGCCCGCGCGTCAGGTCGGTCTGCGTGTAGGCATCGCGGCAGACGTTGTAGTAGCCCTGCACGGTAAGCGGGTCGCCTTCAAGCTTGCCCACCGCGGTGCCGGTATGCATGTGGTCCACGCCTGCCAGCCGCAGCCATTTTGCGATCACGCGGAAGGACACGCCGTGGTTCTTCTGCCGGGTGTAGGTGCCATGGCCCGCGCGGTGCAGGTGCAGGATCATGTCGTTCTGGCGGCACCAGTTGCTCATGGACTGGATGCAGGTCCAGCCGACGATCAGGTCGACCATGATGATGACCGAGCCCAGCGACTTGGCGAACTCGGCGCGCCGGTACATCTCCTCCATGGTGCCGGCGGTCACGTTGAGGTAGCTGCCCTTGACCTCGCCGGTGGCGGCCGAGGCCTTGTTGACCGCATCCATCACGAACAGGAAGCGGTCGCGCCAGTGCATGAAAGGCTGCGAGTTGATGTTCTCGTCGTCCTTCATGAAGTCCAGGCCACCCTTCAGGCCCTCATACACCACGCGGCCATAGTTGCGCCCCGACAGCCCGAGCTTGGGCTTGGTGGTGGCGCCCAGCAGCGGGCGGCCGAACTTGTCCAGCCGTTCGCGCTCGACGATGATGCCGGTCGACGGGCCGGCGAAGGTCTTCACGTAGGCGACCGGGAAGCGCATGTCTTCCAGGCGCGCGGCCTTGATCGGCTTGAAGCTGAAGACGTTGCCGATGATCGACGCGGTCAGGTTGGCGATCGAGCCTTCCTCGAACAAAGACAGGTCATAGGCCACGTAGCAGAAGAACTGCTCGGGGTTGTTGGGCACCGGATCGACCCGGTAGGCCTTGGCGCGGTACATGTCGCAGGCGGTCAGGCGGTCGGTCCACACCACCGTCCAGGTGGCGGTGGAGGATTCGCCGGCGACCGCGGCGGCGGCCTCGACCGGGTCCACGCCGTCCTGCGGCGTGATGCGGAACAGCGCCAGCAGGTCGGTGTCCTTGGGCTCGTAATCGCCATCCCAATACCCCATTTCCTTGTACTTCATAACGCCGGCGTCGTAGCGCTTGCGCGGCTTGGCTTGGATCGTCTCAGGTGCGTTCATTGCTGGTCTCCCTTGCGTGGATTGACGGCGTGGCTGCGTTGTTGGAAAGATATCCGCCGACCCACATAAGGTAAATTCAGATATTCTTAGCCCCTGCATAAGCAATCCCTTAAGTGCGCACCAAGCCGCACATCAACTAAAACCCGCCCCCACTGCCCATGTCCTTCCTGCGCGCCCTTACCCTTCGCCAGTTGCAGATCTTCGTCACGGTGGCCAGGCACGGCAGCTTCGTGCGCGCGGCCGAGGAGTTGCACCTGACCCAGCCGGCGGTCTCGATGCAGGTCAAGCAGCTCGAATCCGTGGTGGGCCTGGCGCTGTTCGAACGGGTCAGGGGGCAGCTCACGCTGACCGAGCCCGGCGATCGCTTCCTGCACCATGCCTCGCGGATCCTCGGCGAGGTGAGAGACGCGGAGGAAGGACTGCAGGCAGTCAAGGACGTCGAACAGGGTTCGATCACGATCGGGCTGATCAGCACAGCCAAGTACTTCGCGCCCAAGCTGCTCGCCGGCTTCACCGCGCTGCACCCGGGCGTGGACCTGCGCATCGCCGAAGGCAATCGTGAAACGCTGCTGCAGCTGCTGCAGGACAATGCGATCGACCTCGCGCTGATGGGCCGTCCGCCGCGCGAGCTGGACGCCGTGTCGGAGCCCATCGCCGCGCATCCGTACGTGCTGGTGGCCTCGACGCGGCACCCCCTGCACGGCGAGAAGGGATTCGACCTCCAGGAACTCCGTCACGAGACCTTCCTGCTGCGCGAGCCGGGCTCGGGTACCCGTACGGTGGCGGAGTTCATGTTCAGGGACCACTTGTTCGCGCCGGCCAAGGTGATCACGCTGGGCAGCAACGAGACCATCAAGCAGGCTGTGATGGCGGGAATGGGCATCAGCCTGTTGTCGCTGCACACCCTGTCGCTGGAACTGCGCACCGGCGAGATCGCGCTGCTGGACGTGACCGGCACGCCGATCGAGCGCGTCTGGCATGTGGCGCATATGGCAAGCAAACGGCTGTCTCCCGCCGGCGAGAGCTGCCGCGCCTACCTGCTCGAGCACACCGCGGAGTTCCTGGGGAAGGAATATGCCGGGCTGCTGCCCGGGCGGCGTGTGGCCTGAGGCCAAGTGAATTGGTCAGTGTTCGGAAGCAATCAGCCGCATTGAGTGCGCTTGTGCCAATGGCTTGCCGCTGAGAGTTGACGTTGTCCCCGACCGGCCGTCACGAAATCCTGGTTCCGGAATATTCGTTCGCGACGGCCGGCCAACAGGCTTGTGCAAGCAGGGTTCAATCCAGCGTGATGCCTTCGCGCTGGATCACAGCTGCCCAACTGGAATCCTCCTTCTCAATGCGCCTGGCAAAGTTCGCAGGGTCAACCATGACGACCTCGCCCTGCAGGCTCAACGCGGCTCGTGCCTTGCCGTCATCAAGCACGCCACGCGTGATCGAATGGAGTCGTTGAACGATCTGCGGCGGCGTGCCGGCCGGAGCAAGCATGCCGATCCAGAACGTCACGTTGAACGGCGTGATCCCGACCTCTTCCAGAGTAGGCACTTCGGGTAACTGTGTCATTCGCTTCGATGCACTGATCGCGAGCGGCTTCAGCTTCCCTGCCTTGATTTGAGGCAGCGCGGTCCACGTGTCAAATGCCGCATCCAGCTCGCCACTGACCACTGCCAGCTGCGCCTGCGCAGACGACTTGTACGGAATATGCGTGGTCTTGATCTTCGCCCTGTTGTTCAACATGGCGAAGCTGAGATGCGCGATATTGCCTGGGCCTGCCGATCCATAGCTGACTTTGCCAGGATATTGCGAGGAAAAACGCACCAGGTCCGTTACCGACCCTACCGAGTTCTTCTGGGACCATTCAGGATTCGCTACCAGAATGAAGGGTGCCTCCAGAACCAGCGTGACCGGCGTGAAATCCTTCGGCTTGTAGTTGCTTTTCTTGTAGACCTGATGGTTGATGGTGATGCTGCTGGAGTTCGTCAGCAACAAGGTATACCCATCCGGCGCCGCCCGGGCAGCCTCTGCCACGCCGATCAGTCCATTGGCGCCCGCCTTGTTCTCCACGATCACCGGCTGACCCAAGGACTTGCTGAGATGGTCTGAAACAATGCGTGCCACGGTGTCGGTGAATGAACCCGCCGGGAACGGAACGATCATCCTGACCGGCCTGCTCGGCCAGTTTGCATCCTGGGCCGCGGCCGGACCGGAGATTGCGCAAAGCAAGACGCTTAGTGCCACAGCAAATCTGAATTTGCCCGCGGATTGAACGCAGCGCGTCGCAAAATTGAGTTCCTTCATGTCGTCTCCTGATTGTCGTTAGTCGTATTCGAAACACAAGCTGGCCTACGGCACCTCTCTCGATTGCCTGGGCTTCGCCGTCTTGCCGGTGATCCCCCGTTGCTCCAGGTCGGCAATCTGCGCAGCGTTCAGCCCCAGCACGCGAGCCAGCACTTCCTCGTTGTGTTCGCCCAGGGTCGGCGCGACGTTGCGGATCGGCATGGGGTGGATGCCGGTGCGAAACCAGGCGGTGCTGGCCGTGTAGCGGCCGATGTGGGCGCGCTCGACTTCGCGCCAGAATCCCCGCGCGCGCAGGTGGGGATCCTGCAGGACTTGCGCCATGGTTCGCACCACGCCGGCGGGAACGCCGGCCTGTTGCAACAGGCGCATCGCATCGTCCGCGCCCCGATCCACGCACCAGGCGGAGATCGCCGCGTCGATCCTGTCCTGATGCGCACGGCGCCCCGATGCTCGCGCAAGCAGCGCATCCGCGGCGAGGTCCTCCCTTCCGATCGCACGACACAGCGCAGGCCAATGCGCGTCGGTAACAGTCAGGACGATCCACGCGTCCTCGCCCGCGCAGCGGAAGCACCCGTGGGGGGCATGCATCGGATGACGATTGCCCTGGCGAGGGGAGACCGTTCCGCGGACAGACTGCTCCAGGATGAACGGCGCCGCCATCGGCAACATGGCCTCCACTTGTGACAGGTTCACATGTCGGCCCGCGCCGGTGGCCTGCTGTTCGAATAGCGCCAACAACATCGCGGCCCCCGCATTCAAGCCGCCAATCGGATCGCCATAGGCGTACGACGTCATGGCCGGCGGCCCCTGCGGGTGTCCGGTGTGAAGCGGCAGCCCACTGGCTTGCTCCAGCGTGCCGCCGTAGGCGCGCGTGTTGCTCCACGCGTTCCCCAGCCCGAATGCCGGCATCGACAGCATCACCAGCCGCTTGTTCACGGCCCGCAGTGCCTCGTAATCCAGGCCCAGCTTCGGCAGGACTTCCGCGGAGTAGTTCTCGATCACCGCATCCGCGCCTTGCACCAGCTGCAGCAGCAACTGCTTTCCTTCGGGGCGCGTCAGGTCCAGGGTGATCCCCAGCTTGTTGCGGTTCATCAGGTTGAAGTTTGAGTTCTTCTCGTACAGCCGGTCCCGATAGAACGCCTCCGTGAAGTTGGCGCCGCGCCACCAGTCGGGATAGCCGGTACTCTCGACCTTGATGATTTCCGCGCCAAAATCGGCCAGGGTCCGGGAAGCGAGCGGTCCCGCCCAACCCATCGTCAGATCGATGACGCGGATCCCTTGCAACGGCAACTGGTCAGTAGATGCTCGCTGGCGCTGCAGACGGGGGCGGTATGCCAGGCCCGATGCCCGGTAGAGAACATCATGCGCGCCCTTCGCCGGTGCCGTTCCCCCCAGCAACGGACCGGCCGCATCGAGGCGCAGCGGTACCACAGGGCCTTCGAAGGTCACGCCGCCTGCAGCGACCTGGACAAACGCGCTACGCTGCCGATGAACGTCCTGCCCGAGCAACTCTTCCATCGTCGGAACGATGACAGTCGGGTGCTTCTTCGCGCCCAGGATCTCGAACCACTCCTGGGCCGACCGCGACAGGAACGCGCGTTCAAGCAGCGCGTCGATCTCGTCCGCACGGGCCATGCGCTCCTGGCCGTTGGCGAAGCGAGGGTCGTCAGCCAGCTCCGGTTGCCCGATCGCTTCGCACAGCGCCTTCCACTGCGGCAGCGTGTGCGTGAAGATGCCGATCCACCCTGCCGAGGTCCGGTAGATCCCGGCTGGGTGCGTGCCACAGAACCGGTTAACGCCGAGACGCCGAAGCGGATGGCGCTGGTCCGGGACCATGCCGGCTTCCATTTCGACGACGCTGAGGCTGGCCTCATGCGCACTCAGCACATAGCGACGGCTGCCATCCGTTGCGCCGATCAGGCCCGCAACAGCCGCCGAAAACGCAATCAGCCCGAATACCACTGCCGTCTGCACGTCGTGCGGCATGTGTGGCGGCCCCTCGACCGGGCCACTGCCATGCACGGCACCGGCGAGGCTCCGGCACACGGCTTCCGCGCCTGCATACTGGCTGTAGGGTCCGCTCTCCCCGAACCAGGTAAGTACGACCTCGATCGGCTCGTGCTCCTGCTTGTCGCCGGTACTACCGGGCCAGACAGGTTTGGCGGAAATGCCCGCACCTGCTGCCAGCGCCCGCGCATCCAGCACGACATCGCAGGTCCGCGCCAGTTGTGCCAGCCATGCCCTGTCCTCCGGGCTGTCGCCATCGACCGTGACGCTGCGTTTGTTGGTGTTGAGCCATGCAAAGAGCGCGCTTTCAGGCTGCTCTGCCCCAGGAGCGCAGACCATAGGCGGCATCTGCCGCCAGGCGTCACCCGCAGGACTTTCCACCTTGATGACTTCGGCGCCGAAATCGGCGCACAACTTGCCCGCGTACGCAAGTGCCGGGCCAGTGCCGACCTCCAGCACGCGCAGGCCGCGCAGCGCCAGTCGAGCCGTGTCAGGACCATTCATCGTCATAGGAACCTCTTGTATATGGACTATCCAGGGCCAGGGTTCACCACGCATCGACAAACGAACGGCGCTCCCGGCGGCGTCGGATGTCGGCTGATGCGATCCCCTGGACGATCCACTTCCGCGTCTGCGCGGGGTCAATCACGGCATCGATCTCCACCGCGGCGGCCGTGCTGATCGCGTGGCCACGCTCGTAGGCGTGGGCAACCAGCTTGTCGAACAGCGCTTTCCGCTCCGGCCCGTCGGGAATCGCTTCCAGCTCCTTCTTGAAGCCCAGCGTGACGGCACCCTCCAGACCCATCGGACCAAATTCTCCGGTCGGCCACGAAATGACGAAATTTGCCGAGCGGAAGCCGCCTCCCGCCATGGCCATAGCGCCAAGGCCATACCCCTTGCGCAGCGTGACGCCCAGCAAGGCAACGCGCAGCTTGGCGGCCGTGAGGAACATGCGCGACACATGGCGCACCTGCGCGCGAGCCTCAACCTCCGGCCCGACCATGAACCCCGGGGTGTCGATCAGCGAGATGATCGGCAGTCCGTGCGCGTCGCACAGCTGCATGAAGCGCGCCGCCTTGTCTGCAGCATCGGCATCGATGGCGCCCCCGAGATGATGCGGGTTGTTGGCCATGATCCCGACCGGCTGCCCCTCCACGCGGGCGAGAGCGGTGTGAATGCCTGCGCCGAAACCACCGCGCAGCATCAGCACGCTGCCGACGTCGGCGATCCCCTCGATAGCTTTGCGGGAGTCGTACACGCGCAGCCGGTTCTCGGGCACGACGTGGCGCAAGTCGAGGGGATCCGGTGCGGTCCAGTGCGCCACGCGACCCTGGAACATCGACAGGTAGTGCTTCGCCACCTGGACCGCCTGCGCTTCGTTCTCAACGAGGACATCGACCACGCCATTGGCAAATTGCACCGAAGCCGGACCGACGTCCTCCGGACGGAAGATCCCAAGACCCCCGCCCTCGATCATGGCTGGCCCTGCCATGCCGATATTCGCTGACTTGTCGGCAATGATCACGTCGCAGCAGCCCAGGAAGGCCGCATTGCCGGCAAAGCAGCGACCCGACACGATGCCGACGACTGGGACATGCCCATTCAGATCGGCAAATGCGGCAAACGACGGTTGATACAGGCCGGACACCGAGGGGAAATCCACGTCACCGGGTCGCCCGCCACCGCCTTCGGCAAAGAGCACCAGCGGGAGCTCGTCACGCAGCGCGACTTCCACGATGCGGTCGGTCTTGATGTGGTTGCGTTTGCCTTGCGTTCCCGCCAGGACCGTGGCGTCGTAGGCCATCACCGCGCTGCGCGCCTTGTCCTTGCCGACAAGTTCTCCGTTGATGTCGCCGATGCCGGTAACCAGTCCGTCAGCCGGGGTATTGGCAATCAGGTCTTGCTGGGTACGGCGGGAGGCCTGCGCCGCAACAGCAAGCGCGCCGTACTCCACGAAGGTATCCGGATCGCACAAGTCCGCGACGTTCTCACGCGCCGTGCGCTGGCCGCGGGAACGGCGCTTCGCTACCGCATCGGAGCGCCCCTCGTCATACAGGTAGGCATGCCGGTCGAGCACGCGTTGGAGGTCCGCACGGATCGCATGAAGGTCGACGTCCCGGGCGACGTCCGCTGACTCGCCATTGGCCTCGACCTGCTCCAACACCATCAGGATCTGGCCTTCCCGCGCCAGGGCGCCTGCCTCCAGCCGCAGGTCGATGACACGGCCGCCGCATTCAGCCGTCACGGCGTGTTCCATCTTCATTGCGTCGAGAACCGCAACCGTCTTCCCCGGCTGGACGATGTCGCCCACATTCACCGAGATCTCGACTACGCGGCCGGTCAATGGCGCACGGATCGCCACGGCCCCTTCGCCCACGGCCTCCTCGGCATCCGCCAGGCGCGGCGCGCTTACAGTGGCCGCTGGCGCCGCGGCGCCGAGCAGGGATTCTTGCGCACGCTCGGCCCTTGCAATGTCCTCTGCCGATGCAGTCAGGTCCGGCAAGATCGCTTCGAAGTGCCGTGTGTGGACATCCTGGCTGAGGAATTCG
The DNA here is from genome assembly GCA_000471925.1 of Ralstonia pickettii DTP0602. Classification (NCBI taxonomy): domain Bacteria; kingdom Pseudomonadati; phylum Pseudomonadota; class Betaproteobacteria; order Burkholderiales; family Burkholderiaceae; genus Ralstonia; species Ralstonia pickettii. The sequence goes on from CP006668.1 coordinate 1,587,714, forward strand.
GCGCGCTGCGTGAGGGCCCGCAACAGGTTAAGGTTGGTCGGTACCCCAACGATCCGGAATTCCGCAAGACTGCGCTGCAGACGCCGCACGGCGCCCTCGAACCTAGGCGTCGCACTGGTGACAACCAGCTTTGCCAGCAGCGTGTCAAAGTTGGGCGACGGCTCATACCCGGTGTAGCCGTGCGTGTCGACACGAACGTCCGGACCTGAAGGCGGGTCGAAGCGTTCCAGGCGCCCCTGGGCCGGGCGTGCAAGGCCCTGCGCGTCGGTCGTTTCCGCATTCACACGCACCTGGATCGCGTATCCCTTCGGTTGCGGCGGCGAAGCGTGGTTGAGGCCAAGGTCACCCAGGGTCTGCCCTGCGGCAAGCCCGATCTGCAGCGCCACGAGATCGACGCCGGTGACTTGTTCCGTGATGGTGTGCTCGACCTGCAAGCGGGGATTGGCTTCAATGAAGACAAAATCCTTCTGCGCACCAGACTCGGTTTCCTCGACCAGGAACTCGAAGGTTCCCAGGCTCAGGTAGTTGACGCGGCGCGCCAGCTTCAGCGCGGCCTTGATGATCTGCTCGCGAAGCTCCGGTCGGAGTGCCGGGCTGGGAGCGATCTCCACAAGCTTCTGGAAGCGGCGCTGCAAGGTGCAGTCCCGCTCGCCGAGCGCGATGACTCGCGCCCCGTCGCCGGCAATCTGCACTTCAATGTGGCGCGCCCGGCTGACCAGCCGCTCGGCGTACAGGGCATCGATGCCAAACGCGGAGCTCGCCTCGGAGCGGCAGCGCGCGTAGGCTTCCGCCAGGTCTTCGCGCCGCCGGACCACGCGCATGCCGCGGCCGCCGCCACCGCCAACGGCCTTGATGACGATGCCGGCTTCGCCTTGCGCATCGAAGAAGCTGGCGATTTCATCGAGAGACGCTCCGCCCCGCGTTGCCGGCATGGTCGGGACATCGCACTCGGCCGCCAGTTGCAGCGCACTGCCCTTGTCCCCGAACAGGGCAAGGTGCTCTACGGTGGGGCCGACGAACGTGATGCCGGCGTCAATGCACGCCTGGGCAAAATCGGCACGCTCGCTCAGGAAGCCATAGCCTGGGTGGATTGCATCGCAACCGGATGTTTTTGCCGCGGCAATGATGCCCGCAATGTCGATGTACGCCGGCGGCCCGGCCCCGTCGAGAGCAAGCGCCTCGTCAGCCAGCATGCGATGCCGCGAACTGGCGTCGTCCTGCGAATAGACCGCGACCGTGCGGATATCCAGGTCGCGTGCGGCGCGTTGGACGCGCAGCGCGATCTCCCCTCGATTGGCGATCAGCAGTTTTTTCAATTCATGTCTCCTTCGGTTTTCTAAGTCAGAGCCGTGCCAGGCCGCGATTGCGGCCTGGCGGCAAGTACTGAGCAGTGGGGCGGCTTGCGGGCTGTGCAGCGCTCAAGGCCGGATGCCGAATCGGCTGATGCCGGTTTCACGCAGCGGTGCCGCCAGATTGGCGAACTCGCACAGCAGCGTGCGCGTGTCGCGCGGATCGATGATGTCTTCAATGACGAACGCCTCGGCGCTGCGAAACGGCGACGTCAGGCTGCGCACGCGCTGCTCTATCTCGGCGTGCTTCTGCACCGGATCGTCGGCGCCTTCAATCTCGGCCTTGTAGGCAACTTCCAGTCCGCCTTCGATCGGCAGCGAGCCCCAGTTGGCCGATGGCCAGGCATAGCGGAAATTGAACCGCCCCATATGCTGGTGGCCGGCTGCCGCGACGCCATAGGCGCGGCGCAGGATCACCGAACACCACGGCACCGTGCTCTGGTAGACCGCGGCCAGCGCGCGCACGCCGTAGCGCATGGTGCCTGCCCGCTCGGCTTCCAGGCCGATCTGGAACCCGGCGATATCGACAAGGTTGACCACGGGCAGGTGGAAAGCCTGGGCCATGTCGACGAAACGCGTGAATTTCTCCGCGCTCTCGCTGTCCCAGCCGCCACCATGGAAGGACGGATCACTGGCGATGACAGCCACCGGCCAGCCATCCAGCCTGGCCATGCCGGTGATAATTGCGCAGCCCCAGTTCATGCCGATCTCGAAGAAGGAATCGGCATCCACCAGTGCCTGCACGATCGGGCGGATCTTGTAGGTGGCACGGCTGTCGCGCGGAATAGCCGACAGCAGCCATTGGTCGCGACGGGCCGGATCGTCGGCCGGCTCGATCCGCGGCGGCAGTTCATGGACGGACCCCGGCAGGTAGGACAGGAATCGACGTGCGCGCTCGAAGGCCTCCTGCTCGGTGGCCACCTCGTCGTCCACCACGCCGTTGCGGGTATGGATCTGGCTGCCTCCCAGTTCGTTCTTGGTCAGGTTCTGGCCAAGGCGCGCAACCACAGACGGACCTTCATTGAACAGTTGCGAAGTCTCCTTGACCATCACCGAATAATGGCTGGCTGCCACACGCGCCGCCCCCATGCCCGCAACGGATCCGAGCGCCAGGGACACCACCGGCACCACGGACATGTTCTCCACCACGTGCTGCCAGACCTTCATGGTGGGGATCAGGGTGTGGCCCTTGATCTCGATATTGCGCACCGAGCCGCCACCGCCGGTGCCGTCGACCAGCCGGATCATCGGCAGGCGCAGATCGTGCGCCATCTTCTCGCCGTGGATCAGCTTGTCGCCCATTGCGCCATCATTGGCACCGCCGCGCACGGTGAAGTCGTCGCCCACCAGCACAACCGGCCGCCCGCCGACCTGGGCCCGGCCCATCACCAGGTTCGAAGGGACCAGGTCCACCAGCCGCCCGTTGCTGTCATAGCGGCCACTGCCGGTCAGCCCGCCCACCTCCCGGAACGATCCAGGGTCGGAAATCTCATCGATGCGCTCTCGCACCGTGAGCTTTCCGGCCGCCTTATGGCGCCCCACTTTGTCTTCGCCTCCCATACGGGCGGCGAGTCGCCGCCGGTAGGCCAGTTCGTCGATTTCGGGTTGCCAGGTCATGGTGTTGTCTCGATGTTGACGGATACATGCTGGCTTCCATACCGCACGACCCGTGCCACCCTGACGACACTTGCAATGCCCTTGAATTTATTGAGAAATTTCCGACGCTCGCGTACCATGTCCGCATTAAAGACATGAGGCGTCCGCATTGAGGACACCCACGGAGACAAGCAGTGTCCTCAGGAACAACACCACGAACGGCAGCCAAAATGGCTGCGCTGGGTGCCGTAGTGCGTTCGTCCGGCGGCAGGGTCGCCACGGTAGGGATCTGTGCGGACCCCGCCATTGCGGACGCGGCGGAATCCGCCTGCAAGCGCGCAACGGACCTGGCCAACGGGCGCAGGCTTTTTCCTGTCGAGGCCGGCGATCACCGCTACATCGGCCTGTGCCTGGAAGACGGCAGCCATCAGCTGATCCTCCTGCACCCTGCCGAGACGCAAACGGTGTTGTTCGACTTCATTGGCACGGTGCCCTTTGCAGGCGCCATCCTCGACCACTTCCTGACCGACCCGTACCAGGCCATCACGGTGGTCGACCAGGACGGCCTGGTGCGTTTTATCAGCCCGGTGCACGAGAAGTTCCTGGGCCTGGAAGCCGGCGCGGGCATCGGCCGCCCAGCCGCCAGCGTCATCCCGAATTCACGGCTACCGCAGGTTGTCGCGAGCGGTAAGGCGGAGATCGGGCAGTTGCAGGAGATGAACGGCGTCACCCGCGTGGTCAACCGCATCCCCGTCCGACAGAACGACAATGTGGTCGGGGCCATCGGCCAGATCATGTTCAAGGGACCGGAAGCGCTTGTGCGCATGCACAAGGAGTTGTCGGAACTGCGCTCGCAGGTGGCGCGTTACCAACGCGAACTGGACGGCTTGCGAGAAAGCCAGCCCCTGCTCGCGCTCATCGGCGAAAGCGCACCGATGCAGCGGCTGCGCCGCGAGATCCAGACCGTGGCACGCCTGGACGTGCCCGTGCTGATCCTCGGCGAAAGCGGCACCGGAAAGGAACTGGTGGCCCGCGCCATCCACAGCGCGGGCCAGGAGCCGGTCAGCGACAGGCCGCTGGTCAGCCTTAACCTGGCTGCCCTGCCTGCCACGCTGATCGAATCCGAACTGTTCGGCCATGCGCCCGGCGCCTTTACCGGAAGCCGGCGCCAGGGGCAGGCCGGCAAGCTGGAACTGGCGGCCGGCGGCACCGTATTCCTGGACGAGGTCGCGGACATCCCCATGGAAATGCAGGTCAAGCTGTTGCGGGTGCTGGAGGACCACATGGTCGAACGCCTTGGCAGCCGCCGCGCGCAGCGTGTGGACTTCCGCCTGATCTCTGCCACCAATCGCGACATTCCCACCCTGGTCGACGCCGGGCGCTTCCGCCTCGACCTGTATTACCGCCTTAGCGGCGTGGTGCTGCGCATTCCGGCCTTGCGTCAGCGGCGCGAAGATATCCCGGCGCTGCTGCAGCACTTCGTCGGCGCCTTCTGCGCGCGCAATGCCGTGCCCGTGCCTAAGGTCGATCACGACGTAGCCCGACACCTGGCCAGCCAGCCCTGGCCCGGCAATGTGCGCCAGTTGCGCCAGCGCATCGAGGAGGCGCTGGTGTTCTGCGATGGCCGCACGCTGCGCGTGGCGGATTTTGCACGTGGGGAAGCGGCACGCGGGCCAGTGAGCATGGAAAGCCAACTCAGTGTGAATCCACCGGCGCAAGCGTATCCGCATGAGGAGATCGACGAGGGGGACCTGCCATCCCACTCATCCAAGCCGGGGGTATCGAGCGAGGCTGGTGCCGGCATGAGCGAGCTCGCCTATGCAGCGGTGGTCGACGCCATCGCGCGCCATGGTGGCAACAAGAAGCGGGCCGCGGAGCAATTGCGGATATCGCGGTCGCACTTGTACAAGATCCTGGAACGGGGGGCGGCTCGGTAACCAGCCTGGTCGCGCACTGCCGAGTCTATGCCCGGAGGGCAGACGTTCATTCCGCTACCCTTTGCCGAGGGGCAAGGCGTTTCATCGGGTCGGCCGTGGCAAGCTGGGTGACGTCACCTGCGCTTGAGCACCATGGTCACCGCCGGAACCACAACATAGAGAGCCCGCACGCCGCCACCAGCAGCAGGACCGAGGCTGCCGCAAGCAAGGCACCCAGCTCGGTTTCCTTGCGCTCGAGCGCGAAGCGGGCGCTGAGCTGGCGATACACCTGGGTGAGGTCGGCAGCCGAGCCTGCCTGGAAGTACTGGCCACCCGTCATCGTCGCTACCGCGCGCAAGGCGGTTTCATCGAGCTGCATGAAGTAAGACAGGCTCGACTCGCCTGCGGCCCCACCCTGCGGCGAACCGAAGCCCACCGTATAGACACGCACGCCACGCTCGGCGGCCATGCGCGCGACGTCCACCGGGTCCGGGCCGGCGGTACGGCGACCATCGCTGAGCAGGATCACCGCACCGTGCCGATACGTGCCGGGCTGCGCCGGCGGCCGCTCCTGCTCTCGCTTGCGGGCGGCGTCGGCCGCTGCGGCCTCGTCCAGCGATTCGGCCCGACGCCCGGAACGGGGCGAAACGCTGCCGAACAGGATCGCCTCCAGATCGATACCATCGTCGGGAAACAACACTGCCAGCGCCTGGATCAGTCCGCTGCCGGTCGCCGTGCCGCGCTGGAGCTGAAAGCGATCGATCGCGTCGAGCATGTCCTGCCGGTTGTTGGTGGGGGGCAGCACCACGGTCGCCGTGGCGGCGAAGGAAACGATGCCCAGGCGCACGCTGGCCGGCAGGCCCACGATGAGGTCCCGGGCGGCCTGCTGGGCGGCGCTGATTCGCGTGGGAGCAACGTCGGCCGCCTCCATGCTGCGGGAGGTGTCCATGGCCAGCACCAGGGTGACCGTGTCGGCCGGCAGGGTGACGGTTGCGCTGGGGCGGGCGCATGCCAGCAGGGCCGTGGCCAACGCGAACAGGAAGAGCAAGGGAGGAATGTGGCGCCGCAGCCTTTGGCCGGGAGACAGGGCCGCGCGGGGCAATGCAAGGCTTGCATAGAGCACGGCGGCTTTCTTGCGCCGCGCGATCAGATACAGGTAAGCGGCTGCCAGCAGTGGGAGCGCAAGCAGCAGCCAGAGCATTTGCGGCCAGAGAAACTGCATGCCCTGCTCCTTGGCGCGTGGGTAAGAGGATGGTACTGTATTTTCCAAGGCGGGACGGGACCTCGGGGGCTGCGATGAAACGGGTGGCGATCTACGGATGGGTCTCGGCAGCCGTCGCTCTGGTTCTCGCTGCCGGCGTGGGCTCCGCCTGGCTGCTGCAGCCGAAGCAGCGCGCTCTCACGCAAGCAGACATCGACGCGGCCGTGCTGCACACGCTGGAAACCAAGAGCCTGCCGTCGCGCACGGCCAGGGCGGCCGAGGCGGTTCGCGAATCGGTGGTGGAAATTCGCAGTTTTACGCCAGCGGAAAAGAAAGCGGAGGCGGCGTCCTCTCCCCAGGCCAGGCGTGCTCCCCCTGCCAAACGTCCCGAATCCTCCCCGCCAGCCCCATCCACCCCGCGCGACGAGTTCGCCATGGGCGACCGACCCGGTGGCAAGGACGAGGCCGAGGGCCAGCCCGAAGATCGCCACATCGGTTCGGGCGTGGTCGTGACCGAAAGCGGCATCGTCCTCACCTGCTACCACGTCGTCGCCGGCGCCCGACGCCTGGAGATCAGGTTCCATGACGGTCACACGTCCGAGGCCTCGGTGCTGCAGACGAACCCGGAGAAAGACCTCGCCATCATCCAGGCCAAGTCCATCCCCGACGACCTGCCGGCGGCGACGCTCGGCTCCAGCCGGGGTCTCGCGCCCGGCACCGAAGTCGTCGCGGTCGGCTTTCCGTTCGGCATCGGCCCGTCGGTATCTGCCGGCGTGGTGTCCGGACTCGACCGCAAGTTCGTTTCACCAGACAACAAGCAGAACCTGGACAGGCTCATCCAGTTCGACGCCGCCGCCAATCCAGGCAACTCCGGCGGACCGCTGGTGAATATGGATGGCGAGGTGATCGGGATCGTCACCGCCATCCTCAACCCCAACAAGAGCGGCACCTTCCTCGGCATTGGCTTTGCCATCACGATCGAAAGCGCCGGCGTTGCCATCGGTTCTTCTCCTTTCTAAACGCGGAGGCCTATGAACGACCAGACCAGGGGCGCTGTGGACAGCGCCAACTTGATGGAACGCCTGCTGTATGAGGTGAAGCGTGTGGTGGTCGGTCAGGACCACTTTCTCGAACGGGTGCTAGTGGCCATCCTTGCCGGCGGCCACTTGCTGGTGGAAGGCGTGCCGGGCCTGGCCAAGACGCTGACGGTCAACACGCTGGCCAGGACCATGAGCGGCTCCTTCAAGCGCATCCAGTTCACGCCGGACCTTCTGCCAGCCGACCTGATCGGCACCCGCATGTATAACCAGGGCACGGGCGAATTCTCCACCGTGCGGGGGCCGGTCTTCGCCAATCTGCTGCTGGCCGACGAAATCAACCGTGCGCCGGCCAAGGTGCAGAGCGCATTGCTCGAAGTCATGCAGGAAAAGCAGGTCACCATCGCCGGCGAAACCCATTTGGTGCCCACGCCCTTCCTCGTCATGGCGACGCAGAATCCGATAGAAACCGAAGGCACCTACCCCTTGCCCGAGGCGCAGGTCGACCGCTTCATGATGAAGGTCCTGGTGGGATATCCCAGCGAGGAGGAGGAGGTCGTCATCGTCAACCGCGTCACCGGCCCCCAGATCAGCGTGAGCCCGATCGCCACGCCCGAGCACCTGGCCGGCCTGCAGGAAGAATGCCGCAAGGTTTACGTGGATCCGGGCCTGATCCAGTACGCGGTGCGCGTGGTGGCGGCCACCCGCAAACCAGGGACCTACGGCCTGGCCGACCTGGATCGCTACATTTCCTTCGGTGCCAGCCCCCGCGCCACCATCGGCCTGATCGAAGGCGCGCGCGCCCTGGCGTTCCTGCGCGGCCGGGACTATGCCCTGCCCGAAGATGTGATCGACCTCGTGCCAGACGTACTGCGCCACCGCCTGGCGCTCTCTTACGAGGCCATGTCCGATGGCGTGACCGCCGACCAGCTCGTCACCCGCATCTCGCAGGCCCTGCCGGTCCCCGAGCGGCCGCTGGAATCCCATGTTCGGGCGGCTGCGGGCTAGGCGCCGGCGCGGCCCGGACGCCGCACCCGACGGCGCACCTGTCGACGGGGCGCTTGCCCGCCTCGGCCCAAACCAGACCGAGGCCTTGTTGCGCCGCCTGGAATGGACGGTGGTCCGCCGCCTCGATGGCCTGCTGCAGGGCGACTATCGCACGCTGTTTCGCGGCTTTGGGCTGGACCTTGCCGACCTGCGCGAATACCGTCCCGGCGACGACGTGCGGCACATCGACTGGAACGTGACAGCGCGGCTGCAGACGCCGCACGTGCGTGAGTACCAGGAAGACCGAGAGGTCTGCGCCTGGTTCCTGCTGGACCTGAGCGGATCGGTCGATTTCGGCTCCGGCAGCGTGCGCAAGCGCGATCTGCTGAGCGACTTCACCACCGTCATGGCGCTCCTGTTGACGCGCTATGGCAACCGGGTCGGCGCAGTGCTCTATGGCGGGGCCACAGACATGGCCGCGTCCGTGGTACCGGCGCGCGCGGGGCGTCGCCACTTGCTGCACCTGCTCGACCGCATGCACGCCACGCCAGCCGCGTCCCCGGGCGACACCCGCTTGCGCGACCTGCTGGAGTGCGCACGGGCTGTCGCCAAACGCCGATCGGTGCTGTTCGTCATCTCCGACTTCATTAGCGCCCCGGGCTGGCAAGCGTCGCTCGGCATGTTGGCCCGGCGTCATGAAGTCGTCGCCGTGCGGCTGGTCGATCCCCTGGAGATGGCCCTGCCCGACCTGGGCCTGGTCGTGATGCAGGATGCCGAGACCGGAGAGCAGATGTTCGTCGACACGCATGACCCGGCCTTCAGGAAACGCTTCGCCGCCGCCGCCGAGGCGCGCGAGGCCGAACTGCGCCAGGGCTTCACGCTGGCCGGCGTGGAGTGCCTGACGCTGTCGACCTACGCCCGCCTGGACCTGGCCCTGTTGCAATTCGCCTGCCGGCGCCGTCGTCAGCAAGGCGCCGCCAAGGGGGTCGCATGATCGATGCGATGAGTCGGTTGCCCGTCTTCAGCTTCCTGTGGCCCGGCATGCTGTGGTTGCTGGCGTTCGTCCTCATGCTGGCCGCTGGTTATGTCTGGCTGGATGCGCACCGGCGGCGCCCGACGGCGCACTATCCCGCCCTGAAAACCGTCGGCCTCGCCATCAAGGGCGGCGCGAGCTGGCGCCGCCACGTGTCACCCGCGCTGACCCTGCTGGCCCTGGCCGCGTTGATCTTCGCCATCGCCCGTCCCCAGGCCGTGATGACGCTGCCCTCTCGCATCGAAACCGTGATCCTGGTCATCGACCTGTCCGGCAGTATGCGAGCGCAGGATGTTAAACCCAGCCGCATCCGCGCCGCCCAACAGGCAGCCAAAGTCCTGCTGGACGCGCAGCCCGCGGGCGTCAGCGTGGGCGTGGTCGCGATGGCCGGCACAGCCGGTGTGGCGCAGGCTCCCAGCCGCAGAAAGGATGACGTGACCAAGGCGATCGACCGCCTGCAGCCGCAAGGCGGCACCGCCCTCGGCAACGGCCTGCTCATCGCGCTCACGACCCTGCTGCCGCAGGCGGGCGACGACGCCGAGCGCCTGATGAACGACGACGCCACGCCGCCGAAGAAGCCTGAGACATCCGACGGCGGCGACACCGTTACGCCCGGCTCCTATGCTGCCGGTGCGATCGTCCTGTTCTCCGACGGCGAAAGCAACGCCGGCCCGGGCGCGATGCAGGCGGCCCAACTTGCCGCCGCGCACGGCGTGCGCATCTATACCGTGGGTGTCGGCACGACCGAAGGCGTCGTGCTCAGGGTCGACGGCTGGTCGGCCCGCGTCAGGCTGGACGAGAAGGTATTGAAGCAAGTCGCCGACGCCACCGGGGCCGAGTACTTTCGTCTCGAGGATGCCTCCAAGCTGAAGAAGGTGTACCGGGCGCTCCACGCGAGACTGGCGTTCGACAAGCGCGAACAAGTCGAAATCACCGCGCTCTTCGCCGCGCTGGGCGCGCTGCTGGCGGCCTGCGCAGGGCTGCTGTCACTGTGGTGGTTCGGGCGCGTGATGTAGCCCGATCGCCAGTCGTCGCGCGCGATTTGGCTTTCCGAAATTCCTGATGCCACGACCGGTGGAACACTGGCTGAAGGTTCTGCGCGGCGTACTCCCCATTTTCAAGCACGCGGTTAACGCCGGTGTTATCCGATGGTGCGTGTCACGTCGTCTCGCACGCGCCTGTACGCAGGCCTTGCCCGCATCCTCAGACAGCAGCCGGCGTAGCGCTCAGGAACGGCGTGATATGTCGCATTGCGCGCGAAACGTACTCCTCCTTTTCGCCAACCGGAGCGACATAGTGAAGCGCGCTTTCAGCGGCCTCGACACCCTCCAGGCGCGCAAGGATCCACGCGGCGAGGTAATGCGACGCAAGACAACCACCGGTCGTGGCGATGTTCCCTCTGGCGAAGAACGGCTGATTCAGCACGTTGACACCGGCTTCCTGAAGCCAGGGTTTCGTCATCAGATCCGTGCAGGCAGAAACGCCATCAAGCAGGCCAAGCCTGGCTAGCACCAGTGTGCCCGAGCACTGGGCGCCGAGCAGTTGCCTGGCCGGATCGAACTGGAGCTGCGACATCAGCCTGGCGTCCGCGACAACTTCCCTCGTCTGCACCCCGCTACCTACGATGACCGCGTCGGCAGCCCTTGCATCGTCAAGGGAAGCCTGTGCTTCGATGACCAACCCGTTCATCGATGTAATGCGGGCAGTCGGGCTGGCGATCGACACGCGCCAATCCGGCTTCTTCACGCGATTGAGGGTGCCCAGCGCAATGATTGAATCGAGTTCATTGAAGCCCTCGAAGGTGAGTATGGCGATATGCATGGTGTCGTCGTCCTAAGGGATTGCGATGACGCATCGTATGACCACCACACGCTACAATCAAATAATTGTCATGGATACAAGTCAGCATGGCAGTTGCCCGCTACAAGGTGCTGGTTGATGCATTTGCCGCCGATATCCGCTCGGGGCGGCTGCCGCCGGGAACACGCTTGCCGACCCACCGCCAGTTGGCGACCAAGGAAGGGCTGGCACTGGTTACCGCGACACGCGTCTACGCGGAGCTGGAAGCCATGGGCCTGGTCAGCGGAGAGGTCGGGCGCGGTACATTCGTCAGAGAAACCATCTTGCCTCGTGGCCTGGGCATTGACCAGCATGCGACAGCAGCTGGCATGCTGGACCTGAACTTCAATTACCCTTCCCTGCCTGGCCAAGCGGAGTTATTGCGTGCCGCGCTACGGCAGGTTGCCGCGTCCGGCGACCTGGAGGCTCTCCTGCGCTACCAGGCACACGGCGGGCGCCAGCACGAACGTGCTACGGTGGCGCGCCACCTTGAATCCCGCGGGCTGACCGTAGCTGCCGACCAGGTGTTGATCGTCAACGGGGCGCAACATGGTTTGGCCGCATCGGTAATGGCTCTGCTGCAACCCGGCGACGTTGTAGCGATCGATGCGCTGACTTATCCCGGATTCAAGGTTTTGGCGGCTGTGCACCGCCTGGGTCTGGCATCGATTCCTGTGACAGACAATGGTCCAGACCTGGATGCACTCGATCGATTGTGCAAGAGCCGTCGGGTACGCGCGGTATACGCCATGCCCACAATCCATAATCCGCTCGGATGGGTAATGAGTGAGACCCAGCGCCATGACCTGGTTGCGATGGCACGCCGGCACGGGCTCATCATCATAGAAGATGCGGCGTATGCCTTTCTTGCAGAGGCGCCGCCGGCGCCGCTCGCAGCATTGGCACCGGAGACTACGATTTACGTCTCAGGGCTTTCCAAGAGCGTCGCCACCGGATTGCGCGTCGGCTTCGTTGCCACCCCCAGGCAATGGGTCCCCGAGATCGAGCGAGCAATCAGGGCGACCACATGGAACACACCCGGTGTGATGACAGCGATCGCTTGTGGTTGGCTGGAGGATGGAACGGTCAGTCGGCTTGAGGCAGAAAAACGACGGGATGCGGCAATCCGGCAATCGGTAGCTGCCGGCATCCTCGCCGGGCTTCGGTGCATTCGCCATCCTGCGTCTTATTTCCTGTGGTTGCCGCTGGCAAACGAGGTCCGCGCCGACCAGGTGGCTATGGCTCTTATGCGCGACCGCGTCTCCGTCTCGACCGCGGAACCGTTTGCGACATCCGCAAATGTCCCGCATGCTGTCCGTCTGGCCCTCGGATCCGTGGAGCTGGAGTCGCTAAGGGAGGCGCTGGAGAAGGTGAAACGAGTAATCGGTGCGTACTCGTACTAAGCCTCGGAAAGCGGCGAAGATTCCCTGTTTCTACAAGCTACCAATGCGCCGACTGCGGAAACTCGCCTCGCCTGCCAGCTCACCCCGGCCCATCGCCGCAATCACTGCGCCCATAGTGCACATTCCCTGCTGAATCTGCTCGGTCGTCAGGCTGGCATAGCCCAGAACCAACCCGGCAGGCCGAGACTGGCTGTGCGGCTGAGGCCTGGCAAACAACGGTGATACCGGGTAGACGCCCACGTCCTTGCTGCGGGCAGCGGCCACCAGCGCCGGCTCGTCCTGGGGCCGCAGGGACGGCAACCACAGCATCACATGCAGCCCGGCCGCCGTACCGCTGACCTCGGCGTCCCGAGGCAGGTGGCGCGTAATGCCATCCAGCAAGGCCGCACGGCGGCGCTCGTTCTCCCGACGCATGCGCCGCACATGGCGCTCGTAGGCGCCACTTTCGATCAGTGACGCCAGCACACGCTGCTCCAGCACGGGCGCATGGCGGTCCGCCAGCCGCTTGGCCTGCCGGAACACCGACACCAGCTCAGGCGGCAGCACCAGGTAGCCGAGCCGCAGTTGCGGAGACAGCGCCTTGGAGAAGGTGCCGATATAGATCACGCGGCCGTCGGTATCGATCGACTGCAGCGTGTCGATCGGGCGCTGGCCGTAGCGGAACTCGCCGTCATAGTCGTCCTCGATGATCCAGGCGTCATGGCGCTGGGCCCATTGCAGCAGGTCCAGGCGCCGGCCGATCGGCAGCACGCCCCCCAGTGGGAACTGGTGCGAAGGCGTTACGTACGCCAGGCGGACACGATCGCCCCGGGGAAGGCTGGCGGTATCCAGGCCATGCCCGTCCACTGGCGTGGCCAGGCACTTGGCGCCGGTGGCCTCGAAGCAGCGCCTCGCTATCAGGTAACCCGGGTCTTCGAAGACGAAAGCATCACCGGCATCGAGCAGCAGCCGGGCGCACAGGTCGATGGCCTGCTGCGAGCCATGCACCACCACGATCTGCTCGGCCTCGCAGGCAAGTCCCCGGGCACGCCGCAAATATCCCTGGAGGGCGCGTCTCAGCGACGCGTCACCTTCGGGCGGGGCGTAGTACAGGCTGTTTTGCTGACGCAGCAGTTCGGCCTGGTACGCACGCCGCCAGGCCAGGATTGGAAAGTCCCGGGAAGCCACCGCGCCATACAGGAAGTCGAAGCGAACCGGTTCGGCCTGAGGCAGTCCCGGCATGCCGGATCCCGCCACGCGGCGCGCGAACTCGGACAGGGTTGGGGCAGATTTGGCACGCCGGCCCGCGGCCACCCCGGTGGGTGCCGGCGCCACGAGCGGGCTGGCGATCCGGGCCGCCCGCCCCATGGACGTGACGAGAAAGCCCTCGGCCGCGAGTTGTTCGTAGGTGGCGGTGACGGTGGTGCGCGACACCCCCAGCTCGGCCGCCAGGGCTCGCGTGGACGGCGCCCGTGCTCCCGGGTAGAGCGTGCCGTCTGCGATCTGAGCGCGCAGCAGGCCGTAGATGCGGCGTCCCGCCCCCGTGGCTCCAGGACGGTTACCGGTCGGCTGGCGAGACTGGCCCATAAAAAATCCTGAAAACTGGACCTTCCGATTGTGCCAGTTGTTGGCGAAAGTATCGATGTTTCCATCGCCCCCTGGTTCGCCCACCATGTACATCCCTGCCCACTTTGCTGAAAACCGACCAGAGGAACTCGCCCGCATCATCCGCGAGCACCCGCTGGGGATGCTGGTCACACAAGGAAGCGACGGGCTGGATGCCGACCACATCCCGTTCGAGTTCGATGCCGGCGAGGGAACGCACGGCGTACTCACAGCCCACGTGGCCCGTGCCAACACGCTCTGGCAGCGCTGCCCCACGGGCACGCCGGTCATGGTCGTGTTTCGCGGCGCAGAGGCCTACATCTCGCCCAACTGGTACCCGAGCAAGCATGAGGCGCACCGCCAGGTGCCGACCTGGAGCTACGAGGTGGTACACGCGCATGGCACGCTCGCCGTGCATGACGACGAGCGCTTCGTTCGCCGTCTCGTCGCGCGCCTGACACGGCGACATGAGGCGGCTGAACCAAAGCCCTGGAAGATGGGGGACTCCGCGCCCGAGTTCATCGACAGCATGCTGCGCAACATCGTTGGCATCGAGATCGCCATCAATTCGCTGGTGGGCAAGATCAAGCTCAGCCAGAACAGGGAGCCGCGTGATCGCCTCAGTGCCGCCAACACCCTGGAGGTGCGGGGGTACGGCGAACTGGCGCAGTCCATGCGCAAGGCTGGATGAGTAAGCGGCCATTGAAATCCGTGCATGACTGGCCCGGTCCGGGCAAAGCAACACTTCACCATTGAAGACCCCCCACACCATGTCATTCATCCCCTTCCTGATCGCTGCCGTCGTTCTTGCCATCACCCCTGGTCCGGGCATCGCCTATGTCGTTGCCCGAACGGTGGCTGGCGGCCGATCAGAGGGCTTGGCTTCATGCTTCGGCACCGGCCTTGGAGGGTTGCTCCATGTGTTCGCGGGGACCTTGGGCCTGTCGCTGGTCATTGCCCAGTCCGCCATGGCGTTCAACCTGCTCAAGTACCTTGGTGCGGCCTATCTGGTGTACCTGGGTATTCGCATGTTGATGCGCAAGGAACAGCCGATCACGGTCGATGCCGTGCCGTCTCAAGGTGGGCGCCGCGCCCTGGTCGAGGGCGTCGTGATCGAGGTCCTGAATGTCAAGACCGCACTATTCTTTCTGGCGTTCCTGCCGCAGTTTGTCTCGCCGGGCGAACCCCTGATGCCGCAGCTAGCGCTGCTGGGCAGCACTTGCGTTGCGCTCAACACGCTGGTGGACGTTGTTGCAGTGTTTGCCGCTCATCGTTTGCTCAAGTCTGGCGCCGCCCGCACGGCACGCGCCCGATTGATGACCCGTGTGTCGGGTGTCACGATGCTGGGCCTGGGCGCCTTCCTGGCGCTGGCTCGGCGCGACGCATAAATATGGGCAGTTCGGCTAAAAGTAGCTCTCGATTACCTCAAGACGCGGGCAAAAAGCGTCGCCGCCTAGCGCGCTGGTGCTGACCGAAGGAAGCCGGACGAAATCTCCCCCGCCAACAGCGGCGGCTACTTCGTCGAGCCGACCGTGTTCGACGGTGTGACCAACGGCATGCGCGCAATCAGGCTGGGGGCGCGAATTCGGGCAAGAGTCGATCGACGCCTACACCCAGGTCAAGGCAGTGATGCTGAGGATGTAGGCGCCCCGCCGCGCCAGCCCTTCTTTCACAAGGACATTTCCGGGTCAGTTCACGAGCAACGCGGCCTACGGCGTCGAGATGCCGGTGCGCCCTTGGGCCCCGCCATCGGCAGGTGACCCTTGGGCAAACGAACGCGAAGCTCGCCGCAGCGTCAATCGTCCAGCAGCGACACGTCACGCACCGCGCCCTTGTCGGCCGACATGACCAGCTTGGCGTAGGCCTTGAGGGCGGCGGACACCTTGCGTGGACGCGGCTTGGCGGGCTTCCACCCCTTGACGTTCTGCTCCTCGCGGCGGCGCGCCAGTTCCTCGTCGGACAGCAGCACGTCGATCGTGCGGTTGGGAATGTCGATGCGGATCTTGTCGCCATCGCGCACGAGGCCGATGGCGCCGCCGGCCGCCGCCTCGGGCGAGCAGTGGCCGATGGACAGGCCCGAGGTGCCGCCCGAGAAGCGGCCATCCGTCAGCAGCGCGCAGGCCTTGCCCAGGCCCTTGGACTTGATGTAGCTCGTGGGGTAGAGCATCTCCTGCATGCCGGGGCCGCCCTTGGGGCCTTCGTAGCGCACGATCACCACGTCGCCGGCCTTGACCTTGTCGTTGAGGATGTTCTCCACCGCCTCGTCCTGCGATTCGGTGACGTGGGCCGTGCCCTCGAACACGAGGATACTCTCGTCCACCCCGGCGGTCTTCACCACGCAGCCGTCGAGCGCGATGTTGCCCGTAAGCACCGCCAGACCGCCTTCCTTGGAGAAGGCGTGCTCGTAGGAGCGGATGCAACCCTCGGCGCGGTCCAGGTCCAGGCTGGGCCAGCGGGTGTTCTGGCTGAATGCCACCTGCGTGGGAATACCCGCCGGGCCGGCCAGGTAGAAGTTCTTGACGGCTTCGTCCTGCGTGCGGGTGATGTCCCACTGCTCCAGGGCATCCTTGAGCGTGGCGGCGTGCACCGTAGGCACGTCGGTGTGCAGCTTGCCCGCGCGCTCCAGCTCGCCCAGGATCGCCATGATGCCGCCCGCGCGGTGCACGTCCTCGATGTGGTACTTGTTGGTGTTGGGCGCCACCTTGCACAGCTGCGGCACGACGCGCGAGAGGCGGTCGATGTCGGTCATGGTGAAGTCGATGCCCGCCTCGCGCGCGATCGCCAGCAGGTGCAGGATGGTGTTGGTCGAGCCGCCCATGGCGATGTCCAGCGTCATGGCGTTCTCGAACGCCTTGAAGCCCACCGCGCGCGGCAGGATGGACCCGTTCTCCTGCTCGTAGTACTGGCGTGCCAGCTCCACGATGCGGCTGCCGGCGCGCTTGAAGAGCTGCTCGCGGTCTGCGTGCGTGGCCACCACCGTGCCGTTGCCCGGCAGCGACAGGCCCAGCGCCTCGGTGAGGCAGTTCATGGAGTTAGCCGTGAACATGCCCGAGCACGAGCCGCAGGTGGGGCAGGCGGAGCGCTCCACCTCGGCGACGTCGGCGTCGGAATAGGCACTGTCGGCGGCGATCACCATGGCGTCCACCAGGTCGAGCTTTTTGAACTCCATGGCCTTGGTGATGGGGTTGGCCAGGCGCGTCTTCCCGGCTTCCATGGGGCCGCCGGAGACGAAGATCACCGGGATGTTGAGCCGCATGGCAGCCATGAGCATGCCCGGCGTGATTTTGTCGCAGTTGGAGATGCACACCATGGCGTCGGCGCAGTGCGCGTTGACCATGTACTCCACCGAGTCCGCGATGATGTCGCGGCTGGGCAGTGAATACAGCATGCCATCGTGGCCCATGGCGATGCCGTCATCGACCGCGATGGTGTTGAACTCCTTGGCCACGCCGCCCGCGGCCTCGATCTCGCGCGCGACGAGTTGGCCCAGGTCCTTCAGGTGCACGTGTCCAGGCACGAACTGGGTGAACGAATTGACCACCGCAATGATTGGCTTGGAAAAATCTTCGTCTTTCATGCCAGTGGCGCGCCACAGGGAGCGCGCCCCTGCCATGTTGCGGCCGGCGGTGGAGGTCTTGGAACGGTATGCGGGCATCGTGTTGCTAAAGAAATATCGCAGAAAGGAAGCGGGCCACGGGAATATAGGCCCCTCGCGCGCCCTTGCGAACAACCTCTTGAGCTGCGCTCTGGGCAAAGGCGGCATTATCCCACACCCCTCGGTCTGTCAAACCGCGACGCACCTGCCCGCCTGAGCCATGAGGAAAAACAGGCCGCGCGCCCAAAGGTGGTGAGGATTGGTGGTGAGAAGCGCCCGTAGGATGGCATGTTCCTCGGTTTGCGTTCCGGTCAGATGGACATCACCGCGTCATGCCAATGCGCCAGCTACGTACCTGCCTTCGGGACAGCGCACACTGCATCAAACCTATCGGCCGATAACTGGCCTGCCAGCAACACTCTTCCCCGCAGGGCTTCGGGAGACAAATAAGAATGAGCCGGGAGGCATCAGTGGTGGATATACCTCCACGGGGGTGCCGCCTCCGCGTCCGGACGGGTAGCCCCGGAGGCGGCAGGCAAGTTACGCAGGGGCAAAGCAGTAGGTACAGATCTTGTTCCCGTCGGGATCACGGACATACGCCGCATACGCGGGTCACCGGCTTGCTGGCAGTTGAACGGCCGAAACTGGGACCTAGCAGATGCCTGATGAGCGCGATCCAGGTCGGTTATTCGCGAGTGATCATTGAGCCGCACGTCGACGTAAGCGCTGTTCACCAACAGCGTTGGTTGCCATCATCGGCCTCACGGTCTCGGGCATGGGCATCAGCTACCTGCCCAGGAAGTGCCTTGCACCGATGGTCGATTCTGGTGCGCTGGAGGTTCTTACGGTGAGCCCCGCGTTGCCGCCGGCGCCGTATGCCGCCATCTGCAAGAGCGACAGGAAGAGCATGCTTGTATCGGCCATCGCCGCGCTAGCTCAGGAGAACTGCGATTTCGGCCAGATGTTCCAGACCGGGTGAGAAATGCCACATTCATCCACGCCGCCCCGGGTGTATGCTTCGAGCCTACTCCTGGGGCGGTTCATTTCGTATCACCAGTTCCATGAACCCTGAACTCAGGTCGTACTCCCGGGAGAAACGATGTTCGGGAAGAAGCGCCAGCAATATCTCCGCGGTTGTACGGACCGTGCAACCGCGTGCCACATGACCACCAAACACGCGACCGCGCGGGTCGGCAACCGACATGTGCAGGTGCGCTCCATCAGCTGATATGGACCCGGCGAGCGTCAGTATTTCCAGACTGTCACGCAGCTCGGTAGGATCCTCGTCCCCGGCAAATCGCAATTGGGCAACGCTGAGGCTCCCGATGCCCTGGATTACGAAGGCCGCACGCAACCTGAGCTGACGCAGCACGTCTTCGAGTGCGACACGCAGATCGGCGCCGGGAGCGAGGCGCAGAGGATGTGCTTGCATCGCGCGGTTCCAGGTAGGGGGCTCCGTGACAGGTTAAGGCGAATTGAGATCGATCGCAATCGAGCGCCAGCACTCGCGCATAACAGGCGTCGTAGGGGCGACAAACGGGCAACTGGGGAGGTTCGGCATCGTGCCGGGTCCGGCCAGTGACCTTTGTCGCCGGCAGCCAGAATGTGACCCATGGCGGAACACGCCGACGCGTTGCCGTGCCGGGAACATGATCCTGGCCATTGACTATGGAGTGCAAATGCCTCTGCCCCTTCTGCTCCGTTGCAGCGACCTCAAGCAAACGCGAGAGTTCTATGAATCCGTGCTCGCGTTCAGTGTTAGTGAATCAGCAGAGCATACGATCACGGTCGAAAAGCACGGCTAGTCTCCCCTTCCGCGGCATCACGGTGGGCGGCATCCTTCTTGGCGCCGTGCGCCCCGTGCATATACTGACATCATCCTCGACCGTTCGCCGCATCGCCAACCTGGGCGGTGGCGACGGTTGATGCCAACGCGCCGCGCGCTCAGGCATGTACCCTCGATTGACCCGGCCGGGCATCCGGATGCCGTCGGTGAACCAGCCATGGAGACGATGATGGATAAAGACGATCACCCGAAGCCGTTCTACAGATCCCTCTACTTCCAGGTCATCACCGCCATTGTCATCGGCGTCATCCTCGGCCATTTCTATCCGCAGACGGGCGAGGCGATGAAGCCGTTGGGTGATGGCTTCATCAAGCTGATCAAGATGATCATCGCGCCGATCATCTTCTGCACGGTCGTGGTGGGCATCGCCGGCATGGAGGACATGAAGAAGGTCGGCAAGACCGGCGGGCTGGCGCTGCTGTACTTTGAGATCGTGAGCAGCATTGCGCTGTTGGTCGGCCTGTTGATCATCAACATCGTCAAGCCCGGCGCCGGCATGAACGTCGACGTAGCCACCCTCGACACGAAGGGCATCGCCGCCTACACCGAGCCCGGCAAGATGCAAGGCACGGTCGATTTCCTGCTGCACGTGATCCCGAACACGGTGGTGGATGCCTTTGCCAAGGGTGAGATCCTCCAGGTGCTGCTGTTCGCGGTGATGTTCGGTTTCGCGCTGCACAGGTTCGGCGGCCGCGGCACGCTGGTGTTCGACTTTATCGAGAAGTTTTCACACGTGCTGTTCACCATCGTCGGCTACATAATGAAGGTCGCGCCGATTGGCGCCTTCGGCGCCATGGCCTTCACCATCGGCAAGTACGGCGTGAGCTCGCTGCTGCAGCTTGGCCAGCTGATGGCGACCTTCTACGCCACCTGCTTGCTTTTCATCTTCGTCGTGCTGGGCACCATCGCGCGGCTGCATGGCTTCTCGATCTGGAAGTTCATCAAGTACATCAAGGAGGAACTGCTGATCGTGCTGGGCACGTCGTCGTCGGAATCCGTGTTGCCGCGGATGATGGCCAAGCTGGAGAACCTGGGCGCCCGCAAGTCCGTCGTCGGACTGGTGATCCCGACTGGCTACTCCTTCAACCTGGATGGAACCTCTATCTACCTGACCATGGCGGCGGTGTTCATCGCCCAGGCAACCAACACCGACATGAGCCTGACGCAGCAGATCACCCTGCTCGGCGTGCTGCTGCTGACCTCCAAGGGCGCCGCCGGCGTCACGGGGAGTGGCTTCATCGTGCTGGCGGCCACGCTTTCGGCGGTGGGGCATGTTCCGGTGGCGGGGCTGGCCCTGATCCTCGGCATTGACCGCTTCATGTCGGAGGCGCGCGCCCTGACCAACCTGATCGGCAACGGCGTGGCCACGGTGGTGGTGGCGAAATGGACCGGCGACCTCGATATCGAGCGGATGCGGCGCAGGCTTGATGCCGAGTCGGACATTGAGGCCGACGAGCCGGAAGTGGTGCTCGACCAAGTCGCGACCCATATGCCGGTCGCCGACACCACGGTAAGCCGGTGAGCGGCAGCGCGCAAACACACATCACCACAAAGCGGGCTGTGGCCACTACCTGGTCGCGCCCTTTTGAATGTCTTAGTGCCTCGAAGCTAGCTCATCGCGCGATGGGCAGGTAAAGGCTCACCGTCAATTTCGACCGGTGAGCCAGCGTTATTTCAACGATCAATTTGAGGATGAGTTCCGGCCCAGCCGTGCCGCCTCTATCGCGGCGATGTCGATTTTTTTCATCGTCATCATCGCCTCGAATGCGCGCTTGGCCGCTGCGCGATCTGGGTCGGTTATCGCCGCGGTGAGGGCGCGCGGGGTGATCTGCCATGACAAGCCCCACCGGTCCTTGCACCAGCCGCATTCGCTTTCCTGGCCGCCATTGCCGACAATCGCATTCCACAATCGGTCGGTTTCGGCCTGGTCGTCCGTCGCGATCTGAAAAGAGAAGGCCTCGTTGTGCTTGAAATGCGGGCCGCCGTTCAGCCCGAGGCAGGGAATGCCGGCGACGGTGAACTCGACCGTCAGGACATCGCCCTGCTTGCCGTCGGGATAGTCGCCCGGTGCGCGGTGGACGGCGCGGACAGCGCTGTCGGGAAATGTTTCGGCGTAGAAGTTTGCGGCGTCAAGGGCGTCGCCGTCGTACCACAAACAGATCGTGTTCTTGCTACTCATTCTGTGTCTCCTGGAAAGTTGAGCACCGGGCATCCGCCACCGTCAAAACAACTCCAATCGTCCACATCGGGTGACCTTGGCCTGTCGAATGAGACCGATGCCGTTGTCGAGACTCCAATGTCTCACACTCTCGCGGCGGGCGCAGGCAGCTTGAAGGGTGAACCCTTGTCGCGAAGGGCTGTAATTCGGCCATCGAATCCGATGGCCGAAATGACCGCTTAGGGTCGTTCGGAGGCTTTGCAGCAGGCCGGACTGTATCGCGAGATCAAAGCGATCCTTACCGCCGGCGCCGCCCAGCTTCAGTCCCTTGTTGCCATGGATCAGCGGCAACTGCTTTGGCGGTGCCCCTAAACGGCGCCGTGGCGCCTTAACGCAATGCCATGGCGGGCCAGGCATTTCCTCAAGTCGTCAGGCTGGAGGAAGGGCTCTGCCTCTTTCTTGCGCCAGGGTACGCGATATCCCGGATGAATGGAAATCTCCGTGACACCGGCCGGTAGCACGTCGGGGATCCTCTGATGCCAGTCGGTGCCGCGCGTATCCGCGCCAATGTAATAGTCCGGGTAGCGCAAGCCCCGGAACTGCTGGAGCAGGAGCTTGTTCATCGCGCCGCGCCGCTGCTTGTCGGGATACAGGTTCTGGGGCCGGCGAACCCAGTGGATACCGAAGTGTTGCATCTCCTTCTTGATAGCGCGAATCACGAACGGGAGCTTGTGCAGGTGAAAATGCCCGTCGACATGGCTTACCTTGACGCCATGGTCCAACAACTCAGTCAACTGGTGGCGAAACTCGGTCCGGATATCGCGCTCCCAAAGCAGACCAAACATGCCGCGAAAGCGCTGTGCACGTTCGTTTCGGAACGTCCCATCCGAATGGCACAGCGAACGGCGGTGGCCAGAGAGGGGTCGGCCTTCCGCGAGATTGAGGTGCAGGCCGAAGGAGAACCGCTTCCTGTTCTGCTTGGCGTAGTCGTACGCGAGGGCTGATGCAGGCATGCCGGCGAGGATGGTGGCACTGGTCAACAGGCCGCCCTCAAAGCAGGAAACCGTGGCGTCGAATGTATCGTCATTGTAGCCAAAGTCGTCGGCATTCACGATCAGGCTTCGCATGGTCTGGCGCTCCGGGTTCGTTTGGATAAATGGCACATGGCGTGCATCACAGCGTAATTATTGGCGCTGCGGCGGGCACCATCAACGGCGCTGAGTGTGATGCCATACATTTATGCCAGCCCTGATTGCATTATTTTCAATACAATAAGAGCCAGCACAGCTGCCGCCAGGAGTGCTACGCCGGCGCCCCGTCTTCGCGCAGCCACACGATGAACTCGGCGCCCTGCCCCACCTCGCTCTCCACGGTGATGCGGCCGCCATAGCGCTCCACCAGCGCAAAGCTGATGGACAATCCGAGGCCGGTTCCCATCTGCTTCTTGGTGGTGAAGAACGGATTGAACAGATTGGGCAGGTCTTCTTCGCTGATGCCGCGGCCCGTGTCGCGAACATGCAGCGTCACGCCGTGCCCTTCCCAGTCCCGCGTGGCCAGCGTGAGCGTGCCGCCCTCGGGCATGGCGTGGATGGCATTGGTCAGCAGGTTGACGACCACCTGCTGCAGCTCGCCGCGACTGATGCGCACGTGGCGCGTGGCCTGCCAGTCCTGCTCGATCCGGATCTCCGGCCCCTTGATCAGGTGCCGGACCAGGTCCAGGCAACCGGCCGCGACTTCGCCCACGTCCAGCCGCTCCATATTTCCGGCGAACTCCTCCGGCCGGATGAACTGCAGCAGCCGGTTGGTCAGCAGGTAGATGCGCCGCACCTGCTCGTCGATCAGCCGGAGCTCGTGCCGGACCGGCTCCGCCGCCGGGCCGAGGATCTCGCGGGCCACGTCAAGGTTGCCCTGGATCACCGCGATCGGATTGTTGATCTCATGGGCCACGCCCGCCGTAAGCTGTCCTGCGACCGCCAGCTTCTCCGACGTGATCAGTTGCTGCCGGGTGGCCCGCAACACGGTGTTGGCATCCTCCAGCTCCCGGGTGCGTTCGGCCACCTTGCGATCGAGCGAGTCGGCCCAGTCCCTGAGCTCGGCATTGCGCTGCTGCAGGTCCGACAGCAACTGGTCGAACTGGCCGGCGAGCTGGCCCAGCTCGTCCTCGCTGCCCACCGGGCCTACGCGTGCCTCGGCATTGCCGGCCTTGAGCGCGCGCATGGTGCCGACCATCCGCGTCATCGGCGTGAACACACGCCTGGCCCACAGCAGCGAGAACAACGCTCCCGCCACGGCCAGCAACAGGAACAATCCCACCAGCACGCCCAGCGCCAGGTCCTTGGCCTGGCTGATCGGCCTGGCCAGGTAGCCCACGTAGAGCATGCCGATGCGCTGGCCACGGCTGTCCGCGATCGGCTCATAGGCGCTCATGTACCGGTCGTTGACGACGAAGGCCAGGTCGAGCCATTTCTCGCCGCGCAGCAGCACCTTGTCGCGTACCTCGCGGGAGACCCGCGTCCCCAGCGCGCGTTCGCCATGGAACAGCCGCACGTTGGTGGCAATGCGCGTGTCGTCCAGGAACAGCGTCGCCGTGCCCTGGCTGCCCCGGGGCAGGGATTCCGGCTGGTAGACCAGCGCGTTGATCGTGTCGATAAAGCCGAGGTTGTTGTTCAGCAGCGTGCCGCCGTGCAGGATTGCCACCAGTGCGCCCGCTTCATCGAACACCGGCGCCGCCGCGTGCACCACCATGCCGCGGGTTTCCAGGGTCCTGTCGGTGGGCGCCGCATTGGCTGTGGGGCGCAGCGCCACCTGTGCGCGTCGGGCAAGGTCGCCAGAAACGGCAGCCAGCTGCGCGGCGGACCACGCATCCGTGGCGGCCTCCGCGCGGCCGGCCGTGGCACTGGCCACCACGCGCCAGGCGGCGTAGTCCGTACCCGCGGCACTGGCCGGCGCAGCGGCAAGCAGCCGCCCTTGCGGATCGAGCAACTGCAGGAAATCGAGCCCGTGCGTGCGCCGCGCTTCGGCCAGGATGCCGGGCATGGCGCCGCCGCGGCCAAGGCCATTCACCAGCGCATGCGACCTGGCCTCCTGCAGGACCCGGTCCTCCACACCGCCGACCATATGCTCGAAGTACTCGTGGGCGACCAGCAGGTCGCTGTTGACCTTGTACGTCAGCAGCGCCTGGAACACCCGATCGCCCCATAGCGCCATCAGCAGCAGCAGTGCCACCAGCGCCACCAGCAAGGGCGCGATGACAATGGAGACGAGCTTGGCGCGCAACGAGGCGCGATAACGACGCAGCAGCCCGGCCGGGCCAAGCGGGCGAATGAGGCTCAAGGACGCAGGCCCCACTGCAGGCATTTCCGGTCCAGCGTGCGGCGCGAGATGCCCAGCCGGCGCGCGGCTTCCACCCGGTTGCCGCCCTCCGCCGCCAGCACCTGCAGGATGTGCAGCCGTTCCACCGTCTCCAGCAGCGTGGCTTCATCCGCCGGCGTGGCCGTGCCCTCCCCGGCCGCTGCCAGCAGGCTGGCCTGCGCCGGATCGGCCGGCTGCGCCAGCAGTTCAACCGGGTATTCGCCCAGGATCAAGGCCCGCTCCACCAGGTTGCGCAGTTCGCGCGCATTGCCTGGCCAGTCGTAGCCCTTGAGCAGGCGCGCCAGCGAAGGCGACAGCGGCACCATGGGCAGCCCGAGCTGGGCGGACAACTGCTCCGAGAAATGCTCAGCCAGCGGCACGATGTCTTCCGGGCGCGTGCGCAACGGCGGGATCGCGACGGATACCACGTCGAGCCGGTAGTACAGGTCCTGGCGGAAGCGCCCGGCGGCGACCTCGTTGGCCAGGTTGCGGTTGCAGGCCGCGACGATGCGCACGTCCACGGCGATCTCGCGCTCGGTACCGAGCGGCCGGATGCGCCGGTCCTCGATCACCCGCAACAGCTTGGCCTGCATGGCCAGTGGCAGCTCCGAGATCTCGTCCAGGAACAGCGTGCCGCCGTCGGCATAGAGGAACAGGCCGTGGCGTGCCCCGGCCGCCCCGGTGAAGGCGCCCTTGGCGTGGCCGAACAATTCGCTTTCGACGATCTCGGGCGCCATCGCACCGCAATTCAGCGGCACGAACTGGCCCTGCCGGCCGCTGAGCCGATGCAGCTCGCGCGCCACCACTTCCTTGCCGGTGCCGGACTCGCCCGTCACCAGCACCGTCGACGGCATCGGTGCCACCCGTGCCACCAGCGCCATCACCTTCTTCATGGCTTCCGATTCGCCGATGAAGTCCTTGTGGATGGTGTACTTGTCCAGCTCGCGGCGCAGCAGGTAGTTCTCGCGCGCGAGCCGGGTCCGGTCGAAGCAGCGCCGGATGGCGTTGAGCATCTGGTCGACGCGGAACGGCTTGACGACAAAGTCCGCTGCGCCCGAGCGTAGCGCGGCGATGGCCGTGTCCATGTCGGCGAAGGCGGTCATCAGGATGACATCGGCGGGGTTGCCGGCTGCGCGCAGCGCCTTGAGCCACTCCATCCCACTGGCACCGGGCAGCGCCACATCCAGCAGGATCAGGTCGAAATGGCGTTGCTCCAACAGCGCGGCGCCTGCTTCGGCGCTGTCAGCCGTCACCACGCTGTCCACCTTGCCTTCCAGCGCCCGGGACAGGAACGAACGCATGCCGGCCTCGTCGTCCACCACCAGGATCGTGCGGCGCTGCCAGTTGTCGGATTCGGCTGCGTTGGTTTGTCGTTCGCTCATCACTTTGGCTGTTACGGCCCGGTCAGGGCGAAGGAGCAGTCTAGCGACAGTGCGCTATTCGGCAGTATTGGGAGTAAACCGAGCCAGCCTTCGATGCCGCGGCCCGGAGATGGACAGTTTGGCCCGCGCGCCGGGCCGCTGCCTGGACATTTTGTCCATGGCCTCGCCTCACCGCGCGGGCTACGCGCTGCAAGCCGTTGACGGCAAACGGAATCCGCCATGGGCATGGCCCTTGCTCAACGATGCGCACCCAGCCCATCGCACCCGACGAAAGAAGAGGCTGCCACTTCCAGGTAGGAGACAAGTTCATGTCATATCCCGCGCAAGCGCAAACGCCATCGCAAAAGTCCCAACACGCATCGCCATCCCGGCCAACGTCGCGGCCGTCGCCCTTCTCCAAAGAAGCCATCATCGCCCGTCCCGGCTTCAACCGCTGGATGGTGCCACCTGCCGCGCTGGCGGTGCACCTGTGCATCGGCCAGGCCTACGCCTTCTCGGTCTTCAATGAACCGCTGACCCGGATCCTCGGCGTCACGCAATCCGCGCCGGGCGACTGGCAACTGACCACGCTGGGCTGGGTGTTCTCGCTGGCGATCTTCTTCCTGGGCATCTCGGCCGCCTTTGCCGGCAAGTGGCTGGAGAAGGTCGGGCCGCGGCGCACCATGTTCACGGCGGCGTGCTGCTTCGGCGGCGGGTTCCTGGTTTCGGCGCTGGGTATCTGGTTGCACCAGATCTGGCTGCTGTACCTGGGGTACGGCGTGCTGGGAGGGATCGGGCTCGGGCTGGGCTACGTTTCCCCGGTCTCCACGCTGATCCGCTGGTTCCCGGACCGCCGCGGCATGGCCACCGGGCTGGCGATCATGGGCTTCGGCGGCGGCGCGATGATCGGCGCGCCGCTGTCCGTCGCCCTGATGAACTACTTCAAGAGCGCAACCAGCGCGGGCGTGGCGCAGACCTTCCTCGTCATGGGCGTGGTCTACTTCATCTCGATGTCGCTTGGCGCGCTGGCCATCCGCATCCCTGCCCCGGGCTGGGCGCCCGCGGGCTATGTCCCCACCGCCAAGGCCGGCAAGATGGTCACGCACGCCAACGTGCACATCGACCAGGCGCTGAAGACGCCGCAGTTCTACCTGCTCTGGCTGATCCTGTTCCTGAACATCACGGCCGGCATCGGCGTGCTGGGCCAGGCGGCCGTGATGATCCAGGAAACCTTCAAGGGGAGCATTACCGCCGCGGCCGCGGCCGGCTTCGTCGGGCTGCTCAGCATCGGCAACATGACCGGGCGCTTCCTGTGGAGCTCCGCCAGCGACTACTTTGGCCGCAAGACCACCTACGCCATCTTCTTCGCCTGCGGCGCCGCGCTCTACCTGGCCGTGCCGGCCATCGGCGCGTCCGGCAACGTGGCCCTGTTCGTGGCCTGCTACTTCCTGATCCTGACCATGTATGGCGGCGGCTTCAGCACCATTCCCGCCTACTTGGCCGACATGTTCGGCACGGCCTACGTCGGTGGCATCCATGGCCGCCTGCTGACCGCCTGGGCCGCCGCCGGTATCGCCGGACCAGCGCTGGTGAACTACATCCGCGAGCACAAGCTGGCATTGGGCGTGCCCAGGTCAGAGGTCTATGTCGATACCCTGCACATCATGGCGGGCCTGCTGGTGGCGGGCTTCGTCTGCAACCTGCTGATCCGGCCGGTGCATGCGCGGCATCACCTGCGCGAAGCGACCAGCGCAGCCTGAATGCATCCTCTGCCGTCAATACACAGGAACACCCAACCATGCACAACGACCGCACTTTCGGCAAGACCATGCTGCTGCTCGCGTTCTGGGCCTACGTGCTTATCCCGCTGGGCGCGGGGATCTGGTCGACCCTCGGGAAGGCCATGACCCTGTTTAGCTGAGCACCCGCGCCGGGCCCCGGATCGTCGATACGGCGGGGTCCATCCATGACTGTGATCCTGTGCAATCGCGCCATCTGTACTGGTGGCGCGATTGCGCATGGCAAGTGCGGCTCACCAACGCAAACTGAGCTTCAGCGGTTGCGCCAGAACTGTATCCCTCGCAGGCAGGCTGTCATCCGTACATTGTCCGTAGTGTCGCGCGACACGCCGTCGTGCCGGCGGCAACCCCACGGAGAGCACATCGATGCACGGACTCACAGCGCTGGAACTCGCTCGAATCCAGTTCGGATTCACGGTTTCCTTTCACATCCTTTTTCCTGCCATCACGATCGGGCTGGCATGTTTCCTGGCGTTCCTGGAAGCGCGCTGGCTGCGCACCCAGGACACCGTATACCGGACCCTGTACCAGTTCTGGATCAAGATCTTCGCCCTGAACTTCGGCATGGGGGTCGTTTCCGGCCTGGTCATGGCCTATGAGTTCGGCACCAACTGGTCGTTCTTCTCGCAGTTTGCCGGGGGCATCACCGGCCCGCTGCTGACCTACGAGGTGCTGACCGCCTTCTTCCTGGAAGCGGGTTTCCTCGGCGTGATGCTGTTCGGCTGGAGCCGCGTCGGTCCGGGGCTGCATTTCTTCTCCACCGTGATGGTCGCGCTCGGCACCATCATTTCCTCCACCTGGATCCTGGCTTCCAACAGCTGGATGCATACGCCCGCGGGCTACGCCATCGTCGCCGGCAAGGTGGTGCCTACCGACTGGCTGGCCGTGATCTTCAATCCCTCGTTCCCCTACCGCCTCGCGCACATGGTCATCGCCGCGCTGCTGTCCACGGCACTGTTCGTGGCGGCATCCTCGGCCTGGCAGTTGCTGCACGACCGCGCCGTACCCGCCGCCCGCACGATGCTGTCGATGGCGCTGTGGATGGTGCTGGTCACGGCGCCGCTGCAGGCGGTGGTGGGCGACGCCCACGGCCTGAACACGCTGGAGCACCAGCCCGCCAAGATCGCGGCGCTGGAGGGGCACTGGAACACCGCCGCCAGGGACGACAAGGGCGGGTTTCCGCTGATCGTCTTCGGCATCCCGGACATGGAACGCGAGGAAACGCGCTACGCCATCGAGATCCCGCGCCTTGGCAGCCTGATCCTCACACACAGCCTTGACGGGCAGATCCGCGGCCTGAAGGACTTCCCGAAGGAAGACCGCCCCAATGCCACCGTGCTGTTCTTCACCTTCCGCGCCATGGTCGGCCTGGGCGTGCTGATGATCCTGTTCGGCCTGCTTGGATGGGTACTGCGCCGCAACGGCGTCGTGTACCGGTCCCGCGCGTTCCTGCGGTTCGCCGTGCTGATGGGGCCCACCGGCCTGATCGCGCTGCTGGCCGGCTGGATGACCACCGAGATCGGCCGCCAGCCGTGGGTGATCTATGGACTGATGCGCACCAGCGATGCCGTTTCCGCGCATGCGGCGGGCCCGGTCGCGCTGTCGCTGGCGCTGTTCGTGGTGGTCTATTTCATCGTCTTCGGCGTGGGCATCCGCTACATGCTCAAGCTGGCGAGCGCCGGCCCCGTGGCTGACCCGCACCCGCACGAAGTGCCGCCTTCCTACGGGCCGGGCAGCCTCGGTGCCGCTCCTGCCGCCATCACCGCGGCTTCCGCATCCAGCGCCATGGCCCCGCACGGCCAGCGCAAATTCTGAACAGGTGATCGACATGGGCATCAATCTTCCCGTTATCTGGGCCGGCCTGATCTTCTTCGGCGTGATGATGTACGTCATCATGGACGGATTCGACCTTGGCATCGGCATTCTTTTTCCCTTCGTCGGCGACCGTTATGACCGCGACGTCATGATGAATACCGTGGCGCCGGTCTGGGACGGCAACGAGACCTGGCTGGTGCTCGGGGGCGCGGCGCTGCTCGGTGCCTTCCCGCTGGCGTATTCGGTGCTGCTGAGCGCGTTCTACCTGCCGCTGATGTTCATGCTGCTCGGCCTGATTTTCCGCGGCGTGGCCTTCGAGTTCCGCTTCAAGGCCAGCGACCGCAGCCGCCCCTGGTGGGATGCCGCCTTCACGTGGGGCTCGGTGGTCGCCGCGTTCTTCCAGGGCGTGACGCTGGGCGCCTACATCGACGGCATTGCCATGCAAGGCACCACCTACACCGGCGGCGCGCTCGACTGGCTGGCGCCGTTCCCCATCTTCGCGGGCGTGGGCGTGGTGATCACCTACGCTTTCCTCGGGGTCACATGGCTCATCATGAAGACCGAGGGCCGGCTGCAATGGACCATGCTGCGCGTGACCAACGTGCTGACGGGCGTGATGCTGGCGATGATCGCGGCCGTGAGTGTGTGGACACCCCTGACCCACCCCGAAATCGCGCAACGCTGGTTCGCGCTGCCCAACCTGTTCTTCTTCCTGCCGGTGCCGCTGCTGGTGCTGGCCTCGGCCGCCGGCATCTACCGGGCCCTGCGCAGCCGCCCGAACGTGTCGCCATTCCTGTACGCGCTGCTGATGATCTTCATGGGCTATACCGGGCTAGCCATCAGCGTCTGGCCCAACATCATCCCGCCGTCGATCTCGATCTGGGATGCATCGTCCGCCCCGCAAAGCCAGGGCTTCGCACTGGTCGGCACCCTGTTCATCGTGCCGATCATCCTGGCCTACACGTCCTGGTCCTATTACGTGTTCCGCGGCAAGGTCAAGCGCGGGGAGGGGTACCACTGATGGCCAGGATCCTGCGCGCACGGCTGGCGGCCCGCCTTGGCTGGCTGCTGGCACTCTGGCTGGCGGGCGTGGGCACGGTCTTCGCCTGCGCCAGCCTGATGCGGCTGGCGATGCGCGCGGCCGGGCTGGCCAGCTGAAGCCATGCCGCTCTCCCGTGCCACGCTGCCCGCGCGCAATGCGCGCAGCATGCTCGACTTGCTCGCGTCAGCTTGCGCGGGCAGCCCGGGTCCCTTGCCGTGGATGCATTCGCTGAAGGTGTTCGGCGCCGCGATGCTGGCGCTCTACGTGGCGCTGGCGCTCGGCCTGCCGCGGCCCTACTGGGCCATGGCCACGGTCTACCTGGTGTCCAGCCCGCTGGCCGGCGCCACCCATGCCAAGGGCACCTACCGCGTCATCGGTACGCTGCTGGGCGCCGTGTGCGCGGTGGCGCTGGTGCCATTGATGGTCGACGAACCCGTGCTGCTGATGGCGGCGATCGCGTGCTGGACCGGCACTCTGCTCTACCTGTCCTTGCTGGAACCGGCGCCGCGCAACTACATCTGCCTGCTGGCCGCGTATACGCTGCCGATCGTGGCACTGCCGACGGTATCCAACCCGGCGAGCGTCTTCGACATGGCGCTTGCCCGCATCGAGGAAATCGTGATCGGCATCGTCTGCGCCAGCGTGGTCAGCGCGGTGGTGTTTCCCGCCAGAACGACGCCGGCGCTGGCCGCGCGCGCCGGCGCCTGGCTGGTCCACGCCTCGCGCTGGGTCAGCGACATGCTGGTCGCCGGTGCGAGTGCGGCGCAGCGCCATGACAGCTTTAGCCTGCTTGCCGCCGATATCCTGGCGATGGAAACACAGATTGCCCAGCTGTCTTATGAATCCGACGGCGCAGCGACACTGCGGCGCGCACGGGCCCTGCACCAGCGCATGACGGCCATGCTGCCGCTGGTGCTGGCACTTGCCGATGCTGCCAGCGCCTTGCGCCGGCATCCCGCGGGCATGCCCGACACCGTCGCGCAGCGAATGCGCGCCACCTTGGCATGGATCGCCGGCGACCAAGGCGCGTGCCGGCCTGTCCCTTTCCCCTATGCGCCGGGCACGGCACAGACCGAGCCCGCGGACTGGCACGCACAGCTGGTCACGGCTACCAGTACCTACCTCGATGAGCTGACCGACCTCTGGCACGACTGCCGCCTGCTGCAGGCCAGCCTGCGCCAGGGCGGGAACGAGCCCGCCGCCCTGCGCTATCGCGTGGAACCCGCCGGCCAGGCACGGCACCATGATCACGCCCGGCTGCTAATCCGCGCTGCCACGGCTGGCACGGCCACGTTCGTGGCGGGCCTGCTGTGGATGGTGTCGGGCTGGCAGGACGGCGCCGGCCCGGTCGGCCTGGCCGCCCTCGCCAG
Source organism: Ralstonia pickettii DTP0602 (assembly GCA_000471925.1). Classification (NCBI taxonomy): domain Bacteria; kingdom Pseudomonadati; phylum Pseudomonadota; class Betaproteobacteria; order Burkholderiales; family Burkholderiaceae; genus Ralstonia; species Ralstonia pickettii. The sequence continues at coordinate 1,619,996 of CP006668.1, forward strand.
TTGCTTCATTGCCACCACCGAGGAGCCGCGGCTGGTTGCCGGCCGGGTAATCGCCTGGAGCGTCGCCTGTACGCTGCTGTCCTGGTATTACCAGTTCGTGGTGCTGGCGCTGGCGCATGACTTTGGCTCGCTGGCCGCCCTGCTGTTCGGCCCCTACCTGTTCATCGGCGCGATGACGACGCAGCCGCGCTTCGCGCTGTTCGGGGTGTTGCTGGCGGTCACGGCGGCGTCGTTCCCAGGGCCGCAGCACCTGGATGCCGCCAGTTTTGCGAACATCTTCAACAGCAGCCTGGCGAGCCTGGCAGCGCTGGCCTTCGCCGCATGGTGGGCCGTGCTGATGCAACCCTTCGGCCAGCAGCTGGTGGCGTACCGGCTGGCCAGGGCCAACTGGGACGAGATCGCGCTGGCCGCGCATCCGCGCGCGCCAGTCAACAGCGCCCGGCTGCGCGGGCGCATGCTGGACCGGCTGCTGCGCCAGTGGCCACCATTGACACGCCGGAATAGTCCGACTGGCAAGCAGGCCGACAGCGCCGTCGCCGACTTCCTGGTCGAGTCCGCCGCGCTCGCGCTGCGGCGCGCCTGCGCAACCCTGCCGGCGCCGCGCAGGCGCGCCGTGGAGCGGGTGCTGGCAGGCGTCGCGCGCCACTACCGCCAGTCCGCGCGCGCGGGCCATGCCTCCACGCCCGCGCCGGCCCTGGCCGCGCAGGTCGAAGCAGCCTTCGCGGCACTGCCCGCGACGGGGCACGGCAGCCTCCGCCCGACGCTGGCGGCGCTCGCCACCATCCGGCTTGCCCTGTACCCACAGACCGACGGAGACCGCCATGCACGCCACTGAGTTCGACCTGTACGGCGTATTCGTGCCGGCCACCGTGGTGTGGATGCTGGCCGCGTTCGCCATCACCGCCGGCGTGCGCGCCATGCTCGCCCGGATCGGCTTTTACCGCATCGTGTGGCACCGGTCCCTGTTCAATTTTTCGCTCTACATCCTCGTACTCGGCGCGATCGTCGCGCTCGTCTGGCAGGCTCTATCATGAAACGCAAGCTTTCGCTGCTCGGTACCGCCGCGGTGACCCTGGCGGCCGTTGCCGCCGCGGCGCTGACCGCCTGGCAGCTGTGGCGGTACTACACCGAAGCCCCCTGGACGCGCGACGGCCATGTGCGCGCGGACGTGGTCCAGGTGGCCCCGGACGTCTCCGGCCTGGTCACGGCCGTGCTCATCGGCGACAACGCCCGGGTGCAACGCGGCCAGGTCCTGTTCGTGGTCGACCAGGACCGCTTCACCCTGGCATTGAGGCAGGCGCAGGCTTTGGCGGCATCCACGCGCGCCGCGCTGGTCCAGGCCCGGCGCACCCGGGCGGGCGCCGCCGACACCGTGGCAGCCGCCCTGGCGCGCGTGGAAGAAGCCGACGCAGCAGTGGAAGTGGCAAGGCTCAACCTGGCCCGCTGCCGCGTGGCCAGCCCGGTGGACGGCTACGTCAGCGACCGCCTGCCGCGGGCGGGCGACTTTGCCACCCGCGGCAAGCCCGCCTTGTCGGTCGTGGCCAGCGGCTCGCAGTACGTGGAGGGCTATTTCGAGGAGACCAAGCTGCCCGCGATTCGCGTCGGCAGCGCTGCCGAAGTGCACATCATTGGCCAGCGCGCGCCCCTGCGCGGGCATGTGCAGAGCATTGCGCCCGGCATCGAGGACCAGGACCGCAGCAGCGGGCCGAACCTGCTTCCCAGCGTCAGTCCGACCTTCAACTGGGTACGCCTGGCGCAGCGCATACCGGTGCGCATCGCGCTGGACCAGGTGCCGCCCGGGGTACAACTGATCGTCGGCCAGACCGCCTCGGTCCGCATCCGGGAGCCGCGCGAATGAGGCAGCGCCTGCACCGCCCGAACTGTTCTGCTGCCAGTTCCGCCAATTTGTGCGCCTGCCGGGCAGGCATCCGTCCCTACCATGGACGCCATGGCAGGGGCACCCGGCTGCCGCGCCCCGCCTCCACGCCATTGTCCAGGGAGATTCGCCATGCAAGCCGCGCTTGTGCAAGAAGTGCCCGCCGCCTCCGGCCCCCACAGCCTTGAGGCGCTCGTACCGGACCAGGCATCGGCCGCATGCCGGGACCAGTTGGGCCGTCCGCTGCGCGACCTGCGGCTCTCCGTGATCGACCAGTGCAACTTCCGCTGCACCTACTGCATGCCCAAGGAACGCTTCGGGCGCGACTATCCGTTCCTGTCGCCCCAGCAACGCCTGTCTGATACGGAGCTGCTCGGGATCGTGCGCGCCTTTGTCAGCCTTGGCGTGCAGAAGGTGCGCCTGACCGGCGGCGAGCCGCTGCTGCGCAAGGGTATCGAGTCGCTGGTCAAAGGCATTGCCGCCATGCGCACCCTCGACGGCGGCCAGGTGGAGGTGGCCATGACCACCAATGGCAGCCTGCTCGCCCGCAAGGCCCGCTCGCTGCGGGACGCGGGCCTCGGCCGGGTCACGGTGAGCCTGGACAGCCTGGACGACGGCATCTTCCGCTCCATGAACGACGTGGAGTTCCCGGTCAGGCGCGTGCTGGAGGGGATCGAGGCGGCGTGCGCGGCGGGGCTGGCGCCGGTCAAGGTCAACTGCGTGGTCGAGCGCGGCACCAATGACGCGCAGGTGCTGGCGCTGGTCGAACACTTCCGCGGCAGCGGCGTCACGCTGCGCTTCATCGAATACATGGATGTGGAAGGTCCGAGCGCGTGGTCACAGTCACGCGTGGTCCCCTCCGAAGAGATCCGCGGCATGGTCGAGCGCGCGCATGCGCTGGTGCCGATAGCCCGGCGGGACGGCGAGACCTCCAGCAACTATGCGCTGGCGGACGGCAGCCTGAAGCTCGGCTTTATCTCCAGCGTGTCGCACCCCTTCTGCGGCGATTGCACGCGCGCGCGCGTTTCGGTCGACGGCCGGCTCCACCTGTGCCTGTTCGCCACGCGTTCCGTCGACCTGCGCCGGCACCTGTCTGCCGCCCGTCCGGCCGAAGCCGTGGCCGATGCAATCCGGCAAGCGTGGCAGGCTCGCAGCGACCGCTATTCCGAGCTGCGCGCGACCCGCGTGGCCAGCGGCAAGCGGCAGTACCCCACGGTGCGCATGTCGCTGGTGGGCGGCTGAGCCGCCGGGGCGCAGGTCTCAGGCTGTATCCGGGAAAACTTGCGCGGCAAGCTCCGCACCGGCTTGCGACAGGCTGGCGTGGCCGCGGCCTTCCTCGTCGGTCTCAAAGTCGGCCAGTCCGGCGGCCTGGAGCTGCGTCAGCACGCGCCGCAGCACGCTCATCGGCAGTTGCGCCCGTTTGGCGATCTTGGCGAGCGACCATGGGCTGGCGCCGCCCTCGCGGCCGGCCTGGCACAGGACCTGGAGGACTGCGAGGATGGCGGGATCGATATCAGTGTCTTGCATGGTCCTGGTTGTCCTCATCCGACTGGCGGCCGCGCGCAAGCAGGTGCTGGGCGATCTTGCCCAGCGTGTGCACGGCGGACTCGATGTCTTGCGACCACTCCCCGCTGTAGTTCAGCCGGATGCAGTTGCTGTAAGTGGCGCCGGGCGCGAACATATGCCCCGGTGCAACGGTGATGCGATGCTCCAGCGCGGCGTGGTACATCTCCATGGCATCGATGCCCTCCGGCAACTGCACCCACAGTACATAGCCCCCCGCAGGCCGCGAGGTAGTGGTGCCCTCGGGGAAAAACCGGCGCACTGCAGCGGCCATGATGTTGGCCTGCTGAGCATAGTTCTTGCGCACCCGCCTCAGGTGGAAGTCGTAGCCATCGTTCTTCAGGAACTCCGCGATCGCCAGTTGCGGGATCGCAGGCGTCGTCAGCGTATTGAGGAACTTGAGCCGTTCCACCGCTTCGCGGTAGCGGCCCGGCAGCGCCCAGCCGATCCGGTAGGCATTGGTCAGCGTCTTGGAGAAAGAAGCGCAATGCAGCACGATGCTGGCCGTGTCGTAGGCCTTCAGCGAGCTGGGATGGGCCTCGCCATAGTAGAGCTCGCCGTAGACGTCGTTCTCGATGACCGGGATATCCTTCCCGGTCAGCATGGCCACCAGGCTGCGCTTCTTGTCATCGGGCATCTGGAACCCGAGCGGGTTCTGGAAGTTGGGCATCACCATGCAGGCTTTCACGCCCTTCTCGTCGATCAGTCGCGCCAGCGCGTCGATATCGATCCCCTCCACCGGATCGGTCGCCACCTCGATGGCGCGCATGCCCAGGCGTTCGATCGCATGGAGCATCGCGTAAAAAGTCGGGGACTCCACCGCGATCGTGTCGCCCGGCCTGGCCACCGCCTGCAGGCAGAGGTTGATGGCCTCGGTGGCACCGATCGTGACGATCACCTCGTTGGGATCGATGGCGTAGCCGTTCTCCAGATAGCGGCGCGAAATCTGCCGGATCAGCTCGGGGCTGCCGGGCGGCAGGTCGTCCAGCATGGTCCACTTGGCATAGCGGCGCGCGATATTGTTGGCGTACTGGTTGATGCGCTGCCAGGGAAACAACGAAGGGTCCGGATAGGGCGAACCGAGCGGTACGGCGTCATCGGAACGGATCGAGCGCAGCGTGGACAGGACCAGGGCGCTGACGTCCACCGCCGAAGGCTTGGCACTGGGCTTGGACGGCCGCAACTCGATCGCCGGCTCGCCCGGCCGCGCACGCACAAAGTACCCGGACTGTGGCCGGCTTTCGATAATGCCGCGGCTCTCCAGCATGACATAGGCCCGGATCACCGTCGTGATGCTCATGCGGTGGTGCTGGCTTGTCTGCCGCACCGAGGGAATCCGCTCGCCGGGCAGCAGGACACCCTGTTGCACCAACGCCTCGATATCCGCAGCCAGTTTTTCATATAGCTTCACGCCGCGCCCCCCTTGCCTGCCGTTTCCCTTCCGCCCGCGCCGGGGCTGCCCTCCAGCGGGCTGCCGTCAGCTGCGCCAACGATGGGAATCATAGTATGGCTGCGGCACATGATGGAGTTGCCCGGCGCTGTGCGGCCCCACGCGCACAAAGCCGCTGGAGCGGACCGCGTAGCCATCGGTGGCGCTGCGGTCCGCCGCCTGCGTGTCGATGACCGCGGCGAGCGCCTCGTCGAAGCTCAGCATGCGGCGCCGCCCTCAGGAGCGCCCGGGGATTGCGCATCGTTGCCGACGCCCAATGCGGCGCCGGTATAGTCGACATAGCCGTCCTTGCGGCAGAAGCTGAGCAGGTGCAGGCCGGCCTGCTCCGCGATCCGGATCGCCAGCGAGGTCGGCGCCGAGATCGTGGCGAGCATCTGGATATTCATGCGTGCCGCCTTGCGTACCAGTTCATAGCTGGCGCGACTGGACAGCAGCACGAAGCCGTCGTCCATCGCCACGCGCTGCATCGCCAGGTGGCCGATCAGCTTGTCCAGGCCGTTGTGCCGGCCGACATCCTCGAAGACATGCAGGATCTCGCCGCGCGCATTGCACCAGGCCGCGGCGTGGACGCCACCGGTGGCCCGCATCAGCCGCTGGTGCGACGGCAGCGCCGCGACGGCGCGCTCGATCAGTTCGCGCGACGGCGTCAGCCGCTTTGCCGGCAAGGGCATGCGCGCGGGCTCCAGGTCGAGCAGCTCGATGCTTTCGATGCCGCAGACGCCGCAGCCGGTGCGGCCCGCCAGCGCGCGCCGGCGTGACTTCATGGCGGCAAAGGCATGCTCGCTGATCTGCAGTTGCACTTCGGCGCTGTGCCGGTGCACGCGCACGTCGACGTCATAGATCTGTGCGTTACGGCTGACGATGCCCTCGGTCAGCGAAAAACCGACCGCGAACGCCTCCAGGTCCAGCGGCGTTGCCATCATCACGGCGTGTGAGATGCCGTTGTACACCAGGGCGACCGGGAGTTCTTCCGCCACGTTGTCGGTGGCCTGCCGCGCCGCGCTGTCCTTGTGCCGCACGATGCTGCGCGCTTCATAGCCTGGGTGTTCGATCAATTCGGTGCAATGCATGGAAATCTCGCGAAGGTTGATGGCACACCGGCTCGGGGAGCGCGCACCAGGCCCTGGCCCGGCCGGGCGCCGGGCTTTCTGTCCAAACTCATGGCTCTGTAGATGCGGTCAGGCCGCCGCCGCAGGTTGGCGACGGGACGGGGTCAGCAACACTGGTACCGACTTCGATGTAGGCGTGCCGCAGTCATCGCCAGTGCTTTCCAGCGGCACCAGCGGATTGGTTTCGGGGTAGTACGCCCCCAGGCACCCTTGCGGAATATCGTATTCGACCAGCACGAAGTCCTCGACATGGCGTCGCACGCCGTCATCCCAGACACTGGTGATGTCCACGTGCTGCCCTGCCTTCAGGCCAAGCCGGGCCAGGTCGGCGGGATTGATGAAGACCACCCGGCGCAGGCCGAACACGCCGCGGTAGCGGTCGTCCAGGCCATAGATCGTGGTGTTGTACTGGTCGTGCGAGCGCGTGGTCATCAGCACCATCAGCTTGTCGCCATACTGCTCGCGGGCACGGTGGATGGGGGTGTCCTTGTCGATGCGATTGACCAGGAACTGCGCCTTGCCCGACGGCGTTTGCCAGACGCGGTTGCGCGACGCGGGCGTCAGGTGGAAGCCTCCCGGAACGGCGACGCGCTCGTTGTAGTTGTCGAAGCCCTCGACGACCTGCTCGATGGCATCGCGAATGCGCGCATAGTCCTGCGCGTACCACAGCCAGTCGATCTTCTCCGAGCCGAGCGTGGCCGCGGCCATGCGCGCGACAATGGCAATCTCCGACAGCAGTTGCGGCGACGCCGGCGCGTTCATGCCAAAGGAAATATGGACCATGCAGACCGAATCCTCGACGGTCACGCCCTGCGGCACGCCGTCCTGCTGGTCGATCTCGGTGCGGCCCAGCGTGGGCAGGATCAGCGACGCCTTGCCGTGCACCAGGTGGCTGCGGTTGAGCTTGGTAGCGATGTTCACGGTCAGATCGCACTGGCGCAACGCCTCGAAGGTGCGGGGCGTGTCGGGCGTGGCGGTGGAGAAATTGCCGCCAAGGCCGATGAAGACCTTGACCTTGCCCGCGAGCATCGCCGAGATGGTGTTGACCACGTCATACCCATGCTCGCGCGGCGGCTCGAAACCAAAGGCGGCCCCCAGGCGGTCCAGGAAGGCATCGTCCGGCTGCTCCTCGATGCCCACCGTGCGGTCGCCCTGCACGTTCGAATGCCCGCGCACCGGCAGCAGCCCGGCACCGGGGCGCCCGATGTTCCCGCGCATCATCATCAGGTTGGACAGGATCTGCACCGTCGGCACCGAATTCTTGTGTTGCGTCAGGCCCATGCCCCAGCATGCGATCACGCGCTTGCTCCTGGCGTAGACCTGGGTCAGTGCGTCGATATCCTCCTGCGATACGCCCGACTCCGCGATGATGTCCGTCCAGCTTTCCGCGCGCAGGTTTTCGACAAAGTCGCCGAAGCCGATGGTGTGCTCGCGTACGAAGTCGACGTCGATCAGGCGCGCGCGGCCGTGCCTTACCGCATCGTCGTCCAGCTCGACCAGGCGCTTGGCGATGCCCTTGATCAGCGCAAAATCGCCGCCCAGCGTGGGCTGCACGAACATCGAGGCGATCTTCGTGCTGGAACCGGTCAGCATCTCCACCGGGTGCTGCGGGCTGGTAAAACGTTCCACCCCGCGTTCGCGCAGCGGATTGATCGAAACGATGGTGGCACCGCGCCGCGCGCACTCGCGCAGTTCGCCCAGCATGCGCGGGTGGTTGGTCGCCGCGTTGTGGCCGAACAGCAGGATGGTGTCGGCATGCTCGAAGTCGTCCAGCACCACGGTCGCCTTGCCCACGCCTATCGTCAGTGGCAGGCCGCGGCTGGTAGCTTCGTGGCACATGTTCGAGCAGTCGGGGAAGTTGTTGGTGCCATAGGCACGCACGAACAGCTGGTAGAGGAACGCGGCCTCGTTGCTGGCACGTCCCGACGTGTAGAAGGCGGCCTGGTTCGGGTCCGGCAGTGCGCGCAGGTGGTGCCCGATCAGCGCAAAGGCCTCGTCCCAGGCGATCGCGCGGTACTTGTCGGTCTGCGGGTCGTAGACCATGGGGTGCGTCAGCCGTCCGTGCTGCTCCAGCTCAAAATCCGTCTGCGCCATCAGCGACGTGACCGTGTGCTGCGCGAAGAATTCCGGCGTGACGCGCATGCTGGTGGCCTCGGCGGCCACGGCCTTGACGCCGTTCTCGCAGAACTCGAAGGTGGAGGCGTGCTGCCGGTCCGGCCACGCACAGCCGGGGCAGTCGAAGCCATCCGCCTGGTTCTGCTTGAACAGCATCTTGTACTTGCCACCGGCAACCTTCTCCTTGATCAGGTTGATGGCAACGTACTTCAGGGCACCCCAGCCGGCGGCGGGGTGAGTGTAGGGGGCGATGTGGCCTTTTTCAGGTGTCGGGGAGCTCATTGCGTGGTGTCCTGTAACCGCTGGAGCCGCGTCCGGCCCGGCCCGTGGGTTGGGTCTGGATGGTTGCGGTGACACCAGATTAGGGCTCCCGGGTGTGTCCGGGTACGTACAAACTGCAGCCTGACCGGGGAGCACAGTCCCATTCGGGCCAGACGCCGCCTCGTTTGATGACCTTCGGTCTCGCCATTGAAAACTTTCCCGGAACGCCTCGGGTCGGGAGCCGGCCGGTTCTGCGCGCTGCATGGTGCGGAACGATTCGCCTTGGGCTGACACGAACCATGACAGGGCCGTGGAAATGTTGAGCCCGTCCGGCGGCGGCAAGCTCACATTCCCGGCCATTCACGGGGACTTTATCCTGCAGGAGGGCCGATATGAACGCAACGGCAAAACTCATCCCGTCAACTGAACTGGCGCGAGGCAACCCCATCCGGTTGCCCAATGAAAGCGCGGAGTATCGCAAGGCGCGCAATGCGCTGCTTGCAGAGGAGATCGAGCTACGGCGCCACATTGAGCGCGTGGCCGAACAGCGCCGCAAGCTGCCCCCAGGCGGCGAGGTCACCAAACCCTACACCTTCCAGGGCGAACACGGGCCGGTCAAGCTTGCCGAGCTGTTTGGCGACAAGGACACGCTCGTCATCTACAGCTATATGTTCGGACCGCAGCGGGAACAGCCTTGCCCCATGTGCACGTCGATAATGGCATCGTGGGATCACAAGGTTCCGGACATTGAGCAGCGCGTGGCGCTGGCGATGGTTGCTCGCTCGCCCATTGATCGTCTTATGGCGGCCAGGAAGGCGCGGGGCTGGACCAAGCTGAAGGTCTACGCGGACGTCGACGGCAATTTCACCCGCGACTATGTCAGTCGCGAGGATGCCGATGTCCCGGGTTACACGGTGTTTACGCGGCGGGACGGCAAGATCCGCCATTTCTGGAGCGGTGAGATCTACGGCGTCCCGTCAGACCCCGGCCAGGACCCACGCGGCGCGCCGGATCTGGACCCGCTGTGGACCCTGCTGGACACCACGCCGGAAGGCCGCGGCACCGACTGGTATCCGGAGCTGGAATACCCGGGGAAGAATTAGCGTCTGCAACGTCGGCGGCGAGACGAAGTCAACGTAAGGGCCCCTCCCCTGCGCAGTCAGCCACCGACGCGGGCCGCGTCTCCAGCCGGCTGCCTGCCACGCAGGCACAGCCCCCTGAGCGTCGAACCTGCCAGCCGCCACCATGATGGCCGCATCGCGGCGCGCGGCGACTGGCACGGCTGCGCCGGCGCCGTGTCGGCCGACACTTCCGCTTGCAGCGCGGGCTGCGCAAGGACGGCGTACCCGCTGTACTGGGCCAGCAGTTCCTCGCGACTGACTTCCTGCTCCCCGCCGCCCCAGCCTGGCAGCGCGACGAGAAACCGTTCGTGCTCGCGGCGCTGTAACAGTACGCAGGGTTTGCGCTTGTCCAGCAACAGGATGGCCGGCAGCGAGCTATCCGGGATCCCGTCGAGATCCCGCTCCACCAGCCAGGTCGACACCCCAGCGCGCGCCGCCGCGGCGAAGAGCAGCGGCAGCGTCATGCCCTGCCCTTTAAGCGGCAGCCCTTCGAGCAGAACTGCGGACGGAACCGGCCGGTGCAAGGCCCGGTTCAGCAACAGCAGGCTGCCCAGCAGCGGATCATCCGCACCCGTCAGCTGGTCTATGGCGGCAGCCGGCTCCCCGCGGCCAGCCATGAGGGACAAGTTGGAGGTCCCTGGATGCGCGGCGGGCGTGGTCTTGATTCGCTGTGTCCGCCGCCACGGCGTTGATGCGCCCTCTATGTCTTGTGCCGGCGCCTCGCATAGCGCAAGGCCAGCCGACTCGTGCCCTCCGCACGGATTCCCTTCACCCATGACTCCCCCCGGTTTCAGTGGTGTGATCTTTGCTACGAGCGTAGTGCATCGGCAAGCGCGGGCCCATCATTCGAACAGGCTAGAAGTACAGCCGGGCAAGACTGATTCAGCGCTGAAACACGCCGCTGGCTTGCCGGCGGCGGCTTGGTCCAAGCGCCTTACTGCAGCGTTCCGGGAGGTACTACGGTCCAGCCTGAAGCCCCGCTCGAGGTCGTCCTGCGCTGACTCCTGAGGACACCGTTCTCGTCGAACTCGAAAAGGACCGTCGACGAGCGGATCTCGCCTCCGGAAAACAGCGGGCCAATGAATGGAATAAAGCTCTCAGGGTTAGGCCTGGAGGTCGCAAAGGAATAGATCAGTATCGTGGCTCCGTTTTTCAGCGTCGTCTGGGATGAGGGCTTCCCGAGCTGGGTGGTAACGTCGTCAAGCGTCGAGAAGCCGAGCATGAAGTTCGACATATGCTCCGGTTTCACGTCGACGCCTGTCGATACACAGGCAACCAACATGACGCAAGTCACAATCAGTGCGTGAGCACGCTTCATGTCGACACCGCCGTACTTTTTGTGCCGTGACTGAGAACGTGCTGAAGGCCTTGATGCCAGCCCGGCCGCGCGATGCGTCCGGCACGCTGTTCATCAAAGAATACAACTTTGCTGACTGCAGTTCCGAACCCCGGCCTGACCGGTCACGTAGACTGAATCGCCTATGCCGCCCGCAAAAATAGACGAAACGGTAAGCGAGGTAGAAGCTTTGGCAAGCTGCGCAGACCTCGCAGCCCCCGCGAATGACATAGACAGATCTTCAATCAAAAGCGCAAAAAATAGATAGTCTGGTAATTCGGGTAGAAACTCTGGTAAGCTCCGGAGCACCCCAGAACCCCACCAACCACCCCTGATATGGCCCATGCGCCACTCGGCTACGACGCCCTGATCCGCAAGTTCGGCCTGCGCGTCCCGCCTCTGCGCTCCACCTCCGCCCTGGCCGACAAAACCGGCGTTCTCAGCACGCACACCGGCCCGGACGGCACCACGCGCACCGTTTATCCCAGGAACCGCTACCGCGGCGGTGACACGACCGTCGACCACCTGACCTTCGCGTTGAAGAAGGAACAACTGGACCTGACCGTGCTCGCGGCCCTGTTCGAGCACGAGGAGGCGGTGGAGGCGGTCCGGGCGTGGCTGGCGGCGACGCCCTCCTCCCGTTATGCGAGGTTGAGCGCGTTCTATGCAAAATGGCTCGCCGGCGCGCAGTTCGATTACAAGCTGCCCACCGGCGCGCCCCGGATACTGGCGCTCGACGAGGCTGAGTACGTGACCGGCCCGGTGACGACGGACCTGCAGTTCGGGATCCAGAACAACCACCTGGGCCCGGCCGCCTTTTGCCCGCTGGTGCGACGCACCGGGAAACTGGCGTCGTTGATTGCCGCCGATCTCCCGGGCCGGGTGTCCGCGGCAATCAAGCGGCTGGAGCCGGAATTGCTCGCACGCGCGGTCGACTACCTGTATCTCGCGGAAACACGATCGACCTATTCCATCGAGCACGAGGTTCCCGATAACCAGCGGGTCGCCAAATTCCGGCGCTTGCTCGAGTACGCCGGCGAACCGGGCCGTCTCACCGAAGAGCGCCTGTGCGAATGGCAGAACGAAATCATCTCCGGGCTGCGGGCTGAATACGCGTTTCGCGATACGCAGAACTGGCTCTCCCGCGGCGGGCGCATGCGCAATATCGCGGACTACATCCCTCCGCCGCCGGAACAACTCGACGCGATGATGGATGGGATTGCCACGGTCGCCGAGCTTGCGCCGGCACAGGCGGCCAACCCGATCGTGATCGCGGCTTGCGTGTCTTTTGGCTTCGTGTTTGCGCACCCGTTCTACGATGGCAATGGCCGGCTCCATCGATTTCTCATCCATCATCTGCTGCGCCAGGCCGGTGTCACGCCCGAGGGTGTGGTGCTGCCGGTGTCCGCGCGGATGCTCAAGCAGATCGATATTTATGCGGCGCTACTGAAGTCCTACTCTGCGCCGCGCACGGCTTTGCTCAACTACGCGCTGGACTCGGACAGCGACACGATCCTGATCAAGTCGCCGCAGCCTTGCTGGCTCTACGCGTCCTTCGATGCGACGGCGCTGTGCGAATTCGTCTTCGAGTGTATCGAGCAATGCGTGGAGCAAGACCTCGCGCAGGAGATCCAGTACCTGCGCGCCTACGACGCCAGTGTCACGCGCCTGGAAAGCTGGCTCGACCTGCGCCAGTCACGCCTGTCCAACCTGATCGACCTCATTGTCCAGAACCACGGCGAGCTGTCGAAGCGCAAGCGCAAGCTGTTCGAAGACGTCACGGACGATGAACTCGCACGCATCGAGAGCGTGGTGCGCGACGAGTTTGCCGAATATCTCGATCTCCACGCCAACGCCTGACTGGCCGGGCATCACGCCCGATCCTCGCCCTGTCCTTAATACGCGGAGCGCACACACGCTCACTGCGCGCGCATTGCGCGAGAGACGGAAAGGCAGCCAGCCCAGTCATCTTCTTCCTATATCGATGTCGGCGAGTCACCGACAGCGAGCGTGCCGGCGAGACACTAGTATCCAGATACAAGTCGGCCGCCAGCGCCCCCATCCTGATGCCGCGAACGGCATCAGGGCCACGCTGCGCACCTCGCAACCCGAACAGGAAGAACAGCCATGGACCGCCGCCAGTTTCTCAAATGGGGAAGTTTCCTGACCGTCTCCATTGCCACCGGCGGCCTGGCCGCTTGCGGTGGCGGCGGCGACGATCCGCCCGACACGGGCAATCCGGAGAACTTCGGTTTCCTGCATGGCGTTGCCTCGGGTGACCCGAAGCCGGACAGCGTGGTGGTGTGGACCCGCATCGAGGGCAACAACGGCAAGCGGCCGGTGGTGGTGCGGCTGCAGGTGTCGACGCAGCAGGATTTCGCGCCGTCGAGCCTGCTGGTCAACGAACCGCTGATGGCGCTGCCGGAGTGGGACTACACGATCCGCAACAAGGTCACCGGCCTTGACGCGGGCACGCGCTACTACTACCGCTTCCTGCTGGGCAACCGCCCCAGCACCGTGGGGCGCACGCGCACCGCGGCCGCCGCCGGCACGCCCCTGGCGCAGCTGCGTTTCGCCTTTGTCAGCTGCCAGGACTGGAATGCCAACCACTGGGCCGGCATGGAAGAGCTGATGCAGCAGGATCTGGACTTTATCGTCCACGTCGGCGACTACATCTACGAGGCCGTGCCGGGTGGCTCGCGTGCCGGCAACGTGGAGGATCGCCATACTGTGCTGACGTTGCCCAATGGCACCCCGCTGCCGGATGGCAGTGTCTACGCCACCACGCTGGACGACTACCGCTACCTGTACCGCAGCTATCGCAGCGACGCACGCCTGCAGGCGTTGCATGCCGCGTTCCCGATGATTGCCATCTGGGACGACCACGAGTTCTCGGACAACTGCTGGCAGGATCGCCAGACCTACGATTCGGACGATGACCTGACGCCACACACCGCACGCCGGCGCGCGGCCAGCCAGGCGTGGTTCGAATACCTGCCGGCAGACGTGAGCCTGGACACGAACAACCCGTCGTTCCAGAACATCCAGATCTATCGCGCCTTCACCTTCGGCAACCTCGCCACGCTGCTGATGACCGACGAGCGACTCTATCGCGCCGACCACATCATCCCGGAAGAATCCACCGGCCGCGCGGTCGGAAGCCTGTACTTCGTGCCGGCGGCAATGCTGGCCGCCGCCGAGGCAGAGAAGATCGCTGGCGCCGGCAATGCGCTGACGCCGGTTTCGATGCTGGGCGACACGCAGCGCGCGTGGTGGCAGGACCGCGTCGGCGGAGCCAACACGACGTGGAAGCTGTGGGGCAACCAGTTGTCGCTGCTGCGCATGCAGGTCGACGTCACCCAGGCGGTGGCGAACCTGATCGCCCGGGGGCTGGTGCTGGCAAACAGCGCCCTGTCTTCACTGCAAGCCGCGATTGCCGACGCGCTGGCGAGCGACCTGCGTGCCGCCAAGGCCGCCGGCAGCTATGCCAACCTCGCATACACGGCGCTGCGCAACGTGCTGTCGCAGGCCGGCATCGACGCTGCCGCCTTCGATGCGAACATCAAGCCGTTCATCGAGAGCCGGCTGCCGGCCATCGCGCTGCTCGACCGCTTTATCCTCAATGCCGACCAATGGGATGGCTACAACGCCGAGCGCAAGAACCTGATGGCCTTCCTCAAGGCCAACAGCGTCCGCAACGTGGTGGGGTTGAGCGGCGATATCCATGCCTTCTTTGCCGGGCAGGTCATGGACGACTACGATGCCGCGACGCAGGCACCCGTGATGGTGGACCTGGTCACCGCCGGGCTGTCGAGCAACTCGCTGCTCAGCGGGTTCCGCGCGATCGTGGACAACGACCAGGCCTTCGCCGCGCTGCGAGAGCTCGTTTACAGCAATGTCGGCGGCGCGGTGGTGAACACCTTCGATGCCACCCTGCGCACGTTCAATCCGTGGCTCCGCCACGCCGATTCCAACACGGAGGGCTATGCACTGGTCACGCTGACGCCGGACAAGCTCAGCTGCACCTTCCATACGCTCAAGCCGCTCGACGGCGGCATCGCGCCTGCCCTGCCCGCTACGGCGAGTACGAAGGTGCTGGAGGTGGCCGCAGGCACGCCGGATGTGAGTGTGCTGTAGTGCCGGGAGTGGCGGGGTGGCCGGCGCCACCATCCTGTCGCGCAACGGCCCTTGCGCTCAGGGCTTCATCAGGTATTGGCGGGCCAGGCGCAGGATTTCGCGCGACTGGTAGGCATTGGCCAGTTGCCTGAGCCTGGCGGCAAAATGACTGTAGCGGTCGTCCAGCTCTACGATCCGCTGCGCCCAGGCGTGTATCTCGCGCATGCTGCCGCGCTTGGCGAGGTAGTGCAGCTTCTCGATTTCCGCGACAGGCGGCACCACCACGGCAGCGGGTGACGGTTGCCTGCGGGCCCCGGTGGTCGCGGCCTCGTAGTCCCACTGGATCTGAAGCAACCTGGCGATCTGGACCAGCAGCGCATCGTGATCGATCGGCTTGGGCAGGAAGACATCGGCGCCCGCGTCGATCGAACTGGTTTCGTCCATGCCCCGCGTACTTGCCGAGGTCGCAATCACGGGCACCCGCTTCAGCCTGGGATCGCGCCGCAACTGCCGGATGGCATCAAGGCCGCTGATCCCCGCCATATGGACATCCATCAGGATCAGGTCAGGCGGCGCCCTCAGCGCCTGCCGGAGGCCCGCTTGCCCGTCGGGCGCGGCTTCCGGCACGAACCCGAGGGACCGCAGCAGGTCCACCAGCACCGCACGGTTTTCGGCGATGTCGTCCACCACGAGCACGCGGCGGCGCGCTCCGGCATACCCGACGGCAACGGCTGCGTGGTCTTCATGGCGCAGCGGCGTCGCACCGGTGGCGGCATCGATCTCGAAACAGAAGGTGCTGCCGGCACCCGGCTCGCTATGCAGCCGGATCTCGCTTCCCATCAGGCCCACCAGCTTCTGGCTGATGGCGAGTCCCAGGCCGGTGCCGCCCAGACGGTGCCTCGCGTCGCCGAGCTGCTCGAACGGTCGGAACAGCCGCCGCTGCTGCCGGGCTTCAATGCCCACGCCACTGTCGCTGACCTCGAAGCGCAGGCGCGACCTGCCCGGCCCCGCTTCCGCGACCTTCACGTCCAGCCGCACGTAGCCGCGGTCCGTGAACTTGACCGCGTTCGACAGCAGGTTCAGCAACACCTGGCGCAGCTTGCCCACGTCCGCGCAGGCCGTGGTCGACATGGCTTGCGGCGCATGGCACTCGAAGGCCAGGCCTTTTTGCTCGGCCTTGACCCGTATCAGTTCCTCGATGGAGGCGAGCAATTCGGCCAGGCCGAATTCCGTCGGCGCCAGTTCCAGCTTCCCTGCCTCGATCTTGGAGAAATTCAGCAGATCGTCGATCAGCTTCAGCAACTGCTCGCCGCTGCGCTTGATGACCTCGCTCTTCTCGCGCACGCCCGGGACGCTGTCCTTGTCGCGCATCAGCAGCTGGGCATAGCCGAGGATGCCGTTCAGCGGCGTGCGCAGCTCGTGGCTGATCGTGGCCAGGAACTCGGTCTTGGCGCGGTTTGCCGCCTCGGCGGCACGGCGCGCCTCGCGCTCGGCTTCCGCAAGCCGCACGGCGGTCTTGTCCGCCGCGATGCCGACATACTCATCGACCCCGCCGTCCTTGTTGCGTACCGGGTGCGCAAGCACACCGACATGCCGGATGGTGCCGTCCGGCAGGGCCAGGCGCATCTCGTGTTCGAGCTCGCGCGGATCGCGCAGGCTGTCGGCCACAAAGGCTTGCATGGCGGGCCGGTCCTCGGGGTGGATGCGGCTCATGAAGATGTCCGCGGTCGGCTCGACTTCGCCGGGCGTAAATCCATAGATGCGGTAGTGCTCGTCGGACCAGACGACGGCACCGGTCCTGACATTCCACGACCAGCTCCCGGTCCGGCTGAGCCGTTGGCCGGCAGCCTGCAAGGCTTCACTGCGCCGCAACTGGTCCTCGATGCGCCGCCGCTCGGTAATGTCGCGGGCAATGCCGACCGTCCCGGCCGGCCGTCCGCACCCATCGGAATACGGAGTCTTGATGGTTTCGACCCAGGTCCGCGAACCGTTCGCCTGCGTATGCGGCTCTTCGATGCGTTGCCGCTCGCCTGAAGCCATGGTCCGGGCATCGTCGGCCAGGTACGCCAGCGCCCGATCGTGGGGATAGAAATCGTGGTCGGTCTTGCCGATCAGCTCGGCGGGGTGCGCCACGCCCAGGGACACCGCCAGGGCGCGGTTTGCGGCCACATAGCGCCCTTCCGTACCCTTGATCCAGGCCAGGTCGGGAATGTTGTCGAGGATCGCGGCCATCCTGGTATTGGCATCGCGAATTTCCGCCGTATGCCGGTCGATGCGCGCGAACATCAGGTTCAGCGCCTCGACCAGCTCTTCGATTTCATCCTGCCCGTGCCGGGACCGGCGCAGGCTCAACGGCGCCGACGGTACGCCGGGCACGCGTTTGCGCAACCCCGTGGTGAGATCGACGATATGGCGCGTGGCAACGCGATGGACAATCCAGAGAATAAAGAGCGCAACCAGGAAGGTCTTGGCTGCGTTGCTGGCCAGGATGACAACCGCCTGGCGCAGGATGTCGCGATAGACCTCGTCGAGGCTGGCCTCCACGCGCAGCACGCCTACCTGGCGTTTGTCGCCGTCGCAGCAATAGATGGGAAACTCGCGCGCGACCACATTGCGCTCGGCATGCGTGCCCCGATGCACCACCAGCGGGTGCGTGGTCTGCGCCGTTTCACGCACTTCGACGTAGCGGATATGGGGCAATTGCAGCATGCCCTCCAGTTGTTCCTGGACCAGGCGGCTGTCGAGGGACCAGAGCGAACTGCCAAGCGCGCCGGAGTAGCCTTCCTCCATCTCGCGGAAGCGATTCTGGATGCCGGCCACTTCAGCCTGGTAGCTGAGCGCAAGCTGCATGGCGGTCAGGACCAGCGTGATGAGGGTGCTGAACAGCACGACACGGGTCAGCAAGACTACCGCGATCCTCTCCCGCGGGGCATGCCACAGCTGCAACAACCATGCAGGGATGACCGACTTCAACTGACGTACTCCCGGATTTCTCACCAACGCCCGACCGAAAGACCAGTCCGAACTTTAACGGCTGTGGGCGCGCTTTTGCTGACGGCAGGTACAAACACCTAGGCGCGTGCGACAATGGCGCGCGGGTTATCGATCGGAAAGTCGGAGATGGTGCGCATGGTTCGGATCCTGGTGATCTGCCTGGCTGGCTTGCTGGCAGTCATTCACCACACCGTGGCCAGCGCCACGGAGATTGGCGTCGTCCTCGCGGGCAACCGCAGCCAGTTCTGGCAGGTGCTCGCCGAAGGCGTGCGCAAGGCCGCAAGCGACGCCAAGGTCAACGTGATCATCCGCGCTCCCAATGAGGATGACCCGCAGGCGATCCGGGACAACCTGCAAGTGCGGATGATCCAGTCCATGCTGGAGCGCAAGGTGGACGGCCTGATTCTCGCGCCGATGCCGGTCGCGGCGCCCGCGGCCCCTCCGGTCATTGGCGTTCCCTTCCTCCTGATCGACAGGGAGGGGGCCGATTACTCCGCGCCCCTGGTTGCCACGGACAACTACGCCGCTGGCCGCCGGGCTGCGCAAACCTTGCGCGGCGCCCTGCCCCGCGGTGCCCGCATCGGCGTCTTCCGCGTGGCGCGGGATCTGCAGGCCACCACCGCGCGCGAAAACGGGTTTATCGCCGCCGCTACGGAACTGGGATTCCGGGTGGTGCTGCAAACCTACCTGGGTTATGACATCCGCGGCATGCAGACCGCTGCCGCCGCGGCACTCGCAAAGCACGCGCAGGCGCTCGATGCCGTGTTCACGCCGCATGACATCTCGACTTTCAGCGTGGTGCGTGCGATCAACGCGCTGCCGAAAGGCAAGCGCCCCCTGCAGGTCGGTTTTGACTATTGGCCGAGCTTTGCGCCCAGCCTGCGCAATGGCGAACTCCACGCCATCGTTATTCAGCGGCCATTTAACATGGGCTACGAGGCAATGCGCGAGCTGGCCGAATCCATGCGCGCGAACCGGCCGCCGCGTCATATCCGTATCGGCACGCTCGTGGTGACGGCGGCGCGTCTTGATGATGCCGATGTACGCGAGGAACTTGCGCGCTACTAGAAATCGCCCAAGGCACCGCGCGAATGAGTTGATGACCAGCGCTGTCAGGGAAATCCGAAGCGCAATTCAGCGCTGGCTGACTGGCCGGCCACCACGGCGCCTCCGATAATCGCCACATAACAAGCTCTGATATACGAAAAGCCGGCCGCAGGAGATCAACGCAAATCCAGGACTACGGCGCATCAAGCGCCGCGACGCGGTGACTGTGCCGGCTTCGGGCCAGTGCGTGGGGCTTTGGGACGGCATGCGGCTAGCGCGGGGTAGCCAGCCGTCCTCCTCTCTTCTCTTTCTCTTATCGGCACCCGCGAGAGAATGACCTGCAGGCTAGCAGGGCATGAAACACGCCCGCGCCGCCTCGCTGGGCGTCAGGCCCGAGCGGAAATATATGCGCAGGCGTTCCAGCGTAAGGTAGTCGGGCACGTAAGCACTGGATACGAGGCCGGATCTCAGTGCGTAGTCATGCAGGGCTGCAGCCCAGGCGTAGATATCGAAGGGTGCCGTGGCCGCACCCTGCGGGCCCGCGCCACTGTCGGCGTCGTACCCATCTTGGTCGTCAAACAAGCCAGTCCCCTGAAAGAACGCCGGATCCTGCATCCGGCGCGCTGGTCTGCGATGCCGTGACGGGGGCGCGGTTGCCTCACACGCCCTGCCTCACGCGCCATATGCGGCCAACCCCGCCCTGCTCGTCATGGGCGGGAAGACATACCAGGCCCCGTCGCCATGCCTGAAAAACACGATCGACAGCTTGCCGGTCACGCGGTCGGCTTCCACACATACGAATCGACTGCCGCAGTCCCGCATCCGCCCCATGGCGGCAACGCGCGGTGGATACGCCACGGCTGGTCCCAGCCATTTATCCACCATCGACCGCAACGACTTCTCTGCTCCCATGCTTCCTCCACTTGCGGGCTGCCCCGGCACTGCCGGCCGACGTTGCAGCTTCCATGATTCCATCGTAGGCGGGTCGGGCGGCCACCGCATTCAGCGGACGATGAAAGGGCGTTCAGCACTCCCTGAATCAATCGTAGGAAAATCCTGACACCGGCCGGCTGGGTGGCGCCGCCTACTCCTGCGTGAAGCCATGCTTGATGGCATAGCGGATCAGGTCGGCGTTGTTCTGCAGGCCCAGCTTCTGCATCAACCGCATCTTGTGGGTGCTGATGGTCTTGGCGCTCAGCGAAAATGACTCCGCAATCTCGTTGACAGTCTGGCCGGCGGCGAGCCGCTGCAGCACCTGGAATTCCCGGTCCGAGAGCACCTCGTGCGCGGGAGCGTCCGCACCGCGCTGGTGAAAGACCATGGCGTCGACCAGCGCAGGGTCGATGAACTTGCCGCCTGCAGCCAGCTTGCGGATCGCCCCAAGCAGGATTTCCGGGTCGCTGTCCTTGGTCACATAGCCCGATGCCCCGGCACGCAGCGCCCGCGAGGCGACCTGTGCTTCGTTGTGCATGCTCAGGATCAGGATGGCAAGATCGGGCCACTCGGCCCGCACGCGGCGGATCAGGTCGATGCCGCTGATGCCCGGCATGGTCATGTCGAGCAGCAGCAGGTCGAATTCGCCGGCGCGCAATTGCTCGAGCACTGCGCCACCGTCCGCGGCCTCGGCCGCAACCACTACATCGGTGGTGGTGGCCACGATCTGCTTCAGGCCACTGCGGACGATGGCATGGTCGTCCGCAATCAGAACTCGAATCATGCTGCACTCGCTTGGCGGGGGATATGAATGGAAACGGTGGTGCCCGTGCTGCGCTGGCTGTCGATATTCAGGCTGCCGCCGATCATGCGCGCGCGCTCGCGCATGCCGAGCAGGCCGTAGGAATCGCCCTGCAGCGCGGCCGCCACCTCAAAGCCCTGCCCGTCATCGCTGACGCACAGCAGCAGCCCGTCGGGCCGGTTGCTCAGTGACACCGTTACCCGCGCGGCGCGCGCATGGCGGGCGGCATTGGTCAGCGACTCCTGCACGATGCGGAACGCGGCGGTCGCCACCGCATCGTCCAGCTGCGGCTCGGGCCCGTCGACAGTGAGTCGGCAATGCGCGTGATGGCGGCGCCCGAAGTCTTCGGTGAGCCATTCCAGCGCCGACACGATGCCGTAGTTCAGCGCAGCCGGGCGCAGGTGGCTGGCCACATGGCGCACCATGCTGATGGTCCGCTCGACCAGCTCGCGCATCTCGTCGGCCTTCTGCTCGGCGGCATGGTTGCCGGCGATTTTCATGCGCAGCAGCGACACATCCATCTTCAGCGCGGTGAGCAGCTGGCCCAGCTCGTCATGGATTTCCAGCGCGATGCGCTTGCGCTCCTCCTCCCGAGCGGCCTCCAGGTGGCCCGACAGTTCCCTGAGTTGTTCGCGCGAGGCCAGCAGTTCCTGCTCGATGCGCTTGCGCTCGGTAATGTCCTGGAGCGTGCCGACCAGGCCGATGCAATGGCCTGCCTCGTCGCCGCGCTGCTCGGCCTGCCACTGCACGATATGATCGCTCACGCCCCGATACCTGAGACGCACGTCGATGCTGGCGCTTCCCGGCGCTTTCATCAACTGGCTGAGCGTGGCCAGGATCGTGCGCCGGTCCTCCACGTGCACATGACGCAATAGTGCGCGCAGCGACCGGACCCGGCATTCGTCGACGCCCAGGATCCGGCACATCTCCCTGGACAGTCGCACCGCGCCGTCCGCGGCGTTCCACTCCCAGTCGCCCAGCCGCGCGAGGCGCTGCGCATTTGCCAGGCTTGCCTCGCTGGCCACCACCTTCAGTTCGGCACGCTTGCGGGCGGTGATGTCGTACAGGCCGACACAGGCGGCAGCGGTCTCGCCAAATGTGATCAGGCTCGTCGTGACGACGACCCAGAACGCGGTGCCATCGCGATGGCGCGCCTCGATCTCGAGCGTCGTGATCCGGCCATCGCGACGCAATTCCTGTACGGCCGCCTGCCGGGCTTCGGCATTGGCATAGCATTCCCGGATGTCAAACCCGGTTGCCTGCGCCTCGGTCAGCCCGAAGAGGTCACGGAAGGGCTGGTTGCAGAACAGGATCCGGCCTTCGTCGATCGCGGTAATCACCAGCGGTACCGGACTGGATTCGACGATGGAGCGAAAGCGGGCTTCGCTGGCCGATAGCGCCGCCTCCGCGCGGCAGCGCTCGGAGATCTCCAGCGTCAGGCTCGCGTTGGCCCGCGCCAGCGCCTGCGTGCGCTGTATGACCCGGTATTCGAGTTCGTCGCGCGCGCGCATCGCCTCCTGCTGCGCCGCGCGCCGGATGGCGATTTCTTCCTGCAGGCTGGCGTTCCGCTGCGCCAGCCGTCGGTGCATCATCCGCAGCGACAAATGCGTATTGACGCGCGCCATGACCTCGGCAAGCTGGAATGGCTTGATGACATAGTCCACGCCGCCCGCCGCGAAGGCATCCATCATGTCGGCGGTGGCGGACAGCGCCGTCATGAAGATCACGGGAATATCCCGCGTCTGCGGCATCGTCTTCAGCCGACGACAGGTCTCGAGCCCGTCCATGCGCGGCATCCTGACGTCAAGCAGGATCAGGTCGGGCTGGGAAAAACCGGCGCGCTCGAGGGCTTCTTCACCATCCTGCGCGACAAGCACGCACATCCCCTGCGCCTCGAGGTGCTGCGCAACGATGGCGATATTGGCGGGCACATCGTCCACGATCAGGATGGTGCGCCGCTCTTGCGGCTCGTCGGTGTCTTGACCCACGGTTGCTTGGCTGACGTTATTGCGGGTGCAGCATATCACCGCATCCCACTACCCCACATGGCCTCCACATCACTCCCTTAAATCAAGGGTTTCCTGAACGGAAAATAGGGAAATCCTTACCCGATCGCCGTCATCGCGACGCACATATCGATGCGCAAACTTCTTCGTTCCGCCGCCGCCCATGCCGGCCTGCGATCTCGCCTTCCAACCTGACCACACCCCCCTCAGGCACTGACCAGCCCCCGCTGCAACGCCGTCTTGAGCATCGAAAACACATGCCGCGCCACCGGATTGACCGCGTTGGGCCGCGCCCAGAGGTAATACGTCACGTCCGGCAAGCGCGGCAGTCCGTCGCTCTCGCCCAGGATGCGCATGTCCGGGGCCAGCAGGTCGATGCTGCGCGCCGTGATCCCGAGTCCGCCGCGCAGCGCGGCCTTGATGCCGATCAGGCTGGGCGCCAGGTAGGCGATGCGCCACGGCACACCGGCCTGCGTCAGCGCGTCCAGCGACAGCTTGCGGAACAGGCTGGGCTCGTCGGCCAGGATCAGCGGCACCGGCGTGCCACGCTCATAGACAAAGTCCGCCGCGCAAACCCAGATCGTGGGCGTGGTGCGCAGCGCAATGCCGTCAAGCGAAGTGTCCTCGCGCGTGGACACGGTCAGGTCGATCTCGCCGCGGCGCAGCGACTCCATCAGGAAGGGGCTGCGGCCCACGTGGATTTCCAGCCGCAGCGCCGGCGAGGTGCGGGCGATATGCGACAGCAGCACCGGCAGGATGGTGTCGGCCACGTCGTGCGGTGCACCGATACGCACCGAACCGGTGAGATCGCCTTCGCGCAGCACGCGCAGCGCCTCGTCGTTGAGCGTCAGCAGCTGGCGCGCGTATTCGACCAGCTTCTTGCCGTGACGGGTCAGCTGCTTGCCGCGGCCGTGCTTCTCGAACAGCGTCAGGTCGAGCTGCTCCTCGAGCCGCTGCATCTGCTGCGTGACCGCCGACTGGGTGCGCTGCACATTCCCGGCGGCGGCGCCGAAGGTCTCGTGGTCGGCAATGGCCACCAGGGTGCGGAGCAGGTCAAGGTCGAGGTTACGCATTCATTAGAGGTGTTAATGGGTTTTCATCAGGCATTAAGTGGTTTTCAGGGCAGGTGTTCATTACAGTGAAACAAGAAACATCGTTCTACCCCTCAAAAACAGAGATTGCAAGGATCGACCCCTCTATGTCCATCGCACAACAACGCCAGGCAGCCGTAGGAGATGCCATCGAATCCATTAGGGAAATCGTAGCCAGGAGCGGTGTCACACGCGACGCCCTGGCCGAGGTCCTGACCCGGGTCGAGGATCTGGGGGCCCGCACCGAACTGTGGAACGAGGCCGACTACCCGCCGCCGGAGCCGGGCGAGCGCCAGGCGCGCTACCTGATCGCCGAGGACGCCGGCCAGACCTACGCGCTGTACCTGAACGTGATGCACCCGGGCAAGCGCATTCCGCCGCACAACCATACGACCTGGGCCTGCGTGGCGGGCGTGAGCGGCATCGAGTTCAACGACGTCTATGTGCGCACCGACGACGGCAGCCAGCCCGGCGTGGGCACCCTGGCGTTCTCGCACACGGTGGAAGTCGGACCGCGCCACGGCATCGCGCTGCTGCCGG
Source organism: Ralstonia pickettii DTP0602 (assembly GCA_000471925.1). Taxonomy (NCBI): domain Bacteria; kingdom Pseudomonadati; phylum Pseudomonadota; class Betaproteobacteria; order Burkholderiales; family Burkholderiaceae; genus Ralstonia; species Ralstonia pickettii. The sequence goes on from CP006668.1 coordinate 1,644,356, forward strand.
ACGACATCCATTCCGTGGAGATCCGTGGCGAGGACGTCATCCGCCACCTGCACATGTATGGCCGTTCGCTGGAAACGCTGACCGAGCGCCTGTCGTTCGACCTGGAGACCGGGCGTTGCCAGGTCATGAGCGTGGGCGTGCAGACGCGCCGCTGACCTGACCTGACCCGGGCGGCGCTTCTCAGTTCTCGCCGCCCTCCCCGACAAGCCAGCCGATCCCCTTCCCCGCGCGGGAAGGACGGCCCCCTATTGCCCGGAATTCCATGCCGACGCCTTCCTTCACCACCGTCGATGCCGTCACGCTCAAGGGCTGGCTGCACGATGCCGACGAAATCGCCCTGTTCGACGTGCGCGAGCACGGCCAGTATGGCGAAGGCCACCCCTTCTACGCGGTGCCCCTGCCCTACAGCCGGCTCGAACTCGATGTCGGCCGGCTTGCGCCGCGCACCGATGTGCGCATCGTGCTGGCCGACGACGGCGACGGCGTGGCGACTGCCGCCGCCCAGGCGCTGGCCCGTCTTGGCTATACCAGCCTGTTCGTGCTCGATGGCGGCATGCCCGCCTGGCGCGCGGCGGGCTACACGCTGTTTGCCGGCGTCAACGTGCCGTCCAAGACCTTCGGCGAGCTGGCCGAGCACCACTACGGCACCCCGCGCGTGTCGGCCGATCAGCTTGCCGCGATGCAGGCCGGCCGCGCCGGCACGCGCGTGCCGGTGGTGCTCGACGGCCGGCCCGCGTCCGAATTCCACAAGATGAACATCCCGGGCGCGATCTGCTGCCCCAACGGCGAACTGGCCTACCGGCTGCGCGACCTGGTGCCCGATGCCGACACGCCCATCGTCATCAACTGCGCGGGCCGCACGCGCAGCATCCTCGGTGCGCAGTCGCTGATCAACTTCGGCGTGGCGAATCCTGTCTATGCGCTGGAGAACGGTACGCAGGGCTGGTACCTGAACGATTTCAGGCTGGAGCACGGGGGCACGGCGCGCTATCCGGACAACGCCCCCCCAAGCGGGCTCGATGACGCGCGCGCTGCCGCCCGGGCGCTGGCGCAGCGTTTTTCGGTTCCGCATATCGCCCCGGCACAGGCCGCGACCTGGCTGGCCGATCCGGCACGCACGACCTTCCTGTGTGATGTCCGTACCGCCGAGGAATATGCGGCCGCCACCCTGCCCGGTGCCCAGCACACCCCCGGCGGGCAGCTGATGCAGGCCACGGACCAGTACGTGGGCGTGCGGCGCGCGCGCCTGGTGCTGTTCGATGCCGACGGCGTACGTGCCCCGGTCGTCGCGAGCTGGCTGCGGCAGATGGGCCATGACGCGGTCGTGCTGGAAGGCGGCCTGCGGGCCGGCCTGGACGCGGGCGTCGCCGCCACGCACGGGCCGCTGGCAGAGGTCGTCGCGCCGCCCGCCGTCGAAGCCGCCGCCCTGGCCGCCGGCCTGCAGGACCGCTCGATGCTGGCACTGGACCTGCGCGGCAGCATGGCCTACCGGGCCGGCCATATCGCCGGCAGCCGCTGGTCGATCCGCCCGCGCCTGGCACAAGACCTGGCCGGGGTGCCGCACGACACCACCGTCGTACTGATCGGCGCCGCCGGTGCCGACGATCCTGCCGAACTCGCCTTTGCCGACCTGCGCGCGCTGGGCTTTGCCGACGTGCGCCGTTTGCGCGGCGGCCTCGCGGCCTGGCAGCGCGCCGGCTATCCGCTTGCCGAGGGCGAGCACGCGCTGCCCGACGTGCGCTGCATCGACTTCCTTTTCTTCGTGCACGACCGCCATGACGGCAACAAGGCGGCGGCACGGCAATACCTGGCCTGGGAAACCAACCTGGTCGGCCAGCTCGATGCCCAGGAGCTGGCGACGTTCCGCTTCCCGCCCGCCGCCTGATTGGTTCCTTCTCCCCTGTCCCATACAAGAACGAGGTCGCCCCATGTCCCGCATTCCGCAGTTCCTGTCCGTATTGCTCTCGCTCACCCTGCTCGGCGCCGGCCCGGCGGCTTCCGCGCAACAGCCGGTGGCGCCGGTGGGCGGCTTTCCGTCGCAGCCGTTGCGGATCGTCTCGCCGTTCCCGGCCGGGGGCGGCAACGACGCGGTCACGCGCATCGTTGCCACGCGGCTATCGCAGGTGCTCGGCCAGAGCGCGGTGACGGACAACCGCGGCGGCGCCGGCGGCAATATCGGCACGCGCCATGTGGCCGAGGCCAAGGCCGACGGCTATACGGTGCTGACCTCGCAGGTATCGGTGATGGCGGTCAACCCGACGCTGTACCGCTCGCCGGGTTTCGATCCGGTTAAGCAGTTCGTGCCGGTCACGCAGATCAATGCCGCGCCGCTGGCCATCGTCGTCGCCGCCGACGCGCCGTGGAAGACCTTTGCCGAACTCGCCACGCAGGCCAGGGCCCAGCCGCAGAAGATCACCTACGCCACGCCCGGCAACGGTACGTTGTCGCACCTGGTGGGCGTGGTGCTCGACAAGGACAGCGGCGTGTCGCTGCAGCACGTGCCGTACAAGGGCGCCGGGCCGGCGATCAATGACCTGCTCGGCGGCCAAGTCGACGTGCTGGTCACGTCGACCTCATCCGTGGCCGGCTTTGTCCAGGCCGGCCGCATGCGCGTGCTAGCGGTGACCAGCCCGCGCCGGCTGGGTGTGTTTGCCAAGGTGCCCACGCTGGAGGAACTCGGCTACCGCAACGCGCGCTTCGAGGACTGGTATGGCTTCTTCGTGCCCGCCGGCACCGCGCCGGAACGCGTAGCGCTGCTGAACCGCGCCATCGTGCAGGTGCTGCAGATGCCCGAGGTGGTGAAGCTGATTAACGACGGCGGCAGCGATGTCATCGCCAGCAGCCCCGAGGCCTTTGCCCAGCAGTTGAAGCAGGACATCTCGCGCTGGTCCCAGATCGTGAAGCTGTCCGGCGCCCACGTCGACTGAACGCGGCACGGTCCTTGCGATGCCAGCCCCGTCCGCAGCCACCCCGACATGCCAGCCATGACGCATTCCCTCCCTACCCGCCTGGCGCACGCCGGCCGTGCGCCCAACGTGCCCGGCGGCCAGCCGGTCAACCCGCCGGTCGTGCGCGCCAGCACCGTGCTGTTCGAGTCCGTCGCGCAGCAGCGCGAAATGCGCGCCCGCCGCGACCATGACCGGCTCTTCACCTACGGCGCGCGCGGCAATCCGACCAACTTCGCGCTGGAAGACATGGTGACCGTGCTCGAAAGTGGTTACCGTACGCGCCTGTTCCCCACGGGACTCTGTGCCGCGACGATGGTGATCCTGGCCTTTGTGCGTCCCGGCCAGCACGTGCTGCTACCCGATTGCGTCTACGAGCCGGTACGCAACCTGGCCAGCGGCTTCCTGCGCCGGCACGGCATCGCTACCGACTTCTACGCGGCCGACGGCTCGGATCTTGCCGCGCGGCTGCGGCCAGAGACGCGGCTGGTCTATGTCGAGGCGCCGGGCTCGCTGGCCTATGAAATGTGTGACCTGCCCGCCGTCGCGGCGCTGGCGCATGCGCACGGCGCGCTGGTCGCCGCCGACAACACTTGGGGCTCGGGACTGCTGTACCGGCCGCTGGAACTGGGTGCGGACATCTCGCTGATGGCCGCGACCAAGTACCTGAGCGGCCATTCCGATGTGATGATGGGCACGGTGTGTACCACCGAAGGCGCGTGGGCCGAGCTTTCCGCTACGGCCGACGCCTTCGGCATGACGGTGAGCCCAGACGATGCCTACCTCGTGCAACGCGGCATCCGCTCCCTTGGCGCACGGCTCGCGCAACACCAGGAAAGCGCCATCGCCGCGGCAAGCTGGCTGCGCGCCCGGCCCGAAGTCGCGCGCGTGTTCTGCCCGGCTCTGCCGGACGATCCCAACCACGCGCTGTGGCTGCGCGACTGCCATGGCACCAACGGCCTGCTTTCGTTCACGCTGCGGAGCACGGCGCCGGTGGCGGCGGAGCGCTTTGTCGACAGCCTTCGGTTGTTCGGCATCGGCGCCTCATGGGGCGGCTTCGAAAGCCTGGCCGTGCTGGCAGACATGCGCCGCGCGCGCAGCGTCACTGACTGGTCAACGCACGGGCAGATGATCCGGCTGCATATCGGGCTGGAGGGGGTCGGCGACTTGCTGGCCGACCTGGAGCAGGCGTTTGCGGCGATCGTGGAGATCGGGAACGAGGAAGGGGACGCGCGCGCCGATACGCAGTATCGGTAATTGGCGGCACGCGGGCAGCGCGCCTGGCTTGAGGCCGGGTCGGGGAACGCCGGCATCACATAAAGCCAGGCAAAATTCATCCTTTACAAATCGTCTAATGCTGGATAATATGTCCACATGACGAAACGTACCCCGGAGCAGCAAGCGCTGCTCGAGCAGCTCAAGCAAGTGGCGCAGGGCCTCGGCGAGACCCTGGCGCCGTTCTGCGAAGTCGTTGTTCACGACCTCCTGCACCCTGAGCAAGCCATCCTGGCGATCCACAACAATCTGTCCGGTCGCCAGCCTGGCGATCCGGCCACAGAACTCGGTCTGGCCCGCATTGCCGATCCGCAATACCAGCAGGTCATCGCCAACTATGCGAACCAGTTCGCCGATGGCCGCCAGGCGAAAAGCACGTCCATCGGCATCAAGGATTCGAGCGGGAGATATATCGCCGCCTTGTGCCTGAACGTGGACCTGACCCTCTTCCGCGGCTTGCAGAGCATGCTGGGACAGTTTGGCAGCGTTGGCGCTGCGGCCGGCGTCACCGAATCGCTCGATCCGATCAGCGCAGACGCCATCCGGGATCGCATTGACCAGTTTGCGGCGCGGCTCGCCACGACGCCCCGTTCGCTCAAGGCGACAGAGCGGCGCGCACTGATACGCGAGCTCAAGGAAGCCGGCTGCATGGAAGTGCGCCGGGCCATGGAAATCGTCGCGATGCACCTGGGCGTATCGCGGGCAACGGTGTACAGCGATGCCAAGTGACGCCCGCCTGCTGCTGCTCGACAAGAACGAGGTCGAGGCCCTGCTGCTGCCCGACGATGTCCTGCAAGCCGTGCGCGAGGCCTTCGTGCTGCATAGTCAGGGCGAGGGCCGCGTTTTCCCCGTGGTGCGCGAGCCGCTCGCAACGGGCGGCGTATTCGGCATCAAGTCCGGGGATGTGCAGGCGCAAGGCCTGCTCGGCTTCAAGGCGGCGGGATTCTGGCCGGACAACCGCCGGCTCGGCGGTGAGCCGCACCAGGCCACCATCATGCTGATCGACCCCGCTACCGGTCGGCCGGTCTGCATCATCGACGGCAATGCGGTCACGACCATGCGCACCGGTGCGGCGGGTGGCCTCGGGCTGCAGCAGCTCGCGCGAGCGGACAGTACCCGCCTGTGCCTGTTCGGCACCGGTGTGCAGGCGCGCGTGCAACTCAACTTCGCGCTGCAACTGTTGCCGGCGCTGTGCCAGGTCCGCTATGCCACCGCGGCCGGCAAGCCCGACGCTGCTTTTGAAGCGTACTTCGCGCACCGCTGCGACATCTCGCATGCCGGCGATGGCAATGCCGCGGTGGCTGAGAGCGATGTCGTGATCACCGCAACCCCTGGCGGCGGTGCATTGTTTGAAGCGGAGTCGGTGCAACCCGGTACGCATCTGAATTGCGTCGGCGCCGACACCAAAGGCAAGCGGGAACTACCCCAGGGCCTGCTGGAGCGGGTGCGCCTTTTCGTCGACGACCAGGCACAAGCGCGCCAGATCGGCGAAACCCAGTGGGCCCCCGATACGCCGTGCACGGAACTGGGCGATGTGCTGACGGGAAAGGCCCTCGTGGAGCGGCAACCGACCGACATCACGGTCTTCGACATGACCGGGCTCGCGCTGCAGGACCTGACCGTCGCACGCATGCTCCTTCAGCGCGCCGGCGCGGCCCGCGTGGGTTCCGACATCGCGTGGTCCTGGTAATGCGTTCAGCGGAGTCTGCACGATGTAGGCCTTGCTTGCTTTCGATGATGTCACCGCAGCCGCTGCGCGGCTTCGGCGCCTTGCCCCCCGCACGCCAATGATGCGCATCCGGACGGCCAAGGACCTCCATTCCTTCCTTTATTGTCCGGAGATGGTTTCATGCGCCCCACCACTGCCTTCACGGCTCTCGCACTGATTGCCGCCTGTAGTTTCACTGCGCCTGCCCGCGCCGCCGACAACGCCTGGCCGCAAAAGCCGGTGACCGTCATCGTTGCCTCCGCTGCCGGCGGATCGGCCGACGTATTGACCCGCATCGTGCTGACGCACCTCGCCAAAGAGACCCACGCCAACTTTGTCGTCGACAATCGCCCGGGCGCCGCCGGCAACATCGGCATGGCCCAGGTCAAGCGTGCTGCGCCGGACGGGTACACGCTGGGCTACGGCAACATCAACACGCTGGCCATCAACCCGGCCCTGTTCAACAAGCTGCCCTACGATGTGCGACAGGACTTCGTGCCTGTGGGCCGCATGTTCTCCATCTACAACCTGTTGGTGGTACGCGCCGACTCCCCGGTCAAGAACGTTGGCGAGCTGCTCGCACTGGCGCGGAAGTCGCCCGGCAAGCTCTCATACGCTGCTGCCGGCACCGGCAGCAGCGGCCATATGGGCGGCGAACTGCTAAAGAAGATGGCCGGCATCGACGTATTGTTCATTCCGTACAACGGCGACCCGGCGTCGCTGACCGACCTCGCCGGCGGCCGGCTCGACTACACCATTACCAATGCATCGGTGGCGTGGCCACTGGTCAAGAGCGGCAAGCTGCGCGCGCTGGCGATCACCAGCCGCGAACGCGTTGCGCTGTATCCCGACGTGCCGACGCTAAATGAGTCAGGGCTGAAGGGCTATGAAAACGTCTCGTGGGGCGGCCTGGTGTTTCCCAAGGGCACGCCGCAGCCGATTGTCGATAAGGTTGGCACGGCGCTGGAAAAGGTGCTGAAGTCCGACGGCTTGCGCCAGGACCTGTCCAATGCCAACGCCGTCGCGGCCACGGGCAACCGCGACGACTTCCTGCGCTTTATCGCCAGCGAGCAGAAGAAGTGGGCCGACCTGGTCGAAACCGCGAAGATCCCCAAGCAGAACTGAGCATTCCGCCGACCATGTCCAATTCCCGCATTGCGATTCTCGGCTTCGCCATCGAATCGAACCGTTTTGCTCCCGTGTCCACGCGCGCCGACTTCGTGGACCGGGCTTACCTTGCCGGCAGTGCGCTGCTGGCCGATGCCCGCGCTGCCGCACCCGCGATGACCCCGGAGATCCCGGCCTTTGTCCGCCGCATGGATGCCAGCGGCCCGTGGACACCGGTGCCGATCCTCTTTGCCAACGCAGAATCGGGCGGCCCCGTCGATCACGCCTTCTTCCTTGAGACCCTCGCTGTCTTTGAACGGGAACTGCGCGCCGCCTTGCCGCTGGACGCCGTCTACATCTGCGAGCACGGTGCCGCCATCACCACCGAAGAAGATGATCCCGATGGCGTGGTCTTCGAGACGGTAAGGGCCATCGTGGGACCGTCGGTGCCGGTCGTCGCCACGGTGGACCTGCATGCCAATGTGTCCGATCGCATGGTCGACGCGGTCGACACGCTTGTTTCCTATCGCCGCAATCCGCATACCGACATGGCAGAACGCGGCACGGAAGCGGCTGAGATACTCATGGAGCTGATGCGCGGCGCGCGCTTCTGCGTCGCGCATGTGCGCATGCCGGTTTGTGCGCCGCCGACCCAGTTGCTGACCGCGCCCGGCACCGGGCCTTACGCCGACATGATCCAGCAAGCGGAAGCGCTGGACGACCCGCGCATCGTCAATATTTCGGTGGTCGGCGGCTTTGCCTTCGGCGATACGCCCAAGAACGGCCTGACGGTGATTGTCTCGACCCGCGGCGATGCCGGGTTCGCCCGCGAGACCGCCCAGGCGCTGGTGACGCCAGCCTGGCTTGGGCGCGCAGCCTTCACGCCCGAGTTGACGTCGCTTGACGAGGCGGTCGCGCTGGCCAAGGCCGCCGGCGAGGACCACGCGCGCCCGCCCGTATTGCTGGCCGATGTGGCAGACAACCCCGGCGGCGGCGGACGCGGTAATACCCCTTTCCTGCTGGACGCGTTATTGCGCGCCGGCGTGCGCGATGCCGTGCTGGGTGTGGTCACGGATCCCGAGCTCAGCGCGCAGGCCCATGCCCTCGGCATGGGCACTGAATTCACCGCCCACTTCAATCGCGGCGAAAGCACCGCCTGTTCCGAAGCCTTCAGCGCGCCCGCCACGGTACTACGGCTGCATTCGGGTCAAGGCATTGGACGCCGGGGGCAGCTGGCCGGATGCAGCTTTAACCTGGGCCCGTCAGCCCTGCTGCGAGTGGGCGGCGTGCAGGTCGTGGTGATCACCAATCGCCATCAATGCCACGAGCCCGTTTTCTTCGAGATGTTCGGCATCGATATCGCAGCGGCACGCACGGTGGTAGTGAAATCGCGCGGCCATTTCCGCGCCGCCTTCGACGAATTCTTCGCCCCCGAACAGATCTTCAGCGTCGACGCGCCGGGCCTGACCTCGCCGGTATTGTCGCGCTTCGACTTCCGGCGTCTGCCCCGGCCCGTCGTCCCCCTGGACACCATGACAGAGTGGACACCGCACATCCGCCTGTTGAGCTGACCGCTCCCACCCATGACCATCCGGTTCGACATGCACTCTACTCTCGACACCCTCGATACACCCGCAGCCGTCATCGACGTGACGCGCATGCAGCACAACATCGATCGGATGCAGCAGCGCATGAATGCGCTCGGCGTACGCTTCCGCCCCCACGTCAAGACCTCCAAGTGCACGCCGGTCGTGCGTGCCCAGCTCGCCGCCGGCGCGACGGGTATCACGGTCTCTACGCTCAAGGAAGCCGAATATTTTCTCGCCGAGGGCGTCACCGACATCCTCTATGCCGTTGGCATGGCCGCGCACCGGCTTCCCCAGGCGCTGGCCTTGCGCCGGCGAGGCTGCGACCTGAAGATCCTCACCGACAGCGTGGCCTCCGCTGAAGCGATTGCAGAATTCGGGCGAGCGAACGGAGAAGTCTTCGAGGTCCTGATCGAGATCGACACGGACGGCCACCGCTCCGGCATCCAGCCCGAGGACCCTGCGCTGCTGGACGTCGGCCGCGCCCTGCACGATGGGGGCATGCGGCTGGGCGGGGTGTTGACCCACGCTGGCTCGAGCTATGAGCTTGACACCGCTGAGGCCCTGGGCGCCATGGCCGAGCAAGAACGCACCGGCTGCGTGCGTGCGGCCGAGCGTCTGCGGGCGGCACACCTGCCCTGCCCGGTGGTCAGCGTCGGCTCGACCCCGACGGCTCTTTCCGCCGCGCAGCTCGATGGTGTCACCGAGGTGCGGGCCGGCGTCTATGTTCTGTTTGACCTGGTGATGAGCAACGTGGGCGTCTGCACCACCGATGACATCGCGCTCAGCGTACTGACGACGGTGATCGGCCACCAGACCGACAAGGGCTGGGCCATTGTCGACGCCGGGTGGATGGCGATGAGCCGCGATCGCGGCACCCAGAAGCAGAAGCGGGACTATGGCTATGGGCTGGTCTGCACGATCGACGGCACGGTGTTGCAAGGCTACGTGCTGAGCGGCGCCAACCAGGAGCACGGCATCGTGTCGCGCGAAGGCGTGCCTGATGGTGACATCGCCGGGCGTTTTCCGGTTGGCACGCGGCTGCGCATCCTGCCCAATCACGCGTGTGCGACCGGCGCGCAGTTCCCCGAATACCGGGCGCTCGCCAAAGGCGGTGAACTGGCGCTATGGGAGCGCTTCCATGGCTGGTGACACGGGCGCGGCAAGGATCGAACGCGGAAGTCTTCTACAATGGCGGCCATGTGTCCGCAGCGCCGGACGCGCGACGGAAAACCATCCATGCCAGCGAAGAAGAAACTCCCGGGAAAGGCCGCCCCGGGCAAGGCCGCCCCGAATCCGCAGCAAGCCACGCTGAGCGCCATCGTGGCGCGCATCGACAGCATCCGCGACACGCTGGGCGTCACCGGCCAGCGCATTGCCGACTTCATTGCTGGTCATCCGGAAGAAGTGGTCCATATGTCCGTCAGCGAAGTGGCCGAGCGCACCGGCGCCAGTGAAGGCAGCGTGGTCGGGCTGTGCAAGACGCTCGGCGCCACCGGCTTCCAGCAGTTGAAGATCGTGCTGGCGCAGGAGATCGTGCAGCCGGTCCAGATGATCCACGAAGACCTGGAACCGAAGGACGATGCGGCGGCAGTCGTGCGCAAGATCTTCCAGAGCAATGTGCAGACGTTGCGCGATACCCAGTCAACCCTGGATGTGGCGGCGCTGCAGCGCGCGGTTCATATCCTGAAGAAAGCCAAGCGCATCGAGATCTACGGCATCGGCAGCGCGGCCACCATCGCCGAGGACGCGCATTACCGCATGCTGCGCATCGGCCTTAACGCCAAGGCCGTGGTGGATTCGCATGTGCAGGTCATCAGCGCGGCATTGACGGGGCCGGATGTCGCGGTGCTGACCATCTCGCATTCCGGCAGCACGTATGAAACCGTGACGGCGACGCGACTGGCGAAGGAGGCCGGCGCGCACACCATCTGCATCACCAACTTCGGCAAATCGCCGATCCAGGCCTTCTCCGATGTGGTGCTGCTCACAATGGCACGCGAGACCCACTTTCGCACGGAGGCGATGACGAGCCGCCTGGCACAACTGGCGATCATCGATGTGCTGATCGCCTGCCTGGCGCTGACCGACTACGACCGCGCGGTCAAGACCATCCGCCACACCTTCGACGTACTGTCGCTCAAACGCTATTGAGCCTGGCGTGCAGGGCCGTGCGGCCGGCACACCATGTGTCCAGCAACTGGGCCGGGGTCTCCGCCTCCGCCCCGGAGCCGGTGCCAAGCAGCAGATATGACATGCCCATCGCGACCGCGCCCGCGGCATCGGTCGCCGGGTTGTCGCCGATCATCAGCGCCTGCGCCGGCCTCGCCTGCAACCGCCGCAGTCCTTCGTGGAACAGCGCATCGGAGGGCTTGCCGATGATGCACTCCGGATGCACGCCGGCACAGGCTGTCAGCGCGGCGAGCAGCGCACCGGTTTCCGGCACGCAGGTGCCGTTGTCGCCGGGATGGCTGAGGTCGGGATTGGTGACCACCAGCCTGGCGCCGGCGCGCAGCACGTTCGCCGCCAGCGCCAGCTTGCCGTAGCTGAAGTCGGGATCGCGCGCCAGCAGCACCACGTCAGGGCCCTGTTCCACCAGTTGGCAACCGATCCGCTTCGCATGGCGGCGCAATGCCGGGCTGCCCAACAACAGCACCCGCGCCTCTGGGGAGGTGCGGCGCAGCCAGTCCACGGACATTTCGCCGGCAAGCACGAGTTGCTCCGGTGCAACGGCCAGGCCCATGCGGCGCAGCTTGCGCGACATGCCGGCCGCCGTGTCGGTCGAGTTGTTCGACACGATGGCATAGCGGCCCTGCAACGCCTCGAGCAGCGCGGCCGCGCCCGGCATGGCCGCGCCGTTGCGGATCAGCGTACCGTCCAGGTCGACGATGTAGCGCCATGCCGGCGCGCGCCAGGGCGGCAGCGCCGGCCGCGGGATGGGGACATCGTCGGTGGCACGTTGGCCGGAGGGGAACCGCCTGATATCTGTCATCTTTGCGTTCGATCATTTTGAACAACGCTCATTCTACATACACTTTTTATTGAGCACTGTTCATTTGATTGTCATGTAGGTCTTCTAGCATCCGTGTTGTCCCATCCCCCACCACGCGACACGGAACCTCCATGAACACCCTGCGAACGAGATGTCTCGCTGTACTGGCTGGCGTTGTACTGAGCTCGGCGCTTGCCGGCTGCGGCGGCGGAGATGACTCCGCATCCACGGCAACGTCACAGCAACTTTCATCGGCACAAGCGAACGAGCAGAAGAAGCCGGCGGACACGCTGCGCTGCGCCCCCTGAGCCTCTGTTGATCCCCTCCCCACGCCATCGCCCACAGGTCAGCCACATGCAATCCAACGACAGACGCAATTTCCTCCGCACCGCCACCCAGGCCATGGGTGCGGCCGCCGCGCTCACGGTGCTGCCGCCGAGCATCCGCCGCGCGCTTGCCGTGCCCGCCGCCGTAGAGACGCGCACCATCAAGGACGTCAAGCACATCGTCATCCTGATGCAGGAAAACCGTGCCTTCAATCACTACTTCGGCACCATGAAAGGGGTGCGGGGCTTCGGCGACCGCTTCCCGATCCCGCTCGAAAACGGCAAGCCGGTCTGGTACCAGTCGGATGGCACGAAGGAGATTCCGCCCTTCCACCTGGACAAGCAGACCATGAACGCCCTGCTGGTCCCGAGCACGCCGCACTCGTTCTCGGATGCGCAGGCGGCATGGAACCAGGGCAAGTTCGGTTTGTGGCCCAAGTTCAAGAAGCCGTATTCGATGGGCTATTACAAGCGCGACGACATCCCCTTCCAGTTCGCGCTGGCCGAAGCCTTCACCATCTGCGACGCCTATCACTGCTCCATCACCACCGGCACGGATCCCAACCGCATCGTCTTCTTCTCGGGTTCCAACTTCAATCCTGAGCTCCGCGCGAGCGGCATCAACTGCACCGATACGGACTCCGAGCCGAACAACCTGCGCTGCTGGATCAAGGGCGCGCTGCCGACGCCGGGCTACACCTATGCCGGTTCGTCCTTCCATTGGCCGACGATTCCCGATGTCCTGCAAAAGGCCGGCATCAGCTGGCGCATCTACCAGAATCCGAACGACAACTGGACTGGCGCGATGCACGGTGGCCTGGCCTTCGATTCGTTCCGCACGGCGCAGCCGGAGTCGCCGACGTACAAGGAAGGCATGAGCCTGTGGACCATCGAGGACCTGCAGCGCGACGTGATGAACGGCACGCTGCCCGAGGTAGTGTGGGTGCTGCCGACCAAGCTGCAGTCCGAACACCCCGGCGCGCCGTCAAGCCCGCAGCACGGCGGCAACTTCACCGCCCAGGTGCTGAATGCACTGACGTCGAACCCGGACGTCTGGAGCAAGACCGTGTTCTTCCAGACCTTCGACGAGAACGACGGGCTGTTCGATCACCTGCCGCCGCCGGCCGTGCCCTCCTACAACCTGGATGGCACGCTCGCCGGAAAGGCGACGCTGCCGCTGGAAGGCGAGTATTTCTCCGACCCGGCACGCAAGTACCTGCATCCCGAAGACACCATCAGCGGCAACCTGCGCCCGTGGGGATTGGGCCCGCGCGTGCCGATGTACGTGGTATCGCCATGGAGCAAGGGGGGCTGGGTCAATTCGCAGACGTTCGACCATTCGTCTGTGGGGCTGTTCCTCGAACAGCGCTTCGGCATCACCATTCCCGCCATCAGCCCCTGGCACCGCGCGGTCTGCGGCGATCTGACCTCGGCCTTCGATTTCGCCACGCCTAACGACCCGAAGTTCCCCGCACTGCCCGATACCAGCGACTACGCGATCATCGAAGCCCAGCAGAAGACCATGCCGGCGCCGACGCCGCCCGCCACGCCACAGCCGCTGTTCCAGGAAATCGGCACCCGCTTCTCGCGCGCACTGCCCTACGAGCTGCACACCAGCGCGCGCGTCGACAGCGCCGGCCGCAGCGTGACCCTGCTCTTCGCCAACAGCGGCGCGCAGGGCGCGGTGTTTCATGTCTACGACAAGCTCCACCTGGACCGCATCCCGCGACGCTACACCGTGGAAGCGGACAAGACCTTGTCGGACGCGTGGGACCTCGTCGCGGACAACGGCAAGTACGACCTGTGGGTGCTCGGACCGAACGGCTTCGTCCGGCATTTCACCGGCACTGTGGCCGCCAGCGGCGCGCAGCCGGAGTGCCAGGTTTGCTACGACCCGAAGCACGGCCAGTTGTACCTGCATATGCGCAACACCGGCAACGCCGCGTGCACGGTGACGGTAAAGGCCAACGCGTACCGGAACGATGGCCCGTGGACGCTGACCGTACCCGCGGGCGGCGAGGTCGTGGAAGAGCGCTGGTCGCTGGAAAGGAGCGCGCGCTGGTACGACTTCAGTGTGGTGCGCGCGGACGACACGAGCTACCTGCGGCGCTTTGCCGGCCGCCTGGAAACCGGCAAGGACAGCGTCAGCGATCCGGCCATGGCGATGCCCGGTGCGTGACCGCCGGCGCCTGGTGACTTTTTGATTTGAAGCGGGCGGCCTGCCTTGGTGCAGGCCGCTTGCACATTCGCCGCCGTCGGCGGCGGCTTTAGAGGGGCTGAATGCCCCTGATATCCGCGCCGCCGCGTGCGCGGCGATGCCCAGCCTGTAGTTTTCCCAGCCACGTTCGGCGCCTCGCCGTATTCCTGGAACCCCGTCAGGTCGCTTGCATCCGGTACGAGGTGATCTCGCTTGGGCCGCGTGCATGACGAACGCAAACCGTCGATATGTTCCTGCAGCCCTTGCGGAACCGCCCGCCACATCGGGTCGAGAATGAAATCAACGCCTTCGCGACGGGCCTGCTTGGCGGCTGGCACGAAGTCAGCATCCCCTGCTATCAGAACGATCTGATCCACTTGCTTCTTGAAGGCAAGTGACGCGACGTCGATGCCTATTCGCATGTCTACACAGCCGCAGAGCCAGCTTGCGTTTGGCCCGCAACCGATCAAACGCACTATCGGGCTGAGCACCATAGTGCGAGCTGCGTGGTTGCTACTCAGTCAGTTGGTCGCGATAAAGACAGGCTACGAGCCTTGATGTCGTCTCCTCAGAGGCTTCCACCGATCGGGATCGACAATCACTTGCGCGTAACATCGACAGCGATTTCTGAGTCACCGCCAGCACCGGCCCCACGCCCCGGCCGCCGCACAGCCCTCACCTTCCCACTGTTGCCGCCCCCGCAAAAGAACTTCTCCCCTCCGTCGGACTCCAGCCCCGACACCCCCACGCCCGCCGGCATCTCGATGCTCTCGAGCACCGCGCCCGTGCGCGCATCGACGTGCCGCAGTTCGCTGGCATCGTCTTCCCAGGTGCCATGCCACAGCTCGCCATCGACCCAGGTGACGCCGGTGACAAAGCGGTCGGAAGCAATGGTGCGCAGGATCGCGCCGGTCTGCGGATCGACCTGGTGGATCTTGCGTTCGCTGTACTGGCCGACCCAGAGCGTCCCTTCTGCCCAGGCGAGCCCGGAGTTGCCGCCGCCCGGCGGGGCGGGGATGGTAGCGAGCACGGCGCCAGTCTGCGGATCGATCTTCTGGATGCGCTCGCCGTCGATCTGGAACAGGTGCTTGCCATCGAAGGCGGTTCCGGCATTGGCCGCCACATCGAGCGAGCGCGCAACCTGCCCGTTCGCCGGGTCAAAGGCATTGAGCTTGTCCCCGGTGGCGATCCAGACATGCCGGCCGTCGTACGAGACGCCATGCACGTTGTCGACGCCGGGGAACGGGCCGTATTCACGGAGGATTTGTGCGGGGTATCGTTTCATCATGCTCTCCATCCTAGTCAACGGTCAGCGGCGTGGGGAGTAACAAAGTCGTCGTGAATCCTGGCACGGGCGGGGTCATCCAGCGGCGCGCGCGGCCGTGGCCGATCGATTGGACCTTGCCGGCTGCGGCCAGCGCGTCGAGTGCGCGCTGCACGGTGCGCTGGCTGGCGCCAAGTGCAAGCGCGAGGCCAGAACTGGACCATGACTCGCCGTCGGCGAGCAGCGCCAGCACCGGCGCGTTGCGGTCCTCGACTGGCTGCGCCAGCACTGCGACTTCGCGTGTGCGGCGCGGCACCAGCGTATAACCGCTCGGGGTGGCGCTGATGTCCGCCTCCGTCCCGAGCACGGCGCGCAGCCTCCCCACTTCCACACGCAGGCGCGCGCGGTGCGAGGCGTCGATGTGTCGGGTGCGGAAGGCTTGCGCGATCAGGGTGTCGCGGGGCACGTCTTCCGGCCAGGCTTCGGCCAGCGCGCGTGCCAGGGCGAACAGCACCGGGCGCGTGGCCAGCGACACCACCGTCCCGCCGTTGCGCACGGCAAGGCGGCAGGCGTCGACCACCAGCGTCTTCGATGCCAGCAGGGCTTCAACGTCTTCGAGCCGCAGCAGCCGCGGTTCGCCGCGCGCGATCAGGCGTGCGGCGGGGGCATCGAGAATACGGGCGGCGTTTTCGACTTCCGCTGCCAGCGCAGGGATGCCTGCGAGCATGGCAGCGCGGCCCGCCCTGGCGAGCGCGGCGCGCGCGATACGGGCCTGCACGCGCCGCATGGCGATGCCTGCCAGGATCAACTCGTGGGTGGTTCGCAAGGCAGGTGGCAAGCGCGCGGGAGCGAGCCCGGCAAGCATGTCCTCGGCCTCGTCGAGGCGACCGATCAGCAACAGCCGCCGGATGCCGAGATAGCGCGCATGCGCGGCATTGAACCAGTCGCCGTGCGCTTCGAGCGTCGCCCGGGCGGCGTCGAGAGTCTTCGCCGGCCAGCCCAGGTCGCGCGCCGCGAGTGCGATTTCAGCCTCTGCAATCACGCACCGTGCGCGGGCCACCGGCGCTTTGCTGCCAAAGGCACGCGCCGCGCTTCGTACCAGCGCCCTGGCCCGCATCAGGTCGCCGAGCTGCGCCATGGCGATGCCGCGCAGCGCCAGCGCCGGCGCGTCGTCGCGCAAGGCGACCCGGTTCAGCGCCCCGAGCGGGTCACCGGCCGCGAGCGCGCGTGCGGCGGCTGAGATCGCTGCGTCCATCTGAATCGCGCCACACATGTCACTCCCACCTGTCGATGCCGGCGCCTAATCTAGCACACGACTACCCGATCACGCGGCGTATCGCATACCGCACGACATCCACGGAGGAACCCACGATGACCACACATGCAACCGCCACGCGCGAAGACTGGCTGGCCGCCCGGCTCGAACTGCTGGAAGCGGAAAAAGCACTGACGCGGCGCAGCGACGAACTGGCGCAGCAACGACAGGCCTTGCCATGGCTGCGGATCGACAAGGCGTACCGCTTCGAAACCGACGAAGGCAGCACCACGCTGGCCGAGCTGTTCAAATGGCGCTCGCAACTGCTCGTCTACCACTTCATGTTCGGTCCCGCCTACAAGGCCGGCTGCCCGTCGTGCTCGGCAATTGCCGACGGCTTCAACGGCTTCGCCGTCCACCTGGCCAACCATGACGTCATGCTGACGGCCGTGTCGCGCGCGCCGCTCGCGACATTGCAGGCCTACAAGCAACGCATGGGATGGACCTTCCCGTGGGCCTCGTCGGACGACAGCGATTTCAACAGCGACTTCCACGTCGCGTTCACCACGGCGCAGCAGCGTGAGGGCGATATCGATTACAACTACCGGCGCGAGCCGGCGTTCGCATGGCGCCCGGAGCTGGCAGCCGGCGGCCAGCCGGCGGAAGACAAGTTTGCGGCGATGTGCGGCACCGACTCGGCCACCTACCAGCGTGACCGGCCCGGCATGAGCGCCTTTGTGATGGAGGACGGCGTGGTCTACCACTGCTATTCCACCTATGCGCGCGGGCTCGACGGACTGTGGGGCATGTACCAGTGGCTCGACCGCGCGCCAAAGGGGCGCAATGAGACCGGCGGCGTCTGGTGGCGCCGCCATGATGAGTATGGCGAGCGTTGAGGCAAGCCATGGCGATCGCCGGCACAACCGTAACGCCCGAGGTCCGCGCAGGCATGGGAGTCTTCATCGGCATCTGCACCGTGCTCTTCGCCGCCTGCGCAACGGCCACATTCATGCTGCACGACGCCATGTCCGCCATGGGCGCGATGCCGATGCCCGGCGGCTGGACCCTGTCGATGGCATGGACGCGGATGTGCGGGCAGACCTGGGCCGGCGCCGCGGCATCCTTCCTCGGCATGTGGGTGGTGATGATGGCGGTAATGATGCTGCCGTCGCTGGCGCCAGTGTTGTGGCGCGTCACGGCCAGGCCAGAACTGTTTTACGCGGTGGCAGGCATTGCCTACTTTTGCGTGTGGGCGATGCTGGGCCTGGCAGTCTTTGCGCCGGGTGCCGCGCTGGCGGCGCTTGCGATGCACTGGCCGGCGCTGGCGCGCGCCATGCCGATGCTGGCCGGCGTGGTCGTGTTGTGCGCCGGCGCGCTGCAGTTCACCGAGTGGAAAGCCCGCCAGCTTGCGTGCTGCCGGTACGCGCCCGCGATGCCAGCCTATACCGGCGCGGCATGGCGCTATGGCCTGCGCCTTGGCCTGCATTGCAGCTATTGCTGCGCCGGGCTGACGGCGAGCCTGCTGGCCGTCGGCGTGATGGACCTGCGCGTGATGGCCGCGGTCACGGCAGCCATCACGGCCGAACGTCTCGCCCCGGCGGGCGCGCGGGTCGCAAAGGGGATCGGCGTCGTTACCGTCAACGCGGGAGTACTGCTGATCGCGCGAGCGGCCGGGCTCGGCTAGCGCATCCCGGCCGCTCGCGCGTCACCGCGCTATCGCACGCAGGACGATGGTGGCACGCAGGGGCGCACTGGCGGGAGCTGGCGCAGGCTGATTGCCCGCCCGCGCTCAACCGGCCGCGGCGCGCGGCGCCTTGCGCTTGCCTGCCCGGCTCAGCCCGGACTTCGCCTCGACCTTGGTGGCCAGCAGCATGTCGTAGAGCTGCTGCGCCGCCGGCGACAGCGACCGGCCGCGGCGCCGGATCAGCCCTACCGTGCGCGTCACCGTAGGATCGACCAGTGGCACGCTCTTCAGCGTGGGATGGTCGCCCGGCGGCATTGCAAGCCGCGGCACCGCGGCGATTCCCAGCCCGGCCTCGACCAGGCTCACCAGCGTGGACACATGCCGCACTTCGCAGTACCAGTGCGGGCGCACCGGCACTTCGGACAGCGCCAGGTCCAGCAGCAGCCGGTTGCCGCTGGCCTTGCCCACCGTCATATAGTCGTACTGGCCCAGTTCCGCCCAGGTGGCTTGCTTCTTCTTCGCCAGCGGATGGCCGGGCGGGCAGGCCACCACGAAGGCCTCGCGCAGCACCGGCTCGAATTCCACGTCAGGCTCCTGCGTGCCGATGTAGTTGAGGCCGAAGTCCGCCTCGTTGCGCACCACCATGTTGAGCACCTCGTTGGCGCCTTCGTCGACCAGCCGCACCACGATGCGCGGATAGCGCGCGTGGTATTCGCGCAGCACGCCAGGCAGGAAATAGCGCACCGCCGACGGCACGCAGGCGACCGTGACTTCGCCCGCGATCCGGGACGCGACGTCGCGGATGCCCAGCAGCGACTCATCCAGCCCGTTGAGCAGGTCGCGCGCCCGGCGCGAGAACTCGCGCCCCACCGCGGTCATCTCGACCGAGCGCGTGGTGCGGTCGAACAGGCGCACGCCCAGCGCATCCTCCAGCTTCTCGATCCGGCGCGACAGCGCCGGCTGCGACAGGTGCAGTTCCGCCGCGGCGGCGCGGAAGCTGCTGTGTTCGGCCACGGCGACAAAGGCGCGCAGATCGGACAGATTCAAATTCATGCAGACCTTGCATCAATCGTAAGGAAATTTGCAATTCACAGTCTAGCACCGGCACGCCATCATTCGCTCACCCGCTCCCGCCTGCCAGGCCGGGGCCGACCGAGAACAGCGCCCGACAGTGGCGCACCGGAGGAGACTGATGAACGCGACACGCCGGACCCTGCTCAAGGCCAGCGCCATGCTGCTGGCCACCACGGGCGGCCTTGCCAGGGCGCAGGAGCCCTTTCCCAACAAGCCGCTGCGCTACGTGGTGCCGGTCTCGGCCGGCGGCGGCTCGGACCTGATCGGCCGCACCGTGGCCGAGCGCTGGGGCCGCGTGCTGGGCCAGTCCATCGTGGTCGAGAACCAGGCCGGCGGCGGGGGCGTGATTGCCTGCCAGATGACGGCCAAGGCCACCGCCGACGGCTACAGCCTGATGCAGGGCTACGTCGCCACGCACGGCACTAACCCCGCCACCCGCAAGGTCCCGTACGACCCGCTCAAGGATTTCACGCCGGTCGGCATGATCGGCGCCACGCCCAACGTGCTGGTGGTAGGCGCGAACGTGCCGGCGACCACGCTGGAGGCCTTTATCGCATATGCCCGCAAGCAGCCGGGCGCGATCGCCTATGGCTCGGCCGGTCCCGGTTCGCTGACGCACCTGACCATGGAGTTGTTCGCGCAGCAGATGAAGCTGCAGATGACCCATGCCGCCTACCGCGGCGTCGCGCCTGCCTTCAACGACCTGATCGGCGGCCAGACCCAGGCGATGTTCCCGGGCCTGTCGGCGGCGCTGCCGCATATCCGTTCCGGCCGCGTCAGGCCGCTGGCGGTCACCGGCCAGGCGCGGCACCCGCTGCTCAAGGACACGCAGACACTGGAAGAAGCCGGCCTGAAGGGCTTCGACGCCATGCAGTGGTATGGCGTGGTGGGCCCGGCCGGCATCCCGGCCAACGTGGTGGCCCGCCTCAACAGCACGCTGAACACCGTGCTCAAGAGCCCCGACCTGGCCGACAAGCTCTCCGCCGAGGCCTTGCAGCCCATGCCGATGACGCCCGACCAGTTCCGCCGCTATATCGCCGACGAGGTTAACCGCTGGGGCAAGCTGGCGCGCGACCGCGGCATTCGGCTCGATGCCTGAGCCATCCCCCTTCCCAGCTATCCGCTTTTACTGAACAAGGACAGATTTCATGGCACGCAACACCCATGTCGCCGCAGACCACAACGCCCCGCCCGTGACCCGCATCCTGGGCCGGTTTGTCGCGACCCATCCCAGCCAGGGCTGGAGCGAAGCGGTCGAGCACGAGGCCCATCGCACCTTCATGAACTGGCTGGGATGCGCGGTCGGCGCCGCGCGCCATGAGGCCGCCGATGCGGCGCTGGCCGCGGTGGCGATGCTGCAGCCGTCGGCGCAAGCCACCGTGCTGGGCCGCGGCGAGAAGGTCGACATGGCCAGCGCGGCGCTGGTCAACGGCATCACCTCGCATACCTTTGACTTCGACGACACCCATCTCAAGACCATCATCCACCCGGCCGGCCCGGTGGCCTCGGCGGCGCTGGCGCTGGCGGAGCACACCGGCGCCAGTGGCCGCGCGGTGGCCGATGCGGTGGTGCTCGGCATCGAAGTGGCTTGCCGCGTCGGCAATGCGATGTACCCGGATCACTACGACCGCGGCTGGCACATCACCGGCTCGACCGGCATGCTGGGCGCCGCGGCCGCCTGCGCGCGGCTGCTCGGACTGGACGAGGAGCGCGCCGCCATGGCGCTGGGCATCGCCGCCTCGCAGCCGGTGGGCCTGCGCGAGCAGTTCGGCACCATGACCAAGCCCTTCCATCCCGGCGGCGCCGCGCGCGCCGGGCTGATGTCGGCCCTGATGGCCAGCCACGGCTATACCGCGAGCGCGCGGGCGCTGGAAGCGCCGCGCGGCTTTATGCAGGTGATCTCCGCCAAGACCGACTGGAACGAGATCACCGACCAGCTCGGCGAGCGCTTCGAGATTTCGTTCAACACCTACAAGCCGTTCGCCTGCGGCATCGTGATCCATCCGAGCATCGACGCCTGCGTGCAGTTGCGCGAGCAAGGCGTCAACCCCGCGGACGTCGAGCGCATCGAGCTGCGCGTGCATCCGCTGGTGCTGGAACTGACCGGCAAGAAGGAGCCCAGCGACGGCCTGCTCGCCAAGTTCAGCGTCTACCACGGCTGCGCCGCCGGGCTGATCTTCGGCCGCGCCGGCGAGGATGAGTTCTCCGACGAGGTCGTGCTGCGCGACGACGTGGTCGCGCTGCGCCGCAAGGTCGTGGCCACCGCCGATGCGGAAGTCGATGAGGCCGCCGCCCATGTGCGCGCCGTGCTCAAGGACGGCCGCGAGGTCAGCGTCGATGTCGAACACGCGATCGGCTCGCTGCAGCGGCCGATGACCGATGCCAACCTGAACGCCAAGTTCCATGCGCTGGCCGACCCGGTGCTGGGCGCGCGCAAGGTCTCGGCGCTGATCGACGCGTGCTGGCAGCTCGGCGCCACCGCCGACGTGCGCACCCTGACCGCCCTAGCGCGCCCCTGACCATGACCCGTCCACGCATTGCCGTACTCGGCGACTACGAGCGCGCGCTGCCGCGCCTGGCGGACTGGACGGCGATCTCGGCCCGTGCCGAGGTCGGCTTCCACCATGAACCGCTGCGCGGCGAGGCGCTGGATGCGGTCCTGCGCGACGCCGATGTGCTGGTGCTGGTGCGCGACCGCACCCCGCTGGATGGAGCGCGCCTACAACTGGCACAGCGCCTGAAGCTGGTGATCTATACCGGCACGCGCAACAACACCCTCGACACCGAGGCGCTGCAGGCGCGCGGCATCCCGGTCGCCAACACCGGCTGGGGCCCGTCCAAGGAAAGCACCTGCGAGATGACCTGGGCGCTGATCCTGGCGGCGGTGCGCCAGCTCGAGGGGCAGATGGCAACCATGCGCGCCGGCGGCTGGCGGCCGCAAGACAGCCTGCCGCTGCCCGGCGTGCTGCACGGCGAGCGCCTGGGCCTGATCGGCCTTGGCGAGATCGGCAAGCGCGTGGCGCGCGTCGGCCAGGCCTTCGGCATGGAAGTCGTGACCTGGAGCCCGCGCATGACGCCCGAGCGCGCGGCCGAGGCAGGCGTGACCGCGGTCAGCCTGGAAACCCTGCTGTCGACCTCGCGCATCGTCAGCCTGCACCTGGTGCCGACGCCGGCCACGACGCGGCTGATCGATGCCGGGCGGCTGGCGCTGATGCGGCCGGACGCGATCCTGGTCAATACCTCGCGCGCCGCGCTGGTCGACATGGAAGCCCTGCCCCATGCGCTCGACCAGAAGCGCCCCGGGATGGCAGCGCTGGACGTGTATGACGCCGAGCCGGTCCCGCCGGATGCCCCGCTACGCCAGCGCCGCGACGTGGTGATCACGCCGCATATGGGCTTTGTCAGCGAGCCGGTCTTCGCGACCTTCGCCAAGGGCGTAGTGGGCGCGCTGGAGGCCTGGCTGCGCGACGCTGCCGACCCTTATTGATCTGGTGAATAGGCTATATAACCGCGATTCTATTGGCTGATTTTCCATGCTGAACCATTATTCCGTCACTACTACGACAACGAATATGGAGACGGCATGGAAGTCCTCGTCCTCCCCCAAGGGCAACGCCTGAATGTCCCCCACGGTGAAAACCTGCTGACCGCACTGCAGCAGAACGGCGTTCCCATTTCCTACAGCTGCATGGCCGGACGCTGCGGCACCTGCCGCTGCCGCGTCGTCGACGGCGATATTCATGAAGCCGGCGGCTATGCCTTCCACAATGCCGACCACCAGGCTGAACGGCATGTGCTGGCGTGCCAGTCGGTCGTGGCCGGCGACTGCACCATCGAGATTCCCGAGCCGGACGAAGTCGTCGTCCATCCCGCCCGCATCGTCAAGGCGACCGTCACGGCACTGGAAGACCTGAGCCACGATGTCCGGATGATCCGGCTGGCCCCGGCCAAGCCGCTGTCTTTCTCGCCGGGCCAGTACGCCATGCTGCAGTTCGCGCCGGACCATAGCCGCCCCTATTCCATGGCGCGGCTGGCGAGCGACGGCGAGCTGGAATTCCACGTCCGCATGGTCCCCGACGGCCGCGTCACCTGCTATATCCGCGACACCCTGAAGGCCGGCGATACGGTGCGCGTCAGCGGCCCGCTCGGCACGTCGTACCTGCGCACCCGCAACGACGACCCGATCCTCTGCATCGCCGGCGGCACCGGCCTGGCGCCGGTGCTGTCGATCGTGCGCGGCGCGATCGAAGCCGGACTGCCCAACCCGATCCATCTCTATTTCGGCATCCGCTCGCCGCGCGACGCCTACGGCCTGCACTGGCTGGACGAACTCGCGCAGCGCCATCCGCGCCTGCGCGTGGAAGTCGTGTCCACGGTGCCCGGCAATGCCAGCGACCTGCGCACCGGCCTGGTCACCGAAGCCGTGGCGCAGGACTTCGGCGCGCTGGGCGGCTGGCGCGCCTACCTCTGCGGTGCGCCGCCGATGGTCGACGCGGCCACGCTGCTGCTGCGCGACAAGGGCGTGCGTCCCGAACATATCTACGCCGACGCCTTCTACGCCTCGGGCACCTGAGCCCGGCAGCCTCAAGACATCGAACGCCTGCGCACCGGCTGCGCGACGCTACACCGCATCCCCTGACAGGAAACCGGAGACAACCATGGACACCACATCCTCCCGGACCGAGCCGGTCTGGAAAGACGATGGCATCAGCCGCATCCCCTTCCGCGTGTATACCGACCAGCAGCTCTACCAGCGCGAGCTGGAACGCTGCTTCTACCGGGGCCACTGGAACTACGTCGGCCTGGAGGCCGAGATTCCCAACCCCGGCGACTTCAAGCGCACCGTGATCGGCGAGCGCTCGGTGATCCTGGTGCGCGACCAGGAAGGCGAGATCAACGTGGTCGAGAACGTCTGCGCCCACCGCGGTATGAAGTTCTGCCGCGAGCGCAGCGGCAACCGCAAGGATTTCCACTGCCCGTACCACCAGTGGAACTATGACCTGAAGGGCAACCTGCAGGGCGTGCCGTTCCGCCGCGGCGTCAAGCAGGACGGCAAGGTCAATGGCGGCATGCCGGCGGATTTCAAGCCGCAGGACCACGGGCTGACGCGCCTCAAGGTCGCGGTGCGTGGTGGCGTGGTGTTTGCGTCGTTCGACCATGAGGTCGAGCCGCTGGAGGATTTCCTCGGCCCGGACATCACCGGCTACTTCGACCGCCTGTTCCACGGGCGCAAGCTCAAGATCCTCGGCTACAACAAGCAGCGCATCCCGGGTAACTGGAAGCTGATGCAGGAGAACATCAAGGATCCCTACCACCCCGGCCTCCTCCACACCTGGTTCGTGACCTTCGGCCTCTGGCGCGCCGACAACAAGTCGCGCCTGGTGATGGACGAGCAGTTCCGCCACGCCGCGATGGTTTCCACGCGCGGCCAGGGCGGTAAAGGTGAGGTGACCTCGGGCGTGGCCAGTTTCAAGGACCAGATGGCGCTGCAGGACGACCGCATTCTCGACATCGTGCACGAGCCCTGGTGGGGCGATCCCACCGCGGTGATGATGACGGTCTTCCCCAGCGTGATCTTCCAGCAGCAGGTCAACTCGGTGTCCACGCGGCATATCCAGCCGAACGGCCCGGATTCGTTCGACTTTGTCTGGACGCACTTCGGCTTCGAGGATGACACCGAGGAAATGACGCGGCGCCGCCTGCGCCAGGCCAACCTGTTCGGGCCGGCGGGCTTTGTCTCCGCCGACGATGGCGAAGTCATCGAATGCTCGCAGGAGGGTTTTACGCAAAAGCCGTGGCACCGCGTGCTGGCAGAACTGGGCGGCACCACCGCCGAGAACACCGACCATATGGTCACCGAGACGCTGATCCGCGGCATGTACGCCTACTGGCGCAAGGTGATGGAGATCTGACCATGGACTTCCAGGATTACTACGCCCTGCTTGCGCTCTACGCCGACTACACCGCCGTGGTGGACAACGGCGAGTGGGACAAATGGCCCGACTTCTTCACCGACGACTGCATCTACCGCCTGCAGCCACGCGAGAACTACGAGCGCGGCCTACCGCTGGCGACGCTGTCGTTCGAGAGCAAGGGCATGCTGAAGGACCGCGTCTTCGGCATCCGCGAAACGCTGTTCCATGACCCGTATTACCAGCGCCATATCGTCGGCGCGCCGCTGGTGCGGCAGGCCGATGGCGAGCGGATCGTTGCCGAAGCCAACTACGCGGTGCTGCGCACCAAGCCCGACCAGCTCACCGATGTGCTCAACACCGGCCGCTACCTGGACACCATCGTGCGCACGCCGCAAGGCCTGCGCTTTGCGTCCCGCCTTTGCATCTTCGACAGCGAGATGATCCCCAACTCGCTGATCTATCCCATCTAGGAGACAACCATGACGACTGAAACCTGGATCGAGGCCGCCGCGCTTGCCAGCGTGCCGCAGGACGATGTGATCGCCATCGAGGTCCAAGGCCGCGAGATCGCGCTGTACGGTGTCGACGGCGAGATCTTTGCCACCGACAACATCTGCACCCACGGCCATGCACGGCTGTGCGACGGCTTCCTCGACGGCCACGAGATCGAATGCCCGCTGCACCAGGGCAAGTTCGACGTCAGGAATGGTGAAGCCCTATGCGCGCCGCTGACCGAGAATATCCGCGCCTACCCGGTGCGGATCGACGGCGGCAAGGTCTGGCTGGACCTGGGCTGAGCGCGCCTATTCGGAGAACAGGTCGAATACCTGCGTGCGCAGCCACTGGTTGGCCGGGTCCCGGTGGTAGCGCGCGTGCCAGAACAGGTTGATCTGGATATCCGGCAGGTCCACCGGGTGCTTGACGTACTTCAGCCCGAAGTATTTGGCGCTGCGCTCGGCAAACTTCTGGGTAACCGTCGCGACCAGGTCGGTACTGGCAACGATGTCCGCCAGCGCGACAAAGTGCGGCACCCTTAAACGGATGCGCCGCTGTACGGCGCCCTTGGCCAGGATCTCGTCCACGCGGGCATGGCCGGTGCCGGCCGCGGTCACCACCACATGCTCCGCGTCCTCGAAGTCGCGCAGCCGGACAGTACGCTTGTCCAGCGCATGGCCGGGCCGGAACATGCAGACATAGCGCTGGCGGAACAGCCGGCGCTGGAAGAACTCGGAAGCCAGCTCAGGCTGGTGGCCGACGGCCAGGTCGATCTTGCCCTGGCTCATTTCCTCGGCCAGGTTCACCGCGGTGTTGCGCACCGTGGCGACGGAAACGCCCGGCGCCAGCTCGCGCAGCGCGCCCATCAGCTTCGGGATGAAGTGGACTTCGCCGATATCGGTCATCGCGATATGGAAGTCACGCTCGCTGCGCGCCGGATCGAAGTCGACCTTGCGGTTGAGCGCGGTGTGCAGCGCATCCAGCGCATATGACACCGGCTCGGCCAGCTCCAGTGCCAGCGGGGTCGGCAGCATGCCCTTGGCGCTGCGCACGAAAAGGTCGTCGTCAAAGATGCGACGCAGTCTGGCCAGCGCATTGCTGACCGCAGGCTGGCTCAGCTCCAGCGCCTTGGCCGTGCCGGAGACGGTGCGCAGGCGCAGCAGGTGTTCGAACACCACCAGCAGGTTCAGGTCGACGTTGTGCAACTCCATGTCTCGCTCCGCACGGCTTATTGATTTTGTGAATGGACGGTTGGACAGCCATTCTATGCCGCTATTTCAATCAGCGCGAAAGCGCGGGCTGCCTGCGGAGCACCCGTACCGGTCTCTAGCAACCTGGGTGGCGCACTGCAAACGCCCGGGAGCAGCCCCCATCACAATTCACCGACCTTCCCGCTCGCCGCGCACCCGTTTGGGGCCGATTGATGAATAGAACTTAAAAGCGCATTCGGATTTTCGTATCTAAACACTGTCAGCGATCCGATCTATCATTTTTCTGCGCCTCCTTAACTCGCGGTGCCGCCGCAACCGCCGGCCAGATCCTGACAGCTTCCGGCAGTGCCGAACGGCCCCGCAGTTCGCAAGCCTGCACCCCCACAACCTGAACGCCGCGCCCCCGCCGGCGTTTCGCTTTTCTACGGAAAGCGACCAGACAAGGACCCGAACGCATGGAAGACGTCAGCGACATCAAGCTCACACGACGAGACCTGCTCAAGGTCGGCGCCGTTTCCGCGACCGGCGTGGCCCTGCCTGCTGTCGCCAACGCCCAGGCCGTGGCGGGCAGCGGCACCCAGGGTGGCGTGACCGGCGCCGTCTCGCTCGAAGTCAACGGCAAGCCATGGACGCTGCAACTGGATACCCGCACCACGCTGCTCGACGCACTGCGCGAGCATATGCAACTCACCGGCACCAAGAAAGGCTGCGACCACGGCCAGTGCGGCGCGTGCACGGTGATCGTCGACGGCCGGCGCATCAATTCCTGCCTGACACTGGCGGTGATGCATGACGGCAGCAAGGTCACCACCATCGAAGGGCTCGGCGCGCCGGGCAAGCTCCACCCGATGCAAGCGGCCTTCGTCAAACATGACGGCTACCAGTGCGGGTATTGCACGCCGGGGCAGATCTGCTCGGCCGTTGCGGTACTGGGCGAGATCCGCGACGGCACCCCCAGCCACGTCAGTGCCGACCTGAAGGCGCGCCCCCAGCTCACCGCCGAGGAAATCCGCGAGCGCATGAGCGGCAATATCTGCCGCTGCGGCGCCTACTCCAATATCGTCGACGCGATCACCGAGGTTGCCGGGAGCAAGGCATGAAGCCCTTTACCTATGAACGCGCGCGTTCTCCCGCCGAGGCCGCCGCGGCGGCGGCGCGCACGCCCGGTACGCGCTTTATCGCCGGCGGCACCAACCTGCTGGACCTGATGAAGCTGGGCATCGAATCACCGGTCCACCTGATCGACGTCAACCGCCTGACACTGGACCGCGTCGACGCCACGCCGGAAGGCGGCCTGCGCATCGGTGCACTGGTGCGCAATACCGACCTGGCGGCCGATGCGCGCGTGCGGCGCGACTATGGCGTGCTGTCGCGCGCGCTGCTGGCCGGCGCGTCCGGGCAGTTGCGCAACCGCGCCACCACCGCCGGCAACCTGCTGCAGCGCACGCGCTGTCCCTACTTCTACGACACCAACCTGCCGTGCAACAAGCGCGTGCCGGGCAGCGGCTGCTCGGCCATCGGCGGCTTCAGCCGACAGCATGCGGTGGTCGGTGGCAGCAGCAGCTGTATCGCCACCCATCCCAGCGACATGGCGGTGGCGATGCGCGTGCTCGACGCCACCGTGCAGACCGTGCGCCCGGACGGCAAGGCCCGCGTGATCCCGATTGCCGACTTCCACCGGCTGCCCGGGAACACGCCGCATATCGAGACCGCACTGGAGCCCGGCGAGCTGATCACCGCGGTGACGCTGCCGAAGCCCATCGGCGGCGCACAGGTCTATCGCAAGGTACGCGACCGTGCTTCGTATGCGTTTGCGCTGGTGTCGGTTGCGGCCATCGTGCAGCCCGACGGCACCGGCCGGGTCGCGCTGGGCGGCGTCGCGCACAAGCCGTGGCGCGTGGAAGCCGCCGAAGCGCAGATGCCGCAGGGCGCGCGCGCGGTCACCGAGCGCCTGCTGGCCGATGCCCGCCCCACTGAGGAGAACCAGTTCAAGCTCACGCTGGCCTACCGTACGATTGCCGCCGCGCTGGCGCAGGCGAAGGGATGACGACATGAAATTCGATACCCCAGCCACCACCAACCCGATCGACCAGCTCAAGGTAGTCGGCCACCCCGTCGACCGCATCGACGGCCCGCGCAAGACCACGGGCACGGCGCCCTACGCCTATGAGCGCCACGATGTCGCGCCCAAGGCCGCCTACGGCTATGTGGTCGGCGCCGGCATCGGCAAGGGCCGCATCGCGTCGATCAACCTGGACGAGGCCCGCCGCGCCCCCGGTGTCATCGACATCATTGCCGCGCAACATGCCGGCGAGCTCGCCAAGGCCGGCCGCAATACCGCCACGCTGCTGGGTGGCCCGGAGATCCAGCACTACCACCAGGCGATCGCGCTGGTGATCGCGCAGACGTTCGAGCAAGCGCGCGCCGCGGCGCAGCTGATCCGCGTGCGCTACGACCGGCAGCGCGGCGCCTATGACCTGGCGCAGGCACGCGACGCCGCGGCGAAGGTGGCCAACCGTCCCGACTCGGCGGTGGGGAATTTTGCCGGGGCCTTTGCGGCGGCGCCGGTGAAGCTCGACGCCACCTACTCCACGCCGGACCAGTCGCACGCGATGATGGAGCCGCATGCCACCGTAGCCGCCTGGCAAGGCAACAAGCTGACGGTCTGGACCTCCAACCAGATGATCGACTGGGCCCGCACCGACCTGGCCACCACGCTTGGCATCCCCAGGGAGAACGTGCGCGTTGTGTCGCCGTTTATCGGCGGCGGCTTCGGCGGCAAGCTGTTCCTGCGTGCCGATGTGCTGCTCGCCGCGATCGGCGCGCGCGCGGTGCGCCGGCCGGTGAAGGTGGCGCTGACGCGCCCGCTGATGATGAACAACACCACGCACCGCCCGGCCACGATCCAGCACATTCGGCTGGGTGCGACGCTGGACGGCAAGCTCACCGCGATCGGGCATGACAGCTGGTCGGGCGACCTGCCGGGCGGCAAGCCGGAGAACGCGATCCAGCAAACCCGCCTGCTCTATGCGGCGCCCAACCGGCTGAGCACGCTGCGGCTCGCGTCACTGGACCTGCCTGAAGGCAATGCCATGCGCGCGCCCGGCGAGGCGCCCGGCATGATGGCGCTGGAAGTCGCGATGGACGAGATGGCGGAGAAGCTGGGCATGGACCCGATCGCCTTTCGCATCCTCAACGACACCCAGGTCGATCCGGAGAAGCCGGGACGCCCGTTCTCGCAGCGGCGCCTGGTCGACTGCCTGCGCATCGGCGCCGAGCGTTTCGGCTGGCAGGGCCGCAGCGCCAGGCCCGCCGCGCGGCGCGAGGGCCAGTGGCTGGTCGGCCTGGGCGTGGCTTCGGCGTTCCGCAACAATCAGGTGATGAAGTCAGCCGCGCGGGTGCGGGTCGATGGCAATGGCATCGTCACGGTGGAAACCGACATGACCGATATTGGCACCGGCAGCTACACCATCATCGCCCAGACCGCGGCGGAAATGATGGGCGTGCCGCTGGACAGGGTGCTGGTGCGGCTGGGGGATTCGGATTTCCCGGTTTCGGCGGGATCGGGCGGCCAGTGGGGCGCCAACAGTTCCACCGCCGGGGTCTATGCGGCCTGCGTCAAGCTGCGCGACACGGTGGCGCAGAAGGCAGGCTTTGCCCCGCAGGAGGCGGTGTTCGACAACGGCCAGATCCGCGCCGGCGGCCGCAGCGTGCCACTGGCCAGCGTGGCGGGTGAAGGCGGCATGGTGGCGGAGGATGTGCTGGAGTTCGGCGACCTCGACAAGCGTTTCCAGCAGTCCACCTTCGGGGCGCATTTTGTTGAAGCCGCGGTCGATGCGGCCACCGGCGAGATCCGCGTGCGGCGCATGCTGGCGGTGTGTGCGGCGGGGCGGATCCTGAATCCCAAGTCGGCGCGCAGCCAGGTGATCGGCGCGATGACCATGGGCGTGGGTGCGGCGCTGATGGAGGAACTCGCGGTCGACAAGCGTGTTGGCTTCTTCGTCAACCATGACCTGGCGGGTTATGAAGTGCCGGTGCATGGCGATATTCCGCATCAGGAGGTCATCTTCCTTGACGAGACCGATCCGGCTTCATCGCCGATGAAGGCCAAGGGTGTGGGGGAGCTGGGGATTTCGGGCGTTGGGGCGGCCGTGGCGAACGCGGTCTACAACGCTACCGGAGTGCGTGTGCGGGATTATCCGATCACGCTGGACAAGCTGATCGGGAAGATGCCGCTGGTGGTCTGATGCGGCCGGCCCGACGTCGGTGCGACCTCGGGCCGGGCTTCAGCGGGACAGGAACACCGGCAGCGCCGCCTGGTGCAGCAACGCCCGGGTGGTGCCGCCGAGCACCAGCTCGCGCAGCCGTGCCCGGCCATAGCCACCCGCGACCAGCACGTCCGCCTGCAGGTCCATGGCCATTCGCGGCAAGACCTCGTCAGGGTTGCCGCCCGGCTCGACATGCAGGTCGGCGCTGACGCCATGACTGGCGAGCCAGTCCGCCAGGCGCACGCCGCTGGCCCGGTCCGGCCCATCCGCGCCGCCTTCGACCACTATGATCGACACGCCAGTGGCACTGGCCAGCCAGGGCAGTGCATCAGCCACCGCCCTGGCGGCCTCGCGCCCGCCGTTCCAGGCGATGGCAACGCGGCCCGGCAGCACCGGGCAGGCACGACCGGGAATCAGCAGCACCGGCCGGCCCGCATGCAGCAGCGCGTATTCCGCGGTGCCCGCCATCGGCGCCGGAATGCCCGCGTCGCCGCCGGGCGGACCGGGCAGGATCAGGTCGGCATAGCGGCCTTCATCGGCAAGCGCCCATCCGGCTTCCGCCTCGACCACGAAATGCCGGGTCGTGACAGCAGCCGATACCTGGCGCGTTCCCTCCAGCAAGACGGCCTCATGCTCTGCGGCCAGGCGCTGCAAATGGCCGGCCGCGAGCGCGGCGTAGCTGCCGGCTTCCGCGCCGGCGCCACGGAATGGTTCGAGCTGCGTGCCGGTCGCAGTCAGCCCTACGACACTGCCGCCGCTTTGCGCGGCCAGTCGCGCGGCGGCCTCGATGCGGGCGGCGCGGGCATGGTCTTCCCGCAGGTCGACCAGGATGGTCCGGAAGTGCATGGGCATGGCGTGATCCTGTGCGTGGCGGTCCGCTAGCGGACGTTGATGGTCTTCTGTGGCGTGGCTTGCTTCTTGGGCAGCACCAGGCGCAGCACGCCGTTTTCATAGACCGCGTCGACCTTGTCCTCGTCGACGTCGGTATCCAGCGCAAAGGCGCGCCGCATCGTGCCGCGGTAGCGTTCGCGGCGGATCACGCGCTCGCCCTCCTTCTCTTCGCTGGAGCGCTCGACCCTGGCGGAAATCACCACCGTCCCCCGCTCCACCGACACCTCGATATCCTCCTTCCTCGCCCCGGGGATCTCCGCCGTCACCGTATAGTCCCGCTCGGTCTCGCTGACGTCCACCTTGATGCCCCCACCGCCTTCGGCCGCGCCGCGCAGCGTGCGCAGCACTCCCTGGAGCATGTCGCCGATGGGTTCGATGGAGAACGGGTCGTACCTGTTGCTGCCCATGATGCCTCCTTGCTCTGGCGATTGCCGCCCGGCACTTGCAGGTGAGTCCATCGTGACACGGCCGGCCGGCATGGATTTGCGCCGCGTCAACGATGCCTGGGGACGCGCGCCTGCGCAACGGCAACGCCACCCGGCAACGTCCCTGCCAGTTCGACCGGCGCGCAGGTGGCGACGTTCTGCCCCGCACGTGCAGCCCTGCCCTGGCGGGTGATCAGTGCGGGCTGCAGCACCAAGGCGCGCATCAGGGTCCGCCGCCGCCACTTCCAGACCCCCGGCAACGGTTCGCGAAGAAACCCAGCACGATTTGCCTGCGCCGGGTTGATCCGCGTCAAGCCCATATCGCTGCCACCGGCTACGCTAACTGCAACGAATCGCAACAGAAATTCGTCGCCAGTTGCCCCCTCAGGAGACACACCATGTACCAGCGCATCCTGCTCGCCGTGGACGGCAGCCGCTCGTCCGACCTGGCCCTGAGCCAGGCCGTCATCATCGCCCGGGCCACGGGTGCCGAAGTCAAGGTGCTGTACGTGGTGGACGATTCCGATGTCTACTTCGAGGCCAGTTATTTCGACCCGCGCGAGCTGGTCGAAAACCTCATCGCCCATGGCCGCAAGGCGTTGGAGGCCGCCACGGCCCGCCTGGGCGAGGCCGGTATCCGCAGCATCACGCAACTGGACGAGAAGCCGGTGGCGCCGGGGCGGATCTCGGCGACCATCGTCACCGAAGCCGATGCCTGGAATGCCGACCTGATCGTCATGGGCACCCACGGCCGGCGCGGCGTCAGGCGCCTGCTGATGGGCAGCGTGTCCGAAGGCGTACTTGCCAGGGCCAGCAAGCCAGTGCTGCTGATCCGCAGCGAGACCGAAGGCTGACGGCAAGCCGGGACCGCCTGCCCGGCTCCGACCGTATATCACTGCGTATTTCCTGGCCCGGCCCGTCTGGCCTGGCTGCGGCCTCTCCCTCCGCCACCTTCTTCGCTGATTTCCATGAGCCGTTACCAGACGCGTTTCCAGACCCGCGAGCATGCCGGCACGGAGCTGGCCGGGGCCTTGCGCGCCTACCGGGGCACCGGCGCCCTGGTGCTGGCGATACCGCGCGGCGGGGTGCCGGTCGGGCGCATCGTCGCCGATACGCTGGGTGCCGACTTTGACCTGGCGATGGCGCGCAGAATCGCACCCGGCGTGGCCCTGGACGATGCCGGCGCAACCTGGCGCACCGGCGAAGGCGATTCCTGCGGCGAAGCGGACGAGCGGCGCGACGCCCTGTTCGACGAGCTGCGCCGCCAGCGAGCGGTCTATACGCCGCTGCGGCAGCACTGCGACCCGCACGCTCGCGTGGTGATCGTGGTCGACGACGGGCTGGTCAGCGGCGCCACCATGTATGCCGCGCTGGCACGCCTGCGCAAGCGCTATCCGGCGCGCATCGTCTGCGCGCTGCCGGTGGCCGCCAGGGCCGGGCTGGAACGGATCCGCGCGCTGGCCGACGAAGTTGTCTGCCTGGACACGCCGGAGCGCATCGCCAGCCTCGCGCACTACTATCGGGAGTTCCAGCTGGTGAGCGACGACCGGGTCAGGCAACTGCTGGCCAGGACGCCCGCCCAGGCCGGCCCGGGCGCCGGGCAACGGGCGGGCGCCGGCTTGCCATCGCTCAGCGCGGCCGTGCAGGTCCCGTATGGCAGCGGCTGGCTGCCGGCCATGCTCGAATCCGGCCCCGATCCGCTGGGCGTCGTGCTGATGGTCTATGCGGGCGGGGCGCAGCGCCGCGCCGCGCGCAGCCACTACCTGGCGCGCAAGCTGCGGGCCAGGGGCTTCGCCACCATGCTGGTCGACCTGCGCCCGGACAGCCGCGTCGACGACGCCACGGCTTCCGAGCTGGACGACCTGGCGGCGCGGCTGCGCCAGACGCTGGACTTCCTGCGCGCACGCACGCCCTTTGCCAGCTTGCCGGCGGGCTTGCTCAGTACCGGCAGCGCCGCCGCGGCAGCGGCCCGCGAAGCCGCGGTCAACCCGGACCGGCTCGCGGCCATGGCCTTTGTCGCGGGGCGCGCGGACCTGTCCGGCGACGCAGCCCTGCGAGAGCTTGAAACACCGGTCTTGCTGATGTGCGCCAGCGGCGACCCGGAGAGCATCCGCGTCAACGACCTGGCTTTCGGGCAGATGCGCGGCCCGCGGCAGTTGCGGCTGATCCCGACCAACGGCCGCAGCTTCGAAGACCGCCCGGCGCTGGCGAGCATCGCCAGCCTGACGGCGGACTGGTTCGAACAGCTACTGCCTGCGGCCCCACCCGCCGTGCTCGCCTACGACGCGCACTGAAGCGCCCTGCGCTTGCGCCGGCGGTGAACTGGCCGGCTGTCGATCATCGTCGTTGCTACGGCTTCGAATAGAGCCCGCGGCGTACATTGACCGCCTCGCTAAGCATGTCCAGCACTGCCACCGAATCGTCCCACCCGATGCAGGCATCGGTGATGCTCTGTCCGTAGGTCAATGCAGACGGATTGTGCTCGCCCGGGGTGAACTTCTGCGCGCCGGGGAGCAGATTGCTCTCGACCATGACCCCGAAGATGGCTCGATTGCCGCTGCCTATCTGTTGCGCAACGTCGCGCGCGACATCGATCTGCCGCTGGTGCTGCTTGCTGCTGTTGGCGTGGCTGAAATCCACCATCAGCGAGTTGCCGAGCCCGGCCGCTTCCAGTTCCCGGCAGGCGGCCGCCACGGAATCCGCATCGTAGTTCGGGGCCTTGCCCCCGCGGAGAATGACATGGCAGTCCGGGTTGCCCTTGGTGTGTACCGTCGCCACCTGCCCGTTCTTGTGCACCCCCAGGAAGTGGTGCGGACGCGAGGCGGCCTGAATGGCGTCGATGGCGATCTTGATATTCCCGTCAGTGCCATTCTTGAAGCCGATCGGCGCCGAAATGCCAGAAGCCAGCTCGCGGTGCACCTGGCTCTCGGTGGTGCGGGCACCAATCGCGCCCCAGCAGATCAGGTCGCCGATGTACTGCGGCGAGATCACGTCCAGGAACTCGCCGGCCGCCGGCAAGCCGAGGCGGTTGATGTCGACGAGCAGGCTGCGCGCAATGCGCAGGCCCTCGTCGATGCGGAAGCTCTCATCCAGATAGGGGTCGTTGATCAGCCCTTTCCAGCCCACGGTGGTACGGGGCTTCTCGAAGTACACACGCATCACGATCTCCAGCGACTCGGCGTAGCGCTGCCGCTGCGCCATCAAGCGCCGCGCGTACTCGAGTGCAGCTTGCGGGTCGTGGATCGAGCAAGGTCCCATGATCACAAGCAGCCGGTCGTCCTTGCCGTGCTGCATGCGCGCGATGCGCTGGCGCGTCTGGGTGACCAGGGATTCGACAGGCGTGTTCCGGATGGGGAAGAAACGGATCAGGTGTTCAGGCGGGGGCAGTGGAATGATGTCATCGACGCGCGCGTCGTCGGTCACGCTAGTGCGGTCCGGCGGCGTCTGCCAACCCTCGGCAATGGTGGGCGGTGATTTCTGTGGACCATTCATGGCTGGCTCCTGGGGAACTGGGATAAAAAAATCTCCGGCGGATGCCGGAGATCCAGGTTCGGTTGCGCTACTTTAATCCATGCGCGGCCCTCTCGTCCGCCGGGGCGGCGCGAGACACTAGGTTGACCTGGCTCCACATGCTTCGTCCAGCACGGCAGCCAGGCGCTGCGCCAGGTACTGGAAGCTGTGGTTGCGTTCGACGTACTCCCGCCCAGCGCGCCCCATGCGCTCGCGGGCCTCGAGCGGCGCTGCGGCGATGCTGATGATGGCGTCGGCCAGTGCCTCGGGCTGCTCCGCGCCCACCGTCAGTCCCGCCGCCGAGTCGGCCACCGGATTGTTGGCGGCATTGGAGGCGATGACGATTGGGCGTTCCGCAGCCAGGTAGTCGAACAGCTTGTTCATGCTGATGCCGTACCGGTACAGCTGAGGCAGGTCGCGCACGGCGATGACAAAGGCATCCGCCTCCATCGCCACGGCCGGGATGCGGCATTTCGGCACCGGCGGCTCAAAGCTGACATTGCTCAGGCCGAGCTCCCGCGCCTGCGCCATCAGCGCAGACTTCAGCTGGCCATCCCCCACCATGCGCAGGGTGATGTGCCGCCCCTCCGGCCGCTGTTGCACCAGCTTCATCGCCTGCAGCACGTTGTCCAGGCCGTTGGCCTGCCCGTGGGCGCCGAAATACATCAGCGTGAAACGCCCGGACGGCTCCCCGGTGCGCGCCGGTGGCGGCGGGAACAGCGACAGGTCCACGCCATTGGGTATCCAGGTGATGCGCTCCTTCGGGATGCCGAGCGGCGTGATGTACTCCCACGCGTGCGGCAGCAGCACGACGATGCGATCGGCGCGCCGGTACAGCCACGCCTCCAGCTTGCGCAGCGCCCAGGTCAGGAATTCCCCTTCACGCAGGCGGCCCATGTCCACCAGTGTCTGCGGCCACAGGTCGCGCACCTCGAACACGAATGGGACCTTGAAGCGGCGCGCCAGCAGGGCGCCCGCCGCCGCGGCCAAGGGATGCACGCTGGAACCGATCACCACGTCCGGGCGCGCCAGGCCGCGCGTGGTCCGCCGACGCAATGCGCGCCAGCTGTAGGCCAGCATGTTCAGGATGCGGCCGGCGCCATTGCCCTGGTATATCGGCGTGCGCACCCAGAGGAAGGGCACATCGCGAATACGGTCAAGGCGCGACAACTCACCTGCCGCCAGCGGCCGCTCTTCGCTGCCGACTGAGTTGGCGTTGGCCGCGATGACGGTCGCCTGCCAGCCAGACGAGCCCAGGTGCTCCGCGAGATGGAAGTGTCTCGTGCCGCCTGTGCCGCTGTTGGGTTCCTTGGCATAGTGATTGAGAATCCAGACGTGTTTCATGGATGGGCCCGATCGTTGGATGCTGGCGCAGATGTCATCGGCAGGCTTCGTCCAGTTGGACTCTCCCGGGGGTCTGGTGGGTCATCAGGGCAATGTGGGCTCGTCAAGAACGGCTCCGTGGCGCGACCGCTTGTCGGCGCACAAGGCAATGGTCACGGCCGGATGCTGAAACACTCTGCCGTCATCGGCTGCGTACTTCTTCAATCCAACCGACTACATCTAATCAAAGTCTGCCGCAATTGGAAAGTCCATAGCGTGGCCCGGCCCACACTCCGACGCGGCACCGTAGCGGCCTCAAGACAGCTGTTCGGCAGCTCAACGTATTCGCTTTGCGTTCGGCGTCGCACCCAACGCCATTGCGAGCGCAGTACCGAGTCCGGATAATTTTCCCAACCGCGTATTCACTCTGGAATTCTCTGAATGAGGCATATGACTCAGGAAACCCTCTCCTGGCTACAGCGGATTCTCGCGGAGCGGTTCGGCCATGGCTTTCAGCTGCAAGGGACTGATGCGGGCTTTGTCCGCCTGAGCCTTGCCGGTTCCGGCCAGGGATCGATTGAGATTGCCGCAGACCCCGGCACCTTCAGGCGCGCCGACTCGGCACTCACCTTCACCACCTGGGATGCGCTTGCCGAGGGCTGGCAGCCGGTCCTGCGCGGGCCCTTGCCGGCGCCAGGCCTCGCGCGCGCACCGTCGCCGCTGATCGAGGCAACCCCGACCGGCTACCGGATCCACTATGACATCCTCGGCCTGAGCTACTGGATGCTGTCGCGTCAGGAGGAGGTCGGCCGCACCGATCTTGACAACTACAATCGCTTTCCGGCCAGCGCCTCGCATGCCCACAAGCATGGCTATCTGGAGCGGCCGGTAGTGGATGAGTGGCTGCATATCCTTGGCCAGGTGATCCGGCGGCAGTGGCCCGAGCTGCAGCTCACGCAACTGCGGGCCAGCATGAAGGTGTCGCATGACGTGGATGTGCCCAGTCGCTATGGTTTTGGCTCCGCGGCGAGAATGGTCCGCCGCATGGCCGGCGACATACTGGTACGCCGGGACGTGAGAAGCGTGCTGCAGGCCCCGGCCATCCGGATGAAGACGCGGACCGCGCTGCATCCGACCGATCGGGTCAATACCTTCGACTGGCTCATGGATGTTTCCGAGCGCCATGGACTGGTCAGCGCCTTCTACTTCATCTGCGGCCGCACCGACCCCAGCAAGGATGCCGACTACGAGCCCGAGCATCCCGCCATACGCGGACTGATGCAGCGCATCCATGCCCGCGGCCACGAAATCGGCCTGCACCCGAGCTTCAATACCTATCAGGTCCCCGCGGCGGTCCAGGCGGAGGCAAGCCGGCTACGGCGGGTATGCGAGCAAGAGAAGATCACGCAGGAGGTGTGGGGCGGCCGCATGCACTACCTGCGCTGGGAGCACCCGACCACCATGCTCGCTTGGGAGCAGGCGGGCATGACCTACGACAGCACGCTCAGCTACGCCGACCGCGCCGGATTCCGCTGCGGAACCTGCTTCGAGTACCCGGCCTTCGATCCGGTCGCGGGAAAGGCCCTGAACCTGCGCATTCGCCCGCTGATCGCGATGGAAGCCACCGTCATGGGCTATATGCGGCTTGGAACCAGCGAGGCAGCCTGGAAGAAATTCCGGGAACTGAAGGATACCTGCAATGCGGTGAATGGCTGTTTCACGATGCTGTGGCACAACTCCTCGCTCGGCAATGCCGATGAGCGGGAGCTGTACCAGGCGGTGGTTGCCCACTGACAAGCCATCGCACCGGCAAGCCGCGGTCCCGCCTCCACAGGGACCGCGCTCGCTCGATGGCAGGCAGCGCTGCGGCGATGCCCTCGTCCTTCAGCGTGCGCCGTTGCGGCGAACCAGCGTAGGCCAGAACATCAGTTCGGCAAGCATGCGCCTGCTGTCGCCGTGCTTTCCGACCAGGCCTGGGTAATGCGCCACAACGAAGTCCCGGTCTTCGTCGCGTGGCGACTGCGTCAGGTCGTACAAGCGCACCCCCAGCGCATGCAGTGCGGGGCCACGTCGCAAAACCATCATAGATGAATGGGGTGCTATTTCAAAGACGCGATGGACTAGGTGTCACCTTCCTTCACCAGCCGTTCCGCGATCAGCTCCCGTTGCACGTAGGCGAGGCCGCCTTCGTCCCAGCGGCGCCAGACCGCGCCTTCGAGCGGACCACCGCAGTCCAGCGCGGCGGGCATCAAGCCGCCGGATTGCGCCTGCGCCGCCGGCACGGTGCAGGCCAGCAGTACAACCAGGCCGCCGGCGCCCAGCAGCGCCCGCGCAAGCGGGCGGCGGGCGCGTCCGTTGTGCTGCCTCATGCCAGCATCTCCTTGTAGAAGCGCAGGCGCCTTACCTCCCCGCTGGCCCCCGCTATCGGGACCGCATGAGCTGATACAGGGAAAGCGCCCTGGATGGTGTCTTCGAAATCAGGAAATAGGGTCTCTGAACAGCACCGAATCCCCGGAAGAAGCGTTCCACCGTTTCCAGCATGGAACCTGAAAAGTCATAGATCCTGGTTACCGTCGCGGCGAACCTGATCGTTTCCCATATGCAGTAGCTGCCGGCTCCGGTATTGGGCGGCATGTCCCGGTTTGCGCCACCCATCAGACCATAGGCGCTCCGCTCATCCCACACGAGATAGGCGCTATAGTGAGCCCGTCCCTCCTCGTCCTCGACGATGAATATCTTGCGCTTCCCACGCTCCTTGCACGCAGCATCGATCCGCCTCGCGACGTCATCGGAATAGCCTCGTCGCCATCTCGGGTCGGTGCCAACATTGCGGTTCAGGGGAAGGAATTCGTCAATACTATCGCTGTGGCGTACGCGAAGATTGAAGCGGCCAGTCGCCTTCCGGATGTCCTGTTTCACGGTGGGTTGCATGGCGCTCCAAAGCGACGTCTCGTCACTGAGGTCCGGAAGAATGTAGGTATATTTCGTGGTTTGCCGGTAGCCTTTCCAGAAGAAAGGCAGCCAGTTGGTATCGCTGTAATGCCACGCCTGCGCGAAATGATCGAACCTCGGCAATTGTTCAATCAACTCGGTCATCAGTTCCTTCTGTTGGCTGAGCAATTTTGTCGGTTTTGCGTCCTTGCACGCCAGCCAGGGACCCAAGCCATGGCCAGCGGGAGGCTGGGTAAGAATGACAAAGCCGTATTTCGTCCTCTTGACGTAGGGCATTGCCGCGATCACCTTCCCTGCCCGCTCCACCAGGGTCGCGCTCCACCGGTCAGGCCCGACCGTAGCGTCCAGCCACCAGGCCTGGCTGGAAAACGGGATTGAGCGTTCGATCTCGCAGAGATCTCTGTACTTCTGCTGATTGAGGTCCATATGTCTCAGTCATCGGTGAATGGCCGTTGTCGCTGTACGGGTCTTCCCCGATCACCAGACTAGCGGATCCTTGGTTATACATATGGAAGGGGAAGGACTCCTGCACTCCCGTACCGAACAGATAGCAGTGGAAGTCCCTGCCGTACCAGCCGTGGATCGTGCCTCTCCGGATGCAAGGGTCGGCGATGGAGATCCGCTCCCGCGCTATCCATCTAATCAAAGTTGCCGCTACTTTTGTAGGGCAGTGCGTGACCCAGCTCACACTTCACGCCAGAATCCGCTCGTAGAAATGCAGCAGCTTGTCCTGCTCCTTGGCCCAGTTGTATTTGCTGACCACGGTGCGGCGGCCGTTCTCACCCATGCGGCGCGCCTCATCCGGGTGCGTCACCAGATAGTCGACGGCAGCGGCGATCGCCTTCGGATCCAGCGGGTCCACGCACAGGCCGCTCTCGCTTTCCTCGACGATCTCACGCCAGAGCGGGCGTGTCGTTGCGCGGCGAGCCCTACTTGCTATGGCGGGCGGTCGATGAGCATGGCGCCGAACTCGACATGCTGCTGCAGAAGCGGCGCGACAAGGCCGCGGCCAAACACTTCTTTCAGCGCGTCCTGCGTTTCTGCCCGGCACCGCGCAGGATCGTCACCGATCAACTGCGCAGCCAATCGGGCCGAGAACAGCCACCAGCCGACCCGCGAACGGGAGCGGCGCATGCGTGGCTTTCGCGATCCGAAACGCACGCAGGCTTTCCTGTCGAGCTTCGGTCCGATTCGGCAACACTTCGCGCTGAAACGGCATCTGCTGTGTGCTTCGCTCTATCGCAAGCACCTCGCAGCGAGATTCACCGCCTGGCACCACTTCACCCAAGCGGCCCAAAATCCGTCATCCGCTGCCTAAGCAGTGGTACAACATGCCACTGCCTTGTCTCGCCATCGGCAAGTTGACAACGCCTTTGCATGCACTTCGGTTCGATGGTCTCGATGTCGGAGAAGCGCAGATTCTGCAGGCTGGCCCGCACCGTGCCCAGTCCGTCAGCGCGGCATTGCATTCTTCTGCTGGGGAAACGGCCTTGCGTGCCCACGGTTAATCGAATGGTCCACTCACGTTGCAACTCCTTGTATTTGTTCGATTTGAGTCAGACCGATTCCGGAACCGGCCGCTTTTGGCAGGCAAAACGTCATGCCGATAAGGCAGAGCAAAATTACGAAGCTTGGTCGCAGGCCCTTACGCCTGATCGCACGGCTAATGTCTCCACTCGGTAACATTAATTGGTGAGCCTGGACATAT
Organism: Ralstonia pickettii DTP0602; assembly: GCA_000471925.1. Classification (NCBI taxonomy): domain Bacteria; kingdom Pseudomonadati; phylum Pseudomonadota; class Betaproteobacteria; order Burkholderiales; family Burkholderiaceae; genus Ralstonia; species Ralstonia pickettii. Next base: position 1,686,467 of record CP006668.1, read on the forward strand.
GAGACATCCGTGCGCCATCGCACCCAGTGCCGTTGTAACGCCTCCCGGTGATCTCGATAATTTGCTCAACCTTAACGGCTGCTTCACGAGGCTGTGGCACAACTCCTCGCTCGGCACCGCGAAGGAACGGGCCCTGTATCTGGCGGTGCTCGCACACACCTGAGCCCTTTTGTCGGACAACGGCTTCGAGATCGGTCTGCACAATGTTGGCGATGGCGCCTGCTCGAGGCAGGCGATCGCGGTCGGGCTGGGGATCTTTAAGGAGACCTTCGGCACCCATTCCAAGGCGTGGATATAGGATATGAGGAGAAGTGACCATGGCGAACATCACTGGCACGGGTATGCAGCAAGCGGTCTCCCTGAAATTCCTGGGGCATAACGGCTTTCTGGTCGAGTCGTCAACGGAATATCTTGCGATAGACCCCTGGCTCACCGATAACGGAGCATTCCATGGCAGCTGGTTCCAGTATCCAAAAAATCATCATCTTCAAGCCGAATTCATAGAGACAAGCCAAAGAAAGAAGGGCTGGATATATATCTCCCATGAGCATCAGGATCATTTTGACGTGGACACCCTGAGCAAGATCGGCCGGGATGCGGTATTTGTTATTCCACGATTTCGCGATGACGCCCTGAGGAGCGAGATCGACAAACTGGGATTTCAATATATCGAACTTCTCGATGGCCAGCCAAGCTTGATGAGCGCATGGTTGACGCTGACCTGCTTTGTGTCGGACATTGGAGTGAATCATGATAGCGCGCTTCTGATTGAAACGCCTGCTTTCAGTTTTTTCAACCAGAACGATTGCAAGATATTTGATCGGCTTGATCAGCTGCCCAGGTCGATAACCTACTATTCAGTTCAGTTTTCTGGGGCGACCTGGCATCCGGTCTGTTATGAGAATTACAGTGAAAGCGAACGAGCGGAGCTCAGCAAGGAAAAATCGATCAAAAAACTTGACAATGTGGTTGGCGCGATGCAAAGGCTTAAGCCAAGATTCTTCATCCCGGCTGCGGGGCCCGCAATATTTCCTTTCCTGCCCCTGCCCCTATCATACGGGGTCGGCAACATTTTCATTCACCAACCAGAACTTCATCAATATTTGTTGCGCGCCAATATTGAAAACATCCTGTACCCAAGGCCGGGGGATGAGATAAATGAACTCACCGCACGGGAGCCCATCGCCCCACCCAGGGAACGCGATATTCTTGATTACAAAAAGGATATTGCAGATCGCTGGGAAGGTCTTGCTATTGATTTTTCAAAGGAAAAACTGATAGATGAAATAAATAACAGACTGGATCAGATCTGGGACCTGGAATTCCAATGTGAGTCTCTTCTGGTACTGGCCTGGGGTGATGGCGAAGATGACTCCATATGTATTGATTTGTCAGAGAAAGCCATTATTAATCCGCCTGGTTCCATGCCGGCATTTTGGCGAATTACCGCGGACAAGAAATACTTTGCCTTGATGTGCGGCCGCGACCGATGGCAGAACATTCACCTCTCGCTGAGGGCAAAGCTATATCGCGCTCCTGACAGATTTGACAACATCATAAACATATTCCTACTTTCGGATGTCTCAAATCTTCGCGATTCCATACTCCAAACGCTCGCCATTCCGAAGGAAAGAATAATGATTTCCCGGGGCAGTGGAATACGTTATGAGATCAATCGCTATTGCCCTCACCAAGGAGCAGATCTGTCTTGCGCCACTATTACGGAAGATGGCAAGCTCATATGCCCGCGCCATGGTTGGGCCTTCTCGCTTGAGGATGACGGAAAGGCATTGGATGGAAGTTGCAGCCTGGAAGCGAAAATTATAGAACTGGAAGGATGAGACCTGCTGCAGCTTTATTCCACCGGCGCGTCATCGGCGAGGCGCACCCGACCACCATGCTCGCTTGGGAGCAGGCGGGCATGACCTACGACAGCACGCTCAGCTACGCCGACCGCGCCGGATTCCGCTGCGGAACCTGCTTCGAGTACCCGGCCTTCGATCCGGTCGCGGGAAAGGCCCTGAACCTGCGCATTCGCCCGCTGATCGCGATGGAAGCCACCGTCATGGGCTATATGCGGCTTGGAACCAGCGAGGCAGCCTGGAAGAAATTCCGGGAACTGAAGGATACCTGCAATGCGGTGAATGGCTGTTTCACGATGCTGTGGCACAACTCCTCGCTCGGCAATGCCGATGAGCGGGAGCTGTACCAGGCGGTGGTTGCCCACTGACAAGCCATCGCACCGGCAAGCCGCGGTCCCGCCTCCACAGGGACCGCGCTCGCTCGATGGCAGGCAGCGCTGCGGCGATGCCCTCGTCCTTCAGCGTGCGCCGTTGCGGCGAACCAGCGTAGGCCAGAACATCAGTTCGGCAAGCATGCGCCTGCTGTCGCCGTGCTTTCCGACCAGGCCTGGGTAATGCGCCACAACGAAGTCCCGGTCTTCGTCGCGTGGCGACTGCGTCAGGTCGTACAAGCGCACCCCCAGCGCATGCAGTGCGGGCCACGTCGCAAAGCCTCCGGTCGGGAAGGCCTCCGCCAGGCCATAGGGTGGAATGCCCTCCGCGCAACTGCCGGTGCCGTTGTCGTAGTTCACCCGATACCAGCCATTGGCGCCGCTGTAGTAGTTGGTGAACAGCGGGCGAGCCGGGTCCTGGTTCCACACATGACGACTGAACTGGCGCGCAAAAGCCGCGATGGTGTCTTGCGAGGGCAAGCTCGCCGGGGCGATGCCGAACACTTGCGCCATCGCTGAGCGATTGCGCTCGATGGCATCAAAGAAATGCACCAGCCGCCGCGCGTGGCTGATGTCCCAGCCGATGTTGGCGACCGGCTCAAAGCGCTCAGCGGAGATGTTCGTCTGCACCTTGAACACGTCTGGCCTGGCCGGATCGCGCTTGCAGACAACCGGCTTGTCGCGTCCGGTGTAGGCGGCATACCGGTTGTCGTCAAAGAGCCGCCAGAATCCCGCGTCGAGGTCGGCCACCCTGACGCCCTTGCCCGCTTTGCCATCCGCGCCAGGAAGCTCCTGTACAGTGATACGAGCCGCAACCAGGCGCAGGAGCAAGTCCAGATGCGTCTTCATCGCGGCGAAGCCGGGGTCATCCACGCCCGCCGCCGGAGCAAGGCGAGGCCGCGTCGCCAGGATGCCGGCCAGGTCCGCGTAGATGGCGATCTGCCAGAGTTCCTTGTCGGTCAGGAACAACTCGGACGAGCTGTTCTTCACATCCTCCGGCCTGGCGGCGATCCGCTTGTGCAACGCGTCCTGCGCCGCGGGCGCGCTCCAGCGCTCCAGGTGTTCGCGCGCGATGCGCGCGGTCTGCTCGACGAAATCGCCGGGAGCCCCGGTCCGGACCGCGCGGCTCATGCCGTTGGCAAGGCTGCTCGCGAATGCCAGGAACTGGGTGCTGTTGAGCATCACCTCGGAGTTGCGCAGCCAGACGGTGTGGCTGCACTCGGGCCCACCGCGGCATACCCATGCCCGGCCCGGCCGCTTGCCGGGCGCCGGTTCCAGCTGCGCGTAGGTGCTGGAGACCAGGCTGGCCAGCTGGCCCTGCCGGGCGATCCGCTGGCAACGTTGTGCCATGGCCAGCAGGTTGTGAAAGTAGATCTCAAAATGGTATAGCGCGTAGGTGTCACCCTCCTTCACCAGCCGTTCCGCGATCAGCTGCTGTTGCACGTAGGCGAAGCCGCGTTCGTCCCAGCGGCGCCAGACCGCGCCTTCGATCGGACCACCGCAGTCCAGCGCGGCGGGCATCAAGCCGCCGGATTGCGCCTGTGCCGCCGGCACGGTGCAGACCAGCAGTGCAACCAGGCCACAGGCCCGCAGCAGCGCCGGCGCACGGCGGCGGCGGGCGCGTCCGTTGTTCTGCCTCATGCCAGCATCTCCTTGTAGAAGCGCAGGCGCCTTGCCTCCCCGCTGGCCCCCGCTATCGGGACCGCATGAGCTGATACAGGGAAAGCGCCCTGGATGGTGTCTTCGAAATCAGGAAATAGGGTCTCTGAACAGCACCGAATCCCCGGAAGAAGCGTTCCACCGTTTCCAGCATGGAACCTGAAAAGTCATAGATCCTGGTTACCGTCGCGGCGAACCTGATCGTTTCCCATATGCAGTAGCTGCCGGCTCCGGTATTGGGCGGCATGTCCCGGTTTGCGCCACCCATCAGACCATAGGCGCTCCGCTCATCCCACACGAGATAGGCGCTATAGTGAGCCCGTCCCTCCTCGTCCTCGACGATGAATATCTTGCGCTTCCCACGCTCCTTGCACGCAGCATCGATCCGCCTCGCGACGTCATCGGAATAGCCTCGTCGCCATCTCGGGTCGGTGCCAACATTGCGGTTCAGGGGAAGGAATTCGTCAATACTATCGCTGTGGCGTACGCGAAGATTGAAGCGGCCAGTCGCCTTCCGGATGTCCTGTTTCACGGTGGGTTGCATGGCGCTCCAAAGCGACGTCTCGTCACTGAGGTCCGGAAGAATGTAGGTATATTTCGTGGTTTGCCGGTAGCCTTTCCAGAAGAAAGGCAGCCAGTTGGTATCGCTGTAATGCCACGCCTGCGCGAAATGATCGAACCTCGGCAATTGTTCAATCAACTCGGTCATCAGCTCCTTCTGTTGGCTGAGCAATTTTGTCGGTTTTGCGTCCTTGCACGCCAGCCAGGGACCCAAGCCATGGCCAGCGGGAGGCTGGGTAAGAATGACAAAGCCGTATTTCGTCCTCTTGACGTAGGGCATTGCCGCGATCACCTTCCCTGCCCGCTCCACCAGGGTCGCGCTCCACCGGTCAGGCCCGACCGTAGCGTCCAGCCACCAGGCCTGGCTGGAAAACGGGATTGAGCGTTCGATCTCGCAGAGCTCTCTGTACTTCTGCTGATTGATGTCCATATGCCTCAGTCATCGATGAGTGACTATTGTCGCTGTACGGGTCTTTGCCCGATCACAAGACTAGTGGATCCATGGCACGCGCAACATCATGCAGATGGCGATCAGCCGTCGGACGGAAGGTATCGCGGAGGCCCGGCATGGTGGCAATGCCTGGTGCCCACCCCTCACCGGCCTGCCGGACGTGGTGATCGTGCATCCCTATCTGCTTCATGAGACCGTGCGCGCCTGACGGTCTGTGGTGGCTTGCACGCCCGCCTGCGCTTGTCCAGCGCGCACGCCGTCGCGCCCCATGCCAAGGCGAAAATCGGGTCGTTGACGGATTTGGCGGTGGCCGCCAATGTCACCGCATAGACGCTGAACGCCAGCGCTAGCGCGACCTGCGGATCCGCCGCGTAGCCCTTTCTGGCCAGCCTGGCCGACTGCACCAATGCATAGCCAAGCAGGAGGACAAAGCCCAGAAAGCCCACCAGCCCGTAGCTGACCCAGGCGGAAAGCGCGTTGTGCGCATAGGCCCCCATCTCGCCAAGGTACATCTGGGAACCATAGCTGCCGAGCAGGGGATGCTCCCCGATGGTCTTGACGGCATACCCGAGCAACTCGTTTCTTGCCTGATAGGAAGTGGATTCCCTGATCTCCAGAAGCTGCAGGATGCGCGAGCTGCCATCGAAGACTTCGAAATTGACAGCCAGATAGGCGACGCACGCAATGCCCAGCGGAACCCAGATCAGCGTGGTACGCAATGCGCCTTCCCGAATTCCGAAGAGAACTGCGGCCACCACCAGGAATCCCATGAACTCGGACCGCGCCCCTAACAGGAACAATAGCGGCACGGTAATCACTACAATCAGTGCGCCACGCAATCCCCGATTCAACGCGAGCAACACCAGGGCGACAACGGCGGCCGAACGGGCCAGACCCTGATAGCCGGAGACCCGCACCGCGTCACCAACGACTCTTTCGGTATCGTAGAACTGGCCATCCGAGTTCCATGCGGCGACGGCCAGGAAGTAGAGCAGTGAAAGAGATAGTATCCAACGCAGCCACTTCCCGTTCAGATCGAGGCTCCGTACCGCCACGTAGACCACCAGCCACAGGAATATCGTGCTGAGGTTATACATGTAGAAGGGGAAGGACTCCTGCACTCCCGTACCGAACAGATAGTGCAGGCTTGACCATGCCGTGACAAAAGACACATACAGGAAGAAAGCCTGATCGATAAACAGTGTCCGCTCGCGCCCGACTATCAGCGCACCGAAGCCGAGTATCAGCAGCGGGATGCCGAGCACCACCGACATGGGGCCGAAGAAGCCGCCCAGCACCGGCGGAAACAAAGCGCCGGCAACCGCGCTGTGATAGAAGAAGTAGCCCGGAAAGAGCGTGAGGAAGACTACGCCGCCGAACAATGAGAAGTAGCTGTGCTTCATGATCGCCCTGCTGCTTCCCCTGTCAGTCGTTATTTCGGTCGAATTCCCGATCGCCATCGCGTTCGTCCCCGTCAATCAGCCTGTGGAGGTCCCGGCCGCACAAGCCGTGGATCGTGCCTCTCCGGATGCAAGGGTCGGCGATGGAGATCCGCTCCCGCGCTATCCATCTAATCAAAGTTGCCGCTACTTTTGTAGGGCAGTGCGTGACCCAGCTCACACTTCACGCCAGAATCCGCTCGTAGAAATGCAGCAGCTTGTCCTGCTCCTTGGCCCAGTTGTATTTGCTGACCACGGTGCGGCGGCCGTTCTCACCCATGCGGCGCGCCTCATCCGGGTGCGTCACCAGATAGTCGACGGCAGCGGCGATCGCCTTCGGATCCAGCGGGTCCACGCACAGGCCGCTCTCGCTTTCCTCGACGATCTCACGCCAGAGCGGAAAGCTGGAGGCAATGGGCGGGATCCCCGCGGCCATGTACTCGAACATCTTCACAGGCAACGCATCGAGGAAATTGATCATCGGGTGGAGCGTCACCAGGCCGGCCACCGACCGCGCCAGCACGCTCCGCACCCCGGCCCGGTCCAGGAACCCGAGTTCGTTGACGCGGGACCAGCCGCTGGCCGCCCTTACCTCCGACTCCAGCGCCTCGTCGCCGAACCGGCCAGCCAGGTTCAGCCGCACGGCGGACTGCATCTGCTCCAGCGCCATGACGGTCTCGCGGATACCGCGACTTGAACTGATGCCGCCGACATAGCAGATTTCCGCACGCTTGGCTTCCCAGTCCACCGGACCGTCCAGTTCGCCGAGAATGGGAAAATTGTTGATGTCGACCGTGCGCGGATTGATCGGCAGGAACTTGTCCCGGATATATGGCGTGGCCGCCACGATGCCGTCGAATGCGCGACAGGCGTGCCGCTCGTACATGGCGAAGACGCCCGACAGCGCTCGCAACCGCCGCGGTCCCAGGTAGGGCTTGGTGAGCAACTGCTTGGGCACATCCTCATGCGAGTCATAGATGACACGCTTACCCATCTTCTTCAGCCTCAAGCCAACGGGAATCAGCTCGGGGTCGTGCAGGTGGTAGACATCGGCATTCAGCGTGATCGCGCGGCGCAGCACGCGCGCGGTGGTACTGAAGACGCGGTTCAAGCGCCCCGGCGAGGTGCCGACATCGGCGATGAAAACCCCTTCCCGGCTTTCATCTCCATTGCCGTCGGCCACAACCAGCGAGACCCGATAGCCATTGGCCGCCAGGCTGCGGCAATGCTTGAGGAAGATCCGGTCATCGTAGCGTGGATGAACCGAGGTGAGGTGGGCTACGTTAAGCATCTGCGCTTGTCACTCCGTCTACAACCCATTTCATGTCTGGCCGGTGCCGGGGCGCGTCTCGCGCAGGGTGCGCCGCATCCAGAACGCCGAAAGCGCCAGGAAGTAAATCGCGCTGGCAAGAGTGCGCCAGTCGGGTTCGCCGCTGAACAGCAATATCGACGGCAGCGCCCAGGCGCAGAAGACGAGAATCCGTCTCGCATCGTGCGCCATCATTGCCCTGAGCCCTACCCCCACTCGCGACATGAACAGGGCCAGCATCCCGAGATAGGCGAAGGCGCTCACCACCGAAAACACGGCAATGCTCGGGTCCGCCGGAACGCTGAATCCGTAACACATTGCCAGCGTGGCAAGACGAATTGCGAAGGTGCTGAACTGCGCGGTCAGTTCCATCTTCTGCAACTCCATCACATCGGGAAGGCAGGACAGCGGAGAGAACTGGAACTGAAAATAGATCCAGGGTGCCATCCAGCGCGCATAGTGGCCGGCCATGCGCCACCGTTCACCGAACACGGCTGCGAACAGGTCCGGCCCGGCGCAGATAAGCAGCACCAGCGCCGGGATGCCGGCGTTGGCCAGCTTCCGGCGCAGCGCCTCGGCCACCTCGGGCAGGCGGCCGGCCCGCAGGGCGGCCGGGGCCTGGGCGAAGAATACGCTGCCGATCGCGGCGCCGATCAGCGTGATCGGCGCCGACACCATGCGCAGCGCAAAAGCAAAGTAGCCCACTACCGCAGCGCCAAACAATGCCGAGAAGATCAGCGGCACCAGGTGCACGCCTGCCACATTGAATATGGCCGTCCAGGTGGAATACAGCGGAAAGTCCTTGTAGCGGCGTGCAAGGGCAACGATCCGGAGCACTTTTATGTTGCCGCCCCGCCTGCGCCGGATTTCCCTGATTGCGTAGAAAAGTCCGCCGGTGCCATGCCCGATCACTGTTCCGCCTATCAAGGCCAATACGCCGAAGCCGTGGCCTCCCAGTTGAACCAGGTTTGCAATCAGGGACCGCAGCAGCCTGGTCTGCGCCAACTGGCCGAAGTACTGCATCCGGACCATCCATCTCTCGATCACGGTGTAGAGTCCGGCCGAAGCAACGCCGAAGGGGAGCAGCCAGAGAACGCTGGCGTCGATCGACCAGTTCAGGGCCAGGATCAGCGAATCACCGAACAGCAGCACGCCGAGCCCGCATAGCGCGGTAGTCGACGCAACACACAGCAGGCACAAAGCCACCAGGTTCTCGGCATCGCGGTCGCTGGCGGGCAGGGCGATCGACGCGTCGTAGCGCAGGCAGGCGACAACGCCGAAGAACGCCAGCAGGCCCGCGAAGACCGCCACGGCGCCAAAATCCTGCGGAGCATAGAGGCGGGTCAGAATTGGCGATGCCGCCAGCGTGAGTACCTGCGCGGCGGCCTGCCCGCTGACCAGCACGCCTACACTTCTGCCTACGCGCGGCTTCGCTGCCGTGTCGGGGTCCGCGGCAAGCGCTTGCTTGGTCAAGGCACGACTCGCTCTGGCTGGCGCATGACAAGTTGGAGAATTGCTGAACAAATGGCCTGCTGGCTTGCCATGTCGAGGTAAGGATGCATTGGCAGGCTCAACACGTGCTGCGCCATTGCGTCGCCGACCGGCAGGCGGGCCTGGCAAGCGGCTACTGCGGGCTGCCGGTTCAACGGCAGCGGATAGTGCACGACGGTGGGTATCCCTGCGGCCTTCAGTTCGTCCTGCAGGGCGTCGCGATCCTGGACACGAATCGTGTACTGCGCATACACGCTGAGGTTGTGCGGTTCGACATGCGGCGTGGCCTCGAACCCACCGCGACGGAACAGTTCCCCGTACCGCACCGCCACTTGCTGGCGCAACGCCACCTCCTCATCGAAGATCGACAGCTTCGCCAGCAGGATGGCCGCCTGCAACGTATCCAGCCGGCTGTTCACGCCAACGCGGACATGATGGTAGCGCCGGTCCTGACCGTGACGGGCGATCTGGCGCATCACCCTGGCCAGTTCGTCGTCGTTGGTGAAGATCGCCCCGCCGTCGCCGTAGCAACCCAGCGGCTTGCTGGGAAAGAAGCTGGTACAGGCGATGGTGGACAGATTGCAGCTGCTGCGGCCCTTGTAGGCGGCGCCGAAGCTCTGCGCGGCGTCCTCGATGACCGGGATGCCATGGCGTTCGGCAATGGCGTTGATGGCGTCGAAATCTGCGCACTGGCCATACAAGCTGACCGGGACGATGGCCCTGGTGCGGGGCGTGATAGCGGCTTCGAGTGCCGCCGGATCCAGGTTATAGGTGCGCGGATCCACGTCCACATAGACCGGCTTCGCTCCCAGCAGGGCCACGGTTTCGGCGGTGGCAATATAGGTGAAGCCGGGCATGATGACCTCATCGCCGGCGCCGATGCCCAGCGCCATCTGGGCGATCTGCAGCGCGTCCGTACCGTTGGCGCAGCTGATGCAATGCCGGGCGCCGGTATAGTGCGCCAGCCGCTGCTCCAGTTCCTCGACCTCCGGGCCCAGGATATATTGACCGTGCGCCAGCACCCGCTGGATGCCAGCGTCAATCTTGTACTTGATGCGGGCTTGCTGGGCTTTGAGGTCGATAAACTCGATCATGGCAAATTTCCTCTGCAGACAGATTCGGCAAGCCGGGGCACTGCCTCAGGCCGCGGCCTTGTGTAGCGTGGCGCCATCCAGGACGTAGCGCTGCCCGCTATTCGGGCACACGGCCTCGCCTTCGCCGCGCACTGGCAGGTCGAGCTGCTCGCCGAATTCGCTCATCCAGCCGATCTGGCGTGCAGGCACGCCGACCATCAGCGCGTAGGCCGGCACGTCCTTGTTGACGACGGCGCCGGCGCCGACGAAGGCATATTCGCCGATCACGACACCGCAGACGATGGTGCAATTGGCGCCCAGCGTCGCGCCCCGCTTCACCAGCGTGTCGCGGTACTCGTCCTTGCGCTCGATCAGCGAGCGAGGGTTATATACGTTGGTGAACACCATGCTGGGGCCGCAGAAGACGCCATCTTCGAGCGTGACGTTGTCATAGACGGAGACGTTGTTCTGCACCTTGACGTGGTCGCCGATGACGACACGGTTGCCGACGAACACGTTCTGGCCGAGCGAGCAGTGGCTGCCGATGCGCGCGCCGGCGCAGACGTGCACGAAATGCCAGACGCGCGATCCTTCGCCGATCTGTGCTCCTTCGTCAACGATGGCAGAGGGATGTATCTGGTATGTCATCAGAACCTCAGGCAAGAAGTTGCTGCAGGAAAGGATGGCCTTCGTCGTCGCGGGGCGCTGCAGCGCGTGCCGAGCGGATCGTGTTGACCGTTTCCACGCAGTGGCGCGCGTCGTCCAGGCCGTAGCCCCGGCCCGCGAGTATCTCCCGGTAGCTGACGGTGTGCAGGTCGGTGAAGCCTTCTGAGAACTCGATCTCGGCGCCGTCCACGGTGATCGAGCGATAGGTCGGTTTCCTTCCCTTCACCGCCGCGGGCAGGTCGCCGGCATCGATCGAGAGGAACCAGCGCACGCGCGCATTCTCGTACTCGAGGTAGCCCGCCGCCTTGTTGTCCGAGCTGTGGTGCACGACATTGCGCTGCAGCTTGCCGAAGATGAAGTGCAGCATGTCGTAGAAGTGCACGCCGATATTCGTGGCCACGCCGAAGGATTTGCGCGTGTCGCCCTTCCAGCTCTCCATATACCACTTGCCACGCGAGGTGATGTAGGTCAGCTCGACCTCGTGCTTGTGCCCGTTGTGCTCGCTCGCGACCTTGTCCTTCAGGTCGAGGATGGCCTGGTGGTGGCGCAGCTGCAGAATGTTGAACACGCGCCGGCCGGTCTCTCGCTCGACCAGGGCAAGCTCATCGAGCAACTCGGGCGTGGGAACAAGCGGCTTCTCGCAGATCACATCGCAGCCCAGGCGCAGGCCGGCTGCGATATGCGGCTGGTGCAGGTAGTTCGGCGAGCAGATGGAGACGTAGTCCAGCGCCGCGGCGGGTTCGCGCCGCAGGCGCCAGGCATGGTCATAGAAGCGTTCGAATTCGGTGAAGAACTCGCTCTGCGGCGAGATGCTGTCGATGATGCCCACCGAATCATTGATATCGTAGGCCGACACCAGCTCATTGCCGGTATCCTTGATGGCCGTCATGTGGCGTGGCGCGATGTAGCCGGCAGCGCCGATCAGTGCGAATCGTTTCACGCTGGCGTCCCCGTGTGTTCAGGCCTTGACAATATTCGCTTGCGCCGCGCGATACTTGCCGCGGCTGTCGACGAGGAGCTTCGAATGCTGGCGGATCAGCAGGTAGTCGAAGCCGTCGTGATCGGTGGCCAGCACCACGGCGTCGAAGCCGCTGAGCGTTTCGCCGTCGACCGGCACACTCGACAGTTCGAAATGGTGCTCGCGCATCTTCGGGAACACAGGGACGTGCGGATCGCTGTAGGCGACCGTCGCGCCCCGCGCCCGGACCAGTTCCATGATCTCGACGGAGGGTGACTCGCGCATGTCATCGACATTCTTCTTGTAGGCAATGCCCAGCACCAGCACCCGGCAGCCCTTCAGTGCCTTGCCCTGCTGGTTCAGCCCCTCCATCAGCCGGCCGACCACATACTCCGGCATGGCCTTGTTGACTTCACCCGACAATTCAATGAAGCGGGTATGCAAACCGTACTCGCGGGCCTTCCAGGTCAGGTAGAAGGGATCGATGGGGATGCAGTGCCCGCCCAGGCCCGGCCCCGGGTAGTACGGGGTGAAGCCGAATGGCTTGGTGGAAGCGGCATCGACCACTTCGAAGATATCGATCCCCATCCGCGTGGCCACGATCTTCATTTCGTTGACCAGGCCGATGTTCACGGCGCGATGGATGTTCTCGAGCAGCTTGGTCATCTCGGCCGCCTTGGTCGAGCTGACCGGCACCACGCGGTCGATCGCCGCTTCATACAGCGCCATGCCGACCTCGCGGCAGGCCGGCGTCTGCCCTCCGACGATCTTGGGAATGCTGCGGGTTTCGAACTTGCCATTGCCCGGGTCTTCGCGTTCCGGCGAGTAGACCAAGAAGATGTTGCTGCCCACCTCCAGCCCGCCCTCCTGCACACGCGGCAGCAGTTCTTCCTCGGTCGTGCCGGGGTAGGTGGTGCTTTCCAGCGACACCACCTGTCCTTCGCGCAGGTACTTCTTGATGGAGTCCGTCGTATTGATGACGAAGCTCATGTCAGGTTCGCGATGCTTGTTGAGGGGCGTCGGCACGCACAGGATGATGGCATCGCACTCCGCTGCGCGCTCGAAATCCGTGGTGGCCTCGAACCCGGTCTCGCGTGCCCGGGCAATGCTGCGTGCGGGAATATGCTCGATATAGCTCTGGCCGGCATTGAGTTTGTCGACCTTGTTCTCGTCGATGTCGATACCCAACACGCGGAACCCGATCGCGCAGTAGCGCAACATCAAGGGAAGCCCGACATAGCCCAGGCCGACGATGCCGATAATGGACTCCCTGTTCTTGATCCGGTCGATGAGGTCTTTGGCGATTTGGCTCGACATGGTGGAATCTGCTTTGTTGTGGTGAATCGAAGAGGTCGATCAGGCCGGCCTGGCTACGAGGGGACAGCGCTGGGCGAATGGGCTCTGCTCCGATTGTAGAAGTGCCTCGACCGCCAAAAATGTGGAACTGTTGTCACCCACACATATGCCGGAACCTGCACTGGCTATTGGTTGGGAGCGCGGGTACCACGATCCCGGCGCCAGTGCCGGCGTGCCGGGACGGCGCTGCCAGACTAATGGACTGGCCAACGGAAGCGGAATCGTCCTAACGGTTATCGTCCAATCGACGGAGGCAGGACCACACCGTCCTGCACGCGACGCTGCACGCGCAAGCAATGTGCGACAGCGCACCGATGCTGGAGGCATGGCTTCCTAGGATGCCCCTATCGGGGGATCGGTGTCGTCGCGAATTCTCGAGCAGCTTGCACGAACTGGATGCAATCCGATGCTCATGCGCTCGTTCTTCAGGCCTCTTGCTTCTGACCTGTGAGTAGAGGTATCGCGCCAGCCGTCGCACAGGAGGCGAACATGAAAGTCGTGAGCATGCATAACGACGTTCCGGATGCCAGGGACGAGGGCGGCAAACCGGTCGATCTGACCGCCTATGTCGATGTGCTGGTGCGCTACCGCTGGACCTTTCTTGCTGTGGCCGGCATGGTCATCTGTGTCGGACTGGTCTATGCATTCCTCGCCAAGCCCGTCTATCGCACCGACATCATGGTGCAAGTGGAAGACACCAATGGCGACGCCGGTGCTGGCAGGCTGGCAACCGCCATCGCGCCGGTATTCGACGCGAAGACGGCGGCAACTGCGGAGATCGAACTGCTGCGGTCTCGGATTGTGGTAGGCAAGGCGGTCGACAACCTGCACCTCGATATCGAGGCCGCGCCACGCTATTTCCCCTTGATCGGCCGGGTCATCGCTGGCATTCATCCCGATCTGTCCACGCCCGGCCTGTTCGGCTGGGGCGGCTTCGCGTGGGGCAAGGAGTCGGTCGGCGTGGGCCAGCTCGAAGTACCGCCGCAGATGGAGGGGAGCAGGATCCATCTCACCGCGCTGGGCGGGAACCAGTACCGTGTCAGTTTTGACAGTGACGATACCAGGGCGACCGGCACCGTAGGCCTGCCGCTGACGATTGCTACCGGGCGCGGCACGGTGAAGCTCCTGGTCAGCCAGCTCGATGGCCGCGCCGGCAGCAAATTTGTGCTGCGCCGCCTGCCTCGCGCCACCGCCATCTCCAGGCTGCAAGAACAGTTGAGGATATCTGAACGCGGCAGGCAGAGCGGCGTGATCGGCGTAGCCCTGGAAGGCGGCTCACCGACAATGATCGCAGCCATCCTCAACGAGATCGCCTCGGCGTACGTCGACCAGAACGTTCGCCGCAGGGGCGCCGAAGCGGAGAAGTCACTCACCCTCCTGGAGCAGCAGTTGCCCCAGGTCCGACAGCAGGTCGAAGCAGCCGAAACCCGCTACAACGCGATGCGGGGCCAGCGCGGCACGATCGACCTGGGCGAGGAATCCAAGCTGGCCCTGGCGCAGTCGGTGCAGATACAGACCAGGCTGCAGGAGCTGCAGCAGAAGCGCCAGGAACTGGCCGCGCGCTTCACCGACAACCACCCCGCACTTGCCATCGTCGATGGCCAGATCGCCGGTCTGAACGCACAGCTCAATGGCGTCTCCGGGCGGATCCAGAACCTGCCCGATGTCGAGCGGAACGTGCTGCGCCTCATGCGCGACGTCAAGGTCAGCACTGAAATGCTGCAGTCCCTGCTCAACGACGTCCAGCAGCTCAGGCTGATCAAGGCCAGCAAGGTCGGTACCGCGCGCCTGATCGATCCCGCTGAAGTGCCGGTCAATCCGGAGAGTCCCAACCGCCGGTTGATCGCCAGCCTGTCCGTGGTACTGGGCCTGCTCGCGGGTCTGCTGGTGACGATCGCGCGGCGCTTGCTGGAGGGCGGCGTCGTCGACGCCGACGAGGTGGAGCGACAGACAGGCATGACCGTCTATTCGACCATCCCGTTCAGCGCACAGCAGGCGCGATTGCAGTCGGCGGACAAGGACGATGCCGGACTGCTGGCGCGCATGCTGCCGAATGACCCCGCCGTGGAGAGCCTGCGCACCTTCCGCACCGCGCTGCAGTTCGCGCTGGCTGGCAGCCACAACCGCGTCGTGGTGATCAGCGGCCCGGCGCCGGGCGTCGGCAAGTCCTTCATCTGTGCGAACTTTGCCGCGATCGCCGCCAGCGGACGCCGCGTGGTGCTGATCGACGCCGACCTGCGCCGCGGTGGCCTGCACCATGGCTTCGGCCTGCAGCGCAGCCCCGGGCTGACCGACGTGCTGATGGGCATGCCGCTGGAGCAGGCACTGCGGCATCAGGTAGTGAAGGGGCTGGATTTCATCGCGGCCGGCAGGGAAGCACCGCACCCGGCCGACATTCTGCAGAGCCCGGGCATGGACGCCCTGCTCGATGAGCTCAGGTCGCGTTATGACCTGGTCCTGATCGACACGCCACCTGTGCTGGCCGCCGCCGACGCGGGCATTCTCGCCGGCAAGGCCGGTGCGGTGTTCCTGGTGGCGCGCGCGGAAACGACCACCGCGGGCGAACTGCAGGCCTCCCAACGGGCGATCCGCCAGGCGGGTGCCGAGGTCAAGGGCGTGCTATTCAACGGCCTCAACGTCGAAGGCCGCTGGTATCGCTCGCACTATTACTATGGCAAGTATCGCTATCTCAGCGAGTACGGCCGCACGGAGAAGCACGCCTGAACGCAAGCGCGCCGGGAAATCGCGCTCAGACTGCCTTCGCCTTCCGCATCACGGAAATCGGACGCAAGCGGGGCCCTCGCGTCGACGCGAGAGCCCCTTATCGTAATCAGCGATTCCTTATGGATTGCGGAGCGAACGCAGGAACAGGTACGTCAGCAGTATGCGTGATGGTGTCTTCTGAATAAAGAAGTAAGGCTGCTGTCTGGCTCCGAATGCCCTGAAAAAGCGCTCGACCGGCTCCAGCATCGACCCTTCGAAGTCAAACGTGCGCGCCACGCCCGAGGCATGGCGGATCGCTTCCCACATGCACAAGCTGGACGCGCCGCTGGTCCGGAGCACCGGGTCCGAGCCTCCCATCAGGTAATAGGCGACGCGCCCGTCCCAGACCAAATAGACGCCTGCATGACGGCGGCCCAATTTATCCTCGGCAATGAAGATCTTGCGTGCCCCTCGCGCCGCACACGCAGCGTCAAGGCGGCGTACGTAGTCGTCCGTGTAGGGTAGCCGCATGCCTTGCCGGGTGAAGACCTGCCTGTTCAGCTTGATGAACGCCTCGATACCAAGGTCGTCGCGCACCTGAAGGCCATGGCGAGAGCCCGCCTTACGGATTTCGGCCCTGATGTTGGGCTGCATGCCATTCCAGATTGCATCCGTGTCCGACAGGTCATCGAGCACGTAGGTGTACTTCGTGGTCTGGCGGAATCCCTTCCAGGCGAAGGGTAGCCAATTGGTCTGGCTGGCATCCCAGTGCTGTTGGAAATGGTCGAACGGCGGCAGCTGCGCAATCAGTTCGTCCATCAACTCCTTCTGTTGACCCAGCACCCTCGGTGGTTTTCCGTCCATCGGTGCCAGCCACGGTCCGGCCATCTTGGCCAGCGCTGGCTGGGCAATGACTGAGAACCCGAACATGCGCCGGGGGGCGTAGGGCAGGCTTGCGACCACCTGGCCACCGCGTTCAACCAGTGCAGCACTCCAGTTCCCGGGGCCGGCGGTGGCATCCAGCCACCACGCCTGGCTGAATAGCGGAATATATGGAGTGGTATTGCAATGCTGGCGGTACCGGCCTTGCGCCGCGTCACCCGCAACGTCGATTTCAGGGATCTGCCCGATGGCATCAGCGGGCCCGATTGCCGCCGGAGCATGGGGACCGGCACGGTGGTCAGTGTCCTCTTGACGGACGGGGTGGGCAGTCGGCTGGGCAGGCTCCGTCGCGACACGGGCAATCACATTCGACATGTTCATCCCTTCTTTCCATGCCGTTAGCCGGCTGTTGAGATTGGAGCACTTTGGCTGGGGCAAGACGGCTGGGCGGCTTTGGCAAACAGTCGCCAGCATGGCGGGGGCATTTCAACAGCGTTCACGCTCGACATGCCCCTCGCCTCCGATGGCAGTCCGCAGCGGAAGTATGAATGCGCGGAGCATTGCAGTGACGCGCGACATGGCCCAGATTCTAGGGCCTTTGCGTCTGATCTGGGCGAGTAAAGGGTGCGGCTGTGTGCCTTCCCGTACCAAGCATCGGTTTGCATCGATGCCTGCGGGAGCCGCACAGAAGACCTACCCTCGCGTACCGCTCGTGTGCTCCCCTCTTCCGCTTGCGGGAGAGAGGAGCAAACCGTCGGCGTGTACACGCTGCCAGGCTATCTCAAAGCCCAGCGGAGCATCGCCACTACATCCCTCAAACGATACGGATCGCTACGTCAATATTCCCCCGCGACATCTTGGAGTACGGACAGATCTGGTGCGCGCCCGCCACCACCGCCTCGGCAGCTTCCCGCGGCACGCCCGGCAGGCTCACGTTCAGCCGCGCCTGCAGGAAATATCCGTCGTCATTCATCGCAAGGTCCACTTCCGTGTCGACCGCGACGTCCGCGGGCAGCACGATATTCTGCTTCGCCGCGGTTTTGTTCATCGCGCCGATAAAGCAGGCCGACCAGCCGGCCGCAAACAGCTGCTCCGGATTGGTGCCGGCGCCGGCGCTGCCCGGCCCCGACAGCTTGATATCGAGCCGGCCATCGTCGCTGCGCGCGGCGCCTTCGCGGCCTCCGGAAGTACGGGTCTTGCCGGTGTAGATGATCTTTACGGATTCGGTCATGGCATGGTCCTTATTGAGGATGAAAAAAAAGCCTGGCCAGCGTGCACCGCTCAGCCAGGCAGGAGGGGAAATCAGGCAGCGGCGTGCAAGGCGGCGCGATCGCCATTGGCCGGCGCATGCTCGCTCTCGGTATAGCCGTCGCGGTTGCTGATGCGGGCGATGGTGGCGGCGTCGCCGGCACCGCGCGCGCCGTCCGTGAAGACATCGTGCGTGCCGATGCGTGCGCCGTCGACAAAGGGACTGCGCTCACCGGCGCGGGCGCCGTCCGTGAAGGCGTCGCGGTCGGCCGTGCGGGCCGCGGCGATGCCGCCGACGTCATGGTCGCCCGGACGTACGGCGGCGGAGGCGGCCTGCGCGGTGGCGCCCAGGGCGGCGGCGATGGCCACGGTGGTCAGGATCTGGCGGGCCAGGCGGGAGAAATTGGTAGAAGGCATTTGGACGCTCCGTGTGTCAGTTGCAGGGCTCGGTCGATGGGCCGTTGCCGCAACGAACGGCGTGGCCGGTATCGCGGCGCCGGCTGGGAGATCGGTGATCTGCCGTTGCGCCGCGCCACGAGATGCATTGAAGCCGACCGGTGTATCTGGCAAATAGCAGGACGGCGCCGGAATGGTCAGCGCACGTATCTCCGCTGACGCCAGATACAAAGCCATACAAAGCGACGGGCGAGCGCCAGCGGCGGGACGGCCGCAAGCCACCTAAGCGCGGCAGGAAGAAGGGGAGCGAAGGAAGGAAAGACAACTGCCGCCGGGCCCGCCGCCGATGACGGCCCCGGCACATCGCGCGCTAGGCCGGCAAGGTCAAGGTGGCCTGCAGCCCACCCCCATCGCGATTGGCCAGCGCCAGCGTGCCGCCCAGCGCCTGCGTCAGCTGCTGCGCGATCGCCAGTCCCAGGCCGGTGCCGCCGGTGCCACGATTGCGCGAGGTCTCGAGGCGGTAGAACGGCTGCATCACCCGCTCCAGCTCGGCCTCCGGAATGCCTGGCCCCCGGTCCCTCACGGCGATGGCCAGCGCGCCATCGGCCTGCCGCGAGACGGCCAGTGTTACGTCGCCGCCGAACTTGACCGCGTTGTCGATCAGGTTGGCGAGGATGCGCCGCAGCGCCTGCGGGCGTGTCAGGATCGGCGTGCCGGCCCTGCCATGGACGGCAATGTTGTGCCCGGCGTCGAGATAGTCGCCCGCCAGGCTGTCGAGCAGCGCATCGGGGTCGATGCGCGCCTGGGCCTCGCTGGCGCCGTGCAGCGTGCGGGCATAGGCCACGCCTTCGCGCACCAGGTGCTCCATCGCGCGCAGGTCGTGGTAGATCTTGTCCTGCGCCTCGGATGGCTCCATCAGGTCCACGCGCAGCCGCATGCGCGTGATCGGCGTCTGCAGGTCGTGCGAGATCGCGGCCAGGATCTGCACGCGCTCGGCCAGGTAGCCGGCAATGCGCGCCTGCATGGCGTTGAAGGCGGCTGCGGCGTGGGCGACCTCGGCCGGGCCGCTTTCAGGGAGCCGGTCGGCCTTAAGGTCCGGGCCCAGGTTCTCCGCCGCGGCCGCCAGCTGGTGCAGCGGCCGCGTCACCAGCCGCACCGCCATCCAGGCGCAGCCGGCCAGCAGCGCCAGCTGCACCGCCAGCAGCACCGGCAGCCAGGACGACAACAGCGTGCCGGCCGGATGCACGTCGATGGTCAGCGGATTGCCGTCGCGCAGCCGCAGGTGGACCTGGAAGCGGTCGCGGCTGCCGGGCGCCTTGCTGGCAGTGACCTCGTAGCGGCCCTGCAATGCCTGCGCGATGGTGTCCACGGCCCGCCGCGCCCGCTCCGAACGCGGCGGTTCGCCGGGCGTGCCGGCATCGAGCCGGTAGCTGTAGTTCTGCCGCCGCATCCGCTCCAGCCAGGCGCCGCGCTTCTCCGCCGGCAGCATGTCGAGCATCGCCACCGAACTGGCCACGTCCATCTCCAGGTTGCCCAGCATCAGCCGGTCCGCCACCTCCCGGCGCTCCATCATCACCAGTCCGAAGGACAGCCCCTGCGCCAGCACCAGGCCGACCAGCAGGATCACCATCAGGCGCGCGAACAGCGTGCGCGGCCACGCCAGCACCCTGCGCGCGCCGCCGTTCACGGCCGTGCCTCGCGGATCTCGACGGGGGCGGTGAAGACGTAGCCGCCGTTGCGCACGGTCTTGATGTAGCGCGGCTCGCGCGCATCGTCGTCCAGGCGCTGGCGCAGGCGGCTGACCAGCAGGTCGATGGAGCGCTCGAACAGCTCGGCATCACGCCCCTGCGTCAGGTTGAGCAGTTGGTCGCGCGTGAGCACGCGCTGCGGATGGTCGACGAACACGCGCAGCAGCCGGTACTCCGCACCGCTGAGCGCGACGATCACGTCCTGCTCGTCGAGCAGGTGCCGCGCGGTAGTGTCCAGCCGCCAGGGCCCGAACGCCAGCATGCTGGCCGCCTCGGTGACCTGGAGGTTGGGCGGCAGCATGCGCGTGCGCCGCAGCACCGAGCGGATGCGCGCCAGCAGCTCGCGCGCGGCGAAGGGCTTGACCAGGTAGTCGTCGGCGCCCATCTCCAGCCCCAGGATGCGGTCGGCCTCTTCGTTGCGGGCGGTCAGCATCAGCACCGGCAGGTGGCGGCGCTCGCTGGCGCGCAGGTCGCGGCACAGCGCCAGGCCGTCTTCGCCGGGCAGCATCAGGTCGAGCACCACCAGGTCGACCGCGCCATTGTCCAGTCCTGCGCGCATCTCGCGGCCGTTGGCGGCCAGGGTGACGCGCATGCCGCTGCGCTCGAGATACGCGGCCACCAGCTCGCGGATCTCGCGGTCATCGTCGACAATAAGGATATGGTCCTGCTGGGTCATGGGGCGCCTGCAAAACGGGGCGGAATGGTCGGGTGGATGATCGGGCGGCCATGCGCGGCCTGGGCCCGGGTGCCGCCATTATGCGGCGGCGGGTGGAGCGCTTTGTATCGCTCTGTATCTGGAACGGGGGCAGACATGAAACATTGCAATCTGACCCGGTTCCGGAAACAACCGGGATACGCACGGGCGGTGGAATGCGGCTAACGCACCTCGCCGTGCCCGCCACCCTGTCCGGAGCCTGAACCATGTACCCCATCTTTCGCACCCTGCTCGCCACCACGGCCGTCGTCGCGGCCGTCTATGCCGCGGCACCTTTTGCCGCACCGTCCGCCGGACCCGGCGATTACGGCAAGGCCCCGGAGTTCACCGGCATCGAGAAGTGGCTGAACTCCGAGCCGCTGACCGTGGCCGGGCTGCGCGGCAAGGTCGTGCTGGTCGATTTCTGGACCTACGAGTGCATCAACTGCATCCGCACGCTGCCCCATGTACGGCAGTGGTACGACAAATACCGCGACAAGGGGCTGGTGGTGGTCGGCGTGCATACGCCCGAGTTCGCCTTCGAGAAATCGACGGCCAACGTGCAGGCCGCGATCAAGCGCTTCGATATCCGCTACCCGGTGGCGCAGGACAACGCATATGCCACCTGGAACGCCTGGCGCAACCAGTACTGGCCGGCGCTCTACCTGATCGATGCCAACGGCCAGGTGATTTACAAGCATTTTGGCGAAGGCAATTACAAGGAAACCGAAGCGGCGATCCAGCAGGCACTGGCTGCGCGCAAGTAAGCGCGCGGCCTTTCACGCACAATCCTTCCATGCACAACAACAAAGGGACATCGTCATGCCTGAATCCATCAACCACCGCCGCCGGCTGCTGTTCGGCACCGCCGCCATCGCCATCGCCGGGCTGGACCTGATCGGCAGCGCGCACGCGCAATCCGCCGGGCCCGGCGGCGCCGGCGCGCCGCCCGCGTTCGGACCGCTCAAGCAGGTCGACGCCGGCGTGCTCAATATCGGCTACGCCGAAGCCGGTCCCGCCGGCGGCCCGGTGGTGATCCTGCTGCACGGCTGGCCCTACGACATCCACAGCTTTGCCGAGGTGGCGCCGCAGCTGGCGGCGGCGGGCTACCGGGTGATCGTGCCCCACCTGCGCGGCCATGGCACCACCCGCTTCCGCTCCGGGCAAACCCCGCGCAACGCGCAGCAGGCCGTGGTGGCGCTGGACATCATCGCACTGATGGATGCGCTCGGCATCGCGCAGGCGATCCTGGCAGGCTATGACTGGGGCGCGCGCACCGCCAATATCATCGCCGCACTCTGGCCCGAGCGCTGCCGCGCAATGGTGTCGGTCAACGGCTACCTGATCAACAACCGCGAGCGCAACAAGGCGCCGCTGCCGCCGGCGCTCGAGCATGGCTGGTGGTACCAGTACTACTTCGCGACCGAGCGCGGCCGCGCTGGCTACGAAGCCAACCGGCGCGACTTCAACCGGCTGATCTGGAAGGCGAATTCGCCTCGCTGGGACTTCAGCGACGCCACCTTCGCGCGCAGCGCGGCATCGTTCGACAACCCCGACTACGTCGCCATAGTCATCCACAACTACCGCTGGCGGCTGAGCCTGGCCGAGGGCGAGCCCGCCTACGACGCGCTGGAACAGCACCTGGCCGCGGGGCCGGTGATCGGCGTGCCGACCATCACGCTGGACGGTGATGCCGACGGGGTGGTGCCGGCCACTGACGGCAAGGCCTATGCGGGCAAGTTCTCGGGCAAGCGGCTGCACCGGATCATCCGGGGCGCGGGGCATAACCTGCCGCAGGAAGCACCGGAGGCGTTTGCGCAAGCGGTGCTGGATGTGGCGAAGCTTTGAGCGGTCGCGCCATCCGCCGGCTGCGGTAGCAGGTTTCGCCGCGGCCGGATGGGCGCTTGTCACGCCCGGCGGCCACTACTGTCGCCCCCGGCCACGTTGTATCCCGGCACTGCATCAGGACGCACAGGATTCCTCTTAGCTCACCTGGTGACTACCGATACGATATCGTGAAGGTTGCCGCCCCCTTGACCAGCCCCGCACCCATCGACGAGGCGGTCTGGATATAGCGAACGCCGAGCGGAATACTCATCGCAGTGCCGGCCGAAGTGCCAGCCTGCCATTGATTAAGATTGCCCGCCACAGCCGAATCCGGACCATAACTCACCACCGTGCTTCCGCTGAGCACCTGGAGTCCAACGCCAGTCGCGGTGGATCCGTTCGCCAGCGATAGCGTGCTGCCAGTGTTTCCCGGTGTGGTGGCATCCGTCAGCGTCACATACACCTTCGGTCCCGCCAAAGGGCAGTCAAGATTGATTGCAAATGGCTGCACAGCTGATGTCCCGTTGATCCCGCCCAACGCGTTGCTCTTTATTGCCGGCATCACCACATTAATTACCGGATTCGTCACAGTACAGGTGGTGGGTTTTAATTGCACTGCCTGCCGCAACTTACCAGTTCACGAACACCGTATTGCCATCGCCGGCAAGGATTGCATATTGCCAAGGATTTATTGGGCCGCTGCCACCAGCGTTGCTCGTCTTGATAATTTCACCGGTAAAATACACAACAGCAATCCAATATACGCCGAGAGCGTACGAATACTTCTCTACAGAAGGTACATACCAGAATGGAGTACCCGAGCTATTTTGTTGCGAAAGTCGCAAACCATAGCCCGGAACTCCAATATCGTAGACATTGGTATAACCAGGAACCATGGAACGGGTCCCGCTATGGAATTGAGTCCCGCCTGACGAGTCGCAACTCAGAATACTTCTGTGAGAGCCATCAATGGTTTGAGCGCGTGCAACTGTTTGTCCAACAGCCACATCTCGCCCAACCACAATAGTCGAAGGAAAATTCAGAACAATCTGAGTAATCGGTGCCAACCCAGTGCAAGTTGCCTGAGAATTATTTGAAATTAAAGCGATCAATATCAGAAACAAAACGTTTGACAATTTATGCTTAAACATATCCATTTCCCAACATATTAGACTTATGGTGATCGGTGGGCGGATATGCTACGCGGTGCGCAACGGGCTGACGTAAGCCCGGCATGGGCCCTCATGGTCCTGCCGCCGCTGGTCCCTTCAGCAGCGGGAACGGGTTGATCGCGCCGCCCGCGGTGTAGATGCCGTAGTGCAGATGCGGCGGCGTGCCGCGCGCATTGCCGGTGGTGCCGACATAGCCCAGCACGCTCCCCGCCGCGACGATATCTCCAGCGCGGATCGAGGCGTAGTCGTCGAGGTGCGCGTAGTAGTGCAACTGCCGGCCCGGACCCATCACCCACACCACCTTGCCGCCCAGCCGGTTGGTGCCAACGCGCGTGACGATACCTTCGGTCGCCGACAACACCGGGCGGCCGCGCGGCGCAAAGATGTCGATGCCTTCGTGCTTGCGGCCGCCCGAGCGCATGCCGTGCCAGGTATCGCGCAGCGCGCGTTGCGCGACACCTTCGACCGGCACCGGCAGCGCCACCGGCGCCGCGCGCGCGGACAGGCGGGCGGCGTAGATCGCGCGTTCGAGCTGGGGCTGCAGCCAGGGCCAGGCGGCCCAGACCATGGCGGTCAGCGCGGCGAGCCATGCCAGGCGCGAGAAGGTCCGCGCGTTGGATGGGGAACGGGTTTCGGGAGGAGACAAAGGCATACCCGCTTCGACGGTGGTGCGGGCGACAAATTCCGTGCTGCCCCTTGCCCGTGGGCTGGTCGCCGCCCTGATTGCGTCCTTCACAGCACTTTTTCCCGCGCATTGCGGCGAACCAACCCCCGCCGCACCGGTCTTACCACGACCGTTTCACAGCAAAGAGGAGAAACCATGGATTGTCCGGTATGCCCGCAGACGCAACTCGTGATGTCCGAGCGCCAGGGTATCGAGATCGACTATTGCCCCAAATGCCGCGGCGTATGGCTGGATCGCGGCGAACTCGACAAGATCCTGGAGCGCTCCGCGGCCCCCGCCGCGGCAGTGCAACCCGCCGCGATGCAAAGCCCGCCGCCGCAGCAGCAAGGCTACGAGCGCGGCTATGAGCAGGACCGCAGCCACGGCGACCGCGACCGCCATTACGAGCGCGAGCAGAAGCACTATCGCAAGAAGAGCATCTGGCAAGAGTTGTTTGATTGACCCTCGCTTGTCCTGACCCGGGCTGACACGCACGGCAGGCCGCCGGTGTGCTCCTCTTCCGCCTGCGCGAGCGGGGCCGGGGGACAGGGCAGGCGGTTCAACAAGCATGGTGTCCTGGGTCATCCAACACCCGCCAAACTCACCCAAGGGGCGACATGCAGTCGCCCCTTTTTCGTTCCTCCCTACCCACCCTTGCGCCGCCCCCTGCCTGCCTCCGCCGCGGCATCGCGCAACTCCGGCGGCAACGCCCGGATCTCGGCCGCAAAGAACGCACGCTCCGCTGCACGCAGCGAGGGCAACTGTGCAACCAACCGCTCCGCCGCGGCACAGGCCTTCGCCGTCGCGCCCTGCTCATGGGTGAGGTACCACGCCGATTCCAGCAGCAGGTTGGCCAGCTGCAGCGGCCCCAGCCTGACGTGGCCGGCGTCATGGTCCTCCAGCGCGAAGGCCGCCACCGCGGACCAGCGCACAAAGCCCTTGGCCGGCGCGAACGGCGCGTGGAAGGGACGCAGCGCATCGATGGCCTCGGCCACCGAGAGCGGCCGCTGGCGGCGGAACGCGGCCATGCTGGCCGCCGCCGTCGGCACGCCGCTGCCCTCGCCCTTCCCTGCCTGCGGTGCGTCCGGTCCGCTGCTGCCGCGCGCAATGCGCAGCAGGAAGATTGCATTCCAGGCGGTGCCGCCGCCCACGCCGAAACGGTCGCAGATCCATTCCGACAACCCCAGCCAGCGCATCGCCTGCCGCTGCACCGCGCCCGCCGACAACTCGCGTGCCGCATCGATCCGCCCGTGCCGCCAGAACAGCCACAGGCACAGTCCAATATTGGCGGCGGCATGCTGCACGGCATCGACCGAATCCGCTTCATAGGCCGCCTGCAGCGCGCCGGCAAAGGCATCCAGCGCCCGCTGCGCGGCCTGTGCCGGCGGCACCGCGCCGGCGCCTGGCGCTCGCATGGCCTCGGCCTTATGCAGCAGCGCTTCCAGGTTCAGCACCTCAAAGCGCAGTCGCGGGTTGTAGCGCACCACCAGCCCCAGCTCGGCATCGGCGCGCAGCGCGGCCAGTCCCGCGCCGGCGCCATCGTTGTCCCCGCGGGTGTAGCGCTCCCACGCGCTCACCACGTGCCCCATGGCGGCGAAGGTCGGCATCGCCGCGCTGATATCGCCACCCTGCGCCAGCCGGTCGAAGCGCCGCAGCGCGGCCCGGCTTTGCTCCAGCCGGCCGCAGCGGCGCCACGCCAGGCTCTCCTTGAGCAGCGCCAGCGCCTGTTGGAAGGCGTCGGCGGCGCTGCGCTGCGCCGTGCGGAAGAATTCCGCCACGGCCGAGCCGTGCGCGCCGGCATAGCCGTCCTGCGCGCTGCGCATGGCCTGGGTCAGCTGGCTCCAGAAGGCCATGTCGCGCATCACATAGCCGACGCCGTCGATGCTGCCTGGCGCGGGCGCAAGCGCCGCCGCGCTGAAGCCCAGGTGCCGGGCCACTGCAGCCGGTCCCACGGTGCGCCCGTGCACAATGAAGCGCAGGCGCCGCGCGCTCGCGGCCGTGATCCAGAACGGCCCGCGGCTGCGGTGCGCCGGGTTGGCCGTGTCGGGATCGCGCCGCGCATCCGCACCCCACCCGACCGCCACCTGCCAGCGCGCAAAGTCGGCAAACGCGCGCGACACCAGCATGCGTAGGTTGGCCGCCGCCGGGAACGCGCAGCGCACCGCCGACGCCGGCACGCTGCCCTCCCCGGCTCGCTGCGCGTGCCAGATCCGCGCCAGCAGCCACACCGACTGGTAGCGCGCTGGCTGGCCATCAACCCGGTACGGGGCGGACAGGTCGATATGGATGAGGGCGGGAGTGGCTGGCATCGGGCAATCAGGCGTGTTGGTGGCGCGACCCCGGCATGTTACGCAAGTTACAGCGGCGCCGGTTGGCGTTGCCTGGGCGCTCTCCTATGCTGCGCACCACGGTCCGGGCCCGGATTGCCACTCAACTCCAACTCTCCACTGCCATGAACCATCGCCTCGCCCGTTTGTTGACACCGGTGGCCGTCGGCCTCGGCCTGCTGGTTTCCACCCTCGCCGCTGTCGCAGCCCCGAAGGAAGTCCCCCTGGAAGCCGCGCCACTTTTTCGCGAGACCGGCACCGCCGGCACCATGGTCATCTACGACCTGCGGCGCGACCGGATGCTGACGTACAACCCGCAACGCGCTGCCACGCAGTACTCGCCGGCGTCGACTTTCAAGATCCTCAACTCGCTGATCGGCCTGGAAAGCGGCGCCGTCGCCGATGTCGACCATGACAAGCTGCCATGGGACGGCAAGGTCTGGCTGGTCGGCGGCAAGGCCATCCTGCCCGAGGCATGCAACGCCGAGGTGCCGCTGCGCGTGGCCTTTCCCAACTCCTGCGTTCCCGCCTACCAGGCGCTGGCACGGCGGGTGGGCAGCGCGGCGTACCGACGCTACCTGAGCGCATCGCACTATGGCAATGCCGACAGCTCCGGGCCGGTCGACCGCTTCTGGCTCAACGGCACGCTGCGGATCTCGGCCTACCAGCAGATCGACTTCCTGAAGGGGTTGGTGCAGCGCACGCTGCCGTTCTCCCCGGCCACGTTCGCGGCCGTGGACGACATCACGGTGATGGAACGCGGCGCCGGCTACACGCTGCATGCCAAGACCGGCTGGGCGGATTCGGCGCAGCCTGCGGTGGGCTGGCTGGTCGGCTGGGTCGAACGCGGTGGCGACAACTACCTCTTTGCGCTCAACCTGGACCTGGTGCGGCCGGAGCATGCCAAGGCACGGATGGAGATTGCACGCGCCGCGCTGCGGCAAGCGGGTGCGCTGTCAGACTGAGGCGGGCGCTTCCTGGCACGGGCTGCCTGGAACGGTAGGACGGCGATGAAATTCAGGCCAAGAGACATATACAGACCGCCTGACCGGTCTCAGCCCGCTGGTTGCAGAAATATTTGCCGCCGGCCGCATCCAAACGGCCGGCTGGTGAGTACAAGCCAATGCAGCCTGCCGGCTGCGTGCACCCTAGCCAAACCAGGAGCCAGACCATGATCCGCCCCACCCTGCTTGTTCCGCTTTCCGCCTGCGTCGCGCTCGCCGCCTGTGCCAGCGACATGCGCCACGGGGGCATGATGGCCGCCCCCGCGGTTGCCGACACCATCCGGGTACCTGCCGGGCACCAGCTCGCCATGCAGACGGTCGGCACCGGCGAGCTGCGCTATATGTGCCGGCCCAAAGCCAATGCCGGCGACCAGTTCGAATGGGCCTTCGTGGGCCCCGACGCCGTACTTAGCGACCGCGGCGGCAAGCCCGTCGGCAAGTACTACGGCCCGCCGGCCACCTGGGAGTCGAACGACGGATCGAAGGTGACCGCCACCCAGGTTGCGATCGCGCCGGGCGGAGATGGCAATATCCCCCATCAATTGGTCAAGGCCAATCCGGCGCAAGGCAGCGGCATGATGACCGGCGTGACGTATATCCAGCGCGTGGCCACCCGCGGCGGGGTTGCACCGGCAGCGGCCTGCGGCGCGGCCAACAGCGGCGCTACGCAGACGGTCCGGTACCAGGCCGATTACCTGTTCTGGAAGGCGGCGGCCTGAGGCAGGCCGGGCGATCGCCGGCAGCTGGAAGCAGGACGCGTTCGAGATGCAAATCGACGAAGCCGGCAGCCTCACCGGCACCAATACCAGCGGCACCCGGGTCTGCACGCTGCAAGGCGCCGTGACGCTGGCGGAGCCTGGCTCGGCCAAAAATCATTATGTCGTGGATGTCGTGGCGGGTACGCCGCCAAAGCCCGGGACAACTTCCTGCGGGTTGTCGGCCTGCCTGCCACACACGGGCTATGCCGCGATCCGGTTCATGCCGGCCGATAGCAGCATCCTGGTCACCAAGGACACGCGCTACAAGCACACGCTGGTGATGTCCGGCCGCACCGGCACCGGCGGGTACTTCGTCACGCAGATGTCGAAGCAGTAAGCCACACGGCGGCGGCCCCGGCGCTGCGAACGGGCCACCGCTAGGCCTTACCTGTCAGCTGCCTCAACCGCTTCTGCACGATCTCCTCATGCAGCGTCAGCGCGGCCTCCAGCGTGGGCGACCCAAAGCTCTCGTTGTCCTGTTCCCCCATGCCCGTCACGCGCGTGACAAAGAGCACCGGATTCCCCATCGCCTCGGCGACGCCCCGGAAGCGCGTGGTGACCGTGGTGCCGCCGCTGTCCTCCAACACGGTGCGGCGGAATACCGGGTCGTTCTCCTCCATCCAGCGTTGCCATTCTTCGCGGCCGGCTACCTGAACCGGCCGGTTCCTTTTGTCGAGGATATAGAAGTGGCTCCAGTTGCCGGGTTCTGCACGGGCTTTCATTGGGGCTCCCCGTTGCCAGTCGTTGCCTTTCCACGCTAGCCGCCGCCGTGACTGCACGCAAGGCGGCGGCGGGCGCGCCCCGCCGCCCGGAACGGCTCATGAGGCGAATACGCCCTCCGGGTTTTCCCGTGGTTGAGTTCTGGGCCCCGGTATCATTTAATTCAGCATGAATTAATTAATACCGCTCGCCCCTGAAGCGAGCCGACAGGACGGAGACAAGATGACCGCATCCAAAGCGGGCCGTGGCGTGAATTCCGCCAGCCTGCGCCTGTATAACGAACGCGCGCTGCTGCTGGCACTGCGCCGCGCCGGCGAGGCCTCCAAGGCCGACCTGGCGCGCATGGCGCAGCTGACCAACACGGCGGTCGGCAGCATCGTGCAGACCCTGGCCGAAGAAGGCCTGATCGAGCAGGCCGGGCGCCGCACCGAAGGCCAGCGCGGCCAGCCTGCCAGCCTGATCCGGCTGCAGCCCAAGGGGGCCTTCGGCATCGGCGTGCGGCTGGACCGGGGCAGCATAGAAGTGGTGATGGTGGACTTTGCCGGCCATATCCTGGCCAGCCGCGCCCATCAGCTGGTGCTGCCCCACCCCGACCAGGCGCTCGAGACCGTGCGGCACGACATCGCGGAGATGCGCGCCCTGCTCAGCGCCGCCGAACAGAAGCGGTTGCTCGGCATCGGCGTGGCGCAGCCGTACAACCTGGGCGCCTGGCTGCGCGAACTCGATGTGCAGGGTGAGGCCTTCCAGGCCAGCTTTCGCGCCTGGGACCAGGCTGACTTCCCGGCGATGCTCAACGCCGCCACCGGACTGCCCGTCTTCAGCGAAAACGACGGCACCGCCGCCGCGGTGGCCGAACTGTTCTACGGCCGGCATCACGCCCAGCACTTCCTCTACGTGTTCCTCGGGCCGGCCATCGGCGGCGGCGTGGTGCTCAACGGCGACTGCGTGCGCGGCGTGTCCGGCAATGCCGGCGATATCGCGATGATGCCGGTGCCCCCGAGCACGCTGTCATCGGCGCCCGCCGTGGCCGGCAACGGCAGGCGACGCGACATCCTGCTATCGCGCGCTTCCCTCAACGCGCTGACGCGCCACCTGCGCCACCACGGCGTGACGGTCAACGGGCACGCCGACCTGCAGCGCCAGGTCGAACTGGCCCACCCGGCGGTCGAGGAATGGATCGACGACTGCGTCGATGCGCTGGCCCCCGCGCTGCAATCCGCGCTGGCGGTACTCGACGTGCCGCTGGTGATCTTCGACGCGGATATCGACGGCGGGCTGGTGCCCACGCTGATCGCGCGCCTGCAGCAGGCGCTGGACGAGAGCGCGCCCGAAGCGCGCGCCCCCGCCACGGTGGTACGCGGCTGCTTTGGCGCCAACGCCGGCGCGGTCGGTGCCGCATCGCTGCCGATGTTCATGAACTTCTCGCCGCGCGCCGAACTGCTTCGGGGTGCGTCCGCCATCGTTCCGGAGGCAAGCCATGCCATTGTCTGAAGCCATGGGGGCGATGCCCCTGCCGCCGCACCTGCACGCCGCGCAGGCAAGCGGCCCCGCTCCCCTGCTCGAACTGCGCAATATCTCCAAGACCTTCCCGGGCGTGAAGGCGCTCAGCAACGTGCAACTCACCGTCCATGCCGGCGAGGTCCATGCGCTGATGGGCGAGAACGGCGCGGGCAAGTCCACGCTGATGAAGATCCTGTCCGGCGCCTATATCGCCGATGGCGGCGGCGAATGCCGCATCGGCGGCGCGCCGGTGGAGATCGACGGCCCGGCCACGGCGCGCGCGCATGGCGTGGCCGTGATCTACCAGGAGCTGAGCCTGGCGCCCAACCTGAGCGTGGCCGAGAACATCTACCTGGGCCGCCACCTGCACCGCCGCGGCATGGTCGACCGCGCCGGCATGGCGCGCGGCTGCGAGGCCACGCTGGCGCGGCTGGGGGCGGATTTCACGCCGGAGACGCCGGTGCATACGCTGTCGATCGCGCAGCGCC
Organism: Ralstonia pickettii DTP0602; assembly: GCA_000471925.1. Taxonomy (NCBI): domain Bacteria; kingdom Pseudomonadati; phylum Pseudomonadota; class Betaproteobacteria; order Burkholderiales; family Burkholderiaceae; genus Ralstonia; species Ralstonia pickettii. The sequence goes on from CP006668.1 coordinate 1,717,794, forward strand.
AGCTGGTGGAGATCGCCCGCGCGGTGCATTTCGAGACCCGCATCCTGGTGATGGACGAACCCACCACGCCGCTGTCCACGCGCGAGACGGATCGGCTGTTCGCGCTGATCCGCCAGTTGCGCGCCGAAGGCATGGCGATCATCTACATCAGCCATCGCATGGCAGAGATCGATGAGCTGGCCGACCGCGTCACCGTGCTGCGCGACGGCTGCTTCGTCGGCACCCTGGAGCGCGAGCAGCTGACGCGGGCCGCGTTGGTCAAGATGATGGTCGGGCGCGACCTGTCCGGCTTCTACACCCGCACCCATGGCGAGGTCGAGCCGGGCGAGATCATGCTGTCCGTACGCAATATGACCGACGGCCGCCGCGTGCGCGCGTGCAGCTTCGACCTGCGCGCCGGCGAGGTACTGGGCCTGGCCGGGCTGGTCGGCGCCGGCCGGACCGAACTGGCACGGCTGGTCTTTGGTGCCGATGCGCGCACCGAGGGTGCGGTCTTCGTCGCCGGCACGCCGCTGGCCGTCACCAGCCCGCGCCAGGCGATCGATGCCGGCATCGCCTACCTGACCGAGGACCGCAAGCTGCAAGGCCTGTTCCTGGACCAGAGCGTGCACGAGAACATCAACCTGATCGTAGCGGCGCGCGATGCGCTGCGCGGCGGGCGCCTCAACCGCGCCAGCGCGCGGCAACGCACTGCCTCGGCGATCCGGTCGCTCGGCATCCGCGTGGCGCATCCGCAGATCAATGTGGGGTCGCTGTCCGGGGGCAACCAGCAGAAGGTGATGCTGTCGCGCTTGCTGGAAACGCGGCCGCGCGTGCTGATCCTGGACGAGCCCACGCGCGGCGTGGATATCGGCGCCAAGGCGGAGATCTACCGGCTGATCAATGAGCTGGCGCGTTCCGGCGTGGCGGTGCTGCTGATTTCCAGCGAACTGCCAGAGGTGGTCGGGTTGTGCGACCGCGTGCTGGTGATGCGCGAGGGAGAGCTGGTTGGCGAGGTGCCGGGCAGTGCCGATGCCGCGGCCATGCAGGAGCAGATCATCGCGCTTGCCACGGGGGCCGGCCAGCCCACCCTGCACTAATCGAAGCGGGCTGTTTGCTCCCCGCTCCCATGAAGTGGGAGAGCGGAGCAAACAAGCGATTTCGGAAACGCCATAGCAAAAGCCACCTCGGACACGAACACGACCGCCCCAAGACAAACCGGCCGACACAGGCCCGACATTCAGCGATCAGGAGACACCATGCGCAATCCCCTCCATCCCACGGCCCACGCGGCCGCGGCTGCCGCCCCTGCCAACCGCCCTGCCCTGGCCGGCGCCACTGGCCGCGCCACCACGCAGGAACGCCTGCGCGCTCTCGGCATGCTGCCGGTGCTGGTGCTGCTGTGCCTCGGCTTCTCGCTGCTGACCGAGAACTTCGCCAGCCTGCAGAACCTCTCCATCATCGCGCAGCAGGCGTCGATCAACCTGGTGCTGGCCGCGGGCATGACCTTCGTGATCCTGACCGGCGGCATCGACCTGTCGGTCGGGTCGATCCTGTCGGTGTCCGCGGTGGTGGCAATGCTGGTATCGCTGATGCCGCAACTCGCCGCGCTGAGCGTGCCGGCGGCGCTGCTGTGCGGCCTGCTGTTCGGCCTGGTCAACGGCGCGCTGATCGCCTTCATGAAGCTGCCGCCCTTTATCGTGACGCTCGGCAGCCTGACCGCGGTGCGCGGGCTGGCGCGCCTGGTAGGCAATGACAGCACGGTCTACAACCCGGATATCGGCTTTGCCTTCATTGGCAACGGCGACCTGCTGGGCGTGCCGTGGCTGGTGGTGATCGCCGCCGCCGTGGTGGCGGTGTCGTGGGTGGTGCTGCGCCGCACGGTGCTGGGCCTGCAGATCTACGCGGTCGGCGGCAATGCCGAGGCGGCGCGCCTGTCGGGCATCAAGGTGTGGGTGGTGCTGCTGTTCGTCTACGCGGTGTCGGGGCTGCTGTCCGGGCTGGGCGGCGTGATGTCGGCGTCGCGGCTGTATGCGGCCAACGGGCTGCAGCTGGGCCAGTCGTATGAACTCGATGCGATCGCCGCGGTGATCCTGGGCGGCACCAGCTTCGTTGGCGGCGTCGGCTCCATTGCCGGCACGCTGGTGGGCGCGCTGATCATCGCGGTGCTGTCCAACGGGCTGATCCTGCTGGGTGTGTCGGATATCTGGCAATACATCATCAAGGGCCTGGTGATCATCGGCGCCGTGGCGCTCGACCGCTATCGCCAGAAGGGCTCTGCCCGTACCTGACAGTCGGCCCGACAGGAGACAGATCGTGATCCAACCCATCCTCAACGCCCTGGCGGCAGGCACCCTCGCCATGGTGTGTGCGCTCCCCGCCGTGGCACAGACGCCGGCGCAGCCTGCGTCCGCGCCAGCCCAGCAACGCCAGCTGAAAAAAGTCGGCGTGACACTGGGTTCCCTCGGCAACCCGTATTTCGTCGCCCTGGCGCGTGGCGCCGAGGCCGCGGCCCGGCAGGTCAATCCGCAGGCCAAGGTGACGGTGCTGTCGGCAGACTATGACCTGAACAAGCAGTTCACCCATATCGACAGCTTTATCGTCGCCAAGGTCGACCTGATCCTGATCAACGCCGCCGATGCGCGCGCGATCGAGCCGGCGGTACGCAAGGCGCGCAAGGCAGGCATCGTGGTGGTGGCGGTCGACGTTGCCGCCGCCGGCGCCGACGCCACCGTGCAGACCGACAACACCCAGGCCGGCGAGCTGGCCTGCGGCTATATCGCCGAGCAGCTCAAGGGACGCGGCAACGTGATCATCCAGAACGGCCCGCCGGTGTCGGCGGTGCTCGACCGCGTCAAGGGCTGCAAGACGGTGCTTGCGCGGCATCCGCAGATCCGCATCCTGTCCGACGACCAGGATGCCAAGGGTTCGCGCGAAGGCGGGCTGAACGTGATGCAGCTGTACCTGACGCGCTTCCCGAAGGTGGATGCGGTCTTCACCATCAACGATCCACAGGCCGTGGGCGCGGACCTGGCCGCGCGCCAGCTCAACCGCCGCGGCATCCTGATCGCCTCGGTCGACGGCGCGCCGGATATCGAGGCCGCGCTGAAGGCCGACACGCTGGTGCAGGCCTCGGCCAGCCAGGACCCGTGGGCCATCGCGCGCACGGCGGTGCAGCTCGGCGTGGACATGATGAACGGCCAGCGCCCCGCCAACCCGACCGTGCTGCTGCCGTCCACGCTGGTGACGCGCGCCAATGTCGGCCAATACAAAGGCTGGGCCACGCCGCGCTGAAGGCATGACCGGCCCCTCCACCCCTCTACTTCCTTTGACATGATGCACAGCCACCCTGCCGGCGCTTCGGTTCCCCAAGCTTCCCCGGAATTCGATTTCGTACTGTTCGGCGCCACCGGCGACCTGGCGCGGCGCAAGCTGCTGCCGGCGCTGTTCGACGCGCACGCCGCCGGCTCGCTACATCCACGCGGACGCATCCTGGCGCTGGGCAGCCAGCCGCTGGCGCATGACGCGTATCTGTCGATGCTCAACGATGAAGTGCTGCCGGGACTGGCCGGCAACGCGGCGGCTTCGGCCTGGCAGGGTTTTCTCGACCGCATCGTCTACCTGCAGGTCGATGCCAACGCCGACGGCGGCTTCGATGCGCTGGCCGAACTGGTCAATGCACGCGCCGCAGCGGTGGTGGTGTGCTACCTCGCCACCGCACCGCACCTGTTCGTCAGGATCTGCGAGCAGCTGGCGCGCGTGGGCCTGGCCGGCGAGCGCAGCCGCGTGGTGCTGGAGAAACCGCTCGGCCACGACCTGGCCTCGTCCGAAGCGATCAACGCCGAAGTGGCGCGCCACTTTGCCGAGGACCGCATCTACCGGATCGACCACTACCTGGGCAAGGAGTCGGTGCAGAACCTGATGGCGGTGCGCTTCGGAAACGTGCTGTTCGAACCGCTGTGGCGGCGTGAATGGGTGCGGCAGGTGCAGATCACGATTGCCGAAGAACTCGGCGTGGAGCGCCGCGGCAACTTCTACGACGGCATCGGCGCGCTGCGCGACATGGTGCAGAACCACCTGCTGCAGCTGCTGTGCATGGTGGCGATGGAACCGCCCACCAGCCTGTCTGAAGACGCCATCCGCGACGAGAAGCTGAAGATCCTGAAGGCACTGCGTCCGATCCGCCCCGAGGACGTCGCCGAGAAAGTGGTACGCGGCCAGTACTGCCGCGGCGCGGCCGGCGGCGATCCCGTGCCCGGCTACTCGAGCGAAGCGGGCATCGCCCCCGACAGCCGCACCGAGACCTTCGTCGCCATCCGCGCCGAGATCGCCAACTGGCGCTGGGCCGGCGTGCCGTTCTACCTGCGCACCGGCAAGCGCATGCAATCGCGCGTGGCGGAGATCGTGATCCACTTCCACGACGTGCCCTACCCGCTGTTCCCGCATCCGCTGGGCACCACGCCGGGCAACCGGCTGGTGATCACGCTGCAGCCGGAGGAAAGCATCCGGCTGTATTTCCTGACCAAGCAGCCGGGCGATACGCAGGCACTGCTGCCCGCCTCGCTCGACCTGCAGCTGACCAGCGCCGCGCCGCGCGTGCGCCGCGTCGGCGCGTATGAACGGCTGCTGCTCGACGTGATCCGCGGCCGGCTGGGCCTGTTCGTGCGGCGCGACGAACAGGTGCAGGCGTGGCGCTGGGTCGCACCGATCCTGAAGGCGTGGGAGAACACCACCGCGCCGCCCAAGCTGTACACCGCCGGCACCTGGGGGCCGGCGGCCTCCAGCGCCCTGCTGTCGCGCGATGGCCTGGCCTGGCATGAAGAGATGTAGTCCGAGTATTGCAGAGGAACCGAGATGACCACTTCCCTACCCGCCTGGCATGCCCTGCGCACGCACGCCGATACCCTGCGCGGCGCCCATATGCGCGACTGGTTCGCTGGCCCGCACGGCCAGGCGCGCGCCGAACGCTATGTCGCGGAAGCCTGCGGCCTGACGCTCGATTACGCCAAGAACCGCATCACTGACGAGACCCTGGCGCTGCTGTTCGCACTGGCCGCACAGGCACGGGTGGGCGAGCGGCGCGACGCCATGTTCGCCGGCGAAGCGGTCAACACCACCGAACACCGCGCCGCGCTGCATATCGCGCTGCGCGCCTATCCCGAGGACGGCTATCGCGCGCTCGGCGTGGCGGTCGGTGACGATGTCGCCGGGGTGCTGGCGCAGATGGCGCGCTTTGCCGGCGCGGTGCGCAGCGGCGCGTGGACGGGCTTCGACGGGCGTGCCATCACGGATGTTGTCAATATCGGCATCGGCGGTTCGGACCTGGGCCCGCGCATGGTATGCCGCGCGCTGGCCGACCCGCAAGCCGCCGGCCCGCGCCTGCACTTCGTCGCCAATGTCGACGGCAGCGACCTCGCCCGCACGCTGGCCACGCTCGATGCCGCCACCACGCTGGTGATCGTCTGCTCCAAGACCTTCACCACGCTGGAGACCATGGCCAATGCGCGTACCGCGCGCGACTGGTTCCTGCATCAGGGCGCAACCCAGGCGGCGCTGGCGCGGCATTTCGTGGCGGTGTCGACCAATCGCGAGGCCGTGGCCGCATTCGGCATCGACCCGGCCAATATGTTCCCGTTCTGGGACTGGGTCGGCGGGCGCTTCTCGCTGTGGTCGGCGGTGGGGTTGTCGATTGCCGTGGGCATCGGCTTCGACCGTTTCCGGCAGCTGCTCGACGGAGCGCGTGCGATGGACCTGCATTTCGCGGGCGCGCCACCGGCGCAAAACCTGCCGATGATCCTCGGCCTGCTCGATGTCTGGTATCGCAGCTTCCTCGGCGCCGGCAGCCGCTGCGTCGCGCCGTACTGCGAACCGCTGGAACTGCTGCCGGCCTTCCTGCAGCAGCTGGAGATGGAAAGCAACGGCAAGTCCGTGCGGCTGGATGGCCGCACCCTCGACGCCGGCTCGGCGGCGGTGGTATGGGGCACGACCGGCACCAACGGCCAGCACGCCTACTTCCAGATGATGCACCAGGGCTCGCAACTGGTTCCGGTAGACTTCATTGCCACGCTGGAACCGGTCTGCGACCTGCCCGGCCACCATACCAAGCTGCTCGCCAACTGCTTTGCGCAGGGCGAAGCGCTGCTGCGCGGACGCACCGCCGACGAAGTACGCGCCGAAGGCGTGTCCGATGAAACGCTGGTGCCGCACCTGGTCTTCGAAGGCAACCGGCCCAGCAATACGCTGCTGATGCAGCGGCTGAACCCGTTCCACCTGGGCGCGCTGCTGGCGTTGTCGGAGCACCGCACCTTCGTGCAGGGCGCGTTGTGGCAGATCAATTCCTTCGACCAGTGGGGCGTGGAACTCGGCAAGAAGCTGGCCGGGCCGATCCAGCGCGAGCTGGAAGGCGCACCGGCAGGTAGCGCCGCCGCGCACGATGCCTCGACCGCCGCGCTGATCCGCCGGGCACAGGCGGTGCGCACCGCGGTGGCCGGCTGAGTGGGCAGCGCAAAACCAAGACATCACAGGAGACAGCAATGTCCATGCCCCTTCCTCGCTACGTTGTATTTGGCGAGGCGCTGACCGACATGGTCCGCCAGCCCGACGGCAGCTGGCTGGGCCTGCCCGGCGGCTCCTGCTGGAACGTGGCCCGCGTCGGCGCCCGGCTGGGGATCGCCACCGCGTTCGCCGGCGCGGTGAGCCAGGACCTGTTCGGCGACGACCTGGCGCTGGCCAGCGCCGAAGCCGGGCTGGACGACCGCTTCCTGCAGCGCGTAGCGCGCTCGCCTTTCCTCGCCTTTGTTGCGTCGCGCCATCCGCCGCAATATTTCTTTGTCGGCGATGACAGCGCGGACCTGCATTTTGACCCGGCCCGCCTGCCCGCAGGCTGGCGGCAGGCGGCAGAGGTGGTGCATTTCGGCTCGATCAGCCTGGTGCGCCAGCCGCTGGCGGCACGGCTTTGCGAAGAAGCCACGCTGGCCGCGCAGGCGGGCAAGCGGATTGCCTTCGATCCCAACTTCCGCGACCTGATGCGCGCGTCCGGCTACGGCGACGTCCTCGCTCACATGCTGCGGCTGGCCAGCTACGTCAAGATCTCCGACGAAGACCTGGCCGGACTCTTTCCCGCGCTCGATACCAACGCAGCACTGGCGCACGTACGCGGCATGGCGCCCAATGCCACTGTCATGCTGACGCGCGGCGCGCATGGCATGACCTTGCTCAAGGGCAGCGTTGCCGTCGAGCAGCCCGCGCTGACCGTCGAGGTGGCAGACACCGTCGGCTGTGGCGATGCGGCGATGGGAGGCTGGATGGCCGGCGTGCTGTCCGGCGCCGCGGCCGACCTTGCGGCGCAGGCGCGGCTGGCTGCCGCCGCGGCGGCCATCGCTGCGACCTGGGCCGGCGCGTATCCGCCGCGGCGCGAGGAAGTGGAAGCATTGTTGGCTGCTATGGCATGAAGGCCGGCGCCAGGCGCCGCAAGCCGATCAGCTATGGGAAAGCCGGAGCCAGTAGGGAATGCCCTTTGGGAAAGCTCTAAATACGCGCCAGATTTCGAGAAAGTAAGCCCTTCGTTAGATCCTGCAGCAAAAGGAGTGAATGATGAGCGGCAACCTCAAGATCGGCATCGCCTCACTGGAAGACTTCAAGGCCCGCACCATGGCTATCGCCCGCGGCGAACTCAAGCCCGGAAAGAATGAGCCCAAGGTCTGGTTTCAATCGCTGGACGTGCTGGCCAAGGTCCTGTCCCCAGCCAATCGCCAATTGCTCGCGCTGATCGCCGAAACGAATCCAGAATCGCTCGAAGATCTGTCGGTGAAAACAGGACGCGCCGTGTCGAACCTGTCGCGGACGCTCCGCACGATGGAGGGCTACGGCCTGATTCACTTCGAGCAAGGCCCACGCCGCAGGCTTGCACCGCGCGTTGACTACAGCGGTGTTGAACTTGAGCTTGCCTTCACTAGCGCACGCTGACATGGGGCGGCTGGATGGCCGGCGTGCTCGCCGCTACCGGAGGAACGCCGGCGACAGCAGACGCAGCCCGATCGTAAAGAAGCGCTCGCCGGTACCGCCGCCGAACACATTGCCGTAGGTGGTATCGACCTGCACCCGGTCCTGCACCACCCAGAAGCGGAACCCCGCCTGAAACGACGGCTTGCCGCGATTCTCGCCAAAGGTCTCGGCTATCAGATAGACGCGCGGGTGCAGCTGGGTTTCCGTGCCGATGCCCCATGTCATGCGGCTCTGGTCGTTCTCGGTGTCGCGGTTGGCGCCCACATTCAGGTGCGCGACAAAGCGGTCGTCGGCAAACGAGAACGACACCGGCACGTTCAAATACAAGTTGCCGAACAGCTTGCTTTGCTCAGCATTGGGATGGTGGATGGCGCCCGCTGACAAAGCAATGCCGTAACCGTTGGTCTCCAGCGGCTTCAGCAGGGTCTTGGCCTGGAACTGCACGTTGGTGGCATCGAACGCGCCATCGACCCGCTGCAACGAACCGCCCAGCGTCAGCTCCAGGTTGCCGGTGAAGTTGCAGCCCGGCAGCGCCCAGTACTCGTTGCCGCCCGACTGGAACTGCATCCAGGACTCTAGCTGGCAGGACTTGGGATCGACGATACGCGCATCGTCGGTGATCAGCGGCCGGGCCGCGAAGGCCGGACCGGATGCGGCGGCCACCAGGACCGCCATTGCAGCAAGACGAACGAAAAACCGGTGCCACACCATGGCAACCCTCCTGAACAACAAGCAGCGGCGTGGCAGGCGAGGATACACGCCGGCCGTGACACGACAAACAAAGGACAGGAAGGAGGAGGAAGACGGCGCGGCTGCGCGCTGGCGCCCGGCCGCAATCAATACAGCCCGCCATGGCGATACTGCAGCAAAAGACTACAGTTGTTCAGCTTGCCATGGCGGCTCGGGGAACTCCCCTTCCGCGAGAATGACTGGGACAACTGTCCACGGATAGCTCCGCTTGTGAAAACCGAGCGCAGTGTAATGCGTGGCTTGCAGCCTGGTCAACCCGACCCAGCGCCGAGCCAATGTACAGTCGGCTGCGGTGGAGCGCCCATCGAGATCGTGCGCCAGTACGCTGATCGCCACCTACACCGGCCCGATCCCTGGCGGCGTTCTCCGAATTGTTCCCGGCACGTCGTGCAGTCGATCGGCCCGCCGGTAGCTCCAATTTCGTGGTGACGATCTTCGGCGACTTTGCCTCGTTCATCATCACCTGGCCACACCGGCAGCAGCATGGCCACCACGATTTACGTGATGATCGCCGCCGCCATCAGCGGCGGCGTAGCGCTTCACGAACCCGCCTTGTACTGCGTCTCCTTGACGATCCTGGCCCATCGGGCCGCGTCTTCGGCAATCGTGCTGGCGAACTGCTCCGGCGTGCTGCCCACGGCTTCGTAGTCGATCGCCGCCAGCCGCTGCCGGATCTCCGGCAGCGCCACGATGCGATTCACCTCCTGGTTCAGCCGCGTGACGATCTCCTTCGGCGTGCCGGCAGGTGCCAGCAAACCCGCCCAGGAATTGAACGCCATGCCGTCGAAGCCAGCTTCCTGCATGGTCGGCACGTCCGGCAGCGCCGGCGAGCGCCTGGACGCGAACACCGCCAGCGGCCGCAGCTTGCCGGCCTTGATCATCGCCATCGAATTGAACGGATCGATGGTCATGTCCACCTCGCCCGCCACCACCGCCTGCATCTGCGGCCCGGTGCCGCGGTAAGACACGCTGACGATATCGGGCGTGCCCGCGGTTGATTTGAAGGTGGCGCCGATCAGCTCGATCATGCTGCTGCCGGCCGACAGGCTCAGCGGCTTGCTCTTCGATTTGGCCAGCGCCACGAACTCCTGCACCGTCTTCGCCGGGACCGAAGGATGGACCACCATCACGAAGCCGATATTGCTGATCAGCGAAATCGGCGCAAAGCTCTTCAGCGGCTCGTAGCCGGCCTTGTACAGCAGCGGGCTGAGCGTCTGCGCGCCGGCGCTGTTCAGCAGCAGCGTATAGCCGTCGGGCGCCGCGCGCGCCACGATGTCGGTGCCGATGATGCCGTTGGCGCCGGGGCGGTTCTCCACCACCACCGACTGCTTCAGCGCCTCGCCCAGCTTCTGCGAGATCAGCCGCGCGACCACATCGGTGGCGCCGCCGGGGGCGAACGGCACCACCATGCGGATCGGCTTGCTGGGGTAGGTATCGCTCCAGGCCTGTGCGGGCATGGCGCCCAGCACGGCGGCGCACAGCATCAGGCGGCGACGCAGGTTCGGTTTCATCGGGGCTGTCTCCAGGATGGCGGTTGTCGATAGCCCGCGCCGGCACGGCGCGCGGCGGTGCAGCAATGCCGGCAGCTCAGCAGCGGCCGGGCGCGGACAACGGGGGAGACAAGGACGGCACGGCCGCGGGGCGCCCGATGCGGTTCGGAAAGCGGTCGGGAACGGCGTGGCGGTACGCAGGCTGACCGGGGCGTCCAGGCATGGCTGTCTCCATTCGGCGGCGGTGCAGACCCGGGGTTCGCACCGGCCGATATTCATATTTATGAATTTGATTTTACGCACATAAATTTCCACGTCAACCGAGGGTATGTGCGGACAGCGGTGCCAGTGATGATTTCGACCGGCTTACTGCTCAGCTAAGTCCGAAGCGCTCCAGCGTCCCGCCAAGCCCCAGCAACTCAACCATGGTCTTGCCTTCCACCAACTGTTGGCGCATCCAGTCTTCCTTCTCTTCCCGCTCGGCGCTTTTTGCGAGCACAGACTCCACCTCCCCGGCAGCGACCACCACCAGTCCGTCACGGTCCCCGACAACGAAATCGCCGGGAGCAATCGATACCCCGCCCACGCACACCGGCACATTGACCTTGCCAGGCTGGTTCTTGTTGGTGCCCTTGATCGACAGCCCGCGGCAGAACACCGGGAAGCCCATTTCGATAATTGCACTGCCGTCGCGTACGGCGCCGTTGATCACCAGGCCCGCCAAACCCACTTGTTGGGCAGCAAGGGTCAGCACGTCGCCCCACGGTCCCGCTTCAGTAAAGCCCTTGGCGTCGAGCACCAGCACGTCGCCGGGGCGCGCCTTGGTCAGCGCGTAGTGGACCATCAGGTTGTCGCCGGGACGCAGGTCCACGGTGAGGGCGGGCCCGGCCATCCTGAGCGTCGGGTCCAGCGGCTTCAGGCCGCCGTCCAGCGCGCCCTTCTGGCCTTGCGCTTCGTGCAGGGTTGCGGTGCCGAAGGCCTTCAGGCGTTCGAGTTGTTGTGGCGTCGAGGAATGGATCATGGCGATGCAGATAGTGGAATAACGGAGCGATTGCAGGGCGATACCACGCGCGCTTAGTCGACGGTCGCGCCTGAGCGCTTGACGACCGACTCCCACAGCGGCAGCTCCTTGCTAATGAAGGACCGGAACTGCGCCACCGTGCCACTGACATCACGGGAGCCCAGCTCGGCGAGCTTCGCTGCCACGCTTGTGTCGTGCAGCACGCGGTTGAGTTCGGCGTTGAGGCGATCGACCAATGTCTTCGGCGTCTCGGCAGGGACAAACAGCCCGTACCAGTTCTCGATCACGAAGTTGGGGAAGCCGATCTCCTGCATGGTCGGCACGTCAGGCAGCGTGCTGGCACGCTGGGCGCCGGTGGTCGCCAGCGGGCGGATGCGGCCAGACTTGAGCTGCGGCGCGAGTGCCGTGGTGGTTTCGAACGCAATCGGCACCTGGCCCGCCAGCACATCGCTGAGCGCAGGGCCCTGACCACGGTACGGCACGTGCAGCATGTCGAGATGCTTGTCGAGCTTCATCAGTTCGCCAGCCAGATGCTGCGGGCTGCCGCTGCCGCCGGATGCATAGCTGTATTTGCCCGGCGACGACTTGACCAGCTCCACCAGTTGCGGCGCGGTCTTCGCAGGGACGGACTGGTTGACATACAGCACCAGCGGGACCGACGCGACCATGCCCACGGGCGCCAGGTCCTTCACCGGGTCGATCTTCAGCTTGTAGAGATTGCGGTTGATCACGATGCCGGTGTTATTGCCCAGCAGTACCGTGCAACCGTCCGCTTTGGCGCGGGCGACGAACTCGGTGCCGATATTGCTGCTGGCCCCGCCTTTGTTGTCAACGATGACCGTGGTGCCAAGACCCTTGGACAATCCGGGTGCCACGATGCGCGCCAGGATGTCGGTGGTGCCGCCCGGCGGATAGGGAGAGACCAGCCGGACGGTCGGGCACGGGTAAGCCGCTTCCGCCTGAGCATGCGACGCGACGCCGGCAAAGGTGAGGCACAGCATGGCGCCGCACAATACATTGAATGCGTGGCGGTCCCCGCGCATCGCGCGGGTGTTGAAGGTGTCGGGCATTGATTGTCTCCGTGATTCGGGCCGATACGCCGGTCGGACTGCCGGCTTTGGCCCGAAGGCCGCCTTAGCCGGCGGCGCGTTGCAGCGTGTGGTAGCCGTGCTGGCGGCGGGCTTCCGACAGCGTTGCGCCAGCCAGTGCTGCCGCCAGGATCTTTTCTTCGGCGGCGCGCGTGGCCAGCGCCTTGCGGAACACTTCCTCCGCCCTGCCCTGCGGCACCACGACGATGCCGTCGGCATCGCCGACGACAAAATCGCCGGCGCAAACCCGTACCTCGCCAAGACTCACCGGTACGCGCAACGCTTCCACCTGCACCCGGTCCTTGCCAGTGCGCATGAAGCGGCCGCGGGCATAAAGACGGTAGTTGGCCTGCTCGGCCTCCTCCGTGTCGCGGCAAACGCCGTTGATGACCGTACCTGCGATGCCACGATGCGCGGACAGCGCGCTGAGGATGCCGCCCCAGACGGTGCAGTCGGTGCGGCCGCCGTTGTCGAGCACCACGACGGCGCCGGCGGGCACTTCATCGAGGTAGTCGCCGACGCTGCCGGGTGCTGCCGTATCCACCGGCGCGTAGCGCACGGTATAGGCCTGGCCGAACAGCTTGCCTGCCCCCGCAATGCGCCCGATGCCGTGCGCACTGCCGGGCAGCCGGAAAAAGTCCAGCGCGTCGGCAACCTCAGCGGTGGTCAGTGCCTTCGCTGCTTCGATCCAGTCGGCTTGTGTCTCCTGCGTCATCGCTCACTCCCTGTGTTGATGCAATGGAGTTTCGAGTAAAGTAACGACGAGATCAAACATCGTTTTTTGGATATAACTTCATAAAAAATGAACCAAAGGCAGCTCCGCTACTTTTGCGAGGTGGTCGACGCCGGCAGCGCGGCCGAGGCGGCAAAGCGGCTCTTCGTCGCGCCGACGGCGATCAGCATGCAGCTTGCGCAACTGGAGGAAAGCGTGGGCGCGCCACTGTTCGACCGCACGCACCGGCCCATGACGCTGACGGCAGTGGGCCGTTTTCTTTATCCGCGGGCTAAAGATGTGCTGACCATGCTGGGCAGGCTGGAGGAGGAAACGCGCGCCGTTGCAACGGGCAGCGGCGGCTGGCTCGGCATCGGCTTTACCCGCTCGGCGATCTTCAGCATCCTGCCCGCTGCGGTACGGCGCTTTCGCGCGGCGCGGTCCAATGTCAAGGTAGACCTGCTGGAGCTGCTGTCGGAACACCAGCCGGAGCAGTTGAGGCGCGGGCGTATCGATATCGGCATCTCGCGCTATGTCGGCGTCTTCGAACAAGCGCCGGACCTGTCGTACACGCCGCTGTTCCATGATCCGTTCGTCGCCGCCGTGCCCGCGAGCAGCAGCCTGGGCAGGCGCAAGACGATACGCGCGGCCGAACTGAACGGGATGTCGCTGATCCGGTATCCGAAGGACCCGCAGAGCGGCTTCGCGGCGCACATGATGGCGCTGCTGCGCGATGCCGGCGTGGAATGCGTGGCGGGACACGAGGCGATCGAGATCCACACCGCGCTTGGCCTCGTGGCCGCGGGCCTGGGTTTTACGCTGGTCGGGCGTTCGGTGGCCGATGGCAACCGCTCCGATATCGCCTTTGTCCCGATCACGGGGCTCAAGGGCACGGCGACCATTGTCGCGGTCACGCGCAAGGGCGACGACAGCGCGCTGGTATCTTCATTCCTTGCCGCGCTGCAGGCCGATGCGCGTGACTGAAGGACTGGGCGTGGTGCGCTACGCCCCCGCTGCACGCAGGTGATCAAGCAGCTTCTTCGCCTCGGGCAGCATTCCTGCTTCCGTCTTCACCCCCAGCCACAACGTGCGCGACGCCCAGGCGTCGGACAGGTAGATCGCTTGCAGGCCGGTACCCAACAGCTCCGGCCGCACCGCGCCATCCGGCAGCACTCCGATCCCCAGCCCGGCCTCGATCATCCGGCAGATGGCATCAAAGCTGCTGACCTGGATCCTCAGCTTCACGACCTTGTCCAGTGCGGAAGCGGCATCGGTCAGGCGCTGCAGCAGGGAGCTGCCCTGGTTCAGCCCGACATAGTCATGCTCGAGGGTCTCCTCGAAGCTCACCTCGGACCGTGTCGCCAGCGGGTGGCCGCGAGGCACCAGCACGACCAGGCGGTCATGCCGGTAGGCAAATTTCTCGATGTCATATGCGGGCACGTTGTCGGCAAAGACGCCGAGATCGGTCTCGCCGGAAACCAGTGCCGCCACCACGTCCTGGCTCAGGCGCTCTTCCAGGCTGATGCGGATCATGGGCTGCGCGGCGAGGAAGGCCGCGATATCGCCGGGCAGGAACTGGATCACCGCTGAGGTATTGGCCCAGACCTTGACGTGCCCGCGCACGCCGATGGCGAAGTCGCTCATGTCGCCCGCCATCCGGTTGACCTGGTCCAGCACGCTGCGCGCATGGTGGACCAGCTCATGCCCCGCGGGCGTGAGTTCGAGCCCGCGCCGGACCCGCAGGAACAGGGCGCAGTCCACCGTGCGCTCCAGGTCGGCGATCCGCTTGCTCAGCGCCGACAGCGTCATGTGGGACTTGTTCGCGGCCTGGGTCAGGCCGCCGGTCTGGGCCACCAGCAGGAAGATGCGAAGCGACTGGAGATCGAAATGGGCGGGATTGATCATGGACGGCCTTCGCTCCATGCAGGAGCCCGTTGTCCTGGCTGACGCGGCCAGCAGCATTGAAATTCCGGAAAGGCTAGTGAAGCGCTTTTGGCTTGTCAATTGGGGGCCAGCGCCAGAATGGCCGTACTTCCCTTTCCCCACAGGAAAGGTTGGTTGAAAAACCATTGATTATCAAGCGCCGGTTTTTGACCCACTATCGCCTGCACACAGTGGGAGCCATGGTCATGGAACGAACGAAGTCAAAGCCCCTTGCAGGCATACGCGTGCTGGAACTGGGGCAGCTGATTGCAGGGCCGTTTGCCGCACGCATGCTGGCCGCATTCGGCGCTGAAGTCATCAAGGTCGAACCGCCGGGCACCGGCGATCCGCTGCGCAAATGGCGGATGTTGCACCAGGGGACTTCGGTCTGGTGGGAAGCGCAGTCGCGCGACAAGCAGTCCGTCACCCTGGACCTGCGCACACCGGAAGGCCAGGACGTCGCGCGCCACCTCGCGGCGCAATGCGACGTGCTGATCGAGAACTTCCGCCCCGGCACGCTGGAAGGCTGGGGTCTGGGCTGGGACCGGCTGCAGGCGCTCAATCCGGGCCTGGTGATGCTGCGGGTTTCCGGCTATGGCCAGAGCGGCCCTTACCGGGACCGTCCCGGTTTCGGGGTCATCGGCGAGGCAATGGGCGGGCTGCGCCACCTGAGCGGCGAGCCCGGCCGCACGCCGGTGCGCGTGGGGGTTTCCATCGGCGACTCGCTGTCCGCCTTGCATGGCGTGATCGGCGTGCTGCTGGCGCTGCGCCACCGCGAGCAGAACGACGGCAAGGGCCAGGTCGTCGACGTCGCCCTGTACGAGTCGGTCTTCAACATGATGGAAAGCCTGCTGCCGGAATACTCGGTGTTCGGCGCCGTGCGCGAGCCGGCGGGCAGCAGCCTGCCGGGCATTGCGCCCACCAACGCCTATCGCTGCGCCGACGGCAAGTACGTGCTGGTTGCCGGCAATGGCGATGGCATCTTCCGGCGGCTGATGGAGATGATCGGCCGGCCCGACCTGCGCGACGATCCCGCGCTGGCGCACAACGACGGCCGGGTCGCCCAGGTCGGCAGGCTCGATGCCGCCATCGGCGAATGGGCGGCACAACGCGGCCTGGACGAGGCACTGGACGCGCTCAATGCCGCGCGCATCCCCGCCGGCAGGATCTACGACATCGCCGATATCGCCGGCGATCCGCACTACCGTGCGCGCGACATGATCCTCGACGCGCAACTGCCCGACGGCACGCCCGTCCAGTTGCCGGGCATCGTCCCGAAGCTGAGCGATACCCCCGGCGAACTGCCCAACCCCGCGCCCACGCTCGGCCAGCACACCGATGAGGTGCTCGCGGGCCTGGGCATCGGCACCGCGCAACGCGCCGCCTGGCGCGCCGCGGGCATCATCTGACAAGGAGACCGGCATGCATGCCAAGCGAGTACATATCCAGGAAGTCGCCACGCGCGACGGCTTCCAGAACGAGGCCCGGTTTGTCGAAACCGACGACAAGGTCGCGCTGATCGACGACCTGAGCGCGTGCGGCTACGCCAAGATCGAGGTCACCTCCTTCACCTCGCCCAAGGCGATCCCTGCGCTGCGCGACGCCGAAGCCGTGATGCATCGCATTACCAGGCGCGAGGGCGTGGTCTATACCGTGCTCGTCCCCAATGTGCGCGGCGCCGAACGCGCGCTGTCCTGCCAGGTCGACGAGGTCAACCTGGTGATGTCGGTCAGCGAAAGCCACAACCGCACCAACCTGCGCATGTCGCGCGAGCAATCGTTCGCGCAGCTCGCGGACGTGATCCGCGTCGTGCGCGCAACGCCGACCGCGATCAATGTGTCCTTGTCAACGGCGATGGGCTGCCCCATGGAGGGCGACGTGCCGCTGGAGCAGGTGCTCGGCTGGATGCAGCGCTTCGCGGACCTGGGGGTACACGGCGTGACGCTGTGCGACACCACCGGCATGGCCTTTCCGTCGCAGGTCGGCACGCTGTGCGCGGCCGCGCGCCGGCAATTCCCGGGGCTCGAACTGACGCTGCACTTCCACAACACCCGCGGACTCGCGCTTGCCAACACGCTCGCCGCGCTGGACCAGGGCATCGACCGTTTCGACGCTTCGCTTGGCGGCCTCGGCGGTTGCCCCTATGCGCCGGGCGCGACCGGCAATGTCTGCACCGAGGAACTGGTCCACATGCTGGAGCTGGATGGCTATGACACCGGCGTCGACCTGCCGAGGATCCTGGGCGCATCCGCCCGGCTGCCCGGCCTGATCGGCCACGACGTCCCGAGCCAGTTGCTCAAGGCAGGCCGTCGCCTTGACCTGCATCCGATGCCGGCGGCGGATGCCGTGCCTGAGCAGCAGGCCTTCCGCGCGCCTGCGGCCTAGAACATCCCACGAGGAAACGATCATGTCCCTTATCGACCATCTCGATCACCTTGTCCTGACCTGCGTCGACGTGGAAGCCACGCGGCACTTCTACACGGAAGTCATGCAGATGAAGCTCGAAACCTTCGGCAACGGCCGCCTGGCTTTCCGCTTCGGCAACCAGAAGATCAATCTCCACCAGCGTGGTGCCGAATTCGAGCCCAAGGCCCACCTTCCCGTGCCCGGCGCGCTCGACCTGTGCTTTATCGCGTCGGTTCCGCTCGACGAGGTGATCGCGCATCTGCTGCGCTGCCAGTGGCCGATCGTTGAAGGCCCGGTGGCGCGCACCGGCGCCACGCAGAAGATCCGCTCGGTCTATGTGCGCGACCCGGACCTGAACCTGATCGAGATTTCGGAACTGGTCGACTGAGACGGGCCAGCGCAAGCGGCACCCGGCCTTGCGCCGGAGGCTACAGACCAGAAATGGCAACACCTACCGCAGAAGTCGGTCGAGGAGACACAACCATGAAGCGAATCCATATCGCTGCAGCAACCCTACTGGCCATGGCAACCATGGTCGCCACAGCGCCGGCGTATAGCGGCAGCGCATACCCGAGCAAGCCGGTCACGCTGATCGTGCCCAGCGCGCCGGCCGGCTCGACCGATATCGTGGCGCGCCTGATCGGCGAACAGCTCCAGGCCGCGCTGGGGCAGCCGGTGGTCGTCGACAACCGGCCCGGCGCCAGCGGCAATATCGGCACCGAGGCGGTCGCACGGGCCGCCCCCGACGGGTACACGCTGCTGCTCCAGTATTCCGGCTACCACGTCGGCAATCCGGCGCTGTTCCCGCAGATCCGCTGGAAACCGTCCGGCTTTGCGCCGGTAGCGCTGGTCATGCGCGCACCGCACGTCATTGCGGTCAGTTCGAAGCTCCCGGCGAAGTCGCTGAAGGAGTTGGTGGACTATGGCAAGTCGAATGGCAAGGGGCTGTTCTACGCGTCGTCCGGCAATGGCTCGATCCAGCATATCGCCGGCGAGATGTTTGGCCGCCAGACCAAGGTCCCGATGACGCACGTGCCGTACAAGGGCGCCGGGCCGGTCGTCACCGACCTGATCAGCGGGCAGGTCGATATGTTCATCACCACGCCGCCGAGCGTCATCAGCCATGTGCAGGCCGGCAAGATCAAGGCGCTTGCCTACGCCGGGCCGAAGCGCCATCCCTCGCTACCCAACGTGCCGACCACCGCGGAGGCCGGCCTGCCGGGGTATGAGGTCGAGTCCTGGTTCGCGCTGTTCGCCCCGGCCAACACGCCCCCGGCCATCGTCGAGCGGCTGTCGCAGGAGGTGAAGAAGATCGTGGCCAGCGATGCCTACAAGAAGAAGGTCGAGGAGCAAGGCGCCTTCGCTGCCTACATGGGGCCGCAGGAGCTGGGCAGGTTTGTCGACCAGGAACTGGCGACCTGGGCAAAGGTGGTCAAGGACTCCAATATTCGCGCGGACTGAACCCTGGCTTTTCTTGGGAGAACGGCGAACCAAAGTGCCGGATACGGTTCGCCGGACCGGCGGGCTGCCGTTCGAATCGGTGGCCAGGTACTACAATGTGCGCATATAAGAAGAAGGGCCTTCCTTCGTGCGCCACATGATCCACTTTCCCGCTCGCAGACCCTTTTACCGCCCGGCGTCCCTCATTGTCGCCGCCAGCCTTGTCCTCGTATGCATGATCGCCGCCATGGGCGGGCTCGCCCTGGTGCAGATGCGCCGGGATGCACTGGACAATGCCAGCGAAGCGTCCGCCAACCTGGCGCTGACGCTGGAGCGCAGCATCACGCGCAACCTGCAGATCCACGCACTGGCGATTGGCGGGGTGGTCGAGGCCCTGCACGATCCGTCGATCATGGCGCTGGCCCCGGGGCTGCGCCAGCGCCTGCTGTTCGACCGGTCCATCAACGCCGAAGACGTGGGCTCGTTGCTGGTCACCGATGCCAATGGCAACCTCATGTTCGATTCGCACCAGTGGCCGCCGCGTCCGGTCAACGTGGCCGACCGCGATTACTTCCAGGCGCATCGCAACGGCATTGACGCCGGCCTGTTCCTGAGCCGGCCGTTCCAGCCGCGCCTGACGCCGGAGAACAAGTCCATCGGCATCAGCCGCCGGTTCTCCGCGCCGGATGGCAGCTTTGCCGGCATCGTCGTCGGCACCTTGCGACTGAACTACTTCCGCAAGCTGTTCGACGGCGTGAGCCTTGGCCCGGGCGGCACGCTGACGCTGGTGCGCACCGACGGGCCCATCATCATGCGGCGTCCCTATGACGCGGCCTCGATCGGACGCGACATCTCCGGCAGCCCTTCGTTCGCCCCGCTGCTGCATGGCACGCAAGGTTCGTATATCGGCGTCGCCGCGGTGGACGGCGTGCAGCGCCTCTACAGCTTCAGGCGTATCCCGGGCTACCCGCTGATCGTCGTGGTGGGGCGTGCCACCGACGACGTGCTGGCTCCCTGGTATCGCCGCGCGTGGCTCTTTGCATCCCTGATTGGCGCCATGGACGCGGCCATCATTGCGCTGTCGGTGCTGCTGTCGCGCCAGTGGCGCCGCCGCGTCGACATGGAAGAACACCTGCGCTGGATGGTCAACACCGATGGCCTGACCGGGCTGGGCAGCCGGCGCGCGCTCGACGACGCCGCCGACGTGGAATGGCGGCGCGCGCGGCGGCACTGCGAGCCGCTGTCGCTGTTGATGCTGGACGTCGACCACTTCAAGCAGTTCAACGACCGGTATGGGCACCAGGCCGGCGACGACGCCCTGGCCGCGGTCGGCGCCTGCATCCAGCGGCACGTGCGGCGCCCCGGCGACTATGCGGGCCGCTATGGCGGCGAAGAGTTCGCCATCCTGTTGCCCCACACCGACGCGTCCGGCGCGGCCGTCATCGCAGAAGCCGTGCGCGCGGCGGTCCAGGCCCTGCGGATCCCGAACGCCGCGGGGCTTGACGGGCAGCTGACGGTCAGCGTCGGCGTGGTGACCTACGACAACCGCGCGGGCAGTGATGAAACCTTCGGCGAGCTGCGCGCCTTCCTGCGCGCCGGCGATGAAGCGCTCTACCTGGCCAAGCGCTCGGGGCGCAATTGCGTGGCGACCTTTAGCGCCACGGCCGCGGCGCTGGCGTCTTGAACTATCCTGCCTGAGGACCACGTTCCTCGGCGATTCAGCCAGCGGATGCTGCCGCACCCCGACGCCGCGGCCTGCGCTCCACGATCTTTCCCGCTGCCAGCGCTGCGATCGCCGCCTCGATCATCGGGTTTTCGCGGCTGGTCGACCATGCCATCGCCGTCGTGACCACATTGACCGCTTCCTTCAGCGGCCTGACCACCACGTTGTCGGAGGCGGCCTTCTTCAACGACGCCGGCACCAGTGCAATCCCTTGTCCGCAGCCGACAAAGGCAATCTGGGACGACACGGTCCGTACTTCGTGAAGCACGCGGGGTGAGAAGCCAGCCGCCCTGCAGGTCGTGATCAGGCTGTCGTAGTAGACCGGGCTCACCTGCCGGGAGAACATCACGAACTCCTCATCCGCAAGCGACGCCAGGCGGACACGCGGCATCTCTGCCAGAGGGTGAGACCTGGGCAGCGCGACAGCCAGCCGGTCCTGCTTCAGCGCGATGGACTTGATGGACGGCCCCAGGTCGCCTTCAAGTCGGGCGAACGCCAGGTCTACGTCCCCCCGCTCCAGCGCCGGCACCGCATCCACGCTGTCTATCTCCTTGACCGACACGGTCAGCTGCGGGTGTTGCGCCTTCAGGTGGTCGATCAGCGGGGGCAGCGTGTCGACCATCGCCGACGAGATCGCGCCGATGGTCAGCAGGCCGCTCTGCCCCTGGACGGCCTCGCGCACCGCCAGCTCGAGCCGCTCCAGCTGCTCCGCGAACTTGCGTACCGCCGGCAGTATCGCCGCGCCCGCGGGCGTGAGCTTCGCGCCTCTCCTGGACCGATCGAAGAGCTTTACCTTCAGCGCGTGCTCAAGCACCTGGATCTGCTCGGTCAGCGGCGGCTGGGACATTCCCAGCCGCTTGGCGGCGCGGCCGAAGTGCTCCTCCTCAGCAACGGCCAGGAACAGCCATAGATGCCGAACCAGTCTGAAGTTGATCATGGCTTTGATAGCTTTGGCGTATGAAAAGCTTACGTTCTTCGGAATTTACATATCGAACTCTAGCGCCGATAGTGCAAGCCAAGCAACCACTGAGGACGCCGGAATGCACCCGCAAACCCTGCTCGACCGCCTTGCCGCCCTCGATACCAACACGGTATCGGACGCGCTGGATTTCCTGAACCTGCCCGGCGCAACGTACAGCATCCGCCCCCTCTGGGACTGCCCCAGGATCGTCGGCAGGGCGAGCACCGTCCAGCTTGGCGCCAAGACCGATGCCGCGCCGACGGCACATCTGATCACCCCCGTCATCGCAGAGATCCGCAGCGACGACCGCATCCTGGTGATCGCCGGCGGGCTCGAAGGCATCTCCTGCTGGGGCGACATCCTCGCCAATGCCGCGAACGCCAGGCAGGTGCGCGGCACCGTCATCGACGGCCTGAGCCGCGATATCGAAGGCAGCGAATCCATCGGCTATCCGGTCTTTGGTCGCGGCGTGACCATGATCAGCGCGCGCAATCGGGTGGTGCAGCTCGGCGCCGGGGAGCCCGTGGTCTTCGCCGGCGTGGTCGTGAGCCAGGACGACTATGTCATCGCCGACCGCTGTGGCACGGTCTTCGTCCCGGCAGCGCGCATTGAAGAAGTGCTGGACCTGGGCGAGCGCATCGCCCGCCGCCAGGACGGCATGGTCCAGGCCGTACGCGCCGGCCGCTCCGTTGAGGAAGTGATGCACGACAAGGAATTCGAAGCCATCCACAGCAAGGAAGCAAAATGAGCGCGGCAGACAAAGGGTTCTTCGAATCGGCGCTCGACGTCCAACGCCTGAACGTCAACCTGGCCAGTGCCCAGGCCTCGGCGACCTACCGGATGATGGACCGGGTGGCTGCAAAGCGGGCTTCCGGTGCCAAAGTCATTTCGCTGAGCGCCGGCGAGCCGGACTTCGACACCCCGGCGCATGTGTGCGATGCCGCCATCGCAGCGATTCGCGCTGGCCATACCCGCTACACGCAAGTGGCCGGCATGCGCGCGCTGCGTGAAGCCGTTGCCGCCAAGTTCCAGCGCGACAACGGCCTCGACGTCGGCTGGCAGGACACCATCGTCTGCACCGGCGGCAAGCAGGTGATCTATAACGCCTTGTCGGCCACCTTGAACACTGGCGACGAGGTCATCGTGCCCGCGCCTTACTGGGTCAGCTACCCGGAGATGGTCCAGCTATCCGGCGCGACACCGGTGATTGTGTCGTGCGGGGCAGATGTCGGCTTCAAGCTGACCCCGGCCGCACTCGCGCGCGCCATCAGCCCCAGGACGCGCTGGCTCATCCTGAACTCGCCGTCCAATCCCACCGGTGCCGTCTATACGCGGGAGGAACTGGCTGCGCTCGCCGAGGTGCTGCTGGCACACCCGCATGTGCTGGTGCTGTCAGACGATATCTATGAGCACCTGACCTTCGACGGCGCGCGCTTCCACACGGTCGCCGCGGTGGAGCCGCGCCTCGCGCCGCGAACCCTGACCATGAACGGCGTTTCCAAGGCTTACGCCATGACCGGCTGGCGCATCGGCTTCGGCACCGGCCCTCGCTGGCTGCTGGAAGCCATGGAGAAGGTCCAGGGACAACAGACCTCCGGCACCTGCTCCATCTCCCAGCATGCCGCGCTGGCCGCGCTGAACGGACCGCAAGACTTTATCCGTGAGTCGCGTGCCGTCTTCGAGGAGCGGCGGGACATGATGGTCCGCATGCTCAATGAGACGCCGGGGTTGTCATGCCTGGTGCCTGGAGGCGCGTTCTATGCGTTTGCGTCGTGCGAGGGGTTGTTGGGGCGGCGTACGGCTGCCGGGACGCTGCTCGGTACCGATGAGGATGTCGCGGGGGCGCTGCTGGATGAGGCCAATGTGGCGGTCGTGCATGGCAGTGCATTCGGGCTGGGCCCATACATCCGGATCGCCTACGCACTCGACACCGAGTCGCTGCGGCAGGCGTGCGAGGCAATCCGGAAGTTCTGTCAGTCCCTGCGAGATTGAACTGCCGCAATGGCGGACCAACTAGGTCGACCGTCATATTCGCCCCCACCATGGAGTTCGCCAGCGTGTCACCAAGCACACTCACCAAGGAACGCGTCCACCTGTCAGTCAACGGAACCGACATCGAACTGTCCGCCCTCCATCGGCCCGGCAAACACCCTCCCCTGGTCTTCCTGCATGGCTTTGGCTCGACCAAGGAGGACTATGCGGACGTGGTCCTACATCCCGCACTCGCAGATCGCGCAGTCCTCGCCTACGACGCACCCGGTTGCGGCGAAACGGAATGCCGGGACCTGTCCCGGATCTCGATTCCCTTCCTGGTAGAAACCGCGCTCGCGGCACTCGACCATTTCGGCATGGACCGGTTTCACCTGGTCGGGCATTCCATGGGCGGCCTGACTGCACTGATGCTGGCCCACCGCGTGCCGGAGCGCGTGCTGAGCTTCGTCGACATCGAGGGCAACGTGGCCCCGGAGGATTGCTTCCTCAGCCGGCAGATCGTCTCGCATCACAGCGAGGACGCGGATCACTTCCTTGACGAGTTCATCGACCGTACCTGGCATTCCCCGTATTTCTCCAGTCCGCTGTATGCGGCAAGCCTGCGCCACAAGGTGCGCGCCGGCGCAGTACGGGGGATATTCGAATCGATGGTCGACCTGTCCGACAACGCCGACCTGATGACGAAGTTCCTGGAATTGCCCTGCCCCAGGATGTTCATGTACGGAGAGCAGAACGCCTCGCTTTCTTACCTGGAACAACTACAAAGCCATGGCGTGGAACTGGCGGAGATTCCGCTGTGCGGGCATTTTCCGATGTACTCGAACGCACCCGCGATGTGGGAGCGGATTGCCAGGTTCCTGGCCCGTGTGTGTGTGTGATGCCCAGCCGTCATCGACTGGCTCCAGACGGGTTCGAGAGCCTCCGCGTATGAAAGCGCTACGAACTTTGGAATTTACATATCCATAACCAACGCCAAGACTTGTATCTACACCACTCCGGCGTGTGAGCGTTGTTGCGTGCTGTGCCCCCACGATCTGTTCTTGCCCCCACAAAAGGAAGACTGTCATGAAGTTCGCTATTACCTGCCTGGTCGCCTGCCTGACACTTGCCTCGAACACCCCCACCGCAAGCGCCGCCGACTACCCGACCAAGCCAATCCGGCTCGTCGTTCCATATCCTGCCGGGGGCTCCACGGACGCCGTTGCGCGCATGGTCGCGCATAAGCTGACGGCGAAGTTCGGCCAGCCCGTCGTCGTGGAGAACAGGCCCGGCGCCAGCGAAGCCATTGCCGCGAGCTTCGTGGCGAAATCGGCACCGGACGGCTACAACATCCTGTTGGCCACGATGACGGGGCTCTCGGTCAACCCGAGTCTGTACAGCAAGCTCTCGTATGACCCGAGCAAAGACTTCGCGCCCATCATCCAGACCACGACCATCCCCAGCGTTGTCGTGGTCAACCCGAACGTACCGGCGAAGTCCATGGCGGACCTGCTCAAGTTCCTGAAGGGCAAACCCGGCAGCGAGGGCTATGCCTCGGCTGGCAACGGTACGCCAAGCCACCTGGGCATGGAGCTCTACAAGCGGGTCACCGGCGCCAATGTGGTTCATGTGCCCTACAAAGGCGGCGCGCCCGCGCTCCAGGACCTGATGGCCGGCCAGGTGCAGGTCATGATGGCGCTCGTGCCCGAGGCGATGCCGCTGGTCAAGGCCGGCAAGCTGAAGGCCCTGGCCATCACCACCACGAAGCGGTCCGCCGAGTACCCCGACTTGCCCACCGTATCCGAATCCGGCATGCAAGGCTTCGAAATGATCTTCTGGCAGGCCTTTGTCGCGCCGGCAGGTACGCCCAAGGACGTGGTGGCCAAGCTTAACCAGGCCATCGATGAAATCCTCCGCGACAAGGAAACCCGGGCCAAGCTGGTCGAGATGGGCCTGGAACCCGCCGGCGGGACTCCGGAGCAACTGGGTTCCCTGATGAAGAGCGAGACCGTCAAGTGGAAGAAGGTCGTCGACGACGCCGGCATCCAGCTCGATTGATACCAGCAGCAGCGTAACGGAGTGTACGAGTGGATATCACAACGATGGCAGCCGAGGAACAAGCGCCGCCGATGGCAGGCGGCGCCCGGCGAACGCTGAGGGTGCACGCGGCAGGTACCTGCGCACTGCTTCTCGATGCCTGCGCCGGTGCGTTCGACCCGGCGACACAGGAACGTGTCTGGGCGCTTTCTGCGCTGCTTTCGGCGGGCAAGGTGCTTGATGGCATTCGGGAAACCGTTCCCGGCGTCAACAACCTCCTTGTCGTCTTTGACCCCATGCTGCTGCATCCGGCCAAGGCTCGTGAATGCCTGCCTGCACTCTGGGAGACGCTGGAAGTCAGTGTGCGCCAGGGCCGGGAGATCGAGATCCCCGTGGTCTATGGCGGGGAAACCGGCGAAGACTTGCCGGCCCTGGCCGCAGGCGCCGGCCTCGACATCGAAACCTTTGTCGGCCAGCACAGCGCCGCTGTCTACTCGGTCGCCTGCATTGGCGCATACCCTGGCTTTGCCTTCATGACCGGCCTGCCTGCGCGGCTCGCCACACCCCGCCGGCAGGTGCCGCGGATGCAGGTGGCGAAAGGTTCGGTGGCAATCGGAGGCAGCCAGGCCGGGGTCATGCCCTGTACCGCGCCGTCCGGCTGGCATCTGATCGGCATGACGGAGTTGAGCATGTTCGACCCGAGCCGCAGCGTGCCTTGCCTGCTCTCCCCCGGGGACCGGGTGCATTTTCGGGTGAAGGGAATCGAATCATGATTGAAGTCCTCTCCACGGGCGCGCCGAATATCGTCGAGGACCTGGGCAGGCCGGGCCATCTCGGCATCGGGGTTGGCCGTAGTGGCGCCATGGATGTCATGGCGCTGTCCCTCGCCAACGCACTGGTTGGCAACGACGACGGCGAAGCCGGGATCGAGATCGGCCTGTTTCCGTTCCGCATGCGCTTTCAGTCCGACACTGTCTTCGCCTGTACCGGCTCGGACAGCCGCCTGCTGCTGGACGACCACGTGTTGGCGCCCTGGTGGGGCCGACGCGCCAGGGCCGGCCAGGTCCTGGTCGTCGAACGTCCCCGCCGGGGCGCACGCGCATACCTGGCCTTCTCGGGCGGCATTGACGTTGCCCCCGTGCTGGGCTCTCGCTCCACTGACCTCAAGGGCGGATTCGGAGGCTGGGAGGGGCGTGGACTGCGGCGCGGGGACGTGCTGCCGCTCGGGAAAGCAGGGAATCCGGTGCTGCAGGCGTCCGGTCTGGGCCTGATCCCCAACGATATTCCGCCCTTCTGGCAAGAGCTATCCCGAGGATGCATCACGGTGCGGGCAGTGCCAGCCGCCGAATACGAGATGTTCAGCGACGAGGCAAGAACGGCGTTCACCACCACCGACTACAAGGTCACGCCCGACGCCAACCGGCAGGGTTATCGCCTGGTCGGCACAGCGTTGACGCTGACCCGCCCGCTGGAACTGCTCTCGCACGGCATCGTGCCAGGAACGATCCAGGTCCCGCCCTCCGGACAACCCATCATCCAGCTCGCGGAAGCGAATACCTGCGGCGGCTATCCGAAGATCGCCACCGTGATCGAGGCAGACCTCTGGCGGCTTGCACAAGCGCCTGTGGGTTGCAGCGTGCGATTCACGACCGTCGACCAGGACCAGGCCATCGCCGCCTCGAAAGCGCAAGCCGAAGAACGTGCGTCCCTGCGCAGCAACATCGCGCTGATGACGCGACGCAGCTAAGCCACCCTTCCCGCCTTCCAATCACATCCACATACAGCTCAACCATGACCAGGCAGAATGCAGCATCCTTGCGCGTCGACCTCAACTCCGACATGGGCGAGGGCTTCGGCGCCTATCACATGGGCGACGACGAAGCCATCCTGAATATCGTCAGCTCCGCCAATATCGCCTGCGGCTTGCACGCGGGCGATCCTGAGATCATGGCGAAGACCTTCGCGCTGGCCAGGGAGCGCGGGGTTGCGGTGGGCGCCCACCCCGGCTTCCCGGACCTGTGGGGCTTCGGCCGGCGCATCATTCCGTTCAGCACCGGCGAGATCGAGCGGCTGGTCGCCTATCAAATTGGCGCTGCCCAAGCGCTTTCCGCGTACGCGGGCCATCCCATCACCTACGTCAAGGCTCACGGCGCCTTGGGCAACCTGACCCAGACCGACGCCGAGGTCTCTACCGCCATCGCCCGGGCGATCAAGGCGGTGGATCCGAAGCTGGTTTGCCTGACATTCGCGAATGGCCATCTTGAACGCATCGGCAAGGAGATGGGCCTGCGCGTGTGCGCTGAAGTGTTTGCAGACCGCGCCTACACCGACGAGGGCCACCTCGTGCATCGCAAGATTCCCGGCGCGGTGCTGCACGACGCGCACGAGGCCGCGGCACGAATGCTGCGGATGGTTCGCGCCGGCGCCATCGAAACCATCTCCGGCAAGCTGGTACCCGCGCCGATCGAGTCGATCTGCGTGCACAGCGATACGCCGGGGGCGATTGCCATGGCCGCGGAGGTGCGGCGCACGCTGGAAGAGGCTGGCGTCACCGTACGGTCCTTTAGCTGAGGTGGCCATGACGATGGACATCGATTTCGTGGAGCAGCTTATCGGCATCCTGGAGCGTTCGACGCTGTCGGAACTCGAGTACGCCGAGGATGGCGGGCGCATCCGGCTGGTGCGCTCAAGCAACCAGGGGACAGCCGGAACGTCGCCCGCGTTGGCGACGCCAGTGCAGGAAGCGCCCGCCCAGGCCCTTACCGCTTCCCCCATCCAGGTCGAGCCGAAGGCACGAACCGTATCGGCGCCGCTTGCGGGCTTGTTCTATTGCGCCCCTGCGCCAGGCCAGCCTCCGTTCGTGGCGGTCGGTGACCTGGTTGAAGAGGGACAACAGCTTGCCATCATCGAGGCCATGAAGATGCTGAATGCCGTGGAAGCCGATCTTAAGGGGCGGGTGGTCCGCGTTGCTGCCGCGGATGGTGCAGCGGTAGAAGCAGGCGCCCCGCTCTTTGCGATCGAGCCTGCCGGAGACGGCGATGTTTGAATCGGTGCTGATCGCCAATCGCGGCGAGATCGCGCTGCGGGTGCTGAGGGCCTGCCGCAAGCTGGGCATCCGGACGGTTGCCGTCCACTCGGAAGTCGATGCGAACCTGCGGCACGTCGCCCTCGCCGACCAGGCGTTGTGCATCGGACCAGCGCCAGCCGGCCGCAGTTACCTGGACCAGAACGAACTGCTGCTGGCCGCCAGGCTGTCGGGGGCCGAGGCCATCCATCCCGGGTATGGGTTCCTGTCGGAGAACGCGGATTTTGCTGAAGCCGTGGAGAACGCCGGGCTGGTATTCATCGGGCCCACCGCGGCCTCGATCCGGCGCATGGGTGATAAGGTCAGCGCCAAACGGGCCATGATCGAAGCCGGTGTCCCCTGCGTTCCCGGCTCCGAGGGAGCACTGACGGATGACTTGCCGGCAACCGCTACACTGGCCGAAACGGTCGGCTATCCCCTGATCGTCAAGGCGGCAGGTGGCGGTGGTGGGCGCGGCATGCGCATCGTGCGCGCCGCCAATGAGCTGGCACAGGCGGTCGCGATGACCCGGGAGGAAGCCGGGCGGGCCTTCAACAACCCGGAGGTCTATATCGAGAAGTTCCTCGAGCATCCCCGGCACATCGAAATCCAGGTGCTTGCGGACGCCCACGGCAATGCCGTCTGGCTGGGCGAGCGCGACTGCTCGATGCAGAGGCGCCACCAGAAGGTCATCGAGGAATCCCCGGCACCCGGCGTTTCACGCGAGGAAATCGCCAGGATCGGCGAGCAATGTGCCCGGGCGTGCCGGCATATCGGCTACCGTGGCGCTGGCACCTTTGAGTTTCTCTATGAGGATGGCGCCTTCTTCTTCATCGAGATGAACACCCGGGTGCAGGTCGAGCATCCGGTCACCGAACTGGTCACGGGGATCGACATCGTCGCCGAGCAATTGCGCATCGCACGCGGGGAACCGCTTTCCTTCCGGCAGGAGGATGTGGTGTTTCGCGGGCATGCCGTGGAATGCCGCATCAACGCGGAACATCCATGGCGGTTCACGCCGGCTCCCGGGCGCATCACGGCGTGGATTCCCCCTGGCGGTCCCGGGATACGCGTGGAATCCCATCTCTATGCCGGGTACGCGGTGCCACCGAACTATGACTCGCTGGTTGCAAAGCTGCTGGCACATGGCGCCACACGCGAGGAAGCGATCGCGCGCATGCGTGTGGCGCTGGATGAAATCGTGCTGGGCGGCATCGACTCGAACGTGGCGCTGCACCGGGTACTGATGGACGAGCCTGGCTTCACCCAAGGCGGATATGACATCCATCATCTGGAACGATGCCTGGCACAGGGCCTTGGGGAGGCGAACTGACATGAATCTGGAAGATATCGAGCGGCTGGTTCAGCGCCTTGATGGCAAGCCGATTGCCAGGCTGGAACTCGAACTGGAAGGGAAGCACCTGGTGTTGCAACGTCCGGCGGACGGCGACGGGGTGGGGTCTGATGGCGCCAGTCAAGGTATGCCTCAGGCAGAAACCCCGGGCGCGGCGCTCGATTGCATACGAGCGCCCGCGGCAGGCGTGTTCTACGCCAGTCACCCGCTGGCGGAAGAGACCTTCGCGCTGGCCGACCGCACCGTCGAGGCCGGCGAGGCAGTGGGCTACCTGCGTGTCGGTTCAGTGCTCAGTGCGGTGAACGCCGGAGAGCGCGGCGTGCCAGGGGAGCAGCTTGCCGAAAGCGGTACGTTGGTTGGCTTTGGGCAGGCGCTTTTCGCGTTCGAGAAGGCGTCATAGGCGCCAACAGCTCTCTGCCCGATAGCTTCTTCACATGCGGCCGGGTTGCTCCCTCTCCCGCTTGCGGGAGAGGGAGCAACCAAATGGTGGTTCAAAGCATGACATCCACCCAAATGCCGTTCCAGGCTTGCCACTCGTGCGTCCGCCACCACTCACAGGGGCGCCCGTAGTACGGCCGCGTGCGAAATCTGCGCACCCTGCGCCAAATCTACCCTGCGATTGACGCGGTCTACACCAGGCAACGCGGCGCCTGGAATTCGATCACGTCCTTGATGACGTCGCGCATCTCCGTGATCAGCAGGCGCGCATCGTCGCGACGCCATTGCACGACATAGTGCAGCGGTTCCAGCGCGCCCCCCTTCTTCAGGATCTGCAACACCCCGCGCGCTTCCAGCGCCTCTGCCCATTGCTTCGGCATGAAGGCGAAACCCAGTCCCTCCGCCACCATGCCGACCACGGCGCCCCAGCTGTTGCACACCAGACGACGGTTGACCGCCATGCCGCGGCTCGCCAGCCACTGGTCGAGCACCCGCGTGCCGCCCGCGCCGACCGGCAGGGATAGCAGCAATTGCTCCGCCATCAGCCGCCGCGGATCGTCGGTGCCGGTCTTTTCGATGAAGGGCTCGGTCGCAACCCAGACAAAGTCGACCTGTGCGATCCGTTCCGACGCGAGGCTGCTGCGCGATGACGGCCCGGCGATCACCGCGAGGTCGAGTTCGCCATCCTCGAGGCGCTGCTCCAGCACCTGACCGATATCGACGTAGGGCTCAAGCTGAAGCTCCGGATGCCGGATGGCCGCCTGCCGTACCAGCCGGGGCAGCCAGGTCAGGCCGCTCAGTTCGCCCAACCCCACGCGGCAACGGCCTTGCAGGCCACGGCTCTGCCCCGCCGACTGCTGCAGCTCAGCCGCAACCCGCAGCAGCTCGCGGATACGCGGCAGCATCTGCTCGCCCTGCGCCGTCAGTTCGGCACGGCGGCCGCTTCGGTCGAACAGCTGCACGCCGAGGGAGGTTTCAAGCTCGGCCACCCGCTTGGACAGCGAGGACACGGACAGGTGGCAGCGCTCTGCGGCGACTGAAAAGTTGAGGCAGGTCGCGGCCCAGTAGAAGGCTTCCAGTTGCTTGAGGGTCATGGGGTCAGGGCCGCGAGTGGCGATTGTCTGTTTCCTAAAAGCGAAATTATAGCTTCGTTATTTTTCGCTTTTATCGTCTCTTCGCGGTTGCTAGATTGGTGCCTAGTCGTCGCCTAGCCATCTCACATCGACCATGCCAGCCATCCAAGCCCCTGCAGCAGCGCCTTCCGCCAGTGCGGAAAGTGCCTCAATTGCCGCCGCTGCGCCGACCGCGCCAGCCCGAGGCGCAGCCGCGCTGCGCAGGCAAGTGCTTTCGCTGAACGACCTTGAACCGCTCGCCCGCCGCCGCCTGCCCCGGCCGCTGTACGCCTACGTCAGCGGCGCGGTGGAGGACAGCGTCTCGCTGGCGGAGAACCGCCGTGCCTTCGCCGAGATCG
Source organism: Ralstonia pickettii DTP0602 (assembly GCA_000471925.1). Taxonomy (NCBI): domain Bacteria; kingdom Pseudomonadati; phylum Pseudomonadota; class Betaproteobacteria; order Burkholderiales; family Burkholderiaceae; genus Ralstonia; species Ralstonia pickettii. Next base: position 1,749,626 of record CP006668.1, read on the forward strand.
CGCTGCGGCCGCGCGTGCTTGCCGGCGTGGCCACGCGTGAACTGGGCTTCGAGCTGTTCGGCCGGCGCTATGCAGCACCCTTCGGCGTTGCGCCCATGGGCATCGCGGCATTGTTCGCCTACCGCGGCGATATCGTACTGGCGCAGGCCGCGCAACAGGCCGCGGTGCCGGCGATCATGAGCGGTTCGTCGCTGATCCGGCTGGAAGAAGTGATGGCGGCCGCGCCCGGGACATGGTTCCAGGCCTACCTGCCCGGCGACCTGGCGCAGATCGACGGGCTGTTGTCGCGCATCGAGGCGGCAGGCGTCGAGACGCTGGTGATCACCGTCGATACGCCCGTTGCGGGCAATCGCGAGAACAATGTGCGCGCCGGTTTCTCGACACCGCTGCGGCCGAGCCTGAGCCTCGCATGGCAAGGCATCGCGCATCCGCGCTGGCTGCTCGGCACCTTCGCGCGCACGCTGCTGCGGTATGGCATGCCGCATTTCGAGAATGCCTATGCGCACCGCGGCGCACCCATCCTGTCGTCGCGCGTGCTGCGCGACTTCTCCGACCGCGCGCATTTCACCTGGACACACCTTGAAGCCATCCGCCGGCGCTGGAAAGGCACGCTGGTGGTCAAGGGCATCCTGACCGCGGAAGACGCCTTGCTGGCGCGCCGGCACGGCGTGGACGGGATCATCGTCTCGAACCACGGCGGCCGGCAACTGGACGGCGCCATCGCACCGCTGCGTGTCCTGCCTGAGATCGTTGACGCCGTACCCGATCTGCCAGTGATGCTCGACAGCGGCGTACGCCGCGGCACGGACGTGATCAAGGCCCTCGCGCTCGGCGCGCGTTGCGTCTTTGTCGGCCGACCATTCGCCTACGCGGCGACAGTAGGGTCCACCCCCGGCGTGGCACACGCCATCGAATTGTTGCAGGCCGAGATCTCGCGCGATATGGCGATGCTCGGCCTTACCCGGCTGGCAGACATCGGCTCTGCCTGCATCCGACCTGCCACCTCCCCGCACATGCCCCCTCACCCGGAGACTTATCGATGAGCACGCTACACGGCTTCCGCATCCACCCCAAGCCGGCGCCAACCGTCAGCAACGCGCTGCTGGAGCGCTACCGCAGCTTCCCGGTGGCCAATGTCAGCGACGCAATGAGCCGCACCGTCGGCACCACGCAACTGCGGCCCTATCACCGGCGCGATGGCGTCATGGCCGGCCGCGCCCTCACGGTGCGCACCCGGCCTGGCGACAACCTGATGGTTCACAAGGCCCTCGACCTCTGCGGCCCCGGCGATGTGATCGTCGTCGATGCCGGTGGCGCCGGTCCGAATGCCATCATCGGCGAGATCATGCTGGCGCTGGCGATCGCGCGCGGCGCAGCGGGCTTCGTGATCGACGGCCTGATCCGCGACAGCGACACCATCGGCAAGGAAACGCTGCCGGTGTATGCGCGCGGGGTCTCGCATCGCGGCCCGTACAAGGATGGCCCCGGCGAACTGCACGTATCTGTCTGCATTGACGGCATGGTGGTGCGCCCCGGTGACCTGGTCCTGGGCGATGGCGACGGCCTGCTGGTCGTTGCGGCCGAAGACGCCGAGGAAATCGCCGCGCGCGTGGAGGACGTACAGCGCACCGAAGCAGCGGTGCTCGAATCGATCGCGCAAGGCCGCGCCGATCGCAGCTGGGTCGAGCGCACGCTGCGCGAGAAGGGGGTGGTATGAACGCGCCCCGCCTGCCGATGCCCGCCACCGGCACGGTGGTCCGTTTCGACCACTGGCTGGACCCGGCCTTCGACCGCATCATCACGGCCACGCCTGGCCTGACGCTGCACACCTGTGCCCGCGAAGGCGCCGGCGCGGCAGCGTGGGCCCGGCTGTCCACCGCCCATGTCTACCAGATCTCGGCCGCCAAGGACGAGATCCCCCGCCGCTGGTTCGCCGACGCCGCGCTGCTGGCGCGCTGCCCCGACCTGCTGGCGGTGTCGTCCAGTGGCTCCGGCTGCGACACCATCGACATCGATGCCTGCACCGAAGCGGGCGTCGCGGTGCTCAACCAGGCCGGCGGCAACGCCGACTCGGTGGCAGAGATGACGCTGGGCCTGATGCTGGCTGTGCTGCGCCGCATCGCCGAATCCGACCGCCTTCTGCGCGCGCACAACTGCGAGAGCCGTGAGGACCTGATGGGCCACGAACTGCGCGGCCGCACGCTCGGCCTGGTCGGCGTGGGCCACGCGGGCCGCCGCGTCGCCGCGCTCGGCCGCGCCTTCGGCATGCACGTGATCGGCTGCGATCCGGCGCTGGATGCGGCGGAACTGGCCGCACGTGGCGCACAGGCGGTGTCCTTCGAAGAATTGCTTCGCAGTGCCGACGTGGTCTCGCTGCATTGCCCGCGCGACGCCACCACGCTGCGCATGATGGACGCCGCGGCCTTCGCCGCGATGCGGCCGGGCAGCATCTTTGTCAGCACCGCGCGTGGCGGCATCCATGACGAGGGCGCGCTGCATGGGGCGCTGGCCAGTGGCCATCTTGCCGGGGCCGGCCTGGATGTGTGGGAGCAGGAGCCGCCGCCGCGCGAGAACCCGCTGCTCGTGCTGGACAACGTTGTCGCCACTTTCCACACCGCTGGCGTCACGCACGAAGCGCGGCGCAGGAACGCCGAACTGGCCGCCACTCAAATCGTCGCACTGCTGGCCAGTGGCGAGCGGCCCGAGCGGCTGGTCAACCCCGAAGTCTGGCCGCGTGCGCGCATGCGCATCGCGGCTGCGATGGAGGCATCGGTCACACCGTAGCCAACAGGCCGCGAACTATTCTTCACTCATAACAGGCCGGCGCAAGAGACCGGCGAGGAGACACCTACCATGCACCCCACTTCCAATCAAAGGCGCCGGCGCATCACCCTTCGTGTGGCCGGCGCACTCGCGCTGACCTGCTGCCTCGCCACCGCAACCGGCGCACAGGCAGAGGCGCCCTATCCCAACCGCCCAATCCAGATGATCGTGGCCTACGGTCCCGGCGGCGGTACCGACCTGGTGGCCCGCCTGCTGGCCCGCCACCTGGAGAAGCAGCTCGGCGGCGCCACGGTTGTGGTACAGAACAAGCCCGGCGCGGGCGGCGCCATCGGCTTTGCCGAACTGGCGCGGGCCGCACCGGACGGCTACACCATCGGCTTTATCAACACGCCGAACCTGCTGACCATTCCGATCGAGCGCAAGACCACCTTCACCTGGCGCAGCTTCGACCTGATCGGCAACCTGGTCGACGATCCGGGCGCCTTCACCGTGCACAACAGCGACCGCATCGACTCGCTGGCGGCGCTGGTGCGCCATGCCAGGGCGCATCCGGGAGAGGTGTCGGTCGGCACCACCGGCGTAGGCTCGGACGACCACCTCGCCATGCTGCTGTTCCAAAAGGCCGCGGGCGTCAAGCTGACCCATGTCGGCTACAAGGGCGCCGGCGACGTGCGTGCGGCGCTGGTGGGGCAGCAGCTCACCATCGGCGCGATCAACGTGGGCGAGGCGCTGCAGTACCAGAAAGGCGGCTCGCCGATCAAGTTCATCGGCCAGATGGGTGCGACACGAGCAGCCCTCGCCCCTAATGTGCCCACCTTCCGCGAGCAGGGCTTCGACATCGAGCTGAATTCGCTGCGCGGCCTGGCGGCGCCCAAGGGACTGCCTGAGCCGGTCAAGAAGAAACTGGTGGATGCCATGGCGCGCGTGGTCGCCGATCCGCAGTTCCGCCAGCAGGCCGAGGCGATGTATGCGCCGCTGCGCTATCTCGCGCCGGCGGCCTACAGCGCGGAGCTGGAGCGCGGCGAGGCGGGCTTCCGCCAGCTGTGGAAGGAGATGCCGTGGCAGGAGAACTGAGCGTGCTGGCGGCTATCGCTTAGTACTCTTTGCAGGCTTGCGCCCCGCATCCTTGCGTCGCTTCGGCGAGGCGTCATCTGCTGGCAATGCGGGGATCGCCGGATACTGATCGAAGGTCTGCTTGACGAGCTGCCGCAACCAGACGATCGCGGGATCGTGGTGAAAGCGCGGGTGCCAGTACTGGCTCAACGCGAACGGTGGCAAGGCCACCGGCGGTTTCACCACGCGCACCACGCCATAGCGACTGAAGACGTTGGCAAGCTCTTCGGGCACCGTGGCGATCAGGTCCGGCTCCCGGTCCATCAGCAGCGGCACGGTCAGGAAGTGCGGGGTGTGAATATAGACGCGGCGCTTCAGCCCGTGGCTTTCATATGCGGCGTCGTAGGCGGGGCTCGCGCGCCCCGCCAAACTGACCGCAATGTGCGGCATGGTCTCGAACTGCTCGACAGTCAGCGTGTCGCCAACCATCTTGTTGCGACTGCTGACGATGGTCACGAATCCATGCATGAACAGTTGCTGCTGGAACAGCGCCTCGGGCGCCATGCGCACTGAGCCCAGCACCAGATCCGCCTCGCCCGAGGCGAGCAGCGCCTCGATCTGCGGCATCGGTACCTGCAAGGTGCGCAGCGAGCAGCGCGGCGCGATGGCGCGCAGGCGTTGCATCAGCGGCGGCAGGAATACCAGCTCGCCCATGTCCGTCATGCATAGCGTGAACGTGCGCTGCATGGTCGCCGGGTCGAAGCTGGACTGTGGCAGCACGCGCGTCTGCATGGTCGTCATGACGTCGAGGATCGGCCCGGCCAGGCCCTCGGCCTTGGTCGTCGGCGTCATCCCGTGCGCGGTCTTGACGAACAGCGGGTCATCGAAATAGCTGCGCAGCCGGTTCAGCGCATGGCTCATCGCGCTTTGCGTCAGGCCGAGCTGCTTGGCCGCACGCGTCACATTGCGCTCGCGGAGCATGGCGTCGAATACGGCAAGCAGGTTGTAGTCGAATGGAGCGTTATGCACGGCGTACATCCTTACTATGTTCTGCATGCGATTGACGCATAGTGAGCCCCTGCCTAATCTCCTGTCAAGGCGGCCCAGAGAGGCCGCAAATCGATACAGGAGACAGAAGATGTTTGTCAGGAACACCTGGTATGTGGCGGGCTGGGACAAGGAAGTCGGGCCCAGCGACTTGTTCAGCCGGACCATCATCGGCATCCCCGTGCTGATGTACCGCGCGGAAGACGGAACGCTGGTGGCGATGGAAGACCGCTGTTGCCATCGCGGCGCTCCGCTGTCGGTGGGCCGGCGCGAAGGCGACTGCGTGCGCTGCATGTATCACGGGCTCAAGTTCGATCCCACCGGCCAATGCATCGAGGCGCCGGCGCAGCAGCGGATCCCGCCGCAAGCGCGCGTGCGGACCTTCCCCGTGGTCGAGCGCAATCGCTGGATCTGGATCTGGATGGGTGACGCGGAAGCGGCTGATCCGGCGCTGATCCCTGACACCCACTGGCTGGACGACTCGGCGTGGCGCAGCCTCGATGGCTACATCCACTACGACGTCAACTACCTGCTGATCGCCGACAACCTGCTCGACTTCTCGCACCTGCCCTTCGTTCATCCCACCACGCTCGGGGGCAGCGAGGACTACGCGGGCGTGCAGCCGAAGGTCGAGCGTCTCGACGATGGCGTGCGCATTATCCGCTGGACCATCGACACCGAGGCCCCGCCGTTTGCGAAGCAGGTCAAGGACTGGCCGGGCAAGGTCGACCGCTGGAACATCTACAACTTCACGCTGCCGGCAATCCTGCTGATGGACTCCGGCATGGCACCGACCGGGACCGGGGCACCGGAAGGCAGGCGCGTCGACGCCGCGGAATTCCGTGGCTGCCAGGCACTGACGCCGGAAACCGAGAACTCCACACACTACTTCTTTGCCCATCCGCACAACTTCGCGATCGACCAGCCCGAGGTCACCCGGTCCATCCACCAGAGCGTAGTGGCAGCGTTCGACGAGGACCGCGACATCATCACCGCTCAGCAGCGCTCGCTGGCACTCGCGCCTGATTTCAAGATGGTTCCGTTCTCCATTGACGCGGCCCTGTCCCAGTTCCGCTGGGTGGTCGCACGTCGACTGGAAGAAGAAGCCGCCCAGCGCGGGCAGGTGCGGCAACTGAAGGAGGCCTGACGTGATGGAACTGGTTGTCACCGGATTGCGCGCGGAAGCAGAGGGCGTGCTGGGCGTCGAGTTGCGCTGCCCGTCGCGTGCAGCGTTGCCAGGCTTTGATCCCGGCGCACACGTCGACGTGGCGCTTCCCAACGGCCTGACGAGGCAATACTCGATTGCCAGCTCGGCTGCCGATATCGGACGCTATTGCCTTGGCATTGGCCTGGCGCCAGCATCCCGCGGCGGATCGCGCTATGCACATGAGCAACTGCGAGTGGGCGATCGCCTGCAGGTCGGCACGCCGCGATCGTTGTTTCGGCTGGAAACGTCCGCGCCAGCACATCTGTTTATTGCGGGCGGCATCGGCATCACACCGATCCTCAGCATGATCCGCTGGTGCGTTGAGCATGGACGCGAGTGGCGTCTGTTGTATTGTGTGCGCTCGCGCGGCGCCGCCGCTTACCTCGACCGGCTCGCCTCCCATGCTGATCGCTTTGTCGTCCATGCCGATGACGAGCATGGCGGCGAACGGGTCGACCTGGGCGCTGCACTGCGCGAGATGCCTGCCGGCTGGCATGTGTATTGTTGCGGCCCCGGGCCGATGATGGACGCCGTGTCGGATTGTGCCCGGGAGGCCGGAATCGGGTCCGGCGCCGTACACTTCGAGCACTTTGGCGCCGATACCGACCGGAGTGACAAGCCTGACGGCGCGTTCGAAGTCAGCTTGCTGCGGCATGGCGGGCGTTTCACCATCCCTGCCGGTGACAGCATCCTGTCCGTGCTGGAAGCGAATGGCCTGTGCCTGCCGTCAGCGTGTCGCGAAGGCCTGTGCCGGAGTTGCGAAGTTCCGCTGGTTGCCGGCGCCGCGGACCATCGCGACTACGTGCTGGGCGAGGACGAGCGGGCCGCGAACCGATCCATCCTGATCTGTGTTTCGAGGGCGCAAGGCGGGGAGCTGGTGCTTGACCTCTGAGCGCACAGGCATGGACCGCGGTGCCTGCTGCGGTCCACGTCTGGATGTGTCAAAAGACGCTTCCGTCGTTGTCGCGCCGGATCACGCCGCCTTCTTCGCCAGCCCCAGATAGGTCTCGATCACCTTTGGATCGCTCGCCAGCTCATCGGCCGGCCCTTCCATCGACATATCCCCGGTCTCGATCACATAGCCATAGTCCGCCACCTGCAGCGCGGCACGCGCGTTCTGCTCGATCAGCAGCGTCGCCACGCCCGTCGTGCGCAGGTTGCTGATGATGTGGAAGATCTCCTTGACGATCAGCGGCGCCAGCCCCAGGCTGGGTTCATCCAGCATCAGCAGTTGCGGCTTGGCCATCAGCGCGCGGCCCACCGCGAGCATCTGGCGCTCGCCGCCGGACAGCGTGCCCGCCTCCTGTCGCGCGCGCTCGCGCAGGCGCGGGAACAAGTCGTAGACCACATCCATCTGGTCGAGATAGTTCTTCTCGCCCGCGCGCTTGCGGCGGAAGGCGCCAAGCTGCAGGTTGTCCTCCACCGTCATCGACGCGAACAGCTCGCGCTTCTCCGGCACCAGGCACATGCCGCGCGCGACGCGCCCCTCCACCGGGATGCCGGCCATGTCGTGGCCGAGGTAGCTGACCGATCCGCTTGACGAGCCGTTCACCGGCAGCGCGCCCATGATCGCATTGAGCATGGTCGACTTGCCGGCCCCATTGGGGCCGATCACGGTGACGATCTTGCCGGCTTCCACCTTCAGGTTGGCGCCGTGCACCGCCTCCACCTTGCCGTAGCGGACGTGGAGGTCCTTCACTTCGAGAATCAGGCTCATGTCGGGTCCTTACTCCACGCCACCGAGATAGGCTTCCAGTACCGCGGGGTTCTTCTGCACTTCCTCGGGCACGCCCTCGGCAATGCGCGTGCCAAATTCCATCACCACCAGCCGGTCGGTCAGGTTCATCACGAAGTCCATGTCGTGCTCGACCAGCAGCACGCTCATGCCCTCGCCCTTGAGCTTGCGCAGCAGCTCGGCCAGCGCCTGCTTCTCCTTGTAGCGCAGGCCGGCGGCCGGTTCGTCGAGCAGCAACAGCGCCGGGTCGCAGCACAGCGCGCGCGCGATCTCCAGGATGCGTTGCTGGCCCAGCGCCAGGCTGCCGGCTTCCATGTACATGCAGTCGGCCAGGCCTACGCGTTCGAGCTGGCGCTTCGCCTCGAACAGCAGCTTCTCTTCCTCGGCCTTGTTCATGCGCAGGATCGCAGCGGAGACACCGCCCTGCGCGCGGAAGTCGCCGCGCAGGTGCGCGCCGATGGCGACGTTCTCCAGCACCGTCATGGTCGGCAGCAGGTGCACATGCTGGAAGGTGCGGCCGATGCCGCGCTTGACGATCTCGCGCGACGGCAGGCCCGAGATCACCTCGCCGCGATAGCGCACTTCGCCGCGCGTGACTGGCAGCACGCCCGTCACCAGGTTGAAGGTGGTGGACTTGCCGGCGCCGTTGGGACCGATCAGGCCGATGATCTCGCCGGCCCGTACCTGGAAGCTGACATCGTTCACCGCGACCAGTCCGCCGAACTCCTTGCGCGCGGCACGCACGTCCAGGATCAGCTCGCCGGCCTCAGGCTTCTGCCGCACGGCCAACGCCTCGGCTTGCGCCGGTGCCAACACCGCCGGGCCCGAAGGAAAGAGACGACGCAGGAACGGCCAGATGCCATCGCGCGCGTACTGCAGCAACAGCACCAGCAGCACGCCGAAGACGATGATCTCGAAGTTGCCGTTGGCACCGAGCAGCTTGGGCAACACGCCCTGCAGCACGTCCTTCAGGATGGTCAGGATGCCTGCACCCAGCACCGCGCCCCACACGTGGCCCACGCCGCCAACCACCGCCATGAACAGGTACTCGATGCCGTAGTTCAGCCCGAACGGCGTCGGGTTCACCGCGCGCTGCAGATGCGCGTACAGGAAGCCCGACACGCACGCGAGGATCGCCGCCACGACGAAGATCACCACCTTCATCCACGCCGTGTTCACACCCATGGCCTCGGCCATCACGCCGCCGCCCTTGAGCGCGCGGATGGCACGTCCCGGGCGCGAGTTCAGCAGGTTCTGCATCGCCAGCACGGACACCAGCACCACGGCCCAGATCAGGTAGAACATCGAGCGGCCCGACTGCAGCTCGATGCCAAGGAACGACAGCACCGGGATGCCGTTCAGCCCGTCATACTTGCCGAGGAATTCCAGGTTGCCGAACAGGAAGAACAACGACAGGCCCCACGCGATCGTCGCCAGCGGCAGGTAATGCCCGGACATGCGCATCGTGATCAGCCCGATGACATAGGCCGAGGCCACCGTGATCACCAGCCCCACCAGCAGCCCGAACCACGGCGACAGCCCGAACTGCGTAGTCAGGTACGCGGTGCTGTACGCTCCCAGCCCCACGAATGCGGCCTGTCCAAACGAGGTCATGCCGCCCACGCCGGTCAGCAGCACCAGCCCGATCGCCACGATGCTGTACAGCCCGATGTAGTTGCCCAGCGTGATCCAGAATTCCGGCGTGGGCAGTACCGGCAGCAGCAGGAGCATCGCCAGCAGCAACCAGCAGGCGAGGCGCCGCGCGGCGATCGCGTTTGCACGCGTGCCGGGTACGCCAGCGACACGCTGGTCTTTGTTCGTCGCGATTTCCATGGATTATTCCTCCTCAGCCGGCTTGCTGACCACGGACCGCCACAGCAGCACCGGGATGATCAGCGTGAAGACAATGACCTCCTTGTAGGCGCTGGCCCAGAACGAGGAATAGGATTCGAGCAGCCCAACCAGCAGCGCGCCGGCCGCCGCCAGCGGATAGCTGACCAGCCCGCCGACAATGGCGCCGACAAAGCCTTTCAGGCCGATCAGGAAGCCGGACTCGTAGTACACGGTCGTCAGCGGTGAAATCAGGACCCCGCACAGCGCGCCGATCGCGGCGGCCAGCGTGAACGACAGCCGCCCCGCCTGCGTGGTGCCGATCCCAACCAGCCGGGCACCCAGCCGGTTGACCGCCGTGGCACGCAGTGCCTTGCCGGGAAGGGTCCGTTCGAAATAGAAGTAAAGTGCCGCGATCTGCAGGCCCGCCACGCCCACCACCCACAGGCTCTGGCCGGAGACGTTGATGGAGCCCAGTTCGAAAAACGCTTCGGAGAATGAAACGGTGCGCGAGCCCTCCGCGCCGAACATCACCAGGCCCAGCCCCACCAGCGCAAAGTGGACGCCGACCGAGACGATCAGCAGCACCAGCGTGCTGGCCTCGGCCAGCGGCTGGTAGGCGATTCGGTACAGCATCGGCCCGAGCGGGATAACGATCAGCAGCGTCAGCGCGACCTGCACCGCCATCGGCGCCCGCTGGCCGCCCCAGGCCTGCGCGGCCAGATGCACCGCAGCAGGAAACAGCAGGTACTTCACCGCCAACACGGCGATGCGGCGCGGCGCAGCCCGGCGCAAATCGCGGCTGCGCATCACGGCCACGGCATCGAAGATAAAGGTCAGCACGCCCATGCCGACCAGCAGCAGGCTGGTCTGCGGTGCATGCCCCGCCTGCATCGCGGCCAGCGTGAGCCCGCCATAGGCGACGAACTCGCCCTGCGGCAGGAAGATGACCCGCGTGACGGAAAACACCAGCACCAGGGCCAGCGCGAGTAGGCCGTACACCGCGCCTGAAGTGATGCCGTCCTGCGCCAGCAGGGCGGCGGTTGTGATATCCATGTTGTCTCCTCGTACCTCGGTCAGGCGCCCCGCACGGGCGCGCTGCAATCGAAAGCTGAGTCCTTCGGCGCCGTGCGGGCGCCCTGGACTTCTGGTGGTACTTCTTGCTGCCCGCGTGGCGGGCTATGGGGCAGGCCTGGGGTCGGTCACCGCCGTAATAAAGGCATCGCTGAGGAAGGCCCCGTCCGGCAAGGCGTGCTCGCGCGTGAAGGTTGCCCTGGCGGCGTCCACCATCAGCGGGTTGCCGCAGGCATAGACCTCCATGCCGCTCATGTCCGGGAAGTCATGCGCGACCGCTTCATGCACGAAGCCGCTGCGCCCTTGCCAGTCGGCATCCGGCTCGGACAGCACCGGAACAAAGCGGAGCCGCGCCGCGAGCGCCTCCCACTCCTGCGCCTCGTCGATCGCATACAAGTCCTCGCGTCTGCGGCCGCCCCAGTACAACACGGCGCCGCGTGCCTGCAGCGCCTGGCCGTGGGTCTTCATCAGGGAAGCGATCGGCGCGTAGCCGGTGCCGGACGCCAGCAGGATGACGGGCTTGTCGGTTTCGGAAAGCACGAAGGCACCGAAGGGGCCCTCCACCCGCAGCATGTCGCGGGGCTTCAGCGCCTGGTACACATGCGTCGAAAACCGCCCCTTGGGCAGCGCCCTGACATGCCATTCCATCGTCCCGCCGCCGTCCGGCGCGTTGGCCATGGAGTAGCTGCGGCGTGTGCCGTCGCGCAGCAGCACGTCGCAGTACTGCCCCGCCTTGAAATCGAAACCCGCATTAGGCGGCACCTGCAGCCGCACCACGGTCACGTCATGGCTGACCCGGTCCGCCGACAGCACGCGGGCGCCGGCCTGCACCACGCGACGTCCGGGCACCGCCGACACCTCCGGCGCCTCGATCACCACGTCGCCCTCGGGCCTGGCCATGCACGTCAGGCAGTGCCCTTCCGGCACGCCTTCAGGCTCGAAGCCCTCGGGATAGGAGACGGACCCGCTCCGGACCGGCGCGCAGCAGGCATGGCATTCTCCGCGCCGGCAACTGTGCTTCGGGAAGAAGCCCGCCCCCAGCGCCGTTTCCAGCACGGACTGGCCTGGCGCGCAGTCGAGCGTGACCCCGGCCGGCGCAAAGGTGATACGGTGTTCGGCCTGGGCCTTGACTTCGTCCGGCATGCCGGGACGCTCCAGGGTCTGTTCCTGCGACATAGGATTATCCGGCTGCGTTCTGTTGCGACTTCAGGTCGAGGGCCACGTCCACGATCATGTCTTCCTGGCCGCCGACCATACGGCGCCGGCCGAGCTCGACCAGGATGTCGACGGTCTTCAGACCATAGCGCTCCGCGGCCACTTCCGAATGACGCAGGAAGCTCGAGTACACCCCGGCGTAACCGAGCGCCAGCGTCTCGCGGTCCACGCGCACCGGGCGGTCCTGCAGCGGGCGCACCAGGTCGTCGGCGGCGTCCATCAGCTTGTACAGGTCGGTGCCGTGGTTCCAGCCCATGCGTTCGGCCGCGGCGATAAAGACTTCCAGCGGCGCATTGCCGGCCCCGGCACCCATGCCGGCCAGGCTGGCATCGATGCGGTTGCAGCCCTCTTCCACGGCAACCAGGGAGTTGGCCACACCCAGGCTCAGGTTGTGGTGGGCGTGCATGCCGGTGTGCGTGACGGGATCGAGCACGTCCTTGAACGCCCGGAAGCGGTCGCGCACGCCGTCCATGGTGAGGGCGCCGCCGGAGTCAACGACGTAGATGCAGGTTGCGCCGTAGCTTTCCATCAGCCTGGCCTGCTGCGCCAGCACCTGCGGCGTGGTCATGTGGCTCATCATCAGGAAGCCGACCGTGTCCATGCCGAGCTCGCGGGCGTACTCGATATGCTGGCGCGAGATGTCGGCTTCGGTGCAATGCGTCGCCACGCGCACGATGCGGGCGCCGGCGTCATAGGCGGCGCGCAGGTCGTGGATGGTGCCGATGCCCGGCAGCAGCAGCGTGGCCACCTTGGCGTGGGTGACGGTTTCCGCCACGGCGGCGATCCATTCCAGGTCGGTATGCGCGCCGAAGCCGTAGTTGAACGATGAACCTTGCAGGCCATCGCCGTGCGCCACCTCGATCGAATCGACGCGGGCTTCGTCCAGGGCCTTCGCGATCGCGCGGACCTGCGGAATGCTGTACTGGTGACGGATTGCGTGCGAGCCGTCGCGCAGCGTCACGTCGGAGATATAGAGCTTGGTTGCCATCTTGGTTTCCTGTCTGGACGGTCAAGCCGCGGCGGCGGCGGCAGCGATCTGGCGCTCGGCCAGTTTTTCGGCGGTGGCGAGCGCGGCGGAAGTCATGATGTCGAGGTTCCCCGCATAGGCCGGCAGGTAGTGCGCGGCGCCCTCCACCTCCAGGAACACCGTCGTCTTGAGGCCCGGCAGCTTGCCGACACCGGGGATGTTCAGCGGACGATCGGCGCCGTAGTGCTCGAACTGCACGCGCTGTTTCAGGCGGTAGCCGGGCACGTAGCGGTTGACCGCGGCCACCATCGCCTCGACGGCACGCTCCACGTTGTCGGTATCGGCGGGCTCGGAGAGGGTGTAGACGGTATCGCGCATCAGCAGCGGCGGCTCGGCGGGATTCAGCACGATGATGGCCTTGCCCTTGGTCGCGCCACCGACCACCTCCAGCGCGCGCGAGGTCGTTTCCGTGAATTCGTCGATATTGGCACGAGTGCCCGGGCCGGCCGACTTACTCGAGATCGAGGCCACGATCTCGGCGTAGTGCACCTTGGTCACGGCGGCGATCGCCGCCACCATGGGGATGGTTGCCTGGCCGCCGCAGGTGACCATATTGACGTTGGTCGCGTCCAGATGAGCCTCCAGGTTGACTACCGGCACGCAGTACGGGCCGATCGCGGCCGGCGTCAGGTCGATCATGCGGACGCCAGGCTTGGCCTCGCGCAGCAGCTTTTCGTTCTGCACATGCGCGCCGGCCGAGGTGGCGTCGAACACGATGTCGATATCGGCGAACTCCGGCATCGCCTTCAGCCCCGCGGCGCCGGTGGCGCACGTGGCCACGCCCATGCGCGCGGCGCGCGCCAGGCCATCCGAGGCGGGATCGATGCCGACCATGACTCCCATCTCGATATGCCGCCCATGGCGGAGAATCTTGATCATCAGGTCAGTGCCGATGTTGCCCGAGCCGATGATGGCGGCCTTCAGTTTTCGAGTCATGACTGCTTCCTTGTGTGTTCCTGTCCGGACGGTTCAGATTGGATAGATGACCGACGTGCAGCCGGAGTACAGCCGCTCGACGTCATCGGCGCGCAGCGTCAGCACGGCGCGCTGGTTGATGTAGCCCTTGTCGGTGATCTCGCCCTGCTCGATCGAGGGTGGCGTGGAAAGCAGCACCGCGCGGGCCGGCCGTTGCGAACTGCCGGCGCCCTTGCACAGACCGGCCAGAATCTCGCTGAGCACCTGCCGCACGGCCGGATGCTGTCCCAGGGACTTGCCGCACAGGCGGCCCTCGCCGTCGCCGGCCAGCGCACGCAGTGCCGGCGTGGGGAAGAGCAGCAGGCCGACCTCTCCCCGGTCATGGCCGGATACCACCGCATCCTGGGCATAGGGCGCCATCGCCGACACCGCCGCGATACGCAGCGTACCGACCGACACCCACGTGCCAGTGGTGAGCTTGAAGTCCTCGGATACGCGCCCGTCGAAGATGACGCCGGCGTTCGGGTCCGCCGGATCGGCAAGCTTGCCGGCATCTCCCATGCAATAGAACCCCTCTTCGTCGAAGGCCTCGCGTGTCTTAGCTTCGTCGCCGACATAGCCGGGAAAGATCGAGGGGCCCCGGACGCGCAGTTCGTACTTGTCCTGACACGGAGCGAACTTCAGTTCCACGCCAGGCACTGGCACGCCGATATTGCGAGTCTCCGTGGTCCGGAAGTGCGCGCTGGTGACAACCGGCGAGGTCTCGGTCGAGCCCCACTCGGTGGTGAAGAACAGCGGCACTTCACGGACCCTCGCCGCGACCGCGCGCAGGCGCTCCGCGCATTGCTGCGGCAGTGCGGCGGCAGCGAAGAACAGCATGTCCAGGCGTTCGAACAGCGCCCGGGCCAGCGATTCGTCGGCCTCCAGGTACGGCAGCAGCACGTCGTAGCCGCGCGGGACATTGAAGAACAGCGTGGGCCGGACTTCACGGATCCCCTTGAGGGTAGACTCGATCGCTCCCGGTGCCGGACGTCCGTTATCGAGATACAGCGTGCCGCCGTTGCGCAGCACCAGGTTGAAGTTGTGGTTGGCGCCGAAGGTATGGCTCCAGGGCAGCCAGTCGAGCACCACCGGCTGCGCCTTGTCGATAAAGGGCCAGCACTGCGCGATCATTTGCTGGTTGGCGCACAGCATGCGATGGGTGTTCGGCACCAGCTTGGGCACGCCGGTCGAACCGGATGTCAGCAGGATGCGGGCGACGGTATCCCCGCTGACCGCCGCGAAGGCTGCTTCGACGGCCGCGCCCGGCGTGGCGTCGAGCAGCCTGGCGAACGGCAGTGCATCGCCTTCCGCGCCGTGGGTGAAGACCACCGGACACCCCGGCTGCCACGCCGAGATTGCCGCGCAGTACTGGGTCCCATTCTCCGCATAGAGCAGGCCCGGCTGCAGCCGGTCCAGGATGGCGTGCAGCTTTCCGTGATCCTTGGCCACCACGGTATAGGCCGACGACACCACCGCGATGCGACGGCCGACGTGCATGGCACCCAGCGACAGCAATGCCAGGTTGACGCTGTTGTCCGACAGCGCCACCACCGGCGCATCCGCGGCGACACCGAGGTCCAGGATGGCCTGGCCGATACGGCGCACCGCGGCCAGGGCATCGCTGTAGCTGACGCGGCGCCAGCCTTCGCCCTGCCGCTCCGCCAGGAAGGTGCGGCTGCCGTCCTCCTGCGCCCAGTACTGCAGCCAGTCGCCGATGCAGCGCACGTAGGGCTGCAGCGGCTGGGTGGAGCGCATTACGAAGCTGCCGTCCTTGCGCCGGTCGATCGCGATATCGGGGGCGGCCAGCGCAACCGGAGTGGCTTCAGCCGGGCAGTCGCCCAGCAGGCGGGAAGCTACGGCATTCATTGGACGATCCTCCAGCCGCCATCCTGGACCCGGACCAGCACGCGGCTGGCGTTGTCATAGACGGTGTGCTCGGTCTTGCTGACGCTGATGACGCCATGCGTGGCCGGCAGGTTGGTCGTGCCTTCGATGGCGTCGCGCAGTGCCTGGCGGAACGCCGGCGTACCGGGCTGCGCGGTCTTGCCAGCCGTGGCGGCGGCCTTGTCCAGCAGCAAGTAGGCGTCATAGGCATAGCCGGCGAACAGGTCGCGCGAGCCGGCGCCGTACTTCGCCTCATAGCGGGTGACGAAGTCGGCGGCCACGGCCTTGCTCGGGTGCGACGCCGGCAACTGCTCGGCAACCAGCAGGGCACCGGCGGGCAGCACCACGCCATTGGCTGCCTTGCCGCCCACGCGCAGGAAGTCGTTATTGGCCACGCCGTGCGTCTGGTAGATGGCGCCCTTGAAGCCGCGCTCGCGCAGCGCCGTCATCGGCAGCGCTGCCGGCGTGCCGCTGCCGACGACCAGCACCGCGTCGGGCCGCGACGCCGCCACCTTGACCGACTGCCCGGCCACGGACTGGTCGGTGCGGGCAAAGCGCTCGGTCGCCACCAGCTTGATGCCGGCGGCCTCGATGCGCGGCTGGATGTCCTTCAGCCAGGCCTCGCCGTAGGAGTCGTTGTAGCCGATGAAGGCAAGCGAACCCACCTTCCGCTTGGCCATGTCGTCTAGCAGCGCGGCGGACATGACGCCCACCGGTTGCGGCAGCGAGAATGACCATGCGATCCAGCCCGGCTTGGGTACGAACGGGCTCAGCGCGATCGCGGGGGTCTTGCCCTCGGCGGCCACGGTGGCCACCGCGATGGAGGTCGGCACCGTGGAGGAGCCGATGATCGCGTCGACCTTGTCTTCCTCGATCAGCCGCCGCGCATTCTTCGATGCTGCCGCCGGATCGGTGCCGTCATCGAGCATTACATAGCGCACGGGCTTGCCGCCCAGCGTCTTCGGCAGCATGCCGAGCGCCTGCTTCTCGGGGATGCCCAGCGACGCGGCGGGGCCGGTCGCGGACAGCGTCACGCCGATGGTGATCTCGGCTGTCTGCGCCTGTGCCGCGCCGGAAAAATGGGTGAGCGCTGCCGAGGTGGCAAGCACGATGGCTGCCGCCTTGAAGATTGCCTGTTTCATGTTGTCTCCTACGTCCCGCTCTGCAAGGCGGGAACGGTGATCGCGATGGTCTGTTTACTCGGTCTGGCAGTCCACCCGTCCGAGCCCCTCCACTTCCAGCTGCAAACCCTCCCCTGCCCGGATCGGGAACATTGGCCCCAGCGCCCCGGAAAGCACTACGTCGCCAGCGCGCAGCGGCGCACCCACCTTCAGCATCGTCCTGGCCAGCCACCAGGCCGCATTCAGCGGGTGGCCCAGGCAGGCAGCGCCGCTGCCCTCCGAGCTCAGCTCGCCATTGCGCAGGAAGCGCATGCTGCATTCCGGCAGGGTCACGTCGCTCAGGCGCTTCGGATCCGCGCCCAGCACGTAGAGGCCGCAAGAGGCGTTGTCCGCGACGGTATCGACCAGCGTGATGCGCCAGTCCTGGATCGCGCTGTCGACGATCTCGATGGCAGGCAGGGCATATTCGATCGCGCTCAGGAAGCGGCCCCAGGTCAGGTCGCCTTCCAGATCCTTGCCCATGACGAAGGCCACCTCCCCTTCCGCCTTGGGCTGGATCAGCGTGGAGACGGGCACGGCCATGCCGCTGACGTACTCCATGTCGGCGAAGAGCACGCCGAAATCGGGCTGGTCGACGCCGAGCTGCTTCTGCACGGCCACCGAGGTCAGGCCGATCTTCTTGCCGCTGATGACGCGGCCCGCCGCCAGGGCACGCTGCGTGTTGATGTCGGCAACGGCATAGGCATCGTCAAGACCGGTGATGCCATACGACTCGGAAATGCGTGGGATCGGTGCGCGGTCTTGCCGGGCCTGGTGCAGCGCGTCGGCTGCCTGCTGGGTATGAGGGGCTGTCATCCTGTGTCTACCTTGTCGTTTGATTCCAGGGACGCCGCGCGTGCTCGCGTCTGTCCGTCCCGTTGCTGCACTTCAGGAAAAGTCAGGCCGGCGCCCGGCTCAGCGGATAGCGGTGCATCAGCGCCGCCGTGGCCGCCTGCTCGGCGCGCAGGCAGGCGACGTAGTCCGTCTCGAGCTCCGCCACCACCTCGGCCACGGTAGCCACCGAGCGCACCGCACCGACGCCATGCCCGGCGGACCAGACGTCCTTCCAGGCCTTGGGCGCGGCCACGATATCGCCGGAGAAATCGATCTTGCCTTCCGCCTTGATCTGATCCGGCGTAAAGCCAGCTGCCGCGAGCGTCGGCTTCAGCCAGTTGGCCGGCACGCCCGAGACCGCGCTGGACAGCGCAAGGTCCTCCATGCGGCTTGCCACGAGCAGGTCGCGGTATGGCTGCGGCACCATGCTTTCCGGCGTGGCGATCAGCCGCGTCCCGACCACCACGAAGTCGGCGCCGAGCAACTGTGCGGCACGGATATGCGCGCCGCTGGAGATGGCACCGGCCAGCCCGATCGGGCCGTCCCAGAACTCGCGCACCTCGGCGAGGAACGAGAACGGGTGGTATTGGCCGGTATGGCCGCCGGCACCGCTGGTCACCAGCACCAGGCCATCCACGCCGGCATCGATGGCCTTGCGCGCCAGCGCCGGCGAGATGACGTCGGCCATTACCAGGCCACCGTAGGCATGCACGCGGTCCAGCACCCGGCGCGGACTGCCGAGCGCGGTGGTGACGATGCCGGGGCGATAGCGCTCGACCAGCACCATCTCGGCCTCGAAGCGGTCGTAGCTGCTGTGCACGATCATGTTGAGCGCCCACGGAACCGTCGGGCAATCCTGTGCATGGTCGGCAATCCGTGCCAGCGCCTGGTCGAGCGCCTCGGTATTGCGCGCATTGGGGGCAGCAAAGGTGCCGACGATGCCGGCGCTCAGGCTGGCGCAGACCAGCTCCGGGCCGGAGACCAGGAACATCGGTGCTGCCATCACCGGCAGGCGGGCGCCGGCGAAGGTGGCGCGCAGCGAGGCGTGCGCGGAAGCGGAATGGGAGATGGGGGCGTTCATCGTTGTGTCAGTGATCAGTCGCGCGGGCGCCGCGCCGGGCGGCCGCGTACCTCCCAGCCGCCATCGCTCTGCAGGATGGCAGCCGTGGTGGCCGGCGAGTTGGTACGGGAAGCCAGCAGTACGTAGTGGCCGGCGTGGTCCTCCGGCTGCGCGATGAAGCCGAGCGGCACCGCGTCCGCCACGGCATCGCCGAAGCCGGGGATCTCGGAGAGCTTTGACCCTTGCTTGCCCAGCGACTCCGGTCCCTTCAAAGGGGTCACGGTGCCGCCCGGGGCCACGCCGTTGACGCGCACATCCGGCGCCAGTTCGTACGCGAGCTGTTTGATCAGCCCGACGCAGGCGTGCTTCGAGGCCACGTACGCCGGCCCTCCGCCGCCTGCATAGAAGGCCGCGTTGGACAGCGTGAAGATCATGCTGCCGCGGCTTTCGCGCAGCGCGGGCGCTGCCGCATAGGCGGCCAGCAGGTAGCCAAGGACATTGATGTCGAAGACTTCGCGGTAGGTATCGGCCACTTGCTGCCCGTCGGCAAACTTGCGCAGCGGCGCGAAGTAGTCCCACACCCCTGCATTGCCGACCAGCGTATCGAGCTTGCCGAATGCCTTGCGCGTATGGGTCACCGCCTCGGCGTTGGCCTCCGGCGAGCGCACGTCGCCAACCGTGACGGCCACGCGGTCGCCAAACTCTTTGCGCAGGCTGTCGGCGCCGCTTGCATTGCGCACCAGCGCGCCGATCCCCTTCGCGCCTTCATCCAGGAAGCGCCGCACCACCGCCCGTCCGATCCCGGAGTTTGCTCCGGTGACCAGCGCCACATCGTCATTTAGCCAGCCCATGGTCACAGGAAGGTGTTGAGGTTCTTGGACATGAACAGCGACTGTGTAATCACGATCTTGCGACGCGCGATCCGGAAGTCGCCATCCACTACGCGCAGCACATCTTCACGACGGCCCAGCAGGAGATCGTTGTCGGCTTCGCCGCGGCTGCGGTAGTTGACAAAGACCGAATGCACGATGAACTCGTCCTGCGCCGCGCCATGCAGTGCTTCGACGTTGCTGATCACATGCACGTGCCGGGTCGGCGGATCCTCGGCCCACGCCGAGGGCTGCTTGAAACGCGCCACCCGTCGTTCCAGGTCGAGGTGATTGTCATCGAAGAAGGCGCCCCGGCCCGGCGCATAGGCGCCCAGCTTGTCCGCGCGGCGGCGGTTCTCGATCGCCGGCATCCAGTAATGGATGTCGTCCGTCAGCAGCGCCAGCCATTGCTCCCAGGCTTCGCTGTCCAGCAGGCGCGCTTCCCGGAACAGGAACTGCTCGACGCGGTGGGCGGTCTCGCGATCCACCGGTTGTTCGCCCTTCACTGCTGGCAAGGATTGCGGCACCGCGCTCATGCGACCTCCTTGGCGCTGTTCTGGTAGGCGAAAGCGATGTCGTCCAGGCTGGCCTGGTCCCGCGCCGGCACTTCATCCCAGCTGCACGCGCGCATCAGGTCCAGCCAGCGCTGGTAGAACGCGCGGTGGTTGGCCTCGTTCACCTGGTTGCGGTAGACGTTGCCCGGCAGCCCGCTGTCGTCGAGACGCGTGCCGCGGCCCAGGCCCATGTACAGGTCCTGCTGGCGCGTGACGAAGCCCGCATTGGTGCGTGTCGAGAACTCGAAGTTCTCGCCATCATCCATCTCGAACACGCCCGACGGCGAGAAGGTCATCATGGTTCCCTTCAGCCAGCGGTCCTTGATGTCCTGCGGCGCGCTCTTGTTGACGATGGTCCAGGTGTGCAGTTCGATCTTGCCCGGGCCGCGCGGATGCCATACCCGGAAGGTGTTCTGCCCCGGCAGGAAAGACAGGTTCGGGAACACGCTGACCGAGGAGATCGAACCGATCATCTTGGAACGGAACTCGCCCAGGCGTTCGGCCACCTTCGGCTGGATGGTGTACAGGTACTTGCGGATTTCCTTGTCGCCCAGCGTCGCGGCGTTGCCGACCACGTCGAGGTTGAACTCCCAGCCGTGGCCGTTGAAGTTGACGTGGTAGGAATCTGGATCCTTGTAGACCTCGGCAACCGGTCCGCCCAGCATTGCGCGCGCGGCCGAGTCGTGCGTCCACAGCGCATGGTAGATATCGCCGATGAAGTTCTCGACCGGAACCTTCCAGTTGCAGTTGATCACCGACTTCACGCAGCCGCCGACAAACTCCGTGCCCTTTCCGTCCATGTCGAGCATCACGTCGAGGTAGTAGCGGAAGTCGCCCAGGTAAGACTCGAGCGAAGGCGCATCCGGGTCCATGTTGCCGAACACCAGGCCCTTGTAGGTCGCCACCTGTGCCACCGGGTGCAGGCCATGCTCGGCGCGATTCATGCCGCTGTCCTCGAACAGTTCCTGCCCGGCCATGCCGCGCAGCGCGCCGTCGATGCCAAAGGCCCAGCCGTGATAGTTGCAGACGAAGGTCCGGGCATTGCCGGCGTCGGTGAAGTTCAGCTTGTTGCCGCGATGCGGGCAGGTGTTGAGGAACGCCTTGACCGATCCGTCCTTCTGGCGCACGACGATGACGTTGTCTTCCGCCATGTAGGTGGTGACGTAATCGCCGGCCCTCGGGATCTGGGATTCATGCGCCAGGAACAGCCAGCTGCGCGCGAAGATCTTTTCCAGCTCCTGCTCGTAGATGCGGTGGTCCCAGTAAACGCGGCGCGACAGGCGGCCGACGTCAAGGTCGATCAGGCGATCCAGGCCGCTCAGCGGTTCGCTGACGGGGTCTTTCCGCAGGCGTTCGCAGTTGCCTGTGCAGTCGTGTGTCATGGCTCGCTTTCCTCAGATGGCCGACGTTGCGGCTTCGGACTCCTGCTCGAGGTCGGCGTAGATCTCGTCGCCGTCCTCGATCACCTTGTAGGTGCGCAGGTCCACCGTGCAGGGAAATGCCATGGCCTGGCCGGTGGGGATATGGAACTGCCCGTCATGCAGCGGGCAGGCAATCAGGTCGCCGTCGACGATCTCGCCGTCGGACAGCGAGGCGGTCGCATGCGTGCAGACATCGCTGGTGGCATAGAAGATGCCGTCGACGTTGTAGACCGCCAGCGGGCAGCCGTTGGTTTCGACCTTGCACACCTGGCCGGGCTCGAGCGCATCGCGCTTCAGGAGGAATACTTTCTTGCTCATCTCTGCTTTCCGTCTGCGTGCATTACTGCCGGTGCAGTTGCACGAAACCAAGGCCGGTCACCCATTCCGGCACGGCCTCGTAGGCGATCACCTCGCCGCGCGCGCCCTCGAGGGCGCCCATGGCGCAGGCCCAGTTGCGGATTTCCATGCCGCCATTGCCACCGTTGGCGAGGATGTATTCGTCGCTCAGCGCGGCCAGCGCATCCAGGTCGCCGCGCTCGGCGTAGTCCAGGATCTGGCGGTCGAAATCCGGGTTGACACGGCCCATTTCCGCGGTGCCCACCCAGTGGCTGATGCCGCCGCTGCCGATCACCGCCACGCGCTCGCTGGCGTCGAACGACTCCACCGCTTCGCGGATCTGCCGCCCCACTTCGATGGCCCGCGCGATCCGGATGTACGGATCCACGCCGGCAGCCAGGTAGACCGGGACCGTGCCGACCTTGCGGCCGGCTTCGCGCATCGGCTCGACCATCAGCTGGTTCGGGATGGCGATGGCGTGGTCGACCGTCAGGGCGCGGGCGACCGCCCAGTCAATGCCGCGCGCTCGACCGTCCCCCGCGATATGCGACGCCAGGCCTTCACTGTTCGGGATGACCCCGCGCTTCAGGCCCGGCATGGCGTCCAGCGGTCCGTCGACATCGCCCGTGGCGATCAGGTAACTCGGCAGGCAGGTCGTGCCGAACAGCATGTAGTGGTCGGCGCCCACCACGATGACGCTGGTCGGCTCCAGTTCAGCCAGGCGCCGGGCACAGGTGGCGAACGCCCCCCACATACGGTCCTGTACGGCCGGTGCCGGCGCCTGCGGCGCTACGAACATGACCGGGTCATGCGGCACCAGGAAGCCGCCTACGATTTGTCCCATCTCTGTTCACCTATTGCTTCAGGGCAGCGCTGTGGAGCGCCTCGGACGCGCCCACCGGGCGCAGCTTCTTCATGTAGGCGCGCATGTCGCGCTCGGGCGAGAGTTCCTGCCAGAACCCCATGGTCAGCATGGGGTTCACGCCGGCCTGCTGCAGCCCGAGCACGTCAAAGCCAGTCAGCATCGCGCGCTCGGCCTCGGTCAGCGCAAAGCGCTGCAGGAAGGCCTGCGGGTCTTCGCGGAAACGCTGCTTGGCGGACCGGTCCACGGTCAGCTGGTGCAGCACCCGCTCGAGTACGTTGCGGCTCATGGCGTCAGGCGATGAAGTCGGAGACCAGCTTGAGGAAGTCGGCGCGGCGCTCGGTCTGGACCCAGTGCCCGCAACGGCCGAACAGGTGCAGGTCGGCATTCGGGATGGCGCGCGCCAGCAGCTGGCCGCAGGCTGGCGGCACCACGCGGTCTTCGCGGCCGTGCAGCACCAGCGTGGGGGCCTCGATCCTGGACACCACATGCTCGGGGAAGCCCTTGACGAGGGTCGGGCCCTCCGCATTCGGCTGCGGGATCAGCTTGCGCAGCGCCTCCTGGGCGCCGGGACGCGCGCTGGCCTCATAACGCGACTGCACCATTTCCGGCGTGATGATCGACTGGTCATACGGGAACAGGCGCATGGTCTTTTCCATGTTTTCCAGCGACGGCTCGTATTCCCAGGCCGAGCGCAGCCCTGGGGTCTGCTCGAACTCGCCGGCCGGCGTGCCCAGCAGCACCAGCTTCTCGACCCGCTTCGGGTCGAACACCGCCAGGCCCAGCGACAACGCGCCGCCGAACGAGTTGCCCACGAACGAGGCGCGCTCGATATCCAGCGCGTCCATGATCCCGACCAGGTGGCTGACCCACAGCTTGATGTCGTATCTGGTGCCGTCCTTGAACTCGGTAAAGCCGAAGCCGGCGATGTCCGGCACGATCACGCGGAACGACTGCGCCAGCTCGTTCATCACGCCCTTCCAGTTGCCCCAGCCGGACACCCCCGGACCCGAACCGTGCAGCAAGAACAAAGGCTTGCCCGATCCCTGGTCGAAGTAATTGGTCTGGTGGCCAGCGGCAACCAGGGTCGAACCCACACCTCCAAACTTGCCCATCGCGTTTCTCCATACACATACGTATGTGTATGGTATGGAGTGAGTTGATCCAGGTCAAGAACGAATACAGGCAAAAAGCATGAGGGTTTACGCGCAATGCACCGGCTTGCCGACCATACACAAGTGCATTTCCACGCAGTAGTAGAATCGTGCACATTGCATATGGAGAACCTGATGACGAAAGCCACGCCAGGTGCGGCAGCCCCTGCGCGCAACCAACTGACGCCTGAGGACTGGATCAAGGCCGCCCGCAACCTGCTGGTGAGCCGGAGCGTGGACGCGGTCCGGGTGGAGGTCCTGTCAAAGGAACTTGCCGTCACGCGCGGCAGCTTCTACTGGCATTTCAAGGATCGCGACGACCTGCTGCGCCGGATGCTCGAATCCTGGCGCGACGAGGCCACGGAGCAGATCATCTATCGCTTTGAACGTCGCAACCTGACCCCGCGCGACCTGATCCGCGACCTGCTGTCGCTGCCGTTCCGGGGCGTGCCGGCGCAGGAGGCGGCGTCGACGGAACTGGCCATCCGCGCCTGGGCGCGCCGCGACGAGCGCGTGCGCCAGGTGCTGGACGAGGTCGATGCCAAGCGGCTCTCTTATATTTCCCAGTGCTTCAGCGCGTTGGGGTTCGGCATTGCCGAGGCGAGGGCACGGGCGTTTGCACTATACAGTTATGAACTGTCGGAGTCCCTGCTTTCGCACCAGGGTACCGACGAGCAGAAGGCGGAGCGCCGGGCGTTCATGGAGAAGCTGCTGCTGACGCCGAATTAACCGCACGCGGAAAAAAACGACCCGCTCGAAGGCGGGTCGCAAGGTCCAGGAGACCACTGAAGCGAAACCTCAGAACGAGCGCGGCATCCCCAGGATGTGCTCGCCGACGTAGGAAAGAATCAGGTTCGTCGAGATCGGCGCCACTTGGTAGAGGCGGGTTTCACGGAACTTGCGCTCGACGTCGTACTCCGCCGCGAAGCCAAAGCCGCCGTGATACTGCAGGCAGGCATTGGCCGCTTCCCACGACGCATCAGCCGCCAGCAACTTGGCCATGTTGGCTTCGGCGCCGCACGGCTGGTGCGCATCGAACAGCTTCGCCGCCTTGAATCGCATCAGGTTGGCCGCTTCCACGTTGACGAAGGCCTTGGCGATGGGGAACTGCACGCCCTGGTTCTGGCCGATCGGCCGGCCGAAGACGATGCGCTCGTTCACGTACTTGGTCACCTTGTCGATAAACCAGTAGCCGTCGCCGATGCACTCGGCGGCAATCAGCGTGCGCTCGGCGTTGAGCCCGTCGAGGATGTACTTGAAGCCCTTGCCTTCCTCGCCGATCAGGTTCTCCGCCGGGATTTCCAGGTTGTCGAAGAACAGCTCATTGGTCTCGTGGTTGACCATGTTGATGATGGGCTGGACCGTCAGGCCCTTGCCGATGGCCTCGCGCAGGTCGACCAGGAAGATCGACATGCCTTCCGACTTCTTCTTGCACTCGGCCAGCGGCGTGGTGCGGGCCAGCAGGATCATGAGGTCCGAATGCTGGACGCGCGAGATCCACACCTTCTGGCCGTTGACGACATACTTGTCGCCCTTGCGCACGGCGGTGGTCTTGATCTTGGTCGTGTCGGTGCCGGTGGTCGGCTCGGTCACGGCCATCGATTGCAGGCGCAGTTCGCCGCTGGCGATCTTGGGCAGGTACAGCTTCTTCTGTTCGGCCGAGCCATGGCGCAGCAGCGTGCCCATGTTGTACATCTGGCCGTGGCAGGCGCCCGAGTTACCGCCGGCACGGTTGATTTCTTCCATGATGACGGACGCCTGGGTCAGGCCCAGGCCCGAGCCGCCATACTCCTCCGGGATCAGCGCAGCCAGCCAGCCGGCGGCGGTCAGCGCATTCACGAACTCTTCAGGGTAGCCCCGGACCTCGTCAATCTTGCGGAAGTACTCCGACGAGAACTGGCCGCACAGATCGCGCACGGCTTCACGGATTTCCTGGTATTCATCGATTCTGTTCTGCACAGCCTTGTCTCCAAAAATCTTTGCGGGGTTAGTTCAGTTCAGCGGTCGCGCTCATCGCGAGGGCGCCATCTTCATGGCGGATCCACAGCTCGACGGTCTTGCCGTCCTCGCTGCGCTTGCCGCAGACGAAAATGCGCTGCGGCACGAAGGTCGGTCGCACGCCCCGGAACGAGAAGCTCTTGACCACTGCGTCCGGCAGGTTCTTGCGCACCAGTTCGAGCAGCAGCATCGCCTGCAGCGGGCCGTGGACGATCAGGTCCGGGTAGTGCTCGACCGCGGTTACGTATTGCTTGTCGTAATGGATGCGATGGCCGTTGAAAGTCAGCGCTGAGAAACGGAACAGCAGCACCGGGTCGGTCGCCACCTCGTGCACCCATTCTTCGCCAGTCGGCGCCGGCACCGGCTCCGGGGCGGGCGCGTTCGGCGTTGCGTTCTCGCGGTAGACGATGTCGTGTTCTTCGGTGACCGCCAGTCCGTTGCCGCCGTAGTACTTGTGCTCCACCGTCACAAAGGCCAGCGAGCCGCTGCGTCCGCTCTTGGCGCTGACATCGAGGATGCGCGACACCTTGGACGCGGCATCGCCGATGCGCAGCGGCTGGTGGAACCAGAGACGGCCGCCGGCCCACATGCGGCGCGGCAGCGGCACCGGCGGCAGGAAACCGCCGCGGCTTGCATGACCGTCCGCACCGATTTCGGACTGCCGGTGCAGCGGCAGGAAATAGAGCCAGTGCCAGAGCGGCGCGATGGCGTCACCGCGAACGGGCGCCGGGTCATCGTAGTCAAGCGTCGCCGCGAGCGCCTTGACGGGAAACGCCGTGACCTCGTCCTGGCTTTCGGTCGTCTTCCCGACCCATTCTTTCAACTTCACAACGTCCATCGCGTCTCTCTGTGGTCTGATTGCCTGGGCTCCACTATGCACGGTGCCGCCGCCGCTTCCAATTCGAAAGTTCGGAACGAGCCATTCGCTTCGACAGAAAGCACTGGGACTGCCGCATATCCGAATGCAGTGTTCGGAATAAACGGATTTACTGCGCATCAAAGTGCAGCGAGCATCTGGGCACGACAGAGCGTTGAACTGCTTTCCATGCAAGTCCAGATTCGTTGCCGCAGCCGTGTGTCCCTGCATCGGCTCATCCCGGCCTTCCCTTTGCGGATTACCGCGTCCCGCGGACAGCACATACTCGCCGCGCGCGGCTTCTCACGCACCCTGCGCGAAGGCCAGACCGTCAGCATTCCCGCCTTCGCGTCCATCGACCTGCACCTGGCGGGCAGCCTGTTCAGCCCCAGCGCGTGCGACCTCGTGCTGGACGACGCCGCGGTGGACCTGCGCACCGTCATGAAGGTCGGGACAACGGCTCCCAAGGTCGAGTACCTGCGGGAACTGATCTCCGGGACCGTGTTCCACCACCCGCAGCAGGAGTGGAATGCGCGGGTGATGGCCAGCGCACTCCAGACCACACCGGACAGGATCCGCACCGCGCTGTTCCGGCAGGGAGCCGCCTTTACCCAGATCTGCCGGACGCAGCGTCTGATGCGGGCGCTGTTCGAGTCGATCCGGTGCAACCTGTCCGTGGCCGACCTGAAAGCGCGCGTGGGCTGGGCGGACAGCCAGGACCTGGAAGCGTCCTTCTACGACTGGTTCGGCGTCTCCCTGCAGACGGTTTCGCGCCTGCGGGAAGACAGCCTTTAGGGCCGCTAACGGACTATTGCAGCTCGATCAGCAACTGGCCGGCCCGAACCAGCGTACCGCGCTGGACCAGGATGCTCTTCACGACGCCACCGGCCTCGGCGACGACGCTGGTCTCCATCTTCATCGCCTCGATGGCTGCCAGCGTGTCGCCCTTGGCGACAGTCTGGCCCGGACTGACCCCCACCGAAATCACGCTGCCCTGCATCGGCGAGGCCACCTGCATCGGGTCATTCGCATTCGCCATGCGCTCAGCCTGGGCAGCCTTGCCTTCCTGGCGCTTCAATGCGCGGATCGGGCGCGGCTGGCCGTTGACATCGAAGTACATGCGCACGCCGCCTTGCGCATCCGCCTCGGCCTGGGCGTTCAGGCCTACGTACAGCGTCTTGCCCTTCTCGAGCTCGACCGCAATCTCCTGGCCGGCTTCCAGGCCATAGAAAAACACGGGCGTCGGCAGGATGGAGACATCGTCGTACTGCTCCTGGTGCGCGCAGAAATCCTTGAAGACTTTCGGATACATCAGCCAGGAGGCGAGGTCGTTGTCGGACAGGGACCGGCCAACC
This sequence comes from Ralstonia pickettii DTP0602, assembly GCA_000471925.1. Taxonomy (NCBI): domain Bacteria; kingdom Pseudomonadati; phylum Pseudomonadota; class Betaproteobacteria; order Burkholderiales; family Burkholderiaceae; genus Ralstonia; species Ralstonia pickettii. Next base: position 1,777,898 of record CP006668.1, read on the forward strand.
TCACCTTCCGCCTGCTTGCGGGCCCCTTCCAGGTCGACCGCCGGGATATGCGCGCCGGCCCTGCCCTCGATCGGCGCGGCGCCGCGCAGCAGCTTCTTCTGCAGCGCTTCAGGAAAGCCATCCGCCGGATAGCCCATCTCGCCCCGGCACATCGAGATGACGGAGTCCGGTACCGAGACCTCCTTGGCCGGGTCGAGGATATCGGCCGTCGACAGCTTGTTGGCGACCAGGTGCAGCGCCATGTCGCCCACGACCTTGGACGATGGCGTCACCTTGACGATGTCGCCGAACATCACATTGACGTCGGCATAGGCCTGCGCGACCTCTGGCCATTGCGACGCCAGCCCCAGCGAGCGCGCTTGCTCGCGCAGGTTGGTGTACTGGCCGCCCGGCATTTCATGCCGGTAGACGTCCGACGTGCCGGCGCACATGTCCGCCTCGAAGGGCTCGTAGTTCCTGCGCACGGACTCCCAGTAGGTGCAGAACGGCTGCAGGTCACGGTAGCCGACCGCGGGCTTGCGTGCGCTGTGCTCGAGCGCCGCGCAGATGGCGCCGAGGCTGGGCTGCGAAGTGAGCCCGCTCATCGAGTCCATGGCACCATCCACGGCGTCGACGCCGGCATCGACCGCCGCCAGCACGGAGGCCACCGAGGCACCGCTGGTATCGTGCGTATGGAAGTGGACCGGCAGGCCGACCTCCTCCTTCAACGCCTTCACCAGCGCGTGGACTGCCTGCGGGCGGCACACGCCGGCCATGTCCTTGAGGCCCAGGACGTGCACGCCTGCCTTCTCGAGCGCCTTGGCCAGTTCGACGTAGTAGCGGATGTCGTACTTGGCGCGCGAGCGGTCAAACAGATCGCCCGTATAGCAGATGGTGCCCTCGCACAGCGCCCCGGTGTCGAGCACCGCATCGATCGCCACGCGCATGTTCTCGACCCAGTTGAAGGAGTCGAACACGCGGAACAGGTCAACCCCGCTGGCGGCAGCCCGCTTGACGAAGTACTGGACCACGTTGTCCGCGTAGTTCGTATAGCCGACCGCGTTGGAGCCGCGCAGCAGCATCTGGAACAGGATATTGGGGACGGCCTCGCGCAGCGCTTCCAGCCTTTGCCACGGATCTTCCTTCAGGAACCGCATCGCCACGTCGAAAGTGGCCCCGCCCCAGCACTCCATCGAGAACAGGCCCGGCAACTGCCGCGCGTAGTACGGAGCGATGGCGGTCATGTCGCCGGTCCGCATCCGAGTCGCCAGCAGCGACTGGTGGGCGTCGCGCATGGTGGTGTCGGTCAGCAGGACGGCCTTGCTCGCCTTCATCCATTCGGCAAACGCCCGCGGTCCGATGTTCGACAGCCGCGTACGCGTGCCTTCCGGAACCACGGCGGCAGGGTCGGTAGCCGGCAGCGGATGCGACAGCACGATCCGGGAGGGCGCGGCGCGCCCCTTGACGTCCGGGTTGCCGTTGACATTGGCGTCGGCGATAAAGTTCAGCAGCTTGGTCGCCCGGTCCCGGCGCTGGCGGAAGTTGAACAGCTCGGGCGTGTTGTCGATAAAGCGCGTGGTACAGCGCCCCGAGCGGAATTCCTCGTGCTCGATCACGTTCTCGAGGAAGGCCAGGTTGGTGGCCACGCCGCGAACGCGGAACTCGCGCAACGCGCGGCTCATACGCTCGTTGGCCTCGCCGGCATCGCGCCCCTTGCACGTCACCTTGACCAGCAACGAGTCGTAGTAAGGCGTCACCACGGCCCCGGTATAGGCGGTGCCGGCGTCCAACCGGATGCCGAAACCGGCGGCGCTGCGATAGGCGGTCACCTTGCCGTGGTCCGGCGCGAAGCCGTTCTCCGGATCTTCAGTGGTTACGCGGCACTGGACGGCGTGCCCGCGCAACCTGATCTCCTCCTGGCGTGGCACGGACGAAGCGGCATCCCCGATCTGCGCGCCTTCCGTGATGCGGATCTGCGCCTTCACGATATCGACCCCGGTGACTTCCTCGGTCACCGTGTGCTCGACCTGGACGCGGGGATTGACTTCGATGAAGTAGAAATCCTCCGTGTCGGCGTCCATCAGGAACTCGACCGTACCCGCATGTGTGTACGAGACGGCCCTGGCGAGCTTGAGCGCTTCCCCGCACAGCGCCTGGCGCCTGACATCGTCCAAGTAAGGGGCCGGCGCCCGCTCGACCACCTTCTGGTTGCGCCGCTGCACCGAGCAATCGCGCTCAAACAGGTGGACGATATTGCCGTGGGTGTCGCCCAGGATCTGCACCTCGACATGCTTGGCCCGCGCAATGAACTTCTCGAGATAGACCTCGTCGTTGCCGAAGGCGGCCCTGGCTTCGCGCCGCGCCGCGGCAATGGCGTCCGCCAGGTCGGCTTCCTTGTGGATGGCGCGCATGCCGCGACCGCCACCGCCCCAACTCGCCTTGAGCATCAGCGGATAGCCGATCTCCGCTGCCAGCTTGCCGGCCTGCGCCAGGTCATTGGGGAGCGCACCGGTGGCGGGCACCACCGGCACTCCCACCCGCTGCGCCAGTTCGCGTGCGGCAACCTTGTTGCCCAGCTCCCGCATCACCTCGGGCTTCGGGCCGATAAACGCGATGCCTTCCTGCGCACAGCGCTCGGCGAAGTCCGGATTCTCGGAGAGGAAGCCGTAGCCCGGATGGATGGCATCCACGCCCGCCCCCTTGGCCACGCGCAGGATATCTTCGATATCGAGATACGCGTCGACGGGCTTCTTGCCCTGGCCGACCAGGTAGCTTTCGTCAGCCTTGAAGCGATGCTGCGCGAAGCGGTCCTGGTAGGAATAGATGGCGACGGTGCGGATGCCAAGCTCACTGGCTGCGCGCATCACGCGAATGGCGATCTCGCCTCGGTTGGCGATCAGGAGACTGCGGATTTTCTTCATCTTGCTTGTAGGAACCCAGGAATCTTGGAATTTACTCGCGCCTGTCAGGAGGTGCCTCGACCGGCTTGCCTCAGCAGGTCCGCAGCACGTGCGATCACGGGCGCGTCTACCATTTCGCCATCCAGCTGGAACGCACCGGGGCTCGACTTTGCGCCATCGATGACCCGCTGCGCCCACGCCAGTTGTGCTTCGGTAGGCCGGTATGCCGCGTTGACCTCCGCTACCTGCGCCGGATGGATGCAAAGCTTTGCGCCGAATCCCAGCCGGCGGCCACGGGTGCTGGCAGCGCGCAGTTCATCCACATCGGAGATGGAGACCGTTACCCCGTCCACCGGCGCGGCAATGCCCGCGGCCCGGGAGGCCAGGACCAGCATGGAGCGGAAGAAGAGCAGTTCCTGGTCGTCCCCTTCGATACCCAGTTCCGTGCGGAAATCCACGGTGCCGAAGATCAGGCGCTCGACGCCCGGCGCGGCGGCGATTTCCGCCACGTTGGTCATGCCGGCGGCAGTCTCGATCAGCGGCAGAACTTTGATTTCCGGCGGCAGGTGTTTCGCGACCTCGCCGATTTGCGCCGCGCTCTCCGCCTTGGGCAGCACGACGCCCTGCACGCCTGGCTTCAGGCAGGCGCGCACGTCATCCTCGAACCATTTCGTCTGCGTGGCGTTGATGCGGACCAGGCCGGTGCCGCCTGCGGCAAGGTAGTCCGCCAGCAGTTGCCTGGCGCGGTCCTTGTCGCTCTCAGAGACGGCATCCTCCAGGTCCAGGATGACGCGATCGGCGCCCGATGCATGGGCCTTGGCAAAGCGCTCCGGCCGGTTGGCGGGAACGAAGAGGTAGGAGCGGGCGATAGCGGTGGTGGTCATGGGAGCACTGTCTGGCAGATAGGCGAGCGCCTCCCCCGGCCTTCAGATGGCCGCGAAGAGGCGGAGCAGGGAACGGCCGCGGTCCGGCCGGGGGATCAGATGGCGCCTTCGGTGCGCAGGCGCGACACGTCGTCGGTGGTGTAGCCGAGTTCGCGCAGGATGTCTTCGCTGTGTTCGCCCAGGGCCGGGATGGCGTCCATGCGCGGGTCGAAGGCATTTGGCATGCCGGGCGGCAACAGTGCCGGAATCACGCCCACCGGCGACGAAACCGACGTCCACCGCTCGCGTGCCTTGAGCTGCGGGTGGTTCCAGACATCGCGCATGTCGTTCATGCGGGCGTTGGCGATCTGGGCGCGCTCCAGGCGCTCGACCACCTGGTCGATGGTCAGCGCGGAGAAGACATCGGTGATGATCTGCGTCAGCTCCTCGCGGCTCTTGGCGCGCAGGGAGTTGGTGACGAAGCGCGCGTCGGTGGCGAGCTCCGGCCGTTCCAGCACGACCCGGCAGAACGCCTCCCACTCGCGCTCGTTCTGCAGGCCGAGGATGATGGTCTTGCCATCGCCGGCCGTGAACGGGCCATAGGGGAAGATGGTCGCATGCGAGGCGCCGGCGCGCGGCGGCGGCGTGGCGCCGTCGAAGGCGTAGTAGAGGGGATAGCTCATCCACTCGACCATGCTTTCCAGCATCGATACGTCGATATGGGCGCCCTTGCCCGTCTTGCCGCGCTGCAGCAGGGCCGCCAGGATATTGGTGTACGCATACATGCCGGCGGCGATGTCCGCGATCGAGCAGCCTGCCTTGGACGGGCTCTCCGGCGTGCCGGTGATGGAGACGAAGCCGGACTCGGCCTGGATCAGCAGGTCATAGGCCTTCTTGTCCCGGTAGGGACCGTCGTTGCCATAGCCGGAGATATCGCAGACGACGATGCCGGGATAGCGCTGCGACAGAGCTTCGTAGGACAGGCCGAGGCGATCGGCGGCGCCCGGTGCCAGGTTCTGGACCAGCACGTCCGCCTTGTCCAGGATCTTCTGCAGGATGGCCGGCGCTTCCTGGTGTTTCAGGTCCAGCGCAAGGCTCTCCTTGGAGCGATTGGTCCAGGCGAAGTGCGACGACATGCCGTCCACTCTCTCGTCATAGCCGCGGGCAAAGTCGCCGACCTTGGGCCGTTCGATCTTGATCACGCGCGCGCCCAGGTCGGCGAGCTGGCGGGTACAGAACGGCGCAGCGATTGCATGCTCCAGGGAAACCACGGTAATGCCATCGAGGGGACGCATAACAGCCTTTTTCGAGAGAGGTAGCGTTCGAACTGCCTTTGCAGGAACAAACGACCGGGATTGGGTGCGCGACGCGAGTTCGCCTGCCAGCAAGTCTCCCAGCGCTTGGAGAGTCGGTAAATCTCGTTTTCTCGAAGCGGCCGTTCGTCTGCGGCGAAAGCACGGGCGTCCGGGACCGGCATGACCCGGTTTGCGACATATGTGACGCCTTGATACAGTTGAGGCAAGGAGCACATATGCATTTTGACTTTGCCGACCTCAGGCTGTTTGCACGCATTGCCGAGGAAGAAAACCTGTCGCGCGGGGCGAAGAAGGCATTTTTGTCGCCTGCCGCGGCCAGCGCACGACTCAAGGCCCTGGAGGACCAGCTAGGGACCCGCCTGTTCTATCGGGAGAGCAAGGGCCTCGCCCTGACCCCCGCCGGCGAGCGCCTGCTGCGGCATACCCGCGTGATCGAGCGCCAGTTCGAGCATGTCAAAAGCGAATTCGAGGAGTATTCCAAGGACACGGTCGGTCATATCCGCATCTTTGCAAACACCACCGCCGTCACCGAGTTCATGCCCGAGGTCCTGGCGCGCTTCATGGCAGAGCGCCCTGCCGTCACCGTCGACCTGCAGGAACGCCTGACGCGGGACATCATCCGCGGTGTCCTGGATGGCAGCGCGGATCTCGGCATCATCTCCGGGCCGCTGAATTCGGAAGGGCTGGAGGTCATCCATTTCAGTACGGACAAGCTCGTGCTGGCGACACCGGTCGGCCATCCCCTGACCAAGAAGCCAGAACTCTCCTTCGACGACACGCTCGACTACGAGCACGTCAGCCTGCATGAAGGCAGCACCCTGCACGCCTTTCTGACCGAACTGGTACGCGACCAACGGCGCAAGCTCCAGATCCGCATCCAGATCCGGAGCTTTGAAGCCATGTGCCGGATGATCGAGGCCGGCGTCGGCATTGGCGTGGTGCCGCTGTCGGCGGCGTTGCGTCACAAGCAGACGATGAAGATCGAAATCATCGAACTGCACGAACCGTGGGCGATCCGGGAGCGTGCGGTGATCGTGCGGGAACTGGAAGGGTTGCCTGGCTGCGCGAAGGCATTGATCGATGAACTGATCGAAGTGGCGCAGGCGGCGGGCGGGAGCCCGGCCGGACTCAATCTCTGATGTGCAGAATGGCTTCAATCTCCACCGTCATACCATGGGGTAAAGAGTTCACGCCCACGGCTGAGCGAGCATGCATTCCCTTTTCCCCAAATGCCTTGACGAGGATGTCCGAGCAGCCGTCAATGACCTTCGTGTGGCCGCGGAACGTTGTGCCCGCATGAACCATGCCCAATAGCTTGACCACCGCTTCGACGCGACTTAGTTCGCCAACGGCAAGCTTTATCGTTGCAAGCATGTTCAGCGCTGCAAGTTGAGCGTCGGCATACCCGGCAGGCACCTGCTCGTCTGAGTCGAGACGCCCCAATCGGTACGAATTGTCCGGTAACCGAGGGCCGTGCCCCGACAGGTAGAGGGTGTTTCCAAGCAATCGATACGGAATATAGGTACCGTTAGGCGGCAAGGCTACTGGAATCTCGAATCCTAGTTCCGCAAGTCTTTCTTCAGGTTTCATACAAAAAATCTCCGTTGGACTATCTGAAAGTAACGCGTCGCCTGCCTGTGGCAGCATAGCCTTGCACCGCCAGCAGCGCTCCCTAGCCTACTGGCGCCCGGTCAGCGCGCGTGCGAAGATGGCCGGGTCGACGTTCCCCCCTGAGCAAACGATCGCCACATTTTTACCGGCCAGGTCGACCTTCTTCTCGATTACTGCAGCCAGGCTCGCGGCCGCGCCGGGCTCGACCACAAGTTTCAGCAGGCGAAAGGCAGCAGATACTGCGCGCAGGGCCTCTTCGTCATTGACGCTGATGCCGGCGAGACGGTGTCGAAGAAGCACACTCAGTGGTTTGGTACCCACAACCGGGCCGGAAATTGCATCCATGACCGTCTTTGGAACCGAGGTATTTCTCTCAGGACTTCCGCTGACCAGCGAATGCGCCATCTTCTCAAAGCCTTGGGGCTCCACGATGTAACACTTAGCCTGCGGGTACTTGGCTGTTACCGCGGTGATGACCCCTGACGATAGCCCTCCACCACTGCAATTCACGAGCAACGCGTCGAGCGACACGCCGCGCTCCTCGAGTTGCTCACAAATCTCCAGGCCAACGGTGCCTTGCCCGGCCATGACATCAAAGTCGTCAAAGGGAGAAACGAATGTCATGCCCCTTTGCTCGATGATTTTGTCCGCGACGGCCTCGCGTTGCTGGGTCTGGGGGTCGTACAGTACGATCTCCGCGCCCCACCAGCGACAGCTATCGATTTTGATTGCAGGCGCTGTTTCCGGCAGCACGATTACCGCGGGACAGCCCACCAACCTGGCGGCCGCGGCAACACCCTGACCGTGGTTGCCGGCCGAGTACGTAACCACCCCACGTTCGAGGCGTCCGGCATCAAGCGAAAGTACCTTGTTCAGCGCCCCTCGGATCTTGAACGAGCCGGTCAGCTGAATCGGTTCCGCCTTGACAAACAAATTGCAACCCGCCGCCTCGTCAAGCATTGGCGTGCTCAGCAGCGGCGTCCGGACAATATGAAGGTTGATGCGGTCCGCAGCGCGGCGAATGTCGTCCAGGTCGAAGTTTTTCATTTCATTTCAGTTCGATGTGAAGCGCACTGACATGCGCAACCAGGCGCGGCTGATGTTGCCGCCAATGCGAATATCGTTCCCGCCAGTGACACCGGAAACGGGAGCTCCGCCTAGTGCTGCAGGATCTTGGAAAGAAAATCCTTCGCGCGCGGCGACCGAGTCTCGGCGTTGCCAAAGAATTCGTCCGTGGCGCAATCCTCGATTATTCTTCCACCATCCATGAAGATCACGCGGTCGCTCACCTTCCTGGCGAAGCCCATTTCGTGGGTCACGCACATCATGGTCATGCCTTCATTCGCCAGTTGCACCATGACGTCCAGCACTTCGCCTACCATCTCCGGGTCCAGCGCCGAAGTTGGCTCGTCAAACAGCATGACAGTCGGATCCATCGACAGCGCCCGGGCAATCGCGACGCGCTGCTGCTGCCCTCCCGACAGTTGTCCCGGATACTTGTCCTTGTGTGCAAGCAGCCCTACACGTTCCAGCATCTTCAGGCCCCGGCACTTCGCGTCAGCGCGATCACGGCCCAGGACTTTCACCTGGGCGAGCGTCAGATTCTCGGTCACGGAGAGATGCGGGAAGAGCTCAAAGTGCTGAAAGACCATGCCTACACCGGAGCGAACCCTGGGGAGGTTGGTTTTGGGATCGGTAATGGAGAAGCCATTGACGACGATATCGCCGCTCTGTACCGGTTCAAGGCCGTTGACCGTCTTGATCAACGTACTTTTTCCGGAGCCGGACGGCCCGCATACGACGACCACCTCTCCTTTGCTGATCCCCGTCGTGCAGTCCGTCAGCACTCGCGTGCTTCCGTACCATTTGCTAATGTTGTTGATACTGATCATGACGCGTCTCCTCAGCGAATGATTTGCACCTTTCTCTGCAGCCTTCTCACGAGCATGGACAGGGAAAGGCAGATAGCGAAATAAACAACCGTCGCTATCAGGTAGGTTTCTACCGGCCGGTTGAGGTTCTTTCCGACCACCTCGAACCCTTTGAGCAGATCATGCGCACCGATCGCATAAACCAGACTCGTGTCCTGAAACAGCACGATCGTCTGTGTCAGCAGCACAGGCAGCATGTTGCGGAAGGCCTGCGGCAGAACCACCTGGTGCATGGTCTGTGCATAGGTCATGCCCATCGCATATCCGGCAAACACCTGTCCCCGTGGCACACTTTGAATGCCCGCCCGCATGATCTCCGAGTAGTAAGCCGCTTCGAATGCGGTGAAGGTGATAATCGCAGAGAGCTCTGCACCAAGCGGTCGCTTCAAAAGCAGGGGTATCAGCAGGAAGAACCACAGGATCACCATCACCAGCGGCACGGATCTGAGCGTGTTGACGTAAGCGGCGGCCGGCACCTCCAGCCATCGCTTGCCGGACAATCGCATCAACGCGAGAATGGTTCCGAGTACGATCCCCCCGAGCATTGCGACCAGCGTGAGTTGCACTGAAAAATAGAGCCCTTTCAGCACGAATCCCGAAACGACGCTCCAGTTGAAGAAACTGAAATCCAGAGTATTCATTTGACTGCCCCCGGCATGCCAGGTACACGGACTTTGCGCTCGATAATGTGCGCAATGCGGTTGACGGCAAAGGCGGAGATGAAATACAAGCCGGTCACCGCCAGGTAGATCTCGATACCCCGGGCGGTTTCTTCCTGCGCCTGCATCGCGAACATTGTCAGTTCGGCGATGCTCACCGCGAATGCCACCGAAGAGTTCTTGATGATGCTCATCGACTCACTGGTAAGCGGCGGAATGATAATTCTCAGCGCCACCGGCAAGATGACGTAGCGATATGTCTGGACCGGGGTGAATCCCATTGCCAGGCCCGCATGGCGCTGGCCTCGCGGCAATGCCAGGATCCCCGCCTTTACCTGCTCCGCAACACGAGAGGAGGTATAAAGTCCCAGCGCCATGACCACCAGGAAAAAGCCAGGCACCGCGCGCAGGCTCGGGATAAGCCCGGGAATGACGTGGTACCAGAGGAAGATCTGAAGCAGCAGCGGAATATTGCGGAATACCTCGGTCCAGACATTGCCGAGCGCCACTACCGCACGATTGCCAGTGGTACGCAACACGCCCACGATGGCACCAACCAGCAACGCCAGAAACAGCGAGCACAGCGCAACGGAAAGCGTCCATCCCCAGGCCGACAGCATCCACTCCAGATACGTCTCGCCTCCGCCGGTGTCCTGAAGAAACACCTGCCAATCCCAATAATTACTCAACGATGTCTCCTTCCGCTACAGTTGCGAACTCACCTGCAGATGGCGTCCGGCGGTATGCTTCGCCGCCGGACGCCAATCGTTTCGCTCTCAGATGCCGCGGTTGTTGGGACTGCTATAGGTGTCCTTCAGCGCTTTCGACATTGGGAAATTCAGGTTGACTCCCGACGGAGGGACCGGGCGCGAGAACCACTTTGCATACAGCTCGTTGATCTCTCCGCTCTTCATGACGGCGCCGATGGTGTCATTGACCAATTCCTTGAAGGCCGGATCGTCCTTGCGGAACATCAAGCCATAGGGCTCATCCCGGAGTCTCTCGTCGAGTATCTTGTATTCATTCGGACTTGCCGAGGTCGCGATCAAACCGGCTAGCTGCACATCTTCCAGGATCATTGCGTTCGCACGGCCAGACGAAAGCAACAGGAACGCATCGGCAATGTCCTTGCCGTACAACTCCTGAAAGTCCTTCTTCTCGGTCCGCCGATAGCTACGAAGTAGCTGAATCGTGGTGGATCCGGTAACCGTGGCAACCGTCTTGCCTTCGAGCTGCGTCATCGAGCTGATTCCGGATTGCTTCTTGACGGCAACTGCAATGCTGCTGACGAAATGTGTAGGCGCGAACTCCACCTGTTGGGCACGTGCAGTGGTATTTGTGGTGGTACTGCACTCGAGATCGATCGTGCCGTTCTGCAGCAATGGGATCCTGTTGGTTGGCGTGACTATCGTGTACTGCACCTTAAGGTTCGGCATCTGCAGTTTCTTCTTGACTGCATCGACCACCTTTAGACACAGATCCGCCGAAAACCCGACCGGATTCGCGTCCGCGCTCGTCTTGTATGAAAACGGGAAGGACGCGTCTCTGGCACCCAACCCAATGACGCCGGACTCCTTGATCTTCTGCAAGGTGTCTTTGGATTGGGCCTGGATGGGGCTAGCGCAAAGCAACGAGCAAAGCGCGATCAAAGAGATAGGCAGTTTCATTTAGTGTCTCCTTATTTCTATACATATTTTCCACGTCGAACCGCACCAGCTCACCGGATGGTGAACGGATTGCCGGTGGCGGCCCCGGTGTTGATCCACACACTCTTGGTCTGCAGGTACGACTCGATCGCGGCGATGCCGTTTTCCCGGCCGAGGCCCGAGTCCTTGTACCCACCGAACGGCGACATGAAGCTGACGGCACGATAGGTGTTCACCCAGACCGTGCCCGCCTGGATCTTCTCCGACATACGGAAGGCCCGACCGATATCGGAGGTCCAGACCCCGGCGCCAAGCCCATAGCAACTGTCGTTGGCAATCGCGATGGCTTCGGCTTCGTCCCTGAACTTCAGGATGGACAGCACCGGCCCGAACACCTCCTCCTGCGCGATACGCATCTTCGGCGAGACCCTGGCGAAGATGGTCGGCTCGACAAACCATCCCTCGCCGCAGGACGCCGGCTTGCCGCCGAGCAGCAGTTCCGCGCCTTCGTCCTGTGCGATCTTGATATACGACAGCACCTTTTCATACTGCGCCGGCGTCGTGATGGGCCCCACCTGCGTGGAGGCATTCATCGGGTTGCCGAGCTTTGCCGTGCCGGCGAGCGCCAGCAGCTTCTCGACAAAGACATCGTGGATGTCTTCCTGCAGCAGCAGCCGTGAACCGGCGATACAGGTCTGGCCGCTCGCGGCAAAGATGCCGGAGACGGCGCCGTTGACGGCGTCATCCAGGTTGGAATCGTTGAAGACGATGTTCGGCGACTTGCCGCCGAGCTCCAGGCTCACGTGCTTGAACTGCGCCGCGCATTGCTGGTTGATGACGCGTCCGGTTGCGTCCGATCCGGTAAAGGTCACCTTCTTGACCAGCGGATGGGTTACCAGCGGCGAGCCGACCTCTGCGCCAAACCCGGTCACGACGTTGAATACGCCCGCGGGAAAGCCTGCTTCCTCGAACAGCAGCGCAAGCTCAAGCGCCGACACGGAGGTGAACTCCGACGGCTTCACCACCACGGAACATCCCGCCGCGAGAGCCGGCGCGATCTTCCACGCCAGCAGCATCAGCGGCGAGTTCCACGGCGTGATGGCCGCCACCACGCCCAGCGGCTCGCGCCGGGTGTAGTTGAAGTAGCCCTTCTTGTCCAGGGGAATGACCGTGCCTTCAATCTTGTCGGCCAGCCCCCCGAAGTAATAGAACCACTGCGGCAGGTACTTGAGCTGTGCGCCCATTTCCGCCAGCAGCTTGCCGTTGTCCTGCACCTCGAACTCGGCCAGCCGCTCGGCGTCCCTGGCAATCAGGTCGCCGAGTTTGCGCAGCAGCGCGCCACGCTGCGTTGCCGTCATCTCCGACCACGGGCCGGAGCGGAACGCCGCGTCGGCCGCCTGCACTGCGCGGTCGACATCCGCTTCGGTGCCGCGGGCCACTTCGGCCCAGGTCTTGCCGGTGTAGGGGTTCTGGGTTTCAAACCAGCGACCGTCGCTCGCATTGACGAAGGTGCCGTCGATGAACATTTGATACTGCTTCATGGCGCAGGGCTTTCCGGGTTCGGGTTGGCAGACTAGAACGGCGCGAAGCCGAGATGCTCGCGGAAACGGTTCTTGACGAAGGTGCCATCGCGCGGCGGCAGCGCCCGCTGCGGCTCGTCGGTCGAGATGTAGACCTGCGCAACGGTCATGCTGTCGGCCTTCCTGATGGCTTGTGCGAGCTTGCCCAGCTCATCGATATCGGAAATTTCGAGCGTCGTCGGCACGCCGACAGCCTTCGCCACCTGAGCCAGGTTGGTACCCAGGCTGGTGTGGCTCTGCTGCATGCCGGTCTCACCGAAGTGGCCGTTATCGAGAATCACGATGTTCAGGTTCTTCTGCTGTTGCGCCGCGGCCGTCGCCAGGCTGCCGATGCCCATCAGCTGCTCGCCGTCGCCGGTGATGGCAATCACGGTCTTCTCGGGCCGGGCGATGGCAAGGCCGAGCGCCAGCGAAGTCGAGCCGCCCATCGCGCCCCACAGGTAGAAGTTGCCGGGTCGGTCGCCGGCAGCAAACACGTCGTACGAAGGAGAACCGAGGCCCGATACCACGAGCGCGTCAGGAAATTGCGTCAGCAGTTCGGCAACGAACTTGCGGCGGTCGATGCCGGGCTTGGCGGCCTTGGAGGTAGAGGTAGTCATAGGATCAGCGCATCCACTTTTTGCGGCCGATAAGGCTCTGGGACAGGAGAACGGCAACGCGGTTGCCAGCGTCGAAGGCGGAAACCAGGCCGGCGTCGACCAGCTCGGCGGCTTCGTCCGGGGAGTTCACGCGATAGACCGTGATGCCCATCAGCTCCAGCGCGCGCTGGGTGGCCTGGCCCATCGGGTTCTGCCAGGGATTGAACTCGGCGTACTCGCCGCGCATGGTCACCAGGGTGAAGAACGGGAACTGGCAGCTCTCCAGCAGCGAGAACATGTTCACGCAGTTGCCGACGCCGCTGCTCTGCATCAGCAGCACGGCGCGGTCCCCGCCGAGCCAGGCGCCGCTGACGACGCCCACGCCTTCTTCTTCGGTGGTCAGCACCACGTCGCGGATTTCGGGATCCGCCTTGGCGCGTCGGATGACATGGGAGTGTCCGGCGTCGGGCACGTAGGCCACCTGGCGCACGCCGTTCTGTTTGAAGACCTGGAAGATGTCCTCTTGCCAGGCAAGGGGCTCAGAGTTGTTTGTCGTCATAGTCGCAAGTTAGGAAGGGGGACAACGAAGGGGACAACGTTTGCTATCATAGAGTTGACTAGCTAGCAGGCTGAAATACAATTAATTGATGCCTGCAATCACGAAGTTGAATGCCGGCCAGGGGCCTCTACAAATATGGACATCAAGCAGCTTCGCGCCCTGTTAGCGATCGCCGAGACCGGGAGCGCCACCAAGGCGGCCGAGCTCCTGCGCATCGTGCAGCCGGCGGTTTCCAGGCACGTGCGCCTGCTCGAGGAGGAGCTCGGCGTGGAACTGTTCGAGCGCGAGCGCCATGGCATGGTCCTGACCGAGGCCGGCCGCACCCTGGTCGAATACGGCCGCAGGGCGATGCAGGAGCTCGACCGCGCCAAGGCGGAGATCACTCCGGCAAGGGGCGCGATTACTGGCACGGCCGTCATTGGGCTTCTCCCCAGCACTTGTGAGTTATTGGCGGCGGAGCTGGTTGCCACGGTGAAAGCCAGGCATCCGCAACTGGTGGTGCGCATCAACGTGGGCTACGCAGGAAACCTGCTGCAATGGCTCGAGGCCGGCGATGTCCAGGTCGCCCTGCTCTACGACACCAAGAGCTCTCCCGGCCTGCAGGTCGAAGCACTGCTCGATGAACAGCTCTACCTGGTGGGGCCGGCCGGCACCCTTGCGCCAGGCGAGGAACAAACCGTCGAGCGCTTCCGCGACCTGCCGCTGATCCTGCCCAACGCCCCGCACGGGCTGCGCAGCGTGGTCGAGCATGCCTGCGCGGTCGCCGGCTTCAGCCCCACGATCGCCGTCGAGACCAACTCCCTGGCCGTGCAGAAGAACCTGGTGGCAAAGGGCTTCGGCCACACCGTGCTGCCGAGTTCCGCGGTGTCCGAGGAGATGGAGGACGGCATCCTTGCCGGCGCGCCGATCGTCTCGCCCAACCTCTCGCGCCGCATCGTGCTGGCGCACGCCGCCACGCGGCGGCTTACACCGGCGGCCGGCTTCGTTTCCGCGGAGCTGGTCGCGCTGATGAAGCGGCTGGTGGTCGACGGGGCATGGCCGGGGGCAACGTGGGTCAGCGCCTGACGCGGCGACGGCGTCGGTGAGTCAGTCAAGCTCGATGTTGGCGGCCTTGATGACCTCGGCCCACCGGCGCGTCTCGGCCTGGACAAATTTGGCCGCCTTGTCCGGGGTGGAATCGACGATGGGCTGCACGCCGATCTTTTCCATGCGCTGACGCACCTCAGGGTCCTTGACAGCCGTCTGCAAGGCAGCGCTCAGCTTTTCAATGACCGGGGCCGGTGTGCCCTTTGGCACCATCACCATATTCCACAGCGACGTTTCATAGTTCGCGTAGCCCGCTTCCTTCATCGTCGGCACGTCTGGCAGCACGCTGGAACGCGTGGCAGTCGTGACCGCGAGCGCCTTCAGGCGACCGGACTGAATCATGGGCGCAGCTGTCGACACTGCATCGGTAATGAACTGGACGTCGCCGGAAATCACCGACTGGATCGCCTGGCTGGCGCCACGGAACGGAACATGGGTGAGCTTCAGGTGCTCCTGGAACTGCAGCAACTCGACCGCCATATGGACGGCGCTACCCTTCCCTGCGGAACCGTAACTGTACTTGCCAGGATTTTTCTTGATGTCCTCGACCAGTTCCTTGGCCGTATTCGCCTTCACCGAAGGATTGACCGCCAGCACCATCGGCACCCCCGCCACCACGGATACCGGCACCAGCGCATTGACGGGGTCATACGGCAGCTTCTTGTAAAGCGTGGCGTTGATGGCGTGGGAACTGGTGCCGAACAACAGCGTGTAGCCATCCGCCGGGCTCTTGGCGACCACATCGGTCGCAATGGTGCCGCCGGCCCCTGCCTTGTTTTCCACCACGACCGACTGCCCGAGCAAGGCGCCGAGCTTGTTCGCCACGATGCGCGCCACCACGTCGGTGCTGCCGCCGGCGGCGAAGCCGACGACCATTCGGACGGGATGGTCAGGATAAGCAGCCTGGGCGTGCGCGCTGAACGAAATGAGCGCACCGATCCCCACTTGAGCCAGCAAGCGTTTCATGTCTCTTCCAGGTAGATATTTTGGTTGGGTGGCGCATTGCGCGTCGGCACCCTTTAAAACGATGGTAGCGAGCAACCGTGGCGACGGTGAAATAGAAAATTCCGCTGCTGCTATCAAGGGGTGGCATGCCTGGGGCTACTACTGCGGTGTTAACCCGAAGCGCCGCGCCGACGAAATCGCCGCGTAAACGCAAGTACGCCGCGCAGCCATCGCCGCGCGGCGTACATTCAAGGTCCAACGGAAGGGAAGCGCTGCCGCGCTACCGGCAGCAGGACGTCAGTCGGCTTCCACCTTCATGGTCTTCAGCAACGGCTGCCACTTGTCGCTTTCCGCCTTGAGCCAGGTCCGCAGTCCTTCCGGCGTCTGCTTGTCTACCGGCACGACCTCGGCACCCAGGTCGTCAAGCCGCTTGGCGACGGCAGGATCCTTCAATGCCTGCTGCAGCGCCTTGGTCAGTCTGGCGGTGACCGCGGGCGGCGTGCCCTTGGGCGCATAGATCCCGTGCCAGACCTTCATCGAGAAGCCCTTCAGGCCCCCTTCCTGCAGCGTCGGCGCATTGGGCAGCGCCTTGATGCGGCTCGGTGTCGTCACGCCATACAGCTTGACGCGGTTGGCGTTGATATGCGACAGCGTCGAGGTGGTCTGGTCGCACAACAGGTCCACCTGCCCGCCCAGCAAGGCCGTCAGCGCGGGGCCGGTGCCCTGGTAGGGAACGGAGGTCATCTTGACTTTGACTGCCTCCTCGAACAGCAGGCCGCATAGCTGCGAAACCGCGCCGAGGCCGGCATTGGCCAGCGAGACCTTCTCCTTGTTCTGCGACACGTACTTGATCAGCTCCGCCGCGTTTGCCGGCGGCAGGTCCTTGCGGCCCAGCAGCGTCATCGGCACATCCGCCACCTGCCCGATGTACTCGAAATCCTTCAGCGGGCTGTAGGACAGCTTCTTGTACAGCGCCGGCGCCGTCGCCATCCCGTTGTGGTGGATCAGGATCGTGTAGCCGTCAGGCTGCGCCCGCGCCACAAATGCGGCCGCCACCGTGCCGCCGGCGCCGAGTTTGTTTTCCACTACAACGCTCTGCCCCAGCTCCTTCGACATGGCCTGCCCCAGTGCCCTGGACACCACGTCGGTCGGGCCGCCGGCCGAGAACGGCACCACCAGCGTAATCGGCTTCGACGGATAAGCATCCGCTGCCAGCGCCCCCGCGGAAAACGCCAATCCGAGCGCCCCGCCCGTGATCCACTTCATACCGGCCAGCATGGCCTTACCCGCTTGAACGCGCATATATCCGTCTCCATGTCGCCGGCGCGTGCTTGCTGTGTCGCACCGGTCGGTTTATCAAACGGAGACTAGAGTGCGGCATAACTGCACCGGAGGGAATCCGGATTTATCGAATGGGTCATACGGCCCGGCCGAACGCAGGGCTGCGCCGCGAGGCCCAGGTTCGCGCGAGTCCAGCCCGCGGAGCCGCCGGCACGGCTTAGCTTGCGGCAGCCGCGAGATCGTGTGGACCACGCCGGAAATCGCAGACACGCTGGCTGACCTCTGCGATCACATCGAGTGCGCGGGTAAAGGCGTCGTTGCGGAACACCGCGGAGTACACCAGCGGCGGGGGCATCGGCTCGCTGCGCACGACGCGCAGCAGGCCCCTTTCAATATCCGGGGCGAAGTAGTCGAGAGCCAGCTGGCTGATGCCAAGGCCTTCGATGGTCAGTTCCCTGAGCACGGTCAGGCTGTTGGTCGAAAAGACCTTCCTGAACCGGAATCCATGTTCGCGGCGCCATGGGCCGTAGTAGGTATTTTTGGCGGAGCCGACCGACTGTTCCAGGACGGGATAGTCGGCAAACTCCTCCGGCTTCAGTGGCCTGTCCGGCAATGCCAGCCGCGGGCTTGCCATCCACAAGTCCTCCACGCGCCCCACCTCGACGGTCTTGTAGGCATCGCCCCAGAACGTCCCGGGCAGGATGGCCAGATCGATCTTGTTGGCCTCCAGGTCATCGAACAGGTTCATGCCGGCGTCCACGACCGGCTCTACCTGCAGCGCCGGATACCTGCGCTTGAGTTCCCGTATCAGTTCCGTCAGCCAGGTCAGGGCAATCAGCTCGGTGACGCCGATGCGGTACGTCCCCGCGACCTCGTCCGCCTGCCCCACTTCGGCCGCGATCCGCTCCCTGAGGCGCATCGCGTCCTGCGCAAGGATCAACAGTCGCGAACCCGCGTGGGTTGGTACCAGGCCTTTTGGCATGCGGTGGACAAGCTGCACGCCCAGCGCCTGTTCGAGTTCGTTGATCCGCTTTGACATCGCGGACTGCGTGGTATGGAGCTTGGTGGCTGCAGCGCTGAACGAGGCGAGCGTTACGCTGAAGTAGAACGCCTCGAGCTGCTTGAACGTCACATTCATGATGGTGGATGGGGCTGAATCAACCTTCCCTATTCTCGCACCTGGAGGGCGCAACCCACGAAAAAAAGGAATACCTCAGCCATCCAATTCCTCGTTTGTTGGACAGAAACCGATAGCAGATACTTTTTCGCAAGTTCAGCCCAACGCGAGTATCCATGCTTCATCTCACCGACCGCCTCAACAGAATCAAGCCTTCCCCGAGCTCCATGGCAGGGCAACTCGTGCGCGAGCTTCGTGCCGCCGGCCGCGACGTCATTGGCCTGACGGCGGGGGAACCCGATTTCGAAACACCGCTTCATATCCGGGAAGCCGCGTGGGAAGCAATGGTCGCAGGCAAGACACGCTATACCGACGTCGGCGGCACTGCCGATCTGCGCGAGGCTGTCGCGCGCAAGTTCAGGCGTGAGAACGGGCTGAGCTACAGCGCCAATGAGATCATCATCAGCACCGGCGCCAAGCAAGTGATTTTCAACGCGATCCTCTGCACCGTGCAGCAAGGCGACGAGGTCATTGTTCCCGCACCGTACTGGGTTTCGTATCCGGATATCACGCTGTTCGCAGGCGGCGTCCCGGTGTTCGCGCCCTGCAAGGCGGAGAACGGCTTCAAGCTGACGCCGGAGGAGCTCGAACGCGCCATCTCACCGCGGACCCGCTGGCTGATCCTGAATTCACCGAACAATCCGAGCGGTGCCGCATATTCCCGCGAAGAGTTGGTCGCGCTCGCCGCCGTGCTGGAGCGCCATCCCCATGTCTGGGTCATGACGGACGACATCTACGAGCACCTGATGTATGACGATTCCGGCTTTGTCACGATGGCGCAGGCCGCGCCCGTGCTGAAGGATCGCACGCTCACCATCAACGGCGTGTCCAAAGCCTATGCAATGACGGGCTGGCGGATCGGGTACGCCGGTGGCCCCGCCGCACTGGTCAAGGCAATGGTCAAGCTGCAATCCCAGAGCACATCCGGCGCGAACGCCGTTGCCCAGGCCGCCGCCGTCGCAGCCCTCGAAGGGCCCCAGGACTTTATCTCCGCCAACCGGGACATCTTCCGGGCGCGCCGGGATGCGGTGATCGAGGCCTTGGGCAAGATCGACGGCATCGCCTGTGAAGCGCCTGCAGGCGCGTTCTATGTCTTTGCCTCGTGCGAAGGGCTTTTCGGCTCGCGCACGCCGGACGGGCGAGTGATCCGCAACAGCGACGACTGGGTTTCCTGGGTGCTGGAATCGCAGAACCTCGCAGTCCTGCAGGGCTCCGCCTATGGCGTCGATTCCCACTTCCGACTGTCGTTCGCCACCAGCATGGACCAGCTGGCCGAAGGCGCGCGTCGAATCGACGCGGCCGCTGCAGCACTGATCCGATAAGTCCTTCCACAAATCCCACTTTCCGCCCCCGCCATGAACTCACTGCTGAAGCGTCTGCGCTCCCCGAGCGCCCTGCGAATCGTAGCGGCAAGCCTGTCGCTGCTTGCCACTGCCGCGCATTCCGAAGAGCCATATCCGTCCAAACCGGTTCGAATCCTTGTGGGCTTTTCTCCGGGCGGGTCGAACGATATCGTGGCCCGGTTGATCGCCCCCAGGCTGGCCGAGGCGCTGGGCAAGCAAGTCCTGATCGACAACCGGCCAGGCGCAGGCGGCAACATTGCCGCCGACACCATGCTGAAAGCGCCGGCGGATGGCCATACCCTGATGATCTGCACGACGGGGATGCTGTCGATCCAGCCCTTCCTGCAGAAGATGGCCTATGACCCGCAGACGGACATCATCCCCGTCTCCCTGATCGCCAATACGCCTTACATCGCCCTGGTCAATGCGTCCCTTCCCGTGCACAACGTCAAGGAGCTGGTCGCGTATGCCAAGGCAAACCCCGGGAAAGTGAACTTCGCTTCGTCGGGCAATGGCACCGCAGGCCATCTCGCGGGGGAAATGCTGAAGCTGCGCGCGGGCATCAACATCGTCCACGTCCCATACAAGGGCACCGGGCAAGCCATGACAGACCTGCTCGGCGGCCAGGTTTCGCTGATTTTCGACCAGCCGATCAGTTCCCTGCCCTATGCAAAATCCGGCAAGCTGCGGGTCCTTGGAGTGGCCGCGACGCAGCGGCTGAAATCGCTGCCTGATGTCCCCACGTTCGCTGAGGCGGGTGTCCCCGGCTTCGACCCGGTGGCATGGACAGGCCTGTGCGCTGCGAAAGGCACGCCCTCCAACGTGATCGCCCGCCTGCAACGCGAGATCCAGCAAGTCCTGCACCAGCCGGATATTGCACAGCGGCTGAGCCAGGACGGCATGGAGGTGGTAGCCAGTTCTTCAGAGAAGTTCCGGGAGTTCCTGATCACCGACAAGCGCAAGTGGTCGGGGGTCATCAAGGAAGCCAACGTTACGCTGAACTGAGAGGTCAGGCATGGAAACGAAAGACAAAGCTAACGATATCCAGCGTGACTTTGAGCGGGTCTCGCCTGAGCTGGTCGCGCAGGCTTCCCGGTTCGCGTCATCGATCCTCGCCGATGTTGCCGGCCGCAGAGGTGGCATGCATGGCCGCATCGCGCCGCTGGACAGCGGCAGCCGGTTCTGCGGCCCGGCGCTCACGGTCGAAGTGCGGCCCGGTGACAATCTGATGATTCATGCCGCAATGGCTATCTCCCGGCCGGGCGATGTCATCGTGGTGGACGGCAAGGGCGACCAGTCCTGCGCATTGATGGGTGCCATCATGGCAAACCAATGCAAGGCGATCGGCGTGGCTGCCGTCGTCCTGGATGCCGCGGCCCGCGATGCCGAAGAGATCCGCAAACTAGGGTTCCCGATGTATTCGGTGGGCACCAATCCGAACGGACCGACCAAGCTCGTGCCAGGCCGGGTGAACCACCCGATCCAATGCGGGGGCGTAACGGTCCATCCGGGCGATCTTGTTATCGGCGATGCGGATGGCGTCGTCGTGGTCCAACGCGAGCACGTAGCTGCCCTGCTCGCCAAGGCATCCGACAAGGTTGCCGCGGAACGCAACCGCATCGACGGCATCCGCTCCGGCAAGGCGCTACGCCCATCGTGGCTGGACGCATCGCTGCAGGCAGCAGGCGTGCTCAAGGCTGGAGAAAGTCTCTCATAAGCACGCAATGAGGTGGCGGCGGAAGTCCTGCCAGCTTTCATACGGCTGACGTCTAGCGCGCGATCACGCGGCGAGTTCCGAGGCCTTGATCACCCCGGGCGCATGCTTGCGGGCGAGCCGCACCAGGCTCTCTCCTTCGAAAGCCGGCCGCCACGCTTCGAATTCAGTCACGTGGATAAAGTCAAGGCCAGTGTCCGCCAGCGTTCCGAACACCGCTTCGGCGCCGGCCTCCGCTTCGGTCCGCACTACGGCGCGCCCCGGCGCCTTGTCTGCCTGTGCCTCGCACCAAAATCGCAGCACTGCCGGGCAATGTCCGCAACGGCATAGCCGAGTGCCGCCTGGTGTTGCTTCAGGAACACTGCAAAGTAGGTAATGCCCGGCGCAGGCGGGTCGGTGCGCACGTGCTGGAGGCGCTTCTGCCTGATCTCCTGTTCGAACAAGTGCAGAGGCACGCAGCTCACCCCCATGCCGGCTTCCACGAGACCGGCGAGCGCGACCAGGCTGTTGCTGCCTGACACGCGATGGGGCTGGATACCAGCCTGCGCAAACAAGGTCTCGCAAAGCGCCGTAAGGCCGGAGCCCGCGTCCTGCTCGATCAGCGGCAGTGCCGCGAGGTCCTGCAGCGAGATGACCGCATTGCCATCGAAAGCGCCGCTCGGACAAATCCACCCGAACGGCACGGATTGCAGCCTGACCGACGCCATGGCCGGCACGATATAGGCTTCTGGCAGCACCGCCAGATCCAGTCGTCCATCCAGCACCTTGTCGCGCAGCGAGGCGGACAGGTCGACGTCCGGCTGCAGCGTGACCTGCGGATACACGCCGTTGAGCCTTCGCACCAGGCCCGGGAACCACGTCAGCGCGACGAGTTCCGTAATGCCGATGTGCAGGACGCGAGCGACGTGCTTCGCGGACGCCTTGACCTCCTCCAGGCGCGCGGTTGCCGCAAGGAAGTTCTCGCACAGCTCGAGCAGTTCCTGCCCTTTCGGTGTCAGCGCGGCTTTCCTGCCTGAGCTGTCGAACAATGGCGCCGCCGAGATCCGCTCCAGTTCCTGCAGGCGCTTGGTTGCCGCCGATTGCGTCACGTGCAGCTTGGACGCCGCCCGTTGCACGGTTCCCAGCTTCGCGACCCAGTAGAACGCTTCCACTTGCTTGATGGTGATCATGCAGCAGCCTCTCTCACCGTTCGATGTCCCTGACGGGTGCGTGATAGGAATGCTCGAAGTCGCAAGTGCTGCGCGCGAGTTCGACCACGCTGCGCAGGAATGGCATCGCCACATCGGAGCGAATCAACGTCACGTAGCGCACGCGCGGCAGCTTCGGCGTGACGTTCAGCTCCACCAGCTGCCCTGACTCCAGCAGGTTCCCGATCACCGAGCGGGGCAGGTACGCCACGCCGAGCCCCGAGGCGGCAATGCCGACCAGCGCGACCAGGCTGTTGCTTGAGATGGTATTGCGCGGCACCACGCCGTGCCGTCGCAGCCATTCGCCGATCAGGATGCCGGAGCCCGACAGGTTGCCCTGCGTAAGCAACGTGTATTCGCTCATACGGGACAAGGACATGCGGCCCATACCAGGTCGCAAGCCCGGCGTGCAGAACCACTCGTTCTGTACCTCGGCCAGCTTATCCTTCACATAGCCCGTGGTAGCAAACGCGTCCGGGAGGATAGCGAGGTCAAGTTGCCCGGCCTGCAGCCGCTCGCGCAAATGCACGCTGTAGTCGACTTCCGGCTCGATCGTGACGCGCGGATATGCCGCCTGGATGGCCTCCAGCAACCTCGGCAGCCAGGTCAGCGCCGTCAGCTCGGTCACGCCGAGGCGTAGCTTGCGGGTCAGCACCTCCTTGCTGGCGATCCGCTCCAGCAGCAGGTCGCGCTGCATCAGCACGGCCTTGGCCCGGTTGAGCACCTCCACGCCTTCCACCGTGAGCCGCACCGTGCGTCCGGCGCGGTCCAGCAGCGGATAGCCGAAATCCTCTTCGAAGTCGCGGATGTGCCGGGACACCGCCGAATGGACCACACCGAGGCGCCGTGCGGCCGCCTCCACCGAACCCGTGTCCGCAATCGCAGCCAGGGCCTCCAGTTGCTTGAGCGTCGTCATGGCCTTAGGGGTAACCCCATCGTTCCGTCACAATTTTGAATGAGATAGCGCCTGAAAATGTCGCTTTAACTAATTATATCCATCTGCAAGAATCGTTTTCACGTTGCGCAACCGGACCTGCGCACCTGACGACGAAGACCCACAGACACTGCCCCTGGAGAAACCATGAAGTCCATCATCAAAGCGAGCTTTGCCGTACTGGCCTGTGCCGCGGCCATGGCCGCACCTGCCCACGCCGACCAGTTGGCCGACATCAAATCCCGGGGCACGCTGGTCTGCGGCGTGCTCAGCAACCTGGAGCCGTTCGGCTTCCAGGACCCGTCCACCCGCGAACTGGCCGGCTACGACGTCGACTTCTGCAAGGCCATCGCCAAATCGCTGGGCGTGAAGCCCGAGCTGAAAGTGATATCGCTCGAAGCGCGCATCCCCGAGCTAAGCCAGGGTCGCGTGGACCTGCTGGCCGCGGTGCTCGGCTATACGCCGGCGCGCGCCGAGCAGATTGCCTTCTCCGACAGCTACTTCGTCAGCGAGCAGAAGCTGGCGGTCAAGGCCAGTGGCGCGTTCAAGCAGCGCGATGACCTCGCCGGCAAGCGGATCAGCACGATCAAGGGATCGAGCACGCAGAACTTCGTACAAAAGGTACTGCCGTCGGCCCAGCTCGTCAGCTACGACGACGCTCCGTCCGCGTTCATGGCACTGGTGCAAGGCAAGGTCGATGGCTTCGGCCTGTCGGAGTCGATGCTGCGCCGCTTCATCGCCAAGCTGGGACCGTCCGGAAATATCCAGGTGATCACCCCCGCCCTGGGGCAGGAAGCCTGGGGCCTGGGCCTCAAGAAGGGCGAGCCGGCCCTGGAAAAGGCCGTCAACACCGCACTGGCCGATATGGAGAAGTCCGGCGAAGCGCAGCAGATCTTCGACAAGTGGCTGGGACCCAAGACCTTGTTCCAGATGAAGCGGGAGTTCCGCATCCAGCCGATCAAGGGCTGAGAACACAAAGGCGGGGCCGTATCGGCTGATATGGGCCCCGCTCCAGGAGCAAGCCATGTTTTCCCACTTCAACTTCACCGCGATCCTGGCCGCGCCATACGGCGAGCAGTTGCTCAAGGGCCTGCAGCTGACCGCGTGGCTCACCATCTCGAGCTGGACGCTTGCCTTCGTGCTGGGCACCGTGCTCGCCACCGTCCGCGTCTCCGGCAACCCCGTCGCCGAACGCTTCGTGGCCGGCTACGTCGCCTACCACCAGAACGTGCCGATGCTGGTCCATATCCTGCTGTGGTACTTCGGCATCCCGACGCTGCTGCCCGAAGCGGCCCAGAACTGGGCCAACGCCAACGGCGGCGAGATGATCTTCGCCAGCATCGCCATCGGCCTGTGCATGGCCGCCTACTTCTCCGAGGACATTCGCAGCGGGCTGCGTTCCATCCCGTTCGGGCAGCACGAGGCCTCGCGTTCGCTCGGCCTGAGCTACCTGGGCTCGATGCGCCACGTGATCCTGCCGCAGGCCTTCCGCATCGCGCTGCCGCCCTTTATCAACCACACCGTGCTGCTGTTCAAGAACACCAGCCTGGCGATGGCGGTGGGCGCGGCGGAGATGACCTATGCCGTGCGCGAAGTCGAGAACCACACCTTCCGCACGTTCGAGGCCTACATGCTGGCCACCGCGTTCTACCTGGCGGTGTCCCTCGGCCTGATGGCGATCGGCGCGGCGATGGCCCAACGCACGCGCATTCCGGCGAGATAAACCATGATCGATATTCTTCGCGACAACTGGCACCTGCTGCTGCTCGGCCAATACCCCAACGGACCGCTCGGCGGCCTGGCCCTGACGCTGTTGCTGTCGGTGCTGGGACTGGTGCTCTCGTTCCCGATCAGCCTCCTGCTGGCGGTGGCGCGGGTCTCGCCCTGGAAGGTGTTCCGGGTGCCCGCCACGGTACTGGTCTACATCGTCCGCGGCGTGCCGCTGGTCATGCTGATCTTCTGGAGCTACTTCCTGGTGCCACTGCTGCTCGGCCACAGCGTGACGGGCTTCACCACGCTGCTGTGCACGCTGGTGATCTACGAGGCAGCCTATCTCTCCGAAGTGATCCGCGCCGGCATCGAGGCGCTGCCGCGCGGCCAGACCGAAGCGGCCCGCGCGCTCGGGCTGAGCCATGCCCAAACGATGACGAAGGTGATCCTGCCGCAGGCGCTCTACAACATGATCCCGAGCATCGTCAGCCAGTTCGTGTCGACCATCAAGGAGACCTCGCTCGGCTATGTCATCAGCGTGCAGGAGCTGACCTTCTCCGCCAACCAAGTGAACACCAACCTGCTGACGCGGCCGTTCGAAGTCTTCCTGATCCTGGCCCTGACCTATTTCGCAGTCTGCTTCTGCCTGACCCAGCTGGCGCACGCCCTGGAGCGTCGCGTCACACGCAGAAGGAGTGGAAAGACCAGCGGCAAGACCGCCCCCGCACGGAGCATTCAAAATGATTCAGTTCTCCAAAGTCAATAAGTGGTATGGCGACTATCACGCCCTCGTGGACGTGACCGCTGAAGTCGGCCGCGGCCAGGTCGTGGTGGTGTGCGGCCCCTCGGGGTCGGGCAAGTCGACGCTGATCCGCACGGTAAACCGCCTGGAAGACATCCAGAACGGCACCATCCGGCTCGACAACCAGGACATCCACTCGCCGGCGCTGAACCTGAACAAGTTCCGCAGCCACGTTGGGTTCGTGTTCCAGCAGTTCAACCTGTTTCCGCACCTGTCCGCGCTCGACAACGTCTGCCTGGCGCCGGTCAAAGTCGCGGCGAAGAGCAAGAGCGAGGCAAAAAGCAAGGCCATGTCGCTGCTTGAGCGCGTCGGCCTGGCACACAAGGCGGAGGCCTACCCACAGCAGCTCTCCGGAGGCCAGCAACAGCGCGTTGCGATTGCGCGGGCGCTGGCGATGGACCCGCCGGTGATGCTGTTCGACGAGCCGACCAGCGCGCTCGACCCTGAAATGGTCGGCGAAGTGCTGAACGTGATGAAGGGGCTGGCCAAGGACGGCATGACCATGGTCTGCGTCACGCACGAGATGAACTTCGCGCGGGAAGTCGCCGATCGCGTCTGGTTCATGGACAAGGGCGCGATCCTGGAGGAAGCGTCGCCGGTTGACTTCTTTGCCTCGCCCCAGCATCCGCGGGCGCGCGCCTTCCTCTCTGACCTGCGCTCGCATTGAGGACGCACCGGATCATGGAACACAATAATGCGCCGGGCTCCGCCATCGTGGTCGGCGCCGGGATCGTCGGACTCTCCATCGCCTTGCGGCTGCGCATGGATGGGCATCCGGTCACGGTCATCGATAACAACGCGCCGATGTCCGGAGTCTCGTCCGGCAACGCCGGCTATCTGTCGGAAGCGAACATCTTTCCGCCGGCGACACCGGACCTGCTGCGCAGGCTGCCACGGCTGCTGCTCGACAAGGACGGTCCGCTGGTCGTGCAGCCGCGTTATGCGCTGCGGCTGTTGCCGTGGGCGTGGCGCGCCGTGGCAGCGCTGCGGCCGCAACCGTACCAGGCCGTGCTGTCGAACATGGCAGCGCTCACGGGCCAGGCCATCGCGGCTTTCGACGAACTGACGCGGGAGGCATCGGCGCAGCATCTTGTCAGCCGTGACGGCGGACTGGTCGCGTTCCGAAGCGAAGCTGCCCTGGATGCGAAATGCCGCGCCCTGCCCGTGTGGAACAGCTATGGCCTCGCTGCGGAACGCGTGTCGGCTGCCAGCGTTCGGGAGCTTGAGCCAGCGCTGTGCCAGGACATCGCAGGCGGGATCTTCTACCCGAACGCCGGGCGCTGCAGCAACCCGCGCGCCCTGGGCGAGCACTACGCCCGGCGGCTGGTTGAGCTGGGCGGCGCGATCCTGCGCGATGAAGTGCGCGCTGTCCGCCAGGCGGCTCCGGGTCGTGCGGAAGTGGTCACCGCACACGGAACCCATTCCGCCGCGAGCGTCGTGGTGGCAGCGGGCTACCGGTCGGGACCTTTGCTGGCCGAGCTCGGCTATCGGGTACCGCTGGCGGCGGAGCGCGGCTATCACCTGATGCTGCCGGACGCGGGCATCTCGCTGCGCCGCCCGGTCGTTTTCGGCGAACCCTACTTCGCTGCAACGCCGATGGACGAAGGACTGAGGCTGGCCGGCACTGCCGAATTCGCTCATGCCGACGCAAAGCCGGATATGCGTCGCGCCACAATGCTGCTCCGGCTTGCCCGCGCATACCTCCCCGGCATTCGCGGCACCGTCGCCAGGCCGTGGATGGGCGTGCGCCCGTCCTTTCCGGACGGCATGCCCGCGATCGGCCGCGTCGGCCACGCCCCGTCCGTGTTCTATGCCTTCGGCCATGCCCATAGCGGCCTCACGACCTCGGCGATTACCGCACGGTGTATGTCGAGCCTGGTCCGCGACATGCCGCCGCCGCTGGAACTCTCGGCGTTTCGGCTCGAACGCTTTCACTGAACGCTCACTGACGATTAAACCTGCCTCGCCCTCCCGCAGGAGGGTCGCACTCGACCACCCGGAGACAACCATGACCGAAATCACCCAATCGCAACTCGACACGCTCAATCGCCTGGGCGCCGCCACCATCCACGAGGCCCAGGGCCAGCGCGGCGCCGTCGATCCCCGCATCGCCCCGCTGGATCCGTCGATGCGCGTGGCCGGCCCTGCCCTGACCATCGATATCCGGCCCAGCGACAACCTGATGATCCACTATGCCCTGACCAGGGCTAAGCGCGGCGACGTGCTGGTCATCGACGCCAAGGGCTTTGTCGATGCCGGCCCCTGGGGCGACCTGCTGACGCTGGCGGCGCAGAAGATCGGCATCGCCGGGCTGGTGATCGACGGCGCGGTACGCGATGCCAGCGCGATTGTCGACATGGGCTTCCCCGTGTTCTGCCGCGGCCTTTGCATCAAGGGCACCAACAAGTTCCAGCCGGGCAAGGTCAATGTGCCGGTCACCGTCGGCGGCGTGGTCGTGCGTCCCGGCGACATCATCATGGGCGACCGCGACGGCGTCGTTGCCGTGGCACATGAAGAGGTCGAACAAGTGATCGCGGCCAGCGAAGAGCGCGAGCGCAAGGAAGCCGCCATCCGCGAGCGCCTGGAGAGCGGCGCGACCATGGTCGAACTGCTGGGCCTGCAGGAAACGCTCAGGCGCCATGGCCTCGCCTGAAGCCCTCGATCAACCGCCAACGCAAGGACCCTCACAAATGCATCAATCCATCATCAGCAGCCGCATGGGCCTGATCAAGCCGTCGCCCAGCATCGCCGCCAAGGCACTGGTGGACGATCTGCGCGCCCAGGGCCAGAACGTGCTCGACTTCACCATCGGCGAGCCCGACCTGCCGACGCCCGCGCATATCGGCGCCGCGGCCAACGCCGCCATCGCCCGCGGCGAGACCAGGTACACCAGCACGCTGGGCACCCCCGTGCTACGGCGCGCCATCGCCGCCAAACTCGGCCGCACCCTCGGCCTGGACTACGGCGCGGACGAGATCGTGGTGGGCTGCGGCGCCAAGCAGGTGATCTTCAGCGCGCTGACCGCATCGCTGGAAGACGGCGACGAGGTCATCATCAGCGCGCCGTACTGGGTCTCCTATCCCGACATGGTCACGATGAACGGCGGCACGCCCGTCATCGTCAGGTGCGATGCCGACGTCGCCTTCAAGCTGACCGCGGCCGCGCTGGAAGCCGCCCTCACGCCGCGCACCCGCTGGCTGATCCTGAACAGCCCCAACAATCCGACCGGCGCGGTCTACACGGCCGCGGAACTGCGCGACCTGTGCGCGGTTCTGGAGCGCCATCCGCACGTCTGGCTGATGAGCGACGAGATCTACGAGCCCTATGTGTATGACGGCGGCACCGCCGTTTCCCCGCTGACGCTGATGCCGGCGCTGAAGCAGCGCTCGTTGCTGATCAACGGCATGTCCAAGGCCTATGCCATGACCGGCTGGCGCGTCGGCTATGGTGCCGGCCCGCGGGAACTGGTCAAGGCCATCAGCACCATCCTGTCGCAAAGCTCGACGTGCACCAGCTCCGTGTCCCAGGCCGCCGCCGTGGCGGCGCTGGAGGGCGACCAGGCGTGCGTGGGCGAGATGGTCGGCATCTTCGAGCATCGGCGCAATCGCATGGCGGCGCTATTGAACGAGATCCCCGGCATTGCCTGCACGCCGTCGGCAGGCGCCTTCTATCTCTACGCGTCCGTCAAGGGCCTGCTCGGCAAGCAGACGGATACGGGCAAGTTCCTGGAGACCGATCTGGACGTGGTGATGTTCTTCCTGAACAAGGCCGGCGTGGCGGTGCTCGACGGCACGGCATATGGCCTCTCGCCCTATCTGCGGTTCTCCTTCGCCACCTCGCTGGAGGTGATCGAAGAAGGCTGCGAGCGCCTGATGCGAGCCGTGGCGACGCTGCGGTAATGCGACTCCCGCCGTGCGCTGGCACCTGCCAACGTACGGCGGCATCCCCCATACAGAATCACAAACGGCGGGCGCCATTCATGGCGCATCGCCGGCCACGCCAAGCAACCAGTCCCTGAACAGCGTAAAGGGCGGATACGATTCGCGATTGGCTGCGACGACGAGGTAGTAGGCATTGCCACTCGCATCACTGCCGACCTTGACCGGCACCGCCAGCGTGCCGGCCCGGAGTTCGTCCTCGACCAGCACCCTGGGCACCAGGCCGATGCCCATCCCCGCAGACACCGCCTGGATCAGGTGGGAGGTCATTTCAAACTGGGGGCCCAGCTTGAGCGCATCGCCGGCATAGCCGTGCCTGGCAAACCAGTCCCGCCACGCCGTCGGCCGCGTGACGACCTGCAGCAGCGGATACCGCAGCAACTCCTCGATCCCCTTGATCTTGTCCCGCTTTGCCTGCCTGGGACCGATGATCGGGACCAGTTCTTCCGCGACGAGCTGGTACGCCACGGCCCCTGGCCACTGCCCGTCTCCCACCACGATGGCAGCGTCCATGCCGGACAGGTCCAGGTCGAGATAGGTGCGCGAATGAATGTGGATCAGCACCTCGGGGTGCCTGGCATAGAAACCCGGCAGCCGGGGCATCAGCCATTTGGACCCGAAGGTCGGCAACACGGACAGGTGCAGCGTACCGCCGCCAGCCTGGAACGCGATCGCCTGCATGGTCGCGCTGCGGATTCGCTCCAGCGGCCCCGTCAGCTCGCGCAGATACATGCGGCCGACATCGGTCAACACCACCCGCCGGCCAATCCGCTGGAAAAGCGCCACGCCCAGCAGTTCTTCCAGCGTCTGCACCTGCCGGCTGACCGCGCTCTGGGTCAGGGACAGTTGCTGTGCGGCCCGGGTAAAGCTCTCGGTGCGGGCGGAGGCTTCGAACGCCAGCAGGGACGACATCGAGGGGGTAAGGCGTCGTGGATTCATTCCAAAAACTCATCAACAGGGCAACAAATAGTCGCTTGTGAGCGCCCCGCCTAGCTCGCAAAATGTCGACACAGTATAGCCCTCACCGTTCAGGGCGGCCCCGCTGCACCAGCCGGATCTTCCCAAGGTTTCATGCGCGGAGTACATAAGGACGCCGATCAGGCCGGGGCCCACAACTACAACCCATGGAGACAGCAATGCAGATGCCCCTTCTGCGCCGACTGGCGCTTTCCGTTGCCATGGTCGCTTGCGGCCCGGCGCTCGCCGCCTGGCCGGACGACCGCCCCATCGAGCTGGTGGTGGGCTTTGCCGCCGGCGGCGGCACCGACCAGATGGCCCGCGTCCTCGCGCCCTTCGTGTCCAAGCGCCTCGGCGCCAACGCCCGCATCGTCGTCACCAACAAGCCCGGTGCGGCCGGCGAACTGGCCGTGGCCCACGTCGCCCGCGCCAAACCCGACGGCTACACCATCGGCATCGTCAATGTCCCCGGCTTTATCTTCCTGCCGATGTACAAGGATGCGCAGTACAAGGCCGAGGACCTGCGCCTGATTGCCCGGCTCGTCGACGACCCGACGGTGCTGATTGCGCGCAAAGACAGCAAGTACACCGACCTGCGGAGCGTGGTCCAGGCGCTCAGGAAGCAGCCGGGCTCGCTCTCCTTCGGTCACAGCGGGGTGGGCACCAATGGCCACCTGGCGCTGGAGCAACTGCAGCGGATCGCCGGTGTGCAGGCGAACAGCATCCCGTTCAAGGGCGCAGCCGAGGCGAAGACGGCGCTGATGGGCGGGCATGTCGACTTCACCTATGTCAGCGCGGGCGAGATGCGCGAACTCAGCCTCGCGGGCGGCCCGTTCAAGGGCGTCGCACAGATGAGCAAGGCACGCCTGAAGCCCATCGACACCGTGCCCACCGCGGGCGAGGCCGGCGTGCCCATCGTCATGAGTTCGGAACGCGGTGTTGCCGCGCCGGCGCGCCTGCCCGCGGGCATCGCGCAACGGCTTGAGAAGGCCATCGAAGAGAGCCTGCGCGACCCCGAGTTCATCGCGGCCGCCCGCAATGACGCACCAGTGCTCGCCTACCTGTCCGGCGCCGCCTGGACGGCAGCGCTGGCCGGCAACCGGAAAGAACTTCAACCCATCGCAGATTCCCTGCGCGAACCCCAGAAGGTGACCCAAAAATGAGCGCCCCCAAGATCAATGCCGGCGCCAGGCGTCCGAGCGACTTCGACGCGGCCGAATGGCAGGCGCGCGTCGACCTGGCTGCCTGCTACCGCCTCGTGGCGCTGTACGGCATGAGCGACCTCATCTACAACCACATCACCGCGCGCATCCCCGGAACGCCCGACCATCTGCTGATCAATCCGTACGGGATGATGTACGAGGAAATCACCGCCTCCAGCCTGATCAAGATCGACCTGGACGGCAACGTGCACGATGGCGGCGACGGACGGTTCAGCGTCAACCAGGCAGGCTATGTCATCCACAGTGCCGTCCATGCCGCTCGCCACGACGTGCAATGCGTGCTGCACACGCATACGCGCGCGGGCTCCGCGGTTTCCGCGATGAAGTGCGGGCTGCTGCCCCTTACGCAGACGTCCATGCGCTTTGCGCACATTGCCTATCACGACTACGAGAGCGTGGCGCTGGAGCTGGACGAACGCGAACGCCTGGTGCGCGACCTGGGCAACCATGAAGCGCTGATTCTCCGGAACCACGGCCTGCTGACGGCCGGCGCGAGTATCGCCCAGGCGTTCAACCTAATGTACTGGCTGGAAATGGCCTGCAAGATCCAGCTCGATGCCATGGGCACGGGGGCCGAGTTGACCATGCCCCCGCCCGAGGTCATCGAGAAGACCTACAACCTCTACCTGCCGCATGTCAGGCGGCCCTTCGGCGAAATGGAGTGGCCGGCGATGCGGCGCTATCTCGACCGCCGCGATCCGTCGTACAAGACCTGACTCACTGGCCGCCACGCCGGCGGCCGGGATGAAAGCTCGCCGGAAACCAGGGCTACCCCAGCTTGTGCATCCAGTCCGGCTGCGGAACCTGCCTCGCCGCGTAGAAGGCTTCAAGCCGCTTGCGGTTCCGCATGCCCGGTCGCAGTCCGAGGAAGCTGGCCGCGTTCTGGCCGAAGAAGGCGTTCGACAAGGACGTCTGGCGCACGGCGACACCCGGCTCTGCCGCCTCGACCCGTGCCATCACATCCATGAAATCCGACAGGTATCGCTCCACGTTGTGCTGAGGCAGGATCATGGTCCAGTCGGTGCCGTACATCAGCCGTTCACGCAGGATCTCATTGTCCGAGGCAGCGTACAGCGTCCGCAGCAGCTCAGTCATCCTTGGCTGATTAAGCAGCACGCCGGCAAAATAGCCGCTGTCCGCGAAGGTATTCGCGCCGGCAGAGCCCTTCGCGGCAGTAATCAGGTTGAGGAACTTGCGCGACTTGTCGCCGTGATGGTCTTCCGGGTCGGTGTCGCCGAAGTGGCCAAAGCTAACACGCAGGCCCGGGAATCTGCGCAGTGCCCGAAACCAATACTCGCTCCCTGCCAGTTCCCGGAATTCTTCGTATGGTCCGTTGGAGTGATTCGTGTGCGCCATGATCGGCACGTCGTTCTTCAGGCAATAGCGGAACAGCGCACCCATGGCGGCATCAAGCCGGGCTCCGAAACGGGGATCCGACGCGGCAGCCGGTAAACCCACCTTGCCCTGCCAGACTGTCTTGCCGGCATTGCCCCATGCCGCAAAGCCCATCGGGGGATAGAGCTTGACCCCCAGGAATCCTTGCTTTTCGATCGCGTACCTGACCAGGCGCAGCGACGCACCGCTTCCGTCGGCGCCCTTTGTCACGGACTCCCGGAACGGGCAGAACGGCACGAAACCATGGACTCGCCCGCCCATCAGCACCGATATCTGTCCCATCAGCTCCACCTGCTCCAGCAGCGTGGTCGGCGTTTGCGCACCCTGCGCCAGCCACCAGTCATAGTCCACCATGCTGGCGACGACCAGGTCCACCTTGCGCACCGGGTTGCTGGAATAGGTCGTCAGGTAGTCGATCGCGTTGACATGGCGATGGTTGAAGTTGTGCAGGATGAACCGGATGTACCCGCGAAAGGTGGGATGGCTGCCAAGGATGCTCGCCGTATCGGACTGCTGTCGCTCGAACTCATCGTAGGTAGGCGGCAAGGCTTCGATGGCAGCGCCCATCCCGACCGCGCCTGCGTCCCTCGGCCCGAGGACGGCGGCCCCTTCCGGCGTCTGGTAGACCGCGTCCGACGCAGCTTTCAGCTCACGCCGGCCGACGGCATAGCCCTCCTCGAATGCCGGCGCGGCCAGGCTTCGCATCTGCCCGGCATCCTTGCACCGGATGAGCTGCGCCGCGTAGCGTTGAATGGCCCTGCGTTCGCTCTGGGCGTCTGGCGCGAAATGCCAGCCCAGCGCCTGCAAGAGCGCGCCCGCGCCGTTGACGAGCGGGTACAGTTCGGAGTCCTCGCCGACCGTCGTCTTCGCCAGGAACGCGCGGATCTGCAAGTCGCGCCCGTTGAAGATGTGGGCATGCACGTCGATGGTCAGTGGCGCATTGCGGTCAGAGATCGCCGGATCTCCCGGGCACAGCGGATCCGCGCCTGACGGAAGCGGGGACAAGGCGGCGGCAAGTGTTGCCAGGAAGCTCCGGCGATTCAGCGGCATGATTGTGATCCTCGGTGGTGGCGCAATCAGTAGCGAAGCGTGGCGGCCGGATCCCCGTAGTAGGTATACAGCAGGCCCAGCGGGTTCTTCTTCTCGGCATAGAGCTCGCGACGAATCGCCGTCAGGGCGTCACTGACCGCCTCGCCCTTGCCGAGCCTGCCGATCAGGCGTTTCGCCACCTCATGTCCAAGAGGGATCCATATCGAGACCTCCGTGACGACCACGCCCTGGGCGCCGAGCCGGACGATGACGTCCCCCAGGCTGACATGGGGAAGATGGGCAGAAGGCCCGGTCTCGCAGGCGTTGAGAATGACCAGCGGGGCGCTCGTCAGGTAGGGGAGGCGCGCAACCAGCTCCTCCTCAGACTGCTTGTTCAGCAGCATTTCGAGCTTGTTGCTTGTCACCAGGTCGCCCTCATTGAACTTCAGTTGCGGGCCGGCGCTATAGGGATCACCGGGCTGGGCTTCGCCAGTCGACGCGTGCAGAAAGGCAACAATGGCCGAAATGCGCTTTCTGTCCTGCGTGAGCACCTGGTTCAGCAACGTCCGCCCTGAATCGACCTCCATCAGGTTCGGAACCGGGATCTGGCGCAGTTGCAGCATCTGCTCGCGGGCCAACGGCACGGTTGGGTCCGCGTTGCTCCCATAGCGGGCAAAGACCACTTTGCGCGGCAGCATCTGCTCAGGCTGAGCCGCCCTGCCCGGCCCGCCGCTGCTTGCCCGCGACACGCTCAGGCTGAAGCGCATGCCCCAGAATTTCCTCGGGTCGGTTTCCTGGCCGAGGTGGTGGAGGTACTGCCATGGCAACGAGATCCGGTCCGTCACGACCTTCAGTCGCAACGGAACGGTCCGCGGCGCATCGGCAGCATCTTCCAGCTTACGGATGATGGTGCGCAAGTCCGCCTCTGTTGAGGAAATGAACAGGTTCCGATACAACTGCATGCCGATCTCGCCAATCGTCTCCGCGACTGCTGCGGCTTCAGCATCCGTCAGGCTGAGGCTCGCCTGCGAAGCCTTGGAGACGGCAGCGTCCGTTCCCGTGGCGCTCAATCGCTTGAGGAATGGTCCTTGCAGGCTCACCGCCGACATCACGCCGTAGGCGGATCTGGTCATGGCTTCTACGAGTGCCTTGTCCTCGATCCCTGAGCGGAATTTCCTGCGCCTGCCTTGTTCG
The DNA here is from genome assembly GCA_000471925.1 of Ralstonia pickettii DTP0602. Lineage (NCBI taxonomy): Bacteria > Pseudomonadati > Pseudomonadota > Betaproteobacteria > Burkholderiales > Burkholderiaceae > Ralstonia > Ralstonia pickettii. Next base: position 1,813,435 of record CP006668.1, read on the forward strand.
TCGAAGGCCAGCTTGCCGATCAAAGCCTTCATCTCCGCACTCACCGGCTCGAACTCGATACTGACATCGCGTCCCAGTTCCTCGCTGGCATACAAGAGGATATCCGGCTTCCACGCTGATTCCACCGATGGCTCGATCGCCTTGATGGGCCGCGCAGGCTGTGGTGCGGCTGCAGGCATGGCGTCAGCCGCATCAATGACGACATCGACCGGGATGCGATCTTGCACCGTTCCCGTCGCGTCATTGAGCACCAGGATCTGCAGCGTGCCGACATAGGTTTTTCCATCGGGATCCTGTGCCGGCGTGAAGGCGAAGCTGGCTTCCGTCGACCGGCGTTCCCCGGGCTTATAGATGATGCGCTTGAGCGACTCGGCACGCGGCTCGCAGAATGAACAGTCCAGCACCACGCTCAGCGGGACATCCACCTTGCTGCGCAGGATATCCTCCGCCGCAGGCTTGGCGGCGAGGATCGATGCGGGGTCGTAGGGTCCGAGATGAAATCGAAGCGTGGCAAGCCGACGCGACTGCAGTGATTGCCGCTGCGGATAGGCACTGTTCTTTGGTGACAGCGGCGACAAGCTGGCGTTGTAGGAAACAGGGGTTGGAGGACCCGGCGACGATGCACCCGCCGCAGGCGGCTGCGTGGGATTCGGGACGCTGGTGGCCGCGACCGCCACCGAGACGAGATTGAGTGGCTCCAGCGCGAGCACCGGTGCATCATCAGGAAAGTACTTCTGGGCAAGCTGCAGGCTACTCACCGAAAGGGCCCTGGCCACCACCCGGGATCGATCGGGTTGGCTGTCCTTGACATAGCCCTTCAGGCGACCGACGTACTGGTCATAGTCGGATCGCGACAGCGTATTTGGCCGCGGGCTGGCACCGAGTGCGTTGTTGCGCGCCAAGGCATGCGCGGACCTGACGCCGGCATTGTGCCGGTCGATGATCGTACGGGCGTCACCCAGCAAGCCTTGCTTCACCAGGCCCGGAAGCGCATCGAGTGCCGCGCGGTTGACGACCAGTACATAGCCGCGATACCGATGGTTGCTTTCCGTGATGGTCCACCCGCCGCCGGGCACATTCATCAGTTCTGACCACGGTGCCTCAGCGGCATCGACCATGCCTTGCCGCAAGGCAGACGGGAACGCCTCCTTCGACAGTGGGACGGGAAACACACCAAACCGGGACCACTGCTGCGCCATGTCGCCTGCCCTGCGGGTACCCAGTCTTAGTCCTTTCAGGTTGGCTGGCGCCTGTATGGGCTTGCTCGACACGATCTGCAGCATCCCGCCATGCAGGTATCCGAGCCCGGTCAAGCCCTGAGCCCCAAGCTGCGACAGCAGGTGCAGGCCATCCATGCTGCGCTCGTATTGCTCCACCGCCTCCAGGCTCTTGAACAGGAAAAGCGAATCGAAGATGGCAAAGTCAGGCACTTGCGCGGCCAACACATCGATCGGGATCACCGCCAGCTGTACGTCACCGCGCTTCACCAGCTCCATCAGTTGCTGGGGAGGGACCGTGGAAGCGGTGGCTGGCGTTATCCGGAGCGCACGCGAGGGGCGCGTGCGGAAGCGCGCCGTGAGCTTCGCGACAGTCGCGACTTCGGGGTCTGGCAGCCCGGCAGGAATCTCGGCACGCCACCTGTAGACCTGCGCCATGCTCGCCGGAACGGCGAGCGCCAGCAGCAACCCGACCAGGAACGCTCTGCCGGTGCGAACGAAGTCCCAGAAAGCCCGATGCCAGGCCCGGTGTCTTTGGTTCATTTCGCCCTCCCCCTCTTATAGATCGTTCACGGGGAGAACGGTGTCAATGCCAACTTTGGGAGTGGGACAGGCTACGGTCTTGCCGGCCATGCATCAAGCTGCCGGCAGCGCTTTGGCGCGGCAGTCGCACAACCTTGCAATTGCCGCCAGTTTCGCCGGACGCTCTCACGAATCAACAGGTTTTGATTCAGATTGCGGCGCGATGGCCTTGGTCGACTGGCCGGATGGCTTCACGGCGTGGCGCCCGACGCATCGATCCGATACACCCGCCCGCTCGTCGCCGACGTGCCTGGATCGGCCAGCACGTACAGCGCCTGCCCGTCATCCACGCCAAAGGAAAACACACTGCCAGGAATGGTCACGTTCCAGTCGACCTGTTCGGCGGCAACGCCATCGCGGTACACGAAGCTCAACAGCTTGCCCGAGCAAAGGTCGGAATAGAAATACCGGCCATGCAGCGCCGGATTGGCACTGCCCCGGTACACATAGCCGCCAACAATGGCACAGCCGCCCGCGTCACGGCCGTATTCGAAGACCGGCATGGTCAGCGCGGTCTTGTCGCACGTGGCCGCACCCACGCAGGCGGTGCCCTCGGTCCGGTTCCAGCCGTAGTTCAGGCCCGCGCTGGTGGCCGGCGCCACGTCGACTTCCTCGCGCTGGTCCTGGCCGACATCGGCGATATACAACAACCCGGCGTCGAACGAGAACCGCCACGGGTTGCGCATGCCGAGGGCCCAGATTTCACCGCGACGGCCGGACTGGCCGACGAACGGATTGCCGGCAGGCAAGCCGTAGCCGGACGCACCACTGACGTCGATCCGCAGCATCTTGCCGAGCAGCGTTCCCGGGTTCTGGGCGTTGCCCGCCGGATCGCCACCGCCGCCGCCGTCGCCCGTGCCGATATAGAGCATGCCGTCCGGGCCGAACGCGAGCTGGCCGCCGTTATGGTTGGAGAAGGTGCCGTGCGGGATCGACAGCAGCACGGTGCCCGATACCTCGGCGATATCCGGGTTCGCGGCCGACACGTTGTAGCGGGCGATGGTGATGGCACCGTTGGCGTCGGTGTAATAGACGTAGAAGCGGCGGTTGGTCCCATAGCCGGGATCGAACGCCATCGACAGCAGCCCGCGCTCGCCATCGGTCGTCGTCAGCGCAGCGATATCGAGGAACGGCGTGGCGACCAGCGCGCCGTTGCGCACGATCCGGATGCGACCGGCGCGCTCGACCACGAACAGGCGCGAATCGCCGGCGGGCGCGGTCAGGAAGATCGGTGCGGACAACCCGCCGGCAACCTGCGTCAGCGACAACTGCAACGTCTCCGGCGCACCGTAGGCCACGCTGGCCAAAGCACCGGCGCCCGCGCTCACCGCCACGGTCTGCGAGGGCGGCTGCGGCTCGAAGAGCGCGGTGCTCGTCAGCACGCTGGCGGCACTGACCGTATAGCTGCCGGCAGGCAGGTTGGACAGCGTGGTCGACTGGGTCACGGTCTGGCGGAACTGGCCGGGCCCCAATACCGTGACGGCCGCCGACGTCCCGGACGGCAGGCCGGAGATGGAGAGCGTCAGCGTGCCCGTGCCGCTGGCGCCGTCACTGCCCCCGTCTCCCCCGCCCCCACCGCAGGCTGCGACGCCCAGGCAACAGGCGATGAAGAATCGGCATAGCGAGGATCGTAGTGCGTCGGACATAGCGCGCTCCTGTCACGGCTGCGGCACTGGCTGCCATGCAAGAACCGATCCACGGCGCCCGCACAAGTCCCGCCGGCCTTTCCTGCGGCAGGCGCGCCTCGCCTTTGTAAAAGATACTTCATGCGCGCGGCATCGGCGAGTGTGCGGTGGTAGACGTGCTGGACCGGCAGGGGCCGGTCCGGGTGCTGACGCGCAACTAGCGCAGGGGGCCGCCGCGGCGCAGCACGCTGACATCGTCCGGATTTACCAGGTCGGGTACGGTCCAGCCGTTCAGGTCGTACTCGTCCATGGCCGAGCGCGCGAACGCCTTCATCCGCTCCAGGTTGCCGCTGGACTGCGCCGCCGACAGGTTGGTCAGCCGCGTGGCATCGTTGCTGCCGATGTAGTTGATCTCGTACAGCTCATGGCGCGCGCCGAATTCAGTGCCGATGGCGTCCCACAGCATCTTCATCACCTTGACGCGCTCTTCGGCACTGGCGCCGCCGGAGCCGCGCACATACTTGTCCAGGTAGGCGCGGATCTCCGGCACGTTGAAGTCGCACGCGTGCGAGTTCAGGTAGATCAGGCCGCTGGCCACCACCTGCTCGATGATATTGCGCACGCGCGGCAGCGCTTCCTGGTTCAGCACGCGGTAAGCGCCGGCAAAATGCGAATCGGGGCGGACATTGCCGTGCCACGGCACATCGCTCTTGGCCATGGCGTCGGACAAGGCCCAGAAGGCGTTGCGCCAGGCGATGACCTCGCCCAGTTGCACCTGCACACCGTAGAAGCTCTTGCTGCCGGTGATTTCCAGCGCGCGCGCCAGCAGGCCGACGATAAAGTCCAGCTTGACCGCCACCCGGGTGCAACCGTGCAACGAGGCGCGCTCCAGGTAGCCCGAGCCGCTCTGCGCGTTCTCGCCGAGCTCCACCTCGCCGTGCATGAACACGTTCTCCCACGGCACGAACACGTTGTCCATCACCAGGATGGCGTCGTTCTCGTCCAGGCGCGACGACAGCGGATAGTCGAACGGGCTGCCCAGCACCGCCGCGCGGTACTCGTTGGAGACCCGGCACAACAGCTTCACACCCGGCGCATTGGTGGCCACGATGAACTTGGGCCCGCGCGCGGGCACGGTGTCGACATGCGCCACGTAGGTGTAATGCGTCAGCGCCGACCCGGTGGCCACCACCTTGGCGCCGCTGACGTAGATGCCGGCATCGGTCTCGCGCGCCACGCGCACGAACACGTCCGAGGTGGCCGAGGGCGGCAGTTCGCGGTCCACCGGCGGGTTGACCACCGCGTGGCCCATGTACCAGGTCTTCTCCTGCGCCTTGCGGTACCAGTAGCGGGCATTGTCCTCGTAGCCCTTGTAGAACTCCGCATTGGCACCGAGCGTGCCCAGGAACGAGCCCTTGTAGTCGGGCGAGCGGCCCATCCAGCCCCAGGCGCACTGCTGCCAGTCGGCGATGGCATCGCGCTGCGCCACCTGCTCGGCCACGTCGCGGGGGGCGCGGAAGAAGCGCTGGGTAAAGCCGCCCCACTCGGTCGGCATGGTCAGCACCGGCTGGCGCACGGGATCGTGCAGCGCCTCGTACATCCGCGCGATCATCCGCGCCGCGTTTCGGAACGCCGGGTGCTCGGCCACGTTTTTCACGCGTTCGCCATAGATCCAGACCTCGCGTTCATCGTCGAGGCTTTGCAGGTATTCGCTGGCGTTGAAGGGGACGTACGCCTTGTTGTATGTACTGCGCAGATCGTCGGACATGTGTGAACCTTGCAGGAACGCGTCGGCCCCGGCGGCGCGATGCCTCCGGGCGCTCAGGCGTCTCCGGTCACGCGGGAAAAACCCGCGCCGGGCGCTGCATTGAAGATACACGCACGCCACCGCGGCTCTGTGACCTACCCCACTGAAACGGATGAATGTAGGTGTGCCGGCAAACCGACCAGGATCTGGCGCGCACGCCACGTGATGCGGACACCTGTCCCAGCCGGCGGCTCAGCGCCGCGCTACGCCCGGCTTCCTCGCCACACCTGCAGCGGATCCCACGCCGGCGCAGCGTCTTGCGGCTGCGGCAGCGCCTGCGCTTCGGCCAGCATCGCCTGCGCTTGCGCCTGCAGCTTGTCCAGGCAGCGCGACAGCACGCGCGCTTCTTCCGCCGTCAGGCATGCGGCCAGCCTGGTATTGAAGCCCCTGGCTTGCCTGAAGGCGGTGCGGTAGACCGCTTCGCCTTCCTCCGTGAGCGTGAAGGCGGCCGCGCGCCGGTCCTGTGCGCGTGTGTCGCGGCGCACCAGCCCGCGTTCGACCAGCGCATGCACAGCGCGGCTGGCCAGCACCTTGTCCAGGCCGGCGCTGGCGGCCAGCTCGGTCAGCCGGGTGCCCGGCTGCTCGCCAAGGAAGGCGATCATGCGCCATTCGCGTCGGGTGACGCCCGCGGTGGCGCGCAGGTGCAGCCCCGCCGCGCCCAGCGCGACGCGGTTCAGGTGATAGACCCGGTAGTTGATGAAGTCGGCCAGCCGCCTCGGCCGCTGCAGCCGCACGCCGCCGTCGGTTGCCTTGCCCTGCGTTTGTCCTTGCGCCATGCCACGCCCACGAATTAGTTGATTTTGTTAATTATATCGACGGGTGTTAGCTTGCCATCCATGCCGGCCGCCGGCACATAAACAGGAGACATCGTGAGCCCTCGCCCCTTCCTTCCCCGCCTGCTTGCCTGCCTGGTGGCCGCGGCCGCTGCCTGGGCCGCCCCCGTCGGCGCCCAGTCCGAGCGTCCGCTGCGCATCCTGGTCGGCTACCCCGCCGGCGGCACCGCCGACCTGGCCGCGCGCCTGGTCGGCGACAAGCTGCGCGAGACGCTGAACCAGACTGTGGTGATCGAGAACAAGCCCGGCGCGGGCGGCAGGCTGGTGATGGATTACGCGCGCACGCAGCCGGCCGACGGCAATACGCTGGTGGTGGCCAATTCGGCGGTGATGACCATCGCGCCGCTGGTCTACCGCAAGCTGAACTACGACATCCAGCGCGATTTCGCGCCGGTGGCGCAGGCGGCCAACTTCCAGCTGGCGCTGGCCACCGGTCCGGGCAGCCCGGCGCGTACGCTGAAGGACTACGTGGCGTGGCTGAAGGCCGGTCCGCAGAACAACTCCTATGCCTCGCCAGCGCTCGGCAGCATCCCGCATTTCTTCGGACTGATGATCGGCAAACAGGTCGGCGTGGAGATGCTGCACGTGCCGTTCAACGGCTCGGCGCCGCTGATGAGCGCGCTGGTCGGCGGGCAGGTGCCGGCCTCGGTCGACACGCTGGCCGACCTGACCGAGATGCACCGCGCCGGCAAGGTGCGCGTACTGGCAACCTCGGGCACGCACCGCTCGGTGGCGCTGCCGGACGTGCCGACGTTTACCGAACTGGGCTACAAGGGCATCGAGGGCGAAGGCCGCTACGGCCTGCTCGCGCCGGCGGGCGCGCCACGCGCGGTGCTGGACAAGCTCAACGCCGCCATCGTCAAGGCGGTGCAGTCGCCCGAGGTGCGCGACAAGTTCCTGAAGCTGGGGCTGGAACCCGCCACCGGCCCGGCCGAAGCTTTCGCAGGCGTGCTGAAAGCGGATGCGGCCCGGTGGGCGCCGGTAGTCAAGGCCTCCGGCTATACCGGCGATTGATCAGCAACCGGGCCGGCGACCGACCATGGCGATCCGCAATACCCTCTTCATCATGTGCGACCAGTTGCGTCGCGACCACCTCGGTTGCTACGGGCACCCCACGCTGCGCACGCGCAATATCGACGCACTCGCCGCACGTGGCGTGCGCTTCGACCTCGCCTTCGTCACCTCCGGTGTCTGCGGCCCCAGCCGCATGAGCTTCTACACCGGCCGCTACGTCAGCAGCCACGGCGCCACCTGGAACCGCGTGCCGCTGTCGGTGGACGAAGTCACGCTGGGCGAATACCTGAAGGACAGCGGCCGCGCACTGGCGCTGGCGGGCAAGACCCATGTGATGCCCGACAACGCCAACCTGAAGCGCCTGCACCTGGACGGCGGCACCGAACTGGAAATGCTGCTGCGCAGCGGGCATTTCAGCGAGGTCGACCGCCATGACGGCCACCACGCCGAGCCGCGCAGCGCCTATGCCGAGTGGCTGCGCCGGCAAGGCTACGACAGCGCCGACCCGTGGACTGACTACGTGATCAGCGCCGAGAACGAGCGCGGCGAGATCGTCTCCGGCTGGCAGATGCGCAACGCCGGCCTGCCCGCACGCGTGGACGAGCCACATTCCGAGACCGCCTACACCGTCGACCAGGCGATGCAGTACATCGGCGCGCGCGGCGACGAGCCGTGGGTGCTGCACCTGTCGCTGGTCAAGCCACACTGGCCCTACCTGGCGCCCGCGCCCTACCACGCTGCCTACAAGCTCGACGACTGCCTGCCGCTGCGCCGCCACGAGGCCGAGCTGGAAGACCCGCACCCGGTGCTGTCGGCCTACCGCACGCAGGAGGAATGCGCCAACTTCATGCGGCAGGAGGTGTCCGACACCGTGCGCCCCGCCTACCAGGGCCTGATCCAGCAGATCGACGACCGGCTCGGCCTGCTGTGGGAGCAACTGGAGCGCCTGGGCCGCTGGCAGGACACGCTGATCGTCTTTACCGCCGACCATGGCGACTTTCTCGGCGACCACTGGCTGGGCGAGAAGGAGCAGTTCTACGACACCGTGCAGAACATCCCGCTGATCGTCTACGACCCTTCGCCCGAGGCCGATGCGACGCGTGGCACCGCGCAGGCGGACATGGTTTCGGCGGTCGACGTGGTGCCGACCGTGCTTGACGCGCTGGAGCTGCCGCCGGCGGACCACCGCATCGAGGGCCGCTCGCTGCTCGACCTGACGCGCGGGCGAGGCAATGGCTGGCGGGATTTTGTCGTATCGGAGCTGGACTACGCCTACCGCGGCGCGCGCGTGGCGCTGGGCCGCCATCCCGGCGAATGCCGCGCATGGATGGTGCGCGATACACGCTGGAAGTACGTGCATTGGCAGGGCTTCCGGCCGCAGCTCTTCGATCTGCGGAACGACCCGGACGAGTACTTCGACCTGGGCAGCGATCCCGGCCACGAGGCTGTGCGCAGCGCCATGCGCCTGCGGCTGCTGGACTGGTTCTGCACGCTCAAGCCGCGCGTGACCGTGACCAATGCGGAAGTCGCGGCCAAGACCAACGTGTACAAGCAGGCAGGCGTGTTCTTCGGCGTGTGGTGAAGGTGTGGCGAACCCGTCGGGTACGGAACCTGCAAAGAGATTACGTCCGTACTCACGATAACCCGCCATGAAACCTGTCACGCTGATTGGCGCCCCCACCGACGTCGGGGCCGGCACGCGCGGTTGTTCGATGGGGCCGGAGGCCCTGCGCGTAGCCGGCCTCGTGCCGGCGCTGGTGCGCACCGGCCTGGACGTCGAAGACGGCGGCAACCTCGCCGGCCCCGACAACCCCTGGCAACCGCCGCGCGACGGCCTGCGCCACCTGGACGAAGTGGTGGCATGGAACCACGCCGTCCATGATGCCAGCCTGCGTGTGCTGCAGGCGGGGCGCGTGCCGCTGCTGCTGGGCGGCGACCACTGCCTGGCGATCGGCTCGATCAGCGCGGTGGCGCGGCATTGCCGGGCCACCGGCAAGACTTTGATGGTGCTGTGGCTCGATGCGCACGCCGATGCCAATATCGGCACCACCACCCCGACCGGCAATCTGCACGGCATGCCGGTGGCCTGCCTGTGCGGCCACGGCCCGCAATCGCTGACCACACTGGCGGGCGAGGCGCCGGCGGTGCCGCCCAGCGCGATCCGGCAGATCGGCATCCGCAGCGTCGACGCCGAGGAGAAGCGCCGCCTGCACGAACTGCAGCTGGCCGTTTTCGACATGCGCTACATCGACGAGAACGGCATGCGCCACACCATGCAGCAGGCGCTGGCCGGCATCGACGCCAATACACACCTGCACGTCAGCTTCGACGTGGACTTCCTCGACTGCGCGATCGCACCCGGCGTTGGCACCACTGTGCCGGGCGGGCCTACCTACCGTGAAACCCAGTTGTGCATGGAGATGATCGCCGACACCGGCCGCCTGGCTTCGCTCGACGTGATGGAACTCAATCCGGCCTGCGACGTGCGCAACCAGACTGCGCACCTCGCAGTAGACTTGATTGAAAGCGTGTTCGGAAAATCCACCTTGTGGCGCCCGCCTGCGCCCGATACATCTGCCTGAAAAAGTTGCACAGCGTGCCTGTCGATACTGCAACCGCATGGCGCATGCGCCACGCGGGTGACGCGGCGGTGGCGCGGGCAACCAGTCCGGCGATGCGTGTGGCGATGGCGTACGCCTTACAACGTGGTCAACAAGGCCCGGCATTCGGGCCCGCAACCGGAGCGATCATGAAGAACATCTGGATTCTTGTGGCGGACGAATCCGTCGCCCGCATTCTTGCCTCGCATGGCGACGGCGCGCCGCTGGCGGTGGTCGAGGAAATCACCGATGCCGCCGCGCACGCAGACCGTGCCGACCTGCGCCGCGATGCCTATGGCCGCCGCGGGCATGCATCCATGCAGGGCGGCGCAGGCCGCCCCGGCACTCACCAGAGCGGGCCGTCCACGGTCACCTCATCCGCGGGCGAGGATGAACTGCACCAGGAGGCGCAGTTGTTTGCGCACCGCGTGTCGGACTACCTTTCCGATGCGCGCAACAAGCAACGTTACGAGGAGCTGGTGCTGATCGCTGCGCCGCGCTTCCTGGGCCTGCTGCGCAAGACCCTGCCCAGCGCCGTAAGCGACACTGTCACCAAGGAAATCGACAAGGACTTTGCCCACGTGCCCCACAACAACCTGCACCAGCGGCTGACCGATGAGGGCGTCGTGCCCGCGCTCCGGGTGGAACGCATCAATATGGGCCGCGATCGATAGCACGGGTGCGCGGCCGCCACGCCACTGCGTGGGCGGCCGCAACGATATCAGCGGCTGCCCGCGGCGCCGCTGCTGGAGCCAGTGGAACCGCTGGAGGTGCCGCTCGGGTGGTGGTGCTGGTAGCGGCTCCCGGCACCGGCAGCGATGTTCAATGCGTGCTGAAAGCGCCGGCAGGCACGCTGGCGTTGCGACGTGCGCGCCCTCCGCCTAGCGCCTCAGGGTCCACTTGTAGGCATAGCGGTCCGGACGGAACAGCAGTTCCCCGCAGAACAGCGGCGCGCCCTCGATGTCATACGGCGTGCTGCGCAGGCGCAGCAACGGATCGCCCTCGGCAACGCCGAGGCGCCGCGCCACTTCGGCGGGCGCGGCCACGGCGCTGGATTCCATCGTCACTTCCTTGAAGCGGTAGCCCAGCCGGCTTTCGAACAACGACATCGCGTCGTTGGTTTCCAGGTCCTCCTGGGCCAGGCGCCGCATCAGCGGCTCGCGTCCCATCAGGTTGAAGTAGGCCACCGGCGCATCGTCCCAGTAGCGCACTGTGGCAACGCTCAGCACCTTTTCTGAGGCATCCAGGTCCAGCGCCGCCGCCACGAAGGCCGGCGCGCGCACCAGCCGCACCGCAACCAGCTTGCCGTAGGCAAGCTTGCCGCGGGCGCGCGCGGTCTCGTAGAAGCCGGCGAGCGCGCCCAGGCTGGGCGTATCGGTGGGCCGCGTGACGAAACTGCCCTTACCGTTGACCTTCTCGATCAGCCCCGCGTTGTGCAGCCCCGCCAGGGCCTGGCGCACGGTGATGCGGCTGACGGAAAACTCCGTCATCAGCTCCGCCTCGGACGGCAGCTTGGCGCCGGGGCCCAGGGTATTGCTGACGATCCGCTGACGGATCTCGTTCTCGATCTCTTTGAACCTGGGCAGCGCCACGTTGCTTTCCGCCTGGCGGCGGCTCCGATGCGGGGGATTCGGGATTATACCTATCATGACAGGTTGCCGAGCGAATCCATTGACCTGTTATAACAGGTAATGGCAGTATCCGACGTCATCGCATGCGCGCGCCCCCGACGACCACTGCATGCGAGCTACACAGGAGACTCGGAAAGTGAGCAAAAAGGCATCACAAGGCATCACCAGCCAACAGGCGGAGTTCGACTACATCGTGATCGGCGCAGGGTCGGCGGGATGCGCCGTAGCAGGGCGGCTGGAGGAGGAACCAAACGCAACGGTGGTGCTGCTCGAGGCGGGGCCGCATGACCATCACTTCTCGATCTGGGCGCCGGTGGGCATTGCCGCGGTCGTGCCGAAGGCCGGCCCCCGCAACTATGCCTACTACACCGAGCCGCAGGACGGCCTGAACGGCCGCCGCTCGTACCAGCCGCGCGGGCGCGGGCTGGGCGGCAGCTCCTCGATCAACGGCATGGTCTATATTCGCGGCCATCGCCGCGACTACGATGACTGGGCCGCGCTGGGCTGCCGCGGCTGGGGTTTCGACGACGTGCTGCCCTACTTCCGCCGCAGCGAGCGCAACGCGCGCCTTGCCGGCACCGACACCACCCTGCACGGCAACGACGGGCCGCTGCACGTGAGCGACCTGCGCTCGCCCAATCCGTTCTCGCAGCGCTTCATCGAGGCCGCGATCCAGGCCGGACTGCCGCGCAACGACGACTTCAACGGCCACAGCCAGGAAGGCGTCGGGATGTTCCAGGTGACGCAGCGCAACGGCGAACGCTGGAACACCGCGCGCGCCTTCCTGCACAGCGGCAACGCGGCCGACAAGGCGCTGAACGGCGGCCGCTCCGGACTGGCGGTGCTGACGGACACGCAGGCGCTGCGCATTGTGTTCGAGGGCAAGCGCGCGGTCGGCGTGCAGGTGGTGCGCGACGGCACGATGCAAGTGCTGCGCGCCCGCCGCGAGATCGTGGTCAGCGGCGGCGCCTTCAACTCGCCACAGTTGCTGCTCGCATCTGGCATCGGCCCGGCCACGCAACTGCGCAGCCTCGGCATCGACGTGGTCCATGACCTGCCTGGCGTCGGCGAGAACCTGCAGGACCATCTCGACATCATCGTCAACAAGCAACTGCAGACCACCGAGCTGTTCGGCAAGACCCCACGCGGCATGCTGCGCCTGGCGCGCGAGGTGATGCGCTACCGCCGCACGCGCACGGGCATGGAGTCATCCAACATCGCCGAGGCCGGCGCGTTCCTGCGCAGCCGCCCGGACCTGGAGATTCCCGACGTGCAGCTGCACTTCGCGGTGGCGCTGCTCGGCAACCGAAACCTGGGCAACCTCGGCCACGGCTATTCCTGCCACGCCTGCGTGCTGCGCCCCAAGAGCCACAGCCATGTGCGCCTGCGCAGCGCCGACATGCGCGAGGCGCCGCTGATCGACCCGCGCTTCCTGTCCGCCGAGGAAGACATGGCGGGCATGGTCGAGGGCGTGCGCGCGATCCGGCGCATCTTTGCCCAGCCAGCGCTGGCGCAGTACGGCGGGCGCGAAGTGCTGACCGACGCGTTCGGCCCCGACAGCGGCAATGAAGACGCCATCCGCCATTTCGTGCGCACGCATGCGGACACGGTCTACCAGCCGGCCGGCACCTGCAAGATGGGCGTCGACAGCATGGCGGTGGTCGATCCGGAGCTGCGCGTGCACGGCGTGCAAGGCCTGCGCGTAGCGGATGCCTCGATCATGCCGACGCTGGTCGGCGGCAACACCAACGCGCCCGCCATCATGATCGGCGAGAAGGCGGCGGACCTGATCAAGGCCTCGCTGCGCTGAGTCGCCCTCCGCCGCCCGGGGCACGGGCGGCATTCCTGCATCGCCAGACACCAACCAAGGAGACAACACATGCAAGCCACCGCCCTCACCCTCAACCCGGAAGCATTCCGCGCGCAGGCTCGGGAATCCTGGCCGTTCTCCGTGCGCCGCTGCACCCCGGCCATCGGCGCGGAAGTCGACGGCATCGACTTCCGCGAGCCGCTGGATGACGACACCTACCTGGCGCTGCGCGCCGCGCTGCTGAAGTACAAGGTGCTGTTCTTCCGCAAGCAGGCGATCTCGCCGGCGCAGCACGTGGCCGCGGCACGCCGCTTCGGCGAACTGGAAGTACACCCGATGCTCGCCAGCCATCCTGAGCACCCGGAACTGGTGGTCTTCGGCCGCGACGGCGAGCAGCGCGGTCGCGAGAACCTGTATCACTCTGACGTGAGCTGGCGCGAGATCCCGTCGATGGGCTCGATGCTGCGCTGCGTGACGTGTCCCGAGGTGGGTGGCGACACCATCTGGATCAACATGGCCGCGGCCTACGAGAACCTGCCGGAGCACGTGAAGGCCCGTATCGCCAGCCTGAAGGCGGTGCATGACGCGATGCCGACCTTCGGCAGCAAGCTGAGCGAGGGAAAGTACGCGGAAATGCGTGCCAAGTACCCGCCGATGGTGCATCCGGTGGTGCGCACCCATCCAGAGACCGGCGAGAAGATACTCTTCGTCAACGAGGGCTTCACCACGCATTTCGCCAACTTCGCCAAGGAGGAGCCGTATCGCATCGGCTCGGACTACCGCCCGGCCGAGCTCGACCTGCTGCAGTACCTGTATCGCCAGGCCGCCGCGCCGGAATACCAGGTGCGCCTGCGCTGGCAGCCGGACACGATCGCGTTGTGGGACAACCGTTCCACGCAGCACTACGCCGTGCAGGACTACTTCCCGGCAGTACGCCACATGAACCGCGCCACCATCATCGGCGACCGCCCGGTATGAGCCGCGCCAATCCACCGACCCTTGACATAACGCACATGAAAATCGTCGACAAGTTCTACATCAACGGCCGCTGGGTGCAGCCCGCAGCGGGGGCGACCCAGGCCGACATCATCGACCCGACCACCGAAGCCGTCGCCGGCAAACTCGCCATGGGCGCCGCCGCGGACGTGGACCACGCCGTGGCCGCCGCGCACGCGGCCTTCCCGGCATGGTCCGCGTCGAGCCGCGAAGACCGCATCGCGCTGCTCGAGCGCATCATCGCCGCCTACCAGGCGCGCCTGCCCGACCTGGCCGTGGCGGTGCGCGAGGAGATCGGCGCGCCGGTCACGCTGGCCACCAACGTGCAGGCCGCAATCGGCCTGGCGCAGCTGCAGGGCACGCTGCAGGCGCTGCGCGAGTTCGAGTTCGAGACCGCGCGCGGCAAGAGCTACCTCCTGCGCGAGGCCATCGGCGTGGCGGTGCTGATCACGCCCTGGAACTGGCCGCTGAACCAGATCACCGCCAAGGTCGCGCCGGCGCTGGCGGCGGGCTGCACCGTAGTGCTCAAGCCGTCCGAGATCGCGCCGCTGGATGCGCAGATCTTTGCCGAGATCATGGACGCGGCCGGTGCGCCGCCGGGCGTGTTCAACATGGTCTTCGGCGAGGGCCGCGTGGTCGGCGCCGCGCTGTCGGCGCACCGCGACGTCGACATGGTGTCGATCACCGGCTCGACCCGCGCCGGCGTGGAAGTTGCGATCAGCGCCGCGCCCACGGTCAAGCGCGTGGCGCAGGAACTCGGCGGCAAGTCGCCGCTGATCATCCTGGACGATGCCGACCTGCGGGCCGCGGTGACCAGCGGCGTGGCGCAGGTCATGTCCAACACTGGACAGACCTGCATCGCGCCGACGCGCATGCTGGTGCCGCGCGCGCAGTACGAGCAGGCCGTGCAGATCGCGGCCGCCGTCGCCAATGCGGTCAAGGTCGGCGATCCCTCCGATCCGGAGACCAAGATGGGTCCGATCTCCAACCGCGGCCAGTACGACAAGGTGCAGCGCCTGATCGGCGTGGGCATCGAAGAAGGGGCGCGCGTGGCGGCGGGTGGCCCGGGCCGCCCCAAGGGGCTGGAGCGCGGCTTCTATGCCCGCCCCACCATCTTTGCCGACGTACGCAGCGACATGACCATCGCGCGCGAGGAAATCTTCGGGCCGGTGCTGTGCATGCTGCCGTACGACACCGAGGAAGAGGCCGTGGCGATCGCCAACGACACCGAGTACGGGCTGGCGGCCTACATCGCCTCGTCCGACCCGGCGCGCACGCGCAGGCTGGCCGCGCAACTGCGCGCCGGCTGCGTGCGCATCAATGGCGCGATGCTGGATATCACCGCCCCGTTCGGCGGCTACAAGACCTCCGGCAACGGGCGCGAGTTCGGCCCGGAAGGCATTGCCGAGTTCCTTGAGACCAAGACGGTGACCGGCTGACCGGCGGGCAGAAATCACTGTCGTCGCAGCCGCCCCCCGGCCAGGCAGCACCCTGCTGCCGGCCGGGCGATTTCTCGTTGCCCCCGGCTGTCATCCGACCAGCGCGGTGATGCTGGCGGGCACCACTTGCAGGCTGATGTCCTGCACCGCGGCAAGCCGCCGAAGCGCAGGGAAACGCCATGGGCGGCAAGCAGTGCCAGCATGGTCACGCCTCAGCGCACGGAGGTCGTGATGTCGCGCGGGATCCAGATGCGCGCACTGTCTTCGCCGGCACGGGCCAGCACCATGTGGTGGTCGTAGTAGTGCGGCGGGTACACGCCGCGCAGCCACTGCACCGGACGCCCGTCGCCGTCGCGCACCAGCCGCATCACCGACAGCAGTGCGGCGCCCATGGGCTCTTCCAGCAGCGGCGCCACGTGCGCGTCGGCCCCCTGGAGATGCTCTGGTCCGCCTGGCTGATGCGCACGCCGCCGCGCTCGAGCAAGGCCAGCACCGAGGTCTGGGTAATCGCCTGCGGCGTTCGCAGGGACGCCAGTTCCGGCGGGGTGTACATGGTCACGCACGAAACCGGGCGCCCTTCCCGGCTGCGCACGCGCACGATGCGCAACACCGCCTGCTGTGGCGGCACATCCAGCAGGGGCGCCACTTCGGCCGGGCAAGGCAGCATGCCGTACTCGATCAGCCGGATCGCGGTTTCGCCGTTGTCCTCCACCATGTTGTCCGCCAGCCGCCAGGTCCGCGCCAGGCCAGGCGCGCGGCTGCCATGGTCCTTGTTGACGAAGGTTCCGTGGTCGGCGCGCCGATATACCAGCCCTTCCTTGACCAGTTCGGAAAGCGCGCGCCGCATGGTTACCCGCGCCACTTTATATTGGTCCACCAGCTTTAATTCAGGGGGCAGACCGGTCTGGTCGAAAATGCCGCTGGCAATTTGCTGGCGCAGTATGAGGTAGATCTGGTGATAACGTGGCACAGGAGAACTGGATTTCGCCATGGTCGTCCGGATGAAACCTGATTGCAACGCCTTGATCTGTAAGAATTGTCCGTTGGGACGGCGGCGCCTACGGGGCAAGGTCCGAAGTAGCCCGAACGATATCGCAGGATTTCCGTTGGCCTCAATGGGACATTAAATGGAACATTTTCATAGTTTTCGGAAATACAACAGAAATGGAGAATCCTGCCATATTCCCTGGCGTTGATTTTTATTAAATACTTCACGCGAAAATGGCATGCCAGGCAATGGCTGCACCGGTTTGCGGAATTACCCGGCGGGCCATGGGCGGACACCTGCCGCACTTGTCTGACACCAGCTGGCGGCGGCGTCCGACAGCCGGCGGCTGCGGGCCAGCTAAGCTTCATAGACAGCGCCAGGCCTTTTGCCGGCGCCTGGCTATGTCGAGCATTCCCGATCCCAATCCCTCCCCGCTGCCGCCCGCCCCGCCAACGGAACCCATGTCAGCCGATAACGCCCTGCGCGTGCGCGTAGCCGGCAACGGCGATGATGCGGCCGCCGCCGTTGCGGAAGCGGCCGCAGATGACGCGGAAGGCACCGCCGGGCTTCCGGTCGAAACGCCGGCGGTGGTGGTGGCCCCCTCCGACGCGGTCAGCGCGGCGCTGCACCGCGCCAGCACGGCGCTGGTGGTGCTGGCCTGCCTGTTCTCGCTGTATGCGCTGCACATTGCGCGCGACTTCCTGGTGCCGGTGGTCATCGCCATCGTAATGGCCTACCTGCTCGATCCGCTGGTATGCGCGCTGCAGCGGCTGGGCCTGCCGCGCGTGCTGGCCGGCACCGTGGTGGTGCTGGCCTTGCTGTGCGCGCTGCTCAGCGGCGCCTACCTGCTGCAGGGGCAGGTGGAGTCCATCGTCAACAGCCTGCCGGAGGCGGCCAGCAAGATCTCGCGCTCGGTCGGCGCGCTGCTCAGCGGCGACGACTCGATGTGGCAGAAGATAAGGCGCGCCGCCACCGTGCTCAGCGGCACCGGGCAGCCGCCGGCACGCGGCGCGCGTGTGGTGGTGGAGCATCCGGACCAGATCAACAACATGCTGCTGGCCGGCTCAGTCAGCGTCTTCACCATGGCCGGACAGGCGGTGGTGGTGGTGTTTCTGCTGTACTTCCTGCTGCTGGCCGGCGACACCTTCAAGCGCAAGTTCATCAAGATGGTGGGCGGCACCATCTCGGAGAAGAAAATCAGCGTGCATATGCTGGATGAGGTCAACCTGTCGATCCGCCGCTACATGGGCATGCTGCTGGCGACCAATGTCGGCCTGGGCTTCTGCACCTGGCTGTTGCTCAAATGGCTGGGCGTGGACAACGCCGGCAGCTGGTCGATCGCGGCGGCGGCGCTGCACCTGGTGCCTTACTTCGGGGCGATGGCGATCGCGGTGTGCCTGGGCGTGGTGACCTTCATGCAGTTCGGCACGCTGGGCATGGCCGCCGCGGCGGCGGGCGGCTCCTTGCTGATTGCGACGCTGATCGGTTCGGTCATCACCACGTGGATGACGGGGCGCATGGCCAAGATGAACGCCGTCGCGGTCTTCGTCGCACTCCTTCTGTTCACCTGGCTATGGGGTGTGTGGGGCATGCTGCTCGCGATCCCGCTGATCACCATCGTCAAGGTGGTTGCCGATCACATCGAAGGGCTGGAAATGGTGGCGGAGTTCCTAGGCGAATAGCCCTTGCCCTTTAGTCGCTCCCCTATCGGCCTGTCCCCCGCGCTCGCCGCACCTATACTGGAATCGTGAATGCTGCACCACAGCATTTCTTGCTGTGGAATTCGCGCTGGAGGAAACCAATATGTCTTTGTGCGACCTTTGCCTGTCGCAACTGGACCGGCCGGGCCATGTGCCGCCCCATCCGAACCTGGCAATATCCGCGACGCTGAGCACCGCCAGCGGCCAGAACGCGTTCGTGTACCGGTGCGATCACTGCGGCCAGACCTTGCTGCTGGCGTCGGAAGATGGCGTAGCACCCGACCGCTGGACGCGTCTGGACGCGGATGGATGGAATTGACGAGCGCCCAGGAGGGTGGGCCTTGCGGGCCGCCTTGACGGCGCGCAAGACCCCGTCGCGCGCGCTTGGACATAATGGCCCCAGCGACCATCCACCGGCCGCCCACCACACGCCATGGCCAAGAAATTCCCCCTGCATCCCAGCCACCCCGAGCGCGTCTGCTGGGGCTGCGACAAGTACTGCCCCACCGACGCCATGGGATGCGGCAACGGCTCCAGCCGCACGCAGCATCCCATCGAACTGCTCGGCGAGGACTGGCTGGAATTCGGCGACTGGGGCATCGAGGCCCCGGCCAAGACCAGCACCGGCGCCTGAGCCCCGGCCGCCGGCCTGGTGCCGCTAGCTGCTAGCCGACGCGCATCACCACCTTGACGCAGCCGTCCTGCTTTTCGCGGAAGATCTGGTACATGCCCGGGCCCTCCTCCAGCGTCACGCGATGGCTGATCACAAACGATGGATCGAACTCGCCACGCTGGATGCGCCGCAGCAGGTCGTCGGTCCAGCGGTTGACGTGGGTCTGCCCGGTGCGCACGGTCAGGCCCTTGTTCATCAGCGCGCCCATCGGGACCTTGTCGATCAGCCCGCCATAGACGCCCGGCACCGATAACACGCCGGCGGGGCGGCAGACGTAGATCATCTCGCGCAGCACATGGGGCCGGTCGTACTCCATCATCACGGCCTGCTTGACCCGGTCATAGGCCGAATCGAGCGAGCCGGTGGCATGCGCCTCCAGCCCGACCGCGTCGATGCACTTGTCCGGGCCCTTGCCCTTGGTCTGCTCGTTGAGGGCTTCCGGGATGCTGACCTGCTCAAAGTTCAGCGGCGTCGCGCCCAGCTCCTCGGCCATGGCCAGCCGCTCGGGCACTCGGTCGATCGCGATCACGCGCCGCGCACCCTGCAGCAACGCGCTCAGGATGCAGAACTGCCCCACCGGGCCCGCGCCCCACACCGCGACAATGTCCTCGGGCTGGATATCGCACTGCGCCGCAGCCTGCCAGCCGGTGGGCAGGATATCGCCCAGGAACAGCACCGATTCGTCCGAAAGCCCGTCCGGTATCTTCACCGGCGCGACGTCGGCATAGGGCACGCGAACATATTCCGCCTGGCCGCCGGCATAGCCGCCGGTCAGGTGGGTGTAGCCGAACAGGCCGGCGGTGCTGTGGCCAAACACCTTCTCCGCGCTCGCCTTGTTGCGGTTGGTGCGCTCGCACACCGAGAAGTTGCCGCGGCGGCACTGGTCGCATTCGCCGCAGCAGATCGTGAAGGGCACCACCACGCGGTCACCCACGCGCAGGCGCCGGTTCTCCGGCCCGACCTCGACCACTTGGCCCATGAACTCGTGGCCCAGGATGTCGCCCTTTTCCATGCCCGGCACGAAGCCGTTGTACAGGTGCAGGTCTGAGCCGCAGATGGCACAGCTCGATACCTTGACGATGGCATCACGCGGATGCTCGATGACGGGGTCGGGAACCGTGTCGCAGCGGATGTCGTGCTTGCCATGCCAGCAGAGTGCTTTCATTGGGATTCCTTGCGTAGTCCGGGCTCGCAGCCGGTGGCCGTGCCAATGATGCGGGCTGACGCAAGCTCTGTTCCAATGCGCCGCCGCAGGCGCGGCAAGCTCACATGCGTGCCGGCGCGTGGCCGGCCCTGAGGTTTTACACGCGGGTCGCAGAAAGAACTACAACGCACAGGAGGACTACAATCCTCTTCACACCTTTTCACCGAGACACCGGGCATACGCACCGGGGATCCACCGAGACGACCATGCTGAACCTCACAGATGCTTCACTGCTGCGGCAGCAGTGCTATATCGACGGCCGCTGGATCGATGGCGAGCGCCGCATCGACGTGACCAACCCCGCCACCGGCGAGCGCGTGGGCCAGGTGCCGCAACTGGGCGCGGAAGAAACCCGCCAGGCCATCGAGGCCGCCAACCGCGCGCAGCCGGCCTGGCGCGCGCGCACCGCCAAGGAACGCTCGGCGCTGCTGCGCAAATGGTTCGAGCTGATCATGGCCAACCAGGAAGACCTGGCGCGCATCATGACGGCGGAACAGGGCAAGCCCATCGCCGAGGCGCGCGGCGAGATCGCCTACGCGGCCTCGTTCATCGAATGGTTTGCCGAGGAAGGCAAGCGCGTCTACGGCGACACCATCCCCGCACCGGTCAACAGCCAGCGCATCGTCGTTACCAAGGAGCCGGTGGGCGTGTGCGCGGCCATCACGCCCTGGAACTTCCCCGCGGCGATGATCACGCGCAAGGCGGGCCCCGCGCTGGCGGTGGGCTGCACCATGGTGCTCAAGCCCGCCTCGCAGACGCCGCTGTCCGCGCTGGCGCTGGTGGCGCTGGCCGAGCGCGCCGGCATTCCGGCCGGCGTGCTGTCGGTGGTGACCGGTTCGGCCGGCGCCATCGGCGGCGAGATGAGCAGCAACCCGCTGGTGCGCAAGCTGACCTTTACCGGCTCGACCGAGGTCGGCCGCGTGCTGATGACGCAGACCGCGTCGACGATCAAGAAGGTGTCGATGGAGCTGGGCGGCAACGCGCCCTTCATCGTGTTCGACGATGCCGATCTCGACGCCGCCGTGGAAGGCGCGATCGTTTCGAAGTACCGCAACGCCGGCCAGACCTGCGTCTGCGCCAACCGCATCTACGTGCAGTCCGGCGTGTACGAGGCCTTCGCGCAGAAGCTTGTGGCCGCAGTGGCGGCGCTCAAGGTCGGCAACGGCATGGAGGACGGCGTGCGCATCGGCCCGCTGATCGACGACAAGGCCGTGGCCAAGGTGGAGGAGCATATTGCCGATGCCATCGGCAAGGGCGCGCGCGTGCTGCAGGGCGGGCAACGCCACGCGCTCGGCCATTCGTTCTTCCAGCCCACCGTGCTGGCGGACGTGGCCCCCGGCATGCTGGTGGCGCGCGAGGAAACCTTCGGTCCGCTGGCGCCGCTGTTCCGCTTCGACACCGAGGACGAGGTCGTGGCCATGGCCAACGATACCGAGTTCGGCCTGGCCAGCTATTTCTACGCGCGCGACCTGGGCCGTGTCTGGCGCGTGTCCGAACGGCTGGAATACGGCATCGTCGGCGTGAACACCGGGCTGATCTCCACCGAGGTGGCGCCGTTCGGCGGCGTCAAGCAATCGGGCGTGGGGCGCGAGGGCTCGCACTACGGCATCGACGACTACCTGGTCATCAAGTACACCTGCATGGCGGGGATCTGAGGCCGCCGCCGCGCCGCGCCTGCCCTCAGCGCGCGGCGCGCGGACCGGCAGCGCTGCCGACCGGCCCGGGCCGGCTGTCGCCGCGTAAGCGCGCGACCTGGTCGTGGAAGCGCTGCATCTGCTCGAACTGGTAGCTGGCCCGCTCGAAGCTGTAGCGCGTGCCGAACCCGTGCAGCGCGTCATCGGCGCCGCGCGACAGCGCTTCCAGCGCTTGCGCCAGTGCGCGCCCTTCCACGCTGCGGTGCCGGCGCAGCCGCCACGACAAGGACTCCTGGCCCGGTCCCAGCAGGCTCTGGTCGAGGTAGCCAAGCCGTTCGGCCGTTTCCAGCGCGTCATGCAGTGCCGACAGGTAGGCGCACACGGCCGACAACCGCTGGTTCATCTCTCCGCCGAGCCGCAGCAACTGCTGCGCGCACGCGCGAAAGTGCTCGGCCGCATACGGCTCGCCGCCGCTGACGGTTTCCTGCGCAGAAGCGGCATAAGCGGCCAGCGGCCGCACCGAGGCCGCCAGCCCCGGCGGCAGCACGCTGCTGTAGTGGCTGGCGATGGCCCGCTGCAGCGCACCGTCGAGTTCGCAGCAGGTGGGCACGTCCGCGTCGACGTAGAACTCCAGCAACGCCGGCTGGCCCTGCCCCTTCGACACCACGGTACGCGCGGGCAGGCGCCTGGCCGTGGCCAGCACTGCCAGCGCGGCGTCGGCGCAGCCGTGGGCGTGGGCGTCGCCCTCGCCGCACAGCGCCTGCACGATGTCCTCGGCCTGCAGCGGGCCGACGATTTCCGTACGGATCGCCGCGGGCATGAAGGCGCCTCCGCGCCCGCACCGGCCCGCCAAGGCTGCATGCAGGTTCATCCCGACATGGGTGATCGCATTGCCCGTCATATAGCCCTCCGAAGTCGAGTCCTGTGCCCGGCCTGCCGGGCGATGTTCCGATGTTGACCAGCACGCCTGCCGACGGCAGCGGCGTCATGCGTGATCGCCGCTGTCTTGCGACGTCGTCACGATCGCCGCATGCATGTTCTGCAGGGCGTGCGGCGATCCGGTCCCGGTCAGGCCCGCCAGCAGCCGGCTGTCATCCAGCCGGAAGCGGCACAGCACCAGGTTCGAGCGCGCCAGCGCCACCATCTGCGCCGGCGTCAGCGCCGCCAGCGCGCAGCCCATCTCCCGCCCGAGACCGAGCCGGAACAGGGCTTCGGCCTCGTTCTCGCGCATCAGCCGCTGCACCAGCATCAGGTAGGACAGGTTCAGCGCCTTGATTTCGCTGACGATCCCGCTGGCGCCTGGCCCGGGCTCCATGGCGATACCCATCGCCCCGCTCTGGCTGACCGGCGCCGTCATTCGAGGCGCGATCCGTTGCCGGCACACGCGACGGGCCCCGATGGCAGGGCGGCGGCCCCGTGCCCCGGCGCAAGCGTACGCGCCGAGATCGTCGGGCGCTCGGCGATGGCCCGCAACGCGTGCTTGTCGAGCAGCTCGACGCTGCGGTGGCGCACCCGCACCAGCCCGCCGTCAGCCAGCCGAGAGAACTGGCGGCTGACGGTCTCGAGCGTCAGCCCGATATAACTGCCGATCTCCTCCCGGCTCATGCGCAGCAGGAACGCCGTCGACGAGAAGCCCCGCGCCGCGAAGCCGTCGGCCAGCCACAGCAGGAAGGTCACCAGCCGCTCCTCGGCCGTCATCAGTGCCAGCATGGTCTGCAGCGCCCGCGCACGCTGCGCCTGGCGGTCGAGCACCAGGAACAGCTGGTTGCCCAGGGCGGGCGTGTGCGCGGTAGCGGCGCGCAGCACCGCCACCGGGATCCGGCACAACTTGGTGTCTTCCAGCGCTGTTGCATAAGACGCGTATTGCGGACGGGCCAGGCTATCCATGCCCACCATATCGCCGGGGAAGTGGAAGCCGACCACCTGGGTGCGCCCGTCCTCGGTCGTGACATGCGTCTTCACCGTACCGACACGGATCGCGTACAGCGCGCTAACGGGGTCGCCGAGCAGGTACAGCGACTGGCGCTTGCGCAGCAGGGGGCGTTCGCGGAGCTGGGTCATTGGCGCCTCTTGCAAGCGCCCGGAGGGCGGATAAATGACATGTTTCTGACAGGGTGCGGGATCGGATGCATCATTCCGTGACAAATATTGACAGCGTAAAAAACCTGTGACGCATTCTTGCGGACGGAGGAATTCGGAACAATCTGTACATTCCCAATCTCCATTCGGAATCGTCCGACTTTGCGCGGAGGCCGCGAATCCCGCCCCGCGCGGCAAACGCCGGGGACACCTGGCGCGAATCATGCTGCGTCACTGCAGTCACCAGGGCGCAGCGCTAGCCCTGCCGGGTTTCGGCTGGCGTATGCTTGCAGCACGACGAGGATCGCGCACCGGGCGCCCTCCCGCGAACACATGTCGGGAAAACGCCGTTCAGGACATGCCATGAAAAAAGCCCCCGCCGACCCGCAGGACCTTGCCGGAACCGCCCGGGGTCAAGCCACCGGCTCGGTGTCGGCGGAGATCCCGGCCGACGCGCCGCACAATGCGCAACCGGATCTGTCCGCCGATGCGTCCTATCGGACCCTGGTGGAATCCATCCAGGACTACGCCATCTTCACGCTCGACGTCGACGGCCACGTGTCCAGCTGGAACAAGGGCGCGGCACGCATCAAGGGCTACACCCGCAAAGAGATCCTGGGCAAGCACTTCTCGCAGTTCTACACGCCGGACGCGATCGCGCGGCGCTGGCCCCAGGCCGAACTGAAGGCCGCCGCGGAAATGGGCCGCTTCGAGGACGAAGGCTGGCGCGTGCGCAAGGACGGCACCCGCTTCTGGGCCAACGTGGTGATCACCGCGTTGAGGGACGCCGACGGCCGCCTGATCGGCTTCGGCAAGGTCACGCGCGACATGACCGAGCAGCGCCGCAATGCCGAGGCGCTGCGCCAGAGCGAAGAGACGCTGCGCCTGCTGGTCGAAGGCGTGAAGGACTACGCGATCTTCATGCTCGACCCCGGCGGCCATGTCATCAGCTGGAACGCCGGCGCGTCGTACATCAAGGGCTACCGCCGCGACGAGATCATCGGCCGCCATTTCTCATTGTTCTACCCGCCCGAGGACGTCGCCGCCGGCAAGCCGGCCCGGCACCTGGAACGGGCCCGGCGCGGCGGGCGCATGGAAGACGAGGGCTGGCGCGTGCGCAAGGACGGTTCGCTGTTCTGGGCCAATGTCACGCTGACCGCCGTCTACGACGAATCGCGCTCGCTGCGCGGCTTTGCCAAGGTCACGCGCGACATGAGCGAGCGCCGTCGCCGCGAGGAGCTGGAGCGCTCCAGCCAGCGCATGAACGAGTTCCTCGCCACGCTCTCGCACGAGTTGCGCAACCCGCTGGCGCCGGTGCGTAGCGCGCTGGGCGCAATGCGCCTGGCCCCCGACGACGACTCGGTCGCCGACAAGAGCCTGCGCCTGATCGAACGGCAGGTGGGCCACCTGAGCCGACTGGTCGACGACCTGCTCGATATCGGCCGCATCACCTCCGGGCGGATCGAGCTGCGCACCGAGCCGGTCGAATTCAACGAGATCGTCGCGCTCGGCATCGAGGCCGCGCTGCCGGCGCTGGAAGCCAAGTCGCAGCGAGTGGATGTGCAGACTCATGCCAGCGCCATCCCGATGAACGCCGACACGACCCGGCTGGTGCAGGTGATGCAGAACCTGGTGCTCAACGCATCGAAGTTCTCGCCGCCGGGATCGTCGATTGCGATCGTCACCACCATGCAAAAGCGGACGCTGCTGGTGCAGGTGATCGACCAGGGCCGCGGTATCGCACCGGAGGCGCTCGAAGACATCTTCAACCTGTTCGTACAGGAAAGCCGGCCGGGCACAGACACGCAGGGCGGGCTGGGCATCGGCCTGTCGCTGTGCCGCTCGCTGGTCGAGCTGCACGGTGGCACCATTGCCGCCAGCAGTGCCGGCCCGGGGCTGGGCAGCACCTTCACGCTGCGCCTGCCGCTGCCGGCCCAACATGACAGCTCTGCGCCGCAGCCGTCCCAACCCGCCGCGCAGGCGCTGCAGGCGCAACGCATCCTGCTGGTCGACGACAACCGCGACGCCGCCGACAGCCTGGCCATGCTGCTGGAGATGTGCGGCCACGAAGTGACCATCGCCTACGACGGCACCGAGGCGCTGCACGTGGCGAGGCGCTGCCGCCCGCAAATCGCGCTGATCGACCTGGCCATGCCGGGCATGGACGGCTTCGAGGTGGTGCGCGCCATGCGCGGCGCGGCCGGGACCGAGCATACCCGCTTCGTGGCGCTGACCGGCTTTGGCCAGCCGGCCGACCGGAAGCAAACCGAAAAGGCAGGCTTTGACGCGCACCTGGTCAAGCCGGTGGAGCTGGAAACGCTGTTCGGCACCATTGCCCGGCTGCAGCATCCGGAGTGACGCGTCCCACGCGCCAAACCCCACCTTCGCCAATGCCAAACCCGCGGCCGCTCGCGCTGCGACACACTGACAGCCGTTCCATCGCACAAGACACAGAAAGGAGACAGCGATGCAGGGTTGGAAGGTTGGGATCAGGCGCGCAGCCACGGGGCTGCTGTTGGCGTTCGCCGCCACCGCGGCGGGGACCGCGCTGGCGGACTATCCGGACAAGCCGGTGCGGCTGGTGGTGCCGTTCCCGCCGGGCGGCGCCACCGACCTGCTCGCGCGCGAGATTGGCAATGCGCTGTCGGTGCGCCTGCACCAGCCGGTCGTGATCGACAATCGGCCTGGCGCCGGCGGCAACCTGGCGGCCATCGCCGTGGCGCGCGCGCCGGCTGACGGCTACACGCTGCTGTTCGGCACCTTCGGTTCGCTGGCGGTCAACAAGAGCCTGTATGACAAGCCCGGCTACGACCCGCTGAAAGACTTCGCCCCGGTGGCCTCGGTCGCCTACCTGCCGAACGTGCTGGTGGTGCACCCGAGCGTGCCTGCGCGCAATGTACAGGAGCTGCTGGCGCTGGCGCGCAAGGAGCCGGGCAAGCTGACCTATGGCTCGTTTGGCAACGGCTCGTCGTCACACCTGGCCGGTGAGCTGTTCACGCACCTGGTTGGGGTCAACATCACGCACATCCCCTACAAGGGCAGCGCAGCGTCGATGACCGACCTGATCGGCGGGCGCATCACCATGATGTTCGACAGCGTCTCGACCGCGCTGCCGTATATCCGCGACAACCGCGTGCGCGCGCTGGCGGTCACCACGCAGAAGCCTTCCGACCAGCTTCCCGGCGTGCCCACACTGGCCGCGGCCGGCGTGCCCAACTACGAGCTGACCGCCTGGTTCGGCGTAGCCGCGCCGGCCGGCACCCCCAAGGCGGTGATCGACCGCCTCAATGGCGAGATCGTGGCCGCGCTGAAGCAGCCGGAAATGGTGGCAAAGCTGGCAAGCCAGGGCACGGTACCGTTCCCGGCCACGCCGGCGCAGTTCGGCAGCTATATCCGCGCGCAGTACGAGAAATGGGACGCCATCGTCAAGGGCGCCAATATCCGGCTCGATAACTAAGCCGGCTTCACTGGGCCTTCAGCGCCCCGAAACGCCACGACAGCCGCCGCGCCGCCTGCCGCACCAGCGCGGCGGTGGCGCCTTCGGTGCTGCTGTCGAAGCTGCCGCTCGAGCCCATCACGGCGATCACCAGCGCCAGGCTGCCGGTATGGTCGAACACCGGCGCAGCCAGCGTGTCGATGCCGGGCACCGGGTGGCTGAGCGCATTGTCGACCTGCGCGGCACGCACGCGCGCCAGCCGTTCGACATAGTCCCGGGCCAGCTTGCCGCCGGCTGCGAGCCCTTCCGTGGCCGCCGCGCCAGCCATGCGCAGGTGGTCGGATTCCAGCAGGCCCGCCAGCACGTTCTCCGGCAGGCAGGCCGCCACCGTGCGGCCGATCGCGGTATGGACCAGCGACAGCACCGTGCCCACGCGCAGGCTCACATGCTGCGGGCGTGCCGACTCCTCCAGCCGGACCACGGTCGGCCCCAGAGGCCCCAGCACCGCCATCGCCACGCTCAGGCCGGTGGCGCCGGCCAGCTCGATCACTTCCGGCTCGGCCTCGCGCGTGGGCGACAGCCGCTGCAGCGCGATCAGGCCCAGTTCCAGACCTAGCGGGCCGCACAGGTAGTTGCCCGCACTGTCGCGCGCCAGCAGGCCGGTCTTCTGCAGGCTCACCAGGTGTGGGAAGGCCTTGGCCGCGGGCATGCCTGCCGCCAGCGCCAGGTCGCGCAGTGCCAGCGGACGGCCCGCCGCGACCAGCGCGGACAGCAGTTGCCCGGTGCTGTCGAGCGACTGGATGCCGCGTTGGGGCTTGCCGCCTTCGGTCTCCGCGTCGGATGTTTGCGGGGCTACTGCAATCGGATCTTTCGCACGCGTCATGCCGGACGTCCCTGTTCCTGCCGCAGCGCGGCGCCGATGTCCGCGGCCGCCGCCTGCAGCGCCTGCGCGGCCGCGCCGCGCCAGCCCACGTCGATGGCGCCGGTCGAGCCGACCAGGGTCAGCACCAGTCGCAGCGCGCCGGCAGCGTCCAGCACCGGCACGCTGAGGCTGCTGACGGCGGGGCTGGGGGTATCGATGCTGCGCTCGATGCCGCGCTCGCGGATGGCCTGCAGCACTGCGCTGAAGCTGGCCAGCTCGGCCTCCGTCGCGCCCGGCCGCTGCACGCGCCACAGCGGCTGCCATTGCGGCGGCGGCTGGAAGGCGCAGAACACGCGCCCGGTGGCGGTGGCAGCCAGCGCCATCACCGTGCCCACGTGCAGGTTCACATGCAGCGGCGCGCTGGCCGGCACATAGCGCACGATGGTCGGCCCCTGCGGGCCGGCAATGCTGATCGCCACGCTGAAGCCGGACGCCTGCGCCAGCGCATCCACCCGCGGCAGCGCCGCGCGGTAGGCCGGGTCCTGCTCCAGGTGCAGCAGGCCCAGCTGCAGCGACAGCGGCCCGGGCTCGTAGCGGCCTGACAGGTGGTCGCGCTTGATCAGGCCCAGCCGCGTCAGGCTGACCAGGTAGGCATGCGCCTGCGCCGGCGCCAGCTGCGCGGCGTCGGCCAGCGCGGCCAGCGGCATCGGCGTGCGCGCGGCGGCCAGCGCGGCCAGCAGGCGCCCGCCCACCTCCACGCTCTGGATGCCTCGCTGCGCCTTGTCGGCTGCCTGCGTACCTTCGTCCCCCGCCTTGCGCCTGGCCATTGCCATCCTGTGTGATAGGAAAACCCGGATATTAATCGAACGCCTCTGGCGAGCGCTTGCCCGGGGGGTTTACCCGCGCCGGTCACGTGCCCTTCCATGCCGGTTTCTGCACATGCCAAATATTTGCCATAGGCTAATCATTTCGCTATTGATTAATTTTCGAAGGTTTCCTAAGATTGCACTACCCCGTCGCACCAGTCGTGACACATCCATAGAAACGGGGCGAGACAGCCCGCGCGGCCCCGCTGCGCATCACCGCATGCCCGTGCGCCGTCTCGCCGCCCCACACAGAGGAAAGACGCCATGTCCAAGGCATTCGCATCCCAGGCCGACCTGGAAGAAAAGCAGATCACCTTTACCCAGCTGTCCGAGAACGCCTGGGCCTACACCGCCGAAGGCGATCCCAACTCGGGCGTGATCATCGGCGACGACGGCGTGCTGATCGTCGACACCACCGCCACCCCGGCGATGGCGCAGGATCTGATCGCCCGCATCCGCACCATCACCGACAAGCCGATCAAGTACGTGGTGCTGTCGCACTACCACGCGGTGCGCGTGCTGGGCGCGTCGGCCTACTTCGCCGAAGGCGCGCAGCAGATCATCGCCAGCCGCGGCACCTGGGAAATGATCGTCGAGCGCGGCGAAGCCGACATGAAGTCCGAGATCGAACGCTTCCCGCGCCTGTTCGCCGGCGTCGAGACCGTACCCGGCCTGACCTGGCCGACGCTGGTATTCGAGAAGGAAATCACGCTGTTCCTGGGCAAGCTGGAAGTGCGCATCGCCCACCTGGGCTCGGGCCACACCAAGGGCGACACCGTGGTCTGGCTGCCGCAGCAGAAGGTGCTGTTCTCCGGCGACCTGGTCGAGTACGACGCCGCCTGCTATTGCGGCGACGCTCAGTTGGAAGACTGGCCGGCCACGCTGGACGCACTGCAGGCGCTCAACCCGGAAAAGCTGGTGCCCGGCCGCGGCCCCGCGCTGACCTCGCCGGAGGAAGTGAAGAAGGGCATCGCCTATACCAAGGACTTCGTCACCACGCTGTTCCAGTCCGGCAAGGAGGCCGTGGTCGAGAAGCTCGACCTGAAGGCCGCGATGGCGCACACCCGCCGCGCGATGGATCCCAAGTTCGGCCACGTCTTTATCTACGAGCACTGCCTGCCCTTTGACGTCTCGCGCGCCTACGACGAGGCCAGCGGCATTCGCCACCCGCGCATCTGGACCGCCCAGCGCGACAAGGAAATGTGGGCCGCGCTGCAGGACTGAGCCACAGCAGGACACAAAGAAACAAAGACGTGGATGGAGACACAAGCATGAGCAGCATCGACTACCAGCGGCTGTCGTTCGAGTACCAGCCCTGCGCGGAACAATCGGCAGGGGCCGACCCGGCCATCCACCCGGTGGTGGTGGTGGGCGCCGGGCCGATCGGCCTGGCCACCGCCATCGACCTGGCGCAGCGCGGCGTGCGCGTGGTGCTGGTCGATGACGACTGCACGCTGTCCACCGGCTCGCGCGCGATCTGCTTTGCCAAGCGCACGCTGGATATCTTCGACCGGCTGGGCTGCGGCGATCGCATGGTCGACAAGGGCGTGAGCTGGAACGTCGGCAAGGTGTTCCTGCGCGACCAGCAGGTGTACAGCTTCGACCTGCTGCCCGAGAGCGGCCACCGCCGCCCGGCGTTTATCAACCTGCAGCAGTACTACGTCGAAGGCTTCCTGCTGGAGCGCGCGCAGGCGCTGCCCAATATCGAGATCCGCTGGCACAACAAGGTGGTGGGGCTGGAACAACGCCAGCCAGGCACGCCGGACGCCAATGTGGTACTGACCATCGAAACGCCCGAAGGCTGCTATCCGCTGGCCGCGCGCTACGTGGTCGCCGCCGACGGCTCGCGCAGCCCGATGCGCAAGCTCCTCGGACTGGACAGCAAGGGTCGCACCTTCCGCGACCGCTTCCTGATCGCCGACGTGAAGATGGAAGCGGACTTCCCCACCGAGCGCTGGTTCTGGTTCGACCCGCCCTTCCACCCCAACCAGTCGGTGCTGCTGCACCGCCAGCCCGACAACGTCTGGCGCATCGACTTCCAGCTTGGCTGGGATGCCGACCCCGTGCTGGAGAAGACACCGGAACGCGTGATCCCGCGCGTGCAGGCGCTGCTGGGCAAGGACGTGAAGTTCGAACTGGAGTGGGTCAGCGTGTACACCTTCTCGTGCCTGCGCATGGACAGCTTCCGCCACGGCAATATCCTCTTCGCCGGCGATTCGGCGCATGGCGTGTCGCCGTTCGGCGCGCGCGGCGCCAACAGCGGCGTGCAGGATGCCGAAAACCTGGCGTGGAAGCTGGCCTATGTGCTGCAGGGCCATGCCGCCGACACCTTGCTGGACACCTATGCCAACGAGCGCGAATACGCCGCCGACGAGAACATCCTCAACTCCACCCGCGCCACGGATTTCATCACGCCCAAGAGCGCAGTGAGCCGTGTGTTCCGCGATGCCGTGCTGACGCTGTCCAAGCGCCATGCGTTTGCGCGCGGGCTGGTCAACAGCGGCCGGCTGTCGGTGCCCGCAGTACTGCGTGGCTCGCCGCTGAATACGGGTGACGATGCCGAAGGCTACAGCGGCAACATGGTGCCCGGCGCTGTCTGTTGTGATGCCCCGGTGTCCGGTATGCAAGGCCAGGGCTGGCTGTTGTCGCACCTGGGCGAGGACTTTACCGTGCTGCTGTTCGGCAACCCCGAAGCGATCGATGCCGGCATCCTCGCCGACCTGGCCGCGCTGAAGCAATCCGGCGTGCCGCTGCGGCTGGTCTACATCACCGATGCCGCGCAGCCAGTGATGACCTGCTCCAACGCCACCGTGCTACGCGACGACCAGGGCCTGGCCGCCGCCCGCTACGGCGCCACGCCGGGCACCTGCTACCTGGTCCGTCCGGACCAGCACGTGTGCGCACGCTGGCGCCGCGCCGACCCTGCCGCGCTCCGCGCCGCGCTGGCACGCGCCACCGGCGCCGGGCTGCGGGCGGCGCCGGGCCAGATGGCCGCCTGAGACGCGTCGGACAGAAGTACAGCGGAGACAACCATGCCCAACATCCTCAACACCCAGCCCAACCTCGCGCGTCCTGACGACTTCTACGAAGCACTGATCGAGATGCACCGCGACCTCGACGAAGCACAGAGCCAGGCCGCCAACGCTCAATTGATCCTGCTGCTGGCCAACCATATCGGCGACCACGACGTGCTGATGGCCGCGCTGCAGGCCGCGCGCGAAGGCGTGGCCGACATGCCGGCCACCGCCCCCGCCTGACCTGCCGCGGGCGCGGCCATGCCGCGCCCGCCCCGCTCTTTTCCTCGCACCAACCCGGGCCAACGCGCGCCAGACGCCGCCCGCTGGCGGAACCCCACGGCTGCCCGCCGCCGCAGCCATCACCGTACGGAGACAACGTTCATGAGCCATCCGGTCTCAGGGGATCTTTCGTCCCTATCCACCCTATCGCCCCCCGCCACACTGGCCGCGCACGATGAAGACGCGCTCTACCGCAAGGTCTGGCTGCGCATCATCCCATTCCTGTTCGTCTGCTACGTAGTGTCGTTCCTGGACCGGATCAACATCGGCTTCGCCCAGCTGCAGATGAAGCAGGATCTTGGCTTCAGCGACGCCATGTACGGGCTGGGCGCCGCCGTGTTCTATGTTGGCTACGTGCTGTGCGAAGTGCCCAGCAACATGCTGCTGGCGCGCTTCGGCGCGCGGCGCACCTTCACCCGCATCATGGTGCTGTGGGGCATTGCCTCGGTGGCGATGATGGCGGTGTCCACGCCCACGCAGTTCTACACGCTGCGCTTCCTGCTGGGCGTGTTCGAGGCCGGCTTCTTCCCCGGCATCGTGCTCTACCTGACCTACTGGTTCCCGGCGCGGCGCCGTGCCGCGGTGATGGCGATCTTCTTTGCCGGCGTGGCGGTGGCGGGCGTGCTGGGCGGGCTGGTGTCGGGCTGGATCATGCGCGACATGGCCGGCGTGCTCGGCCTGCAGGGCTGGAAGTGGATGTTCGCGATCGAAGGCGCGCCCGCGGTGCTGCTCGGGCTGGTGGCGGCGCGCTGCCTGGTAGATGGCCCGCAGCAAGCGAGCTGGCTCAGCGACAGCGAACGCGCGCACCTGGCGCGCGCCACCGCCAGCGAGTCGCATGCCGGCGGCCATTCGCTGCACGCGTTGCGCCAGGTGCTGCGCAACCCGCGCGTGTACCTGTTCGCCTTTATCTATTTCTCGCTGACCTGCGGCTCGCTCGCGCTGAGCTTCTGGATGCCGCTGATGATCCGGGACTTCGGCATTACCGACGTGATGTCGGTGAGCCTGTATTCGGTGGTGCCCAATGCCGTGGGCGCGGTCGGCCTGATTCTGATCGCGCGCCACTCGGACCGCACCGGCGAGCGCCATCGACACTTCCTGCTGTGCACGGCCGGCGGCGCGCTGGCGCTGGCCGCGCTGACGCTGCACCCGTCCAGCCTGGCTGCGATGCTGGCGATCCTGTCGGTGGCCGCGGTGCTGATCTTTGCCGCGCTGCCGGTGTTCTGGTCGCTGCCGCCCAGCTACCTGCCGGGCGCGGGCGCAGCTGCTGGCATCGCCTTTATCAGCAGCATCGGCATCACCAGCGGCATCGTCAGTCCGTGGGTGATCGGCCAGATCAAGACCCAGACCGGCAGTCTCGACAACGCGCTGTACCTGCTGGCCGCACTGCTGCTGGCCAGCGGACTGGCGATGTGGCTGGGCGTGCCAAGGCTCCCCGCGCCGCGGGCCTGAGCCGCGCCGCGGGTGCCTTCAGAAGCGGGATGTCCGCGCCCCCGTGGGGCGCGACTTTCAGTGGGAACGGCCGCAGGGGATGACGGAGGCGATTTCCTCGCGCATCACCTCGACCACATCGTCGATCTCCAGCCCTTCGGCCGTGACCAGCACATCCTGGCCGCGGCCGATGGCGTAGACCACGCCGCGCCAGCGGCCAGGCTCGACCGCCTCGCACAGGCGGATATTGAATTCGGTGTCCTGGTCCTGGCTATAAACGGTCACCAGGTCGCCAATCTGGGGGGCTTGCACCGCTTCTCCGTCGAACGCCCGGGCCACTACGGTCACCGGCGACTGGGTCAGTCCCCTGGCAAATCTCGCTCGCATGGTCCGCTCCTCTTATTACGGTCCGAGTCAGCTTACAAGAGGAGCTTACAAAAGGCCCGGCAAATAACCAGTAATTTCCGTCATAAAGTGGGGCTTGCTGCCCTTGCCAGCTTGTCAGACGCCGCCGGATAGACAGCGCCGGTACATAGGCCACAATAAAGGCACTAACAGTCGAGGAGACGGCAAATGGGCTCCAACCTACACGTCGTGCCGCACCAGGATGGCTGGGATGTGATCCATGAAGGCGCCCGCTATGCGGAATCGCACCATGCCACCCAGGAAGAGGCGATCGCGGCCGGCACGACCGCAGCACGGCGCGAACACGTCGAACTGCTGGTCCACGGCCGCGACGGCCAGATCCGTTCGCGCAACAGCTTCGGGCGCGATCCGCGCGCCATACCGGGCTAACCGCCGTACCGGGCTAACGCCTGCCCTCAGAAGCCGGATAGTCATATCGCTGCGCCGCCTGCAGCCGTCCCGCATTGGCCAATCAACCGCCGGTGCGGTCCGGCGCGATGTGGATGTGGTTGACGATCTCGCCCACCCCGGCGCACCCGCGCACGCAGGCTTCGACCGCAGCGCGGTCGGCCGCAGTGCCGATGGCGCCTGCAAGCGTCACGCGGCCCTGCGCCACGCGCAGAGATACCTCGCTCACGTCCAGGCCTGCGTCCCACAAGCGCTCGCACAACGTGGCCTGCAACGCGGCATCGGCCTGCGTCGTGCCTTGCACCCCGCCGGCGTCGCCCGGTCCGGTCGATGGATCTTGCATGGGTGCGTTCGCTCAGTACACCGGCGTGCCGGTCCGTGGCACGCGCAGGTGGTTGGCCACTTCCTTCACGCCGAACACTTCATCGGCGATATCCTCGATCCGGTACTTCTGCTGACGATCCGGCACGCTGCCCTGCAGCGTCACCACGCCCTGCTCGACCTTCACCTCCACGTCGTTCAGGTCAAGCCGCGCGCTGCATGTCAGTTGCTCGCACAGGTCTTCCAGGATGCGTTCGTCCGGGCGCTGGTAGTTGCGCGGGCCGACCGGCCGCGCGCGCTGCGGGCCGCCGTGGTACAGGCCCATGCGCTCGTTGTAGCCGGTGAACTGCCGGTATGGGTCGGCCCCGCCCTGCGGCGCGCGGCGGTGCTCCGGCGGCATCTCGCGCGGCCACCGCCGCCGCGCGCCGCGGGCCGCGTCGAACTCGCCCGGATCCACCGGCTTGTCGTAGTCATACACCCCATAAGGCCCCACGTAGTGGCTGCGCATGTCGGTTTCCGGCACCGCACTCTCATGCCACGGTTCGTCGCGCCAGTGGTCTCGTCGCTCGTCCCTGCGGTCCATTGCTGTCTCCCCTGCAGTTGGCATTACTTCTACCGTGGCGGAACCAGGCCGCGGTCGGGCTTGCGCAGTTCGTCCGCGCGCAACTGCCGCACCGCGCACGCCAGCGCCCGCGCCACGTTGTCCACTTCGCCCTGTACGCCGCTGTCCCGGTCCAGCTCGGCATGGCTGGTGGGCGTAAGGCTGGTAATAGCCGATACATAGGCGGGATCGGCATAGCCCGGCCCTGTGCTTGCGCGGCGCCTTGCGGCCCTGCTCGTACGCGTCCCCCGATGCGCTCGAGCCGGTCCAGCGTCGCATCCTCCTGCCGGTAGGCCGGGTCCGTAAAGCGCGCGAGGAAGCGCTGGCGGAAGGTCTCGCGCGGCAGCGGGATGGTCACCTGGCCCTTGCGGACGTCGGTGGCGTCGCCAGGGTGGCGCTGCGGCTTGGGCGGCTGCTCGGGCATGACTGTGTCTCCATACACGCTGGTAGCCCGTTGGCATGCAAGATGGACGCCATCGCGGCGCGGGGCGCGGGGCGCTGCTGTAGCGGCACCGGCGCAGGCGCGCGCCCACGCGCGGGTGTCGGTGCGCAAGGCATGGAAGCGATGAGGCCATCCCGCAAGTTCAATGCCCTGCTGGGATCCCACCCCGCTGCGCGTGCAATTCGTTCGAATCTTTGTAAGAAATGCGGGCGCCCCGCGTCAAGGCGTGGTGCGCGGCGAGCGGTATCGTTCGTGCAGCACCCGGAACAGCTCATGGCTGACCTGCATGCCCCGGTACTGGCGCCGCACCACCGCGCGCAGGCGCGCGCCCAGCACATGCGCGCGCAGCGCACGCGCATAGCGGCGCTGCACCGCGTGCTCGCCCTTGCTGATGGCCTGCAGCAGGGCGCGATCCGAGTTGCGCTTGCCGATCCCCGCCGACGCTGCGGAAGCGGCCGGCACGGCCACAGCCTCCGGCTGTTGCCCCAGGTCCAGCAGGCAGGCCTGGAGCTCCTGCGCGGCCAGCGCAAACGCATTGGCGCGGCTGGTAAAGAGCGATTTCAGGTGCGGATTGGCGGCGGCCATGGCCGCGCGGCGGCAACCGTGCTCGCCCTCGCGCGAGGCCGCGATCAGCGCATTGAGCA
This sequence comes from Ralstonia pickettii DTP0602, assembly GCA_000471925.1. Classification (NCBI taxonomy): domain Bacteria; kingdom Pseudomonadati; phylum Pseudomonadota; class Betaproteobacteria; order Burkholderiales; family Burkholderiaceae; genus Ralstonia; species Ralstonia pickettii. Next base: position 1,849,976 of record CP006668.1, read on the forward strand.
ACAGGACCTTTTTCTTCGCCATGGCACACCTGCCCTGGTCCGTGGCCGGACCCGTGAAGTCATCGATCAGGGCCGGCTGCCCGCCGGCGGTTGTCCCTTGTTACCGGTCCTTGCCGCGCGCCCCGCACGCCAGGGTCAGACTAGGATAGGTGCCCGTCCCGCCTGGCACCAGTTGCGGAAAACGCGCGGTGCGAGGCCGCCACCCACGCCTTGCGCGCCTCGCGCATGCCGCGCAGGTTCATGGCGATCAGCGCCAGCTGCAGCACGATCAGCGCGTACGCATTGCCATGCCAGCCCCAGGCAATCCACAGCACATTGCTCGCCAGGAACACCCAGAAACCAGCGCGCCGCCGCGCGATCGAGCGCGATCCGACCAGCCATGTGGCGATCACCGTCACCACCATCGCCGGCCATTGTGTTGCCTCCAGCCACCAGTCCATGCGCATGCGCTCCATGCCGTGTTGATCGGTTCGCTTCGACCCGCCTTGACGCCGGCGCCCGTGGGTTGCGTTGGCACCTTCCGACGAACAAGGGCAAGAAGCGTACCGGACAGTGCGCCCCCTGCCGCCGCGCGTCAATCTGCTTGCGCGTTCTTTCCATCGGCAAGAATGGCGCGGGCATTTTTTACAAGCGGTTGCGCATCGCGCACATGACTCGATCCAGGGCTTGCCCTTGAACCGTCTTGCGTCGACACTGACTGAGGCAAACCCGGGCGTGCTGGCACGCACTTCGCATGGCTGTGCCATCCCGCCGGCTGGCCACAAGGCGCCGGGCGGGGCATTGTTGCTCCAGCGGAGCGAAACCCCGGGAGGACTTTGTGCGGATCTGCCAGATCGACCTGACCGGAACGCCCGACGCCGATGAACACGCGCTGCAACGCGTGGCGGCGCTGGGCTTCGACCACGTCCTGATCGGCGGCTGGCCGCGCCTACCCGGCGAAGACGCTCTCGCGGCGTGCACCCGGCATGGGCTGGCGCCGTTGCTCGATCTCTCACTGGATCGCTTCACCTCCGACGGCGCGGACAGTGCCGCCGACCCGCGCTGGATCGACACCAGCGCGCCCGCCTTCGCCCCCCACGAAACCGACAACCACATCCCCGGCGCGCGTCTGCGCTGGCACGACCCGCAAGTGGCCGAGGCGCTGGTGCAGTGGTGGGCGGCGCAACTGCGCATGGCGTGGGCGGCGGGTGCGGCGGGATTCTGCTGCCGCGCACCGGCGCGCGTGCCTGGCAGATGGTGGGCCGCGCTGACCGCGACGCTGCGCGACGACGCCGGGCCGGAACAGGCGCGCGGTACGCCGCGCTTCCTGGCCTGGACGCCCGGGCTCAACCCCGCCCAGCTGGATGAGTTGGCACCGGCCGGCTTCGACGCCGCCTTCTGCTCGCTGCCGTGGTGGGATTTCCGCAGCACGTGGTTGACCGAGGAAATCGCGCGCCTGCGCCGCTTTGGCCGGGTACTGGCCGCGCCGGCGCTGACGCCGTCCCGCCAGGATGCGCTCAGCGCGCGGCGTGCGCTATGGACCGCCGCCGCCATCGGCGACGGCATCCTGGTGCCGGCGGGATTCGAAACCGGCGGTGCGCTCGCGCGCGATCCGCTGGCGCCCGACGGGGCTGCGCACGATGGCGCCCCCTACGACATCACGCACGAACTGCTGGAAGCCAATACCTGGCTGGCCGCCCGCAACCCCGCGCCAGCCTTGTCGGTGCGGCTGCTGAGCGGCCCCGACGCGCCGCTGACGGTACTCGCCCGGCTGCCGGCACCCAATGGCGCCTGCGGCATGCCGGGTGCCGGCAACGGCAAGACCGCACCGGGCTTGCCCAATGGCGCCGCGGCACTGGCCGTGGTGCTCAACCCGGACCCGATGGCACCCGGCACGCTCGGCGCCGACCGCGTGCTGAGCGCGCTGCCGCATCCCAGCGCGCACCTTGAAGCCTCGCCGGGCGGCCCGGGCGGCACGCTCGACGCCACCAGCCGGCTCGATGCGCTCGCCAGCATCACGCTCGCGCCAGCCGATATCCGCCTCTATGAAGTGCCACCGGTGCCGCTGACGCGCCCCGGCGTGCCGCGCCGCGATGCGCGCGAGCCGCACGGGCATGAAACGCTGACGGCCACCGGCCTGGGCAGCGTGGTGGCGGCGATGGAAGCGCCGCGCATCGCCATCGAACGCGTCGAACCCGCCTGCGACGACGGCCGCTTCGCGGTGCGGCGCGTCGTCGGCGAGCGCGTCACGGTCAGCGCCGATATCTGGATGGATGGCCACGACAAACTCGCCGCGGCGGTGCTGTGGCGTGCGCCCGGCGAGTCCGATTGGCACGAGGCGCCGCTGCACCCCGTGATCAACGACCGGTGGGAAGGCAGCTTCCCGCTGGTGGCGCTGGGCCGGCATGAATTCACCGTCGAAGCCTGGCGCGACGCCTACGCCAGCTGGCTCGACGAAATCAGCAAGAAGCGCGCGGCCGGCCTCAACGTGGCGCTGGAGATCGAAGAAGGCGCGCGGCTGGTGGCCGATATGCTGCTGCGGCCCGCCGGCAAGAATGGCAAGAAAGGCAATGGCAGGAAGAACGCCGGGAAGTCCCCCGCGGACAGCGAACTATCCGCCATCGTCGATGAACTGACCGAAGCCGCCGGCGACGACGAACGCCGCCTGGAGATACTGCTGTCGCGGCGCACCGCCGCCGCCGTGCACGCGGTGATGGCCACGCCCGCCGGGCGCCAGTTCGTCTCGCGCCACCCGGTGGCCATGCCGGTTGAGGCCGACCGCCTTGCCGCACGCTACGCCAGCTGGTATGAGCTGTTCCCGCGCTCGCAAAGCAACGACGAGCAGCGCCACGGCACCTTCGACGACGTGATCGGGCGACTCCCCGCGATCCGCGCGATGGGTTTCGACGTGCTCTACTTCACGCCGATCCACCCGATCGGCCGCACCCACCGCAAGGGCCGCAACAACAGCCTGCGTGCGCAACCGGGGGATCCTGGCAGCCCCTACGCCATCGGCGGCGAGGAAGGCGGCCACGACGCGCTGCATCCCGAGCTGGGCACATTGGACGACTTCCGCCGCCTGCTCGATGCAGCGGCAGCCAATGGCCTGGAGCTGGCGCTGGACTTCGCGATCCAGTGTTCGCCCGACCATCCGTGGCTGCGCGACCACCCGGAATGGTTCGCGCACCGCCCCGACGGCTCGCTGCGCTACGCCGAGAACCCGCCCAAGAAGTACGAGGACATCGTCAATGTCGACTTCTACGCCGCGCCGCCCGCCGGCGCCGCGCTGTGGCAGGCGCTGCGCGACGTGGTGATGTTCTGGGCCGACCATGGCGTGCGCATCTTCCGCGTGGACAACCCGCACACCAAGCCGCTGCCTTTCTGGGAATGGATGATCGCCGACATCCGCGCGCACCACCCCGACACCATCTTCCTGGCCGAGGCCTTCACCCGGCCCAAGATGATGGCGCGCCTGGCCAAGCTCGGCTTCAGCCAGTCGTACACCTACTTCACCTGGCGCAACACCAAGTGGGAGCTGACCGAGTACCTGAACGAACTGACCCAGGGCCCGCTGCGCGACTTCTTCCACCCGCACTTCTTCGTCAACACGCCCGACATCAACCCTTACTTCCTGCACCACGGCGGCCGCCCCGCGTTCCTGATCCGCGCGGCGCTGGCCACCATGCTGTCGGGGCTGTGGGGCATGTACAGCGGCTTCGAGCTGTGCGAGAGCGCACCCTTCGTGCTGGACGGCAAGGTGCGCGAGGAATACCTCGATTCCGAGAAATACCAGCTGCGCGCGCGCGACTGGCACCAGCCCGGCAATATCGTCGCCGAGATCTCGCGCCTCAATGAGATCCGCAACAGCCACCCGGCGCTGCAGAACAACGGCCTGCGCTTCTACCACGCCGGCAGTGATGCGGTGCTGTGGTTCGCGCGTTTCGTGCCGGGCACGGACTACCTGTTCGGCGACGACGTGCTGCTGGTGGCAATCAACCTGGACCCGCGCCACGCGCACGAGGCCGATATCGAACTGCCGCTGTGGGAATGGGGCCTGCCCGACCATGCCCGGGTGGCGGTGCAGGAGCTGATGCGCGGCGCGCACTTCGAGCTGCGCGGCAAGCACCAGCGCATCCGGCTGGACCCGGCGCAGCTGCCCTTCGCGGTCTGGCATGTGCGCCCGCTGGAGCGGCCCGCGCCCCGCCCCGCGGCAGCACCGGCATCCACCGACCCGCACGGCGCCTGACAGGCATACGTGGAGACACGGATGAAACGCCTCACCGAAACCGGCAGTGCCGCCCTGCTCAACGCCGATCCGCTCTGGTACAAGGATGCCGTCATCTACCAGCTCCACATCAAGTCCTTCTACGACGCCAACGGCGACGGCGTGGGCGACTTTGCCGGCCTGCTGGCCAAGCTCGACTACCTGGTCAACCTGGGCGTGGACACCGTCTGGCTGCTGCCGTTCTACCCGTCGCCGCGCCGCGACGACGGCTACGATATCGCCGACTACCGCAACGTCCACCCCGACTACGGCACGCTGTCCGACGCGCGCCGCTTTATCGCCGCGGCCCACGCGCGCGGGCTGCGCGTGATCACCGAGCTGGTGATCAACCACACCTCCGACCAGCATCCGTGGTTCCAGCGCGCGCGCAACGCCAAGCCCGGCTCGGCGGCGCGGCGCTACTATGTGTGGTCGGACCATGACCAGGCCTACGCCGGCACCCGCATCATCTTCTGCGATACCGAGAAGTCCAACTGGAGCTGGGACCCGGTGGCGGGCGCCTACTTCTGGCACCGCTTCTACTCGCACCAGCCGGACCTGAACTTCGACAACCCGCAGGTGCTCAACGAGGTGCTGTCGGTGATGCGCTACTGGCTCGACATGGGCGTCGACGGGCTGCGCCTGGACGCGGTGCCCTACCTGGTCGAGCGCGAAGGCACCAGCAACGAGAACCTGCCCGAGACCCATGCCGTCATCCGCCATATCCGCGCCCACCTGGACGCGCGCTTCCCCGGCCGCATGCTGCTGGCAGAAGCCAATATGTGGCCGGAGGACGCGCAGCAGTACTTCGGCCTGACCGGCCCCGACCCGGAAGGCGACGAATGCCACATGGCCTTCCACTTCCCGCTGATGCCGCGCATGTACATGGCGATCGCGCGCGAAGACCGCTTCCCGATCACCGACATCATGCGCCAGACCCCGGAGGTGCCGCCCAACTGCCAGTGGGCCATCTTCCTGCGCAACCATGACGAACTGACGCTGGAGATGGTGACCAGCAGCGAGCGCGACTACCTGTGGGAGGTCTACGCGACCGACCGGCGCGCGCGCATCAACCTGGGCATCCGCCGCCGGCTGGCGCCGCTGATGGAGCGCGACCGCCGCCGCATCGAGCTGATGAACAGCCTGCTGTTCTCGATGCCGGGCACGCCGGTGATCTACTACGGCGACGAGATCGGCATGGGCGACAACATCCACCTGGGCGACCGCGACGGCGTGCGCACCCCGATGCAGTGGTCGCCCGACCGCAACGGCGGCTTCTCGCATGCCGATCCCGAGCGACTGGTGCTGCCGCCGCTGCAGGGGCCGCTGTACGGCTACGAGGCGGTCAACGTCGAGGCGCAGGCGCGCGACCCGCATTCGCTGCTGAACTGGATGCGGCGCATGCTGGCGCTGCGGCGCAAGCACCGCGCCTTCGGCCGCGGCACGCTGCGCTTCCTGTTCCCCGGCAACCGCAAGATCCTGGCGTACCTGCGCGAGTACGAGGGCGAGCACATCCTGTGCGTGGCCAACCTGTCGCGCGCGCCGCAGGCCGTCGAGCTGGACCTGTCCGCCTTCAACGGCCGCGTGCCGGTGGAGATGATGGGCGCCACCCCCTTTCCCGCCATCGGCACGCTCACTTACCTGCTGACGCTGCCGCCCTATGGCTTCTACTGGTTCGTGCTCAGCGACGAGGCGCAGCCGCCGTCGTGGCACGTCGAGGCACCCGAACAGATGCCAGACCAGATCACCCTGGTGATGCAGAACTCGGCCCGCCCGGAGCTGACCGATGCCTCGCGCCGCATCATGGCCACAGAAGTGCTGCCGCACTACATCAGCCGGCGCCGCTGGTTCGGGTCCAAGCATGAGCGCATCGAGCGCGTGGGCATGGCCTACGTGCTGCCGTTCACGCGCGGCGCCAGCGGCGAAGACGTCTACCTGGGCGAGGTCGAGGTGGTGCTGTCCGGACGCACCGAACGCTACCAGCTGCCGGTGGGCATCCTGTGGGACCGCGAAAGCGCGGACAGCGTGTCGCAGCTGGCGCACGGGCTGTCGATGGCGCGCGTGCGCCAGGGCAGCCGCGTCGGGCTGGCCACCGACGGCTTCGTGGTCGAGCCCTTTGCGCGCGAGGTGGTGCGCGCGCTGCGCAACGGCGCGGAAATGCGCACCGGGCAGGACACCATCCGCTTCCTGGCCGAACCGGGCCTGGCCGCGCTGGAACTGGAGCGCGACCCGATCGAATGGATGTCGGCCGAGCAGTCCAACAGCTCGCTGTCGTACAACAACGCTGCCGTGCTCAAGCTGGTACGCCGGCTCTCTGGCGGCATCCATCCCGAAGCCGAGATGACGCGCTACCTGACCGCGCAGGGCTATGCCCACGCCGCGTCTTTGCTGGGCGAGGTGGTGCGCACCGGAGCCGACGGCGTGCCGCATACGCTGATGCTGCTGCAGGCCTATATCCTCAACCAGGGCAACGGCTGGGACTGGACCCTGGACTACCTTGGCCGCACCATCGACGATGCGCTGCCAGCCCAGGAAAGCGAGGACGAGTTCGCCGAGGCCATGAACGGCTACGCGGCGCTGGCCGGCACGCTGGGGCGCCGCCTGGCCGAGCTGCATGCGGTGCTGGCGCGGCCCACCGACGACGACGCCTTCACGCCGCAGCCCGCCAGCAACGAAGATGCGCACGCCTGGGCCGAGCAGGCCATGAAGGCGCTGCAGCGCGCGCTGGCGTTGCTGCAAAAGCGCGCCGCCAACATGCAGGGTTCGGTACAGCAATCATATGAGGCCGACGTGCAGACGCTTGCGGCCGCGCGCGACGCCCTGCCGGCGCTGGTCAAGCAACTCGCCGCCGCCGCGCCGGGCAGCCTGCAGACGCGCATCCACGGCGACTTCCACCTGGGCCAGGTGCTGATCGCGCAGAACGACACCTATCTGGTCGACTTCGAGGGCGAGCCCGGCCTGCCGCTGGACTGGCGGCGCCGCAAGACCTCGCCGCTGCGCGACGTGGCCGGACTGCTGCGCTCGCTCGACTACGCCGCGGCCACGGTGGGCACCGATCGCCAGGAGCGCACGCATACCGAGCTGCCGCCGCAGCTTGCCGAGCGCCGCGCCGTGCTGCTGGAGGGCTTCCGCAGCACCGCCAGCGACGCCTTCCTGAGCAGCTACCAGCAGCATATGGAAGCGTCGCCGGCGCCGTGGGTGGCGCCTGACCAGCTGCAGCCGCTGCTGGACCTGTTCCTGCTCGAGCGCGCGGCCTATGAGGTCGACTACGAAGCCGCCAACCGCGTCGCCTGGATCGACCTGCCGGTCAGCGGCCTGGCCCGCCTGGTGCGCAAGCTGGTGCCGGGAGGCCAGCCATGAGCCCGCCCACGACAAGTACCCGCAGCGCGGGCATGCTGCCGGGGCACGAACTGGATGCCCTGCTCGGCGCGCGCCACCACGACCCCTTTGCCGTGCTGGGTCCGCATCCCGATGGCGACGGCGCGCTGGTGCGCGCCTGCCTGCCGGGCGCGGTCTCGGTGCAGCTGGCCGATGCCAGCGGCACGCCGCTGGCGCCGATGGAGCCGCTGCACGGCGGCGGCGTCTTTGCCGGGCGCCTGCCCGCGCGCGAGCGCCAGGCCCACGCCACCGACTACCGGCTGCGTGTGGAATGGCCCGACGGCTCCGAACAGTGCGCCGCCGACCCCTATGCCTTCGGCCTGCTGCTGGGCGAGCTGGACCTGCACCTGATCGCCGAGGGCCGGCACTTCAAGCTCGGCGAGTGCCTGGGCGCGCAATGGGAGTGCGTGGACGGTATCGACGGGGTGCGCTTCGCGGTGTGGGCGCCGAATGCGCGGCGTGTGTCGGTGATCGGGGATTTCAACGGCTGGCATCCGGCGCGGCACCCGATGCGGCTGCGCCATCCCAGCGGCATCTGGGAGCTGTTCGTGCCGGCGGCGCTGGGCGCCGGGCCGGGCTGCCGCTACAAGTACGACCTGCTCGACCCGCACGGCACCGAGCTGCCCGACAAGGCCGATCCGCTCGCGCTCGCCACCGAGCCGCCGCCTGAGACCGCTTCCGTGGTGACCGCGCCCGGCAAGAGCGCGCCGCCCTTCGACTGGCACGACGCCGACTGGATGGCGCGCCGCGACGCCGCCAACCCCTACGCATCGCCGATGTCGGTCTACGAGGTCCACGTCCTGTCGTGGCTGCGCGCGGCCAACGACACGCAACGCGGCTGGGAGATCCTGGCCGAGCGGCTGGTGCCATACGTGCAGGAACTGGGCTTCACCCATATCGAACTGCTGCCGATCACCGAGCATCCGTTTGGCGGCTCGTGGGGCTACCAGCCGCTGTCGCTGTATGCGCCCACCGCGCGCCTGGGCCCGCCGCAGGCCTTCGCCGCCTTTGTCGACCGCTGCCACCAGGCCGGCATCGGCGTGATCCTGGACTGGGTGCCGGCGCACTTCCCCACCGATCCGCACGGGCTGGCGCGCTTCGACGGCACCGCGCTGTACGAGCACATGGACCCGCGCGAAGGCTTCCACCAGGACTGGAACACGCTGATCTACAACCTCGGCCGCAACGAGGTGCGCGGCTTCCTGCTGGCCGGTGCGCTGCACTGGCTGGAGCACTTCCACGCCGACGGCCTGCGCGTGGATGCGGTGGCGTCCATGCTCTACCGCGACTACAGCCGCGAGCCCGGCCAGTGGGTTCCCAACCGCTTCGGCGGCCGCGAAAACCTGGAAGCCGTCGACTTCGTGCGCGAACTGAACACCGTGGTCCACGAACGCTGCCCGGGCGCGCTGACCATCGCCGAGGAATCGACCGCCTGGCCCGGCGTCACCGCCAGCGTCGCCAGCGGCGGGCTGGGCTTCGACTTCAAGTGGAACATGGGCTGGATGCACGACACGCTGCGCTACCTGGGACACGAGCCCGTCCACCGTGCCTGGCACCACCAGGACATGACCTTCGGCCTGGTCTACGCCTGGTCCGAAGCCTTCGTGCTGCCGCTGTCGCATGACGAGGTGGTGCACGGCAAGGGCTCGATGATCGGCAAGGTGCCCGGCGACGAGTGGCAGCGCTTTGCCGGCCTGCGCGCCTACTACGGCTTCATGTGGACCCACCCCGGCAAGAAGCTGCTGTTCATGGGCGGCGAGCTGGCCCAGTGGCAGGAGTGGAACCACGACGCCGAGCTGGACTGGGCGCTGCTGGACCACCCCATGCACCGCGGCATGCACACGCTGGTGCGCGACCTGAACCGGCTCTACCGCGAGCTGCCCGCGCTGCATGCGCTGGACCACAGCCCGGAAGGCTTCCAGTGGGTGGTGGGCGACGACAACCACAACAGCGTCTTTGCCTGGCTGCGGCGCGCCGCGGCGGGCAGCCGCGAGGTGGTCCTGGTGGTGGCCAACATGACGCCCGTGCCGCGCTACGGCTACCGCCTCGGCGTACCCTTTGCCGGCCCCTGGCAGGAATGCCTGAACACCGACGCCGAGTGCTATGGCGGCAGCAATGTCGGCAACGGCGGCGCGGTGACGGCGGTGGACGTGCCCTCGCACGGCCAGCCGGCCTCGCTGGCGCTGACGCTGCCGCCGCTGGCCACGCTGGTGCTGCGGCTCGACCGGGTTGATGGTGGTGCACAAGGCGCGGCGACATGAACCGACCCTTCGCGGACCGGCTGCTGCCGGGCAAGCCGTATCCCCTGGGCGCCCACTGGGACGGGCTGGGGGTCAACTTCGCGGTGTTCTCGGCGCATGCCTCGCGCATCGACCTGTGCCTGTTCTCAGAGAATGGCCGCAAGGAACTGGCGCGCCTGCCGCTGCCGGAATGCACCGACGAGATCTGGCACGGCTACCTGCCCAACGCGGCGCTCGGCACGCTGTACGGCTACCGCGCGCACGGCCCCTACGATCCCGCGCACGGGCACCGCTTCAACCCGCACAAGCTGCTGCTGGACCCGTACGCGCGCCAGTTGAGCGGCCCGGTGCGCTGGGCGGATGTGCTGTTCGGCTACCGCCTGCAGAGCGCGCGCGGCGACCTGACGCCGGACCGGCGCGACAGCGCCCAGAGCATGCCCAAGGCGGTGGTGATCGACGAGAGCTTCCACTGGGGCGACGACCGCCCGCCCGCGGTGCCGTGGTCCGCCACCGTCATCTATGAAGCCCACCTGCGCGGCCTGTCGATGCTGCGCGACGACCTGTTGCCCAACCTGCGCGGCTCCTTCGCCTCGCTGTGCGACCCGCGCTTTATCGACCACCTGGTGCAGATGGGCATCACCACCGTCGAGCTGCTGCCGGTGCACGCCATCCTGCAGGACCGCTTCCTGCTGGAGCGCGGGCTGCGCAACTATTGGGGCTACAACACCATGGCGTACTTCGCGCCGGAACCGGCCTACCTGGGCACCGGGCAGCTGCAGGAATGCAAGGTGGCGATGCGGCGCCTGCATGCCGCCGGCATCGAAGTGATCCTGGACGTGGTCTACAACCACACCTGCGAGGGCAACGAAATGGGGCCGACGGTATCGTGGCGCGGCCTGGACAACGCCAGCTACTACCGCCTGATGCCGGGCGACGAGCGTCACTACATCAACGACACCGGCTGCGGCAACACGCTCAACCTGTCGCACCCGCGTGTGCTGCAGATGGTGATGGACTCGCTGCGCTACTGGGTGCAGGGCTACCACGTCGACGGCTTCCGCTTCGACCTGGGCAGCACGCTCGGGCGCGAGGGCAACGGCTTCGACCAGGGCTCGGGCTTCTTTGATGCGCTGATGCAGGACCCGGTGCTGAGCCACGTCAAGCTGATCTCGGAACCGTGGGACCTGGGCCCCGGGGGCTACCAGCTCGGCAACCACCCGCCCGGCTTTGCCGAATGGAACGACAAGTTCCGCGACGTGGTGCGCCGCTTCTGGCGCGGCGATGCCGGCAAGCGCGGCGAGCTGGCCGCGCGGCTGGCGGCCTCGGCCGACCTGTTCGACCGGCGCCACCGGCGCCCGTGGGCCAGCGTCAACTTCATCACCGCGCACGACGGCTTCACACTGGCCGACCTGGTCTGCTACAGCACCAAGCACAATGAGGCCAACGGCGAGGACAACCGCGACGGCACTGACGACAACGCCAGCGCCAACTGGAGCCCGGACGGCAGCATCGAAGGCCCCACCGACGACCCCGAGATCCTGGAGCGCCGCAGCCGCGTGGCACAGGCGCTGATGGCCACGCTGCTGCTCGCGCAGGGCACGCCGATGCTGACCGCCGGCGACGAATGGGGCCGCACCCAGCACGGCAACAACAACGCCTACTGCCAGGACAACGAGATATCGTGGCTGGACTGGAAGCAGGCCCAGACGCCCGGCGCACAGCCGCTGCAGCACATGGTGCGCCGCCTGCTCGCGCTGCGCCGGCGGCTGCACGCCCTCACCGGCGACCGCTTCGCGCACGGGCGCCAGGAACCGGCGCGCGGCATTGCCGACATTGCCTGGTTCGATACCGACGGCAAACCGCCCACCCCCGAGGAATGGGCCGACCCGGAAATCCGCACGCTGGCGCTGCGCCGCGCTGCCCCGCCGCCGCAACCTGAGCGCCCGCAGCTGGGCTCGCTGCCGGAAGAGGAGGGGGACGAGGACGATGCGCGCACCGTGCAGGTGACGCTGCTGCTGCTCAACGCCGGCGAGGCCGACGCGTCGTTCCGGCTGCCCGAGCCCAAGCTGGCCTGGACCCTGCTCTTCGACAGCAGCCGGCCCGAAGCCACCGAGTCCGAGCTAGCCGGCGAAGCGGTGGGCGAGAGCCAGACGGTGCCGGGCCATTCGCTGGTGCTGCTGGCCGCCCCAGCCCGCAGCCGCGAGAGCCCGCACCAGGAGAGTCCGCCGCTGGGCGCGCCGCAGGAGACACAGGAATGACCCGACGTACGCACCGCAGCGCCGCGCCGCCCCCCGCGCCACTGCAGAAGCTGGCGCTGCGCGCTGGCCTGCTGCCGCACTGGACGGATGCCTGGAACCAGCCACAGGCCGTCTCCGACGACGCGCTGCGGCGCGTGCTCAACGGCCTCGGCCTGCCCTGCGCCACCGGCGGCCAGTGCGAGGCCTCGCGCGCGTGGCTGGCCGCCGACGATGCCATCCATGCGCTGCCGCCGCTCATCACCGCCGAACGCGGCAAGCCGGTAGCCGTGCCATGGCCCCACACGCTGCCGCAACGCGCATACCGGCTGACGCTGGAAGACGGCGCCATCATCGCCGGCACCGCGGTGCGCGGCAACGATGACAGCGCACGCGGCAACGACGGCACCATGCTGCTGCCCGCCATCGACGTATGCGGCTACCACCGGCTGGAACTGGGCGATGCGCACACCGTGCTGGCGGTGGCGCCGCCGCGCTGCTATGGCGTGGCCGATGCCCTGCGCCATGCCGGGCGCACCGGCACCGATCCGCGCGCGCGGCCCTGGGGCCTGGCGGTGCAGCTTTACAGCCTGCGCCGCGGCGCGCCCTGCGGCATGGGCGACCTGAGCGCGCTGGCGCAGTGCTGCGTGAGCGCGGCCGGCGCGCATGCCGATGCCGTGGCGATCAACCCGCTGCACGCGGGCTTTGCCGCGCTGCCCGAGCGCTACAGCCCGTATGCGCCGTCCAGCCGCCTGTTCCTGAACCCGCTCTATGCCGACCCGGCCGCGTTGTTCGGCCAGGCCGCGTTGGACGCCGCCATCGCCGCGCTGGGCGCGGGCGAGGCGCTGGCCGCGCTGGAGGCGCGCACCGAGATCGACTGGATCGCGCTGGCGCCGCTGCGCTACGCGATCCTGCAGTGGCTGTGGCAGCGCCGCGAGACGCTGCTGCCGCGCGCGGCGCTGGATGACTGCGCCGCCTTCCGCGCGCGCGGCGGCACCGCGCTGCACGCGCACGCCTGCTACGAGGCGATCCAGGCGCAGCGCCTGGCCGACAGCGCCAACGGCCTGAACCACAACGCCGCGCCGGACTGGCGCTGCTGGCCGGTGACGCTGCGCTCCCCGGCCGATGCCGCGGTGGCCGGCTTTGCGCAGGCCCATGCCGACGAGGTGGCCTACCACGCCTTCCTGCAGTGGATCGCCGCCGACGGGATGGCGCGTGCGCAGCGCGCCGCGCGCGAGGCCGGCATGGCCATCGGCATCGTGTCTGACCTGGCGGTGGGCGCCGACCCCGGCGGCAGCCAGGCCTGGACACGCCAGCAGGAGATCCTGGCGGGCGTGCATGCGGGCGCGCCGCCGGACGTGTACAACCCGCTGGGGCAGGACTGGGGCGTCGCGGTGTTCTCGCCGCGCGGGTTGCGCCAGCATGGCTTTGCCGCCTTCCTGGAAATGCTGCGCGCCAACCTGGCCCATGCCGGCGGGTTGCGCATCGACCATGTGCTGGGGCTGGCGCGCATGTGGCTGGTCCCGGCCGGCGCCCCGGCCAGCGATGGCGCCTACCTGCGCTATCCGCTGGAAGACCTGCTGCGGCTGGTGGCGCTGGAGTCGTGGCGGCACCGCGCCATCATCATCGGCGAGAACCTCGGCACGGTGCCGCCGGAGCTGAATGCGGCGCTGTCGGCGCGCGGCGTGCTGGGGATCGACGTGCTGTGGTTCCAGCGCAAGGAGGACAGTGGGGACAGTGAGGACAGTGCACCGGCCGATACCGGCGACGAAGTCCGGAAACCGGACGACACCGTCCCGGCCTTCCTGCCACCCGCCCAGTGGCCGGCAGATGCCATCGCCACCACCTCCACGCACGACCTGCCCACTGTAGCCGGCTGGTGGGCCGGCCGCGACCTGGACTGGCGCGAGCGGCTGCAACTGCTGGCGCCCGGCGAAACCATCGAACAGGCCCACGCCGGCCGCGCGCGCGAACGCAGCGCGCTGTGGCAGGCGCTGTGCGACGCCGGCCTGTGCAGCGGCCCTGAGCCGGGCCCGGCCCATGCGCCGCTCAACGCCGTGCTGGCGTGGCTGGGCACGGCGCGGACCGCACTGCGCGTGGTGCCGCTGGAAGACCTGCTGGGCGAGGCCGAGCAGCCCAACCTGCCCGGCACCACCAGTGTCCATCCCAACTGGCAACGGCGCCTGGATGCCGACGTGCGTGCGCTGGCCGACACGCCCGAGGTACGCGCCCGCGCCGAAGCCGTGCGCAGTGGCCGCCACGGCGCGCGGCATCCCCCGCCGCGCCGCTAGCCGCACCGCTCAGCGCGCCCCCAGCCGCGCATGTGGCGGCTGCCAGACCTTGCGGCAATGCCGTAGCCATTTCCCGCGTTGCGCGCATTGCCTGATCCGCTAAGCTTGACGCACCAACATGCGCAGGAGCCCCGCCATGAAGGACGCCCTCCGGCCCGAGCATGCCGACGACACCCGTACCGCCCTGTCCGGCGCCAGCCTGCGCCGCGCTTTCCTGGACCACGTGTTCCATACCCAGGGCAAGCTGCCCGGCCACGCCAGCGAGAACGACCTCTACCAGGCCGCGGCGCATACCGTGCGCGACCGCCTGGTGCAGCGCTGGATCAGCACCGCCGAAGCCTATCTGGGCCAGCCCTCGCGCACCGTCGCCTACCTGTCGGCCGAATTCCTGATGGGCCCGCACCTGGGCAATAACCTGATCAACCTGGGCATCTACGACGAGGTGCGCGAGGCCATGGCCGCGGCCGGGCTTGACCTCGACAGTATCCTGGCGCAGGAGGTCGAGCCGGGGCTCGGCAACGGCGGCCTCGGCCGCCTGGCGGCGTGCTTCATGGATTCGCTGGCGACGCTGGAAATCCCCGCGCTCGGCTACGGCATCCGCTACGAATACGGCATCTTCCAGCAGACCATCATAGACGGCATGCAGGTGGAGAAGACCGATACCTGGCTGCGCAACGGCAATCCGTGGGAGATCCAGCGCTCCGAATGGGCGGTGCAGGTGCGCCTGGGCGGGCACACCGAGCACTACACCGACGACCGCGGCCACTACCGCGTGCGCTGGGTGCCGGCCAAGACGGTGGTGGGCGTGCCGTTCGACTCGCCGATCCTGGGCTACCGAGTCAACACCGTGAACACGCTGCGGCTGTGGCGCGCCGACGCCACCGAGGCGTTCGACTTCCACACCTTCAACCGCGGCGACTACCTGGGCGCGGTCAGCAAGAAGGTCACCTCCGAGAACCTGACCAAGGTCCTCTACCCCAACGACGAGACCAGCCAGGGCAAGGAGCTGCGGCTGGAGCAACAGTACTTCTTCGTCGCCTGTTCGCTGCAGGACATGCTGCGGCTGCTGGCCGTCGACGGCATCCCGGTGACGCGCTTCCACGAGAAGTTCGCGGTGCAGCTGAATGACACCCACCCCGCCGTGGGCATTGTCGAGCTGATGCGGCTGCTGGTCGACGACCACGACCTGCCCTGGAACGACGCCTGGCAGATCACGCAAAATGCCTTTGCCTACACCAACCACACGCTGCTGCCCGAGGCACTGGAGCAGTGGCCGCTGCCGCTGTTCGGCCGTGTGCTGCCGCGCCACCTTGAGATCATCCTCGAGATCAACGCGCGCTTTCTCGACGAGGTGCGGATCCGCTTCTACGGCGACGAATCGCGCCTGGCGCGGCTGTCGCTGATCAATGAGCACGGCGAGCGCCATGTGCGCATGGCCAACCTGGCGTGCGTGGGCAGCCACGCCATCAACGGCGTGGCCGAGCTGCACTCGCGGCTGATGCGCGAGGACGTGCTCAAGGATTTCTACGCGATGTGGCCGGAGAAGTTCACCAGCATCACCAACGGCGTCACGCCACGGCGCTGGCTGGCGCTGTCCAACCCGCGGATGACGCGGCTGGTCTCGGATGCGATCGGCGATGGCTGGATTTCAGACCTGGACCAGATCCGCGCGCTTGAACCCTATGCAGACGATGCCGGCTTCCGCGAGCAGTGGCAGGCCGCGCGGCACGCCAACAAGGTCGACCTGGCGCAGCTGATCCGCGACACCACCGGCGTGGTGGTGGACCCTTCCTCGATGTTCGACGTGATGGTCAAGCGCATTCACGAATACAAGCGCCAGCACCTGGCGGTGCTGCACGTGATCGCCTTGTACCACCGCATCAAGTCCGACCCCAACGCCGAAATCCAGCCGCGCACCTTCCTGTTCGGCGGCAAGGCGGCGCCGGGCTACGTGTACGCCAAGCTGATGATCCGCTTTATCACCTCGGTAGCGGACGTGATCAACCGCGACCCGCAGGTGCGCGACCGACTCAGGGTGGTGTTCCTGCCCAACTTCAACGTCACCTACGGGCAGCAAACCTATCCGGCGGCGGACCTGTCCGAGCAGATCTCGCTGGCGGGCAAGGAAGCCTCGGGCACCGGCAACATGAAGTTCGCGATGAACGGCGTGCTCAATATCGGCACCATGGACGGCGCCAATATCGAGCTGCGCGAGGCCGTCGGCCACGACAACTTCTTCCCGTTCGGCCTGACCGCGCCCGAGGTCTATTCGCTGCGCGCCAGCGGCTATGAGCCCGCGGCCTACTACCACAGCAATCCACAACTGCGCGCGGTGATCGACCTGATCCAGCAGGGCTTCTTCTCGCGCGGCGACCCGACGCTGTTCCGCCCGCTGTTCGATCCGCAGATGCAGCACGATCCCTACCTGCTGCTAGCCGACTTCGCCTCGTATATCGAATGCCAGCAACTGGTATCGGATGTGTTTGCCGATCCGCAGCGCTGGCAGCGCATGTCAGTGCTGTCGTGCGCACGCTCGGGCAGGTTTTCCTCGGACCGGGCGATCCGCGAGTATTGCGAGCGCATCTGGAAGGTCGAATCGGTGCCGGTGCGGCTGCTGCACAGCGCCAGCGGCACGCCCGGGGACGTGGAAGCGGGCGCGCGAGCGGCATGACCATGCGGCGGCGCAGCGAACGTGCGCTGGCGCATGTGCCGGCGGCTCGCGTAGTTTCTACAATTGCCCATGTAACAAAGCCTGCGTCGCACCCGCGCCCCTGCCCGCAAGCCGCGCCCAGATGCGCGTTCTGCTGGCATGGAGTTCGCATTGCGCAAGGGCCGGCCGATCCGACGGCGCAACCCGCGGCCGTGTTCCGGCACGTCTTGCGCGGCAGGATCCGCCGCATCCCCGCATAGAAGCTGCGCCACCCCCAACGCCACGAAGCGCCACGCCACGGTGGGCCTCTGAAGGCAGGAGCCGAATTTGAACGCGAACCCGTTTCTTCTAGCCCCCGGCGCCCGGTCCGCCCTGCCCAGCCTGACGCCGCTCGAGTGCTTTGCGGCGCCTTCGGCGCAAGCCTTTTCCTCCAACGACGATCACGCGCAAGACTACCTGTTCGGACCCGCATGGCTGCACGACGGCCGCGTGCGCTTTCGCCTGTGGGCGCCGGATGCCGCCGAGCAAGGCCAGGCGGTGCGGCTGGAGATCGCTGGCCTGGGACCGGTGCATATGGCGAGCGGGCCCAACGGCTGGTATGAGGCGATCGTGCCGTGCTGCGAAGGGGCGCGCTACTGGTTCCGGCTCGATGACGGCACCACCGTGCCCGACCCGGCCTCGCGCTGGCAGGCCGACGACGTGCACGGCCCCAGCATCGTGCCCGCCCGCGACGCCGCCGGCGCCTTCGCATGGGCCTGCCCCGACTGGCGCGGGCGCCCCTGGCATGAAGCCATCGTCTACGAGCTGCACGTCGGCCTGTGCGGCGGCTACGCCGGCGCCGCGCGCCAACTGCCGCGCCTGGCGGCGCTGGGCTTCACTGCGGTCGAGCTGATGCCGCTGGCGGAATTCCCCGGCGCGCGCAACTGGGGCTATGACGGCGTGCTGCCGTTCGCGCCCGAGTCCAGCTATGGCACACCCGACGAGCTGCGCGCGCTGGTGGACCACGCGCACCAGCTCGGCATGATGGTGCTGCTGGACGTGGTCTACAACCACTTCGGCCCGGAGGGCAACTACCTGCACCGCTATGCCAGCGCGTTTTTCCGCGCGGACCGGCAGACCCCGTGGGGACCGGCCATCGACTTCCGCCGGCCGCAGGTGCGGCGCTTCTTCACCGAAAATGCGCGCTACTGGCTGGAGCAGTTCCGCTTCGACGGCCTGCGCCTGGACGCCGTCCACGCCATCGAGGACGAAGGCTGGCTGGCGGCGCTGCCCGGTGAGCTGCGCACCGTGCTGGCCCAGGGCGACGGCGCCAACCGGCACCTCCACCTGGTCCTGGAAAACGACAACAACGACGCCGGGCTGCTGGCCACGGGCTTCGACGCGCAGTGGAACGACGATGCCCACCATGCGCTGCACGTGCTGCTGACCGACGAGGACGACGGCTACTATCGCGACTACAGCGGCGCCGCCGGCGACGGCGACGGCGACGGCGCCGAGCGCGGCCAGCCCGCGCTGCGCCACCTTGCGCGCGTGCTGGCCGAAGGCTTTGCCTACCAGGGCGAGCCCTCGCTGCACCGCTCCGCCGACAGCGCGCAGGTATGCCGCGGCCAGCCCAGCGCGCACCTGCCGCCGACCGCCTTTGTCAGCTTCCTGCAGAACCACGACCAGACCGGCAACCGCGCCTTCGGCGAACGGCTGGCCGGGCTGGCGGAGCGCCAGGCGCTGCGCGCGGCGGTGGCGCTGCAGCTGCTGTGCCCGCAGGTGCCGTTGGTGTTCATGGGCGAAGAGACCGGCTCGCAACGGCCCTTCCTCTACTTCACCAGCCATCCGCCCGAACTGGCGCGCGCCGTGCGTGACGGGCGGCGGCGCGAGTTCGCCGCCAGCACGGCGTTCCACGACGAGGCGAGCGCCGCCAACATCCCCGATCCCAACGATCCGGCCACCTTCGAAGCGTCGCGTCCGGAACTGGAGGACGATGGCGACTGGACCCCGTACTATCGTGAGCTGCTGTCGATCCGCCGGCGCGAGCTGCTGCACCGGCTGGCCGGCTGCCAGAGCGCCGGCGTCGAGATCCTGGGCCCGGCCGCGCTGTGCGCGCGCTGGCGGCTGACGGACGGCATGGAGCTGAGCCTGTGGCTGAACCTGGGCAGGGAGGCGGTGCCGTGCACGCGCCCGTGTCGCGACCAGAGCACCGCGCTGCATGAGAGCGCACCCGGCGCCGCCGCGGAACTGTCCGCCGGCATGCTGCCGCCGCTGGCCTGCGTCGCCACTCTGTGCGAGCCCGCCCCGGCGCGAGCGCGATGATGCCGGCCACGGCGCCGGACCCCGCAGACCGGGCCGCCGCGCACAACGGCACCCGCGCCCTGCCGCGCGCCACCGCCCGGCTGCAGCTGCACCCGGGCTTCACCTTTGCCGATGCCGCCGGCGTGGTCGACTACCACACCGCGCTGGGCGTGAGCCACCTATATCTGTCGCCGGTGTGCAGCGCACGCCCCGGGTCCACCCACGGCTAT
Source organism: Ralstonia pickettii DTP0602 (assembly GCA_000471925.1). Lineage (NCBI taxonomy): Bacteria > Pseudomonadati > Pseudomonadota > Betaproteobacteria > Burkholderiales > Burkholderiaceae > Ralstonia > Ralstonia pickettii. Next base: position 1,869,525 of record CP006668.1, read on the forward strand.
GACGTCACCGACTTCACCAGCGTGCGCCCCGAACTGGGCGGCGAGCCCGGCCTGAAGATGCTGGCGGGCCGCGCGCGTGCGGCGGGGCTGGGACTGATCCTCGACATCGTCCCCAACCACATGGCCGCCGACGTCACCCACAACGGCTGGTGGCGCGACGTGCTGGCCCACGGGCGCGACAGCCGCTATGCCGGCTGCTTCGATATCGACTGGACCCCGCGCGACCCCGCGCTGCACGGCAAGGTGCTGCTGCCGCTGCTGGGCCAGTCATACTGGGACACGCTGGTGGCCGGCGAACTGCAATGGGTGCCGGCCAGCGGCGACGCCTCCGCGCACCTGCGCTATTTCGATCACGCGCTGCCGCTCGCGCCGGACAGTGCCGATGTCGAAGCCGGCGAGCCCGGCTGGTACGACGCCACGCACGCAGAGGGCCGCACCCGGCTGCACGCGCTGCTGGAACGCCAGCACTACCGGCTCGCCTGGTGGCGCAGCGCCGCCGCGGCGCTGAACTGGCGCCGCTTCTTCGAGATCAGCGACCTTGTCGGCGTGCGCGAAGAAGACCCGCAGGTCTTCGACATGGTCCACGCGCTGGTCTTCCGGCTGCTGCGCGAAGGCTGGATCGACGGCGTTCGCGTGGACCATGTCGACGGCCTGGCCGATCCGGCCGGCTACTGCCGCCGGCTGCGCGAAGAACTCGACCGCCACGCCGCCGCGCGCCCGCCGCTGCTGCGGCTCGAGCGCCCCTGGCTGGTGGTCGAGAAAATCCTCGGCCCGCGCGAACGGCTGGCGCCGGACTGGCAGGTCGACGGCACCACCGGCTATGACTTCATGGACGATGTCGGCGCAGTGCTGCACGACGGCGAAGGCGAGGCGCCGCTGGGGGCACTATGGGCGCTGTTCAGCGGCGACGCACGCCCCTATGCCGCGCACGCCGCGCAGGCGCGGCGCCTGGTGCTGGACCGGCACCTGGTGACCGAGTACGAGGGCGCTGCGGCGCGCCTGCACGAATGCGCCAGGCAGGATCCCGGCACGCGCGACCTGACGCGCGCGGCGCTGCGGCGCGCGCTGGCGGCGCTGATGGCGGCGGTGCCGGTCTACCGCAGCTACTTCGACGCGCAGCCCTCGGACCGCGACGCCACCGCGGCGCAGGCCGATGAAGCGATGCTGGAAGACGCACTGCTGACCGCGCGCGCCGGCCTCGCCCCCGACGAAGTGGTGGCGCTGGCCTTTATCGCCGGCTGCCTGCGCACCGTGGCCGCCCCCGACAGCGATACCGGGGCGCTGCGCCGGCGCCTGCAGCAGCTGATGCCGGCGCTTGCGGCCAAGGCCGGCGAGGACACCGCGTTCTATCGCTATGGCAGGCTGCTGTCGCGCAATGAAGTGGGCAGCGACCCGGGCCAGCTGGCGATGCCGCCGACGCAGTTCCACGCGCGCATGGCGGCGCGGCGGCTGGCATGCCCGCATGCGATGCTGGCCACCGCCACCCACGACCACAAGCGCGGCGAAGACGCGCGCATGCGCCTGGCGGTGCTGAGCGAGCTGCCCGGCGCCTGGGCCGACGCCGTCGCCGCCTGGGAACACCAATGCGCGCCGCTGCTGGCCACGCTGCCGCTGGCGCCGGACCCCGGCGACCGGCTGATGCTGTACCAGGCGCTGGTCGGCGCCTGGCCGATGGAAGACACCCGCCCCAGCGCCGACAGCGCCCCCGACGCACCCCCCGACGCACTTCTCGCGCGCATCTCCGCGTGGCAGGTGAAGGCCATCCGCGAAGCCAAGCGCCATGGCAACTGGACCTGTCCCGATGCGGAATACGAAGCGGCCTGCGAAACCTTCCTGCGCGGCATCGCGGCCAGCTGGCCGCAGGGCGTGCTGGCGCATATCGGGCAGTTCGTGGCGCGCATCGCCACGGCCGGCGCGCTCAACAGCCTGGCGCAGGTGCTGCTGCAGCTGACGGCGCCGGGCATACCTGACCGCTACCAGGGCTGCGAAGGCTGGGACCTGAGCCTGGTCGACCCCGACAACCGGCACCAGCCAGACTTTGCGCGCCTGCAGTCGCGGCTGGGCTGCGCCGCGGGCTGGGCGCACTGGCTGGCGCACTGGCGCGACGGGCGCATCAAGCAGCAACTGGTGCACCAGGTACTGGCGGTGCGGCGTGCGCATCCGGACCTCTTTGGCGACGGGCAGTACAGCATGCTGGCGGCGCATGGCGCGCTGGTGCCGCAAGTGCTCGCCTTTGCCCGCACCGCGGGCTCGCGCCAGGCGATCACGGTGGTGACGCGGCTGGCGGCCGCGCGCGTCGATCCGGCCGTGCCGCGCATCCCGCCGGCCTGCTGGGGCGACACCACGCTCAACGTGGGCGCGCCGCAGGCGAGCCGCTGGACCGATGCGCTGACCGGGCATGTGGTGGACGCGCCCGCGGGCCGGCTGCGGCTGCGCGACGTGCTCGGCGGCCTGCCGGTGGCGTTGCTGCTGCGCGAGCCCTGAGCGGGAACCGAACGCTCAGGATTGCCCCGGCACCACCGTGTGGCCAGCCTGGTGCCAGACGATCGGCGTAAGCGGGCGATGGGGCGGCAGATGGGGCGCCGCGTGGTGGCTGTCCGGCATGCCCGGCCCATGCGGGGCGGCATACGGATCCGGCGGCGCGGACGGCTCGCGTGCCGCCTGGCTTGGCGAGGCGCTGCGCTCCTGCGGCAGGTAGGGGCGGATCACCACCGCGACGTAGTCGTCTTCCTTCGGCGTGACCACGATGTACGCAAGGCCCGACATCACCAGGCCGACTTCGCCCAGCTCGGTCGCGATGCGCGCCACGATGAAGCGCTGCAGCAGCAGCGGATTGACACTGTCGTCGATGGCAAGCGCGGCCGTGCAGATGGTGAGGAAGCAGCGCTCGACCTCGCGGCACACCACCACCACTTCATCGATGGCATAGCCCGAGCGGCTGGCGCGTACCAGCACCGATACGCCCGCGCTGGGCGCGGCCTTGTGCCAGCCGGGCTTGACCTTGAAGCTGGGCAGGCTCAGGCCAGAACCGGTGTCCTGCGCGACGGTATTGAAGCGCTGGGCAAAGTCAGAGGGGGTGATGGCAAGCAACTGGCGCTCGACGGGCGCCGAAGATACCGAGACCGATGAGGCCAGGACGATAGTCGACAGGATGCTGGCGAAATTCATGGCTACCTCGCAACAGATGAGCCGCTCCCCCCGGCCGGCTGCGCTGATGGGCCCGGCTGCACGCGGCAAACGGGGTGCCGCCGCGGCATGGGGGCCGGCGTTGCGGGCTGTGCTCGCCGGCACATGACGCACGCCAGTTTTGGCCAGCATTTCCTTCACTATAGACAGGACGGCACGCAAGCACACGACGGCACGCAAGCGTCGCGCCAGCGATGCCTTCGACGCGGGCGCCAGCGCAGGCAGGCGTACGCGCGGCGGCACATGCAGTTTCTGCAGCGGCTGTAAAAACTACGGCGCTAGCGGTCTTTCCAGCCACTACGGCGCGGCAGGCCTAAGCTGAAAGCAGGCATCACGGCGCCACCAGAGGCGTGCAGCGTAGTGCCGCATCGGGCCCCGGCGCGTCGTCCTCGCGCAGGCGGAGACGCAGTGACTTCCAGCACGCCGGCTTCCCCCCGCCTGTGGCCACGGCAGGCAAGGCTCGCCAGCGCCCCATTGCGGCGGGAACGGAGCTTGCAGGTCAAAGCCAGATGCGGACAGGAACCGCCTTGCCTGCCGCCGAAAACAGGAGGATCGTCATGACAACCCGTCCACGCTTGCACGGCGCCCACCTGGCGCTGCCGCTCGCGGTACTGGCGATGGCCGCCTCCCAGGCCATCCCGGCCGCCCCGACCGATGCCCCGCCCGCGCCGTCATCCACTGGCCGCACGGCCGCGCCGCGCGACACCGAAGCCGCCAGCGACCGCGCCATCACCACCGAAGTGCGCGCGCGCCTGGCCAATGCGCGCACGCTGGATCCGGCCAAGATCCGCGTCTCGACCACCGATGGCGTGGTAAGGCTGGAAGGCACCGTGCGCGACGACAAGCAGCGCATCATGGCCATGGATCTGGCGCGCTCGGTGCGCGGCGTGACCGCCGTGTCGGACGAACTGCGTGCCGGCACCGACTAGCGCACCGATACGTATCTGCGATTGCTTTCACACACCGAGGGAGACACCATGAGCACCCACCGCCAGCCCGACCACGACGCCACCCGGCGCCGCACCGAACCCCGCGATCCGCACAAGGGCGGACCGGACACCGAGCATGAACGCGGCAAGCCCGGGCGCGACCGCCGCCACGATGTCGAGCGCGAGCATGACATCCCCGACGAGAATGGCGAGCCGCCCTCAGTCAAGCGCCGCGGCGGCGATCCCGAGGAAAGCGAACTGCCGGTGGAGAACACTTGACGCCGCCGGCGCCAATGCACAGGAGAGACCATGAGCAAGACCATCCGTACCGGCGCACGCCACGGTGACCGCGTGGGCGGCAGCCCAGCCATGCGTCACAGTGCGCCGCAAGCCGCGGGCGCGGGCAAGCGATCGCGCGACCAGACCGCGTCGCGCGCCGCGCGTGCCGAGGCCGGCAATATTCCGAGTACGCTGGATCCGGACCTCGACCAGGAGACCGACGATATCGAGGACGAAATCGTCCAGCGCGACGAGGAGGCGCACACCCCGACGGAAGACGAGTCCCCGGAGGAAGAGATCGCGGATGAAGTCGTGCGCGCCGCAGAAGGGCTGCCCGCCGACATGCCGGTCGACAAGGCCGACCGCACCGACGACCGCGACGAGCAGCCGCCGCACCCGCCGCGCATCGGCGAAGGCAAGGGCAGGTCCTGAGCGGGTGGAAGGCCGGTTTGGAGGCCGGTCGGAAGGTCCCTGGAAATGCGACAGGCGGCAATCCCGCGCTGGCGGGGCCGCCGCTGCTGTCATTCGGAGGCGAGCATGCCGTAGGGCCGCACCCGGATATGGTTGATGACGTCCTTCACGCCGAACACGCGCTCGGCGAGCTCCTCGATCTCGTACTTGGAGCAGCGGTCGAGGACGTGGCCTTCCAGCGTCACCACGCCGTCCTGCACCCGCACCGAGACTTCGCTGACATCCAGTTCGTCGTGTCGCGCCAGCCGGTTGCAGACTTCGTCGTGGACCCGCTCATCGTCGCGGCGGTAGTTCTTCGGGCCGGCGCCACGCTGCCAGCGCGGCTGCGGCGTGTCCCAGTCGCCCGCCACGTAGCCGCCGTATTCGTCGTATTCGCGGTATCCACCGTACTCGCCGCGGGGCGGCCCCTCGCGCGAGCCGCGCTGGTCCTGCGCACCCGCATAGCGGCCGTAGCCCGCGCCACGCGGTGCCATCCCGCCGCGCCGCCTTGACCATTCGTCCTCGAATTGTTCATCGCGCGGGCCGCCCGCGGCATGACGCGGCTCGTTCGGCCAGGACCATTCCTCCTCGACATAGTACCCATACCGGCCCTCCTCGCCGGGCCCGGCCTCGCGGGTCTCGTCGCGCGGCAGGCGCTCCGCGGTATTGCCATAGCGGCCCGCAGTGAGATCGCGCTGGCGGCGGTTGCGTGGCTGTGCCGGGATGCCGCTGTAGCCCTGGTCGTTGCCACCGTACTGGTGGTCGGGACGCCGGCGGAGGTAGTCTTCGTCGCCGCGCCTGCGCGGATGGTCGTCGTCGCTGTGTCTCATGGGGTTGCTCCTCGGTTGGCTTCGGTTGTCCGGGAAGGATGCAATGCAGTGTCCTGCGCAGTCGGTTGCGGCTGCGCCGCGAGCGGCACCTCGAAGCTCGCCAGCAGCGGCAGGTGGTCCGACGCCACGCGTGCCAGCGGGCTGCGGTGGCTGGCCACCGATACCAGGTGGGCGCGCGGCGACACCCAGATTCGGTCCAGCGCGAACACCGGCATGCGCGACGGGAATGTCGCGGTGTGCGGCGTATGCTCGAAATACGCGTGGAGCCATCGCAGCGGGCGGCCCCACAAGAACCACTCGTTGACATCGCCCAGCAGGATGGTGGGCAATGGCGGCGCGGTGGCGATGTAGTTCAGGAGTTGCTGCACCTGATGGCGGCGCTCGCCCGGGCGCAGGCCCAGGTGGGTGGCGATCACGCGCAGTTCGCTGGCGTGGCCCAACGCGGTGCAGGCCAGCGTTACGTCGATGGCGCCGCGCGGCTCGCAGCCCTTTACCGTGAGGTCGATCTGGTTGACCGCCTGGGGCGCGAAACGGGTCAGCAGCGCATTGCCGTAATCCGCATTGCCGCGCACGCGTGTAAAACCTGACACCACATGCATGCCGGTATGGCCAGCCAGGTATTCCAGCGTGTGGTCGTTGCTGCTGCCGGATTCGACTTCCTGCAGCGCGACGATATCGGCGCCGATTTCTTCCAGCACCGTGGCGATGCGGTCCGGGCGGTAGCGGCGGTCCGTGCCCACGGCACGGTGGATGTTGTAGCTGACTACCGTCATGCGCGTGAGATCCCCAGCGCGCAACGGCCCGCACTGTGCAGCGGTGGCCGCGGCGCTGGTGGCCGCGGGCGCGCCGTCCCAGTCACGCTGCTGGGCAGGATTTACAAGAGGCGGTAAGTCCGGGTGCATTCGCATTGGCCGTGCCCTCCCTGCGTGCAGTCTGCGAGACGTCTGCGTCAGGCCGGTCCGTCAAGGAAAGGGGACCCCGGTCCTGCGCGCTGGTCGCGCGGGACCGGTATGGCTGGGATCGATGGCCGGGGACGGTTGCGTCGATCAGCCGCCGCCGTCCAGGAACTGGTTACGCCGGCCGAGCGGGCGGCCAAGGTCGGGGCTGCCCCAGCGCGTGCTGTCCATAGACGGGTCGGGGCTGCGCTGCATCGTCGCGCCAGGCATGCCAGGCTGCGCCGGCACGGTCGAAGGCTGGGCCTCCGGCGCCGGTGCAAGGTCCTGCCGCGTGGGTGCGTTGGCGCCTTGCGTGTACGGGTCGAACTTCTCGGTGCTGCGTGCGCCTTGCGAATACGGATCATAGGCCCCGCGCGGCGTACCCGGCGTCTGCGCCATGGCGGGAATCGCTGCGGCCATAAGGGCCGCGGCGGCGAGGATGCGGCTGGGTCGGATATGCTTCATGGTTACCTCCGTTCAGGGGCGCGATGTGCACGCCAGTAACCATGGGCAAGCGAAAGGCGTGCCCGTGCGCCTTCCGCTTGCAATGCGCTACGCGATGCCCACTGCGCCCGCCTCCGCCGGCGTGCCCGCCGCCGACTTGCCGCGCACCAGCACCGGCACCAGCGCGGCCCCGGTATGGCTGGCCGCAATGCGCGACAGCCGCTCCGGATCGGCCGCACCGACGATGGTGCCGCCACCCGCCCCGCCTTCCGGTCCCAGGTCGATGATCCAGTCGGCCTCGGCAATCACGTCGAGGTCATGCTCAATCACCACCACGCTGTGGCCGCCATCGGTGAGCCGGTGCAGCACGCGGATCAGGCGCGCCACGTCGGCCATGTGCAGGCCCACGGTGGGCTCGTCCAGCACGTACAGCGTGTGTGGCGCCTTCTGGCCGCGGCGGGTGATGTCGTCGCGCACCTTGCTCAGCTCGGTCACCAGCTTGATGCGCTGCGCCTCGCCGCCGGACAGCGTCGGCGAGGGCTGGCCCAGCGTCAGGTAGCCCAGGCCCACGTCCTTCATCAACTGCAGAGGATGGGCGATGTTCGACATCGCGGAGAAGAACGCCACTGCCTCGTCGATCTCCATCGTCAGCACGTCGCCGATATTCTTGCCGCGCCAGGAGACGGCCAGCGTCTCCGGGTTGAAGCGCTGGCCGTGGCAGACGTCGCACGGCACCTTCACGTCCGGCAGGAAGCTCATGCCGATGGTGCGCACGCCCTGCCCTTCGCACGCCGGGCAGCGGCCGTCGCCGGTGTTGAACGAGAAGCGCGAGGCGGTGTAGCCGCGGGCGCGCGCTTCCAGCGTATCGGCAAAGAGCCGGCGGATGGTGTCCCACACGCCGATGTACGTCGCAGGGCACGAGCGCGGGGTCTTGCCGATCGGGGTCTGGTCGACTTCGAGCACGCGGTCGATCGACTCCCAGCCGGTGATGGCGTCGCAGCCATGCCAGTTGTGTTCGATGTTGAGCTGCTTCCTCGCCGATGGTTTCGCCGCCTTGGCCTCTTCCTTCGCGGCATTGCGCGCGCGGCGCGTGGCCGGCGACGACAGCACCGACCGGCCCACCGCATCGAGCAGGTTGGTCATCAGCACGTCGCGCGCCAGCGTGGACTTGCCGGAGCCCGACACGCCGGTGATCGCCACCAGCCGCGACAGCGGAATACGCGCGTTGACGTTGCGCAGGTTGTGCAGCGACGCGCCATGCACGGTCAGCCATTCCGGCGGATCGGCCGGCTTGCCGGCGGCGCCCGGCCTGACCGTGCGCCTGGCCTGCAGCGGGTGGATGATCGGATGCGCCAGGAACTGGCCGGTGGTGGACGTGGGCGCCGCGGCCAGGTCGGCCACGCCGCCCTGTGCCACCAGCGTGCCGCCGCGCTTGCCGGCGCCGGGGCCGATGTCGATGATATGGTCGGCGCGACGGATGGTGTCTTCGTCATGCTCGACCACCACCAGCGTATTGCCCTTGTCGCCGAGCTTGCGCAGCGCGTCCAGCAGGATCTGGTTGTCGCGCGGATGCAGGCCGATGGTGGGCTCGTCCAGCACGTAGCAGACGCCTTGCAGGTTGCTGCCGAGCTGCGCGGCCAGGCGGATGCGCTGGGCCTCGCCGCCCGACAGGCTGGGGGCGGCGCGGTCCAGGCTGAGGTAACCCAGCCCCACTTCTTCCAGGAACTGCAGGCGGCTGCCGATCTCGCTGACCACGTCGCGGGCGATCTCGGCATCGCGCCCGGTCAGGCGCAGGCCATCGACCCAGCGGCGCGTCTCGGACACGGTCCACTGCGCCACCTCGACGATGGCGTTCTCGTCGAACGTCACCGCGCGTGCGACCGGGTTCAGGCGCGTGCCGTGGCAGTCCGGGCACGGCGTGTCGCCCACGCCTTCGGGTTCCTGCTCCTCGGACGGCAGGCTCTGCTCGCGGCCGCGGTTGTCTTCGACCAGCACGGTGTCGTCGTAGGCCGCGCGCTGCTCGCGCGTGAGCGCCAGCCCGGTGCCGACGCAGGTGCCACACCAGCCGTGCTTGCTGTTGTACGAGAACATGCGCGGATCCAGCTCGGGGTAGCTGGTGCCGCATACCGGGCAGGCGCGCTTGGTCGAGAACACCTTGACCTCGCCCACGTGCGCGGTGCCGCCGTTGGTCATGGCATGGTCCAGGCCGTCGAGCGGCGCCAGCAGGTGCATCACGCCCTTGCCGGCTTCCAGCGTCTGCGCCAGCAGCGCGCGCAGCTCACCTTCATTCTCCGGCGTGACCACCAGGTCGCCGACAGGCAGCTCGATGGTGTGCTCACGGAAACGATCGAGGCGCGGCCACGGGTCGACCGGCAGGAATTCGCCATCGACGCGCAGGTGCGTGTTGCCACGCGCCTTGGCCCACTTGGCGAGATCCGTATAAACGCCCTTGCGATTCACCACCAGCGGGGCCAGCAGTCCCACATGCTGGCCGCGATGGTCGCGCAGCAACTGCGCGGCGATCGATTCCGGGCTTTGCGAGGTCACCGGCGCACCGTCATGCACGCAGTGCTGGATGCCCAGCTTGACGTACAGCAGGCGCAGGAAGTGCCAGACTTCGGACGTCGTCGCCACCGTACTCTTGCGGCCGCCGCGCGACAGGCGCTGCTCGATCGCCACCGTGGGCGGGATGCCGTAGACCGCGTCGACCTCGGGCCGGCCCGCCGGCTGCACGATCGAGCGCGCATACGCGTTGAGCGATTCCAGGTAGCGGCGCTGGCCCTCGTGGAACAGGATGTCGAACGCCAGCGTCGACTTGCCCGAGCCGGACACGCCGGTGACCACGTTGAACTTGCCGTGCGGGATATCGACGCTGAGCGACTTCAGGTTGTGCTCGTGCGCATTGACGATGCGCACCACGTCCTCGCCCTCGATCTCGCGGCGCGCGCGGCGTGCCTGCAAGGCGGCCTGCAGCGGCACGCCTTCGATCTCGGCGCGCTCCGCGGCCAGCGTGCCGGCTTCACCCAGCGCGGCGTCATAGTGGATCAGCGCCTGGCCGGTATGCGATTCGGCGCAACCCTTCACGTCTTCCGGCGTGCCGGTGCAGACCACGCGCCCGCCGGCATCGCCGCCTTCCGGGCCGAGGTCGACCAGCCAGTCGGCCGCGCGGATCACGTCGAGGTTGTGCTCGATCACGATCAGCGAATGCCCGCCGTCCAGCAGCTTGCCGAAGGCGCGCATCAGCTTGGCGATATCGTCGAAGTGCAGGCCCGTGGTGGGCTCGTCGAACATGAAGAGCCGGCGCGGCATGGTGCTGGGGCGGGTCCTGGATGGCGTTGCTTGCGCGGCTTCGGCGAGGAAGCCGGCGAGCTTCAGGCGCTGCGCCTCGCCGCCCGACAGCGTCGGCACCGGCTGGCCCAGCTTCACGTATTCCAGGCCGACGTCGACGATGGGCTGCAGCACGCGCAGCACGGCCGTATCGCCGGCAAAGCAGGCCGCGGCCTCGCTGACGGTCAGCTCCAGCACGTCGGCGATGCTGAGCAAGCGCGGCGGCTGGCCGGGCGCGGCGCGCTCGATCTTCACCTCCAGCACTTCGGGGCGGTAGCGGCTGCCGTCGCAGTCCGGGCAGCGCAGGTAGACGTCGCTGAGGAACTGCATCTCGACGTGTTCGAAGCCCGAGCCGCCACAGGTCGGGCAGCGCCCGTCGCCGGAGTTGAAGCTGAAGGTGCCCGCGGTATAGCTGCGCTGCAGCGCCTGCGGCGCCTTGGCAAAAATCTTGCGAATTTCATCGAACGCGCCGACGTAGCTGGCGGGGTTGGAACGCGCGGTCTTGCCAATCGGCGACTGGTCGACAAAGACCACGTCATCGACCAGTTCCACACCGCTCAGCTTGCGGTACGCGCCCGGCGATTCGGTCGCCTTGCCGAAGTGGCGCGCCATCGCGGGATGGAGCACGTCCTGCAGCAGCGTGGACTTGCCCGAGCCGGAGACACCGGTCACGCATACCAGCCGCTGCAGCGGGATCGCTACGGTCACGTCCTGCAGGTTGTGCTGGGTCGCGCCTTCCAGCACGATGCGCGGCAGCTTGTCGTCCACCGGGCGGCGCTGCCAGTGCGAGGCATCGGCCACGCGGCGGCGCCCGCCCAGGTAGTCGCCGGTGAGCGTGCCGGCGCCGCGGATAGCCGACGGCGTGCCGTCGAAGATGATGTTGCCGCCGCGCTCGCCCGGGCCCGGGCCCATGTCGATCAGGCGGTCGGCGGCCAGCATCACCGAGGGGTCGTGCTCGACCACCACCAGCGTGTTGCCGGCATCGCGCAGCCGGTGCATGGCCTCGACGATGCGGTTCAGGTCGCGCGGGTGCAGGCCGATGCTGGGCTCGTCCAGCACGAACAGCGTATTGACCAGCGAGGTGCCGAGCGCCGTGGTCAAGTTGATGCGCTGCACCTCGCCGCCCGACAGCGTGCGGCTCTGGCGGTCCAGCGTCAGGTAGCCCAGGCCCACGTCGCACAGGTACTTCAGGCGCGTGCGCACTTCGGCCAGCAGCAGCTTGAGCGCATCGTCCAGCATCGCGCTGGGCAGCGTCAGGTCGTCGAAGAAACGGCGGATGCGTTCGATCGGCAGCAGCATCAGGTCGTGGACGGTCAAACCCCGCAGCGCCTGCAGTTGGGTGCGGTCCCAGTCCACGCCGCGCGGCAGGAAGCGGCGTTCCGGCGCCAGCACGGCGTCGGCGTTGTCCTTCGATCCCAGGCGCCACAGCAGCGATTCGGTCTTCAGGCGTGCGCCGCCGCAGGTTTCGCACGGTGTGTAGCTGCGGTACTTGGACAGCAGCACACGGATGTGCATCTTGTAGGCCTTCGACTCCAGGTAGTTGAAGAACCGCATCACGCCGTACCAGTGCTTGTTCCACTGGCCGTTCCAGTCCGGCGAGCCGTGGATGACCCAGTGGCGCTCGGCCTCGGTCATCTCGGCCCACGGCGTGTCGCGCGGGATGCCGGCCTTGCCGGCGTAGCGCATCAGGTCGTCCTGGCACTCCTTCCAGGCCGGGGTCTGCATCGGCTTGATCGCGCCGCCGCGCAGCGTCTTGCGCACATCGGGAATCACCAGCCCGAGGTCGACGCCGATCACGCGGCCGAAGCCGCGGCAGGTCTCGCAGGCGCCGTAGGCGGAGTTGAAGGAGAACAGCGCCGGCTGTGGATCGGCATAGCGCAGGTCGCTGTCGGGGCTGTGCAGGCCGGTGGAGAAGCGCCACACGGGGCCGTCATCGCCATCCGTCAGCACGTAGATATTGACGCGCCCGCCGCCGCGCTTGAGCGAGGCCTCGATGGCCTCCACCACGCGCACCTTCTCGGCGTTGCCGATGCGGAAGCGGTCGGCCACCACGTCGAGCATCTTGCGCGCGCCGGTCGGCGACTGCACTACGCGCTGCGCCTGCACGCGGGTATAGCCGCTGACGGAGAGCCACTGCTGGACTTCCTCGTCGGTGGCCGATTCCGGCAGCTCGACCGGGAAGGTCACGATCAGGCGCGCGTCGTGGTGCGGCTGGCCTTCAGCCGTGCGCGCCAGTAGCTCGGCGTAGATGGTTTCCGGCGAGTCATGGCGCACCGGCTGCGCGGTCTGCTTGTCGAACAGTTCCGCCGCGCGGGCATAGAGCAGCTTCAGGTGGTCGTTCAGCTCCGTCATCGTGCCCACGGTCGAGCGCGAGCTGCGCACCGGGTTGGTCTGGTCGATGGCGATGGCCGGCGGCACGCCGTCGACGCGCTCCACCTGGGGCCGGTCCATGCGGTCCAGGAACTGGCGGGCGTAGGCGCTGAAGGTCTCGACGTAGCGGCGCTGACCTTCGGCATAGAGCGTGTCGAACACCAGGCTGGATTTGCCCGAGCCGGACGGCCCGGTGACCACGGTCATCTCGCCGGGGCGCAGGTCGAGATCGACATCCTTGAGGTTGTGCTGGCGGGCGCCGCGAATGCGGATTAGCTGCTTGCTCGACACGATTTCTCTTTCGAATCAGGGCGTTAAGGGAGAGACAGGAGGGGCCGGCGGCGGCGTGCTGAGGCCGTGGTCCGGCAAGAGAACCACCATAGCACAGCGCCCGGGGCCGCTCCGGCCAGCGGTTCACGCTACCGGAGTGCCCGCGCGAACACTGTACATCCATACAGTGTAACAGTTCGGAAAAGATTTGGTATCGACCCCATCACTCGGAAATCAGAAGCGTGACGGTGTGGCGGCATCGGCAAGGCGATTTCATCCGGCAAAGGTGCAGATTCGTCGCGCAATTTTGGCTTTTTACTATTTATCGATTACCGATATACGATATGATTCAGTCATTCAGGTGTTCGGATACCGCTGAACTTTTCGCAGGCCGCTGTGTACCTCGCTTTGCCAATATCCGCGCCGTAGCTTTCCGCAAACTGCTTATGCTCCACGAGGCACTGACGCTGGAATTGCTGTGTTCACCACCGGCCAACCGGCTCGAACTGCTCGGCGGCGATCGCAAAGGCCGCTACAGCATCCGCATCAACAGCATCTGCTTTATCTGGACACATGACGGCCCCGCGGCCGTCGAGATTGTCGACTACCACTGAGGACGGAAACATGGCTCGCTTCGAAGACGGCATGCCCCCGATCCATCCGGGCGAAATCCTGCGCGAGGAATTCCTTGTGCCGCTGGGCATGAGCGCCAATGCACTGGCCCTGGCGTTGCATGTGACCGCGGCACGCATCAACGACATCGTGCGTGAGCAGCGCGGCATCACACCCGATACCGCGCTGCGCCTCGCGCGCTATTTTGGCGGCGATGCGCGCTCGTGGATGAATATGCAGCTGAACTATGACCTGAAGGTGGCACAGCGCGACCACGGAGAGCGGATTGCGGCGCAGGTAGTGCCACGGGACGGGGCGACCCATCCTGGCCAATCGACCACGGACAGGTAAAGAACCTGTGCTGCCGGGCGCGCGTCATCCGCTGCGCCCTGGCAAACGCGTCATCGCATCAACGTTTCCGCCAATGCCCGGAACGCACGGAAGGTAATCGGATTGTTGGCAGCGTTCCCTGCAACGGGGTGCGAAGCGTACCGGACGATGGTCAGCTCGGCCTTCGGGTCGACGTAGAGGCGCTGGCAGCAGATGGACGCAAGGAGAAGCAGCGCGCGACCGCAGTCACACGCAGGCAGGGGAAACGGCTAGGGACAGAACCGGAGGGAAGCCGGCCGGAAGAGACGGTGACAGGGCTCGGTCAGCCAGGACGGGCGGCCCTGGCTGCTTAAGCCATCAGTCGAGCAAATGCCCCATGCGGGTACGTTTGGTCGCCAGGTATTTTTCGTTCTCGGCATTGGACGGCACGATGTGGCGCATCTGCTCGACCACCTTGATGCCGGCCTTCTCCAGCGCGGCGGCCTTGAGCGGATTGTTGCTCATCAGCCGCACGGAGGTGACGCCCCACTGGTGCAGCAGGTCGGCGGCAAAGGCGTAGTTGCGTGCGTCGATCGCCTGCCCGAGGGCCAGGTTGGCGTCGACCGTGTCCAGCCCGCCGTCCTGCAGCCGATAGGCGCGGATCTTCTCGGCCAGGCCGATGCCGCGGCCCTCATGGCCGCGCAGGTACAGCAGGATGCCGCGGCCTTCGGCGGCAATCTTCTCCATGGCAAGCTCGAGCTGCGGACCGCAGTCGCAGCGGCAGGAGCCGAAGACGTCTCCGGTCAGGCATTCGGAATGCAGGCGGATCAGGACGTTCTCGCCCGACACGTCTCCCACGCTAAGCGCGAGATGCTCGATGCCTGAATGGGCGCCCTTGAATGCGTGCGCCGTGAAGTCGCCAAACCGGGTCGGCAGGCGCGCCGAATCGATCAGCTCAATTTCTGTGTCGTTCATACCGGAATTCGTGGTCAATCGTGCCGGGGCTGCCCGGCACCGGCGACATTATGAGCGGAATTGCGGGTTCGCGCTCGGATTCCCCACAGCGCGGGAGTCACCGGGGGCGTCGGCCAATTCCTACAGCAGCACGCGCACCCCACTTATGCAGCCGCTTCAAAGGGGTCTATAGACTCAAGTTAAAGGATACGGCTCGGGGGAAGCCAGGGGGCCGGTGCGCATGGCGCATCACCTGGCAACTGCTGCGAGCCCTTGCAGGAGTTCACCATGAGCGCCAATCCCTTGAGCGCGGAAGCAGCCAGTACCAAGATCGCGGCCTTGTTCGACACCAAATCCGCCGCCAGCAGCGCCGCCGAGCGTGTCTGCTACGAGGCCCACCTCAAACGCGGGCAGGTGCGGCTGGTGCACCCGTACGAGGCACACGTCGGCCGCAAGCTGGAGCCCGAAAACGATAGCATTATCGTGCGCACCGCGATCCGCTCGCACCTGATGATGGGAGCGCTGGGCACGGTGATCGGGCTTGCCATCGTCGGGATCCTGCACCGCCAAGGCATCGAGGCCGTCATCCAGAATCCCGGCTCCGCCGCCGGCGCGGCCATCTTCCTGGGCCTGGTGTTCGGCATGCTTCTGGCCGGGCTGGTCACGGCACGGCCGGATCATCAACTGGTGATCACACCGGTGCGAGAAGCCGTGCAGCACGGCCGCTGGGCCCTGCTGGTCCACCCGACCACGCCACAGCAATGCAACGAGGCACTGCGGGCGTTGCGAAACGCTTCCGCCGAGGTGCTGAGGACGGCCTAGCGACAGCCGTGCGCCGGCGGCTCAGGGCTCGACCGACGGCTCGCGCTTGAGCGTGCGCAGCACGAAGGTCGAGCGGCTGTGGCGCAGGCCGGGCAGCTTGTACAGCTTGTGACGCAGGAATTCCTCATAGCCTTGCGTGCCTGCCACGGCGACCTTGATCAGGTAGTCATAGTCGCCGGTCAGCAGGTAGGCCTCCATCACTTCCGGAAGTTCGGCCAGCGCCTTGCCGAAGCGGTACAGCATATCGTCGTCGTGACGTTCCAGCGTGACCTCGATCAGCACGGTATCCGGCAACCCCAGCGCCTTCTGGTTCAGCAGCGCGGCGTACCCTTCGATCACCCCGCTTTCCTCCAGCGCCCGCACGCGGTTCCAGCATGGTGTGGCGGACAGGCCGACCTGCTCGGCCAGGCGGGCATTGGACAGGCGACCGTCGCGCCGCAGTTCGCGCAGGATGCGGCGGTCCGTTTCGTCGAGTTTGGGCGGCGGGGCCATGGCGGCGATCTCGAAAAGAAGAAATATCCACGTATTCTGTCATACATGGATGTTTATTCTCGATTTATCACAGCGCAGCAGAAATTTAAGAAGCCAATTTTGCGGACCGGCTGGTAAATTTACTTCATCGACATACCTGCCGGAAACGCCACATGCCCGCCACTACCCTCCCTACCCTGCGCCTTTCGCTGCGACTCGACACCGCCGACCTGTTTGGCGCCATGGAATGGGTGCTTGCCAATGCCCGCCGCACCGGGCTGGCGCCCGCGCAGTTCAGCTTCGACGCCAACCACCAGCCCGTGCTGCACGCCACGCTGACCGCTGGCGATGCCAACCTGTTGTGGCTGTTCCTGCGCCGGCTGGACAACGGCTTTGATGTGGAATTGCTGTTCGCGGACGTGGATGATCCGGACGGCGATGCCCCGGCAGATCCGGCCCCGCTTGCCGTCACGCGCCGCGCCGCCAGCGAGGCGGCGCTCGCCCTGCCCGCCTGAACTCGCCTTATGCCGCCTGCGGCAGCAGCTCGATACCGTCGAGCTGCGCCGCGCAGGTATCGCGCACGATCGAGACGAAGTCCGCCACATACGGCCGCCCGGCCATCGCCACCGGCACAGTGGCATAGAGCTCGCTCCACAGGCCCCGGACCCCGATGCGCTTGGCCAACACATAGTCGTGGTCGACGTAGTTCTTCACGCCCCAGTTCGGCAGCGCCGCCACGCCGCGGCGGCTGGCCACAAGCTGCAGCACGGCCACGGTAAGTTCGGCGGTGCGCCGCTCGAGCCGGATGCCGGCGGGCTCCAGCACTTCGCGGATCAGGTCAATGCGCTGCTCCGGCACCGGATAGGTGATCAGCGTTTCGCCGGCCAGGTCGGCGGCTTCGAGGCGGCGCTTGTTGCGCAGCCGGTGCTCATTGGCGATGACCGCCAGGATCTCGAAGCGGAACAGCGGCGCCACCTCCAGCCCCCGCCGCACCGCCGGCTGCGAGCCGATCACCATGTCGGCGCGGTCCTCGCCGAGCAACGCGATCGGGTCGGCGTGGAAGCCGGCCACCAGGTCCACCTCCACCTCGGGCCAGCGGCGGCGGAACTCGTCCATCACCGGCATCAGCCAGTCAAAGCAGGTATGGCATTCCAGCACCACGCGCAGCTCGCCACGGGTATCGCCCTTGAGCCGTTCGATATCGCGGTCGGCCGCGCTGACCGACGCCAGCACCTCGCGCGCCAGCGCCAGCAGACGCTCGCCCGCGGGCGTGAAGCGCAGCCCCTGCCGGGTGCGGTCGAACAGCGGCAGGCCGTAATGCGCCTCGATCGCCTTGATCTGGTGGGAGAGCGCCGACTGGCTGACATGCACGCGCTCGGCGGCGGTGGCGAGCTTGCCGGACTCGGCGATGGCCACCAGCGATCGGAAATGTCGGACTTCGATCATGCGCCGTCCTCGTCGCCCGGCGGACGCACCCTCGTATGAAATCTATTCATATGTTGTTTAAAACTTGTCGCTTGATTCATTTTACGGGCAATTCGACACTGTGCGCCAGACATCTTCCGGAGCAAGAACAAATGGCACGCACCCATATCCTCGGCTTTCCCCGCATCGGCGAGCGCCGCGAACTGAAATTCGCACAGGAGGCCTTCTGGCGCGGCGACAGCACCGAAGCCGCGCTGCGCGACACGGCCGCGCAACTGCGCCGCCGCCACTGGCAACTGCAGGCCGAGCGCGGCCTGGACACCGTCGCCACCGGCGACTTTGCCTACTACGACCAGATGCTGAGCCTGACCGCGCTGCTGGGCGCGCTGCCGCGCCGCTTCGGCTTCGACGCGGCGCAGCTCACGCTGACGCAGTACTTCGAACTGGCGCGCGGCAACCGCGAACAGCCGGCGATGGAGATGACCAAGTGGTTCGACACCAACTACCACTACCTGGTCCCGGAACTGGACGCCGACACGACGTTCGACGGCGGCCCGGCGTGGTTCTTCGAGGAAACCGATGAAGCGCTGGCGCAAGGCCTGCGCGCCCGCCCGACGCTGATCGGGCCGGTGACCTACCTGTGGCTGTCCAAGAGCCATGTGGCCGGCTTTGACCGCCTGACGCTGCTGCCGAAGCTGGTGCAGGCCTATCGCCGCATCCTCGGCCAGCTCAAGGCACGCGGCATCGAGTGGGTGCAGATCGACGAGCCGGCGCTGTGCCTGGACCTGGAACCGGCCTGGATCGACGCATTCGACACGGCCTATGTAGGCCTGCGCGATGCGGGCCCCAAGCTGCTGCTGGCCACGTATTTCGACAGCGCCGCCGACCACGCACAACGCGCCGCCGCCCTGCCCGTCGACGGTTTCCATATCGACCTGGTGCGCGCACCGGCGCAACTGGCCGCATGGCAGGCCGCGCTGCCCGCGCATGCCGTGCTGTCGGCCGGCGTGATCGACGGCCGCAATATCTGGCGCACTGACCTGCGCCGCGTGCTGGACACGCTGCGCCCGCTGCAAGCCGCGCTGGGCGAGCGCCTGTGGCTGGCACCGTCGTGCTCGCTGCTGCATGTGCCGGTATCGCTTGCACATGAAGCGCGCCTCGATGCCGAGCTCAAGTCATGGCTGGCCTTTGCCACGGAAAAGCTCGACGAACTGTCGGTGCTGGCACGCGCGCTGAACCAGGGTGACGCAGCGGTCGCCGAGGCGCTGACCGCTTCCGACGCCGCACAGGCCTCGCGCCGCCAGTCGCGCCGCGTGGTCAACCCGCGCGTGCAGCAGCGCCTGGCAGACGTGACCGCCGACATGGCCCGACGCGCCAGCCCCTTTGCGGAGCGCATCGAACGCCAGCGCCAGGCGCTGCAACTCCCGCTGCTGCCGACGACCACCATCGGCTCGTTCCCGCAGACCGCCGCCATCCGCCAGACTCGCGCGGCCTACAAGCGCGGCGAGATCGGCGCCCTGGAATACCTGGAGCGGATCCGCGCCGAGATCTCGCTGGCCGTGCGCAAGCAGGAAGAACTCGGGCTGGACGTGCTGGTGCATGGCGAGGCCGAGCGCAACGACATGGTCGAGTACTTCGGCGAGCAGCTGTGCGGCTACGGCTTTACCGAGAACGGCTGGGTGCAGAGCTACGGCTCGCGCTGCGTCAAGCCGCCGGTGATCTATGGCGACGTGTACCGTCCCGAGCCGATGACGGTCGAGACCGCGCGCTATGCCCAGTCGCTGACCGAGCGGCCGATGAAGGGCATGCTGACCGGCCCCGTCACCATGCTGCAATGGTCCTTCGTGCGCGACGACCAGCCACGCGCCACCACCGCGCGCCAGCTGGCACTGGCGATCCGCGACGAGGTGTGCGACCTGGAACAGGCCGGCATCCGCGTGATCCAGATCGACGAACCGGCGCTGCGCGAAGGCCTGCCGCTGCGCCGCGCCGACTGGGACGCCTACCTGGACTGGGCCGTCACCGCCTTCCGCCTCTCGGCCAGCGGCGTGCAGGACCAGACCCAGATCCACACCCATATGTGCTATGCGGAGTTCAACGACATCCTGCCGTCGATTGCCGCGATGGACGCGGACGTGATCACCATCGAGACCTCGCGCTCGGCGATGGAACTGCTGGAAGGCTTCGGCGACTTCGACTACCCGAACGAGATCGGGCCGGGCGTCTACGACATCCATTCGCCGCGCGTGCCGTCGGTGCAGGCGATGGAGCGGCTGCTCACCCGCGCCTGCGAGGTGGTACCGCCGCAGCGCCTGTGGGTCAACCCGGACTGCGGCCTGAAGACGCGCGGCTGGGATGAAACCGAAGCGGCCCTGGCCAATATGGTGAGCGCGGCCCGCGCACTGCGCGAGCAGTGGTCGGCGCCGGCGACCGCATGGAAGCGGGTCAGCAAGACGACCGCTCCCACAGCCGTGGCGCAACACGCCAGCGGCGCCTGCGTGGGCTGCGCCACGCACGCGCACTGACCCGGTGCAGCGCCGGTGCGGCATGCGCCGCATGCAGCGCTGTGTCGCAGCGTAGCGCTGCCATTGTCTACGTATCCTTGCCGGCTCTCTGCCTTACACTCAGAGCACCGGCGCCCCGCCTTGGGAGAGGCGAGCATCCAGCAAGGGGCGCCGATGTGCCGGCATAGGGATATCGATGAAACGAGCCTGCCACTGGGGCCGCGCAGCCGTGCTGCCGGCCGCTGCATTCACCGGCGTCGCGCTGGCGCAGGCCGCGCCTGACACCGCAGAGCCACCCACCCTCCCCACCGTTACCGCCACCGCCCCGGCGCCCGGATCGCTGACCGCGCCCGGCATCGCCGCGCAGCGCTCGGCCTTGTTCGAATCGGCGGGCTCCGTGGGCTTTGTCGATGCTGCCAGCTACGCCAACACTTACGCCAGCAACCTGCGCGACGTGCTCAAGGACTCGCCAGGTGTCTATGTCGAGGAACGCTATGGGCAGGAATTGCGCCTGTCCGTGCGCGGCTCCGGCGTGGCACGCGGCTTCCATACGCGCGGCCTGGAAATCCTGCAGGACGGCGTGCCGACCAATTTTGCCGACGGCAGCGGCGACTTCTACCAGATCGATCCCCTCGGGCTGTCGGCGGCCGAGGTCTACAAGGGCGGCAACGGCCTGGCCTACGGCAGCACCACGCTGGGCGGCGCCATCAACTTCACCACGCCGACCGCCTTCACCGCCGACTCGCCCAACCTGCTGCGGCTCGACGGTGGCAGCTTCGGCACCGTGCGCGCCAGCGGGCAGGTGTCGCGCCAGATCGGCCAGTTCGACTTCCTGGCCAACCTGAGTGTCAATCATTCCGAGGGCTGGCGCGACCACTCGCGCGGCCAGTACGAGCAGCTCAATGCAAACTTCGGCTACCGCCTCACGCCCCAGCTGGAGACGCGCTTCTACCTCGGCGCCTACGTGGTCGACCAGCTGCTGCCGGGAGCGCTGTCGCTGCAGGATGCGCTGAACGACCCGACCAAGGCATCGGCCAGCGCGCTCGCCGGCGACCAGGCGCGCAATACACGCACCGTGCGCCTGGCCAACGTCACCACGATGAAGCTCGCCAGCGGCCAGCTCGATATCGCCAGCTGGGCCATCCACAAGGACCTGTACCACCCGATCTTCCAGGTGATCGACCAGGACAGCTGGACCTATGGCATCGCGCCGCGCTATACCGGCACGCAGACGGTCGCGGGCCTGCGCAACCAGCTGATCGCCGGGGCGCGCTTTTTCGGCGGCAACAATGACGCGCGCCAGTATGTCAACGTGTCCGGTGCGCGCGGCGCGCAGACGCTGAACTCGCGCCAGGACGCCTACAACTACGAGGCCTACCTGGAAGACCGCCTATGGATCACGCCCACGGTCGCGCTGATGGCCGGGGCCAAGGCATACTACAGCCAGCGCCGCTACCAGGACTACGGCGGGCTCGCCGTCAACCCGACGCCGAAGTCGGACGATACCCACTACAGCGGCGTCAATCCGAAGTTCGGCGTGCTGTGGGAACCGGCGCAGGATATCCAGGCCTTTGCCGACATCACCCGCAGCGCCGACGTGCCTGACTTCACCGACCTGAACCAGACCATCGGCACCACCACCCGCTTCGTGCCGCTGGCGGCGCAGCACGGCTGGACGCTGGAGCTGGGCACGCGCGGGCGCACCGAACGGCTGGGCTGGGACGTGACGCTGTACCGCTCCCTGGTGCGCGACCAGCTGCTGCAGTTCACCGTCGATCCCAACGTGCCGGCCGCCACCTTCAATGCCAACCGCACCACGCTGCAAGGCGTCGAGCTGGGCATCACGGCCGACCTGCTGCAGAACCTGGCCGGCCCGGGCGACAGGCTGACGCTGTCGCAGCTATGGAACTACAGCGATTTCCGCTTCGACAACGATCCGCAGTACGGCAACAACCGCATCGCCGGCGTGCCGGAGCACGTGCTGCGCACCACCATCGCCTACAGCCGCGCCTCCGGGCTGCGCGTGGCAGGCACCATCGACTGGGTGCCGACCGGCGCCTACGTCGACTACGCCAATACCCTGAGGGTACCGGCCTACGTGCTGTTCGGCGTGCAGGCCAGCTATGCCTTCGCGCGCGGCGTCACGCTGTTCCTCGATGTGCGCAACCTCGCCAACAAGCGCTACGTCAGCGACTTCAGCACCGTGGCGGATGCGCGCACCGCCAATACCGCGGTGTTTTATCCGGGCACGGGACGCGCTTTCTACGCGGGCGTGCGCTACAACTTCTGAGCGCTGCGCCGGCTGCCATGAAAGCAAAAAGGCCGCATGTCCTCGCAGGCATGCGGCCCTTCTTGCCGGTGGCGCCGCGACGGGCGTCAGTTCACGCGCATCACGGCCGGCGGCATCCAGTTGCCGTCGAGCAGCGCCTGCTCCGGCCAGTACGCGCGCAGCATCATGTTGAGGCCGTCGGGCGGTGCCGGCAGCCAGTTAGATACCTTGGATGCGCTCGGGCGCTCGTGCTGGATGTAGATATCGAGCGAGCCGTCGCGGTTGTAGCGCAGGCGGTCGCGGCTGCCGATGGCGAAGCGGTTGATCGGGTTGGGAATGAAGGCCTGGCCGTCGTTGTACAGCGTCAGCGACCAGAACGCACGCGCCGGTGGCAGTTGCCCCTTGTCGAAATGCAGCACGTAGCGCGCCCCGCCCTGCAGCGGCTTGCCGTTGGCATCGGTGCGGGCAGAGGCGTAGATCGCATCCTCGGGCAGGTTGGCGCCCAGCCCCACCCACGCGATCACCGCGCGGCGGCCGTAGTTGGTGCCGTACGAGCCCAGGTCGCGATGCATGACCCAGCCGTTGCCGGCATCGGCATTGCCCTTGCGCGCGCCCTGGACGATCACAGCCAGCGCCGCAGTGGCGCCTTCCTGCACCGCGCGCGCGGTGGACGGCTCCATCACCGTGGTCTTGAACGGCACGCCGGGGATGATGCCCATGCGGTGGATCTTGTCGACCATGGCGCTGTCGGCCGGTGCCGGCGGGTTGGCCGGAAGCAGCGAGGCAAAGCGCGTGAAGAACGCCTGCGCGTCCATCGCCGCCACCTGTTCGACCGGCGAGCTTTGCGTGTCGACCGTGGTCGCGCGCGGCGCGGTCTTGTCCGGCACGCGCCGACCGCCGCCCCAGGCCGACAGCGGCGTCAGCCGGTACTGGTCCTGCAGCCGGTGCACCGCCGGGAAGTCCTGCTTGCCATTGGCCTGCGTGCGGCCGATCAGCCAGACCATCGACGTGGGCGAGCGGATCTCCTGCATGCCCTTGGGCAGCGTGCCGCGCCAGTCAGGCCCGGTAATGGCGAAATTGCCGCGGCGGGTACCCGTGGTGCGCTTGCCCGGCGACGCGAACACATTGGTCCACGCATCCATCAGCGGCATCAGGTAATAGCGGCCATTGGTGTCGGGCACGGACAGGATCACCGGCTCCTTCGACAGGTCGAGCCATGCCGACGAGTACAGCGTGTCGGCATTGGGGCTGACCACGTCGGTGAAGCTCGCGTCCGGGAAGGTGCGCTTGTGGCTGAAGGTGTTGACCGGCGTGCGCGCGGTCATCAGCTCGCGCGTCACGTCCATCAGCACCATCGGATAGGCGTAGGTGAAGACCTCGGCGGACAAGGCCTTCATGGCCTGGTCGGACGGCGGCTGCTCGGCGGCGACGGCCGGGCTGGCGACATTGTCAGGCGCGGAAGCGCAGCCGGACAGCATGATGGCGAGCGCGACCGCGCTCGCCATTTGACGAAAGGAAGGCTTCATGACCCCGTTTCCCTATGTTCTTGCGGCTTGTCCGGGCGGTGCGGCTATGACTGCCGACATGTCGCTCCGGAGGCGCATCTAGTTCCGTCCGCATCTTGTCCCGCAGGCTGGCGTCTGTCAATTCCTCCGAGGTCGGGCAGCGCGGGCAAGCGCACCGAGCGCTATATGGGCGCGGCGGGGCGTGGTATCGATACAAAGGACGCAACGAAAACGCGCATGATAAAGCACATCCGACATCCGATAAAAGTCGGCGGCCGCTACCTCGCCTGCGGCATGGCGTCGGGTACGCGCGACGCCGGTCAGATAAACCGGACGCCGCCGAGATAGGCCTTGCGCCAGCGCACGATACGAACCTCGGCAAACAGGCCGGCCTCGGCGAACGGATCGGCATCGATGAACTGCTGTGCCGCCTCGCGGGTCTCGACATCGACGATATAGATGCCGCCGCCGGCGTCCGAGCCATCGTCGTTGAGCTTGGCGCCGCAGGCCAGAAGCAGCGCCTTGTTGGCTTCAAGGTATTCCAGGTGGCTGGCGCGGGTGGCCTGGCGCACATGCTGGTGGGCGGGCTTGTCGACGGTTTCGATCAGGTACGGCATGTGTTATCCCCTCTCTCAATAGCGCATCTGCACATCATCGACCTTCCCGGTGCGCGCGTTGTACAAACACGCATAGTGGAATCCGATCGACGACGAACTGTCATCCGGCTCGAACACGCCCTCGCCGTTGACCGAGGTCTGCGAATTGGGCCGATGGTAGTACTGCTCGCGGTCGGCCATCAGCATGACGCTGCCGGGCTGCGGGTAGCGGCGCTTGAGCGCTTCGGCCACCGCGGGCTCGCAGGCGGCCGAAGCGGCCCGGTTGTCGGCCTGCGGCGCGACCGTGATGCGGGTGGCCGGGGGCGGCACCGGGCGCGGCGCCATTTGCGGCGGCGTTTCGCAGGCGGCCAGCAGGCACGCCAGCGGCAGGCACAGGGTCAATGCTCGGATCACGCGGGACCTCCTGCGGGGGCTGCGCCAAGGCAATTCGCGGCCCCAAAAAGTGAAGCGGAGCTATCAGATTACTGCGTCTGGCGGGAAAAGCCAAAGCCGGTGCTCGCCGCCTCCCACCCCGAACGCCCGGAAATCCCCGGGGATGGCGAATCTTTCAACGCGGCTACACTATGGGCTCCCGGCGCGCCGCAAAGCACACCCAAGATGCCGACACAATGACAACCACAGAGACAAACGACAACCGCCCTGCCACCCCCACTCCGCTGCTGCGCAATGCCGCCAGCCTGCTCGTCGTGCGCGACGCGCCGGGCGGCATGGAAGTGCTGATCGTACGCCGCGTCGAGCGTGCCAACGACCGCAGCAGCGGCGCCTACGTATTCCCCGGCGGCACGCTCGACGTGCAGGACAAGGGGCTGCACGCGCATGCCCATGGCCTGGACGACGCGAGCGCCAGCGAGCGGCTGGGCCTGCCCGCCGGCGGCCTGGACTTCTACGTGGCCGCCGTGCGCGAATGTTTTGAGGAAGCCGGCCTGCTGTTCGCCTATGGCAGCGACGGCCGGCTGCAGTCGCCGCATGAACTCGGCGCGGCCGCGCAGGCGCTGCTGCGCGAGGCGGTGCAGCGCGGCGGCCCCGGCCTCGTGCATGCATGCGAGCAACTGGGGCTGCGGCTCGCGGCTGACCGGCTCGCCTATCACAGCTACTGGCTGACGCCGCCCGGCTTGCCCAAGCGCTTCGATACCCGCTTCTTCGTCGCCATCGCGCCGGAAGGGCAGGAAGTCGTGCCCGATGGCAGCGAGATCGTGGAGCACCGCTGGGTCCGGCCTGCCGAGGCCGCCGACCCGGCCAGCGGCCTGCCGCTGATGCACGTCACGCGCCGCACGCTGAGCGCGATCGCGCAGTTCGACAGCGCCGAAGCCTGCTTTGCCTACTTCTCGCAGCTGCGCGGCATCGCCTGCATCATGCCGCGGCTGGCCACCGGTGCGGCCGGCGTCCGACCGGTGATGCCCAACGAGCCGTGCTATGCCGAGATCGGCCGCATCGATCCGGACGGCAAGGTGCACGGCCGCTACGAGCTGGCGCCCGGCGTGCCGGTGCGGCTCTCCGGGCGCGTCTGGCGCGTGACCGCCAACAACGGCAGCGTGATGACCGGGCCCGGCACCAACACCTACCTGGTCGGCGGCGGCGCAAGCAACGAGTGGGCAGTGATCGATCCCGGCCCCGACGATCGCGAGCACGTGCGCGCCATCCTGGAAGCCGCGCCCGGCCCGATCCGCTGGATCCTGGCCACGCACACGCACCTGGACCATTCGCCCGCCGCCGCCGCGCTTCAGGCCGCCACCGGCGCCACCGTGCTGGGCCGCGCCGCGCCCGCGGGCCAGTGGCAGGACGCGAACTTCACGCCGCAGCGCGAGCTTGCGCATGGCGAGCGCATTGCGATCGCCGACGACTGCATCTTGCGCGTGTGCCATACGCCGGGCCATGCGTCGAACCACCTGTGCTACCTGCTCGAGCAAGAGAAGACCCTCTTCACCGGCGACCACGTGATGCAGGGCTCGACCGTGGTCATCGGCCCGCCAGATGGCGATATGCGCGCCTACCTCGATTCCCTGGCCGCATTGCAGGATGAGGACCTGGAATGGCTGGCTCCGGGACACGGCTTCCTGATCGGGCGCCCGCAGGACGCCATCCGCATCCTGATCCGGCACCGGCTGCAGCGCGAAGCCAAGGTGGCCGGCGCGCTGCGCGAACTGGGGCCCGCATCGATCGGCGAGCTGGTCGTGCGCGTCTATGACGACGTGCCGCCACGCATGCACCCCGTTGCGCAGCGCTCGCTGCTGGCGCATCTGATCAAGCTGCGCGACGACGGCAAGGCATGCGAGGCTGACGGGGTCTGGTCGGAGGTGGCGGCATAGCGATGCCGGCGCACGGGCAAAGGCCGGCAAAAGTTTTTTCGCCAAACGCTTGCGCAAACTGAAAACCGCGCTACAATAGCGCCTCTCGTGTGCGGCTGTAGCTCAGTTGGATAGAGTACTTGGCTACGAACCAAGGGGTCGTGGGTTCGAATCCTGCCAGCCGCGCCACCTATGCAGAACGGGAAAGGGCTTCCGGAAACGGAAGCCCTTTTTCTTTGCCCGCTCACTTTGCAGCCTCGGTTCGCGCCTTCTCCTTCAGGCGCTCCGCCTGCACCGCTACCAGCGATACCGCGCCCCGACCGTCCCGCCCGGATTGCGCCCCGCCCTCACCTTGAACCACAGCTTCACGCCGGTCGAGGTATTGCCGTGCGCGCCGATATTGAACGAGAACAATCCGCGCAGCAGGTCGGTATCGATCTTGGTGCCGTTGATGTTGATGGTCTGCTTGCGGCTCTCCTGCCACCAGTCTGCTTCGACGAACGGATAGATGCCGGCGAGCCGCGTGGGCTGGGCGCCGTACAGACGCACGCCGACGCCGGTGGCGCTGGAATCGCCGGGCATGGCCTGCGGCGGCGTGCCGCCACTGACCGCGGGCATGCCGGGCTGGTAGGCCAGTTGCACGCGCGGCTGGATCGTCAGGCCGCCCGCGCGCGGCACGACCGCATCCATGGCCAGCGCCATGGTACGCACGCGGCTATCGGCAAACCCGCCAGCGGTGGTGGTGTCGTCGAGGTGCAGCAATATGCGGCGCGGGCGCTCTGACATCGCGACGGTTTCGCGATCGAAGGCGGCAAGACCCGGGGCATCGTCGTCCGGCCCGGGGCCGACGGCAAGCGGCAATGACGATGATGGGGAAGGCGGCGGTAGCGCCGCATACTCGACGGTGACGGGTTCGGCAAGCCGGGCCGGCGCGTCCGGCGAATTGGTGCCGGCCACCAGCAGGTCAGGCACATCGGCCGGTGCCTGTTGCACCGGCGGGGGAAGATCCCAGCCCCAGCCCGATACTCCCTGGCCGTGGCTCTCGGGCACCGCGTCATCCGCACGGGCCAGCGCACACATCAGCATGGCAAGGATGCAGCAGCACTGCAGGTGATGCAGGCCGTGTCCCGGGTGCGCGGCACATGGGTGCCAACCGGGGCAAGTCCCCGCCTCCCTCTCACTCGACGATGACAAGCGCATCATGGCAACCACCTTCGGGACGTTATATGCAGCCTGCCCGATGAGCTTGAGCATAGGTCAAATGCCCTGCGAGCGTTAGCGTCGAATGTGCGGACGCGCGCGCCGCGGCGGCAGGCGTCAGTGGAGTAAATCGCTGGGGGATCTATCCGAAAATCACGCCCTTTCGTCAATAATGGCGCTAATGACAAATCCTCCAAGCATTGCCCGGCTTGCAGGCGCCGGGAGGAGACCTTATGGCGCTGTGGCAACGAGCGCGCCAGCGTGGATTCCCCGGCGCCGGGAGCGCGCCGACGCCCGCGCGCGGCAGCAGCCTGAAACGCAAGCTGGCGATCGCCACCGCGATCGGCGGACTGTGCACCGCGATGCTACGACATCTCCGAATACCGCCTGGTGTTGGACGCCGCCAACGTGCTGTCTGCGGAACGCGGGCCAGCCAACAGCGTGCTGGGCGAGCCACCCTCTGACAATAGCGCCGCGCGCGAACGCCTGGTGCGCGCACGCGCGCAGATCGACGAGATTGCCGCGCGCCCGCCGCAGGAGCCCCAGATGGACGAGATCCGGCGCGCGATCGAAAAGATGTTCCTGCCGCTGCTGCGCGCCGGCGGCGGAAATGCGGCCGCTGTTCGATGCGCTGGATATCCTGCGCCGCAAGCTGCGCGAGCACGCCTCGCTGACCGCGCAGCTTGAGCAACAGGCCCCGTACCGACAGCCTGACCGGCCTGCTGAACCGGCGCGCACTCGAACTGGTGGCCACGCAGTACGCGGCGCACGAGCGCGCCAGCCTGGTGCTGATCGACGTCGACCGCTTCAAGCAGATCAACGACCGCCGCGGCCATGCCGCGGGCGACCAGGTACTGCGTGACATGGCCGCGCTGATGCGCGCGCTGGTGCCGCCGGAAAGCGTGCTGGCGCGCTTTGGCGGCGAAGAATTCGCACAACTGCGTGCGCGAGGCCAGAGCCTGGAAGGCGCGCCGGCGGCCTGACCCGCTGCGCCGCCGCCGGATCTCAGCGATGCGGCAAACAAGAAAACGCGGACGAAAAAAACCCGCATCGCTGCGGGTTTCTTCCAGATATCCGAGGCAACTGCCCCGGCATCGAATGGGCGGGTGTCTGGCCTGAAACGAAGAAAGGCTCGCTTGCGCGAGCCTTTCTTAAAAATTGGTGCCCAGAAGAGGACTCGAACCTCCACAGTGTTGCCACCGCTAGGACCTGAACCTAGTGCGTCTACCAATTCCGCCATCTGGGCTTCGTTTCGCTGCTTTGCTGCCGCGATCCGAAGAACGACATTATGCTGAGCACAGCGGACACTGTCAACACCCCCTCGCGAAAAAACTTTGCCGTGCCAACCGCTACGCCGCACCGCCGCCGCGCAGGAAATCCACCTGCGCCGGCCGCTCCGGCAGGTGCAGCGTCGCCGTCGCCGCCGGCGTGCTGGCGATGACCTTGCCCGCACGCAGCACCCGCAGCCGCGTGGCGCGCAGGCGGATCGCCTCCACCGGGTCGCGCGCCTGCAGCAGCACCAAGTCGGCGCGGTTGCCCGGCGCGATGCCGTAGCCCTCCAGGCCCAGGATCTGCGCCGGCGTGCCGGTGACCGCGGTAAAGCAGGCGCGCATCGCCTCCTGCCCGGTCATCTGCGCGACGTGCAGGCCCATGTGCGCCACTTCCAGCATGTCGCCCGAGCCCAGGCCGTACCAGGGGTCCATCACGCAATCGTGGCCGAACGCCACCGGCACGCCGGCCGCCAGCAGCTCCGGCACGCGGGTCATGCCGCGGCGCTTCGGGTAGGAGTCGTGCCGGCCTTGCAGCGTGATGTTGATCAGCGGGTTGGCGATCGCCGCCACGCCGGCCTCGCGCATCAGCGGGATCAGCTTGGACACGTAGTAGTTGTCCATCGAATGCATCGAGGTCAGGTGCGAACCCGCCACCCTGCCCTGCAGCCCGAGCCGCATTGTCTCGCTCGCCAGCGTCTCGATATGGCGCGACAGCGGGTCGTCGCTCTCGTCGCAATGCATGTCGACGCGCAGGCCGCGGTCGGCGGCAAGCTCGCACAGCAGCCGCACCGACTCCGCGCCCTGCGCCATGGTGCGCTCGAAATGCGGGATGCCGCCGACCACGTCGACGCCCATGTCGAGCGCGCGCTTCAGGTTGTCGAGCGCACCGGGCGCGCGCAGCACGCCGTCCTGCGGGAACGCCACCAGTTGCAGGTCGAGGTAGGGGCGCACGTGCTCGCGCACGTGCAGCAGCGCTTCCACCGCCAGCAGCCGCGGGTCGCAGATATCGACATGCGAGCGGATCGCCAGCAGCCCACGCGCCACGGCCCAGTCGCAGTAGGCCAGCGCGCGTTCGACGATGGCCTCCTGCGTCAGCATCGGCTTCAGTTCGCCCCACAGCGCAATGCCTTCGAGCAGTGTGCCCGACTGGTTCACGCGCGGCAGGCCGTACGACAGCGTGGAATCCATATGGAAGTGCGCGTCGACGAAGGGCGGCGTCACCAGCTGGCCCGCCGCGTCGATCTCCTCGCCCGCGCTTGCGGCAAGCGCCGGCTCCACCGCGGCGATGCGCCCGCCCGCAATGCCGATATCGATATCGGTACGGCCATCGGGGAGATTGCAGTGCCGCAGGATCAGGTCGAGCATGGGGTGTCTCTCAGGGCTGGATGCACGGCGATATTCTCATGGCGCGGGATCACGCGCCACGTGCGATCGATCCGGGCCTCACGCCTGTCCGTCGGAGAGCGCGGCAAGGGCCGCGGCCTCGGGCGCCAGCCCGCAGCCGCGCAGCAGCAGCGCCACCAGGTGCTCGGTGGCCTGCGCGTAGTCCTGCCGCCCCAGGCGGCTGACGCCGAGCACGGCACAGACCTGCGCTTCAAAGTCCGCGTACGTCTGCGTGGCCGCCCAGATGGTGAAGAACAGATGCTGCGGATCGACCGGCGCCATCTGCCCGCTGTCGATCCAATGCTGCACCACCGCCGCCTTGCGCGACACCAGTTCGCGCAGCGCATGCCGCAGGATCTCGCCGATCTCGGGCGCGCCGTGCAGCAGCTCGTTGGCGAACACGCGCGATGCGTCCGGATGGCTGGCGGACAGCCGCATCTTGGCGCGGATGTACTGCTCCAGCGCCACCTGCGGCGGCAGCTCGGCGCGGATGATGTCGGTCTCGGACAGCCACAGCTGCAGCGTGTGCGCGAGCACCGCGCGGTACAGCGCCTGCTTGGTGCGGAAATAGTAATGCAAATTGGACTTGGGCACGCCCGCGCGCATCGCGATCTCCGCCATGGTGGCCCCGGCAAACCCGGCGCGCGCGAACACATGCTCGGCCGCGCACAGGATCATGGCCTGGTTCTCCTGGCGAATGCGGCCGCCCGCGGCAGCGCGTACGGGCAGCGCTCGCCGCGGCGCGGCGCGCGCGGGCGCGGGCGCGTCCATCAGCGTGTGCCGTAGAGGCGGTCGCCGGCGTCGCCCAGGCCGGGCACGATGTAGCCGTGCTCGTTGAGTGTTTCGTCGATGGCCGCGGTGACGATGCCCACCTCGGGATGCGCGGCGCGCAACGCGCGCAAGCCCGGGCGCGAGGCGATCAGGCACACGTACTTCATCGTCGTGACCCCGGCCTCTTTCAGGCGGTTGAGCGCGGCGATGGCCGAGTTGCCCGTGGCCAGCATCGGGTCCACCACGATCACCATGCGCTCGTGGATGTCCTCGGGCATCTTGAAGTAGTACTCGATCGGCTCCAGTGTCTCGGGGTCGCGGTACAGCCCGATATGCCCGACGCGCGCCGCCGGCAGCAACTCCAGCATGCCGTCGATAAAGCCGTTGCCCGCGCGCAGGATCGACACCAGGCACAGCTTCTTGCCGGAGAGCACGCGCGACTGCGTCGACGCGATCGGGGTGCGGATGGCGATGGTCTCCATCGCCAGATCGCGCGTGGCCTCATAGGTAAGCAGCTGCGCGATTTCGCGCACCAGCCGGCGGAAGTTGTCGGTGGTGGTTTCTTCGCTGCGCACCAGCGTGACCTTGTGCTGCACCAGCGGGTGGTCCACGACCAGCACGCCGGGCATGCCGGCAGGATCGGCCGCGGTGTCGGCAACCACAGCGACATCGGCGGGAACAGCGGACATGTCATTCATGGGACGCTCCTGATGGCCACGTTTCACACGCAATTCCTTGCCGGCGCCGCGGCTGGCGCAGCGCCGGTCCTGCCGCGGGCGCCCCCCCGGGCGCCCGTGCGTCAGAACACCGTACCGTCGCTGATGATGCTGAACGGCGGCGGCCCGCCCGGGCGCCGCTTGGCCGCGATGCGCCGGCCGGCTGCCCAGGTGCCGCCTTCCAGCACGCGCGCCAGCGGGAAGTCCGCTTCCGCCAGGCCCAACGCCTCGCGCACGCCATCGGCCACCAGGTCGAGCCCGGTCACGGTCAGCGCGCGCCATTCGACGATCACCGGCTCGTCCACCGCATGCGGCTCGGCAGCGAAGTTCGGGTCGCGCGGCACCATCAGCTCGAAGTCGTACAGCAGGCCGCCGTTGCGGTATTCGGGCAAGCCGGTCAGTGCGTCCAGCCCGGTCACGGTCAGGCCCGCGTCTTCCAGCGGCTCCAGCAGCGAGTAGGTCAGCCACTGCGTCAGCTTGTGGAACGGCACCAGCCCGCCCGGCGCGGCCGGATGGCGCCAGCAGTCGCCCAGCGACACGCCTTCGATGCAAATGCGGCCCGGCCACACCGGCCCCAGGCCCACCAGCAGCGTGCGCAGCAGGAAGCTGGCGTCGAGCCGCTCGTTGACCGCGTGCGCCTTCAGGTAGTCGAACAGGTTGCCCAGTCGCGCCGGCCGGCCGAACAGCGCCGGCGTCGCCTCCATCACCTCGCCCAGCTGGCGCAGCAGCCCGGCGCGCCCTTCCAGCCCCACCAGCGGGTTGTGCTGCGCGACCTGGAAGGCGTGCGCGATGCTGTCGGCGTCGATGCGCTGCAGCCGTTCGGCATCCGCGCGCAGCGGGTCGCCGGGCGCGGCCGAGAAGCCGCCGCGCGCGAACAGCACGAAGCTGGCCACGCCGAGGCCTTCGGAGCGGGTCAGCACCAGGTCGCTCGACGGGTCGCGATAGCGCCAGTCAGGGCCGGCGCCGGCATCCAGCAGTACGCTCGGAATCACCAGGTCGATGCCGATGCGGGCGCGCTCTTCGCGATGATCCGGCCCGCTCAGGCCGGCGCGCTCGCACAGCACCTGCCAGCGGTCCGCGCGCTGCTCGATGCCACCGCTTTCAAAGTGGCGCCAGCGGCTGTGATAAGGCACCTGCAGGTCCGGGTAGCGCTGCCGGATGGTGCTGGCGACGTAATCGGCAATCGCATGCACGCGGTCGGGATGCCAGGTAAACAACGTCGACGCGCCGCTGGCCACGTGCTCCGTGACTGCCGCGCAATGCGTGCGCACCGCCTCGGCGCACAGCAGCGCCGAGGCGGGATGCCCTTCCGGCACCGGGCTCAGCCAGCCGGCGCCCGGCCGCATTTCCTCGCCTGCTCCCCGACGGTCCATGCCGCCACGATCCTCTTCGGGATACATTGTCATTCGTTCAACCCCCTGCCCTTTGCCAGGGCCAGTTCGTCGGCATCCGGCGGCGTGTAGCGCGTAAAGTAGCCGGCGGCCACCTTGGCATCGATCTCCACGCGCGCGTCGGCGGGGATCAGGGCTTCGGGGATCGCCACCTGCTCGACTACCTCGATGCCCTGCGCCACCAGCGCGCCGTGCTTCATGTTACTCATCGACGCCCAGCGGTCGATGCGGCGGATGCCCAGCCAATGGAACACATCCGGCATCAGTTCCTGGAAACGCATGTCCTGCACGCCTGCCACGCATTCGGTGCGGGCAAAGTAAGTCTCGGCGCGGTCACCGCCCGCCTGCCGCTTGCGGGCGTTGTAGACCAGGAACTTGGTCACCTCGCCCAGCGCGCGGCCCTCCTTGCGGTTGTAGACCACCAGCCCGACGCCGCCCTGCTGCGCCATCTCGATGCACACCTCGATGCCATGCGCCAGATACGGCCTGCAGGTACAAATGTCTGACCCGAACACATCGGATCCGTTGCATTCATCGTGCACGCGGCACGCCACCCGGGTCTCGGGCTTGCCGAGCTGGCTGACGTCACCGAAAAAGTACAGCGTCATGCCGCCGATGGGCGGCAGGAACACTTTCAGGTCGGGACGGGTCACCAGTTCCGGGAACATGCCGCCGGTCTGCTCGAACAGGCTGCGCCGCAGCACGCTCTCCTTGATGCCGAAGCGGGCCGCGAGCCCGGGCAGGTACCACACCGGGTCGACCGCCGCCTTGGTCACGCGCACGTCGCCGTTGGCGTAGAGGATGTTGCCGTCAGGCGTGAGCCGGCCCGCGGCGATGGCAGCGCCCAGCTCCGGCATATTGATATGCGCGCGCGTGACGGCGATGGTCGGGCGGATATCGACGCCGGCGGCGATGCGGTCGGCAAACACGGTGGACACCAGATGCCCCCACGGGTCGAGCGAGACAATCTTGCCCGGATCGCCCCATTGCGGGTGCGGCCCGATGGCCTCGGCCGGCGCGGTATCGGTCAGGTCGGTACGGTGGTCGCGCTGCAGCGAGCCCGCGGCCACCGCCAGCGCCCGATAGATGGCATAGGCGCCGGCATGGGTGCCGATCACATTGCGCTGCGCGGGGTTCGCCAGGCTGGCGATCACCGGTCCGCGCTCGGCCGCAGTCGGGGCGCCCCAGTGGATCGGCTCGGCCGGCTTGTCGCGGCGCGCGTGCGAGGTGAGGACGATATGGTCGGACATGGCTCCCTCGGTTCCCGATGGAATCCTGACCAAATGGTCAGGTTTACGATTCCATACTAGGCAACCTTCATGCCATCGCCCAATGCCCGTTTACGCGAGTTTTGCCGCCATGTGTATGACGGCGTACGCAAGTCCGGGGCAGCGGCATGCACACGCCACGTGCCTGGCGCATGACATCCGCGGTGCGCACGCACCAGCAAGAAGCGGCGCACGGCCTGCAGGCGCGGCGCCACATCGCGGGCACAGTGGGGCACAGTCTGTCGCTGCAAGCTGCGCACGAGGAGTGATGCGCAGCACTTGCAAGCGTTACACGGTGGGACGGCTGGCCGAGCCGCGGTTGTCGGCCAGCAGCGCGCGCAGCGCCGCCAGCGGGCTGGCACTTTCCACGTAGCGATGGAACAGCGCTCCCGCCACGTTGCTGAGTATCCACGCAGCTGCCATGCCGAGCGCATTCAGCACCGGCTGCCCCGGCGCGAGGTTCGACACCGTGGCATTGACCAGCAGGCACACCGGGAAATGGACCAGGAACAGCGAATAGGAGATCCGCCCGAAGAAGCCGACCACGTGCGCGCGCGGCCAGCGTTCCATCCAGCCGCCGCGGCGTGAGATCGCCAGCAGCAGCGCCGTCGCCAGCGCCACGGCGATGCGCAGGCGGAAGTCGACGATCAGCGCCGCCAGCACCACGGCGCCGAGCACCAGCAGCGCCATCGCCGAGCGGCCCGGGTTCGACGCCCACCAGGCGAGCGTGCCCATGGCGTAGGCGCCAAAGAAGTACACCGCCCAGATATCCCACGCGGCTTCGCGGTTGAACCAGAACAGCGAGGCCACCGCGAGCACGGACACGATGCCGACGCCCGCGCCGGCAGCCGCCCGCCCGCGCGACATGGCGCGCGCCGCCCACAGTGCCGCCAGCAGCAGCGCAAACAGTTGCAGGTCGATGGCCACGTACCAGACCCCGGCCGAGAGGGCATCAACGTCGAGCACGTTGTGCAGCAGCGCCAGGTGCGCGAGGAACTGCATCAGGTGCGGCGGTGCGGGGATCGACTCGTGCACCATCCACTGCCGCGCCAGGGCGGCGCCGGCAATGCTGAGCAGGATTGCCGCGGCGTAGGGCACCACCAGCTTCTGGTAGCGCTGCCACAACGCCAGCAGCGGATGCTGGCGCAGCTCCAGCCGGCCGTACGGCGCGAGGCTGCGTGCGGCGAGGAAACCGCTGATCACCAGGAAGACCTGCACCGCGATGCGGGCGTAGTCATACAGCCAGTCCACCAGGCCGGGCGCCAGCTGGTAGGCGGCGTCCGACATCGGACCATAGAACGCGAGGTGGTGGAGCACGATCAGCTGCGAGCTGACCGCCTTCAGGGCGTCGATGCACGGCAGGCGCGACGGACGGGGGCTCATTGTTATAAGAAGGCGACAAAAGGCACGAAGGCGCGATTCTACCCTGTTGCCCCCTCAACAATGTGGCGAAACATCCACAAATTGCGATTGGTTACATACTCCTCAGCCAGACTCCAATGCCGTGGGCCTGGTCCTCCATGTCTTAACATACAGGCATTTGCTTATGACGAGAATGTTCTTCGCCCAACCTGGGCCCGGGTATACCCTAGCGTCTTTGCCGCATTGCCGGCCGCTTCCGGTTTCTCCTGCATGCCCGCCTTTGCCCTGCCTTCCCTGCTCGCCCGCCTGTTCCGTGCCCGTCGTTCGCTGGCGGCACTGGCCTTTTCCAGCGTCGCCGTTGCCACCGGCGTGGCCGTGGCTGGCGCGCTGACGCCGGCCTCCGCCCAGGCGCAGACCCCCGTGCTCGACAAGATCCGCGAGTCCGGCACCATCGTGCTCGGCTACCGCGAATCCGCGCTGCCGTTCTCCTTTGCCGACGACAAGGGCCAGCCCGCCGGCTACGCGGTCGAGCTGTGCCTGCGCGCGGCCGAGGCGGCGCGCCAGAAGCTGGGCCTGAAGGACCTGAAGGTGCGCTGGATGCCGCTGACGCCGCAGAACCGCATCCCGTCGGTGGTCAACGGGCTGGTGGACCTGGACTGCGCGCCCAACACCAATACGCTCGAGCGCCAGAAGCAGGTTGCGTTCAGCGTCTCGCACTATGTCTCGACGGTGCGCATGCTGGTGCGGGCCGATTCGGGCATACGCTCGCTCGGCGACCTGCGCGGCAAGACCGTGGTCACCAGCGCGGGCTCCACCGGCGACCGCCACGTGCGGCGCCTGAAGGGGCAATACGGCTACCACGACGTCTACGCCAAGGACCACGGCGAGTCGTTCCTGCTGCTCGAGTCCGGCCGCGCCCAGGCCTTCGTGATGGACGACGTGCTGCTGGCTGGCCTGCGCGCCCGCGCCAAGGACCCGTCGCAGTTCGTGATCATCGGTCCGGTGCTGTCGGTCGAGCAGAACGCGCTGATGCTGTCCAAGGCCGATCCGGAATGGAAGCGCGTGGTCGACCAGGCGCTGACCACCACCTTTGCCGGCGCCGAGGTCACCGCGCTGCAGAAGCGCTGGTTCCAGGAGCCGATCGGCAGCCGCGGCATCAACCTGGCGCTGGCGCCATCGGGCGAGGTGCGTGCGGCCTGGAAGCATCCGTCCGACGCCGTTACCGAGTAAGCCGCCGTGCCGGCGGCCCCAATCGCAATCGGAGCGGGGCCGCAATTCAGGGTTTCCATGAGGCGTTGGCGCCGGGCAAGCCCCAAGTTGACAGCAAAGAACGATGTTGGCGACACTGGCCCGGTCCGTCCCTGCGAGGGGTAGGCCACATAATCGACCGCCCGACGGCGGCTTTTCTCAGGAGAAACCATGAACAAGTTCGTCGCGACCGCGATTGCGCTCTGCCTCGGCGCCGCCTCGCTGGCCGTGCAGGCCCAGACCGCCGGCAAGAAGCAGTTCGACCCGTATGCCCAGGGAGCCAAGTCGGGCGAGAAGTTCGACACATATTCGCAGGGCGCCAAGTCCGGCGACAAGTTCGACCCGTACTCGCAAGGCGCAAACAAGAGCACGCGCAGCGACCTGACCGGCACTGCGGCGCCGGCCGCTGAAAAGCCCGCCAAGAAGGCCACCAGCAAGAAGACCAAGAAGAAAGCCGCCCCCGCACCGGCCGCCAGCTGAGCGCTGACCACGTGCACAAAAAAACCCGCCGCGGCGGGTTTTTTTGTGTCTTGCCGATGGCCAGCCCGGCTCAGGGCGCTTGCGAATCGCGCTCGAGCGCCGTCACGTCCACGCGCTGCACCTGGTCATTCTGGCGCACCTCCGTGCGCAACACGAAGGCCTCGGCAGGACAGTACCAGTCGGTGATATGCATCACCGTGGGCTCGACTTGCACCACCTCCTCGCCGACCATCAGCGGGCCCAGCGAGGTGCGCTTGTCGTAGGTGATCGGCAGGCATTCCTTGCGCCCCATCGCCGTATTGATCATCTGCTTGCGTCCCACCTTGCGCGAGTCGATATGGATCGATGCGTGCAACGCGCGCATGGTGCTGACCACCTGGTCCGATGCCAGCGGGTAGATCTTAAGCGAGACGCTGGACTCGAAAGTCTCGCCCTCCAGCGTGCTGCCCTCGCGCAGTTCCAGGCCCGCGTAGTTGAACACGCCCTTGCCGCGGAAAGCCGCCTCGCCGTACATGCGCGCATAGCGGGCGCGGGCGTTGATGATGGCATGCTGGCTTTCGATGCTGGTCTGGTCGGCCGGAGTGCGGCGGTCGATCACCACCTCGTGCACCTGGTCCATGACCACCGGCGGGCCCATCAGCGCCGACATCGCCGACTTGGAGTTGACCTCAAGCCGCGCGCGGCAGCCGGAGGGACTGCGGCTGACATCGCGCAGCGTCATGCGGATCGACATCGGCAGCACGCCGTCGCCTTCCATCTGCACGTGCGCGCCGGACTGGAACCAGGGCGCGTTGCACAACACGGCCGCAGCCGAGGCCGAGACCTCGCTGACCGCCGTGTGCGCCGCCGCCATCGCCGCGGCGCCTGCCGCGGCCGAGGGCGCGGCCGCCTGCTGCGCGCCGGCCCCGCTTGCCAGCGCCATCCCCGCCATCAGGCCCGCCAGCCGGTATTGCTGCGCCTTTGTCTTCACATCATTCCCTGTCTAGAATGTCCAGACGCCCCCGATGTAGCGCCCGGCCTGCCAGGCGACGGCCTGGTCACTGAAATTATGGTGTCTTTGGCGCGCCTTTGTCGCGTTTTTACCCGCTACTGTCTGGCCGGGTTTTCCTCGATTCCAGTCCTGGCCGCGTTTTCCATGCCGGTATCCTCCTTGGGTGGCGTTCCGGTTGCGCCGGGTGCGCCCGGCCACGGTGGGCGTGCAGGCCGCCTGAGGCACTTTCCTCTCGCTGCGAAGGCACCGGGGTGCCTTCGCGCACGCTTGCGGTGAAGCTCCCGCCTCCCGGCGAGACTCCCCTGCCGCCGTGCTACCATTGCCCGCCGCGCGTGCCCCCGCGCCGGCTGTGGCGTTCCAGGCGCCTGTCAGCCGGTCACCGGAGGTGTCCATCCGGAGGTGTTGCACCCCGGTGTTTCCCCTGATGTCCACCAATGGGCGGCGCCATGCGTTGTGATGGCTTCCCCTCACCGCGCACCCTCGCAGGACCATCCATCCGTCGTGCTTTTCCAGGAGATCTATGCGTAGTTCATTGACCTCGCGGTATGCCGGGCTGTCCGTTGGAGCCGCCACGGGTGCCATCGCCCTGGTCAGCCTGTTTATCCTGCTGGTCTGGTTCGGCACGCTCGACATGCGCCACCTGCTGCGCTCGGACGAGGGCCGCTATGCCGAGATCGCCCGCGAGATGCTCACCACCGGCGACTGGGTCACGATCCGCTACCACGAACTCAAGTACTTCGAGAAACCGCCCTTCCACCTGTGGGTGACCACGGTGGCCTATACGCTGTTCGGCGTCGGCGACTGGCAGGCGCGCCTGTGCGTGGCGCTGTCGGGCATGCTCGGGGTGGGCGTGTCGATGCTGGCCGCGGCGCGCTGGTTCGGCACGCGCGCAGCCCTGCTGACCGGGCTCGTGCTGGTGTCGGCGCCGATGTGGAATATCGCCGGACATTTCAATTCGCTGGACATGACGCTGGCCGGGGCCATGACGTGCGTGCTGGCCTTCATGCTGCTGGCACAGCACCCGGACGCCACGCCGGCGTCGCGCCGCAACTGGATGCTGGCCTGTTGGGCGGCAATGGGCGTGGCGGTGCTGATCAAGGGCCTGGTCGGTCTGGCGCTGCCTGGCCTGGTGCTGGTGGTCTACACGGTGGTGACGCGGGACCTGGGTCTGTGGCGCCGCCTGCATCTGCTGGCCGGCATCGCGATGCTGCTGCTGGTGACGGTACCGTGGTTCTGGCTGGTGTCGGAGCGCAACCCTGAATTCCTGCGCTTTTTCTTTATCCACGAGCACTGGCAGCGCTACACCTCCAACGTGCACCAGCGCGGGGGCGCGATCTGGTTCTTCGTGCCGCTGCTGCTGATGGGCTTCCTGCCATGGCTGGGCCTGGCGCCGCAGATGCTGCAGGCGGTTGGCGAGCGCGCGGGCGTCGAGCGCGGCACCTCGCCGCGGCCGTTCCAGCCGGCGCTGCTGGCGGCACTGTGGGCGTCGGCGATCTTTGTCTTCTTCAGCCTGTCGGGCTCCAAGCTACCGGGCTATATCGTGCCGATCTTCCCCGCGCTGGCGTTGCTGGCCGGCGTCGCGCTGGACACCGTGACGGAACGCGCATGGCGTTGGCAGGTCAATGCCATGATCGCGCTCGGCGTGGTGGGCCTGCTGGCCTGCCCCTTCGTCGCCATGCTGGACAAGCCCAGCACGCCCAATGCGGTCTATCGCGAATTCACGCTGTGGATCGGCATCGCCTTCGTCGTGATGCTGGCCGGCGCGCTGCTGGCGCGCCGCCTGCTGCGCACGCGCGGCGTGTTCCCCAGCGTGGTGGCCTATGCGCTGGCGATGTTAGTTTGCTGTACGGTGGCGCTGCGCGGCCATGAGGCCATGGGCCGGCCCAACTCCGGCGCGGACCTGGTGCCCGCCATCAACGCCGTGCTGGCGCCGGACATGCCGCTGTACAGCGTGGGGCTGCTGGACCACACGCTGCCGTTCTACCTGCGCCGCACCACCATCCTGGTCGAGCATCCGGACGAGCTGGAATTCGGCGTCGGCCAGGAGCCGCAGAAGTGGATCCCGACCATGGAGGACTTTATCGCCCGCTGGCAGGACGGGCAGCGCGCGGTGGCGATCATGTTGCCCGACACCTACAACGCGCTGGCGGCGCGCGGTGTGCCAATGCACAAGATCGCCGGCGACCGCCGGCGCGTGGCGGTGGCCAATTTCG
Organism: Ralstonia pickettii DTP0602; assembly: GCA_000471925.1. Lineage (NCBI taxonomy): Bacteria > Pseudomonadati > Pseudomonadota > Betaproteobacteria > Burkholderiales > Burkholderiaceae > Ralstonia > Ralstonia pickettii. Next base: position 1,910,612 of record CP006668.1, read on the forward strand.
TGCTGCCGGGCCAGGGCCCGCAGGCGCAATCCCAAGGACAGTAACCGGCATTACGCGGCGCCATGACGCTTTCGACTTTCGCTTTCATCTTTTCCGGCGTGCTGCTCAATGCGGCCGCGCAACTGTTGCTCAAGGCCGGCGTCAACGCCATCGGCGCCATCACGCTGGACCGCGGCACGCTGCTGGTCACGGCACTGCGCGTGCTGACGCAATGGCCGGTACTGGCCGGGCTGACGCTGTACGTGGTCAGCGTGGGCGTGTGGATCGTGGGGCTGTCGCGCGTGGACGTGTCGATCGCCTACCCGATGCTGTCGCTCGGCTACGTGGTCAATGCGGTGGCCGCATGGTACCTGTTCGGCGAGATGATCGGCCCCTTGCGCGTGGTCGGCATCCTGCTGATACTGGCTGGCGTCTTCCTGATCGCCCGATCCTGACGCGGTTGCCCGGCGCCCCCAGCACCAACCGCACTCCATCGCCATTTCCATGACCGCTCCCGCCGCATTCCTGCCTTTCGTCCGCCCCGACATCGACGCCGCCGCCATTGCTGAAGTCAGCAAGGTGCTGGCCTCGGGCTGGATCACCTCCGGCCCGCGGATGCAGGCCTTCGAGGCCGCGCTGTCTGACCTCTTCGGCGGCCGCCCGGTGCGCACCTTCGCCAATGGCTCGGCGACGATGGAGATCGCATTGCGCATCGCCGATATCGGCCCGGGCGATGAAGTCATCACCACCCCTGTCACCTGGGTCGCCACCGCCAACGTGGTGCTGACGGTGGGCGCGCGGCCGGTGTTCGTCGATATCGACCCGCGCACGCGCAACCTGGACCTGGATGCGGTCGAGGCCGCGATCACGCCGCGCACGCGCGCGATCATGCCGGTGTACCTGTCGGGCCTGCCGGTGGACATGGACCGCCTCTACGCCATCGCCGCCAAACACAACCTGCGCGTGATCGAGGACGCCGCGCAGGCGATCGACTCGCGCTGGCGCGGCCAGCGCATCGGCAGCTTCGGCGACCTGGTCAGCTTCAGCTTCCAGGCCAACAAGAACATCACCACCATCGAAGGCGGCTGCCTGGTGATGAACACGCCGGAAGAAGCCGTGCGCGCCGAGCGCCTGCGGCTGCAGGGCGTGATCCGTACCGGCATGGACGGCATGGATGTCGAGGAGCCGGGCGGCAAGTTCAACCTGACCGACGTCAATGCCGCCGTCGGCCTGGCGCAGCTCGCCAGACTCGATGCCATCACCGCGCGCCGCGCGGAACTGGCACAAGCCTATTTCCGCTGCGCGGCCGACAGCGGCCTGGCCGAACTCGGCATCGAACTGCCGCAGCCGCTCGATCCCCAGGCCGCCACCACCAACTGGCATATGTTCCAGGTGGTGCTGCCGACCGAGCGCCTCGAGGGCGGACCGGCGCAGGCACGCAAGCAGGTCATGGAGGCGATGCGCGAGCGCGGCATCGGCACCGGCGTGCACTATCCGCCCATTCATCTTTTCACCTACTACCGCTCGCTCGGCTGGCGCGAAGGCATGCTGCCGCATGCCGAGCGCATCGGGCGCGGCATCGTCACGCTGCCGCTGTTCCCCGCCATGCAAGCCGCCGACGTGGAGCGGGTCTGCGCAACCCTCAGCGAAACATGCAAACGTCTTTCCAAATGAGCCCGGTCGAGGTCTCGGTCGTCATTCCGGTCTACAACGAAGAAGACGGGCTGCAAGCCCTGTTCGACCGCCTCTATCCGGCGCTGGATGGCCTCGGCGAGTCGTACGAGATCATCTTCATCAACGACGGCAGCGTCGACCGCTCGGCGCAGATACTTGCCGCGCAGTTCCACAAGCGCCCGGACGTGACCCGGGTGGTCCTGTTCAACGGCAACTTCGGCCAGCATATGGCGATCCTGGCGGGCTTCGAGCATACCCGCGGCAAGATCGTGATCACGCTGGACGCCGACCTGCAGAACCCGCCGGAAGAAATACCGCGCCTGGTCGAAGCCATGCGCGCCGGCCACGACTACGTCGGCACCATCCGCCGCGATCGCAACGACACCGCGTTCCGCCGCTATGCCTCGCGCGCGACGAACCGGCTGCGCGAGCGCATCACCAAGATCCGCATGACGGACCAGGGCTGCATGCTGCGCGCCTATGACCGCAATGTGATCGACACCATCAACGCCTGCCGCGAGGTCAATACCTTCATCCCGGCGCTGGCGTACACCTTTGCTTCCAACCCTGTCGAGATCGAGGTCAGCCACGAGCAGCGCCACGCCGGCGAATCCAAGTATTCGCTGTACCAGCTGATCCGCCTGAACTTCGACCTGGTGACGGGCTTCTCGATCGTGCCGCTGCAGTGGTTCTCGGCGATCGGCACGATCCTGTCGCTGCTTTCGGGCGCCCTGGTCGTGGTACTGCTGGTACGGCGCTTCCTGTTCGGTTCGGAAGTCCAGGGTCTGTTCACCCTGTTCGCCATGAACTTCTTCCTGATCGGCATCCTGCTGTTCGGCCTGGGCCTGCTGGGCGAATACGTCGGCCGCATCTACCAGGAAGTGCGCGACCGCCCGCGCTACCGCATCAAGGCGGTGCTTGAGGGCGATCCCACGCGCGCCCCTGCCGCGCCCCACGCGGCCGGCACGGAGCGATGATGCGCGCCGTCGTCTTTGCCTACCACAATGTCGGCGACCGCTGCCTGCGCGTGCTGCATGCGCGCGGCGTGGAGGTGGCACTGGTGATCACCCACCGCGATCGCGCCGACGAGAACATCTGGTTCCGGCGCGTGGCCGACACCGCCGCCGAGCTGGGCATCCCGTTCCTATACGGCGAGGACCCGACCGACCCCGCCATCGCGCAGGCCGTGTGCGATGGCCGCCCGGACGTAATTTTCTCGTTCTACTACCGCTCGATGATCCCCGCGAGCGTGCTGGCCCTGGCGCCGGGCGGCGCCTTCAACATGCACGGCTCGCTGCTGCCCAAGTACCGCGGCCGCGTGCCGGTGAACTGGGCGGTGCTGCACGGCGAGACCGAGACCGGCGCCACGCTGCACGCGATGGAAGCCAGGCCGGACGCCGGCTATATCGTCGACCAGACCGCCGTGCCGATCCTGCCGGACGATACCGCCGGCGAGGTTTTCGAGAAGGTCACCGTAGCCGCCGAGCAGACCCTGTGGCGCGCCCTGCCCGCGATGATGGCCGGGCAAACGCCGCAACGCCCCAATCGGCTGGCTGAAGGCAGCTATTATTCCGGCCGCAAACCCGAGGATGGGCGCATTGACTGGAGCCGCCCCGCGGCCGAGGTCTACAACCTGATCCGCGCGGTGGCGCCGCCGTATCCCGGCGCCTTCACCGAGTTGGCGGGACAGCGCTTTATCGTCGCGCAAGCCCGCCGTCCGCTGCCCGATGCCGCCCTGGCGCTGTCGTCCGGCACTCCGCCCGGCCTGCACGTGCGCGACGGCCACATCGTCGGCCTGTGCGGCGACGGCAGCCAGGTACTCGTGACACAACTGCTGGCGCAGGACGGCTCGGCCGTCGCGCCGGATGCCATCGCCCAACTTCTTACCGGACAGTCCAAAGAAAATCCATGAAAAAGGTCCTGATTCTTGGCGTCAACGGCTTTATCGGCCACCACCTGACGCGCCGCATCCTGGAAACCACGTCGTGGGAGGTCTACGGCATGGACATGTCGGCGGACCGTCTGGGCGACCTCGTCGAGCACCCGCGCATGCACTTCTTCGAGGGTGACATCACCATCAACAAGGAGTGGATCGAGTACAACATCCGCAAGTGCGACGTGGTGCTGCCGCTGGTGGCCATCGCCACGCCCGCCACCTACGTGCGCGAGCCGCTGCGCGTGTTCGAGCTGGACTTCGAGGCCAACCTGCCGATCGTGCGCGCCGCGGTCAAGTACGGCAAGCACCTGGTGTTCCCGTCGACCTCCGAGGTCTACGGCATGTGCAGCGACGACGAGTTCGATCCGGAAGCCTCGCCGCTGGTCTACGGCCCGATCAACAAGCCGCGCTGGATCTACGCCTGCTCCAAGCAGCTGATGGACCGCGTGATCCACGCCTACGGCATGGAGCAAGGCCTGAACTACACGCTGTTCCGCCCGTTCAACTGGATCGGTGCGGGGCTGGATTCGATCTTCGAATCGAAGGAAGGCTCGTCGCGCGTGGTGACGCAGTTCCTCGGCCATATCGTGCGCGGCGAGCCGATCAAGCTGGTCGACGGCGGCGCGCAGCAGCGGGCCTTTGCCGATATCGCGGACGGCATCAGCGCGCTGATGCGCATCATCGAGAACCCCAACGGCATCGCCACCGGCAAGATCTTCAACATCGGCAACCCGGACAATATCCACTCCGTGCGCGAACTGGCCGAGATGATGCTGAAGATGGCCGCGGACTATCCTGAGTACGCCGACGAGGCACGCAAGACGCAGATCGTCGAGACCTCGTCGGGCGACTTCTACGGCAAGGGCTACCAGGACGTGCAGCACCGCGTGCCGAAGATCGACAACACCATCGAGGAACTGGGCTGGAAGCCGGAGATCAGCATGGAAGCGGCGCTGCGCCGTATCTTCGAGGCGTACCGAGGCAAGGTGGTAGAGGCCCGCACGCTGGTCGATTCGGCCAACTGAGCGCGCACCGCAGATGGCACGCATTGCCCTGAAGGTCGACGTCGACACGCTGCGCGGCACGCGCGAAGGCGTGCCGAAGCTGCTGTCGATGCTGGCGGCCGCACAGGCGCAGGCCACCTTCCTGTTCAGCCTCGGGCCCGACCATACCGGCTGGGCGCTGCGGCGCGTGTTCCGGCCGGGTTTCCTGAAAAAGGTGTCGCGCACCTCGGTGGTGTCCATCTACGGGCTGCGCACGCTGATGTACGGCGTGTTGCTGCCCGGGCCCGACATCGGCCGCAAGGGCGCGGCCGAGATGCGCGCCGCACGCGCGGCCGGCCATGAATGTGGCATCCACACCTGGGACCACGTCTACTGGCAGGACAACGTGCGCGAGCGCGATGCCGCGTGGACGCGGCGGCAGATGCAGCAGGCATTCGCGCGCTATACCGAGATCTTTGGCGAAGCACCCACCACGCACGGCGCGGCCGGCTGGCAGATGAACGAGGATGCGTTCCGGCAGATCGATGACTGGGGCATGGCCTATGCGTCAGACGGACGCGGCACTGCGCCGTATCTCCCGACCATCGACGGCGTGGCGTGCCGGCATGTGCAGATGCCGACCACGTTGCCGACGCTGGACGAACTGATCGGCACCGACGACCTGAGCGAGGACAACGTCCACACCGCACTGCTGAAGCTGACCGAAGGCGCGCGCGACCATGTGTTCACGCTGCATACCGAGCTGGAAGGCGGCAAGCTGGCGCCGGTGTTCGAGCGGCTGCTGGCGGGGTGGCGTGCGCAGGGGCACGAGCTGGTGTCGATGGCGACCTGGTATCGCGGCTTGGATCGCGAAGGGTTGCCGGAATTGCCGGTGACGTGGGGAGAGATTCCGGGGCGTAGTGGGGAGTTGATTGTGCAGCCGGAAGTGGTGACGCGCTAAGTCGCAGCCAACACCGCATGAACCAGGCACCCCTCTCCCGCGAGCGGGAGAGGGGTGCAAACCGACGCTAAGCGTTGCTTTTGCCCACCGCCCCCACCCGCAGCCCATTAAACACCACCAGCAGGCTAGCCCCCATATCGGCGAACACCGCCATCCACATCGTCCCCATCCCCATCACCGTCAGCACCAGGAACACCGCCTTGATGCCCAGCGCGAGCGTGATGTTCTGCACCAGGATGCGCGAGGTGCGGCGCGACAGCCGCACAAAAGCCGGGATCTTGCGCAGGTCGTCATCCATCAGCGCCACGTCCGCGGTCTCGATGGCGGTATCCGTGCCCGCAGCCCCCATGGCAAAGCCGATATCGGCGCGCGCCAGCGCCGGCGCGTCGTTGATGCCGTCGCCCACCATGCCGATGCGGCCGCCGCGCGCATGCGCCGCGTCGGCCAGCGCGGCGATGCCGTCGGCCTTGTCCTGCGGCAGCTGGTTGCCGCGCGCCTCGTGGATGCCGACCTCGGCGGCGATGGCCTGTGCCGTGTGCGGGTTGTCGCCCGACAGCATCAGCGTCCTGACGCCCAGCGCATGCAGCTCCGCGATGGCCTGCCGGCTGGTGTCGCGCACGGTGTCGGCCACGGCGAACAAGGCCAGCGCGGTGGCGGCGCCGTTGCCGTCGACACGTGCCAGCAGCACCACGGTCTTGCCGTCGCGCTCGAACGCCTCGAGCCGCGCCTCCAGCACCGGCGAGCATGCGCCCAGGTCATGCACCAGCCGGTGGTTGCCGAGCCGGTATTCCACACCATCCACCTTGCCGCGCGTGCCACGGCCCGCCAGCGCCTCGAAGTCATCCACCGCCAGCGTGGCGATGCCGTCCGCCACGGCCGCCGCGGCCACCGCGCGAGAAACCGGATGGTCCGAGCGCGCCGCCAGGCTGGCGGCAATGGCGCGCGCCTGCGGCACATCGTCGGCCAGCAGCGCGTGGTGGGTCTGCGCGGGCTTGCCGTGCGTGATGGTGCCGGTCTTGTCGAGCGCCACCCAGCCCAGGTGCCTGCCCTGCTCCAGGTAGACGCCGCCCTTCACCAGGATGCCGCGCCGCGCGGCCGCCGCCAGCCCGCTGACGATGGTCACCGGGGTGGAGATCACCAGGGCGCAGGGGCAGGCGATCACCAGCAGCACCAGCGCCTTGTAGATCCAGTCGACCCAGGCACCGCCCATGAACAGCGGCGGCACCACGGCCACCGCCAGCGCAATCGCGAACACCGTCGGCGTGTAGATGCGTGCGAACCGGTCGACAAAGCGCTGCGTCGGCGCGCGGCTGCCTTGCGCGGCTTCCACGGCGTGGATGATGCGCGCCAGCGTGGAATCGCTGGCCGGCGCGGTCACGGTGTATTCCAGCTCGCCGGACTGGTTGATCGAGCCGGCAAAGAGCGCATCGCCCTCCGCCTTGTCCACCGGCACGCTCTCGCCGGTGATGGGCGCCTGGTCGAGCGCCGACTGGCCGCGCACGACCTTGCCGTCCAGCGCCACGCGCTCGCCCGGACGCAGCCGCACCAGCGCGCCCACCGCCACACCGGCGGCGGGCACGGCTTCCCAGCTGCCGTCGGCGCGCCGCACCGTGGCCTGCTCCGGCGCCATCGCCATCAGCCCGCGGATGGCGTTGCGGGCGCGGTCCAGCGATGCGGCCTCGATGCGCTCGGCCAGCGCGAACAGCACCATCACCATGGCCGCTTCTGGCCACTGGCGCAGCAGCAGTGCGCCGGTGACGGCGATGCTCATCAGCGCATTGATATTGAGGTTGCCGTTGCGCAACGCGATCCACCCCTTGCGGTAGGTGGTCAGGCCACCGAGCGCCACCGCCGCCAGCGCCAGCACGGCCGGCAGCCACGGCAGTCCCAGCGCCAGCCATTCCGTCCCCTCGGCACCGACCGCGGCAACGCCGGCCAGCGCCAGCGGCCACCAGGACTTGCGTGCGGTGGTTTCCGGCAGCACCTGCTGCGCGGCCTCCGGGCTCAGCGGCACCGGCTGCATGCCGAGGCTCTGGATCGCCTTGACCACCGGCTCCGGCGACGGCAGCGTGTGGTGCACCGTCAGCACGCGCTGGATCAGGTTGAATTCGAGCGCTGCCACGCCCGCCATGCCGCCCAGCTTGTTGCGGATCAGCGTTTCCTCGGTCGGGCAGTCCATGGCGTCGATGCGCCAGACGGCGGTGCGGGCGCCGGCCGGCACTTCGACAGGTGTCGGCGGCGTCAGCGCGACCGTCGACGAGCAGCCGCTACCGCAGCAGGCAGGAGCCGGATGTGCGTGCGCGTGGTCGTGCGCATGGTCGTGCTCATGCCCGTGGTGGTGGTGATCGTGGTCGTGGCCGCCGTGGCGGTGCGCGGCGCCATCGTGCGCATGGGCGGCGTGATCTTGAGGAAGGGCGTCTTCAGGTGACGTGCGAGCCATCTCTTGTTGTTCCCGCTGGTTTGACCTGATGACATTGAAGACCCTGTAGCGACTACAGAGTCAAGCGGCATGGCGGCGCCACTGTCCGCCATGCGGGTCAGTGCTCGCAGTTGACCATCCAGGACATGCCGAAGCGGTCCACCAGCATGCCGAAGCCTTCGGCCCAGAAGGTCTTCTGGTACGGCACCACGACCTGGCCGCCTTCGCTGAGGCCGTCGAAGATGCGCTGGCCCTCGTCCTTGCCGACCGCGCCCACCGACAGGCTGAAGCCGCTGAACGACGGCCGCGCGCCGGGTTGACCGTCGGACGCCATCAGCTGGTTCTCGCCGAACTGGATGTTGGCGTGCATCACCTTGTCCTTCCAGTCATCCGGGACTTCCATGCCCTCGCTCGGAGCGTCCTTGTAGCGCATCACGAAGGTGACCTGCGCGCCCAGCACCTTGCCGTAGAAGGCCACGGCCTCGTCGAAGCGGCCGCCAAAGTCCAGATAGGGTTGCACCTGCATGTCATTCTCCTTTTGGGTTGCCAATTGGGTTGCCATTCGGGGTTGCCATTCGGGGTTGCATTGCACTGGCGATGTACCGCACACCCGGGTGGAGCGAAGCGGCACGCGCGCCATTATGCGCGCGTGCCGGCTGCATGCAAGTGACGGAGATGGCTCAGGAAACGCTAGCCGCAGCGGGCACGGCAGGCGCCGTGGCATCAGCCGGGAACTCCAGAGAAAACACCGTTTCGCCGTCGAGGCTGCGCACCGTCACGCTGCCGCCATGCAGCCGCATGATGGTGTCCACAATGGCCAGCCCCAGCCCGGTAGACGCCGCCGAATTGCGGCGCGACGGGTCGGCCCGGTAGAAGCGCCCGAAGATATGCGGCAGGGTCTCGGGCGGGATCGCCGGCCCGGAATTGGCCACGCGGATGCAGGTAGTGGCGCCGCCGGGCGCCGGGATGCGGTTGACGTCGAGCCGCACCGTGCTGCCCGCCGGCGCATGGCGCAGCGCGTTGTCGAGCAGGTTGGTGACGGCGCGGCGCAGCAGGGTCTGGTCGGCCTGCACCGGCGCACGCCCGGCGACCGCCAGCGTGACATCGCGGTCGGCGGCGACAGCCTCGAAGTACTCGGCCATCTTGTCCAGCTCTTCGCGCGCGTCCAGCGTGCGCACGCCCAGCGCCACCTGCGCGTGGTCGGCGCGCGCCAGGAACAGCATGTTCTCGATCATGCGCGCGAGCCGTTCGTACTCTTCCAGGTTGGATTCGAGCAGGGTTTCGTACTCCGCCACGCCGCGGCTTTGCGCCAGCGTCACCTGGGTCTGGCCGATCAGGTTGCTGATCGGCGTGCGGAAATCGTGCGCCAGGTCCGCCGAGAACTCGGACAAGCGCGAGAAGCTGTCCTGCAGCCGCGCCAGCATGTCGTTGAGCGCCGCCGCCAGCTCGCGCAGCTCGGCCGGCGCGCTGCCCACGTCGAGCCGCGTGGCCAGGCGGCTGGTGGTGACCGCGGCGGCATCTGCGGCCATGCGCCGCAGCGGCCGCAGCCCGCGCCGCGCCAGCACGAAGCCCAGCCCCGCCGCGACCGCGGCGCCGCACAGCATGGCCCACAGCACTTGGTGGCGGTATTCGCGGATCAGCGCCACACGGTAGCCGGCATCGCGCAGCACCACGATCTCCACGGCCTTGTCCGAGTTGCCCAGCTGGCCAAGCGCGGCAATGCCGCGCGACGGCACGCGGTTGCGCGGGTACCAGGTCTGCAGCATGCCCTTTTCAGGCTGCGTGGTGACGGGCAGCACGCGCAGCGGCGGCACGGTCTCATTACGCGGATTCAGCGTGACCAGCGGCTCGCCCTGGCGCGTGCGCACCACCAGGATCAGGCCTTCGTGGCCCATGGCGATGTCGGCAAATCGGTGGGAATCGGCGCGGATCTCGGCTTCGCTGCTCACTTCTCGCAGCAGGTGGCGCACCAGCAGCACCTCGCCCACCAGCTCGCTTTCATCGCGCCCTTCCAGCTGGGTCGACAGCGCGCTGGAGAGATAGGCCGCGACGCCGGCCAGGATCACGGCCGTGGCCAGCCCGTACGCCAGTGCCAGCCGCGTGGTAAGGGAAGACGTGAGCCGCTTCATTCGTCGCGCAGCCTGCGGTCCTCACCCTCGTCGCCGTCGTCCAGCACGTAGCCCATGCCGCGGCGCGTATGGATCAGCTTGCGCGGGAAGGGATCGTCGACCTTGGCGCGCAGGCGCCGGATCGACACGTCCACCACATTGGTATTGCTGTCGAAATTCACGTCCCACACCTGCGAGGCGATCAGCGAGCGCGACAGCACTTCGCCGCGTCGGCGCGCCAGCAGGTACAGCAGCGCGAATTCCTTGGAGGTCAGGTCGATCTTCTGGCCGGCGCGCACCACGCGGCGGCGGATCGCATCGATCTGCAGGTCGGCCACTTCGATGAATTCGCTCTCGCGCAGCGGGCCGCGGCGCAGGATGGTGCGGATGCGCAGCACCAGCTCGGCAAAGGCGAAGGGCTTGACCATGTAGTCGTCGGCGCCCAGTTCCAGGCCCTTGAGGCGGTCGGACAACTCGTCGCGCGCGGTCAGGAACAGCACCGGCGTGTCGCGTTCGCGGCGCAGCTCGCGCAGTACCTGCCAGCCGTCCAGGCCGGGCAGCATCACGTCCAGCACGATCAGGTCGTACGGGTGTTCGCGCGCGTGGGCCAGGCCATCGACGCCGTCGCGCGCCAGGTCCACCACGAAGCCGGACTCGCTCAGGCCCTTGTGCAGGTAGTCGCCCGCCTTGGGTTCGTCCTCGACAATCAGGATACGCATGAATCAGTCACTTTCCGGCGGCACCAGCGCCGCCATGGCGTAACGCTATCCGAGGATGGCCGGAAATGGGCGAAGATTTCAGAAATGTCATCCCCCGGCAAGGGCAATGCAGGGGAAAACCCCGGTAAAATGCGCGATGACCACGGGCATCGCCTTTGGTTCACGCCACTCCGCAGTCATTCTGTCGCGAATTCCCTTCGCCTGCCCTTCCGATGAAACGCCTCCCGAACCGCCTGCTGCTGTGCCTTGCGCTGTCCTCGCTGCCGCTCTGCGTCGCAGCAGCGACGGTGACGACGGTATGCAGCGCGGTGCAGGCGGCGGGGCTGTCGCTGCCGGAACGGCATGTCGCCGCAAAGATGGAAGCGGAAGCGGCACTCGATGGCGCCAGCCAGCGTTGCAGCGGCAGCGCGGTGCAGGTGATGGCGGAGCCCGCCGACAATGGCGCGCCGCTGAGGTTGCAGGATGCGAATGCGCCGCAGTCGCCCGACGACAGCACCGCCTCGCCGGCACAATCCTCTGCCGCAACAGGCGAACTGCCGGAACTGCCTGCCGAGGTCCTGGTCCATTGGGCCCACGCGGCGCCGCTGGCGACGCCGGCCGTGTTCACCGGCCTGCTGCCGTTGGCCCCGCACTGCTGACGGCATTCGCGGCGCGGGCTTCACGCGCTGCGCATTTTCCCCGAATCACGCCAAAGGCTGCGCAGCACGGCGTGCGTGCGTGCGCCTTATTCGACGCGGAAGAATTCGATCGATTGCCCGGCGTTGACCGCGCGCTGCAGCCAGTCGGGATATTCGCCCTGGCCGTCCCAACTCTGCCCGAGGGCATTGCGGTAAAGCGGGCGGGACGCGGAAGCCTGCGGCGTACCGTTCGGCGCAGGCTCCGCAAGCGGCGACTTCGCGACGGCGACATCGGACTGCGGCGCGGCCGCAGTCTTTCGCGGTGCTTTCGCGGCAACAGGTTGGGCAGCGGGCGCCGGGACCTTGTCGAAGCATCCGGCGGCGACCAGGTCGTCGAGCGTCAGGGCATGACGGTCCATTTGCTCGCGGATCCAGGCCACCGCAGCGAGTTTGGCTGAATCAGACTCGGACATGACTTTCGTGAGAAACCCGCTGCATTCCCGCGGGCAATGGAGAACCGGCGATGGAACAGCAGGCCGGTCAGACAGCCATGATTCTACAGCCTTTGCCGGTGCTCCCGCTTCTCCATTGTGTCGGCACGGGCAGCCGGCTGCGGGCGGCTGCGAGAAATGACAAAAATGACGGCATTGTCATGTGCCAGTCATGCTGGCGTGGGCGGTCGCTTTCTAGACTTTCCATACCGCCGCCCACCCCCGGTCGGCACTCTTCAGGAGCATCGATCCATGCAAGCACTCAGGCAAATCCTTACAGCTACCGCCCTCATTGCCGCAGTGGTCGGCACTGCGCAGGCCGCACCGCGCAGCGTCGACCCGTTCAGCGACGGTGCCAACAGCGCCACCGGCACCCGCAGCACCTTTACCGACGGTGCGCACAGCGCCACTGGCACGCGCAGTTCGTTCACCGACGGCGCACACAGCGCCACCGGCACCCGCAGCACCTTTACCGACGGCGCGCATAACCCGAACGGCCCGCGCGACAGCTTCTCCGACGGCGCCTGACGGCACCTGATCGGGCCAGGGCGCCTTCAGCGCACCTCGCCGTAGATCCGGCGCGCGTCGGCGGCATCGGCGATCGGCCGGCCCAGCGTCAGCCCGCCCTGCACCGCCTGCGCCACCAGCGCGTGGTTGCCGGGCGCGCGGCTGCCGTCGCGCAGCAGCAGGTTGTTTTCGAAACCTACCCGCACATGGCCGCCGAACGCGGCGGCCGCGGTCACGCAGGCATTCTCTTCGCGGCCGAAGGCGCAGATTGCCCACGGCAGCGCTTCGTCCCGCTCCGCGGCCACCTGCAGGAACGGCAGCAGGTCGTGCGGCGACGACACTTGCCCGGCCGAATAGCGCCCCAGCACGTACAGCACCGACCACGCCCCCGGCGGCACCATGCCGCGTTCGCGCATCGACTGCCAGCGCCGCACGTCGGCGACGTCATACAGGATGACCTGCGTCATCACGCGTTCGCTGGCCAGCCACGCGAAGAACGCGGCCAGTTCGCTTTCGGGGATCTCCGGTGCCGCCACTTCGCGCAGGCCCACCGACACCGCCTCGGGGCGCAATTCGCGCACCATCGCCATCTGTTCGGCAGCCTTGTAGACCCCGGCGGCCTCGCTCGTCACCTGCACCAGCAGGGAGTCGCCGACCGCCTGCTTCACAGCCACCAGCGCGTCGCGGTAGGCCTGCACGTCGAGCGAATGACGGCCCTCGGCATCGCGCACATGCATGTGCATCATGGCCGCGCCGGCGTCCAGGCAGGCGCGCGCCTCAGCGGCCAGCGCCGCCGCGGTCAGCGGCACTGCGGGATGGTCGGCGGCTTTCTTGTAGGCGCCGTTCGGTGCAACCGTGACGATCAGGGGCGAGTCGGCCAGCGGCGTGCGCAGCGCGGCATTGGGATGGGCTTGGGTCATGGCTGGATCTCGGGCAATTCGGGGGCAATCAGTTCCAGGCCGGCGCGCAGCAGGCGGTCATAGCGCGCGCGCTCGGCGGCAATGGTCTCGGGGGTCCACTGGTAGAAGCCTTCGCCGCGCTTCATGCCGTGGCGGCCGTCGGCGGCGCGCTCCGACAGGCAGCGCGCGGGATGGTCGTCATTGCAGAAGCTCGGGTACATGGTGGCACCCGCGGCGGCATGCACGTCGATGCCGGCGTGGTCGCGCTGCAGCACAGGGCCGGCCGCCAGGAAGCGGAAACCGAAGCCGAATCGCACCGCCGCATCCACGTCCTCGGGCGAGGCGATGCCGCGGTCGATCAGGCTGAAGGCTTCGCGCGACAGCGCATGCTGCAGCCGGTTGGCGAGAAAGCCCGGCAGATCCTTGCGCACCTTGACCGGCACCATCGCGCAGCGACGCATAAAGGCGATCAGCGCGTCGGCGCATGCCTCGTCGCTGCCCTCGCCCATCACCACTTCCACCAGCGGCACCAGGTGCGCCGGCATGAAGAAGTGCAGGCCCAGCATGCGCGCACGCGTGTCCAGGCCTTCGCCGATGGCGCTGATCGGGAAGCTGGAGCTGTTGCTGGCCAGCACGGCATCGGCGCGCGCGCGCCGGCCCAGGTCGGCGAACAGCGCCTGCTTCAGGTCCAGGCGTTCCGGGATGCACTCGATCACCAGGTCCACGGTGGACCAGTCCACGTCGTCCAGCGTCGCGGCCACGACCAGCCGTGCGGCGCCTTGCTCGCAGCCGATGGTGGCGAGGTTGTCGCGCACTCGCTCAGGCAATGCGGCGGCGCGGCCGGCGTCCGGCTCGATCACGGTGGTGCGGCACAGCGCGCGCGTCAGCACTACGGCGACATCGGCGCCCATGGTGCCGCCGCCCACCACAACCGCATGCGCGGTGCCGGGGCGGCTGAGAATGACCGGATCGGTCGGGTTCGGCATAGGTCCTCCAGGGTGGATGCGGTGCGGCCCGCACACGCCAACAACGCGCCAGGCCATCGAATCCCGGCAGTGTAGAGAACTCCCTTTGATTGATGAAGTCGATTCTTTGGATAAAATGATCCGCAAATCAGATCAATCGCAAGACTCCGCCGGCCGGTGCCCGCCCGCCGCAGCCACACCATGAAAATCAACCTGTCGATGCGCGACATCGATACCACGCTGGTCCTCGGCCGCACGCTGAACTTCCGCCAGGCCGCCAGCCAGCTGCATTTGTCGCAGTCCGCCCTGTCCACGCAGATCCTGCGCATCGAGGAGTCCCTCGGGGTGCGCCTCTTTGACCGCACCACCCGCACCGTGCGCCTGACCGCCGCCGGCCAGGTCTTCATGCAACAGGCCGCGTTGCTGCAGGCGGCCTTTCGCGGCGCCATCGACGCCGTGACCGGCATTGCCAGCGCCGAGCGCGGGCAGGTGGCGGTGGCGGCGCTGCCGTCGCTGGCGGCGCGCATGCTGCCGCGCGTGCTGATGGCCTACCACCGCGCGCGCCCGGAAGTGGCGCTGAAGGTGATCGACACGCTGTCCGGCCCCGCCTTCGACCTGGTGCGCGCCGGCGAAGTCGACTTTGCGCTGACCGCGGCCGATCCGCAGCAGGCCGACCTGCAGTACGAGCCGCTGTTGTCCGACCGCTTCGTGCTGCTGATCCCGTCCGCGCACCCGATGGCGCGCACCGCCGGGCCGCTGCGCTGGGCCGATACCGCCAACGCGCCGCACGTGTCGATGACGCATCCCAGCAGCGTGCGCCAGTACGCCGAATGGGCCTTCCTGCAGAACCGCATCCGCTTCCAGCCGGTGTTCGAGGCCGAGCACCTGGCGACCATCGCGGCCATGGTCGAATGCGGCTTCGGTGTCGCCGCGCTGCCGGAGATTGCCGCCGGCACCGTGCGCCAGCCCGGCATCGTCGAGCGGCTGCTGACCGCGCCGGTGACCGAGCGCTCGATCGGGCTGGTGACGTCACGCAATCGCACCCTGTCGCCCGCCGCCGCGGAACTGGCGGCTGCGGTGCGCACACAGCTGGCCCATCCTTCAGCCGCGCAAAGCAGCACTGCGGAGGCCGGCGCATGAGCATCATCGACTGCCGCGCGCGAGGCCGCTACGCGGCGTGAAGACAAGCGGAAGCGGACAAGCAAATGGGCCCGGCATGGCGCCGGGCCCGCAGCGTTCAGGATGGATCTTTGGTGCGGGTACGGGAGACGGCCGCCATGATCCCGATCCCCAGCACGATCAGGCAGGCAATGCCGATATAGACGGGCGCAAGGCCGGCCGTTGACATGCCCCAGGCGATGCCGCCCACCAGGACCAGCAGGCCTATGATGTATAGCGCGAATGACATAAGTCGGCTCCTTGCGGTGGTGCTAGCTTCAATGTAGGTAGTGGCGGGCACGCAAGGGATAGGACAAGGGCGGATGCTGGCGTAGGCGGGTTCTGACTCGGCTGTGATGCGTGAGGCGTTTCTTCAGGCCGCCCCGCGCGCCTGCTCGGCGGCCAGGTAGGCATCGCGCGACGGCAGCAGGTGGCGCCGGCACAGTGTCATGAGCGCGTCGCGGTCGCCAGTCTTCAGCGCCTCGATCATCGCCCAGTGCTCCTGCCGCGCGCGCTCGCGGTACGCCGCCGCAGCCAGCGTGCCGAAGCGGATCGGGTGGGTGCGGCGCGCGTAGTCCCCGATGGCCTGCTGCAGCACCGCGTTGTCGGTCAGCGCGAACAGCTCGCGGTGGAAGGCCTGGTTGATGCGGAACACCGCGCGCGCGTTGCCGGCCGCGACCGCCGCATCATGCTGCTTCTGCACCGCCACCAGCGGCGACAGCCGCGCCGCCGGCACCGGCAACGGGATCAGCGCGGCCGCGTGACATTCCAGCACCTCGCGCAGCGCATACAGCTCGAGGACTTCGCGCTCGGAGAAGGCGCGCACCACGGCACCCACGTTGCGCTTGCGCTCGACCACGCCGATCGCCTCCAGCCCGGCCAGCACCTGCCGCACCACATGGCGCTTCAGGTCAAAGCGCGCCATCAGGTCGTCTTCGGTCAGCCGCTCGCGCGGATGCAGCCGGCCGAAGACGATGTCCTCTTCGAGGGTGTCGACGGCCTGCTGCATGGCGCCGGCTTCGGTTTGCACATCGTTCATGGCTCAGCGCTTGTGCGGCACGGTTTCCACCGTCTGCGTGGCGCGCAGGAAATCGAAGTCGACACCCTGGTCGGCCTGCGTCACGGTCTCGAGGAAGAGCTTGCGATAGCCGCGTTCCGCGCGCGGGCGCTCCACCGGCTGCGCCGCCGCGCGGCTGGCCAGTTCGGCATCGTCCACCAGCAGCGTCAGGTCGCGCTCGCGCACCGACAGCCGGATGCGGTCACCGCTCTGCACCAGCGCCAGCGGCCCGCCGATGGCGGCTTCCGGCGTCACGTGCAGCACGATGGTGCCGGCCGCGGTGCCACTCATGCGCCCGTCCGAGATGCGCACCATGTCCTTGACGCCGGCGCGCGCCAGCTTGCGCGGGATCGGCATATAGCCGGCCTCCGGCATGCCGGGCGCGCCGGTCGGCCCGATGCGCTTGAGCACCAGGATGTCGTCGGCGTTGACGTCGAGCGCTTCGTCGTCGATGCGCTGCGCCATGTCCTCGGCGTTCTCGAACACGACCGCGCGGCCCTCATGCTCCATCAGCACCGGGTCGGCCGCCGACTGCTTGATGATGGCGCCGCCCGGCGCCAAGTTGCCGCGCAGCACCGCGAGACCGCCGGCCGGGTAGATCGGGTCGGCCGCGCGGCGGATCACGTCCTGCGCGAACGGCGGCGGCGCCGCGTCCAGTTCTTCGCCGAGCGTGCGGCCCGAGACCGTCAGCGTATCCAGGTGCAGCAGCGGGCGCAGTTCGCGCAGCAGCGCGGTCATGCCGCCGGCCTTGTGGAAGTCTTCCATGTAGTGCTGGCCGGAAGGCTTCAGGTCCACCAGCACCGGCGTCTCGCGGCTCATGCGGTCGAGCCCGGCCAGGTCGATGTCGATGCCCAGGCGTCCCGCAATCGCGGTCAGGTGGACGATGCCATTGGTCGAGCCGCCGATCGCCAGCAGCACGCGCAGCGCGTTCTCGAAGGCCTTGCCGGTCAGGATGCGGTCAGGCGTCAGCCGCGCCTTGGCCATCGCCACCGCGGTGGTGCCGGTGCGCTCCGCCACGCGGATACGGTCGGCCGTCACCGCCGGCGCCGACGCGCCACCCGCCACCATCATCCCCAGCGCCTCGGTCACGCAGGCCATCGTGCTGGCCGTGCCCATCACCGAGCAGGTGCCCACACTGGCCACCAGCTGGTTGTTGACGTCTGCAATCTCGACCGCGTCGATTTCATCGGCGCGGTAGCGGCCCCAGTAGCGGCGGCAGTCCGTGCACGCGCCCACGCGCTCGCCGCGGTGCGCGCCGGTCAGCATCGACCCGGTCACCAGCTGGATCGCCGGCACGCCGGCCGAGGCCGCGCCCATCAACTGCGCCGGAACGGTCTTGTCGCAGCCGCCGATCAGCACCACCGCGTCCATCGGCTGGGCACGGATCATCTCTTCCGTATCCATCGACATCAGGTTGCGCAGGTACATGCTGGTCGGCGCGGAGAAGCTCTCGTGCACCGAGATGGTCGGGAAGTCCACCGGCAGGCCGCCGGCCAGCATCACCCCGCGGCGCACCGCCTCGATCAGTTGCGGCGCGTTGCCGTGGCAGGGGTTGTAGCTGCTGCCGGTATTGACGATGCCGATCACCGGGCGCGCCAGCGCGTCGTCGGTGTAGCCCGCGCCTTTGATAAAGGCCTTGCGCAGGAACAGGGAGAAGCCGGTGTCGCCGTAGTTGGTCAGGCCCTTGGCCAAGCCTTGCGGGCTGCCGGCCGCGGCGCCTTCGTCCTGGGCCTTGGGGTCGGTGGCGGTAGCCGGGCTGGCCTTGCTGTGGTCGGTGAGGGACACGAGGGTTATCTCCAATAGGATTATTGATAATCGATGACAGAAGCTTAGCTGCCAAAGCACGAACGGCGCAAGCATGGAAGCGCGCAGGGAAAATTAATCTGAATTTCAGATCAGTCGATAGAAAAATACGTCTTCATCAATCAAGAGCCGCCCCCTACACTTGGGCCCGATGACGAAGCCGGGGCGTCATCGGCCGGGCGGGCGCTCATCCGTCGGGCACTCCTCCAATTTCAAAGACTTCCCGGCACAGGAGACCCCCATGCCTGGCATTTCCCTGTCCGGCCGCGGCATTCTTGCGCCGCGCCGCACCCCTCGCCGCTCCGTCCTGGTTGCCTCGCTCGCGTTTGCCGGCATGCTGCTCGCACCCGCATTCGGCAGCGCCGCGGAAACCTGGCCCGGCAAGCCGATCCGGCTGGTCGTGCCCTACCCGCCGGGCGGCGCCACCGACGTGATCGGCCGCACGCTGGCGCAGCGCCTCTCCATCACGCTGGGCCAGCAGGTGGTGGTCGACAACCGCGCCGGCGCCGCTGGCAATATCGGCGCCGAACTGGTCGCCAAGTCGCCCGCCGACGGGTACACGCTGCTGATGGGCGCGCTCACCAGCCATGCCATCAACGCCGCGCTGTACAAGAGCCGCGTTCCCTATGACCTGGAAAAGAGCTTCGCACCGGTATCCATCGTGGGCACGGTGCCGCTGGTGTTCGTGGTCAATCCGTCGGTGAGCGCCAACAACCTGCCGCAGCTGGTGTCGCTGGCCAAGTCGAAGCCGGGCGCGATCACCTTTGCATCGGCAGGCAACGGCTCGCCGCAGCACCTCGCCGGTGAAATGTTCAAGCGCATGGCCGGCGTGGAAATGCTGCACGTGCCCTACAAGGGCAGCGGCCCCGCCATGACCGACCTGATCGGCGGCCAGGTGCTGAGCATGGTCGAGACCGTTCCCGCCGCGCAGGCCTACGTCAAGAGTGGCAAGCTCCGCGCGCTGGCCGTGACTTCATCCGAACGCGTGAGCGCCCTGCCCGAAGTGCCGACCGCCAATGAGGCGGGCCTGAAGGACTTTGAGGTGAGTTCGATGTTCGGCATCGTCGCGCCTGCCGGCACGCCCGCGCCGGTGATCGACCGGCTGAGCAGCGACCTGAAGAAGATCCTTGCCGAGCCGGAGGTCCAGGCCACGCTGCTGAAGCAGGGGGCGATCGCCACGTGGACCACGCCTGCGCAGACGGGGGCGCGGATCAAGGCGGAGGTGGGCAAGTGGAATGCGGTGATCAGGGAGGCGGGGGTGAAGCCGGAGTGAGCGGCGGAGCCTCGGTATTGCTCCCGACAAAGAACAACAGGTCGCTGGGAGCGACCTGTGTCGGGAGGCAAGCCAGGAGAGGAAGACCCTCAACGCGCCGCATGCTGGTCAGCGCATCCTGACCCGAAGGCGTAGGTGATGGACGGGGTTAACGGCTGTCAATGGGCTGTCAATGCCGCTTCCGTTTGTCATGAGTATTTCGGCAAATACCTATCTCATGCGTATTTCTGGTTTGGCGATGTGATAGGTATTTGTGCCCGATAGCCGCCCTGTCATGCCCTGACTGGCGCATCGCTGTATCTGTCCCCCGCCCCACCGCACCCGTATACTCTGTGTCCGGGACGCGTCCCACCCGCGCCCACCCGCGCAAGCGCCCCGGCGCAAACGGGACCGCCTCACCGATCTCACAACGAACAAACAAGCAACGGAGCAGCAGCATGCGTGTCGCATTTCTCGGACTCGGCGTCATGGGTTTCCACATGGCCGGCCACCTCGCCGCCAAGGGACACGAGGTCACGGTCTACAACCGCACCGCCGCCAAGGCACAGGCCTGGGTCGAGAAGTTCGGCGGCAAGGCGGCCGCCACGCCGGCGCTGGCCGTGCGCGATGCACAGGTGGTGTGCTCCTGCGTGGGCAACGACGACGACCTGCGTTCCGTGCTGACCGGGCATGACGGTGCCTTCTTCAGCGCGCCGAGCGGCTGCATCTTCGTCGACCACACTACCGCGAGCGCCAACGTCGCGCGCGAGCTCTACGCCGCCGCGGGCGAGCGCGGCCTGCACTTTATCGACGGCCCGGTTTCCGGCGGCGAAGTCGGCGCGGAAAAAGGCATCCTGACCATCATGTGCGGCGGCGACGCCGAGGTCTATGCGCGCGCCGAGCCGGTCATCGCCGCCTACGCGCGCGCGGTCACGCGCATCGGGGAATCGGGCGCCGGGCAACTGGCCAAGATGGTCAACCAGATCAGCATCGCCGGCCTGATCCAGGGCTTGTCCGAGGCCATTGCCTTCGGCGAGCGCGCCGGCCTCGACATGAAGCTGGTGCTGGACGTCATCAGCAAGGGCGCGGCCGGTTCGTGGCAGCTGGAAAACCGCGGGCCGACGATGATCGACAACAAGTTCGACTTCGGCTTCGCGGTGGACTGGATGCGCAAGGACCTCGGCCTGTGCCTGGACGAGGCGCGCCGCAACGGCGCCGGCCTGCCGGTGACGGCACTGGTGGACCAGTTCTACGCAGACCTGCAGCAGATGGGCTGCGGCCGCGCCGACACTTCGTCGCTGATCAAGCGCCTGCGCCAGCACACGAAGACCTCCTGACGTCGCCGCGGCGTCACCTGCCGTCGTCCGATTCCTACAGCGCAATCGGCGTGTCTCGGAAAGGCCGCTGCCGGGCGCGGGCCTAAGCTGGAGACATGGGGCCCGTCCAGTGGGGCCGGCCCGGCAACGATGCAGGAGAGACCATCATGTGGAAACTCGCAGGTGCGCTACTGGTAAGCGCAAGCATGGCGCTGGCTGGCTGTACCGCGGCCGGTGCAGTGGCGGGCGGTGTGGCCGGACATGAGCTGACCGACGGCAGCGCCGCGGGCACGATCGGCGGCGCCGTGGTTGGCGGCGTGATCGGCCACGAACTGGGCAAGTAAGCTGATGCCCGGCCCAGGCGGGCCAGGAATGCAGAAAGGCCGCATCGCGCGGCCTTTCTGCATGGTGGCGTCGGCTCTCAGAACTCGGCCGAGTCAGCCTTGAACTTCGGGTCGTACGGGCCAGCGGGCAGGCCAACGCCTGCCAAGCCGACTGCCGAGGCATTGGCTTGCTGTGCCAGCGGCACGTAGTTAGGCTTTGCCTTTTCCACGGCTGCAGCGATTGCCGAAGCGATCAGGCCTGCGAGACCGCCGCCCGCATTGTTGTTGGGCGTGTAGGCCAGTTGCTGATGCCGAGTCCACAAGGTCTTGCCGTCTTTCGCACTCTTGAGCGTGTAGTCGAGCTCTACCGTCGTCGTGGTCTGCAAGACCAGGTACTTGGAATCCCATCGGTCGATACGGACATACATCACTGCATCCGCGCCGAACATTTTCCCAATCACGGCAGGGTCATTGCTGTGCACCAGGTCGGCGTCGGACAGGCCCTCGTCTTCCATCAGGCGCTTGGTCAGGTGCACCGGGAAAACGTAGTAGCCGCGCTCTGCGATGGGTCGCGAGATAGTCGACAGGAAGTAGTCAGGCGCATCGACATCGACACTGCGGTTCACTACCGGCACCACCAGGATCGAACGCGGCTGTTCGGAACGGAAGGCAGTGTAGTCGGAACGCTTGGCCATGGGCGCGCAGGCAGCAAGGCTGCCTGCCAGTGCCAGCAGGCCGAGCGTGCGGAACGATTGGATAAGGCGCATGGATTCCCCTTATTGCTTGGTAGTCTGACCTGGGGCCTGTGCAGGAGCGACAGCCTGAACGCTGGTCTGAGTGTTTTCCACCACCTTGCCTTTACCCTTGTCGGCAGCCGGTGCGCTGGCGATCTGGATCATGCGCGTCATCAGTGCGGCAGATTCCGGCCACGTGGCCTTTTCCTTGCCGAACCAGACCACGGCGTCCTTCGCCTTGCCTTGCTCGAGCAGCACGTTACCGTACTCGGCATAGAGCCCTGGCGGCACCTTGGCGCCACTGCTTTCGGCGCCCGAGATTGTCTTGCCGAGCTGTTCCGCGAATGCCTCGGAAGCGGCTGGCGTCTTGTAGTAGG
Organism: Ralstonia pickettii DTP0602; assembly: GCA_000471925.1. Classification (NCBI taxonomy): domain Bacteria; kingdom Pseudomonadati; phylum Pseudomonadota; class Betaproteobacteria; order Burkholderiales; family Burkholderiaceae; genus Ralstonia; species Ralstonia pickettii. The sequence goes on from CP006668.1 coordinate 1,932,890, forward strand.
TGTAGAGCGCCGGCTCGTACGAGCCCCAGGCGTACTTCTGCTGCGGCGCGCAGGCGCTCAGCAGCGCGGCGGTCGCCAGCACGCTGGTGATGTGGATCATTTTCATTGTTGTTGCTCCGCGGAAACTTCGATGCTGACGGACTCGCCGCCCGAGGCAAAGATGCTGCGCGTCAGCAGTGCGCGCCCACCTTGCCGGACCTCGACCTCGTGCGGGCCCTCTTCGATCTTGAGCACCGACTGCACGCCATCGAAGGCGGACGCCTGGCCCACCTGGATGCCATCTACCATCAGCACGGACTGTGGCGGTGCGCCGACGACACGCAGGGTCGGACGGCCCTGCCCGCTCTGTACGGTCGTATTCGGCAATGCACAGCCGTACATGGCCAGCGCCGCAACCGCGGCGCACAGAAGCTGTTTCATCTTGCGGTTCCCTATTGCGCGACGAAGAGGTTGGCAGTGCCCTTGGGCAGCGTGCCGGACACGAGTTCCGTCACGGATCCCTCATTGGTTTCGCTGTCGCCGAACGACGACTGCACCCGCACCTTGGCCACGGGGCGCGCCGGCAGCGCAATCTGGAATCCGCTCTGCGCGCTCTTGACCTGTTCGCCTTCGGCATAGACGTACAGCATGTCGCCGGCACGGATGCCCTGGCGGCTGCCGCCGGAGATGTACACCGTGCGGCCTTCGGCCTTGAGGATGTCGGTCTTCCACTGGCGCTCTTCGAGCTTGCTCATCAGGCGGCCCAGCACATCCGAGATGGCGGCGGCAACGGCCTTGTCGTTGAGCGTGCCGTCGTAGTCGGCCTTGCTGCCGAATCCCGCCACCTCACCGGACTCAGTGGAAGCCTCGCCAGCACCGCTGGCGGAGAAAAAAGCATGGCCGGTCTTCACATCGACCAGGCGGATTTCCACCTTGGCGTGGGCGGTCTGCACCTTGGTCGAACTGAGGAAGCCCGCCTTGCCCGTGGTGGCGCGACCGAATTCCGTCACGGAACCGATGATCAGCGTATCCACACCCACCAGCTGGCTGTCCTTGGTCAGGCTCTGCTCAGCCTGGACCTTGCCCAGATCGGGCCGTTCGAACACTAGGAATCGTTTGGAGGCCACCAGCCGGCTGGACAGGATGTCGCTGGCCTGCTTGCCGAGCGGATCCAGATTCTGGTCCGTGAAGAACGTGCGGCCATAGCGCGTTTCATTGGAGAAGCGACCGATGGCGATCTTGCGTTTGAGCTGGTGCACCGGCGGCAGCGATACGGCCTCCTGTGCGGCGAGCTGCTGCTGGCGCGGCGTGGGCGCCTCCACGACCTTGGGCGGCGTGGTGACGGTGGCACAAGCGCCCAACCCCAGGCACATGCCTGCAGCCAACAACCTGCTGAAACCCATCATTCCCCCGATTACAAATAGTTACAAATGCGAGTCGGGCGATTGTATGGAACCTCACCACCCTGCGCAATAGGCTATGTAGGGGATTTCGACACGTCCCATCAGTTCTTGAGCGGCAAATGCAGCCTTGTTGCGGCAGGTCAAAGTCCGGCGGCGGTACGGACTGGCCGGTGCGAAAGAGCCAGAAAGAGCCAGGAAGCGTCAGGCCACGTCGTCGGACGACGTGTTGCCCGCGGAACGCTGCAACCGTCGCCACACCAGCACCGGCAGCCGCAGCACGAAGCCCGCCACCAGCCGCAGATGCATCCCCGTCAGCAACAGGTTGTCGCGCAGGTAGCGGAAGTGCGAGACCCCACCCTCGCCCCGGGCGAAGTACCGCACCGGGGCATCGAGGTTGATCGGCCAAACGCCGCGCCAGCACAGCCGCACCGCGACCTCCGGATCGAAGTCGAAACGCCGCATCCACCGGCTCTCCTTCATCACCGCGCGCAGCGGCGCGATCGGGTAGACGCGAAAGCCGAACAGCGAATCGCCGATGCCGGCCCACAGCGTTTCCAGGTCGGACCAGAAATTGGACATGCGCCGCCAGTAGACCCGCTCGCGCGGCGCGCTGGCGTCGAAGACGGGCCGGCCCAGCACCATCGCGCCGGGCTGGCGCTGCGACAGCGCCATGAACTCGGGGATCAGGTGCGCGGGATGCTGGCCGTCGGAATCCATCACCAGCACGTGCGTAAAGCCCTCGGCGGCGGCGGCCTCGATGCCCTGCAGCACGGCGGCGCCCTTGCCCTGGTTGCTGGGCAGCACCAGCACGCGCAGCCCTGAATCGGTGGCGGCCTGCGCCTGCAGCCAGCGGTCGCTGCCGTCGGTGCTGCCGTCGACCACGACCCAGACCGGCGACCAGGCCTCGCGCGCGGCGCGCAGCGTGTCGTGCAGGCGCTGGCCCGGGTTGTAGCTGGGGATCAGGACAAAGTGCGTGGCCGACGGCGCGGAGCCGCCGATGGGATGGGGCGTGCCGCCGGCCACCAGCGCCGGGCGGGGCGTGGCTTGCTGCGGCATGGTCGTGTGCTGGGAGGGCTGGCCGGGTGGCGGGGAAGCGCCGCGCTAGCGCGCGCGGTTGGCTGCCAGGTAGGCGGCCAGGCTGCCCAGCGAGGCAAAGATGGTCTTGTTGTCGGGATTGTCCGAACGCAACTCGACGCCGTACTTGCGCGAAACCAGCAGCGCGATCTCGAGGATATCGATGGAATCCAGCCCGAAGCCCTCGCCATAGAGCGGCGTGTCGGCCTTGACGTCCTCCAGCCGCAGCTCGGCAATGTCGAGTTCGTCGATGATCAGGCGGGCAAGTTCGGTTTCGAGTTCGGTCATGTTGCAAAGGGGCAGCAGGAAGGCCGCTGCGGCACGCGGTCCGGGCAATGGTCGACCTGGATCGCTGGGCAGGGCAACCGATGCTATCAAAGGGCCCAATTCCGAGCCAGTTGAGAGAAGTTTAGTAACAACAAAGGCGGGGCTTTGGGGAATCATCGCGCCGTCGGCCGGGTCTTTTGAGGTATAAAGCGTTCGCTTCGCGCGCCGTTGCGCCGCCGCAGCAATGCCGCCCGCACCGCACGCACTATACAGAGGGCGCCCATGAAGCGCCTTACGCAACACACGATAACCCTGCAGATGCCTTCGAGCCAGCCCTTAGACCTCCCCACCCCGCCCGCCGCGCCGGGCTTCCCAGCCCGTCCGGATGTCCTGGCTTCGCCATTGCAGCGCCACGGATGGATCGCCGCGGTGCTGGGTTTCGTCGTCTATGAATCGGCCCTGCATCGCGCCGCCCACCAGCCGGGTGCCGAGGTCGCCGCTCTGTTCCTCGGCGCGGCGCCGTTCCTGGCAATCGGCTTCGTCGCGCTGCGGCGCGCCGGATGGCGCGCGCCGGCATGGCTGGCCTTGCTGGCGGCATGCGCCGCTTTGTGGATCTGGCGCGCGCCGCTGGCCGGGCATTTCGGCTGGACCTATTTCCTGCAACATGCCGGCGTGAACGCGGCGCTGGGCGTGATGTTCGGGCAGAGCCTGCGCGCGGGCAGCACGCCGCTGTGCATGCAGATCGCCACGGCGCTGCACGGACCGCTGTCGCCCTCGCACGCGCAGTACACACTGCGCGTGACCCAGGCCTGGACGCTGTTCTTCGCGGCGATGGTGGGCGTGTCCACGCTGCTGTTCGTGCTGGCGCCGGTGGCGACCTGGTCCAGCTTCGCCAACCTGGGCACGCCGCTGCTGATTGCCGCGATGTTCGCGGGCGAAGCCGCGTGCCGCCGCATCGCCTTCCCCGGCATGCGCCATACCGGCCTGCTTGACGCCGTGCACGGCTACCGCGCGGTCATGGCTGCCCGGGCGGGCCGGTCCGGGTCGTCGCGCTGACGCGCCCGCCGCCCTCAGCACAGGCTCTTCTGGCCCATGACCAAGTTCCCGATCGTCGCGCATGCCTCGCCCGAAGGCGTTATCGCCTGGGCGCACGGGCGGCCCGTTACCGTGCGGCAGTTCCTGGCCGACGTAAACCGCGTGGCCGCCGCGATGCCCGTGGGCGGCCATGTGTTCAACGCCTGCACGGACCGCTACCGTTTCACCGTCGGCTTGTGCGCCGCGCTGCTGGCCCGCAAGGCTACGCTGCTGCCGCCGTCGCAGACGACGGAGATGGTGCGCCAGCTGGCCGCCTTCGCGCCGGATGCGTTCTGCCTGCATGACCAGCCTGTCGCGGATTTCGCGATGCCGGCGGTCCGTTATCCGGAAGTTTCGGACGCGGCCGCAGCCGGGGTCGTGGACATCCCCGAGATTCCCGCGGCGCAGGTGATGGCCTACGTATTCACCTCCGGCTCGACCGGTACGCCGGTGCCGCACCGCAAGACCTGGGGCGCGATGGCCCGCAGCGCGCGCGCCGCGGCACAGCGGCTGGGGCTGCTGGACGGGCGCGCGTGGACGCTGGTTGGCACGGTGCCGCCGCAGCATATGTTCGGGCTGGAAGCCACCGTCATGCTGGCGCTGCAGGGCGGCGCCGCGCTGGCCGCAGCCACCGCGTTCTACCCGGCCGATGTGCGCGACACGCTGGCGTCGGTGCCGGGGCCGCGCGCGCTGGTCAGCTCGCCGGTGCACCTGCGCACGCTGGTGCAAGCCGGCATGGCCATGCCTCCCACCGACCTGGTGCTGTGCGCCACCGCCCCGCTCGGCCGCCAGCTCGCCGCCGAAACCGAAACGCTGTTCAGCGCGCCGCTGTGCGAAATCTACGGCAGCACCGAGACCGGCCAGCTCGCCACCCGGCGCACCGCGCAGACCGACACCTGGACGCTGGTCCCGGGCGTAAGCCTGCATCAGCGTCCCAGCGCCAGCGGCGACGACACCGAGACCTGGGCCGAAGGCGGCCATATCGAGCAGCCGGTGCCGCTGGGCGATGCCATCGCGCCGCTGGATGCAAGCCACTTCCTGCTGCACGGCCGCAAGGCCGACGTGCTCAACATCGCCGGCAAGCGCACCTCGCTGGCCTACCTGAACCACCAGCTCAATGCGATCGAAGGCGTGCAGGACGGCGCGTTCTTCATGCCCGACGACGCCCACGAGGGCGACCTCCGCGGCCACGTGGTGCGCCTGGCCGCGGTCGTAGTCGCGCCTGGCCTGACACCGGCGCAGGTGCTGCGGGGGCTGCGCATGGGCATCGACCCGGCCTTCCTGCCGCGGCCGCTGCTGTTCGCAGAGAGCCTGCCGCGCAACGACGCCGGCAAGCTGCCGCGCGCCGCGCTGGCGGCGCTGATCGCGCAACTGGCCGCGGCGCACCACGGCGATACCATCGAGCCGCCCGCCTTTGTCATCGGCGCAGACCATCCGGCCATTGCCGGCCACTTCCCCGGCAACCCGATCGTGCCCGGCGTGGTGCTGCTGGACCACGCTGTGCTCGGGCTCGGCGCGGCGCTGGGCCGGTGGCTTGTGCCCACGCAGGTCGGCACCGTCAAGTTCCTGAGTCCGGTGCGGCCCGGCGAGCGCGTTGAGGTCTTGCACCAGCAAGGCGGCGACAGCCTGCGTTTCACGCTGCGCAGCGCGGGACGCGATGTCGCCAGCGGCACGCTGCAGGTGCGCGACGCCACGCCGCCAGCGGAGGCCGCACCATGCTGACCTGGCCCTGGAAGCGGCAGCAGTCCCTGGAAACCGACTGGTCCCGCCAGCAGGAGCGCAGCAATATCCCGCTGCTGCGCATCATGACGACGATTTCGCTGGCACTGGGGCGCCCCGTCGGGCGCGTGCTGCTGCGGCTGATCGCGGCGTATTTCACGCTGTTTTCGCCGGCGGCGCGCCATGCCTCGCGCGCCTACATGGACCGCGCGCTCGGGCGCGAGGCGAACTGGATCGACGGCTACCGGCATGTGTTCACCTTCGCCTCGACCATCCTCGATCGCATCTACTTGCTTAACGGACGCTTCGACCTGTTCGATATCCGCCTGCATGGCGAGGCGCAGCTCGAAGCCGCCATGGCGCAAGGGCGCGGCGCGATCCTGCTGGGCGCGCACCTGGGCAGCTTCGAGGTGGTGCGCGCGCTCGGGCGGCAGCACCCGGACATGGAAGTGGCGATCACCATGTACGAGGAGAACGCGCACAAGCTCAACGACGTGCTGCAGTCGATCAATCCCGCGATGCGCCAGGACGTGATCGCGCTGGGCCGCTTCGACACCATGCTCAAGGTGCGCGACTACCTGGACCGCGGCTACATGATCGGCATGCTGGCCGACCGCACACTGTCGCAGCGCTCCACCGACCCGGTGCAGCAGTGCAGCTTCCTCGGCACGCCCACGGGCTTCCCGACCGGGCCGCTGCGCATGGCCGCCATGCTGCGCCGGCCGGTGTTCTTTATCACCGGCCTGTACCGCGGCGGCAACCGCTACGATGTCCATTTCGTACCGCTGGCGGACTTCACCCAGACCAGGCGCGGCCAGCGCGAGGCCGCGGTGCAATCGGCACTGGATGGCTACGTGCGCTTGCTGGAGCAGTTCTGCCGCAGCGCGCCATACAACTGGTTCAACTTCTACGACTTCTGGCACGCCGGGCCGCCGCTCTCCGAGCAGCCGCCGCGGGGCAACGAACCCTGAGATCTCCTCCCGCATGTTCCTGTCCAAGCGCCCTCTCCGTTCCCTGCTGCCAATGCTGCTGGCAAGCGCCGTGCTGGCCTTTGCGATCCCTTGCGGCGCCGCCGCGCGTGAAGGCGCCGCGGCCTTCGGCGTCGACCAGCTGATGGCGACGCTGGCGCAGCGCAAGTCCGGCCGCGTGCTGTTCACAGAGACCAAGTACCTGGCGATTGTCGGCAAGCCGGTGCAGTCGTCGGGCGAGCTGCTGTTCACGGCGCCCGATCACCTGGAAAAGCGCACGCTGTCACCCAAGCAAGAGAACCTGGTGCTCGACGGCGACATGCTGACGGTCGAGCGCGACGGCAAGCGCCACACCCTGCCGCTGCAGAACTACCCCGAGGTGGCTGCCTTTATCGAAAGCATCCGCGGCACGCTGGCAGGCAACCGCGATACGCTGGAGCGCTACTACAAGCTCGGACTCGAAGGCCGCGCCAGCCGCTGGACGCTGACGCTGACGCCGGCGGACTCGCGCATGGCCGGGGTCATCAGCCAGGTGCGCATCGAGGGCAGCCAGGATGCGCTCAACCGCGTCGAGATCCGGCAGGCCGACGGCGACCGCTCCGTGATGCAGATCCGACCCGCCGGCAAGCCCGCGGGCCGTCCATGAGCACCACGCCACCGGGACAACCACCCGGGATGCCACGCCGCGTCACGCTGCCGGGCGCACGCCTGGCGCTGGCGCTGTGGATCCTCGCCCTGCTCGCCTGCGCGGCGATCATCAGCCGCACCACCTTCACCGCCGACCTGTCGGCCTTTCTGCCGCGGCTGCCCAGTGCCGAGCAGCAGTTGCTGGTGAACCAGCTGCGCGACGGGCTTGTGTCGCGCCTGGTGCTGGTCGGCATCGAGGGCGGCGACGCCGATGGCCGCGCCGCGATCTCGCGCGCGATGGCGGCCAAATTGCGCGGCGACCCGCGTTTCTCCTCGATCCAGAACGGCGAGCCGGTCAACCAGGCGGCTGACCGCCAGTACGTCTACGCAAACCGCTACCTGCTGAGCCCCGCGGTCACGCCGGAGCGATTCAGCGAGCGCGGCCTGACGGCGGCGCTGAACGAGTCGTTCGAGCTGCTGGCATCGTCAGCGGGCCTCTTTACCAAGTCGCTGCTGCCGCGCGATCCCACCGGCGAAGTCGCGGCGATGATGGCGCAGCTCGACGCCGGCCAGCGCGTGCCCATGCACGCCGGCGCGTGGGCCTCGCGCGACGGCGGGCGTGCCGTGCTGCTGGCGCAGACCGCTGCAACCGGCTCCGATACCGATGGCCAGGCGCAAGCCATCGGCGCCATTCGCCAGACCTTCGAGCAGACGGCGGCGCCCGGCGCCTACAAGCTGGTGATGACCGGTCCGGGCGTGTTCTCGGTGCAGGCGCGCGACACCATCCGCCATGATGTCGAGCGGCTGTCGACGATCGGGCTGGCCATCATCGTCACGCTGCTGCTGGTGGTGTACCGCTCGGTGCCGCTGCTGGTGCTGGGACTGGTGCCCGTGCTCAGCGGCGCGCTGGCGGGCATCGCCGCGGTCAGCCTGGGCTTTGGCGGCACCGTGCATGGCCTGACGCTCGGCTTCGGCACCACGCTGATCGGCGAGGCGGTGGACTATTCGATCTACCTGTTCGTGCAGTCGGCGCAGTATGTGCGCGGTGGCCAACGCGACGAACGCGCGTGGCTGGGCGGCTTCTGGCCCACGGTGCGCCTGGGCGTGCTGACCTCGATCTGCGGCTTCGCCTCGCTGCTGCTGTCGGGCTTTCCGGGGCTGGCGCAGCTGGGGCTGTATTCGATCGCCGGGCTGGCGACGGCGGCGCTGGTGACGCGCTTCGTGCTGCCGCAGCTGATGCCCGCCACGCTGCACCTGCGCGACGTGACGCCGCTGGGCCGCCGTCTGGCCTGGCTGGCAACGCGCGCGCACCGGCTGCGCTGGCTGGTCATCGTGCTGGTGCTGGCGGCATGCGCGGTACTGGTGGCGCATCGCGGCACGCTGTGGGGCCGCGAGCTGCAGGCACTGAGCCCGGTATCTGCGAGCGACCAGGCACTCGACGCCTCGCTGCGGGCCGACCTGGGCGCGCCCGACGTGCGCTACCTGGTGGTGCTGTCCGGCCCCGACCAGGAGTCCGTGCTGCAGGGCGCCGAGCGCGTGGCGCATGAGCTGGACCCGCTGGTGGCGCAGAACTTCATCGGCGGTTACGAGAACCCGGCACGCTACCTGCCCAGCGCAGCGACCCAGCGCGCCCGCCAGGCCAGCCTGCCGCAGCCGGAGGCGATGGCGCAGCGCCTGCAGGCGGCCATCGCCGCGCACCCGGTGCGCGCGTCGCTGTTCGCACCGTTCCTGGAAGACGTTGAAAAGACGCGCACCGCCCCGCTGCTGCGGCGCGAGGACCTGCGCGGCACGTCGATGGCGCTGGCGGTCGACGCACTGCTGTCGCAGCGCGACGGGCGCTGGAGCGCAACGCTGCCGTTGCGCGCGCCGACCCACGCGCAGGGCAGCGCCGGCGATGGCGTCGACAGCGCCGCGGTGCGCGCCGCGATCGCGCGGGCCGGCGCGCCCGACACACTGTTCGTCGACCTAAAGGGCGAATCCGACCGGCTCTACACCGGCTATATGCGCGAGGCGCTGCTGCTGTCGCTGGCCGGCCTGCTGGCGATCATCGCGCTGCTGGTCCTGGCGCTGCGCTCCGTGCGGCGTGTGGTGGCCACCGTGCTGCCGCTGGCGGCAGCGGCCCTGGTGGTGCTGGGCGGCCTGGCCGCGCTGGGCCAGCCACTGACGCTGCTGCACCTGGTGGGCTTGCTGCTGCTGGTCGCCGTGGGTTCCAATTACGCGCTATTCTTCAACGGCCCCACGGCGGGCAGCCAGGTGGCGGCGACCTCACCGCATACGCTGGTATCGCTGCTGCTGGCCAACCTGACCACGGTTGCCGCCTTCGGGCTGCTGGCGCTGTCCAGCCTGCCGCTGCTCAAGGCCTTCGGCCTAACGGTCGGGCCAGGTGCGGTGCTGGCGCTGTGGTTTGCGGCGATCCTGGCGCGCCCCGCGGCGCCGGATGCAGCCGGGAGTTCAAGCAAATGAAGCCGTTATCCGCCCCCGGCGTCGACCTGCGCGACGCCGTCCACAGCCGCCCCTGGCGGCCCAGCCCGCTGCTGTGCGGCACCGCCGCCGTCCACGCCGCCGCGGCCGGCGCCATGCTGGCGTATCCGCCGGGCATGGGCGTGGCGCTGGCGGGCGTTGCCGCCACGCATGCGGCGATGTGCTTCGCCGGCCTGTGGCCGCGCAGCAACTGGCTGGGCCCCAACCTGCTGCGGCTGCCGGCGTCGGCGCAGGACTGCGTGGGGCTGACCTTCGACGACGGCCCCAATCCGGAACTGACGCCGCGCGTGCTCGACATGCTCGACCAGCACGGCGCGCGCGCGACTTTCTTCTGCATTGGCGAGCGCGCCGCGGCGCATCCGGCGCTGGTGCGCGAGATCATCCGGCGCGGCCATGCCGTGGAAAACCACAGCATGTACCACCGGCTGCACTTCTCCGTCTTCGGCCCGGGGCGCATGCTGCGCGATATCGGCGCCGCGCAGCAGGTGCTGTCCGATATCACGGGACAGGCGCCGCGCTTCTTCCGCGCACCTGCGGGGCTGCGCAACCCCTTCCTGGAGCCCGTGCTGTGCCGGCTTGGGCTTCAGCTTGCCGCCTGGACGCGGCGCGGCTTCGATACCCGCTCGGACTACGACGCGGCCAGCGTGGCAAAGCGCCTCACCCGCAACCTGGCCGGGCGCGACATCCTGCTGCTGCACGACGGCGATCCCGGCATCGATGCGGCCGGCAACGCGCATTGCATCACGGTGCTGCCGGGCCTGCTTGCCGCCATCGACCAGGCGGGCCTGCGCTGCGTCACGCTGCGCTCCGTGGTGCCGCCAGCCTGATCGGCCGGCGCCTTGTTACAATTAGCCCAGCCCTTCCGAGATTCCCATCCCTTCCCCCAAAGCCGTGTCCCCGCTCCTGTTCTCGCACTTCACGGCCACCAGCTGCATCGGCACCGGCGTTGACGCCACCCTGTCGGCGCTGCGCGCGCAGCGCGGCGGCCTGGCGCCCTGCCGCTTTGGCGACGTCAGGCTCGATACCTATGTCGGCGAAGTGCCGGGCCTGGATGCCGTGGCGTTGCCGCCCGCCCTGTCGCCGTTCGACTCCCGCAACAACCGCCTGGCGCAGCTGGCGCTCGAACAGGACGGCTTTGCCGCGCGTGTGCGCGAAGCCGTGGCGCGCTACGGCGCCGACCGGATCGGCGTCTTTCTCGGCACCAGCACGGCCGGCGTGCTGCAGACCGAGCTGGCCTACCGCCAGCGCGATCCCGCCACCGGCGCGCTGCCGCCGGGCTTCAACTATGGCGGCACCCACAACCCGTATTCCCTGCCCGCCTTCCTGCGCCAGCTGCTCGGCATTGCCGGCCCGGCCGCGGCGGTGTCCTCCGCGTGTTCGTCCGGCGCCAAGGTGTTCAGCTCGGCGCGGCGCATGCTGGAAGCGGGCCTGATCGACGCGGCCGTGGTCGGCGGGGTCGATTCGCTGTGCTACACGACGCTGTACGGCTTCAATTCGCTGGAGCTGCTGTCCGACCAGCCGTGCCGTCCGTACGACGTGGCGCGTAACGGTATTTCGATCGGCGAAGGCGCGGCCTTCGGGCTGCTCGAACGCGCTGACGGCGTGCTCGAAGGCGATGCCATCCTGCTCGCGGGCATCGGCGAATCGAGCGATGCGCACCATATGTCGACCCCGCACCCGCAAGGGCTTGGCGCGCAGCTGGCGATGGAACAGGCGCTGGCGAGCGCGGGCATCGCGCCGTCACAGGTGGACTACGTCAACCTGCATGGCACCGCCACGCGCAGCAACGACGCGGCCGAAGCGCTGGCCATGGCCGCGGTGCTGCCCGGCACGCCGTGCAGCTCCACCAAGGGCGCAACCGGCCATGCGCTGGGCGCGGCGGGTGCGCTCGAAGCGGTCATCTGCTCGCTGGCGCTGCGCCACGAGCTGCTGCCCGGCGGCATCAACACCACGCAGCCGGACCCTGCGCTGGACGTGAACTACGTGCTCCTGAACCGCGACACGCCGCTGCGCTACGCGATGAGCAATGCGTTCGGTTTCGGCGGATCCAACTGCAGCCTGCTGTTCGCCCGCGCGAACACGGCCTCTCACTGAGCCAGCGCCATGCCGCAGCACGTGTATATCGAAAGCATCGGCTTGCTCGGTCCCGGCCTGACCGGCTGGACGCAGGCCGCTGAAGTCCTTGCCGGCCGCGCGCCGTACGCGCACGCGCCCACTGAACTGCCGCCTCCCGCCGGCTTGCCGGCCGCAGAGCGCCGCCGCACCGGCCCGACCGTGCGCCTGGCGCTTGGCGCAGGCCAGGAGGCGGTGGCCGCCAGCGGCCGCGACGCCGCGCAGCTGCCGACGATCTTTGCCTCGTCCAGCAGCGACGGCTTCAACTTCCATGCGATCTGCGAAGCGCTGGCCGAGCCCGCCCCGCTGATGTCGCCCACGCGCTTCCACAACTCTGTGCACAACGCCACCGCCGGCTACTGGTCGATCGCGGCGGGCGCGATGCGCACCTCCAACGTGCTGTGCGCGATGGACGGCAGTTTCGGCGCAGGCCTGCTGGAATGCGTGCTGCAGGTGGCCGCCGACGCGGAGCCCTGCCTGCTGATTGCCTACGACACCGGCTACCCGGAGCCGCTGCACAGCCACCGGCCGATCCCGGATCCGTTCGGTGTGGCCCTGGTGGTCACGCCGCACGCGACGGCGCGCTCGCTCGCGCGCATCGGCGTGGCACTGACGCAGGCGCCCGCTGCCGGGATGCCGGATGCGGCGCTGGAAGCGCTGCGCATGTCCGCGCCCGCGGCACGCGTGCTGCCGTTGCTGGCGGCGATCGCCCGCGGCGCGACCACCACCGTGGTGCTCGACTACCTCGACACCGTGCGCATCGAAGCCGACGTGGCCCCCGGCAATGCGGATACCTGATGTGGTGAGGGACCGCGACTGGATCGCGGCGCGCATTCCGCACCAGGGCACGATGTGCCTGCTCGATGGCGTGTTGGACTGGGATGCGGACTCGGTGCGCTGCGTGTCGGCCACGCACACGCGCGTAGACAACCCGCTGCGGGCGCAGGGCCGGCTGGCGGCGGTATGCGGGATCGAATATGCGGCACAGGCGATGGCCGTGCACGGCGCGCTGCTGGCGGAAGCCGCTGCGGAACGAGCGCCGCAGCGCCCGCGCTCAGGCTACCTGGCCAGCGTACGAAAGCTGGTGCTGCAGGTGGAGCGGCTCGACGATATCGATGCGCCCCTGGAGGTTGCAGCGCAACGCGAGAGCGGCGAAGGCAACAGTGTGCTGTACGCCTTCACCGTCAGCGCCGCGGGCCGGCTGCTGCTGTCAGGCCGGGCGGCCGTGATCCTCGATGCCGCCCTGCATGACAGCCACGCCGGCTGAAGCGTTTCAGCGAGCCGGCAGGATCTTGCCCGACACCGAACCGAAGCCGACTCGATACCCCTCACCCTGGCAGAAGCCAGTCATGATCACCTCGTCGCCATCCTCCAGGAAGCCGCGGCGGCTGCCGTCGGCCAGCGTCACCGGCTCGGCGCCGTTGCGGGTCAGTTCCAGCATGCTGCCGTAAGAGTCCGGCGTGGTGCCGCTGATCGTGCCCGAGCCCATCAGGTCGCCCACGCGCACATTGCAGCCCGACACCGTGTGGTGCGCCAGCTGCTGCGCCATGGTCCAGTACATCGCCTTGAAGTTGGTACGGCAGATGGTGCTGGGGGCCGCTGCGCCCTGCGGCTGCAGCGCGACTTCCAGCGCGATGTCATAGGCGTTCCTGCCCTGCTGCTGCAGGTACGGCAGCGGCTGCGGCGTTTGCTCCGGGTTGTCGCGGCGGAACGGGTCGAGCGCTTCCATCGTCACCACCCACGGCGAGATCGAGGTGCCGAAGCCCTTGCTGTTGAATGGCCCCAGCGGCACGTATTCCCACTGCTGGATATCGCGCGCGCTCCAGTCGTTGAGCAGCACCATGCCGAACATATGCGCCGGCGCATCGGCGGTGCTGATGGACTCGCCCAGCGCCGATTCCTTGCCGACGATAAAGCCCATCTCCAGTTCGAAATCCAGCTTGCGGCAAGCGCTGAACACCGGGCGCGCCTCGTTGGGCAGCTTGATCTGGCCGTTGGGGCGATGCAGCGCCGTGCCGCTCACCACCACCGAGCTGGCGCGGCCGTTGTAGCCGATGGGGATTTCCAGCCAGTTCGGCAGCAGCGCATTGTCTGGGTCGCGGAACATGCGGCCGACGTTGGTGGCGTGTTCCTTCGATGAATAGAAGTCGGTGTAGCCCGGGATCTCCACCGGCAGGTGCAGCGCGGCGGCGGACATCGGCACCAGTGCCTTGTCGCGCAGTGCGGCATTGTCGCGCAGCGCGGCGTCTTCGCCGGACAGCAATGCGGTCAGGCGCTTGCGGGTCTCGCTCCACACCGGCTTGCCCAGTGCGATGAAGCGGTTCAGGCTGGCTGCGGCGAACGTGCCCTTGGCGGCGGCCGGCAGCAGGCCAGCTTCATCGAGCGCGGCGAGGTCGAGCACCTGGTCGCCGATGGCCACGCCGATGCGCGGGGACTGGCCCTTGGTCGAGAACACGCCGTAGGGCAGGTTCTGCAGAGGGAAATGGGTCTGGCCGTCGTTGGCGGAGGCGATCCAGCTGATTTGGGGGGCGGTCATTGGGTTACTCCGTGATGGTTGGGGTGGCACCGCGGGTGGCGCGTGCCGTGGCTTGCCATTCTTGGCGGGCGCCTGCCCTCTCCCCCGGCCCCTCTCCCGCATGCGGGAGAGGGGAGCAAACCGGCGTGTAGGGGCAGGCGTCCGGGGTTCAGCGAACGTTCGGGTTGAAATGCTTCTTCAGGCCCTGCCAGCAGGTGTAGTACTCCTGCTGCAGCGAGGCCGACTGCGCCGCATACGGCGTCGGGCGGATCACGCCCGGCGTTTCGAACATGAAGGCCATCGTGTTTTCGATATGGTGCGGCGTCGAGGTATCGGCGGCGCTGGCCTTCTCGAAGGTTTCCGCGTCCGGGCCGTGGCCGCTCATGCAGTTGTGCAGGCTGGCGCCGCCCGGGGCGAAGCCCTCGGCCTTGGCGTCGTAGACGCCGGTGATCAGGCCCATGAATTCGCTGGCGATATTGCGGTGGAACCAGGGCGGGCGGAACGAATCCTGCATCGCCAGCCAGCGCGGCCCGAAGATGACGAAGTCGATGGTGTCCACGCCTGGGGTGTCCGACGGCGACTGCAGCACCAGGAAGATCGACGGGTCCGGGTGATCGAAGCTGATCGAGCCGATGGTGTTGAAGTTGCGCAGGTCGTACTTGTACGGTGCGTAATTGCCGTGCCAGGCCACCACGTCCAGCGGCGAGTGGCCGATGTCGGCGCGCCACAGGTTGCCCTGGAACTTGGCCACCAGCTCGAAATCGCCCTCGCGGTCCTCATAGCTCGCCACCGGCGACAGGAAGTCGCGCGGGTTGGCCAGGCCGTTGGAGCCGATCACACCCAGGTCGGGCAGCTTGAACAGCGCGCCGTAGTTCTCGCAGATATAGCCGCGCGCCTCGCCATCCGGCAGTTCCACGCGGAAACGCACGCCGCGCGGGATCACCACGATTTCCTGCGGTTCCACTTCCAGGCGGCCCAGCTCGGTCACCAGCAGCAGGCGGCCCTGCTGCGGCACGATCAGCATCTCGCCGTCGGCGTTGTAGAAGTAGCGGTCCTGCATCGACTGGTTGGCCAGGTACAGGTGGAGGCCGCAGCCGGTCATCGCCTCGGGGCCGCCGTTGCCGGCCATGGTGACGATGCCGTCGATAAAGTCGGTCGGCACGGACGGCATCGCCGGCGGGCTCCAGCGCATCTGGTTGGGCGACGGCGGCACCTGGTCGAAGCGGCTCAGGAAGCGCGACTGCTCGATCTGCGTGAACGGCTTGTGCATTGCCGCCGGGCGGATGCGGTACAGCCACGAGCGTCGGTTGTGAGCGCGCGGCGCGGTGAAGGCCGTGCCGGACAGCTGCTCGGCATAGAGGCCATAAGGCGCGCGTTGCGGCGAGTTCTGGCCCACGGGCAGCGCACCGGGCAGCGCCTCGGTGGCGAATTCATTGGCGAAGCCGGACATGTAGCCGTGCTCGGCGAGCTGGGTGTGCGTGAGGTTCATGGTGTCGTCAGCGTTGCGGGTGTCGGTCGGAGGTTCGGGGTTGCAGGTTCACTAGTGAGGCTGGCTGTCCGGCGGCCGGCACAGCGCGCGCAGCAGCGCGCCATGCACGGCGTCGGCATCCACGGCACGCCAGCGGGCGCAGACATGCTGGTCCGGGCGGATCAGGTAGCAGGTGCCGTCGCGGCCGTCGTAGCGGCGCGCGAGCAGGCCTTCGCCGTCGGTGACGCAGCGCGCGCCCTGCGGCGAAGCGGCTTGCTGGCCTTGCGCGAGCACCAGCAGGATGCGCACGGGCACCGCGCCCGTTGCCAGCTTGTGCCGCACGTCGGCCGGGACGGCGCTGCCGTCGCCAAAGACCATCAGCGTGAAATCGCCGCCCAGCTCGCCCAGCAGCCAGCCAGATCCGGCGGTGCCGTTGCGAAGCAGCGGTGCATCCACGCACGGGGCGCCGGGCACCATGGCGCCGGCAAAGCGGTCGGCATCCGGCGTATTGAGCGGCGACGCCGCCAGCACCGTCGGCAGCGACAGCCGGCCGCTGTTGACCAACTGGCGCGCAAAGGCATGGCGGCGCGCCAGGCGCAGCACGGCGTCGCGGAAGGTGCGGCTGACCGCGCTCTTGGGCGTAATGAAATCGGTGGAACGCGTGGAGTGGCGGATGTTCTCGTCCGCCGCGGCCTCGCGTTCGCTGGCGTAGGTATCGAGCAAGGCATCCCCGGCCTGCCCAGCCAGCACCAGCGCGAGCTTCCACGCCAGGTTCTCGGCATCCTGCACGCCGCTGTTGGCGCCGCGCGCGCCGAACGGCGAGACGCGGTGCGCGGCGTCGCCGGCGAACAGCACGCGGCCATGGCGGAAGGCGTCCATGCGTTTGCAGCAGAAGCTGTAGACGCTGACCCATTCCAGCGTAAAGGCGACCTTGTCGCCCAGCATCGCGCGGATGCGCGGCACTACGCGCTCCGGTTGCTTTTCCGTCTCGGGATCGGCGTCCCAGCCCAGCTGGAAATCGATGCGCCAGACATCGTCGGGCTGCCGGTGCAGCAGCGCCGACTGGTTGCGGTTGAACGGCGGATCGAACCAGAACCAGCGCTCGGCGGGGAACGGCGCCGCCATCCTCACATCGGCAATCAGGAAGCGATCGCGGAAGACGCGGCCCTTGCTCTCCAGGCCCAGGCACTGGCGTACCCCGCTGTGGGCGCCGTCGGCGGCCACCACATAGCGGGTGTGCAGGACGTAGTCGCCTTCCGGGGTCGACACGGTCAGCACCACTTCGTCGGGTCCGGGCACAACGCCGGTCACGCGATGACGCCAGCGCAACTCGAGGCCCGGCAGCTCGGCGGCGCGATCGACCAGGAAGCCTTCCAGGTAGTACTGCTGCAGGTTGATAAAGGCCGGGCGGCGATGGCCCGCCTCAGGCAGCAGGTCGAAGCTGTACACCTGCGCATCGCCGAAGAACACCTTGCCGACATGCCAGCTCACGCCCTTGTCCGCGACGCGCTCGCCGCAGCCCAGGCGGTCCAGGATATCGAGCGTGCGCTTGGCAAAGCAGATCGCGCGCGAGCCGGTCGCCAGCGTGCAGTCGTCGTCCAGGATCACCACGGGTACGCCGCGCTGCGCGAGGTCGATGGCCGCGGCGAGCCCGACCGGGCCTGCGCCGACCACGGCCACCGGATGCACCGCGGGCACGGCGCCGCCGGCCTGGCGCTGCTCGGCGCAAGGCTGGTACGCGAAGGTGCGTTGCGGGTAGTTGGTGTCCACGGTGTCTCCATGTGGCGCTGCGCTGGCGCCCTGGCGGGCTCTCAAGAGCGCCTGCCGGTCTGCTGTTTGTCCGATGCCTGCTGCATCCCGCGAGAATTACGGAATACGTAATGCATTTACCATATCGTAATCGTCGCCACGGGACGTGTCAAACGGCGCCTGAGAACGCATGCGTCGGGCGTCGCTTTCATTGCAGTTGTAGGCCGGAAACGGGAAAAGCGGGAAAGACGTCAGCGCTGTGCAGTGCACGCGGCGGCGCAATGGCGAATAGCTAAGGTGGGAAAGTTAAAACGGGGACACGCGGGAAAGCGCCGATGCAGGCAGCCAGGCCTGTGGCGTCATAGGCGCCCGGCTAGCGAAGCGCTGCTCCGGACGACAGCAACCGGCGCGGAGCGGATCGCCCCGCGCCGGTTGTCAGGATGGTGGTCTGGACGCCAGTTGCCTGCACCGGCCTGTGGAGAACAGTGCCGGCCAGGCATCGGCCCGCTCAGACCGGCTTGTGGCCCTCGCCGGTGCCGGAGCCGAAGCTGCCGGTCGCGGGAGCCGCGGCCGGTGCCTGGGCACCGCCGGCGGCCGGCTGGCCGGCCATCGAAGCTGCGGTCACGCCGCCATTGCGGCTGGCAATAAATGCGTTCACGTCGGCGGCAAGATGCTGCGGGGCCAGCACCACTTCCAGGCCCAGCGCTTCGCATGCGGCCAGGAACGTCGACATGCGTGGATCGGCCTGACCCGACTCCGCTCGCAGGTACGCTTCCCGGGAAATGCCCGCTTTGCGGGCGACGTCCTCTTGCTTGAGCTTGCGCGCGCGACGCAACGCCCGCAGTTGCCGGAACGGTTCGCTAGCGCCTCTTGGCACGGCTGTACTGTTCATGTCGGTCTCCAGTCACCAATGAAAAAAAGTGCGCGGACGTGCATTCGAGTATAGAGCACGCAAAGCGTTCCGTATGTACCCGCCGAAACACTTTGTGCAGATTTCTTCCAAGTCCGCCATCCGGGCCTGACACCGGCCGGCAACCGGTGTGCAATGAGCCGAATCGTGCACCAAATCGTCGCGCTGTCAGTCTCTAACGAGGCTTTGCAGTTCGCGTTGACGTCACATGCCCCCCTATATGACGTTATGGCCTCCCCGCCAGAACTGTGCAAGTCCGGGCAACTACCATGCATCTGGTTTCGTTGACAAACCGACCGGTCGTGCTATTCTACAATGCATGCAAAAAGGACAGCTCACCCGTAACGCCATCATCGAACAGGCGCTCGATACCGCCGCCAAGGTCGGCTTCGAACAGTTGTCGCTGGCCACGCTGGCCGCGGACACCAATATGTCGAAGAGCGGGCTGTATGCGCACTTCAAGTCCAAGGAGGCGCTGCAGCAGGCGGTGCTCGACCTGGCCGTAGAGCGTTTCGGCGAGATCGTGGTGCGGCCGGCCATGCGCCAGCCGCGAGGCCTGCCACGCCTTGAGGCATTGTTCGAAGGCTACCTGGACTGGCTGGGCGGCACGGTCACCCAGGGGCGCTGCCTGTTCATGGCGCTGAGCCAGGAATACCGTGACAAGCCGGGTTCGATACGCGACCTGGTGGTGCAGTCTCTGAAGGACTGGCACAGCACCGTGGCGCGCGTGGTGAGTGACGCCATCGACGAAGGCCACTTTGGTCCCGACACCGATCCGCGCCAGTTCGCCTTCGATCTGTCCGGCATCGGCATGGCCTTCCAGCAGTCGTTCAAGCTGCTCGGCAGGGCGGATGCCGAACTCATGGCGCGGCGCGCCTTCGCGTCCCTGGTGGCCCGTGCCGCCGAGGGCACCGGGAAGCACTGACACGCAAGACATTGGCGCCGGCGCTATCCCGCCGGCGGGCAGCAAGCCTTCCGGTCGTTTTTTGTCTACAAAAAAGCACGACTGGTCGGTCTTAGAAGAGCGCGGAACGCCTCCGGTTGGGCCGGTTCCGATGACCCGCGCAAATCCAGAATCCATTGGAGGTGCAGGTCGTGACGCAAGCAGTATCTTCCCCTTCCCCGGCTTCTTCTTCCCAGCCCCGTGCGCCGGCGCCCGTGCGTGCCGGCACCGTATCCTCACGCAGGGGCTCCGCGAGTCCGCTGCAGCACGCGATGCTCGGCTGGCAACGGCTACGCCGGCAGGCCGGCAGCCTGGTTTTCCCGGCCGCGAGCGCGCGGGAGCTTGAGCGCCTCTGGTTCACCCCGCCGCGCGCCGCGGCCACGTCGGCGGCACGGCGGCTGCTGGACAGCGCGCGGGCCGACTGGGCCCTGGTCACCGGCCACGGCCCCAGCCGGCGCGTGCGCGTCTATCGCTGGGGCACCAGCGGTCCTGTCGTGCTGCTGGCGCATGGCTGGGGCGGCCATGCCGGGCAATGGCACGCGGTGGTCGAAGGCCTGCTCGCCGCCGGCATGCGAGTGGTGGCGTTCGACGCGCTCTCGCATGGCGCCTCCGATGCGGGCGCGCGTGGCGCGGCGCAGACCTCGGTGCTGGAGATGTCGCACTCGCTGCTGGCGGCCGCATGGCACGCCGGGCCGGTGCATGCGGTGGTGGCGCACTCGCTCGGCGGCGCGGCCACCGCGCTGGCGCTGCGCGAAGGGCTCCCCGCCCGCGCGGCGGTGCTGGTCGGCTCGCCGGCGGACATGCATGCCGCGTGCGCGTCGCTGGCCTGGCAACTTGGCTTTGCCCCTGGAGTGCTGGCGCGTATGCAGCGGCAGAGCGAGCGCTGGCTGGGCATGCCGTGGGCGGCGTTCAACGTGCCGGATGTCGGCCGTACCCGGCCGGTGCCACCGGCGCTGGTGATCCATGACCGCGACGACAAGGAAGTGCGCTGGGAAGACGGCGCCGCCATCGCCGGCGCATGGCCCGGCGCGCAACTGGCCACCACCACGGGGCTGGGCCACCGCCGCATCCTGCAGGACCCGGCCGTGATCCGCCAGATCGCGGACTTTATCCGCCCCGCCGCTGCGCCCGCGCGCAATGTGACCGCGCCGGCGCCGCACGGCTTGGCCGTCGACTGAACCTGGAGACCATCATGTTCCTGGTAAGCAACGACATGACCGCCACCCTGCCCGCGCGCAGTTCGCTGCGGCTGGTGGCGGACCCCGGCGAACACGTTGCCGTGCGCTGCACCGCAGGCGAGCTCTGGTTGATCCGTGACGGCGACCCCAAAGACACGGCGCTGACGGCGAGCGAGAGCTTTACGTTGTCCGATAGCAGCCACATCGAGTTGTATGCCGTCACCACGGCATCGCTGCACGTGACGCGGTGCCGGCAAGGCGCCGGGCAAGCGGCAGGCGCGTGGCGGCAATGGTTGCGGCGCATGTTGGCGACACACGGCCGGGGTTATACCGGCGCCGGCCGGTGACATCCGGCTGGGGCTGGCGGGGACCAAGGCGCGCGACTTGTGCGAAATGGTGCGTCGCGTGTGCCGGTTGCCCCGGATACTCGCTCCGATGAACAACACCCCTCTTTGCTGGCTTTGGCGCGTCGGCGCGAACATGGTTGGGTGTAATGCTTGGCGGTTAATTGCGTTTTCCAGTGAAAATCGTGCGCCCCCCCAAGGGGCGCACGCCTCAGATGCGCAAGACCACCAGCAGCCCGCGCGCGACGGCTTGCAGCCAGCCGCGCCGCCAGGTCAGCGTGAACGACACCGCCAGCGCTCCCGCCATCATGGCCAGCGCCCACAGCAGCACGCCAAAGCCGGTGCGGTTGCCCGCAAGCGCGGCCACGGCGCCTAGGACCACCAGTGCCCAGGCCGCAAGGCGCAGGCGCCGCCGGCGGCTGGCCGGCAGGTCGCCGCCCTGCCCCGAAAGTTCGGTCCAGTGCCGCTCCGTGGCGCAGGCGAACAGCACGAAGGCGCTGTACGCGCACAGCGCCAGGCCCAGCAACAGCAAGTGTTCAAGCGTGGTTGGCACGGTCCATCTCCTCTAGCGCCTGCCCGCTGGCAGCAGCGGTCCGGGCCTGGCGGGCCGCGTCGACGCGCCGCAGCCGGCGCGCCGCCGCCAGCGCCAGCCCACCCGTCAACAGCAGCGTGATGTCCACGCCGGCCACCGCAAGAGGGCCGCGCGCCAGCGCGAGCGGCAGCCAGTCGCCGGTGCTCAGGCCGTTGAGCACCGGCGCCGCCAGCGCCAGGACGGCGATCGCCAGGCATTGCTGCCGCCATGGCACCAGCGTGCGGCTGCCGGGGCGCATCGCCACGCGCGCGTGGATCGCAGTCGCCAGCCAGACCAGGAAGAACAGCCCGGCCTCGATAAACTCGCGAGACGGCAGCGTCATCGGCAGGACCCGGTTGGCCACCATCATCGCGAGCGTGGCAATGACCAGGCCGGTAGTGGTGCCAGCGGTTACAGCGGCCGCCAGCCGCACACCCTTTTCGCCATGGCGCGCATGGCGCTTGTCGAGCCAGTACAACTGCCCGGTAGCGATCAGCAAGCACCCCGCCAGCCCGGCCAGGAAATACAGCCAGCGCAGCGGCCAGTGGTCGAACACGATGAAGTGCATGCCGGTCAGGAAGCGCTGCGTGGTCGCGGCCGGCTGCAACGGCACGTGGTTCAGCAACGCGCCGGTGGCACCGTCGAAGTAGGCCGCGTCGTCGGCCAGGCTGACGCGGTCACCCACCGAGCGGCTGATCTTGACCACGGCGTTGGCATCGCCAGGGTTCCAGACCCGGATCGCGGCCGGCGCGGCGCCGCCCCAGCGTGCGCGCGCGGTCTCGACCATCGGGCCGAGCGCGGCCATCGGCGCCGCCACCCCGGCAGGCGCGCGCGAGTAGCCGGACAAGGCCTGGTCGTAGAAGGTGTTCGGCTGCTGGTACAGCGCGCCGATGCCGGCCGGCATCAGGATCATGTACACGATGCAGATGCCCGAGAACGTGATCACCGCATGGAACGGCAGCGCCAGCACGCCGGTCAGGTTGTGCAGGTCCAGCAGGCTGCGCTGCAGCTGCTTGCGCGTCCGGAACGTGAAGAAGTCGCGGAAGATCCGGACGTGGATGATCACCCCCGATACGATCGCCGCCAGCATCGCCATCGCCGCCAGGCCCACCAGCCAGTAGCCGATATTCCAGGCGCGCAGGTGCAGGTTGTAGTGCAGCGGATAGAAGAACGACGACGCGCCCAGCGTGCCCACGTCCGGCAGCAGCGCGCCGCTGCGCGGATCGGCCAGGCGGATCTGCCCGCCCGCGGCGGCATAGCGCACGCGCGCGATCATCACCGGCGTGCGTTGCTCGGGGAGCGTGACCGCCCATTCACGCAGCGGCTTGCCACCCGCCAGCGCCGCCACGGCGCTCGGCACCACGGTGTCGATATCGATCGTGGACGGCGCTGCGTCAAGGCGCGTGGCCGGCATCATCCAGCGGTCGATCTCGCGGTCGAACACCGCCACCGAGCCCATGAAGAAGGCCACCATCAGCACACCGCCGAGCAATACGCCGATCCAGGTGTGCGCCCAGGTCATGGCCTGGCGCAGGCCGCCCGCATGTGCATCGGCCTTCTGTGCGCCGGAGCGGGACTTGTTGCTTCGTGCGGGTCGCGTCATGCCAGCCTCTCCCCCAGCCACCACGCCACGCCGGTGCCGATGGCCGCGCCGGCCACCATCACCAACCACACGCGCTGCAGGCGCCGCGTGACCAGCGCCCACAGCGACATCAGCGGGAACAGCAGGAAAGCCAGCATCGAAAACCAGAGCACGGCTTCGCTGCGGGCCAGGCCCAGGCGCCAGCCGAGTGCGGCGCCGCCGGCGGTGATGCCCCAGACAAAGGCATAGCTGCCCGCCAGCGCGGCCAGCGCGCGGGCGGTCATGACAAGCGCGGGCCGGATGGCGCGGCGCGAGGGCAGGGATGAGGGACTATCGTTCATTGGAATTCTTGGCAACGCGCGACCGGCGTGGCGGGTGCAATGGCATCGCACCGCCACGCCGGCCGCTGCGCTTACATCCTCATGCGCACGGTGAACATGGCCGCGCGCGGCTGGCCCCAGATGTTACCTTCGCGCGGGTTGTTGATCCGTGAGTAGTAGCTGCGGTCGAACAGGTTGGTCAGGTTCAGATCGGCCGACACGTGCTTGTTGAAGTCATAGCCGATCGCCGCATCGAACGTCGCATAGCCGCCGCGGCGCAGCGTGACCGCACCGATCGGTGCCGGGAACAGCGCGGTGTTCTGTACATGGCTCACCGCCGTCATGCCCGCACCGAGGCGCCAGCGGTTGAAGTCGCCCGGCAGCCGGTACTGCGTCCACAGCTTGAACAGGTGCTTGGGCGCAATCGCCGAGAACGCCGTGTTGACCTGGCCGGTGCGGTTCTGCAGGTCCTGCGTGACGTTGAACGTATAGCCGGCGTAGATGGTCCAGCTCGGCGTGATGCGGCCGCTGGCTTCCAGTTCGAAGCCCTGGCTCTTGGTCTCGCCCTGCGACACGAAGAATGGATTGCTCGGGTTGGTCGTGTTGATGTTGTCGAGCGTGGCGCGGCCGGTCTCGCGCACCTGGAACAGCGCCAGCGAGGTGTTCAGCGCCCCCTCGAAGAACTCGCCCTTGACGCCGACCTCGTACTGCTTGCCCTTGATCGGATCGACCAGGTTGCCACTGGCGGTGAAGTACTCGTCCTGCGGCTGGAAGATCTCGGCATAGCTGGCGTAGGCCGACCAGTGCTCGGTGAAGTCGTAGATCAGCCCGGCGAACGGCGTGAACTTCGCGTTGATGTTGTCTTCCTTGGTCGTGCTGGCCGTCGGCGTGTACTGGCGCGCGTTGATGTCCCACCAGCTCAGGCGGCCGCCCAGCACCAGCGTCACCGGATCCACGATCGAGAAGCGTGCGTCGCCGTACACGCCATACTGCCTGGTCGTGGTATTCGTGCCCGAGCCATTAGGGGTGAAAATTGGCTTGGCAAAGTCGCTGCGCGGGCTAAAGATGTTCACGACTTGCGTGAACGGGGTCGACGAGTACCTCGGGTCGCGCCGTTCCGAATCGGAGAAATTGAAGCCGATCAGCGCCTTGTGCCGGCGCCCAAACAGCGAGAATGGCCCGTTGGCATAGACGTCGAAGCTGGTCTGCTCCTGCGTGTAGGTCTGCTTGGCAGCGAACAGCGTGGTGGTGTTCACGCCCGGGATGACTGGCGAGTATGCATAGGCCTGCTCGCGGTGCAGCCGGTTGTTGAGGTAGCGCAGCGCGCCCTTGACCTGCCAGCCGCTGTCGAACTTGTGCTCCAGTTCGGCAAACGCCGAGGTGGTGTAGAAGTGGTCGCTGTTCCAGTCTGCGCCAAGGAAGGTCGAACGCGGCACGTCGAGCAGGCTCGCCTGCCGCGTGACCGGGTTGTAGTAGGCCGGCAGCGTCCACGGCTGGCGGCCCTCGGAGTCCTGGTAGCTCGCGCCCACCGTCACCATGGTGCTCGGCGTGATGTCGTACTCGATCACGCCGTACAGCGCACCGGTGCGCATATTGGCCTTGTCGATAAACGAGTCCTTGTCCTGGAACGCGCCGGTCAGGCGCGCGCGCAGCGTGCCGTCGGCATTCAGCGGGCCGCCGGCGTCGATCTCGGCGCGATAGTTGTTCCACGATCCCACCGACAGCGCGCCCTGCACCTGCACTTCGCGCGTGGGCTTCTTGCGCACCAGGTTGATCGCGCCGCCGGTCTTGCCGGCGCCGGACAGCAGGCCCGACGGGCCCTTGAGCACTTCTACCCGCTCGATCATCGACAGGTCGGGCTGCACCGTGTTGCGCCAGTCATACTTGGTTGGCACGCCATCGAGCATGACGGTGTCGATCTCCAGCCCGCGCGAATAGAAGATCGAGCGCTCCTGGTCACGCTTCTCGACGAACACGCCAGTGGCCTGCATCATCGCATCCTCCAGCGTGGTCAGGTTCTGCTCGCGGATGCGATCGGCATTGACCACGGTGACCGATTGCGGCACCTCGCGCGCAGTCAGCGGCACCTTGCTACCGGCGGTCGTGGGCGGGTTGATGGGATTCTCGCGGTCGCCGTTGACCGTCACCGCCGGCAATGATGCCTCCGGTTGCCTGGCGGCGCTGCCCGTAGCGGTCGGCTTCGCTGCCTGCGCTGCTGCCGGCGCTGCTCCCGTCGTGGCTTCCTGTCCGAAGGCCGACGCGCTGACCATGAGGCCGACGGCGGCCGGGATCCAGCGCATGGCGGTGCGGCATTGCACGGACCCATGCCGCCTTGCCTGCGCGCGTTCGGTCGCGCGTCTGTTGCTATGTTTCATGCCCTTCTTACTCCCCTGCTCTGTTGTGAAAATAAAGGCCGTGGGCCCCGGCTGGTCGCCTGGTCGCGGCCGCCGGTCCTCAAAATTGCTTTGTGTATGGGCGAAGCCTCAGTGCGTGCCGGCGTGCGCCACGCGCGCGGCGCGGCTGCGAGGCGGCTCAGCCTGCATGGCGCATCCCTCGCCCGGGCGGTTGCCGAGCACCGCGGCGGCGATCTCCTGCGCGCGCACCGCCAGCACCGACAGCAGCGTGTCCGACAAGCCGTGCGTCGCTTCGCAGCATCCCTGCAGGAACACGCCCGCCTGGCAGCCCGGCGCCATCTGCAGCCGGTAGTCGCGGTCCGCCTGGAAACCCTTGGCGTCGTCCAGATAGGACGCCAGCGGCGCCAGCAGCGACTGGTGCAGTTCGCGCCGGTAGCCGGTGGCGAGAATCACCGCGTCATAGCGCTGCAACTGGTGCGCACCATCGTCGCGCCGCGCAATGTCGAGCCGCACACCGTCGGCATCGGCCTCGGCATGGCGTGCCTCGCTGCCGGCCAGCAGGCGGTGGCGCACCTTGCCGGTGACCTTCTGCTGGTACAGCACCTCATAGATGGCTTCGATCAGGTCGGTATCGACCACCGCGTAGTTGGTGTTGCCGAACTCGCGCAGCAGTTGCTCGCGCTCGGTCGCCTCCCGCGAGAACAGGTAGTCGATATAGCGCGGGTTGAAGATCTCGTTGACGAAGGGGCTGTCGTCGGCCGGCTTGAGCGCCGGCGCACGGCTGACCAGGTCGACCGCGATGCTGCCTTCGCGGCTATTCAGGTCCAGGAAGATCTCGGCGGCGCTCTGGCCCGAGCCGATCACCGCCACGCGCCGCACCGGCGCCGTGCGCTCCAGACGCTCCAGCGATTCCAGGTACGACGAGGAATGGAACACCCGCGGATGGCCGCGCAGCGGCGCGAAGGTGTCGGGGATGCTGGGCGCGCCGCCGACGCTGACCACCACGTTGCGCGCGCAGCGCTCGGTCAGCGCGCCGTCGGCCGTGCGCGAGGTGACGCGCAGGCAGGCCAGCGCGCCATTGCCACCGGCGGGCTCGGGCTGCACCGAGACAACCTCTTCGCCGTAGTGGCAGGCGTCGGCAAAATCCGCGGCCACCCAGGACAGGTAGTCGTTGAACTCGTAGCGGCTGGGATAGAACGTCCTGGTGTTGATGAAGTCCAGCAGCCGCTCGCGCTCGTGCAGGTAGTTGATGAAGGTATAGCGGCTGGCCGGGTTGCGCATCGTGACCAGGTCCTTCAGGAACGAGATCTGCATGCGGCTGTTGTCGAGCAGCATATTGCCGTGCCACACGAAGCCCGGCTTCTTCTCGATAAAGCCGAAGCGGAACGGCGCCTGCTGCGGCAGCATTTCGCGCAGGGCCACTGCGAGCGCGAGGTTGGACGGCCCGAAGCCGATGCCGAGCAGGTCGAGCACGGGCGACGTGCTGGCATCAGTGCCGTTGGCGGCGAAGGTAGAAGCGGAATAGAGCATGGTCTCTCCTTGCGCGGCTTGCTCAGGCGGCCAATGCGGCCGGCGCGACGGGTTCTGCAGCCTGCCCGTCTTCCTGCGGCACCCACAGGCGCTCGCCGAAGAAGCGTTCGCGCAGCAGCATCACCAGCATGGCGCGCTTGTGCGGGAAGTCGAAGGCCTTGATCTTGGCAAAGCCGGAGCGGTCCAGGTTGCGGATCTGCTGCACATGGTCGATGCGCGGCTCGCCCACGATGCGCTGCGTGCGCGGGTCGTCCAGGAACATGTAGTGCATCAGCGACGGCAGCCAGGCGCTGATATAGGCCTTGCCGCGGATCTCGCCGTCGCCGATCAGCACATGCCAGCCGCGATCGAAGTCGTCGGCGTCGTAGTACGGGCCGATGCGGTTCTCCTTGGCCCAGTACACCTCGAAGTAAGCAAACGGCTTGCCGTCCAGGCAGCCGATCAGCGGGATGGTGTGCGGGTCCGCGAGCTGCGCCGACAGGTAGTCGCGGTGCTTGGCGAGATCGCCCTCTTCCTGCCAGAACACCGCCACGCGCGGATCGTTCATCCAGCCGTGGAAGTACTCCAGGTCGGCGTCGAGATCGGCCACCCGCATCGAGAACACCTGGTCGAGCCACGGGATATGGCGTGCATAGACCTGGCCGGACGGCTTGGGCACGCGCACCGGATGGCGCCGGCCCTGGGTCATCGCGTACTGCAGCGGATAGTCGCGGCCCGAGGTGCCGGTGTGCCACAGCGCCGGCAGTTGCCAGAGCTGCTCGACGCGCGTCACCAGGTCGCCACCGGCCGGGCGCGTGGCGCTGCCCTCGCGCAGCATCGCGTTGGCGATGGCTTCGGGCAGGTCCAGCGCGATGGCCTGCGTCGCGGGCGCGCGCGCCAGCACCGCCTCGCAGGCGGCAAAGGTAGCGGCGCGCGCCAGCGGGTGGGCCGGGTCGGTATCGGCGAGTGCCAGCCGCGGCTGAGTGCCGGGCGTGAACTGCCAGGCCTGCAGTGGCGTGCCGTCCAGGCTTACCTGCAGCGAGGGGCCTTCCCAGCGGCTCTGCAGCGTGGAAATCGTCGCGGGTGACCAGGGCTGGTTCGCGATCGCGTGGGTCATCAAAGGCGCGACATTGCTTTGCATGTGAACTGACTCCCTGTCTGTGTTGGCGCGCGTCATGCGGCGGCCTGATGGTCGGTCTGGCCGGCCGCGGCGGGGGCGGCGGGGCTGTCGGTGGCGCTGTCGGCGCGGATCACGCCGCTGTCGGCGCGGATCACGCGGTCGGCCACGTGGAAATAGCGGTCGTCATGGCTGACCGCGACAATGGTCTTGCCGCTGCGCTTGAGCTCCGGCAGCAGCGATTCATAGAAATAGGCGCGGAACACGGGATCCTGGTCGGCCGCCCATTCATCGAGCAGCAGCACCGGGCGCGCCTCGACATAGGCCGCCAGCAGCGCCAGCCGCTTGCGTTGCCCCTGCGACAGCTGCGTGGTCGACAGCAGGTCGTCGCGAATGGCGACCTTGTGGTCCATGTGCAGCCGCTTCAGGAAGGCATTGGCCACCGCCGCGTCGAAGCGCCCGTCCGGGCCGACCAGCCGCGCGAACAGATGGGCGTTGGAGAACACCGTGGCGAAATGGCAGCGGTACCAGGGCAGCTCGGCCGTGCTCACCGGCCTGTCGCCGAGCGCCATGCTGCCGGCACTCGGCTGGTACAGGCCCGCCAGCAGCTTCATCAGGGTGGACTTGCCGCTGCCGTTGCCGCCGACGATGAAGACGGTCTCGCCGGCAGAGAGCGTCAGCGACACGGGGCCGAGGCGGAAGCCGCGCTCGTCGCCCTGGCCGGGATAGTCGTAGCGCACGTCCTGCAGCGTGATCAGCGGCGTGCCCGGCGCCGGCGGCGCGTCGGCGGTATTGGCCGTATGCAGCGCGAAATCCTCCGTGTACGGCGCCAGCCGCAGCGTCTCGATCTTGCGCAGCGCGACGTTGCCGGTCATCAGGATCGGCAGCGTGCCGACCAGGTCGTTCAGCGGCATGCGCAGGAACATCAGCACCAGCACGAAGGCGGTGATGCGCTCGCGCGCGATGCCCAGCGCATCGCCGGCGATAAAGATCGCGCACGCCAGCCCCAGGATCAGCGTCGCGGTAAACGACAGGCTCAGCACCCAGTAGCGGTCGGCCCGCACCTCGTGCGCGCGCGCAAACTCCGCGGCGGGCTCGAAGTCGCGCTGGTAGAAGCTCTGCTTGCGCCAGGCATTGAGCGCCAGTTCGTAGCGTCCGTCGATGGCGCCCTGGTAGCCGGCGTAGAGCCGGTCGTCGGTGTCGCGCACCGCCTTCATCAGGGTGCGCATGCGCAGCACCCAGCGCTGCGCCAGCAGCACGCCCGCGCCCAGCACCGCGGCACCGAGCACGAACAGTTGCCACGACAGCCAGCCCAGGTACAGCAGCCCGCCCAGCACCAGCACGCCGTTGTAGAACACGAATGGCACGCGGTTGAAGGCCATGCCGATCGAGGCGATGTCCTTGGTCAGCGTGGCATAGACGGTCGGGCCGCCGATCGCTTCCAGGCGCTCCACGTCGGTATCGAGCACGCGCTTGAGCATGCGCAGGCGGATGTCGTACACCACGCGGTGGCCGAGCGCGGTCAGCAGCGCCTGCGAGCCGAAGCCGCAGCCGAACAGCACCGCCAGCAGGCCCAGCAGCACGCCGATACGCCCCGCTTCCAGCGCCGCCGGCGCGGCGATCATGCGGTTGATCTCGGCAATCAGCGCGATGCCGGCGAGCGCGCTGCAGGTACCGGCGGCTAGCGCCAGCAGCAGCAGGCCGCCGAAGCGGCGGCGCAATGAGAGGAACAGATTCACAGGGCCTCCAGCAGGTCGTTCATGAAGGCCAGGTCGGCGTCGGCATCGCGACGCCCGGCCTGGTCGATCGCCGCGGCCATGTCGCGCAGCACGGGCGCCGCGAACAGCGCCGGCAGCGCCAGTTCGCAGGCCATCTGCTCGCGGATGCGCGTCTGCAGCCGCACCAGCAGCAGCGAATGGCCGCCCAGCAGGAAGAAGTCATCGTCGGCACCCGCCTGGGCCACGCCCAGCACCGCGCACCACAGCGCCGCCAACTCGTGCTCGGTCGGCGTCGATGGCGCCGCCGCAACGCGCGGCGCGGCCGGCTCCGGCAGCGCCTGGCGGTCAACCTTGCCGTTGGCGTTGAGCGGCAGCGCATCGAGCCGCGTCAGGCTGGACGGCACCATGTAGCCGGGCAACTGCTCGCGCAGGCGCGCCAGGATGGCGTCGTCCGAGTCATCACCGGCCGTGGCGGCGACGTAGTAGGCGCACAGCCGCGCCATCCCGTCCGGCCCCTGGCGGGCCACGCAGACGGCCTGGCGCACCTGCGGGCACGCGCCCAGCGCCGCCTCGACCTCGCCCGGTTCGACGCGGAAGCCGCGCACCTTGACCTGGTGGTCGCGCCGGCCGAGGAACTCGACGATGCCGTCGGCGCGCTTGCGCGCCAGGTCGCCGGTCCGGTACAGCCGGTCGCCCGCCATCGCGCCCGGCGTGCCGGGCGCGAACGGGTTGGGCACGAATGCCGCAGCGGTACGCGCCGGGTCATCGGCATAACCGCGCGCCAGACCCGCACCGCCGATGAAGAGTTCACCGGCCACGCCCGGGGGCACCGGCTCCAGCCGCGCGTCCAGCACGTAGAGCCGGTTGTTGGCGATCGGCCGGCCGACCGGCGCTACCGCCCACGCGGGAGCGCCCTCGCCCGCCAGCGCATGCGCCGAGGACCAGACCGTGGTCTCGGTGGGGCCATAGACGTTGCAGACCTGCGCGCCCCTGGCCACTAGTGCCGCGGCCAGCTCGCGCCCCAGTGCCTCGCCACCGCACAGCACGCGCAGCCCCTGCCATGCCGGCGTGGCTTGCGTCACCAGCATCTGCCAGGTCGCGGGGGTGGCCTGCATCACGGTGATGCCGTGCGCGGACATCAGCGCCGCCAGCCGCGCCGGGTCGCGCGCGTCGTCGCGCGTGGCGATCACCACCCGGGCGCCGCTGGCCAGCGGCAGGAACAGCTCCAGCCCCGCGATATCGAAACCGAGCGTGGTCACCGCCAGCAGCCGGCCGCTGCCGTCCATCGGCACCACCGGCGCCATCGCCCGCAGGAAGTTGGCGAAGGCGCCGCGCGAGATCTGCACGCCCTTGGGCGTGCCGGTCGAGCCGGAGGTGTAGAGCGTGTAGGCCAGTTGTGCCGGATGGAATAGCGCCGCCGGCGGCGTATCGGGGGCCGAACTCCAGGGCGGCGTTTCACCGTCGACCAGCACCACCGCGCCGCTGTCGCCGAGCGCGGCGCCCGTATCGGCGCTCGCCAGGATCAGGCGCGCACGGGCATGGCCTAGGATGTGCGCATTGCGCGCGGGCGGATGGTGGGCGTCGACCGGCAGGTAGGCGGCGCCCGACTTCAGGATGCCGAGCAACACCGCCACCAGCGCGGGCGTGCGCGGCAGGCACACCCCAACCAGTGTCTCGGCGCCGACCTCCTGCGCGGCCAGCCAGTTCGCGATGCGGTTGGCGGTGGCTTCCAGCCCGGCATAGGTCAGGCTCGACGCGCCGTCCGTCACCGCGATGGCATCGGGCGTGGCCGCGGCGGCGCGGGCGATGCGCGCCGCCACGTCATCGGCCGGGTCGATTGCGAGGCCGGTGTCGTTGCCGCAGGCCAGCGTCCGGGCCTGCTCGCCGGCGCCCATCAGGGGCAGTGCTTCGAGCGGCGTCTCGGGCGCGGCCAGCATGGCGCCGAGCAGGTGTTCATAGTGCCGCGCCATACGCTGCGCCGTAGCCGCGTTGAACAGCGCGGCGTCGTATTCAAGCGTGGCGGACACGCGCGTGGCGCTGGCGTGCAGGTCAAAGGTGACGTCGAACTTGGCGCTGTCGTCGGGCACCGGCAGCGCGCTCGCCTGCAGCCCGGGCAGCGTGAAGGCGGCGGGCTCGCCCATCTGCAGGTTGAACATTGCCTGGAACAACGGCGTGCGGCTGGGGTCACGTGACGGCGCCAGCCTGTCGACCAGCAGCTCGAACGGCAGGTCGGCGTGGTCCAGCGCTGCGCGCGCGTCGTCGCGTACCTGCTGGCACAGCGCATGGCCGCTCAGGCCAGGCGTCAGCCGTGCGCGATAGACCTGGGTATTGATAAAGCAGCCGACCAGTTCGTCCAGCTCTTCATGCGTGCGGGCTGCGTTGGGCACGCCCACTGCGAAATCGGACTGGCCGCTGTAGCGCGCCAGCAGCGCCTGCCATGCGGCCAGCAGCACGGCGAACGGCGTGAGCCGGCCGCCCGCACCCGTGCCACTGGTGCAATAGGTGCGCAGCGCTGTCACAACGCCGTCCGACAGCGTCCAGCGGATGCGCGCGCCCTTGCCGGCCGGCCGCGCCGGGCGCGGGGCATCGAGCGGCAATTCCAGCGCGGGAATGCCAGTGCCCAGGCGCGTCGCGCAACGTGCCAGCGCGGCATCGAGCGCAGGGCCGTTGAGACGCTCGCGTTGCCAGGCCGCGTAGTCGGCGTACTGCACCGGCAGCGGCGTCCAGCCCGGCTCGCTGCCATTGACGGCCGCTGCATAGGCCCGCGCGAGATCGCGCGCCAGGATCGGGTTGGACCAGCCGTCCGATACGATGTGGTGCATGGCCAGCACCAGCACATGGGCGCCGTCCTCCAGCCGGGCGACGGTGACGTGGAAAGGCGCGGCGGCGTGCAGGTCGAATACGCGCGCCGACTCGCGGCGCAGCAGCGCATCGAGCTCGCCTGCGGGCAAGTCGATCCATTGCACGGCCGGCAGCGCGTCGTCGACGATCTGGCGAGGCTCGCCGTCACCGGTCGAGAAACGGGTACGCAGTACCGCATGGCGCGCCGTCACCTGCGCCAGTGCCTGCTCCAGCGCCGGGGCCGCCAGCGGGCCCTGCAGGCGCCAGGCGCGCACCAGGTTGTAGGCGGTGCTGTCCGGCGCGTAGCGCTGCAGGAACCACAGGCGCTGCTGCGCGAACGAGAGCGGCGCGGGGCCTTGCGTGGCGCGCGCGCGGATCGTCAGGTCGGGCATAGGCTGCGTCATTGGGTCTCCTCGGGAGCCGTGGGGCAGCCGATGCTGGCCTGGCTGCCGCCGCGCGCACGGCCTTCCCATGCGAACGGCAAGGCCAGGACCGCCCCGCAGCCGCGGCTATGCCGCGACTGACTGGCAAGGGGGCGCCCAGGTGCGATATCGGCGTTACAAATCGAATTGCGAATATACCTGATAATCATTCTCATTTTCAACAAAGAAAAGGCGTTGTCTGCACAACTGCAACGCCGTTCAGGGCGCCACTTGTTTCCGTTACCGATCCTGCTTGCACTGTTTCCCGAACCGCTGCGCCACTACGCCGAGGCCGTACGCATCGGCCCGGCAACGGGCGATGACGTCATGCCCGCCGCGCTCATGTCCGAGCCCGCGGGTCCCGCCCCACTACGGCATGCGCTCAACGCCATGACCGCCCACTACGGTGGCGACGATGCGCGCGTGGCCGGCTCGGTCTGGGCGCGGCACTGTTTCTCCGCGCTGCTGCCCGGCACGGTGGCCGCCGCGGCGCTGGCGCACCACGTGCTGCCGTTGCGCGACGCGGCCATTCGGCCGGATGGTCATGGCCGCGCCGTGACGTTGGTGCTGCCACATGCCGGCCGGACGTTGCCCGGTGCGCCCCCGCAGCAGCGTTTCAGCGCCCTGCTGGATGACCTGCTGGTGCCGCTGGTCGAAGCGCTGGCAGCGGCCAGCGGCGCGTCGCCGCGCCTGCTGTGGGCCAATGCCGGCGCCGTCGTCGCCGAGGTGTTCCGCCATGCGCCCGCCCTGCTGCAGCCGGGCCTGCCGGCCACGGACGCCACGCTGGCGGCCGACGCGGCCTGGCTGATGGACACCCGCACCCGCCCCGACGGCCGCGACAACCCGCTACATGCGCCGATGCGCGCGCACCGCGTCACGCAGGACGGCACTACCACCACGCTGTGGCTGCGCCGGTTGTGCTGCCTGCGCTACCGCTTGCCGGCCTTCACGCTGTGTGGCGACTGTCCGCGCCGGCTGCTGCGCTAGCACTGTAGGCACTCAGGCCGCCAGCGCGCTGGCGCTGCCACCATCCACGCGCACCGGCACTTCGCCCAGCGTGGCGCCGGCCAGCGCCGGCAGCGCGAGCAGGATCGCCACGCACTGCCGGGTCAGCTCCTCCGCCGCGCTGTCGTCGAGCGCCGCCGTGTCGTACTCCACGCGCAGCGTCAGCGTTTCGCGCGGGATCACGATGGCGGTCACCGGGTAGCTCATCTGCCCGCGGTTATCGACATCGCTGAAGCGCAGCGCGCCGCGCTGGGTTTCCCGCAGCGTGCTGTCGACCGGGTAGTTCTCGTAGATCAGCATGGTGTCGAACGGCGCGTGCGCGGCATCGTCGCTGCCGGCCGCCCAGCTCTGCAGCCACGCCGGCGGCGCATGCTCGGTCTCGCGCAGCGCCAGGTTGTCGGCCTGCAGCGCCGGCAGCCAGTCGGCCACGCGCAGCGTGTCGGGCAGCGCCTGCACCAGCGGCAAGGTACTGGCGAGCAAACCCATGATGTCTTCGATGCCGGGCAGCTCCGCCGAACGGCCCGAGCCCACCACGGCCAGCCCCACCGTGCGCGCGCCGGTGGCCTGGCGCAGCGCCAGCATCCATGCCGCCTGCACCAGCGTGTTGACGGTGACGTGCTGCCGGCTGGCGAAGGCTGCCAGCCTGCGCAGCGCCTCGGCCTGCACCACGTGCTCCACCGCCCGGATCAGCTGCCCGCGCTGTGCCGGCGCGACCTCGCGCGTGATGCGCACCGGTTGGCGTGCCAGCGGCGCAAGCTGCTCGCGCCAGCGTTGTTCAGAGTCGGCGCCCGACTGCGCCTGCTGCCACGCCACGTAGCGGCGCAGCGACACCGCGGGCTGGGCCGGCTGCTCGCCGTCGTAGCCGCGCAGCACCTCGCCCAGCAGGCGCGACATGCTCCAGCCGTCCAGCAGCAGGTGATGCCAGGTCCAGAGGAAGCGCCAGGTGTGGTCGCCGATGCGCACCAGCGTCAGCCGCATCAGCGGCGCCTGGCCCAGTTCGAAGCCGTGGCGGAACCCGGCCTCGCACAGCGCCTGCCATTGGGCATCGTCCGCGGCTGCGGCCGGGCGATGGCTGCGCTCGCGCCAGTCGTGGTGCGTGACCGGCAGCGTGGCTTGCGTGGGGACCACGAGCAGCGGCTCGGCCTCCCTGCCCGCGCCCGCTTCCAGCCACGCCACCCGGGCCCGCAGCACCGGATGCCGCCGCACCGCGTCCTGCCATGCCGCGACCATGCGCTCCACGTCGAGCCCGTCCATGGTGGCCTGCACCTGCACGGTGTAGGCGGGCGAACCGGGATGCCGCGCGCCGTGCCGGATCATGCCGCGTTGCATCGGCGTGGGCCGCCAGATGTCCTCGATCTCGCCGGCGCGCAGCGCCAGCGCATCCAGTTGCTGCTGCGACAGCCCGCTGGCCGGCGCGTCGGAGGGCGTCAGCCGCGTCGCGGACTGCGCCACGCAATGCCCGGCCACGTCGCGCAGCGCCTGTGCAATGCGCGCCATCAGCGCTTCGACGGTGGCCTCGCGGAACTGCGCGCCGCAGTAGGTGCAGCGGAACTGCAGGCGGCCGCCCTGGACCCTGCCGTCGAACGCCAGCGGCACCGGCAACCGGATGTCATCGGAGACGCCGCGGCCGGTATCCTCCGCTGCGGCCTGCCAGCCGCCTTCCCCAAGGCTGCCATCGAACTGGCCGAGGTAGTTGAACAACACCTGCGGCGCGCACTGCGGCAGCGCTGCGGGCGCGAAAGCGCTCAGCACACCGTATCCCAGCCCTTGCCGCGGCACCGCGCGCAGCGCTTCCTTGACGCCGGCGATGGTGTCGCCCACGTCCGCAACGCTCGCCAGCCGGACCGGCCAGACGCTGGTGAACCAGCCTACCGTGCGGCTGAGATCGAGCGCGCTGCCGGCCGCCTCGGCTTCGCGGCCATGGCCCTCCACGTGGATGCGGATGTCGTCGCGCCCTGCAAAGGCGCACAGCGCGCGCGCGAATCCCGCCAGCAGCAGGTCGTTGACGCCGGTGCGGTAGGCGGCATGGGCCCGCCGCAGCAAGGCGTCGGTCGTGGGCGCGTCCAGCGCAAAGCTTGCGGTGCGCGCGCGCGCCGGTGCGCCGTCCGGGCCATCGCTCGGCAGCATCATCTTGTCGCGGGTAACGGCATGCCAGTACTCGGCCTCATCACGGAACACGTCGCGCGCCGGGCCCGCCAGCGTGCGGCTCCATGCAGCATAGCTGGCGCCCACCGGCGCCAGCGCCGGTGCCTGTCCCGCCAGCCGTGCGGCATAGGCGGCTTGCAGGTCTTCCAGCACGATGCGCCATGACACGCCGTCCACCACCAGGTGGTGGCAGACCAGGAACAGCCGCTCGCTGCCATCGGCGACGCGCAGGTGCAGCGCGCGCAGCAGCGGGCCGCGGGCGATGTCCAACCGGTCCTGCTCTTCATCGCAGGCAGCGGTGATTGCTGCGGCGTCCGGCACGTTAATGGTCATCAGTGCGAACGCGTCCCCTGCTTCGGCGACGGCCTGCTGGCACCAGCCTTCATCGGTGCGGGTAAAGCGGTAGCGCAGCGCGGCATGGTGGCCGGCCACGTCCTTCAGCGCGCCCTGCAATGCCGGCGCGTCGATGGCCGACTGTGGACGCAGCAGCACCGACTGGTTGAAGCGATTGCGGCTGGCCTCGGCCAGCGGTTGCCCGAGGAAGGCAGCCTGCACCGGCGTCAGCGGTGCCGCGCCAGCGTCATCGTTGGCTGCATCCTGCGCCGTGCCACCCACGCACTCCGCCACCCGCGCCAGCGCTGCCACCGTCTGGTGCTCGAAGACCTGGCGCGGCGTCAGCCGCCATCCCTGCAGCCGGGCACGCGCGACGATCTGCAGGCTCAGGATGGAGTCGCCGCCGAGCGAGAAGAAGTTGTCATGCAGGCCCACCTGCGCGATGCCGAGCACGTCTTCCCACACGGCCGCCAGCATCCGCTCCGCCGCCGACACCGGCGCGGTGTAGGCGGTCTCGGCCTGCCACTGCGGTTCCGGCAGCGCGCGCCGGTCAAGCTTGCCGTTGGGCGTGACCGGCAGGCTGTCGACTTGCAGGATCGCCGCCGGCACCATGTAGTCCGGCAAGGCCGCCGCAAGCGCTGCGCGCAGGGACTCGCACGATACCGCCGCCTGCTGCGCCACGACGTAGCCGACCAGCCGCGTGCCGGCGGGCGTCTCGTGCGGCAGCACCACCACTTGCCGTACGCCGGGCTGCGCCAGGAGATGCGCCTCGATCTCGCCAAGTTCGATGCGGAAGCCGCGGATCTTCACCTGGTGGTCCTGCCGGCCGAGGTATTCGATGCAGCCGTCGGGCTGCCAGCGCACCAGGTCGCCGGTGCGGTAAAGCCGCCCGCCGGGTGCGCCGAAGGGATCGGGAATAAAGCGGTCGGCCGTCATGCCAGCCCGGCCCAGGTAGCCGCGCGCCAGCCCTTCGCCGCCAAGGTAGAGCTCGCCCGGTACGCCTACCGGCACCGGTTCCAGCCGGCTGTCCAGCACGTACGCACTGCGCGCGCCCACCGGCCGGCC
Source organism: Ralstonia pickettii DTP0602 (assembly GCA_000471925.1). NCBI lineage: Bacteria > Pseudomonadati > Pseudomonadota > Betaproteobacteria > Burkholderiales > Burkholderiaceae > Ralstonia > Ralstonia pickettii. Next base: position 1,970,683 of record CP006668.1, read on the forward strand.
GATCGGCGCATAGGCGCCGGTGACCTGCGCTTCCGCGTCGGCGGCCCTTGCCTTCCACACCAACGGCGTCACCACCGTCTCGGTCGGACCATAGCCGTTGATGATGTGTTGCGGCCGCAGCGCCTGCGTCAGGCGGGCCACGCCCGCGCGGGGCATGGCTTCGCCGCCGAAGGAATAGAGCCACAGCGGCGGCGGATCACCCTGCGACTCGGCCCAGGCGGCGAGCTGGTGCAGGTAGCGCGGCGGAAAACCCGCGTGGGTGACCGCATGGCGGCGCAGCGCGGCGTAGGTCTGCTCCACGCTCCACAGCATGTCGTCGCGCAGCACGATGCTGGCGCCGCTGGCCAGCGGCACCATCCAGCGCTCGTGCGCGCCGTCGAAGCTGAACGACAGGAAATGCAGCTCGCGGCTGGCGGCCGTGATGTCGTAGCACTCGGCGGTGGTAACCACATGCATCGCCAGCGGGCCGTGCGCCACCGCGACGCCCTTGGGCTTGCCGGTCGAGCCGGAGGTGTAGATGACGTAGGCAAGCTGCGCCGGATGGACGGCAATCTCGGGATCGTGCTCGGGCCAGGATGCGTCCGCGTCGTCATCGACCAGCAGCACCGGCAGGCCTTCAGCCACCGGGAAAGCATCGCGCAGCGCGCGCTCGGTCAGCAGCAGTTGCGGCGCGGCGTCTTCCTGCATGTCGAGCAGGCGCCGGGCCGGATAGGTGGGGTCGAACGGCACGAAGCAGCCGCCAGCCTTCAGCACCGCCAGCAGCGCCACGATCATGCGCGGCGAACGCCCCAGCGCCACGCCGACGCGGCACTCGGCGCCAATGCCCTGCGCGATCAGCCGGTGCGCCAGCCGGTTGGCCTGGCGGTTCAGCTCGCCATGGCCGAGCGTGGCATCGCCGAACAGCACTGCCGGGGCCTCGGGCGCGCGGCGGGCGTGGCCCGCCGCCTGCGCATGCACCGGCACGAACGGCGGTGCCGCGCAGCCGGGCTGGCTCCAGCGCGCCAGCGCGTCGCGCTCGGTGTCGCCCAGCAGTACCGCTACGGCGGGCGTCGTGGCGGGATCGGTGGCGAACGCCTGCAGCAGGCGCACATAATGCCCCGCCATGCGCACCACGGTGGCGGCATCGAACAGGTCGGCGGTATAGGCGATCCGGCCCGAAAGGCTGCCATCGGGCAACTCGGTGGTGGCCAGGCTGAGTTCGAACCGCGCGGTCGTCACCGGCAGTTCCAGCGGCGTGACACGCAATCCGTTCAGCTGCGGCACCGCCGCCGAGCCAGCGGTGCGATGGTCGAAGGTGACGTTGAACAGCGCCGGCTGCGCCAGGCTGCGGCCGGGCTGCAGCGCCTCCACCAGCAGGTCGAACGGCAGCGCCTGGTTTTCCTGGTCCGCCGCCGCCTGCCGCGCCAGCCGCGACAGCAGCTCGGCAAACGGCTCGTCTGGTGCCACCTCGGCGCGCATCACCTGCATGTTGACGAAGCAGCCGACCAGCGCCTCGGTTTCGCTGCGCTGCCGGTTGGCCACCGGCACGCCGATGCAGACATCGGCCTGTCCGGTGTAGCGGTTCAGCAAGATTGCATACGCGGCCAGCAGCGTCATGTTGAGTGTGGCCTGACGCGCGCCGGCGAGCGTGCGCAGCGCCCCGGCCACGTCGGCCGGAATGGCGAAGGTGTGCTCGGCGCCTTCGCCGGTGCGCGCCGCGCGGCGCGGCCGGTCGGCCGGCAGGTCGAGCGCGGCGCCGGGCGCATCGCCCAGGCGTTCGCGCCAGTAGCCGAGCTGGCGCTGGGCCTCGCCGGCCTCCATCCAGTTGCGCTGCCAGGCGGCATAGTCGGCGTACTGCACCGGCAGCTGCGGCAGTTCGGCCTGCGTGCCGGTGGCTTCGGCGGCGTAGCAGGCCGCCAGTTCCGCGACCAGGCGCATGATCGAGGCGCCGTCGGCGACGATGTGGTGCAGCACCACGACCAGCACGTGGGACCGGGCGGTTTCGCGGATCAGCGCGACGCGCCACAGCGGTCCCGCCGCGAGGTCGAACGGGGCGTGGACGATGCCGTCGATGGCGGCGTCCAGGCCGGCGGGACCGGCCTCCATCTCGACGAATGCCGGCGGCAGGCTGTCGTGCACCTGTTGGCGCGCCACGCCGGCGGCGTCGGTCGGATACGTGGTGCGCAGCACCTCATGGCGCGCGCCGATACGGTCGAATGCGCGGCGCAGGGCTGCCACGTCGAGCGCCCCTTCGAGCCGGTACGCGCCCGGCATGTGATAGGCGGTGCCGGCCGGATCGAGCTGCTGCAGGAACCACAGGCGTTGCTGCGCGTACGACAGCGGCAGCGCTTCGCTGCGCGGCGCCGGCACGATCGGCAGCGTGGAGAAGGCAACGCCTTTGTCGTGCAGGGCGGCCAGGAACGCCGCGCGCTGCGCTGGCGCCAGCCGGGCAAAGCGCGCGGCGACCTGCGCGTGCGCGGTATTCAGTGCATCTGACATGGGAGCGGGATCACGGTCAATGGATATCGGGGAGCGCTCAGGCGGCCAAGGCCGCTTGCGGCGCCGCGCCGAGCGCGGTGAGTGCGCGCGCGTCGAGTTCGCCCGCGGTCTCGCTGTGTTCACGCACGGCCGCGGCCAGCGCGTGAGCGGTCGGGTGGTCGAACACCACGCCCGGCGCGATCTCCACCTGCAGGCGCCGGCGCAGCCGCGCCACCAGCTTGATCACCAGCAGCGAATGGCCGCCGAGCGCGAAGAAGTCGGCGTGCGGGTCGACCCGGTCCTGCTCCAGCAGTTCGGCCATCAGCACGCAGATCAGGGTCTCCACGGCGTCCGCGGATGCCGTGGCAGCTTGCGGCGCCGGTGCGGCAATGTCGTCCTGCGACGCGGCCAGCGCGCGCAGCGCCGTGCGGTCGGTCTTGCCGTTCGGCAGCCGCGGCAGCGCAGGCAGCGCGATAAAGCGCGACGGGACCATCGCGTCGGGCAGCATGGCGGCAAGCGCGCGCCGCAGCGCATCCGTGTCGGCGGCATCGGCCGATGCCGGCACGATGAACGCGCACAGGACGACTGCGCCGCCGGGGCCAGGCACCGCACAGACCGCAGCCTGCGCCACCGCCGGCTGCGCCAGCAGCGCGGCCTCGACTTCCGCCGGCTCGACGCGGATGCCGCGGATCTTGACCTGCTGGTCGGCACGGCCCAGCAGTTGCAGGCCGGCGGGCGTGGCGCGCGCCAGGTCGCCGGTGCGGTAGAGGCGCTGCCCTGCCGCGAACGGGTCGTCGACAAACGCGGCGGTGTCCAGGTCCGGGCGGCCGAGGTAGCCATGCGCCAGTTGCGGACCGCCGACGTAGAGCTGCCCGGCCACGCCGGCCGGGACCGGGCGCAAGGCATCGTCCAGCAGCCGCACGCGCGTCGCGCCCAGCGCCCGGCTGAGCGGCGCCGTGCCGGCGGGCCACGCGGGATCCTCCGCGCCGACGGCGTGGACCATCACGCCGATGGTGGTTTCGGTCGGGCCGTAGTGGTTGAAGATCCGGCAGGCCGGCGCCTGGCGGCGCAGCCCCTGCACCAGGCTGGCGGGCAAGGGCTCGCCGCCCAGGATCACCGTGGCGGGCACTGCCAGTGCATCCGTTTCCAGCAGCGCCGCCAGGTGCGACGGCACGATCTTGATGGTGTCGACGTCGCGCCCACGCAGGTAACGGGAGAAGGCGGCGGGATGCGCCATGTCGTCATCGCTGGCGACCGCCAGGCACGCGCCCTGCCACAGTGCGGCGAACAACGTGGTGTTGCCGAGGTCGGCCGCGACCGACGACGTCAGGCCGAGCCGCCGGCACGACGCCAGCGACAGCGCCTCGCACACCGCCGCGGTGTAGTGGCTGATCTGCCGGTGCCCGATCACCACGCCCTTGGGCTCGCCGGTGGAGCCGGAGGTGAAGAGCACGTAGGCGGCGTCTTCCGGGGAACTGGCGACCAATGCCTCGTCAGCGGCGTGGGCGCCCTCGGCCAGCAGGACTTCGGCGCTGATCACCGTCGCGTCATCGTCGGCAGCCTGCTGCGCGATGGTCAGCACCGGCGCCGACTGCGCCAGCACGCTGCAGCGGCGCGCCTGCGGCCATGCCGGGTCGAGCGGCACATAGGCGCCGCCCGCGGCCCATACCGCCAGCAGGCTCGCCACCAGCGCGCCGCTGCGCGGCAGCGCCAGCGCCACGCGTGTGCCGGGGCCGACGCCGAGCGCGCGCAGCCGTTGCGCGGCGGCTTGCACGGTGCGCTGCAGGCCCGCGTAGTCGAGCACCAGGTCCGCGGCATCGAGCGCGGGCGCATCCGGTGTCTGCCGGGCATGCTGCGCGATGCGTGCGAGCAGGGGCTGCTCCGCATCCGCCGGCGTTTCGGCGCTCCAGCACTGCGGCACGCGCAAGGTATCGTCGGCAGGCCACGACAGCGATTCCAGCGGTGCGTCGAGCGCCGCAGGCAGTGTGCCGATCAGTGCCGCCAGATGCGCCAGCAACCACTGTGCAACGCGCGGATGCAGGACACCGGAGCGCGCATGCAGCGCGAGCGCCGCCATGCCCTGCCCGTCATCCAGCGCCTCGCACACCAGGTCGAAGCCCGGCCATGCCGGGCTGGACATCGCCACGCCGGCGGGCGGCAGCGGCGCTACCGCAAACCCGATACGGGGCGCGGCATCCCCGGGCTGCCAGGCTTCCTGCCACGCGGCGTGACTGTCGAGCCCGGGCAGCCATGCGCGCCAGTGCTCGGCCACGCTGCGCTGCGCGTCCCATGCCACGCCGACCGGAAGCGCCTTGACGAACACGCCAGCCGCATCGGCCATCACGTCATAGTCGCGGCGGCAATCATGCAGCCAGGCACCGCTGAAGGCCGTCTGCGCGCACAGGCGCGCCAGCACGGTCCACCAGGCGGCCTGCACCACGCGCTCGGGCGTGGTCCCGAACTGTCGTGCCGACGCGGCCAGCGCCTGCCGGTGCGCGCCATGCAGCGTGTGGCGCGAGGTGTCGCTACCTTGCGCGGCGGCAGATCCGGCCAGCGCATCGGGGATGCGCAGCGGGGCCGGCAGGCCGGCGGCCTGCGCCTGCCAGTACGCGCGGCCGGCGCTGCCGGTGCCGTCTTCGCCCAGGCGCGCGCCTTGCTGCCAGTCGGCGTATTGCGCGTATTGCAGCGGCAATTCCTCATCGCTATCGATCCGAGCCGGCGCATCCAGTGCATCGCGCACGCTTTCGGCAAGCCTCAGCACGGTGCTGCGGTCTGCCGCCAGCGGACTCGCCAGCAGCCACAGCGTGGTGCCGCCCGCGGGTAGCGGGCTGATGCAGGCGCGCAATACGTCGCCGCTCGCCGGATCGAGCGCGGGCAACGACGGCGCATCCCGGAGCTCAGCGATGGCCGTGGCGACACCGCCGGTGCCCGCCTGCGGCACGCAGGCCACGAGCTGCTTGCCATCGTCGATATACGCCGTACGCAGCGCTTCATGCCGCGCGCGCAGCGCGGCCAGCGCCGCATCCACGGCGGCAGAGTCAGGCTGGCTGTGCAGCGCGATACGCGCCACATGCGCGCGCGGCACCGGCGCGTCGCGCCATTGTTGCCAGGCAGCCTGCTGTTCAGGCGTCGGGGTCCAGGCGGACTGCAGTTCAGGCATCGGCGTTCTCCTGCGGCACCGCGGCGGCATTGCCGTCGAGCCGGGTGCGGTCAAACATGTCGCCCATCGCGACGACGATCTTGCGCGGGCCTTCATAGGGGTCGCGGGCGTGCGCGGCCAGCATGTTGTCGAGCATCACCACGTCGCCGCGCTGCCAGTCGAAGCGCACGGCGCAGGCCTCGTACAGCTCGCCGATCCGCTTCATCGCCTCGTCCGGGATTGGCGTGCCGTCGCCGAACATCACGTGGCGGGGCATGCGCTCCAGCCCCACCATCTCGAGCAGGTCTTCGCGCACGTCTTTCTCCAGGCACGACACGTGGTGCAACTGCACCTGGTTGAAGAAGCTGCGCTCGCCGGTGACCGGATGGCTGACGATGGCCGGGCACACGGTGCGGGTCTGCAGGATGTCGCCGTCCAGCCAGCGGCAGTCGATGCCGGCGGCGCGGCAGCGCGCTTCCACTTCGGCGCGGTCCTCGGTCTTGTAGAAGTCGCGCCAGTCCACGTCCAGCCGCGGCGTGAAGGTGCGCACATACATCAGTTGGCGGCTGGCAAACTCGGCGGCCAGCTCGGGCGGCAGGCGGCGCAGCAGTTCGCGGCAGTCGACGATGGGGGTGGCGCCACCGATGGCCGAAGGCAGCTCGCAATAGAACCACTGCTTGCGCGGCCAGCGCTCCAGGTGCGCGCTTTCGTTGTGGTACAGGATCATCTGGCGCTCGGGGTACGGTGTGGAGCGGTAGGTGTTGCGGCCGCCCTCCTTCTTGGGCAGGTCGCCATAGCTGCCGTACAGGCCGGGATGCATCGCTTCGGCAAAGGCCTCGAACGCCTGCGGCGTGGACAGGTCGAAGCCGCGGAAGACGATGCCCGCGTGCCGATGCAGCGTGTCGACGATCAGGCCGCGAGCCCGGGCGGCCCAGGCGACGGGATCCAGGCCGGGCGCCGCCGGCTCGATCACGATGGGAAAGACCTCACCGGCCCGCAGCGGGCGCAGCCGCACCTGGCTGGCCGGGTCGGCGGCGGCCGGCACCGCGGCGGCGGGAGCGAGGGCGGCCGGGCGTGGCCGCGCCAGCGACTTGAGCTGGTCGAGCTTGGCCGCCATGCGTTGGCTGGTTTCCATGGTTCGGGACTCCTCGGGGTTCGGTTGGGACGGGCGCGCGGCGCCCGGGACAAGTTCGGTGACGTGGTCGACGGGCTGGTCCGGCGCGCGCAGCAGCGCGTCCAGCGTGGCCAGCCAGTCGCTGGCGAAGCGCGCCACCGTGGTCCGCTCGAACAAGGCAGTGGCGAACACCCAGTCGCCGCGCAGCGCCGCGGCTTCCTGCCCGCCCTCGGGCTCGAGGAACAGCGCCATGTCGAACTTGGAATTGCGCTCCACCGGCGGCAGCATCTCGGCCTGCACGCCGGGCATGGCGAGCTGTCCGGCCGGCGTGTTCTGCAGCACGAACAGGGCCTGCACCAACGGGTTGCGGTTGCGGTCGCGCGGCACGCCGGCGGCCTCGACGATGCGGTCGAACGGCAGGCCCTCATGCTCGAACGCGGCCAGCACGTCGCGCCGGCAGGCGGCCAGCGTGTCGCGGAAGCTGGCGCCGGCGACGCGCCGGGAGCGCAGCGGCAGCACGTTGACGAAGAAGCCGATCAGGGGCTCGAGTGCTGCGTCGTGGCGGCCGGCGACATCGGTGCCGAGCACCAGGTCGTCCATGCCGGTGACGCGGTGCAGCCAGCACTGGAAGCTGGCCAGCAGCACGACGAAGGGCGTGACCTGTTCGGCGCGGGCCAGCGCATGCACCTGCGCCATGCGCGCGGCGTCAATGTGCAGCGGCACGGCATCGCCTTCCATGCGCGCCACCGGCGGGCGCGCGCGGTCAGCCGGCAAGGCCAGCGCCGCCGGCGCGCCGGCGAGCGCGCCGCGCCAGTAGGCGGTCAGCCCGTCGAGCGCGGCGCCGCGCAGCCAGTCGCGTTGCCAGGCGGCGTAGTCGGCGTATTGCAGGGCCAGTGGCGGCAGCGGTGTGACCTGGTCCGGCGCCAGTGCGCGGCGGTAGCCGTGGGTGATCTCGTCGACCAGCAACCCGACCGACCAGCCGTCGGACACCAGGTGGTGCATCGCGACCAGCAGCACGTGTTCCTGCGGTGCGCAGCGCAGCAGCGTGGCGCGCCACAGCGGCGCCTGGTCGAGCGCGAAGGGCCGTGACGCGTGCTCACGCATGGCCTCGCGCAGCGCTGCGTCGCGGGCCTCGGGCGCCAGCGCCTGGAGGTCGGCCACCGGCAGGCCGATCCCGGCAGCGGCATCGATGCTGGCGAAAGGCTCGCCGTCGTCGTCGGGATAGGCGGTGCGCAGGATCTCGTGGCGGGCGGCCACGGCGGCCATGGCCTGGCGCAGCGCGGCAACATCCAGCGCCCCGCGCAGGCGCAGCGCGCCGGCCATGTTGTAGGCGGCACCGGCATTGCCCTGCAGGCGCTCGACCAGCCACAGCCGCTGCTGCGCCATCGATACCGGCATGCGCGCCACGCGGGGGACGGGCACCAGCGCCGGCAACGTCGGCGCTGGTGCTGCCGTGGCGAGGCGCGCGGCAAAGTCGCGCAGCACCGGGGCTTCGAACACATCGCGCAGCGCGGCTTGTGCGTGACCGGCGGCGCGCAAGCGCGCCACCACGCGGGTGGCGATCAGCGAATGGCCGCCGAGGCGGAAAAAATGGCTGTCGCGGCCAACGCGCACACCGGGCAGCAGTGCCTCCCAGATTTCCGCCACGGCCAGCTCGACCGGGTTGGCCGGGGGATCGCCCTCCTCACCGGCGGCTGCCACCTGCGGTGCGGGCAGCGCCTTGCGGTCGATCTTGCCGTTGGCGTTGAGCGGCCAGGCCGGCATGCACACCCACGCGCCGGGCACCATGTAGGCCGGCAGCCGCGCCGCGACGCTGGCGGCAAGCTCCGCTTCCAGCGCGGCTTCCGCATGGCCGGCTTCTGGCTGCCAGTACGCCGTCAGCCATTCGCTGGCGGGGGCCTGGTACACCGTTACGAGCGCCTGGCGCACGGCGGGATGCGCGGCCACCACGGCCTCGATCTCACCCAGTTCGATGCGGTAGCCGCGCAGCTTGACCTGGAAGTCCTTGCGGCCCACGTACTCCAGCACGCCGTCGGCATGCCAGCGGCCGAGGTCGCCGGTCAGGTAGCGGCGGCTGCCCGGGGCGCCGGTCGGATCGGGCACGAAGGCCGCCGCGGTGCGGCGCGGGTCGGCCAGATAGCCCCGGCCCACGCCCGCGCCGGCCACCGCGATTTCGCCGATCACGCCGGGTGCGGCCAGGATGCCGTCGGCATCGAGCACCTGCAGCACGGCATTGGCGGTAGGACGGCCGATCGGCACGGTGTCGCTGCCCGGCTCCAGGCTATCGGCAGACAAGGGGTGGAAGGCCACGTCGTCGGAGCATTCCGCGGGCCCGTAGGCGTTCATCAGCGGCACCACCGGATAACGCCCGAACCAGGCGCGCGCGGTGGCGGGCGGCAGTGCCTCGCCGGTGGGCAGCACCCAGCGCAGCGCCGGCAGCGGCGTGTCGCGGCCCTCCGCGGCCTGGCAGTCGAGCATGGCCTGCAGCAGCGACGGCACCGGTTCGAACAGCGTGACGCCGCGCTGCGCCAGCAGCGCCGTCAGCGCGGACGGATCGCGCACCACGTCGTCGGCGACGATTTCCACGCGGGCGCCGAACAGCGGCGCGGCAAGGGCCTGCCATACCGAGATGTCGAAGCACGGCGGCGCGGTCTGGGCAATCACATCGCCCTCGCCCAGTCCGAGCGGCACCACCTTGGCCAGCATGTTGTTGAGCATGCCGGCGCGCGTGACCATCGCGCCCTTGGGTACGCCGGTCGAGCCGGAGGTGAACAGCACGTAGGCGAGCTGGGCAGGATGCGCGGCTGTGGGCAGTGCCGTCGTTCCCGCAGCGGTGGCCACTACGGCGGCCAGCGTCCGGGCACCTGCGACCCCTGCCTCGGCGAGCGCGGCAACGCCTGCAGCATCCGTCAGCACCTGCGCGGGGCGCGCCTGCGCCAGCACCTGCTGCCAGCGCGCCGGGGGATGGCTGGCGTCAAGCGGCACCCAGGCCGCGCCGGCGCGCAGGATGCCGGCCAGCGCGACCAGCCAGTCTAGCCCGCGCGGCAGCAGCACAGCCACGACGTCATCGTGCGCCAAGCCCGCTACGCGCAGGCCCTCGGCAAGCCGGCCGGCACGTTGCCACCACTCGCCATAGGTCAGTGCGGCGTCGCCGCAGCGCGCCAGCACGCGCTCCGGATGCGCGGCAACCCGGCGCGCCACGCGTTGGATATAGTCGTCGTGCAGGGCGGCGGGCGGTACGCTGGTGTCATCGCTGGCGCCCCAGTCCTGCAGCCGCGCGCGCGTGGCCGGGTCAAGCATATCGATGGCACCGACATGCGCCGCGCCATCGGCCAGCGAGGCCAGCGCGGCCGCGTACGCGTCCATCCATTGCGCGAGGCGTTCCGCCTCAACGCGGCCGGCATCGCAGGTGAAGCGGACCGTGAAGCGACGATCAGGCATCACTTCCAGCGTCAGGCCGTAGTGGGTCTGCTCGATGTTGTCGTGCTGGCGCAGGCGCAGGCCCGCCACCTCGCGCGCCCGATCGTTCAGGTCGGGCAGGTTCTGGAACACCATCAGCGTATCGAACAGCGCGCCACCGGTGCCGGCCTGCGCCTGGATCTCGGCCAGCGCGGCGTGCTCGAACTCGCGCATGGCGATGCCGGCGCTCTGCGTGGCCTGCAGGTATTCCGCCACCGCCAGCGGGCCGCGTGGACGGAGCCGCAGCGGCAGTGTGTTGATGAACACGCCCAGCATGCGCTCGGCGCCGTCGAGGCCGGTCGGCCGGCCCGCCGAGGTCACGCCGAAGACGATATCGTCGCTGCCGCAATGACGCGCCAGCACGATGCCCCATGCCGCCTGCATCACGGTATTGAGGGTGACGCGATGCGCGGCGGCCAGCGCGCGCAGGCTGGCATCGAGTCCGGCCGGCAGCACCAGGTCGCGGCACAGCGGCACCGCGCTGTGGTTCGCGGCGGCCGGCGCGATGCCCGGCAGCACGGTGGGACCGGGCAGCCCGGCGAAGGCGTCGCGCCAGAAAGCCTGCCGTGCCGTCGCGGGTTGCGCGGCGAGCCAGGCGATGTAGTCGCGGTACGGCCGGCGCGGCGTCGGGGCATGAGCTGGATCGGCATAGCGGGCCAGCGCCTCGTCGAGCAGTTGCACCGAGCCCCAGCCGTCGACGATCAGGTGGTGCCGGCTCCAGACCAGCCACCATCCCTGCTCGCCGGTGCGCAGCAGCGCCAGCCGCATCAGCGGCAGCGCCGCCGGATCGAAGCCACGCGCGCGGTCGGCGCGGCACCAGGCTGCCAGCCGCTCGGCCAGCGCCGGGCCGTCGTCGCCGCGCCAGTCCTCGACGGCCACCGGCAGCGTGGCGCGGGCATGCACGCATTGCAGTGCGCGGTCGCCGCAACCGGCTTCGCCTGGCGCAACAAAGGTGGTGCGCAGGATCGGGTGGGCGTCGAGCAGTGCCTGCCATGCGGCGGCCATGCGCGCCGGGTCGAGCGGCCCGTCGATCTCCAGCACCAGCTGGTTGACGTAGGCGCCGTTGCCGCCGTCGCGCAGGTGGTGGAACAGCAGCCCTTCCTGCAGCGGCGACAGCGGATAGGCATCTTCGATGCCGCCCTGCGCGGCGCGCAGGCGCTCCAGTGCTTGCGCGTCGCAACCGCCCAGCGCAAATGGCTGTGCCGCAGCCGGCGTTGCAGCGGCAGCGGCGGTAGTGGCGACAGCGCGGGCGCGCGCGGCGAGGTGCGCCGACAGGCGCGCCAGCGTCGGGTGCGCGAACAGGTCCTTGGGCGCCAGCATCAGTTGCTGCGCGCGGGCCTTGGCCACGATCTGCAGCGCCAGGATGGAATCGCCGCCGAGCGCGAAGAAGTCAGCGTCGCGGTCGATCTCGTCGCGCTGGAGGATCTCGTACCAGAGGGCGCGCAGCGTCTGCTCGATGGCAGCCGTTGCGTCGGCCGGTGCGGCGCACGCGCGCAGCGCGGCGGCCAGCGCCGACGGCGTGGGATGTGCGAACAGCAGCTTGGGCGTCAGCGCCAGACCGGCCTGGCGCGCTTGCGCGACCAGTTGCAGGCCGAGGATGGAGTCGCCGCCCAGGGCGAAGAAGTTGTCGTCGGTGCTGACGGCATCGCACCCGAGCACGCTCGCCCACAGGCGCGCCAGCGTGGCCTCGGTGTCATCCTGCGGTGTGCCGCGGGCAGGCGCGGCGCTTTCATCGGGCACCGGCGGCAAGGCCTTGCGATCGACCTTGCCGTTGCGCAGCCGCGCGAAGGCATCGCACCGGACGAAGGCCGCCGGCAGCATCGGCGCCGGCAGTGCCGCGGCCATGGCGGTGCGCAGCGCGGCCAGGTCGAAGCCGTCGGCGGGCACGAGATAGGCGACCAGCCGCAGCCCTTCGCCTGCGGGCGAGGGCTGCGCCAGCACCACGGCATCACGCACGTGCGGCGCCTGGCGCAGCCAGGCTTCGACTTCGCCGGGTTCGACGCGGAAGCCGCGGATCTTGACCTGGGCATCGGCACGGCCGAGGAAGACGATGGCGCCGTCTTCAGTCATGCGCACGCGGTCGCCGGTACGGTACAGGCGGCCGCCAGGCTGGAACGGATCCGGCACGAAACGCTCGGCGCTCAGCGCCGGGCGGCGCAGGTAGCCGCTCGCCACGCCGGCCCCGCCGACGTAGAGCTCGCCTGCCGCGCCGCGCGGCACGGGATTCAGGTGGCGATCGAGCACGTAGGCACTGACGCCGGGCAGCGGGCGACCGACCGGGACCGCACCTGGCGCTCCGCTCGATGGCACCGCATGCGTCAGGCAGCCAACCGTGGTTTCAGTGGGCCCATAGTGGTTGACTACACGGCAGGCCGGGCGCAGGGCCTGTACGCGCGCCACCAGCGCCGCATCCAGCGCCTCGCCGCCGAACACCAGGCATTGCCGCGGCACCAGCCGCGCCGGATCGACGACGGCCAGCAGCGCGCGCAGGTGCGAGGGCACGATCTTCAGGCAATCGACTGGCCGGTCCGCCAGGGCGCTGGCGAGGGCCTCGGGGTCTTCGCCCAGCGCATCGTCCAGGACGCGTAGCGTGTGGCCGCCCAGCAGCGCGCCAAACCATGCGGTGTGGCCAAGGTCAGCGGTCACGGAGGACAGCGACGCCATCGACGATCCCGCCGGCAGGGCCAGCGCGTGCAGCACGCCGGCGGCGTAGTGCGCGAGATTGCCTTGCGTCACCACCACGGCCTTGGGCGTGCCGGTCGAGCCGGAGGTGTAGATCAGGTAGGCGGGCTGGGCGGGCACGGCAGCGGGCCATGTCGCCGGGAGGGCTGCAGCATCGGCTTGCAGGGATGCGGCATGCCAGCCGGCATCGGGCAGCGCGTCCGCCAGCCACTGCGGCCGGCTACCCTCGCCCACTACCGCTTCCAGGCCTGCATCCCTCGCCAGTTGTGACAGCCGCGCGGCGGGCATGGCTGCGTCGAGACACAGGAACGCGGCTCCCGCTTTCCACGAGGCGAGCATGGCCACGGCCATGCCGGCGCCGCGCGGCAGCAGCAGGCCGACCACGTCGCCGGCGCGCACGCCGCCGTGCTGCAATCGCGCAGCGAGCGCGGAAGCGACAGCGTCGAGCGCACCGTAGGACAACTGCGCATCGGCAGCGTCTACCGCGAGGCGCTCCCGATGGGCGCGCACGCCGGCTTCGAAGGCCGCCAGCGCGGTGACATGGGCTTGCGTTGCGGTGCCACTGGCCTGCGCATGCGAAAGCACCGCTGCATCGAACAAGGACAGATCGCCGACACGCACCCCGGCATCGTCGAGCACCGCATCCACCGCCACACGCAGCGCCGAGATCAGCCGCTGCACTGCCTCCGGGGTAAAGCGGTCGGCGTCGTAGCGCCACTGGCCGCGCAGGCGCTCGCCTTCATCCTGCCAGCGCAGGTTCATGTCGTTGGCCGCGCCGCGCTGCGTGGCCAGGTATTCGCGCACCAGGTAGCGGCCCAGCACCTTGCGCGGGCCCACCGGCACGAAGGTCGTCATGTGCCGGAACAAGGGTCCGGAGGTGCGATCCGCGCCGCCCATGCGCGCCAGCGGATATTGCTGGTGGCGCAAGGCGCCGCGCATCTGCCGGGCGCAGTCGCGCACCACCGCGGCAAAGGCCGGATTGGCGGAGAAATCCGCGCGCAACGGCACGGCGTTGAGCGTATAGCCGATCAGGTCGGCATGCTGCGCGCCGGAGCGTCCGGCCGTGGGCGTGCCGACCAGGAAGTCGTCCTCGCCGCTGGCCCGGTGCAGCACGGTCTTGAACAGCGCCAGCATCACCACGAAGACGCTGACCTCCAGCCGCGCGGCCAGGTCGCGCAGGCCCTGCGTCTGTTGCGCCGTCAGGTGGAATTCGAGCTCGGCGCCGCGCAGGCGCGGCTCGACGGCGCGCTCGCCGGCCAGCGCCGGCGACGCGGGCGCGTCCTCGAGCACGCCGTCCCAGTAGGCGCGCAGCGATGCACCGCGCGGCCCCGCCAGCAACTGGCGCTGGCGCACCAGCCAGTCGCGGTAGCGCCCTGTCTGCGACGCCATCGGCGGACTGGCCGGGTCGTTGACGCGCAGCGCATCGCAGGTCGCAAAGATCTGGTCGCAAACCGTTTCGAAGCCGAGGTAGTCGCCGGCGACATGGTGCATGCCGGCACACATCCACGTGCGCTCGCTGCCGTCGGCCTGACGCGACACCAGGAAGCGGAAGCGGCAGACCTGGCCGGCATCGGGGTCGAACGGCTCGTCCGCTTCGCGCTCGAACCAGGCCAGCAGGTCGGGCTCGGCAATACCGTCGACGCGCGTCAGCGAGACCTCTGCTGCAAAGCCGGCCGGCCGTGCCATCACGATCTCGCCGTCCTCTTCCAGGCAGGCACTGTGCAGCGCCTCGTGGCAGTCCACCACATGGCGCACGGCCTGCTCCAGCAGGTCGAAGCGCAGCCCCGGCGCCAGCTCGATCGCGAACACCATGTTGTACGCGGCGCTGTGCGGATGGCGGCGATGGAAGGCCAGCAAGGCCAGTTGCCCGGGCCCGGCGGGATAGCGGTCGAAGTAGCCGGGATGCGCGGCCAGCCAGGCATCGGCCTCGGCCGCGCGCGTGGCGAGCAGCGTGGCCGCGGCGTCCAGCGCCCCGGGGCTGGCGGCGCTGCCCTCGGCCACGCGCCAGCGCCCGTCCTGCAGGCGCAGGCGCACGCCTTCAGCGCGCAGGGTTCGCATCAGGGCACCGGTTTCGGCCGGCAGGGAAGCGGCGTGCTGCAAGGAAGCTACGGAAGACGACATGGCGAAAACGTTGGAGATGACAAAGCCCTGGCCCGCAGGAGCGGCCAGTGGGCGTCAGGACGGCGGCGGGATCAGCCCAGGCCGGGCGGCGCGGGCTCGGCCATGGCGACAATCACGCGGCGCGGGCCGCTGAAGGTGCCGCGCCCATGAGCGGCCAGCATGTTGTCGAGCATCAGCACGTCGCCCTGCTGCCAGGGAAAGCGCACGGTGCAGTCGTCGAGCGTGGCACGGATCGAAGCGAGGGCGTCGTCTTCCAGCGGCGCGCCGTCGCCGTAGACGACATTGCGCGGCAGTTCGTCGACGCTGCCGACCACGGCCAGCAAGGCCTCGCGCACGTGGGGCGCGAGCCCCGAGACATGGAACAGGTGGGCCTGGTTGAACCACACCATCTCACCGGTCACCGGATGCCGCGCGACGGCCTGGCATAGCTGGCGCGTGCGCAGCTCGCCGTCGGCCTTCCATTCGAAATCGATCTGCTGGGCGCGGCAGAAGCGCTCCACCTGCGCGCGGTCCTCGGTGTTGAAGGCGCGTTGCCAGCTCAGGTCGAGGCCATTGCCGTAGTTGCGCACGTACATCAGGCGGCGCGCGGCGAAGCGTTCGCGGATGGCGGGGTCCAGGCGCTGGTAGACCAGCCGGCTGTCGGCGATGGGCGTCTCGCCGCCCGCCTCGCTCGGCTGCACGCAATGGAACCAGATCTTCATCGGCCATTTCAGCGTGTACGACTGCTCGTTATGCAGCGGGATGACCTGGTGCGCCGGGTATTCGGTGGAGGTATAGACGCCCTCCTTCACCTGCGAGCGCGGCGTCGAGCCGAACTCGTAGCTCAGCAGCGGGTGGCCGAAGGCGCTGGCGAAGGCGCGGAAATCCGAGTCGTTGTCAAAACGAAAGCCGCGGAACAGCACGCCGCCGACGCGCGGCAACTGTTCCGTGGCGATCGCGGCCATGGCGCCGAACTGGCGGCGCCAGTCGGTGTCGCCGTCGGGCGTGACCACCAGCGGCAGCGCGCGGTGCGCAAACATCGGCGCGGTGCGCAGCGCGCCCGCCCTTGCTGTCGATGCGGTGGCAGCCGCGCCAGAGCCGGCGCGATGGTCCGCATGAAGGTCGGCGATGGTGCCGGTCGTGTCCAAATCCATATCCCTGTTGCCTCGCTGGGTTCGTTCGCGCTAGCCGCACGCGCCGGAAGGCGTTGCAGCGGGGCCTGAGGCGAGAGGGGCGCGGCCACGCGAACAATGTCTGCACATTGGATGGAAGGCGAGTCTACCGGAAATATTTACGAATGGAAATACAAATCATTATCATTTACGATGTTGTCCGCAGACTTTTCATTTCCGTCGCGGCGCCGGCTGCGGCGGCGTTTCACACAACCTGAAGGAGCACAGCCATGAGCTGGGATCATCCCGATACGCGTTTCCACGTCGTCCGCAACGATGAAGGCCAGTATTCGATCTGGCCCGACTACAAGCCCGTACCGGCAGGATGGGCAAGCGCGGGCTTCCAGGGCAGCCGCGACGCGTGCCTGGCCCATATCGAGACGGTCTGGACCGATATGCGTCCGCTGAGCCTGCAGCGCGCGCTGGCCGGCGCATGAGCTCCGCGCAGCCGATGCGCGATCCCTGGTACGCCGTGATGCCAGGCCGCTGCGGCCCGGCATCAGGCGATCGCGTGCGCCTCTACTGCCTGCCCTACGCCGGCGCCGGCCATACCGCGTATCACGGCTGGCGATCCGCGCTTCCCGCCGCGATCGAGCTGGCGCCGGTATGCCTGCCCGGGCGCGGCACGCGCACGGCCGAGCCGCATGGCGCATCGATCCACGAGCTGGCCACCGCGCTGGCCGCATCGATCGCGCGCGCGGCCCGTGCCGACGCGCCGCGCTTTGCGCTGTTCGGCCACAGCATGGGTGCGCTGCTCGGGTTCGAAACCGCGCGCGTGCTCGAGACCGTGTACGGCCTCTCCCCCGCCGCGCTGGTGGTGTCCGGTCGCGGCGCGCCCGCGCTGCCGTCGGCACGCCCGCCGTTCAGCAGCCTGCCGGACGGCGCCTTTGCCGACGTCATCGCCGCCATGGGCGGCATGCCGGCCGAGATCCGCGAAACGCCGGAAGCGCTCGCCTTCTTCCTGCCCGTGCTGCGCGCCGATATCGCGTTGTGCGAGGCGTGGCACTATCGTCCTGGCCCGCGCCTGGGCTGTCCGATTACCGTGCTCGGCGGCAGGGACGACGTCCACGCCCCGCCCGCGATGCTGGCGGCGTGGCGCGACGAGACCCTGCACGACTGCGATCACCGGCTGTTTGCGGGCGGGCATTTTTTCCTGCACGAGGCGGCGCAGGACGTGCTGGACGCCGTCACCGAAGCCGTACTCGGTTGCGCGATGCGCACCGCCAGAGACCACGGCCATGCGCACGCCTGACATGGCCGCGCTACCGCACGGCGAGATCCACGTCTGGCACGTGACGGTCGACGCCGCGGCCGACCTGTCCGCGTTGTCGGCGGACGAACGCACGCGCGCCGCAGCGTTCCGGCAACCCGCCGATCGCGCCCGCTTCAGCGCGGCACGCTCGGCCTTGCGCGCGATCCTGGGGCACTGCCTGGGCATGGCGCCCGACGCCGTGCCGCTGGTCGCCAACGCTTTCGGCAAGCCCACGCTCGGCAGCCTGGATACCGCGGCGCCCCCGCTGCAGTTCAACGTCAGCCACAGCGGCGCGCGCGCCGTGATCGCCTTGTCGCGCGAGCCGGTCGGGATCGACATCGAAGCCTGGCGTGCCGACATGGCGTGGGCCGCCTGGCACGACAGCGCGGCCGTGGCCTGCACCCCCGGCGAAATGCGCTGGCTGAGTGCGCTGGCGCAGCGCCAGCCGCAGGACGCCATGCTCGCTTTCCTGCGCCTGTGGACCGCCAAGGAGGCGTGCAGCAAGGCCGTCGGCACCGGTCTGTCGGCTTCGCCGCAGTCGGTGCGCGTGGCGCTACCGCCGTGCGCTGCCGGCGTGCCGCCGCTGGCGCGCGCCGAGGCCGACCTGCGCGTCTGGCATATCCACGATGCACGCGGCCTCTCCGATTGCGACACCCGCTACGTCGCAAGCCTCGCCACGCCGCTGCCAGCCGCGCGTGTGGTGCACCGGCAATACCGGCCGCGCGAACTGCCCCCGCGCGCGGCCAACCGATCCTGCCCGGCTCCCGTGCCGGGCCCTGCAGTCAACGTCCCTGTTCAACGCCCCCGCTCAACGCCCCGTTAGGAACGACACCATGACGCCTCCCTCGCTCGCCACGCACGCCCACGGCCAACCCGCGCCGTTCTCGGCTGGCGCCTTCGTCCGGCAAGCGCCGATCCGGCTCGACGACAACCCGTACCTGCAGCGCCAGTCCGCGCGCGAGTCCAACGCCCGCTCCTATCCGCGCCGCATCCCGCTGGCGCTGGAACAGGGTTATGGCGTGTACCTGCGCGACACCAGCGGCCAGCTCTTTATCGACTGCCTGGCCGGCGCCGGCACGCTGGCGCTCGGCCACAACCACCCGGCGGTGGTGCGCGCGCTGCGCGACACGCTCGACAGCGGCCTGCCGCTGCATACGCTGGACCTGGCCACCCCGGTCAAGGACCGCTTTGTCGACGACCTGTTCGGGCTGCTGCCGCCCGAGTTCGCCGCGCGCGCCCGCATCCAGTTCTGCGGCCCGACCGGCGCCGACGGCATCGAGGCGGCGCTCAAGCTGGCCAAGACCGCCACCGGCCGCCATACGGTGCTGAGCTTCGCCGGCGGCTACCACGGCATGACGCACGGCACGCTGGCGCTGATGGGCAACCTCGGCCCCAAGGCGCCGCTGGGCGCGCTCGGCGGCAGCGTGCAGTTCCTGCCCTACCCGTACGACTACCGCTGCCCGTTCGGCCTGCGCGGCGACGCCGGCATCGACGCGGGCCTGCGCTATATCGAGCAGATGCTGGCCGACCCGGAATCCGGCGTGCTGCCGCCGGCGGCGGTGGTGGTGGAAGCGGTACAGGGCGAAGGCGGCGTGATCCCCGCGCCCGCGCGCTGGCTGCGCGAACTGCGCCGCATCACCCGCGAGCACGGCATCGCGCTGGTGCTCGATGAAGTCCAGACCGGGCTGGGCCGCACCGGACGCATGTTCGCGTTCGAGCATGCCGGCATCGTGCCGGACGTGCTGGTACTGTCCAAGGCGATTGGCGGCGGCTTGCCGATGTCGGTGGTGATCTACGACAGCGCACTCGACGCGTGGCAGCCGGGCGCGCACGCCGGCACCTTCCGCGGCAACCAGCTGGCGATGGCGGCGGGCTCCGCCACCATCCGCACCCTGGTCGCGCAGGGCATCGTCGCCCATGCCGAGACCATGGGCCAGCGCCTGGCCACGCGGCTGCGGCAGTTGCATACCGCGTGCCCCGCGATCGGCGAAGTGCGCGGGCGCGGCCTGATGATCGGGGTGGAACTGATCGACGAACGTGCCGAGCCCGATGCGGTGGGCGCCTACCCCGCCGACGGCACCTTCGCGCGCACGGTGCAACGCGAATGCCTGCAGCGCGGGCTGATCGTCGAGCTGGGCGGCCGCCACGGCGCGACCGTACGCTTCCTGCCGCCGCTGGTCATCGGCGAGGCCGAGATCGACCTGGTGGCCGAGTTGTTCGGCGAGGCGGTCGGCGCGGCGTACAAGCAATGCCGCTGAGCGCTTGCGCGCCATTGCGCGGTGGCCGGCGTCGCGGCCACCGCGGGGGCGGGTTCAGGATGGCTCGCCGCGCAGCGTCTCGCGCAGCCGGAACTTCTGGATCTTCCCGGCGGGCGTGGCCGGCAGCGCGTCCTGCACCACGAGCTTCTCGGGGATGTACTGCAGCGCCATCTTCTGCGCCTTGAGCCACTCCACCATCGCCGCCTGGTCGAACGGCTGGCCGGCGCGCGGCACAACGAAGGCGCAGGCGCGCTCGCCCAGGCGCTCGTCAGGGTAGGCGACGATGGCCACCTGCGAGACCGCGGGATGGCGGTACAGCAGGGTCTCGACCTCCAGCACGGGGATGTTCTCGCCGCCGCGGATGATCACGTCCTTGCTGCGCCCCGCGATGCGCAGGTAGCCGTTGGCATCGAGCCGCGCGAGATCGCCGGTGTCGAACCAGCCGTCGGCATCGGTGCCGTTGAGCTGCGGGCGCTTCAGGTAGCCGCCGAAGTTGGAACAGGCGCGCACCAGCAGGCGGCCGGTTTCGCCGGGCGGCACGTCGGCGTCGGTGCCGTCCACGATTCGGATTTCGACGCCTGGCAACGGGCACCCGTCGGTGGTCGAGGCGCGCTCGTCGCTGTCATCCGGCAGCGTAGTGGTGACCGCGCCGTTCTCCGTCATTCCCCAGGCCGAAACGATCTTCGCGCCGAGCGCCGTGCGCGCGCGCTCGACCAGCGCGCCGGGAATCGGCGCACCCGCGCACAGGAAGGTGCGCAGGCTGGGAACCGGCGTGCCGGACTCCGCCACCACGCGCGCCAGGTCGGTCAGGAACGGCGTCGAGCCCATGGTGAAGGTCACGCGCTCCTCGCGAATCAGCGCGGCGGCGCGCGCGGGGTCCCAGATGTCTTGCAGCACCGCATGCGCCCCCAGCACTACCGGCATCAGCAGTCCATACATGAAGCCGGTCTGGTGCGCCATCGGCGAGGCCATCAGCACCACATCGTCGCCGGAGAGGCGGAGCCGTTCGGCGTAGGCGACGATGTTGGAGAACAGCGTGTTGGCGCTATGCATCACGCCCTTGGGCTCGCCGGTGGTGCCGGAGGTGTAGATAAGCTGGGTGACGTCGTCCGGGCCGGGGCGGCTGCGCAGCAGGATGTTGGCGGCATCTGGCTCATCTTCCCAGGCGGGAACGCTAAGCAGTGCTTCGAAGCTGTCCGCGCCGTCGCCGCCGGCAACGACGATGTGGCGCAACGCCGGCAATGCCTCGCGCAGACCCTGCAGCATCTGCGCATGACCAAAGCCGCGGAACACCTGCGGCACCACCGCCACCTTGCATTGCGCATGCGCCAGCATGAACGACAGCTCGCGCTCGCGGAAGATCGGCATCAGCGGGTTGAGCACCGCGCCCAGCCGCGCGCAGGCAAGATACAGCACGGTCAGGTGCCAGCCGTTGGGGAGCTGGCAGGACACCACGTCCTGCGCGCCGATGCCTAGGCGGCTGAGCCCGACCGCCACCCGGTCGGCCATCTGGGCCAGTTCGCGCCAGGTGAAGCGTGTCACGCTGCCGCTGTCGATGCTCACCGCCGTCAGCGCGGGGGCGTCGGGCCGGTCGCGCACGCAGGCGGTCAGGTAGTCGTTGACGGTGCGGTCGTGCCAGTGCCCGGCGGCAATGCTGGCGGCACGGCGCGGCGCGATCAGTACGGCGTCGAAATCCATGGGTGTCTCCTCTTTATCGGATGGCGCGGTCGGTCGTGGCGCCGCGTCAGGCCGGTACCGCTTCGCGCCCCGCGCGCGTGCGGGCGATGATGGTCTTCATGATCTGGGCCGTGCCGTCGCCGATCTGGAAGCCGAGCACGTCGCGCAGGCGCTGCTCCATCACGCCACGGTCATAGCCGCCGTGGCCGAACGACAGCAGGCACTGGTGTACCACGTCGTACGCAAGCTTGGGCGCCCACCACTTGCACATCGCCGCCTCGGCGGTATGCGGCAGGCCATGGTCCTTGAGCCACAGCGTTTGCAGGCACAGCAGGCGCGCGCCCTGCACCTGGGTCTCGAAATCGGCCAGCGGATGGGACACGCCCTGGAAGGCCGACAGCGGCTTGCCGAAGGCCTGGCGCTCGGCCACGTAGGCCCAGGTCTCGTCCAGCGCGGCCTGTGCCACCGCCAGCACCTGCAGGCCGATCAGCGCGCGCGAGAAGTCGAAGCCCTGCATCACCTGCACGAACCCTTCTCCTTCGTTGCCGAGCAGATGGCTGGCCGGCACGCGCACGTTCTCGAAAAAGATCGAGCCGCGGCCAATGGCGCGCTGGCCGTGGCAGTCGAAGCGGTTGCGCGTGATCCCCGGCAGGTCCATCGGCACCAGCAGGGCCGATACTCCGCGTGCGCCGGACTCGACGGTACCGCTGCGGGCGAAGACCACCGCGGCATCGGCCTGGTCGGAGGCGGAGATCGAGGTCTTCTCGCCGTTGAGCACGTAGACGTCGCCATCGCGCTCCATGCGCAGGCGCAAGCTGGCCGCATCGGAGCCGCCGCGCGGCTCGGTCAGTGCGATCGCCAGCAGCGCCTCGCCGCGCGTCAGGCGCTGCAGCCACGGCGCGGCGATTTCCGGCCGCGCGTGCTGCGCCAGGATCTGGCCATTGAGGGAAGCTAGTAAGTTGATGTACGACAGGCTCAGGTCCGCACGCGCCACGGCTTCATGGATCACGCCAGCCGCCAGCGAGCCCATGCCCTGCCCGCCATACGCCTCGGGCAATTCGGGCGCGATAAAGCCCATCTCGCCCATTTCGCGCATCAGCGCGCGGTCCAGCACGCGGGTCTGGTCGCGCTCCAGGTAGCCGGGCGCCACGCGCGCATCGGCAAAGCGGCGGGCGTGCTCCGCCAGTGCCGTCAGGTCTTCGTCAAGATAGGGATTCATGTTGGTCTCCGCTCGATGGGACTGGGACGGCAAGGCTTACTTGGCGTACTTGCGGAACTCGGGCTTGCGCTTTTCCTGGAAGGCGCGCACGCCCTCGCGCGATTCCTCGGTGTCGTAATAGAGCTTGAGCGCGTACATGCCCATGCCGGCGATGCCGCTCTGGTGCGCGGTATCCATATTGAAGGAGCGCTTGGCGATGGCGATCGCGGTGGGGCTCTTTTCCATGATCTCGTCGCACCACTTCTGCACCTCGGCATCGAGCTGCTCGTGCGGCACCACCGCATTGACCAGCCCCATCGCCAGCGCTTCCGCGGCCGGATAGCGGCGGCACATGTACCAGATCTCGCGCGCCTTCTTCTCGCCCACCACGCGCGCCAGGAAGGCAGTGCCGTAGCCCGGGTCGACCGAGCCGACCTTCGGCCCGACCTGCCCGAACACGGCCTTCTCCGACGCGATGGTGAAATCGCAGATCGTGCACAGCACGTTGCCACCGCCGACGGCATAGCCCTGCACGCGTGCGATCACCGGCTTGGGCACGTCGCGGATGGCGTTGTGCAGTTCTTCCATCGGCAGGCCGATGGTGCCGCGGCCGTCGTACTGGCCCTCGTGCGCGGACTGGTCGCCGCCGGTGCAGAAGGCCTTCTCGCCGGCACCGGCCAGCACGATGGCGCCGATCTCGCGGTCATAGCCGGCGCGGTTGATGGCGTGGATCAGCTCGTCGCAGGTGCGGCCGCGGAAGGCGTTCATCTTTTCCGGGCGGTTGATGATGATCCAGGCGGCGCCGTTGCGCACTTCGTACAGGATGTCTTCGTATTGCATGGTGATCTCCGTGATCTGGTTGTGTGGTGGGTTCAGCCGTTCATGGTCAGGCCGCCCGACACGCTCAGCACCTGGCCGGTGATAAAGGCAGCGTCGTCGCCGGCAAAGAACAGCACCGCGCCGGGCAGGTCGTCGGGCTGGCCGATGCGGCCCAGCGGGATCGAGCGGGTAAAGGCTTCCACCAGCTTCTCGGGGTTGCCCGCGCCCTGCTTGTAGTCTTCGAACAGCGCGGTCTCGGTCGGCCCAGGGCACACCACGTTGACGGTGATGCCGTGGCGCGCATGCTCGCGCGCGATGGTCTTGGAGAATGACACCAGCCCGCCCTTGCACGCGGCATAGACCGCTTCGCCGGACGAGCCCACGCGCGCGGCGTCGGAGGCGATATTGACGATGCGCCCGCGCTTGCGCTCGACCATGCCGGGCAGCACCGCGTGGTGCATGTGCAGCGCGCCGGTCAGGTTGATGGCGATCAGCCGTTCCCATTGCGCGGGCTCGGTCTTGATAAAGGGACGGAACACATCCCAGCCGGCGTTGTTGACCAGTACATCCACCGGGCCCAGTTCCCGCTCCACCGCGGCGACCGCGGCATCGACGCTGGCGCGGTCGGTGATATCGCAACGCATTGCCAGCGCGCGACCGCCGGCCTCGCGGATCTGCGCGGCCACGCGTTCGCCCGCTTCCGGGTTCAGGTCGAGCACGCCGACCGCCGCTCCCGCCCGCGCAAAGCGCAAACAGGTTGCGCTGCCGATGCCGCCACCACCACCGGTCACGATGACCGTCTTGTCTTCGAGTCCTTGCACAGCGTTCTCCTTTCAGGGTTACGGTGCTATCGTGCCGGGCGATGCCGCCGACACCTGCGCCGCGAATTAGGTAAATATATTTACCTATAATAGGAGGCAGCCGCAGTCCGCGCAAGGCGCCAACCCGATGGAAACGACTATGGTTAACCCCGACACGGGAGGAGAACTCCCGACAAATGCACGCATGGAACTGGCCAACCGGCTGTTCTTCCGGCTCTACCAATGCGCAAACATGTTGCATAAAACGGGCTCGCGGGCGGTCGAGGCGGAAGGCCTGACCACGCAGCAATGGGCCGTGCTGGGCGCGCTGTCGCGCCCGGAGGCGGCCGACGGCATGAGCGTGGGCGACCTGGCCCGCTATCTGATGGTGAGCCGGCAGAACCTGTCGGGGCTGGTCAGCCGTATGGAACGCGACGGCCACATAACGCTGGCGCCGGACGGGCGCGACCGCCGCTCGCGGCTGGTGCGAATGAGCGAGCCGGGCCGCGAGGTCTGGCTGCACCAGGCGCAGCCCAAGATCCGCGACTACTACGAGCGGGCGCTCGACGGTTTTTCGACCAACGACCTGACCCACACGCTGCACTACTTGCTTAAGCTGCTGGACAACATGCGGGCGCTCGACACGCCTGAGGGCGCAGACGTCGGCGACCCGTCGGACTGACCGTTAGCTGTATCGCACCTGAAACACACCGGCCCGCTGCCCAACCACGCGGCGCGGCCGTTGCCCGCATTGCGGCCTGCCACGCCGACTGGCGCGCAATATGCGTCGGTACGAAGTTGCTCAGATATCCGGGTGCATGCCCGGCGAGGCGCCATGCATTTCACGCCTTGCCCGCGGCGGCCACCACGCCGGCCACGGTGCCGGCCGCCCGCCCTTGCTCCGAAGCCCTGAACCACTGCCCCGGCCGATTGCGGCGATTCGCGCCGTGCGTACGGCCGGGACGGCGTTCGATCCATCCAGACAGGAGATCCCGCCATGACCCGTTACATCGTGCTAGCCAGCTTCACCGACCAGGGCATCCGCGCCGTCAAGGACACCACCAAGCGCGCCGCCGCCGTGCGCGAGATGGGCGCGCGCTTCGGCGTGGAGATGAAGGACATCTACTGGACGCTGGGCGAATACGACATCGTGCTCACCGTCGAGGCGCCGGACGACGCCAGCATGACCGCCTTCGGGCTGGCCGTTGGCTCACTGGGGAACGTGCGCACGGAGACCCTGCGCGCCTTCAATGCCGACGAGATGCAGGCCATCCTCGGCAAGATGTCCTGATCCGCCTCAAGAACGAAAAACGCCCGCCGGGGCCAACCCGGGGGGCGTCGTTGCCTGCGGCAGCCTGCGCGACGCCTCAGAAGCCTTCCAGCACCAGCTTGCCGATAGTGCGCCCGCCCTCCAGCATGGCGTGAGCGCGCCGCAGGTTCTCGGCACTGATGCGGCCCAGGTTCTCGCCCAGTGTGGTCTGCAGCCGGCCGGCATCGACCAGCCTCGCCACCTCGTTGAGCAGCCGGTGCTGCGCGATCATGTCCGGCGTGCCGAACATTGCGCGCGTGAACATGAATTCCCATACGAAGGTCGCGCTCTTGCTCTTGAGCAGTTCCACCGGCAGCGGCCGCGCGTTTTCGACGATCGTGCAGATCTTGCCCTGTGGCGCGACCAGCTCGGCCATCGCCGGGAAATGGCCGTCGGTGTCGTTGAAGCAGAGGATGTAGTCGACCCCGGCAAACCCCAACGCCTTCAACTGCGCCGGCAGATCGCCGCGATGATCCACGGTATGGTCGGCGCCCAGCTTGCGGCACCATTCCTGCGACTCCGGCCGCGATGCCGTTGCGATCACGGTCAGCCCGGCCAGCACCTTGGCCAGCTGGATGCCGATCGAGCCCACGCCGCCGGCGCCGCCGATGATCAGCACCGAACGGCCGGCGTGGTCGCCCTTGGGCGAAATGCCCAGGCGATCGAACAGCGCCTCCCAGGCGGTGATCGCCGTCAGCGGCAGCGCCGCCGCATTGGCAAAATCGAGCGAGGCGGGCTTGTGGCCGACGATGCGTTCGTCGACCAGGTGATATTCGGCATTGGTGCCGGGCCGGGTGATGCTGCCGGCGTAATAGACGGGATCGCCGACCTTGAACAGCGTCACGCCGGGCCCGACGGCGGCCACCGTGCCGGCTGCGTCCCAGCCCAGCACGCGCGGCGCGGGTTCGACCTGCGGCTTGGGCGCGCGCACCTTGGTGTCGACCGGGTTGACGGCGATGGCTTCGATCTTGACCAGCAGGTCGTGGCCGGTGGGGGTGGGCTTGTCGATCTCGACCTCCTGCAGGGAGCGCGGGTCGGAGATGGGCAGGTATTGGGTCAGGCCTATGGCTTTCATGGCGGGGCTCCGGTTGTGTCGGGAATGGACTCAAGCGTAGCCCGTCTGGATTAATTTGATTAGCCGGAAACTATGACAATCAATTTCCCGGAAATCAGGAAAATCGGCGCCATTGAAAAAGGGCCGCCTGCGCCACCGGCGCAGAACGGCCCTGC
Organism: Ralstonia pickettii DTP0602; assembly: GCA_000471925.1. Taxonomy (NCBI): domain Bacteria; kingdom Pseudomonadati; phylum Pseudomonadota; class Betaproteobacteria; order Burkholderiales; family Burkholderiaceae; genus Ralstonia; species Ralstonia pickettii. The sequence goes on from CP006668.1 coordinate 1,997,349, forward strand.
TGTTTGTCGCGGCAACTGCTATACGGCCAGGATCTGCCCCCCGCCGTAGCTCGACTGCACCGGCGCCTCGCCACCCAGCTTCATGCTTATCGCACAGTACTTGAACTCCGGAATCTTTCCGAACGGATCCAGCGCCGAGTTGGTCAGCTTGTTGATCGCCGCCTCGTAGTAGCAGAACGGCACGAACACCGCCCCACGCGGCGTGCCGGCATCGGCCCGTGCATAGAGCACGACCTCGCCGCGCCGCGACGACAGCGTGACCACGTCGCCCGGCTTGCCGCCCAGCGCATCCAGGTCCAGCGGATGCACCAGCGCCACCGGGTCCGGCTCGATCGCATCCAGCACCCCGGCGCGCCGCGTCATGCTGCCGGTATGCCAGTGCTCGAGCTGGCGGCCCGTGATCAGCACCATCGGGTAGTCGCCATCGGGCCGCTCGGCCGCGGGGATGATATCGGCCGGCACGAAGCGCCCGCGCCCGCTGGCGGTCGGGAAGCTGTCGGTGAAGATCACCGGCTCGCCGGGGTCGCCCTCTTCCTTGCACGGGTAGGTCACGGCGTGCTCGCGCTCGAGCCGCTCCCAGGTCACGCCGCCGATGCTGGGCATGGCATGGCGCATCTCGTCGAACACGTCCGCCACGCTGTCGTAATGCCAGTCGAGGCCGAACTGCGCCGCCATCTGCTGGATGATCCACAGGTCCTGGCGCGCCTGTCCCGGCGGGTTGAGCGCCTGGCGGCCGAGCTGCACGGTGCGATCGGTGTTGGTGAAGGTGCCGGTTTTCTCCGGGAAGGCCGAGGCCGGCAGCACCACGTCGGCCAGGTAGGCGGTCTCGGTCAGGAAGATGTCCTGCACCACCAGGTGGTCGAGCGAGGCCAGCGCGTCGCGCGCGTGCTCGGCATCAGGGTCGGACATTGCCGGGTTCTCGCCCATGATGTACATGCCCCGCACCTCGCCGCGCTCGATCGCCTGCATCACCTCGACCACGGTCAGGCCCGGCTGGCGGTCCAGCGGCATGCCCCACAGCGCCTCGAAGCTTTCGATCGCGGACGGGTCGTCCACCCGGCGGTAGTCCGGATACATCATCGGGATCAGGCCGGCGTCGGACGCGCCCTGCACATTGTTCTGCCCGCGCAGCGGATGCAGTCCGGTGCCGGGGCGGCCGATCTGGCCGGTCATCAGCGCCAGCGCGATCAGGCAGCGCGCGTTGTCGGTGCCGTGCACGTGCTGCGACACGCCCATGCCCCACAGGATCATCGACGCCTTCGAGGTCGCATAGAGCCGCGCGACTTCACGGATGGTCTCGGCCTCGATGCCGCACACCGGCGCCATCAGTTCGGGGCTGTACGCCGCCACGTTGCGCTGCAGCTCGTCGAAGCCGATAGTGCGCTCGTCGATGAAGTCCTTGTCCACCAGGCCCTCGGCGACGATCACATGCATGATCGCGTTGAGCAGCGCCACGTCCGCATCGGGCTTGAACTGCAGGAAGCGATGCGCAAAGCGCGCCAGGTCGGAGCGGCGCGGATCGGCCACGATCAGCTTGGTGCCGTTCTTCACCGCGTTCTTGATCCAGCTCGCCGCCACCGGGTGGTTCACGGTCGGGTTGGCGCCGATCACGATCACGACCTCGGCCTTGTCGACATCCATCACCGGATTCGAGACCGCACCCGAGCCGATGCCCTCCAGCAGCGCCGCCACCGACGAGGCATGGCACAGCCGCGTGCAGTGGTCGACGTTGTTGCTGCCGAACCCGGTGCGCACCAGTTTCTGGAACAGATAGGCCTCTTCATTGCTGCCCTTGGCCGACCCAAACCCTGCCAGCGCGCGCTTGCCGTGCGTATCGCGGATCTGTGCGAGCTTGCCGCCGGCCAGCGCCAGCGCCTCTTCCCACGTGGCTTCGCGGAACACGTCCATCACGTGGTCCGGGTCCATGACGAAATCGCCGCGCTTGGGCACGCCTTCGCGGCGCACCAGCGGCACCGTCAGCCGCTGCGGGTGCTGTACGTAGTCGAAGCCGTAGCGGCCTTTCACGCACAGCCGCTGGTGGTTGGCCGGGCCGTCGCGCCCTTCCACGAACAGGATGCGGTTGTCCTTGACGTTGTAGGTCAGCTGGCAGCCCACGCCGCAATACGGGCAGACCGAGTCCACCTGCTTGTCGGGCACCGCCAGCGCCGCGTCGCGCGCGGGCATCAGCGCGCCGGTCGGGCACGCCTGCACGCATTCGCCGCAGGCCACGCAGGTGGAGGCGCCCATCGGGTCGTCCATGTCGAACACGATGCGGGCTTCGTCGCCGCGCAGCGCCAGGCCGATCACGTCGTTGACCTGCTCGTCGCGGCAGGCGCGCAGGCAGCGGGTGCACTGGATGCAGACATCCAGGTTGACGGCAATGGCCGGGTGCGACAGGTCCGCCGCCACGCGTTCGCGCGGGGCAAAGCGGGGCTTGCCGATTTCCAGCTTCGCGGCCCACTGGTCAAGCTCGTTGTTGCGGGTGTATTCGGTCTCCGGCATGTCCGACTGCAGCAGCTCCAGCACGGTGCGCTGCGCACGGAGGGCGCGCTCGGACTCGGTCTGTACCTGCATCCCTTCGGCGGGATAGCGGCAGCAGGACGGGGCCAACACGCGCTCGCCCTTGATTTCGACCATGCAGGCGCGGCAGTTGCCGGCGGGTTCGAGGCCGTCCTTGTAGCACAGGTGCGGGACATCGAAGCCTTCGCGCTGGGCCACCTTGAGCAGGCTCTCGCCGGGCTGCGCGGATACGTCGCGGCCATTGAGCGTGAAGGTGACGGCTGGCTCGGCGGATTCGACAAGCGCGCGTTCGGCGCGGGTTAGTGCATTCATGTCAGTCTCTCAGGCCAGTTCGTGCGGGAAGTACTTGATCACGCAGTCGACTGGATTTGGCGCGGCTTGCCCCAGCCCGCAGATCGATGCATCGCGCATCACCGCGGACAGGTCATCCAGCGCCGACAGGTCCCACTTCGGCTGGCGGATCAGGTCGAGCGCCTTGGCGGTGCCGGTGCGGCACGGTGTGCATTGCCCGCAGGACTCGTGCTTGAAGAAGTGCATCAGGTTGCGCGCTGCCTGCGTGGCGCTGTCCTGGTCGGACAGGATCACCACCGCGGCCGAGCCGATAAAGCAGCCGTAGGGCTGCAGCGTGTCGAAGTCCAGCGGGATATTGCCCATCGATGCCGGCAGGATGCCGCCCGACGCGCCGCCCGGCAGATAGCCATAGAACGCGTGGCCATCGAGCATGCCGCCGCAGTACTCGTCGATCAGTTCGCCCACGGTGATGCCCGCTGGCGCCAGGTGTACGCCAGGCCGTTTCACACGGCCGGAGACCGAGAACGAACGCAGCCCCTTGCGCCCGTTGCGCCCCTGCGAGGCAAACCACTCGGCGCCCTTCTCGATGATGTCGCGCACCCAGTACAGGGTCTCGAAGTTGTGCTCCAGCGTGGGCCGGCCGAACAGGCCCACCTGCGCCACATACGGCGGGCGCAGCCGTGGCATGCCGCGCTTGCCTTCGATCGACTCGATCATGGCCGATTCTTCGCCGCAGATATAGGCGCCCGCGCCGCGGCGCAGCTCGATGATTGGCAGGCCGGGGATTGGCGGATGTTCGTGCAACCGGCGCAGTTCTTCGGCCAGCAGCGCGCGGCAGCCGGCGTATTCGTCGCGCAGGTAGATATAGATCGCTGACACGTTGACCACGGTCGCGGCGATCAGCATACCTTCCAGGAAACGGTGCGGATCGCGCTCCAGGTAGACGCGGTCCTTGAAGGTGCCGGGCTCGCCCTCGTCGATATTGACGGCCATCAGCCGGGGCGCGGGCTCGTTCTGCACGATGCGCCATTTGCGCCCGGTCGGGAAGCCCGCGCCGCCCAGGCCGCGCAGGCCGGAGTCCTCCATCGTGCAGAGCACGGCGGCAGGGTCCAGGTCGCCGGCGGCGAGCGACTTCAGCAAGGCATAGCCGCCGCCTTCGCGATAGGCGTCGTAGTCGATATAGGGTTCGGGCTCGTGGCGCACGGCCCTGGCCTGCACCGCTGCCTCGATCGTTTCAGCGGTCGCGCCATCGACCGGATGCTGGCCGACCAGCGCCGCGGGCGCCTTCTCGCAACGGCCGATGCACGGTGCCGCGACGACGCGCACTTCGGTGCCCAGCAGCGCCGGCAGCTTGTCGATCAGCGCCTGCGCACCCGCCAGTTCGCAGGCGATGCCTTCGCACACGCGCACGGTCAGCGCGGGTGGCGGCGCGATCTCGCCGTCGGCGTCCTCGCGCACCACGTCGAAGTGATGGTAGAAGGTCGCGACCTCGTACACCTCCGTCATCGACAGGCGCAGTTCGCTGGCCAGCGCCACCAGGTGCGGCATCGCGAGCTGGCCGTAGCGGTCGTTGATGCAGTGCAGGTGTTCGATCAGCAGGTCGCGCCGGCGGGGCATGTCGCCCAGCGCCACGCGCACTTCGGCCAGCGCGGCCGGGTCGACCTGCCGGCCCTTGGGCTGGCGGCGCTTGCGCTGCCGGCCGAGTCCTGTCGCCTCGAGGGGGATGACAACCTGGTTCATGGCGGTGCCTGGATTCTCTTTGTGGGGTTCGGATGCGCAATCAGGAGGCGCCCGGCGGGCGGCTCTCCTGTCGTGCTTTGTTGTTGTCATATTGTGCTACCGGGCGAGGCCGCTGTGCAGGCATCGCAGCCGCCACACCCGGGTGATGCCGGCGCCGGGGCGCCGTACTGCTTTCTTCATCAGGTCAGGTCTTCCGGCACGGCGCGGTAGCCCATCGGCGCCGAGGTATTGGCATGCACATATTTGCGGGCATGGGCTTCGCGCATCGGCTTGAGCACGAACAACGCCAGGATCGCGGACAGTGCCGCCATGGCGGAGGCGAGCATGAACACCGCATGCCAGTCGCCGGTGGCGGCCGTGATCACGCTGGAGAACGGCACCAGCAGCGCGGCCGTGCCCTTGGCGGTGTACAGCAGGCCGGCGTTGGTGGCGGCGAACTTCGGACCGAAGGTATCGCCGCAGGTAGCCGGGAACAGGCTGTAGATCTCACCCCAGGCAAAGAACACCACGCCCGTCAGGACCACGAAGGCAACCGGGTTGTGGCCGTACTTGGACAGCAGCAGGATACCTACGGCCTCTACCGCGAAGGCGAAGAACATGGTGCGCTCGCGGCCGATATGGTCCGAGATCCAGCCGAAGAACGGTCGGGTCAGGCCGTTGAGCACGCGGTCGATGGTCAGCGCGAAGGTCAGCGCGGGCAGCGTCAGGCCGAGGATCGACACCGGCGAATCGTGCAGGCCGAAGTCCTTGGCGATCGGGCCGAGCTGCGCGGTGGCCATCAGGCCGCCGGCGGCCATCATCACGAACATGCCGTACATGATCCAGAAGATCGGCGACTTCAGTACCTGGCGCGGCGTGGCGTTGTAGGTCGCGGCAGCCTTCAGCGTCGACTTGACCTCGCTCAGGATCTTGGCCGACGGCGGGTACAGGGCCATGCCCAGCAGGAACACGATCAGGCCCTGGCCGAGGCCGAACCACAGGAACGTGGCTTCATAGCCCGAGGACTTGATCATGTTGGCGATGGGCACCACCGTCATCGCGGAGCCCGCGCCGAAGCCCGCCGCGGTAATCCCCGCCGCCAGCCCCCGGCGATTCGGGAACCACTTGAGCGCGTTGCCCACGCAGGTGCCATACACGGCGCCGGCACCGATACCGCCGATGGCCGCCGCGAAGTACAGCATCGGCAGCGACGACGCCACCGAGTTCAGGGCCCACGCAATCGCGCACAGCAGGCCGCCGCCCACTACCACCGGGCGCGGGCCATACTTGTCGACCAGGTAGCCCTCGATCGGCACCAGCCAGGTTTCAGTAACAACGAAGATGGTGAAGGCCACCTGGATCGCCGTACGGCCCCAGTGGTACTTGTCATCAATCGGGTTGACGAACAGCGTCCAGCCATACTGCATGTTAGCGATCATCGCCATGCAGATCACGCCGAAGGCTAATTGCACCCACGGCGACGCAAAGCGCGACGTGGACTCCCTCTGCTGCAGTTCCATTGATGTCTCCTGTTAGCGGCATGCCGCCAAGGTGGAAGGTTGGGCGCCTTGTGACGCCTCTTGCGTGACTCTCGGTCTCGAACAGCTTAGCCGTTCTAGTGCTATACGGTATGTGATATATCAACCAAGTCAAGCGACTTCTCTGCGGCCCTGCAGCATGAGGTGGCCGTGATCGACGCCTTTCTGGCCGATGCTGCAGTGCGACTGGTGCGCACGCTGCATCAATAACGCATCCGAAAGCATCAAGAGTTCTTTGGAAATCAAGCAGTTGCCATGTGCCGGCGCATCAATTCGCTGGCGCATGGCAGCATCCAGAATGCCGGGGATCGGGCCTCGCGAAAATCGGGGAAAAGGCCAGTTCGGGAAAGTCCCTAGTTCAATACAATCAATACATGAAACGCATGGATGGCGCCGGAATCATGCGGAAAATGCCTGGGGAGGAAGCGGGCTGGCCCGGCAGAGAGGCTGCCAGAGCGCGCGGAAGGAACGCCTGCGGGCGTCATGTAGCGGGACTGCCTGCAGCGAGCTTAAGGGGGGATGGCGGCCGCTGGTTCGCGAGGAACCCTGCCCTGCCTGCCGGCTTGTGCGGCAACCAGGGAAATCGCACCGTGGGTACTGCTACAAGGGGTGCCGGCCGCTACAGCCCTTGCGTGGGTTTGCCGCCAGGCAGGAACGGTGCGCGTCCTGCGTGCCTGCGCGGCCGCGGTTTTAGCCGTTTGACGCCCGCGGGCGCACGGCCTTGCCGGCGTGCATCAAGCGTATGCCAGTTCGCCGGCTGCGGGCACGATGCGGGACTGGCGGGCACGGCCCACGCCATTGCTTTCCTGGTTCGAACCCAGGCCGGCAAAGCGACCGTGCTCCTGCGCGGTCGCCAGTACCTCCATCGGCAAGCGGGTTGCCAGCATGATGGTCATGCTGACGCCGCCAGCGATAAGAACCAGGCCAAGGACGAAGAGAAGAGCGACTTCCATTTGAAAACTCCAGTAGCGTTGTGATCAGGAGTTTTCATTATATGGTGCGCTGCAGTATGTGTAAATATCCTGTATGTAATATATCAGTAGAATTTTTGCACTAATCCAACAGATTCATGCGGATGGTCAGCGTCGATCACACCAAGGTGTTTTCACGGCGCGCCGGGGGTGACTCCTTGTACTCCAGGCCGCGCAAGGCGTCCCAGATCGCCGCCGCATTAGGCTTCAGCGATCGGCTCTTGCGGCGCACAAGCATGACGGTCGAGGTCACCTGCGGCCTGAGCGGCCGCATTACCGCGGCCGGGTTCATGCCCGCCGCCTGCGCGCGCGACGGCACCACGCCGATCCCCAGCCCCAGCGCCACCATGCTGAATACCGCGGCAAAGTGCCCGAGCAACTGCAGCGAGCCCGCGCGCACGTGGTAGTTGCTGAACGCCTTCTCCACCGCCGGCTGCACGCCGCACTGCTGGTCCAGTGTCAGCAAGTTGGCGTCGCTCAGGTCGCCCCACCCTACCGAGTCACGCAATGCCAGCGGATGCTGGGCAGGCAGCACAGCGTGATAGGGGTCGATGCACAGCGGTTCGCAATAGAGGTCGTCGCCCGCCCTGGGGTCGGTGGAGATGCCGAAATCCACCTCGCCGCTGCGCACGCTTTGCAGTACCGATTCCTGCGAGCGGTCCTTCAGGTGGATGGCAATCGCGGGCCACGCCTGCCGGCAGCCGGCCAGCCACGCGGGCAGCGACATCGAGCTGAGCACCGGATCCGAGGCGATCTGCACCAGGCCCTGGCACGGACGGCTGGCGCTCTGGCTGTCGCGTAGGGTCTGCTCCACTTCCTCGATCAGGTGGCAGATGCGCTGCGACAGGTGCTGGCCGGCGTCGGTCAGTTCCACCTGGCGTGTGGTGCGATCGAACAGGCGCTGGTCGATCTCCTCTTCCAGCTCGCGCACGCTGCGGCTGACCGCGGACTGCGTCAGGCCCAGTTCAGCGGCCGCGCGCGTAAAGCTCTTGTGCCGCGCGACCGCGGCGAAGGCTTTCAGTTGTGGCAGCGAGATATTCATGACTGCGCTCCCTGGCGGGCACCGGCATCGCGGGTGCAAGGCGAGTCAGCAAGCCTGGCGTGGGGGGTGGCGAGGCATCGTGGTGCAAGCACCGTTCCGTTCAGTCCGGTCACGGCAGTCTCCTAGGTGGATCGTGGCTGTGTGCAGCCATCGTTTGGTGTCGGTCATTCTCGTGGCAGCGGCCGGCGCAAAGCGCAGGCCGGCATGCCGGGTCGATGCTGCCGGGGCGCGCTGGCTGCCTGGCTCGACGCGCGCCCCTTGTGAGGGTCCTCCTTGCTCCGTGTGCGGGCTAGTCTCCCTTGCTTTGCATGCCGGGCATGTAGGTGGCGCCGGACACGGCCTCGCCGTCGGCCTGGCCGGTGATGAAGCTCCTGCGCATCGGCGCCAGGAATACCTTGGCCGAGATCCCGGCCGCGATGGTCACCACCGCTGCCACCGTGAACACCGCTTCCCAGCCCCCTCGCGCCGACAGGATCGACGCCAGCGGCACCAGCATCGCCGCCGTGCCCTTGGCCGTATAAAGCGTGCCGGCATTCGACGCCGCGAACTTGCTGCCGAACGTATCCGCGCACAGCGCCGGGAAGATCGAGAAGATCTCGCCCCAGAACAGGAATGTCAGCGCCGCGAAGAACATGAACCAGTACGGGTTGTGGCCCAGCTCCATCAGCCCGAACAACGCCAGCCCCTCGCCGATGAAGATCACGAACATCGTGTTCTCGCGCCCGAACCGGTCGGACAGAAAGCCGCACAAGGGCCGCGTGAAGCCGTTGCACAGGTTGTCGATCGACAGGGTCATGGTCAGCAGCGGCAAGGTCATGCCGAGCATCGTCACCGGCATCGAGGCAAAGCCGTAGTCCTTGGCGATGGGGCCCAACTGCGCCGTGGCCATGATCCCGCCGGCGGCCACCGCGACGAAGCTCACATAGATCAGCCAGAACACCGGCGTCTTCACCATCTGGCCCGGCGAGTACTCCACCGAATTGGTCAGCACCGCCCTGGCCGCGACCAGGCCCTTCGGCGCCTTCGGCTTCACCAGCAGCAGCGCCAGCACGAAGATGCACACGCCCTGCAGGATGCCGAAGGTCAGGAACGCCTTCTCATAGCCCGAGCTCTGGATCATGTTGGCGATCGGGATCACCGTGATCGCCGCGCCGGCGCCAAAGCCCGCTGCCGTCAGCCCCGCCGCCAGCCCCCGCTTGTCCGGGAACCACTTCAGTGCGTTACCGACGCAGGTCCCATAGACGCCGCCAGCCCCGATGCCGGCTATCACAGCCGCCGCGTACAGCTCCGGCAGCGTCGTCGCATACGCATTCATCACCCACGCCAGCCCGGCGCAGATCGCACCGCCGGCGACCACCGGGCGCGGCCCGAACTTGTCGACCAGCCAGCCCTCCAGCGGCACCAGCCAGGTCTCGGTCACGATGAAAATGGAAAACGCCACCTGGATCGCGGACGCGCCCCAGTGATGCTTGGCGTCCATCGGTGATACAAAGAGGGTCCAGCCGTACTGCAGGTTGGCTACCAGCCCCATGCAAACCACCCCGATCGCGAGCTGTACCCAACGGTTCTGCAGGCCACGCCCGTTCACGTTGCCGTGACCGGGCGTGGCCGCTGCTTCATATTGCGCCATCTGTCTCTGTCTCCTTGTGCTTGTTTGCTGCGTCCCGGACGGGACACCCTCCCGGGCCTCTTCAGAACGGGCCCTTGGTCACGATGAGATCGGCGCCTGACATTGCGGCATGCAAATCTGACGATTGATGCTACTTGAATCTAAGATCAACACCGCATAAAGTTTTTTATCGTTTGTATTGACGATCGTTTATATATTGCACGGAACGAGGGAATGAAGAACGCCACGCTGCGGCAGCTCAAGGTCTTTGAAACCGTCGCCCGTCATATGAGCTTTTCACGTGCCGCCGAGGAGCTGCACCTGACGCAGCCGGCGGTTTCCACCCAGGTGCGGCAGCTCGAGCACCACGTCGGGCTGCCGCTGTTCGAGCAGCTCGGCAAGAAGATCTACCTGACCCCGGCCGGGCATGAAATGCTGCACTACAGCCGCAGCATCATCCAGCAGTTCCGCGAGGCCGAGGACGCCATGTCCCAGCTCAAGGGGATTTCCGGCGGGCGGCTCAACGTGGCGGTGATCAGCGCCGGCGACTATTTCTTCCCACGGCTGCTGGCCGAGTTCATGGAGCGCCACGAGGGCGTGACGCTGAACCTGGCGGTCCATAACCGGGAGGAATTGCTGCACCAGCTAGCCGGCAACCTGACCGACCTGGCTGTGATGGTGCGACCGCCCGAGGGCATGGACACCATCAACGAAGTGTTCGCCCCACACCCTTATGTGATCGTGGCCGCCCCCACCCATCGGCTGGTCGGCCAGCGCAATATCCCGCTGGCGGGGCTGGCCGACGAAGCCTTCGTTTCGCGTGAGAAAGGCTCGGATACCTGGAATTCGATGCAGGAAGGCTTTGCCGGGCGCCTCTCCAACCTGCGCATCGCGATGGAGATCAAGAGCACCGAGACCATCAAGCAGGCGGTGATCGCCAATATGGGCATCGCCTTCCTGTCCGCGCATACGGTCGGGCTGGAACTGCAGGCCGGCAAGCTGGCGGTGCTCGATATCGAGGGCTTTCCGGTCATGCTCAACTGGTATGTGGTGCACCGCAAGAACAAGCGGCTGCCGCCGGTGGCGCTGGCGTTCAAGCAATTCCTGATGGAGGAAGGGTCAGGGCTGATTGAGCGGATCACCGGGGTGGAAGGATTGATCCGCCAGCATGCATAAACGATTACTTATGGTTTCTCAATGAAACTTTAATTATCGTAAATCCATGCTCGACCCTATGCTTGTCTCAACGCCACCGCCAGCGTGCCACGAGGAGACGAGCATGAACCAGACCCAGTTGCAAAGCCGACCCGCTGCCATCACGGTCGGCACCGACAACCAACCGATTCCGCGCGAGACCCAGCTCGCCGCCTACAACGCCGCCTTTATCGAACTGGGCCTGCGCTTCCGCTGGGACGCCGAGATGTATGAATGGCTGTGCGGCATCGAATGCGAAAAAGCCCGCGTGGCCCGCTATATCGAAGAACACCACGCCCACCTGCTGGCGGCCTATGACGCTGCCTTCCTGAGCGAGCTGATCTTCGAGAAGAAGAACGAATACCTGCGCGCGGTCGGCCACCTCAACTGAGGGGGCCTGATCGGTTACGGGCGAGGCGCGCGAGCGGCCTCGCCTTTTTTGTTGTGACGACGATGCGGTGGGCGCGCGCCGGTCAGTTGGTCTTCGCCACCATCAGGCAGCAGATCGCCAGGAACGAGAACAGCGCCCGGAAGCCCAAAGAGAACCACCGGAACAGGCGCCAGTACAGCCACGATCGGCACGATATTCGCTTGCCAACACGGCATCGCCGCCAGGCGCTCCGGGGCGAGCCGGCGCGGGCATGCGCCGCGCCCCTTTATCACATGAAAGCCTCCAGCCAGCATTGCGGCGCGGGCATGCCGGCCGATATAGCTGCCGGCACCGAGCACCAGCACGCGGTGGACGCGGCCACCGTGCTGCGCCGCGCCGTAGTCTCCGGCGCGTGTGCCAGCCTGCTGTCCTCCGGCATGCTGGCCTGCGGCGGCAGGCTCGACTGCGGCAGCGCTTCCGCGCCGGTCAACGCGGTCAGCCATTGGATCTGGGGCGAGCGTGCCATGCATGCAAACCGGCCTTCGTTCCGGCATACCGTGCTGGGCTACGTCATCCATCATGCGATGTCGGTATTCTGGGCGGTGCTCTATGAAGGCGCGGTGGTGAGCCGGGCAGCGCATGGGGCCGGTAATCCGGCGCTGGTGATGAGCGGCCTCGCGGTAGCGGGGCTCGCCTGCCTCGTGGACATGAAGTGCACGCCGCACCGCCTTACACCCGGGTTCGAGCGCCGGCTGTCGCCGCGCATGCTGGCGCTGGTCTACCTGGTCTTTGGGCTGGCCTTGCCGCTGGGTTCGCTGCTGGTGCGACGCGCCGGGCGCAGGCGCTGAAGCAGCACACGTGGTAATTCCGGCGGAGCCGGTTGCAAGCTTTACGTGGGACGCACACTTCACGGAAGAGAATCGACACGGCAATCGTCGTAAGATTCGGGATCCCGACCCCATACCCCGCCGGCGCCCCGGCGGATGTCCCCGATCCCAGCTTCATGGCCACGCGACGCACCGACGAAGAATTTGTCCAGGAACTGACCCGGCTGCTCAGCACCGAAGGCGTGTCGTCGCTGACCATCGGCGAGCTTGCCCGGCGCATGCGCTGTTCGCGGCGGCGCCTGTATGAGATCGCCCCGACCAAGGAAGCACTGTTTGTAGGGATCTGCAGCGATGTGCTGGCGGCCAGCCTGGAAAAGGGCTTCGCCGCGGCGCGCCGCGAAAGCGATCCGGCGCGCGCGGTGTCCGCCTACCTGCACGCAACGCTGAATACGTCAGGACTGAGCAAGGCGGCGCTGGTCGACCTGGATGCGATCGACAGCGGCAAGGCGGCCTTCGATGCCTACCAGCTGGCGCGCGTGCGCGGCCTGGAAAGCCTGCTTGAAGCCGGCATGCGCGCCGGCCTGATGGCGCCGCACAACCCGCGGCTGGTGTCCGAGGCGATCCTCGGCGCCGCGCACCGGCTGCGCAACCAGCAGTTCCTGAAGGAAACCGGCATGAAGATCGGTGACGCCTTCAGCGAGTTCTACGAGATCATCCTTAACGGCCTGCTGTGCCGGCCGGAGCCAGGCGCGCGCGCTGGCTCGCTCCCTGCCTCGCGCTAGTGCTGCGGGATATTGGCGGCGCGGATCACGCGGCCCCACTTGGTGTACTCGTCCTGGACGAAGCGGCTGGCCTGGTCCGGCGCGCCCGCCACCGGAATCAGTGCCGCCGCATCCAGCGTGGTGCGCAGGTCCGGGTTCTTCTGCGCCTGGTTGATGACCTCGTTCAGCCGTGCCACCACGGGCGCCGGCGTGCCCTTGGGCACGAACGCCGCCATCCAGCCGACCACCTCGAAGCCAGGCACGCCCGACTCGGCAATCGTCGGCACCTCCGGCAACTGCGGCGCGCGTTTGGCGGTGGTCACCGCCAGCGCCCGCACCTTGCCTGCCTTGACCTGCGTGACTGCCGCGCCGATGTTGGCGAAGAGGAAGTCCACATGTCCGCCGATCAGCCCCGACATCGCCTCGGAAGGCCCGCCGTACGGCACGTGCGTATATTCCAGGCCCTTCACTTCCTGTTTCAGCAGTTCGGCCGCAAGGTGCGCCGAGCTGCCGACGCTGCCGGACGCATAGTTGACCTTGCCGGGCCGTGCCTTGATATAGGCGAGGAACTCGGCAAAGGTCTTGGCCGGAAACTCGTTGCTGACCAGCAGCACGTTGCCGTTCAGCCCGAACACCGCCACTGCCTGGAAATCCTTCAGTGGATCATAGGGCGTCGACGCGAGCAGCCGCGGGTTGATCGCATGGGTGACGTTGGTACCGAGCAGCAGCGTATAGCCGTCCGGCGCCGAGCGCGCGACAAAGTTGGCGCCGATGGTCGCGCCCGCGCCGGGCTTGTTCTCGGTCACCAGCGGCTTGCCGAGCGCATCGCCCATGTACTTGGCGAAGGTACGCGCGGTCAGGTCGGTGACGCCGCCCGGCGCAAAAGGCACCACGAAGCGGATCGGCCGGGCCGGGTAGTTTTCGGCGGCCTGAACGCCGGCGCAGGCCAGGCCGAGCGCCAGCAGGCAGGCTTTGGCCGCGCGCACGGCATGGCGGGCATTGAGTTGGGGCAAGCGCAATGGCATGGGGTCTCCTCCGGTGTGATTGGCTGGGTCAGCCGCTGACCCTCTGTCGGGGCCGTGCGGCGCGCGGCGATGGCCGTCAGGCCACCTGCCGGTCCTGGCCGCCCCAGTAGCGGCTGCGAATGGCCTTGCGGTCGATCTTGCCCAGCGCGGTGAGCGGCAGTTCCGCCGCGAACACCACCTGCTTGGGCGCATTGACCACGCCCTTGTGCTGCGTCACGTGGCCGATCACGTCGGCCTCGGCAAGCACCGCGCCGGGCCGGGTGACGACGATGGCGGTGACCGCCTCGCCCCACTTCGGGTCCGGAATGCCGATCACCGCGGACATCGCGATGGCCGGGTGCTGCGCCAGGCAGTGCTCCACTTCGCTGGGGTACACATTGAAGCCCCCGCTGATGATCATGTCCTTGGCGCGGTCGACGAGGTACAGGTAACCTTCGCTGTCACAGCGGGCCATGTCGCCGGTATGCAGCCAGTCGCCGGCAAAGACCTTGGCGTCCTCTTCCGGCCGGTTCAGGTAGCCGTCCATCACCAGCGGGCCACGCACGCACAGTTCGCCCACTTCGCCTGGCGCGACCTCACGCAGGTCGCGGTCCAGCAGCCGCACCTGGTTGCCGGTGATGACGCGGCCGCAGGAGCGCAGCCGCTCGGGGCGTGCGGGATCGTGGTCGTGCCGGCTCAGGTAGCTGATGCACATCGGCGCTTCCGCCTGCCCGTACACCTGGCCGAACACGGGCCCGATCCGGCGCAGCGCGTCGGCCAGCCGCACGGGCGCGATCGGCGCAGCGCCGTAGAGCACCAGTTCCAGGCTGGAGAGGTCGGCCGCATCGAGGCCGTCGCAATCGAGGAGTCCATAGATCTGCGTCGGGACCAGGAAAGTCAGGTTGATGCGATGCTGCGCTACCCGGCGCAGGAAGTCGGCCGGGCTGAACTTGTCGCACAGGTAGACCGTGCCGCCGCGCAGCAGCGTCGGCAGGATCAGGCTGCCCGAGGCGTGCGAGATCGGCGTGGTCACCAGGTAGCGGATCTGTGCCGGCCACTCGTAGGTGGCCAGCATGTGCTGCAGCATCGTCACCGTGGTGCGATGCGTATGCAGGATGCCCTTGGAACGGCCGGTGGTACCGCCGGTATAGGAGAGCTTGCTGATTTCCGTGGGGTCGTCGCCGGCAGGGTATTCCGCCGCGTCGAATGCCGCCGCCTCACTGGCCAGCCCGGCGCCGAATTCGCCGTCGTCCAGCGGCAGGATGCGCACCGCGGCGCTGGCCGCCAGCGCGCGGGCGCGCTCGGCGAAGCGCGCGTTGTCGACCACCAGCGCGCTGACCCCGGCGTCCTGCAGCACGAAGGCGTGATCCGCTTCCGACGCCATCGGATGCAGCGACACGCTCTTCAGCCCTGCAAGTTGTGCGGCAATGATCGCGGCCACCGCCTCGGCGCGGTTGCCCACCAGGAACCCGATGGCATCCTGCCGCGCCAGGCTCCTGGCGGCAAACAGCCGCGCGAGGCGCGCGCACTGCTGCGCCAGCGCTTCATAACTCAGCGAAATGCCGTCGCCGACGACGGCGGGCACCCCGGGGCGGCTGCGCAGGGCCGCCGCATAAAGCTGGCCCACGGTCGCGCCGCCGTACAAAGCCGAAGCCTTACGGGTCATGTTGTCTCCTCGCTTTGTTTTTTATCCGGGTTCCCAATGTAGGAGCCATTTGGTACCACGTCAACGTTTTTGGTACCGAAAAGGCCGGCATCGGCTACGCCGAAGCGACGCGGAATTCGCTCGGTGTGTCAGGTGTGCGGGATCGGGGGAGAGGCAGATGCGGGCAGCCCCGGACAGGGGCCACCGCCGGGATCAGGTGGTGCAGAACAGGCCAGGTCGAACCGGGCCATCCGGACACGGCCGCTGTGGGCCGGCCCGGGTTTCGAGCGAAGGGGCGTGCTAGGCCTGCTCCTTGATCTGGCTCTCCAGTTCGACGATGCGCTTCTTCAACGCCCGCTCTTCCTGGAAGCGCACGGTCTCGTCGCGGACCACGGCGACGATGCCAGTGATGGCGCCGGCGTCATCCTTGAGCAGCGCCACGGTGAAGGCGATCGACATCGACTTGCCGTCCTTGTCGACCGCGGGCACCTTGAGCAGGTCGTGGCCGTAGCGGGTGATGCCGGTGGCCATGGTCTTGTCGTAGCCCTCCCAGTGGCGTCCGCGCAGGCGCTCCGGGATGATCAGGTCGAGCGACTGGCCCATGGCCTCGGCCTGGGTGTAGCCGAACATGCGCTCGGCTGCGGGATTCCACAGCGTGATGGCGCCCTTTGCGTCGGAAATAATGACGGCGTCGCCGATGGCGGACACCAGTTGCGCGTAATCGATCTGGTCTGGCATGGGGATTCCCTCTTTATCGGTCATTGCCGCTTGGGTCGTTGCAAGCCTGTCGTTGCCATCAAGTTAGCGCGGCATGAAGCCGCTGCGCAAGTCAAAACGCCGGAGCCCGCTTGCGCGCGGCCCCGGCGTACGCACCGGCACATGTGCCGGCGGACGGCGTCAGATGACCTGGGACTCGCGCAGGCGCTTGATGTCGTCCGGACCGTAGCCCAGGCCGGCCAGCACCTCCTCGCTATGCTCGCCCAGCAGCGGCGACCCGGTGATCTCCGGCTTCAGGTCGGAGAACTTGATCGGGCTGCCCACCGTCAGGTAGGTACCACGCTCCTTGTGCGGGACTTCGGTGATGCTGCCGCTCTCGCGCAGCGACGGATCCGCAGCGATCTCCTTCATCGACAGCACCGGCGAGCACGGGATGTCATGCTTGCGCAGGATGTCCACCGCCTCGTACTTGGTCTTGTCGGCGAGCCAGTCCTCGATGGTCTTGAAGATATCGAAGATATGCGGCTGGCGTGCCTTGGCCGTGCTGTAGTTGGGATCGTCGATCCATTCCGGCTTGCCCAGCGCCTTGCAGATCGGCTCCCAGGCGTGGCCCTGGATGGTGAAGTAGATATAGGCGTTGGGGTCGGTCTCCCAGCCCTTGCACTTCAGCACCCAGCCCGGCTGTCCGCCGCCGCCCGCGTTGCCGCCGCGCGGCACCACGTCGCTGAAGCTGCCATGCGGATACTGCGGATACTCCTCCAGGAAGCCCAGGCGGTCCAGGCGCTGCTGGTCGCGCAGCTTGACGCGGCAAAGGTTGAGCACGGCGTCCTGCATCGACACGGCCACCTTCTGGCCCTTGCCGGTCTTGTCGCGGCCGATCAGCGCGGTGAGGATGCCAATGGCCAGGTGCATGCCGGTGTTGGAATCGCCCAGCGCCGCGGCGGATACCGTCGGCGGGCCGTCCCAGAAGCCCGTGGTCGAAGCCGCGCCGCCGGCGCACTGGGCTACGTTTTCGTAGACCTTCAGGTCTTCATAGTGGTGGCCGTCGCTGAAGCCCTTGACCGAAGCCACGATCATCTTCGGGTTCAGCTCGTTGATGCGCTCCCACGAGAAGCCCATGCGGTCCAGCGCGCCCGGGCCGAAGTTCTCGACCAGCACATCCGACTCGCGGATCAGCTGCTCCAGGATCTTCTTGCCGTCCGGCTTCTTGGTATCCAGCGTCAGGCTGCGCTTGTTGGAGTTGAGCATGGTGAAGTACAGCGCATCGACGTCCGGGATGTCGCGCAGCTGGGTGCGCGTCACATCGCCGGAACCGGGGCGCTCGACCTTGATCACGTCTGCGCCGAACCACGCGAGAAGCTGCGTGCAGGCGGGACCGGCCTGGACGTGCGTGAAGTCAATGATCTTGATGCCGTTGAGCGGGAGGTTCACTTTCGTTCTCCTATTGGATCAGAGGGGTGAAATTCGGGTGAATTACTTCTTGGCCGAGCTTTGCGGATTCAGATTGGTCAGACGACCGCTTTCGGTGCCGGCAGCCGGGTCGATGACGGCATTGACCAGCGTGGGCTTGCCCGACCGCAGGGCTTCGTTCACCGCAGCTTCGAGTTCCGCCGGCGTGGTGACGTTGTGACCGACGCCACCGAACGCTTCCATCATCTTGTCGTAGCGCGCGCCCGGAACGAACGTCGTGACGGCCGGATCCTTGCCGCCGGTCGGATTCACGTCGATACCCTTGTAGACGCCGTTGTTGTTGAAAATGACGATGCAGACCGGCAGGTTGTAACGGCAGATCGTCTCGACTTCCATGCCCGAGAAACCGAACGCACTGTCACCGCACAGCGCCAGCACCGGCTTGCCAGTCTCGACCGCCGCGGCGACCGCGTAGCCCATGCCCACGCCCATCACGCCCCAGGTGCCCACGTCAAGGCGCTTGCGCGGCTCGTACATGTCGATCACGGCACGGGCGTAGTCCAGCGTGTTGGCGCCTTCGTTGACGAACGAGATGCCCGGGTTGGCCTTGACCACATCCTTCAGCACGTTCAGCGCACCGTGGAAGTTCATCGGCGAGACATCCTTGGCCTTGGCCAGGGTCTCGGCCATCTTCGCCAGGTTCTTGTCCTTGCGTTCGTCCACCGCGTTCAGCCACTCGGCGCCCGGCTTGGCAAAGTCGTTGCCGACCTTGTCGAGGATCGCCGACACGCACGAACCAATGTCACCCACCACCGGCGCGGCGATGGCAACGTTGCTGTCCATCTCGGTCGGCGCGATGTCGATCTGGATGAATTGCTTCGGGCCACCCCAGGTCTTGCCCTTGCCGTGCGACAGCAGCCAGTTCAGGCGGGCGCCGACCAGCAACACCACGTCAGCTTCAGCCAGCACATACGAGCGTGCGGCCGAGGCCGATTGCGGGTGTGTATCGGGCAGCAGGCCCTTGGCCATCGACATCGGCAGGTATGGAATGCCCGTCTTCTCGACCAGCGTGCGGATATCCGCATCGGCGCGTGCGTAAGCGGCACCCTTGCCCAGCAGGATCAGCGGGCGCTTGGCGTTCTTCAGCAGCGCGACGGCACGGTCGACCGAGTCCGGTGCAGGCAGTTGGCGCGGGGCCGGATCCACCACCTTGATCAGCGACTTGCGGCCCTTCTCGGCTTCCATCGACTGGCCCAGCAGCTTGGCCGGCAGGTCCAGATACACACCGCCCGGACGGCCCGACACGGCGGCACGAATAGCACGCGCGATCCCGACACCAATGTCTTCAGCGTGCAGCACGCGGAAGGCAGCCTTGGCGTGCGGACGGGCGATGGCCAGCTGGTCCATCTCTTCGTAGTCACCCTGCTGCAAATCGACGATCTCGCGCTCGCTCGAACCGCTGATCAGGATCATCGGGAAGCAGTTGGTGGTCGCATGCGCCAGCGCCGTCAGCCCGTTCAGGAAGCCGGGCGCAGAAACGGTCAGGCACACGCCCGGCTTTTGCGTGAGAAAGCCGGCAATCGCTGCTGCGTTGCCTGCGTTCTGCTCGTGACGGAAGCTGATGACGCGCATGCCGTTGGCCTGCGCGAGACGAGCCAGATCGGTGACCGGAATGCCGGGCAGCCCGTAGATGTTTTCGATGCCGTTCAGCTTCAGCGCGTCGATGACCAGATGAAAACCATCGGTTTGTGCCTGATGTTCTTCCGCGGCGTGACGCTGCAACTCGTTTCCGACTTCTGCCATGGTTGCTTCCTTCTAGACAAATTGACTGGGGTTGGAATTTTTCTATTCCAGGGTGTCTTCCGCGGTGGTGCTCTCGGCCAACTTCGCTACGACTTCGGACATGTCTTGGTCTCCTCGTTGAACTCTGCTTTTCGCCGGGCTCAGGTCCTGTGCCTCTCGCCGCTAGTTGCTGCCCGTTTGCCTCGCGGCGCCCGATCGTTTCAGCCGATCTTGATGACATACGGTATGTGATATATCAGAACGGCGCAAGAAGAATTTCTACTGACTCTTCAACTTTCGTCGGTGCGGCGCAGCAATCTTGCAGGCTACTGCTGCTAAATCAGGGCAATTACTTAGTGCTAGCCATTGATGCGCGAACGACACAGATTGTCGACCCGCGATCCACGACAGGAAATACGCCCGTCACGTCGCCTTAGATATATCACATACCACCATTCCAGTGACAATTTGGCTCACTGAAAAGGCTTGTCATGGCCCTGGCTCCCTTCGGAAGCCACGTCCTCCACTAATAGAAGTGGTCAGTCGTCAGCCCGAGGCCCGGTCACACCGCGCCAGGCCTCTCTACCGCTAAATCCGCATCACGCACCGTGACCGGTGCCTGGCATTGTTGCGCATGAAACCGTGGATTGATGCTACCTGAAGCTTAATTTGCCAAGTCTTAAAGTTTTTTATCGTATCTATTCACGACCGTTTATACACCGCACGATCGGCATGAAATGCCCCGGCGGTGTTCCATAGCTTCCCGTCCATGGAACACCGCCCCGTCTCAGGCAGGCGCTTCTTCGAGCTGCCGCAGCAAGGCATCGACGCTGCCCTTGGCGTCGCCGAACCACATCCGCGTGTTGTCCTTGTAGAACAACGGATTGTCGACCCCGGCATAGCCCGCGGCCATGCTGCGCTTGGACACCACCACGGTCCTGGCCTTCCACACCTCCAGCACCGGCATGCCGGCAATGGGGCTGGCGGGATCTTCCAGCGCGCCCGGGTTGACGATATCGTTGGCGCCCACCACCAGCACCACGTCGGCCTTCTCGAAGTCGTCGTTGATCTCCTCCATCTCGAGCACGATGTCGTATGGCACCCGAGCCTCGGCCAGCAGCACGTTCATATGCCCGGGCAAACGGCCCGCCACCGGGTGGATGCCGAAGCGGACGTTGACCCCCTGCGCGCGCAGCCGCCGCGCGATCTCGCTGATGGTGCCCTGCGCCTGCGCCACCGCCATGCCGTAGCCCGGCACGATGATGACGTCGCTGGCATCCTTGAGCAGGTTGCCGACTTCCTCGCTCGACACTGGCAGCACCTCGCCCTGCTCTGTCGCCGCCCCCTGCGCCTGCACCGCGCCGAAGCCCCCCAGGATCACCGACAGGAACTTGCGGTTCATCGCCTTGCACATGATGTAGCTGAGGATGGCGCCGCTCGATCCGACCAGCGCGCCGGTGATGATCAGCAGGTCGTTGCCCAGCATGAAACCGGTGGCCGCCGCGGCCCAGCCGGAATAGCTGTTCAGCATCGACACCACCACCGGCATGTCGGCGCCGCCGATGGCCAGCACCAGGTGCGCGCCGACCAGCAGCGCGATCCCGGTCATGACCGCCAGCGGCACCAGCCCCTGCTGCGGATCGGCAGCGCTGAGGAAGCTATACCCCAGCCACACGCACACCAGCAGCGCGCCGGCGTTGAGCATGTGGCGGCCCGGCAGCAGCATCGGCTTGCCGCCCATGGTGCCCTGCAGCTTCAGGAAGGCGATGATCGAGCCGGTGAAGGTGACCGCGCCGATCAGGATGCCGAGGTAGGTCTCGACCTCGTGGATCACCTTCTCCGCGCCGGCGAGCTTGGTCGGCTCCAGGTAGCTGGCATAGCCCACCAGCACCGCGGCCAGGCCGACGAAGCTGTGCAGCACCGCCACCAGCTGCGGCATCTGCGTCATCTCCACGCGCTTGGCCAGCATCGAGCCGGCGATGCCGCCCGCCAGCATCGCGCCGATGATGATGGCGATGCCGTCGGGGCTGCCGGCCAGCACGGTGGTCGCGATCGCGATCACCATGCCGGCGATGCCCAGCATGTTGCCGCGCCGCGCGGTGTCGGGATGGCTCAGGCCGCTCAGGCTGAGGATGAACAGCGCACTGGCGCTCAGGTAAGCGATATTGCTGATTCCGGAAGGCATGGCTGTCTCCTTGGCCTTAATCTCGCTGGAACATCTTCAGCATGCGTTGCGTGACCAGGAAGCCGCCGGCGATATTGATGGTGGCGACAAACACCGCGCAGCCCGCAATAACCGCCGTCACCAACGACGGCTTGCCCAGCTGCACCAGCGCCCCCACCACGATGATCCCGCTGATGGCATTGGTCACGCTCATCAACGGCGTATGCAGCGCGGCGGTGACGTTCCACACGACCTGGTAGCCGACGAAGATCGCCAGCACGAACACCGTGAAATGCGCCATGAATGTCGGCGGCGCGACCGCGCCCAGGCCGAGCAGCGCAGCCGCCGCCAGCGCCAGCGCGACTAGCGTCACGCCGGTACGGCTTGGCGGCTCGGGGGCTTCCGCTTGCACCGGTGGCGTCGCGGCCGGCGCCTGCTGTTGCGGGATGGCCACCGTCAGCGGCGGCGGTGGCCACGTCACCGCGCCCTGGTGCAGCACCGTGGCGCCGCGGATCATCTCGTCATCCATATCGACCACGAGCTGCCCGTCCTTGCCCGGCGTCAGCTCGGTCAGCAGGTGGCGGATATTGGTGGCGTAGAGCTGGCTGGCCTGCGCCGCCATGCGGCTGGGCAGGTCGGTATAGCCGATGATCGTCACGCCGTTGCGGCGCACCGATTCCCCAGGCTCGGTCAGCACGCAGTTGCCGCCCTGCTCCGCGGCCAGGTCCACCACCACGCTGCCCGCGCGCATCAGGCCAACGGTGCCGGCCTCGAGCAGCTTCGGGGCGGGCTTGCCCGGGATCAGCGCGGTCGTGATGATGATGTCGACCTCGCGTGCCTGCTCGGCAAAGAGGCGCATCTCCGCCTCGATAAACGCGGGACTCATCTCCTTGGCATAGCCGCCGCTGCCACTGCCGTCTTCCTCGATCTCAACCGTGAGGAACTCGGCGCCAAGGCTTTCGATCTGCTGGCGCACCACCGGCCGCGTATCGAAGGCGCGCACCACCGCGCCCAGGCTGCGCGCCGCGCCGATCGCCGCCAGCCCCGCCACGCCCGCGCCGATCACCAGCACGCGCGCCGGCGGGATCTTTCCCGCCGCCGTGATCTGCCCGGCGAAGGGACGGCCGAAGGCATGGGCGGCCTCGATCACCGCGCGGTAGCCCGCCATATTGGCCATCGAGCTGAGGGCATCGAGCTTTTGCGCGCGCGAGATGCGCGGCACGCAATCCATCGCCAGCACCGTCGCGCCGCGCTGCGTCAGCCGCTCCAGCATCGCCATCTGCTGCGCCGGCCAGACAAAGCCGATCAGCGTGGCGTGCTTCTTCAGCAGCGCCGCCTCTTCCACGCCCAGGCTGGGATGGACCTGCGGCGGGCGCACCTTGATCACCACGTCGACCGACGCCCACAGGCTGGCCGCATCGACAATGGCCGCGCCGGCGGCGCGATAGTCATCGTCGGAGAACGAGGCCTCCTGGCCCGCGCCGGTTTCTACCGCCACCTGGTAGCCGAGCTTGAGCAGTTCCCTGACCGAGTCCGGGGTGGCGGCGACGCGCCGCTCTCCCGGATGGACCTCGCGTGGCACACCGATCGTCATTGGCATGGCATTCACCGTCCTGTATGTGAGTGCGGACGGCGTTCAGCCGTGCACGTGGTTGACCAGCGAGCCGATGCCCGCGATCGCCACCTCCACCACCGCGCCGTCCTTCATCGAGCCCACGCCGAGCGAAGTGCCGACCGCGATCACATCGCCCGGCATCAGCGTCAGGTCCTGCGAGATGCGGCTGACCTGCTCCTCGGGCGAAAAGATCATGTCCGACAGCGGGTAGTTCTGCCGCTCCACGCCGTCCAGGCGCGTCACCACGCTGGCCGCCTTCCAGTTGAAGCCGGTGACGATGGCCGGGCCGACGCAGCCGAAGGTGTCGAAGCCCTTGGCGCGCGTCCACTGCGGGAAGTTGGGGTCGGCGGTGATCAGCTCGGCCGCGGTGACGTCGTTGACGATGGTGTAGCCGAAGATATGCGCGCCCGCTTCCGCCACCGACACGTTACGCGCCATCTTGCCGATGACGATGCCGAGCTCGCCCTCATAGACGATCTTGCCGTCATAGCTCTTGGGGCGCTGCACCGCGTCGCCGGGTCCGGCCAGCGACGATGCCGGCTTGATCAGGAACAGCGGGTGCGTGGGCACGGGCTTTTCCAGCTTGCGGGCGAGCGCGTGGAAGTTGTTCCACAGCGCCACCACCTTGCCGGGCTCGCAGGGTGCCAGCAGTGTCAGCGCCGCGCGCTCGTGCACGGCACCCGTCGGGGCGGGGTCGTTGAAACCATCACCGTCGTATTCGACGACGCGGCTGCCATCGGGTCCATCCAGACGGCCATGGGCGATGCGGCCGTCAGCGCGGCGAAAGCGTATCCAGGTTTGCACAACGTGCTCCTTGCGCAGGCAAAAGGGGGGCTTGCCTGCTCCGTGATGGGTTGCAGGATATTGGAAGAGAAAAAGGAATTCGGGGCGGCGCGCGCGCCTTGCCTGTCATTCCCGCGCAGGCGGGAACGACATGGTGGCAAGGCGTCGCGTCGGTCGCTACCTCATACCGCCCCGGCCAGCTTCATCGCCGCGATCTGCGCGGGCGTGCGTCCCAGCCACTCAAGGATCTCGTCGGTATGCTCGCCCAGCAGCGGCGAACGCTCGACTTCCACCGGCGAGGCCGACAGCGTGATCGGGCAACCCAGCTGCACGTAGTTGCCGCGCTGCGGATGCTCGAGCTCCACCAGGTAGCCACGCTGGTACAGCGACTGGTCCTCGATCAGGTCCTTCATCGACAGGATCGGGCCGCACGGCACATCGACTTCATTGAGCGCCGCCATCACGTCGAATTTGCTCAGGCCGCCGGTCCATTTCTCGATCACGGCGAAACAGTCGGCCAGGTGCTTGAGCCGCGCTTCTGGCGTGGCGTAGTCGGGATTGTTGATCAGGTCCTCACGGCCGCACAGGCGCATCAGCGGCTCCCAGCCCTGCGGCTGGATGATGACGTAGACATAGTCATTGGGGCCGCCCGGCGCACAGCGCAACGCCGCGCCCGGCTGGCCGCCGCCCGAGGCATTGCCGGCGCGCGGCACGTGGTCGCCGAACTCTTCATTCGGGTACTCGCGCAGCGGTCCGTTGTCCAGGCGCTGCTGGTCGCGCAGCTTGACGCGGCACAGGTTCAGCACCGCATCCTGCATCGCCACCTCCACGCGCTGGCCGCGGCCGGTGTGCTCGCGCTGCAGCAGCGCGGCCAGGATGCCGACCACGCAATGCACGCCCGTGCCCGAGTCGCCGATCTGCGCGCCGGTCACGGTGGGCACGCCCTCGGCATCGCCCGTGGTGGAGGCCGAGCCGCCCATGCACTGCGCCACGTTCTCATACGCCTTGCAGTCGGCGTATGGCCCCGGGCCGAAGCCCTTGATCGACGCATAGACCAGCCGCGGATTCAGGTCCTGCAGGTGCTCCCAGTCGAAGCCGGCGCGCGCCAGCACGCCGGGCCCGAAGTTCTCGATCAGCACGTCGCTGCGCTGTACCAGGTCTTCGAGCAGCGCCTTGCCTTCGGGCGTCTTCATGTTCAGCGTCAGGCTGCGCTTGTTGGAGTTGAGCATGGTGAAGTACAGGCTGTCGGCGTTGGGCACGTCGCGCAGCTGGCTGCGGGTGATATCCCCGCGGCCCGGCATTTCCACCTTGATCACGTCCGCGCCCAGCCACGCCATCAGCTGCGTGGCCGAGGGGCCTGCCTGGACGTGGGTCATGTCCAGGATGCGAACACCTTGCAGGGCCTTGGTTTCCATTGCGGTTGTCTCCTCGGGCGATGGTTTTACTTGTACATGGTCTGGTTCTTGGTGCCTGGCGCGTACTCGCTCGGATCCACCCAGATACTGATCACCGCCGACTTGCCGGGCGTCAGGGTGTCATCCGCGGTGGTGCTCCCGGCCCGCGTGGCTTCGACGACTTCGGACATGTCTTGGTCTCCTCGTGGATTTACCGTTTTCGGCTGCCTTGATGACATACGGTATGTGATATATCAGAAGAGAGCAAGGGGAGTTTGCCCGATCCCACGCACATTTCGACGGTGCAGCGCAGCAAATCCGGCCAGGAAGCCGTCTTTTCCCGACAATTCAGCGTAATGCCGGAGGGTTCAGAACATCCGCGCATCAATCCGGCCGACCGACTTTTCGCATTGATATATCACATACCATCAAGCGAAACGGAGTCAGACTGCCAGAAATGAAAACGGCGGACATCGTCCGCCATTCCGCCGCCCTGCCCCTGCCCCGCCGTCGTCAGTCGAGGAAATCGCAGTGCGTCTCGACGTAGTCGGCCAGGTCCAGAGAGTGCTGCCGCACCAGCCGCTCGGCCAGCTCGGTATCGCGCCGTTCCAGCGCTTCGATGATGCGCAGGTGGTCCACGATCGAACGCGACGCGCGGTCGCTCTGCGAGATCGTCATCTTCCGGATCGCCCGCACGTGGATAAAGATATTGCGGATCGTGTCCATGATGATCTGCGACTTGGACAGCTGCACGATCGCCTGGTGGAACGCGATATTGGCGTCGGAATACTCTTCAATATGCTCGGCCGGCGTGGAATCGCGGAAGCTGTCGAACATATGGCGCAGCTGCCTGATCTCCGCATCGGTCGCGTTCTGGGTCGCCAGCCGCGCCGCCATGCTTTCAAGCGCCGCCCACATCTGGATCATCTCGACGATCTCGCGCTTGGTCTTGCGCATGATGTAGATGCCGCGGCGCGGTACGGTGCGCAGGAAGCCTTCCTGCTCCAGCAGCGTCATCGCTTCGCGGATCGGCGTGCGGCTCACGCCCATGGCCTCGCTCAGCACCCGTTCATCGAGCCGGATCTCTTCATGCGACTGGTAGATGTCGGCGTCGGCAATGGCCTGCCGCAGCATGGCGTAGGCCTGGTCGCGCAGGCTGGCGCCGGCGTTGATCGGTTGCACGGACAGGCTCAGGCCGGGAGGCTGAGCGATCGATTGGCTTTGCGCAGACATGAATGAGCTCGTGTGAGACCGTGGCGCGGCGGCCGGAATGGCTGCCCTCCGCATTCCCGCACAGCTTAGCAAAAACGCCCGACTCATTACGAATATGCATCAAGCAATGCGTCGTCGTCATGCATCGGCACTGCGGCGGTGCGCGGTCTGTCGTATATGGTATATCACTATCGCCCTGCCTTCCCGCTTTGCAAGCCAGGCGCGCGCAACATTTGCGCCGCCGGCGTGCCGCAGGGGGCACCCGACACTGCGATGCCCCCCGCTGTGGTCCGTCTTCAGGCGGCCAGTTTCGCCATCGCGTCGCGCTGCTTGATCAAGCCCAGAACGGCGTCACACATCGGCGTGGGCTGTCCCACCCGCCGCCCCATCTCCTGCACCACGGTCAGCAGCGGGTCGATTTCCATGGCCCGCCCTGCCTCCAGGTCCTGCAGCATCGAAGTCTTGTGCGCACCCACGGCGCCGGCACCGTCGATGCGACGCTCCACGTCGACACGGAACTTCACGCCGAAGCGCTCGGCAATGGCCTGCGCCTCGACCATCATCTGGCGCGACAGCGCGCGCGTGGCGGGGTCCGAGGTAATGACGTCGAGCGTGGCATGCGTGAGCGCGCTGATCGGGTTGAAGCACAGGTTGCCCCACAGCTTGAGCCAGATCTCGTCGCGGATGTTATCGCGCACCGGCGCCTCCAGGTCGGCGGCCATCATCATCTCGCTCAGCTGCGTGACGCGCGACGAGCGGCTGCCGTCGGGCTCGCCCAGCGGAAACTTCTTGCCGTAGACGTGCTTGATCACGCCGGGCGCCACGATCTCGGCGGCGGGATAGACCACGCAGCCGATCGCGCGCTCAGGGCCCAGGCCTTTCCACTGGCGCGCGCCAGGATCCACGCTCTCCAGCGTGCTGCCGGCGAGGTCGCCGCCATGCTTGTAGAAGTACCAGTATGGGATGCCGTTGACGCCGGTGACGATCGCGGTCTGGGCCCCCAGCAGCGGCTGTATCAGGTCGACCACGCCGGGCACCGAATGTGCCTTCAGGGTAATGAACACATAATCCTGCGGCCCGAGTTCGTGCGGATCGCTGGTGCAGCGCACCTGCGCCACGCGCTCCTCGCCGTCGATCAGCAGCCTGACGCCGTTCTCCTTCATCGCCGCCAGGTGCGGACCGCGCGCAACGAAGCTGACCTCCGCCCCCGCGCGCGCCAGTTGCGCCCCGACATAGCCGCCAATGGCGCCCGCGCCATAGATACACACTTTCATGCCTGTCTCCTTGTGGCTCGATATGAAGCTCGATAACGATCTTTTGATATATCACATACTATATTCCACAAAGGCGCAAAACAACCTTTATCTTTCCGGACACGTTTGGCGACAAGCGACGCTGCGCTAACATGAAGCTTCATGCGCCTTCGGCGAATCACGCGCCGGGCGCCAGCCTTAAAACTGACACCCGGAGCTTGTATGGAATCGACGCTGGCATTGGTGCAGGACCCGGCCGCCTGGGCGGCGCTGGCTACCCTGGTGGCCATGGAAATCGTACTGGGGATCGACAACCTGATCTTTATCTCGATCCTGACCAACAAGCTGCCCGAAGCCATGCGCGAGAAGGCACGCAAGATCGGCATCAGCCTGGCGCTGCTGATGCGGCTGGGGCTGCTGGCCACCATCGCCATCATCGTCAAGCTCACCGAGCCGGTGTTCACCATCCTCGGCCAGGGAATCTCGTGGCGCGACATGATCCTGATTGCCGGCGGCGCCTTCCTGGTGTGGAAGGCAACGCGTGAAATCCACCAGCACGTCAGCGGCGACGAAGAAGGCGAGGACAGCGGCACGGCCAAGGCGGTGCAGAGCTTTGCCTCGGCCATCGGGCAGATCCTGGTCCTCGACCTGGTGTTCTCGATCGACAGCATCATCACCGCGGTCGGCATGACCGAGCACGTGCAGATCATGTTCGTGGCGGTGATCGCCGCCGTGATGACGATGCTGTTCGCCGCCACCCCGCTGGCCAACTTCATCAACCGCAACCCGACCATCGTGATGCTGGCGCTGGCCTTCCTGATCATGATCGGCATGACGCTGATCGCCGAAGGGCTCGGCCACCATGTGCCCAAGGGCTATATCTATACGGCGATGGCGTTCTCGGCGGGAGTCGAGGGGCTCAACATGCTGTCGCGCCAGCGGCGCAAGCACCGCCGGGAGCATGGCGAAGCGCACTGAGTGTGTTCTGCGCCGCACACATAGCGGGTGCCCGTAGCCTGTAACAGACGGTGTCCGAACTTTCCGCGGACGGCGCCGTCTTTTACAGTTCTGCACTAACCCCGGACAAAAAAAGGACGCTTTCGCCACATGATGAATCGCCGAACCCTGCTGGTCTCCGCCACCGCCTCTGCCGCGCTTGCCGCGCTCGGCATTACCCCATCGGTACTGGCAGCCAGCCGGATCAAGCTCGGCGACGCCCAGCCGTTCGGCTTCGACGCCCTGATCGAGCGCGCCCGCGCGCTGGCGGCAAAGCCGTACGCGGCGCCGCCGTCGCCCCCGGCCGATGTGCTATCGCGCATCGACTACGATGCCCACGGCAAGATCCGCTTCCGCACCGACGACGCGCTGTTCGCCAATGGCCCTGGCCAGTTCCCGGTCACCTTCTTCCACCTCGGCACCTACTTCCGCACGCCGGTGCGCATGCATGTGATCGAGCGCGGCAAGGACGGCGCGGGCAAGGCGCGCGAGATCGTCTACGACGATGCCTACTTCGACATGCCGGCCGACAGTCCCGCGCACAAGCTGCCGCCTGGCAGCGGCTTTGCCGGCTTCCGCTTCCAGGAAAGCCGCCTGGGCGACCAGAAGGTGCGCGACTGGCGCAAGAACGACTGGGTTGCCTTCCTGGGCGCCTCGTATTTCCGCGCCATCGGCGACCTGTACCAGTACGGGCTGTCGGCGCGCGGCATCGCCATCGACGTGGCCGAGGCGGGCAAGTCCGAGGAATTCCCTGCCTTCACCCATTTCTGGTTTGAGACACCCGAAGGCAACGGCGATAAGGTCACCGTCTATGCGCTGCTCGACGGCCCCAGCATCTCCGGCGCCTACCGCTTCGTCATGCAGCGCGCCAAGGCCGTGATCATGGACGTGGAGTGCGCGCTGTTCCTGCGCAAGGACGTGGGGCGCCTGGGGCTGGCGCCGCTGACGTCGATGTACTGGTTCTCGGAAAGCATCAAGGGCACCGCCGTCGACTGGCGGCCGGAGGTGCACGATTCCGACGGCCTGGCGCTCTGGAACGGCGCGGGCGAGCATATCTGGCGCCCGCTGAACAATCCGCCGCAGACCACCGCCTCGGCGTTTTCCGACGAGAACCCGAAGGGCTTCGGCCTGCTGCAGCGCGACCGGTTGTTCGACCACTACCAGGACGGCGTCAACTACGAGCGCCGCCCGAGCCTGTGGGTCGAGCCGCGCGACGGCTGGGGCGCCGGCGCGGTGCAGCTGATCGAGCTGCGCACCGACGACGAGATCCACGACAACATCGTCGCCATGTGGGTGCCCAAGGCGCCCGCCAAGGCCGGCAACACCTATCGCCTGCGCTACCGCCTGCACTGGCAGGCCGACGAGCCCTCTCCCTCGCCGCTGGCGCGCTGCGTCGCCACGCGCCTGGGCAATGGCGGCCAGCCCGGGCAGCAGCGGCCCAAGGGCGTACGCAAGTTCATGGTGGAGTTCAAGGGCGCACCGTTGGAGAAAATCCCCTTCGGCGTCAAGCCCGAGGCCGTGCTGACCGCCTCGCGCGGCACCTTCTCCTATGTCTTCACCGAAGCCGTGCCCAATAACGTGCCTGGCCACTGGCGCGCCCAGTTCGACCTCGCCGCCGATGGCAACCAGCCAGTCGATATCCGCCTGTTCCTGCGCCTGAACGGCAAGCCGCTGTCGGAAACCTGGCTGTACCAGTACCACCCGTTCCAGTCGCCGGCGGGCTGAAGCCGGGATCGCCTTGCACCATATTGCGACCCCGTGATGTCGACCGCGCACGACCGGGTATGATGGCTGGTAACAACAGTCACACAGCACCAGCCAGCCTCACATGATTTCTCAAGAGTTCGCCGGTGCCGCCGAGGGCGGCCAGGCTGCATCGCTCCCGCGCTCAGAGCGCGCCTACCAGCAACTGCGCGCCGCCATCCAGGCTGGCCAGCTCTCGCCCGGCACGCGGCTGCGCGAGGTGGAACTGGCGGAAACGCTGGGCCTGTCGCGCACGCCCGTGCGCGAAGCGCTGTCGCGGCTGGAATCCGAAGGCCTGGTCGTCAACGAGCCCAACCGCGGCATGATGGTGACCCAGCTCGACGCCAGCATGGTCAGCGAGCTGTACGTAATGCGCGAAGTGCTGGAAGGCACCGCTGCCGCGCTGGCCGCGCGCCATGCCACCGACGTGGAGATCTCGCTGCTGCGCGATATCGTCGAGCGCGACCTGGCGTTCGCCGACGATCCGGACCGGCTCGCGCAGAACAACCGGCTGTTCCACGAAACCCTGCACCGCTGCGCCCATAACCGCTACCTGCTGAAGAACCTGCGCTCGCTGCATGAATCGATGGCGCTGCTCGGGCGCACCACGTTGTCAGTGCCGGGGCGTGCGCGCAGCTCGTACGAGGAACATATCGCGTTGGTGGAGGCGCTGGAACAGCGCGACCCGGCGCTGGCGGAACAGATCGCGCGCCGGCATATCCAGCAGGCCTACAAAGTCCGGCTCTCGCTCTGGATCCAGGAGCAGTCCGGCACCTGAACGGCGACCGGACGGATCAGGCCGCAGCCTGAGCGCGCGCCGTGCGCAGCGTGCCCAGGCTCAGCACGGTCAGCGCCAGCAGGATCAGCAGCACCGCGCCCAGCGTCTGCGGCGCGATCTGCTCGCCGCCCAGCCACGCGCCCATTGCCAGCGCCACCGGCGGATTTACGTAGACGTAGCTGGCGGCCAGCGTCTGGCTGACCGTCGACACCAGGTACATATAGGCGGAAAACGCCACCAGCGAGCCCGCCACCACCAGGTAGACCCAGGCCCAGCCGGCCTGCGCGCTGACCGATGCCGGCCACGGTTCCTGGCGCAGCGCCGACAGCACCATCAGCACCGCCCCGCCGATTAGCATCTCCGCTGCAAAGGCCGCGGGCCCCTGCGGCAGCTCCAGCCGGCGCGCCAGCTCCGAGCCGAACGACCAGCTCGCCACCGCCAGCATCAGCGCCACCACGCCCATGGTACTGACGCGGAATTCCGCGCCCGCCGTCAGCACCAGGATGCCGACGCTGCCGATCGCGATCGCCACGTACTCGTACCACCTGGGCCGGTTGCCGAAGCACGCACCCCAGATCAGCGCGAAGATCGGCATCGACCCGATCATCACCGTGGTCGCGCCCGACGAGATGGTCTGCTCGGCAATCGCCGTCAGCCCCATGCCGCCCACCAGCAGGAACACCGCCGGCACCGCGCAGTTGCGTAGCTGCCGCCAGTTCGGCATCGGCGTGCCGCGCCACGCCAGCCAGGCGGCCAGCAGCAGGCCCGCGCACAGGAAGCGCGTGCCCATCATGAACAGCGGCGGAAAGCTCTCCAGCGTAAAGCGGATCGCCAGGTAGGTCGTGCCCCACACCACGTAGGTGATCAGCAGGCAGAGCAGGACAAGCGGTGGCATGGTCGGACGGGAGCGTAGAGAAGGCATCCACGATAGCCCCCGCATCCGGCGCGACCAAACGAAAAGGTCTGGCAAGCCTTGCGAAAGTTGCTCACAAAGCACGCAAAAACCGCAGGAAAAACAAAACCGGCCGCGCGTCAGCCCCCAGCGGGCGCGCGTATGGCCGGTTCTACAATGCAGCCGCGAGGCCGCAGAAAGCCCGCAATTTGCCGCAGATACCGCAAATTACCGCAGCTTCAGCACAGCTTAGCCGTTGGCGTAAACTACCTTGGCCTTGCGGGCCTGGGTCTGCAGGCGCTCGACCATGGCCTGGAAGGCAGCGATGGTGCGCTTCACGTCGTGGGCGAAACCCAGGCGTTGCGTACCGAGTTCGCGGTCGATCAGATCGCGTTCGAGTTGGTCAGTCAGCTTGATATCGGATTGGGTGTTCATGGCGTTCTTCCTTTCGGGATTACCCTCATCGGGTTTTCCCTGATTGTAGCAAAGGAATTGTCGCATCGCAGCATTAGGTGAAAGTACGTATGGGGGAAAGCAACGGTTAGTGCCGAGAAAGACAGCCTGAGATGTCGGAAGTGAAGCGATATGCCTTTTGACAAGCTGCGGCACGAATAGAAAAGCCAAGCGGTTGACCAACGAACAACGCTTCGCGGAGGGTGTCACTACGAACGGCCGACAGGGCTACGCGCCGGCCCGCGGCCCCACGGCATCCGCGGCACCTCTCCGATATGTGCCTGTGCCACGTTTCGGTATTACTGTCAGGCGCCCCACGCCCAACCGATCACGCAGTAACGCGGCGCCGTGACGTCGCAACAGCCGATCGCGCACGCTTCTGCCGCGTGAGCGCCATACTGTCCCATTCCAAATGGTCGAGCATTACCGCCGGCGAGAGCGTGAACGACTCGCGCATGTCACGCACCTCTTCGACCGGCGTCCTGCCGAACAGGCGCTTGAACTCGCGGCTGAACTGGGATGCGCTTTCATAGCCAACACGCGCCGAAGCCGCCGCCGCGGTCACGCCGTCTCGAATCATCAGCAGCCGGGCCTGATGAAGACGGGTCGACTTGATGTACTGGATCGGCGATGTCTGCGTCACCGTACGGAAGTTGGCATGAAACGCCGGCACACTCATGCCCGCTTCCTCCGCAAGACGCGTGACGTTGAGCGGCGTTGCATAGTCGGCATGAATCCGCTTGAGTGCCCGCGCCACCCGTCCGAATCGGCCATGATGCGCCAGCGCAGCGCGCATTGCCCCGCCTTGCTCGCCCGTCAGCACGCGATAGCAGATTTCGCGCACGATGTCGGGCCCCAGAACCTGCGCATCGAGCGGTGACGTCAATGCCTGCAACAGCCGTAGCGTCGCGTCAGCAAGATCCCCTGCAAGCGGTGTGGAAACGATGCCGGTCGGGGGCGCCTCGGGATGATGCCCGGCGGCGTCGATCTGCGTGATCAATTCGCTGAGTTCGATCAAGTCCAGGCGCACCGACACCGCGAGCATTGGCTCCCCTGGCGTGGCCTGAGTCTCTGTCGAGAACGGCAACGGCACGGACAGCACGAGATAGTGCTGCGCGTCGTAGACGTAGACCCCATCGCCCAGGAATCCGATCTTGCGCCCCTGGCAAACAATGACGATGCTCGGCTCATACAGCACTGGCGTGCGCCCGAGCGGACGGTCCGAGCGCATCAGCCGGACGCTGTCGAGCGCCGATTGGGTATAGCCCTCGTTCGGCGCCAGTCGCTCAAGCAGGCGGACCATGCGAGTGGAAGCAGGATTCAGGGCGTTCGACACGGCTCTCTCCTTTCGCTTGCGATTGTCGCCATTCTAGTCCCCGCCATCCGCGCCCGTCACCCAGATTGATAGAAATAGGCAATAACGCCATCGATACGTGTATTCGCCGCGGCGCTGGACGTACCTAACATTCCCTCACCGGCCAACGAACAGTATCGCTTTCCTGAAGGCCGATCCTGGAAAGACGTCTCGCGCGGCAATCGCCGGCAGCCGCCTCCCAAACCGAGCCACCAATAGGAGTATGCAAGATGGCAATCCAACCCACCGAATCGAAGGTCATCCTCATCACCGGCGCCAGCAGCGGCATTGGCGAAGGCACCGCCCGATTGCTCGCCGCCCAAGGTCATCGCCTTGTCATCGGCGCACGACGCACGGATCGGCTCGCCGAACTGGCCGAATCGCTGCAGGCGGCCGGCGCCACCGTCCGCTATCGCGCACTCGATGTCACTTCGGCCGAAGACGTTGCTGCCTTCGCGCGCTTCGCGCTCGAATCCTTCGGCCGCATCGACGTGCTGATCAACAACGCTGGCGTGATGCCGCTCTCTCCGCTGAACGCGCTGAAGGTCAATGAGTGGGACCGGATGATCGACGTGAACATCCGCGGCGTGCTGCACGGCATCGCCGCCGTGCTGCCAGCGATGGAGCAGCAAGGCGCGGGCCAGATCATCAGCATCTCGTCGATCGGCGGCTTGTCCGTCTCGCCGACCGCAGCCGTCTACTGCGCAACCAAATTCGCCGTGCGCGCCATTTCCGATGGGCTGCGCCAGGAAACGGACAAGATCCGCGTGACAGTCGTCTGTCCCGGCGTCGTCGAATCCGAACTGGCCGACTCGATCTCCGACGATGTCGCACGCTCGGCGATGCAGGAATTTCGACGCATCGCCATCACGCCAGATGCGATCGCCCGCGCCATTGCGTACGCGGTGGAACAACCGGCCGATGTCGACGTGAGCGAGATCATCGTGCGTCCGACGGCCAGCCCGTTCTGAACGCGTTGAACACATAGCACAAGTCAATCCCAGGAGAACCTCATCATGACACCACGCAATGCAGCGACTGGCGCCTTCGCAGGCAAGGTCGCAATCGTAACCGGCGCGGCCAGCGGCATCGGACTGGCCACCACTGAACTGCTGCACGCCCAGGGCGCAAACGTTGTCGCAGTTGACCGCAACGCCAACGTCGAGACGCTCAGCAGACCCGGCGTCCTGCCGCTCGTGGCCGACATTGCGCGCGAGGAAAGCGCGGTGCGAGCTGTGTCGACCGCCGTCGAACAGTTTGGCAAGCTGGATATCCTCGTCAACAACGCCGGGATCATCATCAACAAGCCGGTGGTCGAGATGTCGCTCGACGACTGGAACAGCATCCAGGCAGTCAACGCAACCGGCGCGTTCCTGTTCTCGCGCGAGGCGATGCGCGTGATGGTGTCGGCCAGGTCGGGCGCCATCGTCAATGTCGGCTCCTATGCATGCCAGCAGGCGTTTCCGCTCATCGCGGCTTATGCCGCCTCGAAGGGCGCACTGGCGCAATTGACGCGCGCGTTGTCGCTCGAAGCCATCGGGCACGGCATCCGCGTCAATGCGGTGGGCTCAGGCGACGTGGTGACCAACATCACCAACCACATCCATGCCGATGGACCAGCGTTCCTGGCCGAACACGGCAAGAATGCTCCCATACGCCGCGCAGCCCAGCCCGAGGAGATTGCAGAAGTGATCGCATTCCTGGCTTCGGAAAAGGCCAGCTACATCGTCGGCGCGCTCGTGATGGCCGACGGCGGCATGAGCGTCGCGTTGCCTTGAACGCGCGTAGTCAACAATCCCAACCCCACAGGAATACCATCATGAAGCAAGCATCCCGCACCTGGTTTGTAACCGGCGCATCGAAAGGCCTGGGTCAGAAGCTCGTCAAGCATCTCCTTGAGCAGGGCCATCGCGTGGCCGCAACGTCACGCACGGCAGCCTCACTTGCGCACGCCATCGGTGACTCGTCCGAACGATTTCTACCACTCGAGGTCGACCTGACCGATGACCGAAGCGTCCACGCGGCGATCGAAAGCACCGTGCAAAGGTTTGGCTCGATCGACGTGATCGTCAACAATGCCGGCTACGCACAGCAAGGGACTGTCGAGGCGCTGTCCGACGAGGAGGTCCGCCAGAACTTCGAGGTCAACTTTTTCGCGCCACTGCTCGTGCAGCGCCATGCCCTGCCGCATCTGCGGGGCCAGCGCAGCGGACACATCATCAATATTGCATCCATCGTCGGCTACCAGGGCGGCTACGCCGGCTGGGGCAGCTACGTGGCGAGCAAGTTCGCGCTGGCGGGTCTGACCGAGTCGTTGGCCGCGGAAGTCGCCGAACTCGGCATTCGCGCGACCGTGGTCTATCCGGGGCCCGTGCGCACCGACTTCCTGTCAAGTGGTGCGCTGGCGGTGGCCACGCACCAGATCAGTGAGTATACGGAGGCCAAGGCATCGATCGACCTTCATCTCGGCACGCTGCATGGACGGCAGGCTGGTGACCCCGACAAGCTGGCCCGGTTGATCATTCAGGCCGCCAGTGTCGAATCGCCGCCGCTGCACCTGTTTGCGGGCAAGATCGCGAACGAACTCGCGGCAGCCAAGGCCGAAGGGGTCAGGAAGGATCTCGACGTGTGGAAGGGGTCCTCTGAAGCCACGGACTTCGCCGAGTAATCGAGAGGTAAGGGGGTGCCGCGTACGCAGCCCAGGAGACCTGGGACCGAAAGCGGCACCGACTCCAGTCTTAAGCTCCGTACGCTGGCTCTTGCCGATGGCCCATCGCTTCGCCTGCGTCCATCGTCGACGCGTAACCGGCCGTCAATCGCTGCACCGGAATCCGACAAACATGTCACTGCGGTGCGGCAGGTAGAAATTCCGGTAACGGGGATGCTGCATGCGGGCATGCGTGGCGAACGATCCGCCGCGCACCGCGCGATGCGTGCGGAACCAGGGCGCGGAGTACTCCTGGTAGGGGTCTGCCGAGAAACCCGCAAAAGGCAGGAACGGATCGGCCGTCCATTCCCACACCGCCCCACCCCATTCGATCAGGCCGCGGCTCGCCGCATACTCCCATTCAGCTTCCGTGGGCAGGCGCTTGCCGGCCCACCGGCAATAGGCCTGCGCTTCATAGGCGTTGACATGGCAGACCGGCAGGTCGAGGGGAAGCGGCACCCACTGCCCGAACCAGCGCGATTCCCATTGCCCCGGCACGTCGCGCGCCGCCTGGCGCCACCGTGCCGGATGCGCCAGCCCGCTCTGCTGCCGCCACGCCAGACCTTCATCCGACCACCAGCGCCGGTCGCGATAGCCGCCCGCGGCCACGAATTCGGCGAATGCCGCGTTGCTGACGCATTGGCGGTCGATACGAGCGGGCGCGATACGGACCGGGTGCCCCCACTTCTCATTGTCAAACACGAACCCGCTGTCCCCCGACGCCCCCATCAGGAAGGCATCGTCGGCGATCGCCACATCGCCGCCGCCGGGCGCGAGCGAAGGCATCGCCAGCGGAGCATGCAGCGGATAGTCAAGCGTCTGGCGCATGTAGGTCAGCGCCTCGGCGTGCATGTCCTCGTGGAACAAGGCGAGACGGCAAAAATAGAGCGCCTCGTCGGTGTCGTCAGTGGCGGCAAGCCTGTTGCGCACGCCATCGAGCACCGCGCCCACGTAGTCGCGTATCTCTGCGAGCTGAGGCAGGTCCAGATGCCAGCGGTCCTGGTGGGCAACGCGCATGGAATCGAACCAGCGGTCCGCGTCGGCCAGCAAGGAGGGGAGCCTGGCAGCGAATCGCCCTCCCTGGCCGGCGCGCGGATCGCGCAGGATCCAGTGCTCCGTGAACCAGGCGATATGGGCATACTCCCATAATGGCGGGTTGATCCCCGGATCGTAGCGAACCCGCCATTGGGACGGCGACAAATCCTGCAGGATGGCCCACGTGCGTCGATGCGCTTCGACGAACGCCTCATCCAGCCCGAACTTGTTTATGCTTCTCGCAGCAAGCCCTTCAGCCCTCATCGCCATGCACCCTCCAAAGGCCACCGTGGCAATTATCAGTCCGGCACTCCGGAAAGCCAATAATGGCAACTGGCAGACCGCCAGCCGCTGGTCCCGCTTTTTGCGCGCCGACTACGGTGTCGTGCTGGCCGCGGAGTGGCCGTCGGACGGCGAGCGCGGCGCCCTGCCCGACTGCATGATCGCCTTGCACGCCCGGCGGTCGGCGGACAGTATTTCAAGGTTTGCCGCGGCCTGCCCGGATCGGCCGCTGGTGGCGGTGCTGACCGGAACCGACCTCTATCGCGACATCCACTGTGACGAATCCGCCCGGCGCTCCCTCGATCTCGCGACCCACCTGGTGGTGCTGCAGGATGAAGGGCTAGCCGAACTGCCTCCCCGGCATCGCGCCAAGTGCCGTGTGATTTACCAGTCGGCCCCGGCATACGTGCCGGGCACATCCGGTGGTGGCAGCACCTTCGATATCGTACTGGTAGGCCACATGCGGGCGGAAAAGGACCCTCTGACCCCCATGCGGGCGCTGGAACTGCTTCCCGACGATTCGCGCGTGCGGCTCATCCACATAGGCGGCGCCCTTGACGATGCGTACGTGCAGGCGGCGCAGGCTCTGCAAGCGCGCGCCTGGCCAGCGGTGCAGCGCTACGTCTGGCTGGCCAGACTGCCGCATGCCGAGACGCGCCGGCGCATCCGGCAAGCACAGGCGATGGTGATCTCTAGCGTGATGGAAGGCGGCGCCAACGTCATCGCCGAGGCCGTAACCAGCGGTGTGCCGGTGCTGGCCAGCCGCATCCCGGGAAATATCGGCATGCTGGGCTGCGACTATGAGGGTTATTTCCCCGCGGGAGACGCCCGGCAGCTGGCGCTCCTGCTCGAGCGGGTCAGCCGGGATGCCGGCTTTCTGGCCCGCCTGCGGGAGCAAGTTGCGCACCGGGCGCCGCTGTTCGCACCGACGCGGGAACAGGCGGAAGTGACTAAACTTGTCGCCGACGCCCTGAAACAAGCACAAGCCGCATCCCCGCCGTGAACCAGGCAACGAATGGCGGAGGTTGCGGACCCCGGTGTGCTGTCGGAGATCCTCATGAATTCAAG
This sequence comes from Ralstonia pickettii DTP0602, assembly GCA_000471925.1. Taxonomy (NCBI): domain Bacteria; kingdom Pseudomonadati; phylum Pseudomonadota; class Betaproteobacteria; order Burkholderiales; family Burkholderiaceae; genus Ralstonia; species Ralstonia pickettii. Next base: position 2,036,478 of record CP006668.1, read on the forward strand.
GCAAATTGAGGTACTTCCCGGCCCCGTCATCGCTGCTGGTCGGTATCGCGGCCAGCGATGAAAGGCCGTCCCCACCATTGCCGTGCCAACCCTGGATCCTTCTCCACCATGTTCCCTGTTCTCTCGCGCACCCTGAGGCGCCTTTCCATGCTTGGCCTGCTGGGCCTGGCCGGTCTTGCCAGCGCCCAGCCGGTGCTCAAGGTGTCGGCCATCCCCGATGAGTCACCGACCGAATTGCAGCGCAAGTTCGCGCCGCTGGGCAAATACCTGGAGAAGGAGACTGGCATGAAGGTGGAGTTCGTGCCGGTCACGGACTACGCTGCCGTGGTGGAGTCGCTGGCAACCGGCAAGATCGACATGGCCTGGCTGGGCGGTTTTACCTACGTGCAGAGCAAGATCCGCACGAATGGGGCGACCATCCCCATCGTCCAGCGGCAGGAAGATGCCGCCTTCACCAGTAAATTCATCACCGCCGACAAGACGATCAGGTCCCTGGCGGACCTGAAGGGCCGCACCTTCGCCTTCGGTTCGCCGTCCTCGACTTCCGGCCACCTGATGCCGCGGCATTTCCTGTTGCAGGCCGGCATCAATCCGGACAAGGACTTCAAGACCGTCGCCTATTCAGGCGCCCACGATGCGACGGTCGCCTTCGTCCAGGCCGGCCGGGCCGACGCCGGCGTCCTCAATGCCTCGGTCTGGGACAAGCTGGTGGAGCAGAAAAAGGTAGATCCCGACAAGGTCAGGGTGTTCGCCGTCACGCCGCCCTATTACGACTACAACTGGACCGTACGCGGCGGTCTCGATCCGGCCCTGCGCAAGAAGCTGACCGAGGCCTTCCTCCGGCTTGACCCGGGCAACCCCGAACAGCGGGAGATCATGGCATTGCAGCGGACGTCTAAATACATCACCACCCGGCCGGAGAACTACGCGGGCATCGAGTCCGCGGCGCGTGGCGCGGGCCTGATCAAGTGAGCTTCCGCATCGAGACCGCGAGCATCCGCTACGCCAACGGACAGCGCGCGCTCAGCCAGCTGACGCTCGCCGGGGGCCGCGGCGAACGCATCGCCGTCATCGGCCCATCGGGGGCCGGCAAGACTTCCTTGCTGCGTTTGCTGGCAACGGCCCTGCGGCCAAGCGAGGGCCGCGTCGAGGTGTTGGAGCAAAGCCCCTGGGCGCTGTCCGCCGGACACCTGCGGCGCTTGCGCTGCAGTATCGGCATGGTGCACCAGGCGCCGCCAATGCCACCACGGCAGCGCGTCGTCACCGCCATTCTGGCCGGCCGCCTCGGCGTCTGGCCAGCATGGAAGTCGATGCTGTCCCTGGCCTACCCGGCTGATCTTGCCGGCGCCACCGAACAGCTCGCCCGCCTCGATCTGGCCGACCGCCTGTTCGACCGTTGCGATCAACTGTCCGGGGGCCAGCTCCAGCGGGTAGGCGTCGCTCGCGTGCTATACCAGCGCCCGGAGCTGATCCTGGCGGACGAACCCGTCGCGGCCATGGACCCTGCGCTGGCCAACCTGACCTTGGGCGAGCTGAGCAAGGGAGCGGCGACGCGGACAGCGACGCTGGTCGCCAGCCTGCACGCAGTGGATCTGGCCTTGCGCTGGTTTCCGCGCATCGTGGGGCTCAGGGCAGGCGCGATCGCCTTCGACCTGCCGGCCGAACGCGTCACCGATGCCCTGCTGCGGGAGCTTTATGCCTCCGAAAGCGAGTCGCCGCCGGTGCAGGGCCGCGAGCCGCTGCTCATGGCCGCCGGATCGGCTGGCGGCGACCGGCCCAAATCGGCGTGCCGATGAGCGCCCACCCGCGCGATCCGCAGGCGCTGCGCCGGGCGAGCGGCCTGGTCGTTGCGCTGCTTTTGCTGTGGCCCTTGCTGAGGCTTTCCCAGTTCGATCCGTCGGCGCTGTTCGAGGCCGGCAACCTGAAGGTGATGGGGAGCTTTTTGCGCAACTTTCTCCCCCCTGAGGTTTCGGCCGAGTTTCTCGGCTACGTGGTCAAGGCCACGCTGGAGACACTGGCGATCGCCACGGCGGGAATTGCCCTCGCCTTCGTCGTTGCCACGCCGCTGGCCGTAGCGATGACGAACAGCCTGTCGATCTCCCGCATCGGACCCGGCCCCGCCCGCAAGCAGCGCATGGCATTGCGCATCGGCGTGCGCGCCCTTGTGCTCCTGCTGCGCGGAGTGCCCGAACTGGTCTGGGCCCTGCTCTTCGTGCGCGCCCTGGGCCTGGGGCCAGCGGCCGGCGTGTTGGCACTTGCCATCACCTATGGCGGCATGCTGGCCAAGGTCTATGCGGAAATCCTCGAGTCCGGCGACCGGCGCGCGGTGGACGCGCTGCTCGGCGGTGGCAGCGGGCGCGTGGTGGCGCTGCTCTATGGGCTGCTGCCGAATGCGGCGCAGGAGCTGGTTTCCTACACGGTCTATCGCTGGGAGTGCGCGATCCGGGCTTCGGTGGTGATGGGCTTCGTCGGCGCCGGTGGGCTCGGCCAATTGATGGACCAGGCGATGAAACTGCTCAATGGCGGTGAAGCCGCGACCATCCTGCTTGTCTTCCTGCTGCTGGTCCTGCTGGCGGACGCGATCAGCGCCCGGCTGCGCAAACTGCTGGCGTAAATCATGGCAGACAAGACCAAGGCCGCCCAGCTCTGCTTGAGCTGCCTGTTCACCCTCCTCGCCGTGGCACTGGTAGTGTCGGCCAGTTTCGCTTATCTCTCGCTCAATCTTGGCCGGCTCTTCTCCATGGACGCGGCCGGCGAGATGCTGCGCTTCCTGCAATCCTTCTTCCCCCCCGACCTGTCGGCCGGCCTTCTTGCAAGGACCGCGAGGGGCATGCTCGAAACGCTTGCAATGTCTGCCGTGGGCACCTTGTGCGCGGCGGTCCTTGGCCTGGTCCTGGCCTTACCTGCCTCCGGCCGTCATGGCGCTGCGCTGAAGGCGCTGTCGCGGCTGGCACTGAACCTGTTGCGCTCGGTGCCCGAGCTCGTGTGGGCGGTCCTCACCGTACTGGCTGTGGGCCTCGGACCATTTGCCGGCACCCTTGCCCTGGCCTTGCACACCGCCGGCGTGCTTGGCCGCCTGTTCGCCGAAGCACTGGAGAATGCCCCGGCCGCACCGGCACAGGCGCTGCTGGCAACCGGGGCGTCCCCCGCCCTCGCCTTCCTGTATGGCACGCTCCCCTGCGTCCAGCCGCAGTTCCTGGCCTACACCCTGTATCGGTGGGAGACAAATATCCGCATGGCCGCGATCCTGGGCTTCGTCGGCGCCGGCGGGCTTGGGCAGATGCTGTACTTCGAACTCTCGCTCTTTCACCTGGCGCAGGCCTGCACGGTCATCATCGCCATGCTCGTCCTTGCGGCACTGGTCGACGCCGCCAGCGCATTCATGCGCCGCGATCGGGTCATGGTTCACGCCTGACCGCGGTGCCCGGCCAGAGAGTTTCCAGGCGATTGCCTGATCCGGTGGACCCCGCCCTATTGGCTCTCGAGCCACTGAATGGCGAAGCGCATCAGTTCCTTGCCGTTAGGAATATCCAGCTTTTCCTTGATGTTGGCCTGATGTGCCTCGACGGTTTTGACGCTCCGATTCAGTTTCCCGGCGATCTCGCGGGTGCTGAAGCCGAGTCCGATCAGGTGCAGGACCTCGAACTCCCGTTCCGAAAGGCTCGCGATCGAGCCCGTCGCAATTTTTTTGGGAACCGTCAGAGCCCGCGCCAACCTCTCATGCATTGCGGCGCTCAGGTAAATATTACCGGCCAGCACCTCGCGGATCGCGTTCAAGATATGCTCCGTGGCCTCCAGTTTCATCAGATACCCGTTTGCTCCTGCCCGCAGTGCGCGCTCGGCAAACAAGGTTTCGTCATGCATGCTGAGGACGAGGATTGCCAGCGTTGGATAGTGTTGCCGCAGCGTCTTGACAAGATCCAGGCCGGAGTTCGAGTGCAGGCTGAGGTCCACAATGGCCAGGTCAGGCTGGCAGGCCACCGCCGCCATGGCTTCTTCGGCACTGGCGGCCGCACAGCAGACGTGCAGATCCTCATGCTGATTCAGCAAGTGGGTTAACCCCTCCCGGATAATGGGGTGGTCATCCACGATCAGGATCTGGGTCGCACGGCCCAGGCTAGATGGCTTCCCTTTCATTGCCCGGACTCTCCGGTATCGGATAGCTGATGGCAACCGTGGTGCCACCCAAAGCATTGCGGGTGACCGTGCAAGAGCCGCCCAGAAGGCTCGCCCGGTGACGCAGGTTGTGAAGTCCCAGTCCCGAGGCACGCTCCATTTGCTCCGGGTCGACCCCCACCCCGTCGTCACTGATGGAAAGCCTCTGCATTCCGCCATCGCGCTCCAGGTCGATCCAGATGTGGCGGCCCTGGCTATACTTCAGCGCGTTATTGACGGCTTCCTGTGCCGCACGGTAGAGGTTGATCTGCATCGGCGGATCCAGTAAGTCCACATCTGACTCGATGCGAAGCGCGCATTCGATGCCATTCAGCGAGCGGGTCGTCTGTGCCAGCCCTTGCAGGGCGACCGTAAGGCCACCAGATTCCATGGCGACCGGGTCCAGGCCATGGGCAATCTTGCGCGTCATCTGGGACGCCTGCTTCACCAGTTCGACGATGGTAGCCGCCTCCGCGGCGGCCGGGTGGCAATGCTCCTGTAGTTCCTGATTCAAGGTGGTGCAGTAGAAGCCAAGGCTGGTGAGGTGCTGCCCGAGGCCGTCATGCAGTTCCCGGCCAATGAGTCTCTGCTGCCGATCGCCGATTCGGATCAGCTCTCCTTCCAGCCGACGACGTCGCGCCATCTCCTGCTTCAGTTCATTGTTGGCGCGCTCCAGTTCCTGGGTTCGCTCTTGCACGCGCCGTTCCAACTCGACGTGGGAGGCGAGCAGGAGGCTATGGAAGCGCTTTCCCTGAGCATGTGCCGCTACCAGCAACAGTCCGGTAACTGCCACGACATTGGCGAAGGCGCACCATCTCACGAGGCTATCCACCGGAGATTCGGCGGCAAAGGGACCGGTGCCGTTCGCGGTGCCCCAGATGGCCACGATTGAGACCAGCAAGGTTGAGAGGCAGGTGCCCAAGTGATCGAAGCGGAGAGCCGCCCAGATCGTGAACGGAAAAATCGCGAGGGCTGCCGGATAGTAGCCGTGCCCGGCAAGTTCGGTGGCGCCGAAGATAAGGTAACTCACCCAGAAGATCGCAACGGTCAGTCCGCACGCTTCCACGGCCTGCTTTGCGGAGCGGATCGGGCTCGGATACTTGAGCAAGATGAGCAGCGGCGGGGCCACCACGAGCACCCCCATCATGTCACCGAGCCACCATTTTAGAAGAGCTGCGCCGTACCCGCTGACTGGCACCAGGCCCGCTCCTACGAGGGCGCTCGCACCGATCAGCGCACTCACTGCCGTGCTGACCGTCGCAGCCAGGATGATGAAGGCAATCACGTCGTTGATGCGATCCAGGGTGATTTGGAATCGGGCTACCCGCTTCAACAATAACGAAGCCGTCAAGGCTGCAGCCGTTGCCCCGAGGCCAATCACCGCAGCCACCGGTAGCGGCACGCCCACCGACACGTTTGCCAAAACGGAGCCGATGGCAATTCCGGGGGCAACTGCGAAGCCCATGACAAGCAGTGCAACGAGGGCGATGCCGCTGGAAGGCCACACCAGGGACACTGCACCGCCCACTACCGCATAGGCAAGTCCCAGCTTTGCACCTGCGAAATACGCCAATGCGACCAATGCAGTGTTAACGAAGAGGCTGAGCCTCGAGTTTCGCGTAATGATTACCATTGCTCGCTTCGAATCCTGGGGACAGCCCGTGGCACATCAGGTCTTTTTCTCGTTAGCCGCAATGACAATACTCTTGCGATAGTTAGTATCCGACGCACCTGTGGCAAATCACGTATTTGCACCAAATTCCTGCCAGGCGAAGTGCTGCGAAACCAAGGTGCCGCAAGACTACTATGAATCTACTTCAGAACTCCCCTGTGCGGTAAGCGTAGCCAGGTGGATTCGGTGAGCTATACCGTCCGGGTTCGACGCGAGATTCCGTATTAGCGCCGGGTTTCGGGTATTCGTCCAGGATCCGGGGCAGCCCAACAGGGCGGAGTCCGCCCCGCCATCGAATAGGGCAATCCCCTAGCCTCTTTTCGGACCAGCCCCTTATACATGCGCTTGCCGTCAGGGCATACATTGAAGTGGTACAAAGTTGCGGCGCACAAACTGGCGCGGAAAGAATTCGTCTCGGGTTCTTGCAACCACCTTAGGAGGTGAGAAAAATGGTAAGAACGTTCTTACTGCTCGCTGCGGCGGGTGCGGCGCTTAGCGCCGGGGTGGCCTATGCCGGCATCGGGGCGCGAGATGTCTACACCGACGGCGCCAGCGTGATGGGGCCGCGAGATCCATATACCGATGGGGGAAAGACCACCAAGTTTGACGTCTATTCAGATGGTGCGAGAGTCACGGATAGGCGAGACGGGTTCACCGATGGCGCATGAATCACCAACCGCGATGGACTGGTTGACGTCAGTATGTCAGTAAGTAAGCAACTACAGAAGGGTCCCCAATAGAACACAGTGGTCGGGCGTACAGGGTACCCGGCCACAAACCAGCACCTCCCCCGAGTAACAGCCTCGGGGGATTCTTTTTTTTGCAGCGACTCGTTAGCTCCCGAGCCACGCTGTTGCATAACTGAAACAGATAGTGCAGAGCGCCAAGCCACCTGCCCGCAGGTGGCTTTTCCTTCAAAGCTAAGGCGCCTCCTCGAATTGGCGGGGGCGCCACTGGAACGCCTTGAACAGCCAAGCCATCAGGACAGCGGCGGCAAGTGCCATCATGGCTAAGCCGGCCGACTCCTGCTGGTTGGAAAGATAGACACTACAGAGCTGCTCAGGCGTCGACTGGTATAGCAAGCCCGCGACAAATGTCATCCACGCCCAGTTAAGCACAAAGAACGCCTGCACGATGATGCCGGCACTACGCCACGATAGCCCGCCAAGCACGCCGGCCAGGACCATACTGCCAACCTTGCCCATGCCGGCACTCGGACTGAGCACCGCACTGTCTAATGCCACGGGTAGCATCCAATAGCCCAGAATCAACGCTGAGCCGGCAAGACCCGGAATCCCGAACGCATTCCAGCGCTCCAACGCATGGCGCATTGGTGCCCGGCATAGGACTGCGGCATGAAACCCGACTGCAAACAATAGTGGCAACTCTATCGCCATGTGCCGCGCCATCGATGCTTCCAGCCATGGGCGCAGTAGCGCGGCGGCGCTGAGCATCATGCCAGGCAACCACGGCAGAAGCCGGACATACATAGCGTGGTCACCCTTTGAGTGCGGAGGCAATCTCGGCCAGGGCGAGATCCGGTCGGGCAACATCGTAGGCACGGACAAGGTGTCCGCTCGCATCCACGAGGAATAGCGCAGTATTGTGGGAGTAACCTCCAAGCCCGTCGGGCAGGACAACGATGCCAAACTCACGCAACGCTGACTTGATCTCGGCCGGATCCGTGACAGTGGCAAAGCGCCAGTTTGGGGCATCGGCCTGCATTCTGCGCGCGGCAGCGGCCAGCACAGCCTGCGTGTCCCGCCTTGGATCAAAGCTCAGCGTGAGGAGCCTGACCCGGTCATCAAGCCCTCTCGCCTTCAGCTGCTGCTGCAGGTAGGAGAACTCGGCCAGCGTCGAGCGGCAGACAGTCTGGCACTCAATGTAGACCCATAGGACAAGCGTGAGCTGTCGGCCTCCCCTGTCGAGCGCTGATAAGCTGAAGGTTGAGCCTTCCTGGTCGACCAGCTTCACGGGAGGCAACTCCCGCGGGGCGCGGGCAATCTCGATTCGGCGAAGTCCGTCACTGGTGACAGCCGAAAAGCCGGCCGTCGTCGCCCAGTACGCAGCGATACCCAGAACAATTACCGCGAGCAGCGCGACGATCGTTCCCGACAACCCGGGCTTCGAGATCGCCTGGTTCACCTGGCGTCACCCTGCCCGCCTTTACCAGCGACGAAGGCTCGCAGCTCGGCCGCCCCGTTCCATTGGGCCTTCTGGTCAGCCGATAGCTGCCGCGCAGCCGCCAACGCATCGGGCTCGACCGCTGGAGCGCTATTGCCCCAATTCGACCGGACGTAGCTCAGGACCGCAGCGAGCTCATTATCCGCGAGTTGCGCGCCGAACGCCGGCATCGAGCCGCTATAGGTCTTGCCCAGGACTTCAATTTCACCGGTCATCCCGTGCAGGACGAGCTGTACCAACGGCCCGGGGTCCCCGGTGACCCATGGCGAGCCTGCCAGCGGCGGAAAGACGCCGGGCAAGCCCTGCCCGCCGGCCTGGTGGCAGGCTTGGCAGTTGGCGGCATACACCTGTGCGCCATCGACACGACCAGTCGACTTGCCTCCCGTTCCGACAAGTGCCGACGCAGGCCGCTGGTCACCTAACGCGCTGCTCTCATCGGGACGAGCGATGAGAATATAGCCGACAGCCCACAAGACCATGCCGCAAACCAGGCCCAATACCACGCGTGGCACCGGATTGTATTGCTCATGCGGATCGGAATGCTCGCCGCGGCGGATATCTTCAGACGTCATTGCATAACCTCTTTCACTTCGCGTGCTCCGAACTGGCCGCAGGGGGCTTTATCCTGGTTGCATTCGCAGCATCCTCCGGCGTGAGCACCGCGTATGTGTGGTTCAGGGATTGCAGATACGCAACCAGGTCCATGGCCTCAGGACGAGCGACTACCACCTTGTCATATGGCGCAACGCCTGGCGGCAAGGACACCACTCGCTCACCCTTCGCGACCGCAGACTCGTCCTTGACCTCGAACAGGAAGGGATAGGCCGGCATGATGCTTTCCGGCACATACGCCCTCGGCTGAAACAAATGCCCGAGATGCCAGTCGGCGCTGGGTTGCCTGGCGCCAATGTTGAACAGGTCAGGCCCCGTACGCATCGTGCCAAGGAGCGGGGGATCGTCGTAGTGATAGTCTGCCGCTACCGAGGGGCGCCCCCAGCCTCGCCTGGCATCAGCGCGGCCGGCGCCTGTGCTGCTGGGCTGCTGCGTATGGCAGGCGATGCAACCGTTCGCCATATAGACTTCCCTACCACGCAGTTCGGCACTGGTATAAGGCTTCAGGTCCTTAGGAGCAGGCACATCCTTCAGTTGCAGGAACGGTGTCACCACCATCGCCGCGGTAGCGAGCGACAGCGTCACCATTGCCCCGCCCACCAGTTTCAGTTCGTTTTCCATTTCTATGCTGCCGAATGCAGGGGTTTCTGCTCGTTCTGCGTGAAGACACCGGACGGAAGCGCGAACAAGACCATATGCGTGGCAAACACGAGGTGTCCGAGCGTCATTAACGCACCACCAATCGAGCGGCCGTATAGCCACGGCAGCGTGACCGTCACCGATTCGAGGAACGGCTGGTCCGGATTCAACAGCGACAGCCCCTGCAGGACGCCGCCGATGCTTAGCGTAACCATGTAGACGGTGAACCCGGCCACCACGAGCCAAAAATGCAACGCAATCAGCCTGGGATGCGGCCAGCGGGTATCCAGGATCCGCGGCAGTGCGAAATAGACACCACCAAAGATAACCATCGAGACGAACCCGTACATACCCAGGTGGGCGTGGGCCACTGTGAAATGGGTGAAATGCGTTATGGCATTTAGACTCCGCAGCGCCTCGAAACTGCCCTGCAACGAGGCCAACGTGTACATAATCGCGCCAAAGACGATGAAACGCAGGGTTGGCGAATGGCGCAGCGCCCCGAAGTTCCCCTTCAATGTCAGGTGCTGGTTCAAGGAGAAGGAGACCACCGGGATGATCATCATCACACTCTGCACAATGGACAGGGTGATGAGCCACTCAGGAACCGGGCCGCCAATCAGATGATGGGCGCCCACCTGACCATAGAAGAATGCAAGGGTCCAGAAACCGAGTAGTGACAAGTTGTAGGATTGGACTGGCTTGCCAATGACCTTTGGCAACAGGTAGTAAATGGTTGCGAGAGACAGCGGCGTATAGAAGAGGCCAAGCACGTTATGGCCAAACCACCAATTCATCGTCGCCTGCTCTACCCCGAAGTGGACACCTGGGATCTTGGCCACGATATAGAGAACGGGGAACCAAAAGAGGGCCGCTCCCATATACCAGACCGAAACGTAGAGATGATGTACGTTCCGGCGTTGCAGCATGAAAACCAGCGGAAGGCCAATCATCATTCCACCGACCGCAAACAAGCCACCGATCTGCCATGGGATTTCCAGCCACTCCATCCCGGCGCTCAGACCTGCAGCAATGGCACCAAGGCCCGCCACCACCCCGGCATTCCAGACAATCGCGCCAAAGATCGCAAAGCGCCCGCCAACCAGGGGCGTACGCAGCAAGCGCGGCATCATCCAGATAGCGAGGCCAAGCAGCCCCATCGGCGCCCATCCGTAAGCCACGGCATTCAGGTGAATGGTGCGCAGGCGCCCGAACGTCATCCATGCGCTGTCTGTAAGCAGGTCAGGCCAGTGAAGCTTCATCGAGCTGAGCAGACCAGCTGCAGACGCGACAATTAGCCACACCACCGAGGACATCAACATGATGAACGCTGGAAAGGCGCTCGACCGATCCGCGCTCTCGCGCAACGCCAGGTCTTCCCTGGAAACCCCGGTCGTTGCATGATCGCGGCGTCCCACATTGCGCTCGAGGGCATCATGCTGTGCCGGATCGGCAGCGGGTTCCTCGGGAACGCCAATCTCATTGGCCGAGAAGATGACTTTCGCCGCGTTGGTGTCAAGATCAAACAGGCCGCGCCGCAGTGACCATATGAAGGAAAAGAGGCCCACGATCGATAGAACGAAAGTGGCCAATAGCAAACCTGTGGGATTCATGAACTTCTACGCTCTCTGCCAGGACGAATGTCAGCCGTTTGTCGGCGGACGGTACGCGGCTATGCTATGCGGTCATTTCACCGGGCGAAAGACGCAGATGCGGGAAAAAAGAGCGGAGCAGATTCACGGATCGCAATCGCTGGCATGGGGCTTTCATGGCGGCCCGATGAGGACGACCGGATCCGGTTCCTGCAAGACGCGCATGAGCATCTGATACGCTGCACACACGTCAAACGCCACTCCGGCAGTCTTCCGCACATACAGCATACGAATTCAGATGAGCAGCATGAAGCGATATGAAACCCTTGCGTCCGACATTGCGGAGTCCATCCGCAAGGGTGTTCTCAGGCCCGGCGACCGGCTACCGTCCGTCCGGCACTGTAGTGAAAGTCGTGGAATCAGCCAGTCGACTGTCTTTCAGGCTTACTACCGGCTGGAGGCGCAGGGGCTCGTTCGTGCCCGGCATCGTTCCGGGTATTTCGTCGCCGCAGGAGACACAGCGATTCCTCCGGAACCTGAGACCGCGCCGCGACCGCTTGAAGAGGCGGTGTCCCCGGATGTAAGCGAACGTGTCTTTGAGGTCATGGAGTCCAGCTTGGCAAGAGATCTCGTGCCCTTTGGCTCGGCGTTTCCCAGCCCACTGCACTTTCCAATGACGCGGCTAGGCCAGGTCTTCGCCTCCAGCGTACAGAAACTGGACCCATGGAGCAGCGTTGATGACCTGACGCCTGGGAGCGCACGCCTTCGCCGTCAGATTGCGCTTCGTTATCTGGCAGATGGCCTGCAGATTCATACCAACGACATCGTCATCACCAACGGCGCGCTGGAAGCGCTCAATCTGTGCCTGAGTGCGGTAACCCGCCCTGGCGACGCCGTTGTCGTGGAGTCCCCCACGTTCTCTCCGGCCTTGCAGGCGCTGGGGCGCCTGGGCCTTCATGCCATCGAAGTCACAACACATCCACGCGAAGGCGTCGATCTCGACGCCTTGCAGCAAGCCCTGGAGCGGCACAGACCTAAGGCTTGCTGGCTCATGACAAACTTCCAGAATCCGCTCGGCAGCCTCATGCCAGACGAAAAGAAGCGCGCATTGGTCGAGTTGCTCACGCGATATGGCGTCCCGCTCATTGAAGATGACGTGTTCGGCGAACTGTACTTCGGCGCCAACCGCCCCAAGCCGGCCAAGGCATTCGACACGGCCGGCATCGTGATGCACTGCTCGTCCTTCTCCAAATGCCTGGCACCGGGATACCGCATCGGTTGGACCGCTCCCGGCAAGTTTGCACGCAAGGTTGCGCGCCTTAAGCTGGTGACAACGTTGGCTTCATCCGCGCCAGCCCAGGAGGCCATCGGTTCCTATCTCGAAAAAGGGGGATTCGACAAACACCTCCGGCGCCTTCGTGAGACTTTGAGCACTCAGCAAAGCTGCTTCGTGCAGGCTATCAGCGAGCATTTTCCGGCAGGGACAAAAGCAACTCGCCCGGCTGGGGGGTACCTGCTGTGGGTCGAGCTCCCCCGACACGTTGATGCCCTTGATATCCACCGCCAAGCGCTGTCGCTAGGGATCAGCACAGCACCAGGTCCCATCTTTTCCGCCAAGCAGGAATTCTGCAACTGCTTGCGACTGAACTACGGGCATACATGGGATGCTCGTTCCGAAAAGGCCCTCATCACCCTTGGACGACTGATAGCCGCCTACGGTCATTAAGCCAGGAGTACCAGTTGGCGATCAAACCGCCATACCAGTTTCCCGCACGCGACAGAGGGGCTGAACTGCGTCGCGCCAAATCGTTTGATTTTGCCGAAGCGCCCCTCTGATATGCAATTTCGGCGATCGCCTGATCCTGTTCTCTGCCGGACTTCCAGCGTACGCTGAACATTCAATGGGCGTGTGTCCAATCTCACGCCTGGAGGAAAATCATGAACGCTCGCGCTGACGATCCCATGCTCAATCGCAGTCACATCACAGGCAGCATCCCTGCGTTAGTTACGCCGATGAAGGACAACGGGATGCTGGACATTCCCAGGCTTCGAGCCCTGGTTGACTGGCATGTCAACGAAGGTACATCGGCATTGGTCGTCATGGGGTCAACAGGTGAGTCAGCGACCCTCGACATGGATGAGCACTGCACGACGATACGTGAAGTGGTTACATACGCTGCGGGGCGATTGCCCGTCATCGCAGGCACCGGCGCAAACTCGACCAGCGAAGCTCTTGCTCTGACCAGGTATGCAAAGAGCGCGGGAGCCAGCGCCGCCCTCTCGGTTACCCCCTACTACAACAAACCGACACAAGAGGGACTCTTCCAGCATTACCGCAAGCTCGCGGAGAATGTTGAAATTCCACTCATCATGTACAACGTGCCAGGTCGCACCGGCGTTGATTTGGCCGAGGATACGATTCGGCGGCTTGCCGAGGTTCCAGGAATCGTAGGGCTTAAGGACGCCACCGGAGATGTCGCTCGCTGCGCCAGACTCATTCATACGTTGCCTGAGACCTTCTCCGTGTATAGCGGCGACGATGAGACTGCGGCTGCGCTGATCTTGCTCGGGGCAAGGGGAAATATTTCCGTTACTGCCAACGTCGTTCCCCGCTTGATGCGGGAGCTCTGTGATGCCGCCATGAACGGAGACGTAGCCATGGTGAGGCTCATCTCCAGGAAGATCTACCTCCTGAATCAAGCCATGTTTGTCCAGTCAAATCCGATTCCCGTGAAGTGGGCGCTAGCCAGGATGGGTCGAATCGAGGGAGCGTTGCGCCTGCCCTTGACTCCGCTTGGCACTGAATGGGAGCCAGTCCTCTCTCGTGCGCTGGCTCATGCTGGTGTAGAGCTTCGCGCGGGGTAAGCCCCCGTGTCGCCTGCTGCGACGGTCTGGAGAGCAAGGCCTCTCAGGGACCAGCCTACGCGACGTCGCCCCATCACGCTCCCCAACGAGAAGCATGCTCTGCCAACCCACCCAAGCCGGCTCCGCGTCTGACGACATGTGGTCTGCCATTGCCGAACTATCGAGTGAGCAGTTGCATACCATTGTCGATATATCTCTCACTCCACCCAACCCTCTGACAGATCTTGCCTCATTCAGAGACCACGTTCTCGGTATCTTCGAGAACGTCGCAGGCTTCGAGTCAACGCCGCCTCCGGAATCCATCATGAATAAGCTCTGGACAACATATCGGCGCACACCAGTCGTGCGCTCTGGCCCCACACCAGCGAGGTAAAAGGACGCAAAAAGGCCGCGTGAACCGCTGGCCAGGAACTGCACGAAACGACGGCTAGGTCAGCCTCCGGCTTTGGCTAGCTCTGCGATTCGTTGGCTAACCCGAACTTTGAGCTGGCGGCGCGCATAATGCTTGGATTTCTCACGGTTATGTGCGCGCGAGCGAGTCGATTACTGGGTACAGGCGACGGGGCTGACGTTGAGCAGGCGGAAGGCCTTTTCTTGAACTGGGGTCGGCCGCGTGATCATGACGATCTTTGCTTGCGGGTTGAGGGGTGTGTGACAGACGTTGTACGCGAGCGTGGCCAGATCATCGAGCAACGTGCGGAAGCTGTGCACCGGCAAGCCGTCCTCGCCAAGCCTGGTGGCGTCCTTGGCTTTCGCCTGGTCCGAGCGTCGTGCCTTGGCCACTGGCGAGGGCCGGGCCGTACGCGCGAGCTCGACGTATTCATCGTCGAACAGCATCGGCTTTAACTTCTCGCGCATGTGCCACTCGATGTAGTAGGCAAGCATGCACAGAAAGACGTGAGCGCGCACGCGCGCGGCGTTCCAATGGAATATGGGACGCACCTGCAGATCGACCGTCTTGAGCGAACGGAAGGCCCGCTCCACCACCGCCAGACCCTTGTAGGCCGTCACGGCCGCCTCAGCCGGCAAGTCCGTTGCCGGCAGGCTCGTACGCACCACGTAAAGGCCATCGAGTGCGGCCTCCTGCTGAATCTGTTCGGCCTTGCGTTCCCACGTGAAGCTCGAGTCGGTGATGTTCAACTCGAAGTGCTTGCCCATCCTGAAGTGATCGATGACGCGGCCTACGCGCAGGGCAATCTCCTCGGTGCCCTTGAGGCGATTGCGGGCACGCGTGGTCGCGTCGGTGATCTTCATCAACTCGGCTTCGGTGGCCTGCAGCAGCGCCTCGCGTTTGCGGCTGCGCTCCTCGGCCAGTAGCGGATTGCGACACACGATGAGCCGCTCGCCGGGGAACGCCTCGCTGGTCACCTCTAGCAGGTTGCGCTCATCGAATAGCGAGGGCTGGAAGGGGCCCTTCTCCCGGGCAAGTGCGGCCATCTGCGGCGCGCGCAGGCTGCTCACCCAGTCCAGGCCAGCCGGGCGCAATACCGTGTCGATGCGCGCCTGCGTGAGCATGCCCCGGTCGCCCACCCACGCGAGCTTCTCGATGCCATAGCGGTTCTTGAGCTTGTCCACCTGCGAGGCCACGGTAGCCGGATCGGCGGTGTTGCCGGCGAAGACTTCGACCGCCACCGGACAGCCCTCACGAGTGCAAACCAGACCGAACACGATCTGCGGGTCGTCGCGCTTGCCATCGCGACTGTAGCCGTGGGCGGCAAGCTCGCAGCAGCGTCCCGTCACCCACGTGGAAGTGAGGTCATAGAGCACCAGCGTACTGCCGCTCAGATGCTGCCTGGCAAGGCGCTTCTCGATGCCTTCCTGAGCTTCTCCCAGCCAGTCGAGCGCGGCATAGACCTGTTCGAGTTCGACGTCGCCCAACTTCAGCAGCCGCGACACCGAGTGGGTCGCGGTCTCGTCGCGCAACATGCGATGCGTGGCGAGCTTGGAAGCGGGTGACACCACCCGCGTCACCAGCAGTGCCATCACCACCGAGCGCAGCGCGGCCGGTGCCGAGGCAAACCACTGCTCGGCGCCGCAGGCGCGCGCCGCGCCAAGCACGGCGGCCACGTGTCCGTGTGGCAGGCTGCGCTCGATCACGAAGGCCTCATCGGCGCACGACACCGCGACGCCACCGCGTAGCAGCACCTTCAAGCCTTCGATGACCTCGGCGGGCAGCGACGAGAGATTGGCGAGGGTGCGCTTCTTGACCGTGTTGCCGTCGCGATAGGACTCGCGCAGCAGGATGGCGGGGGGCGAGTTGCGGTTCGGGACGTGTTCGATATACATGAACACTTATTCAAGCACAAAACTGCTGAACCGCAATAGATAAATACTAAGTTACATGGCTACATAATAGTCTCAAAAATAGCCGAAACCCAGCGTCGATGCGGGTTCCGGCTATTTGGGAAGTCAAAGTTCGGGCTAACCCCCAGGAGGGTAAGTCTGCTGGCTTTTGGATCATGACGGACTCCTTTGTCGAGAAATTGTCAGGAGTCCGGTCGAGGGGGGGAACTTCAACTTCAGCTTGAGTCCGTCTCCAGAAAATGCTGGACGACTCATAAACATATGATGTCAATTCCCCCATAGGCTTCAGGTCGGCTTGCGCAGGAATCCCTGGTTGCCACCGTTACGATTGGGCGCGAAGCCATTGCGCTGAAGCGTCTCTTCCACGGTGTCGTAGAAGACCCCGATCTGCATGATCTCTCGCGCCTGTTTCGCTGTCGCGATGGGACGACCAAATTCGCCGGAGATACGAACCAACTGCTTGATCTGCTCGACGGAAGACATCTTTCCCGTGCGGGTCTGGTTCCAGAGTACATCCTCGATACCGCACCGCACATGCAGGCCCAAAGCGATGCCGATCATATTCACGGGCAGCACATTCAGCACCGAACTCTCCACCGTAACCACCGCTCCGTCTGGCGCAGCACGCAGGAAGTTGGCCAGGTTGTAGATGTTCGCTTGATCCATGCCGCCGCTGATAGCCACCCAGTTCATCACCAGTGGCCCCTTGTAGACGCCGCGGCGAATCATCCGCTCGATCGTTTCAAAGCTATTGATGTTGTAGCACTGAAACTCACTTTGGATTCCGGCGGCCGTCAGGCGTCGAATGTGTTCCTCGGCCCAGCTGGGATTCGAGGGGACGATCATGTCCCTGTAGGTGGAATAGAGGTGCGGGAATCCCCGCGAAACGCCCTTGAAGTCATCAATACCAGCATGCTCTGTGACATTCATCTGCGTAGTGTTGACGGTCACCGTCACCTGGTCCGGCTTCGGATCGAGTTCGGCCAGCATATGCCGCGTGTCGTCGCTAAGCCATTTGGCGGCTTGGCCCTCTTCCGGCGCGAAGCTGATCGAGCCACCCACCTGGATGATCATTTCCGGCACGCGGGCGCGCACCCCGGCGATCAGCTCATTGAACATGGACAGGCGCTTGCTGCCCTTGCCGTCGGGTTCGCGCACGTGCAGATGCAGCACGGTGGCACCGGCTTCGTAGCAATCCACCGCCTTCTGGATCTGGTCCTCCATGGTGACAGGGATATCTTCCGGGAAATCTGAGGGAATCCAGCCCGGCGCATAGGGAGCGGCCGTAATGATCAGAGGCTGCTGGTTCTCGGGATACAGGTGGCCGTCAAGGAAGTTCATGAGGATGGATCTCCAAGTTGTAATGTGAATATTGAGAATGCCGAACTAGGAGTGAATCATCTGGCCTCGCACCAGTTCCCGCTTTACATTGGATGTCTCGAACTTAACTCTTCATGACAACAACGCACCCCTGTCCGTTGAGCCACCCGCAAGGCACATACCGCCCGTCAACCTGGAAGACGACTCACGCGAGCAAAATGGAAGGGAGGCACCTTCCCTTACCGACCCCTCGACGGTTGGGAGAGATAGGATGCGTTCAGGACGCGGGATGCCAGTTGTGGAGGCGCAGCTCGTCGATGGTGCTGTTCAAGTGGGCAGGCAGGCGGGTCAGCGCGTCGTTGAGGAACGCACACGAATCGCGCCCGCTGAGCTGGGCTGATTGCCCCAGGCTTATCACGACCGCAGCGCGCTGACCGGCCGGTTCGCATCCCGCGAACCCGTACACAACTTGGCTTCGCCTAGGGTAATGTTCTGCCCGCCCGCGGAGGTGTCGTCTGTCGGCGCACTGTTCCGCGTGTGTCCCGGCTTTCCTTGGGGCTGCAACCAAATTGCGCGTGATACCAGCGCGAGAATCCGCTCGGCGCGGAAAAACCGAGTAGGGTCGCCACCTCTGTCAACGGACGATCGGTCTCGATGACGTGACGCGCGGCGAGTTCCGTGCGGATATCGTTAACGACCGACGAGAAGGTCTGTCCCTCTTCTGCCAGCCGGCGCTGGACCGTGCGGCACACCATGCCCAGGTGTTCGGCCACCTGCTCGATGCTGCAACGCCCGCTGGGCAGCAGCAGCAGGACAATGCGCCGAACGTCCTCAAGCATTGTCGCCTGCTGCAACATGGTAGAGGCGTCTATCAACTGCTGCGCGTAGCGCGCCATGGCCGGATCGGCAGCCGGGTTGCGTGCATCGAGATCGGCCTTCGCGCAGATGATGCAGTTGAAGTCATAGTTGAACTCGACGCACGGGCCGAAAAACCGCTGGTGCACACTAAGGTCGCGTGGCGCCGGGTGCTCAAAGCATACACGCCCCGGCTCCCAGTCGGGCTTGTGGAGCTGGCGTATCAACCGCACCATTACGCCTAGCGCCAGTTCAACCCGTTGACGCGTGGGCTCATGTGCATTGCCGGCCATTACCACTTCGCGAATAATGACCAGGTCGCCGCACTCCTCGATCGCCAGCGACAGCGCACCGTTAAGCAACGCTTGATAGCGCATCAGCATCTGCAGCGAGTCGCGCAGCGTCGCCTGGTCGCGGATCAGCAGTCCTACCGGCCCAAGATTGGACAACAGGCGCGACTCGGCCATGCACAGCCCGAAACTCTCGTTGCCTGACATGATTGCGGACGCCTGAAGCAGTCGTCCGACACGCTCCACAGGAATCATGAGGTCCGGCTCGCGCAGCACGCTGGGACTTAACCCCGCGTCAAGGAGCATCCGCACCGGATCCAGTCCGGCGGCTCGGGCAACCTCGCTGTAGTTTGTGAGGGCCGCAGCGCGGACAAGTGACGACATGGGAAAATTGCGTAGAGCTTTGACACCGAATGATAAATGCCTGTCACGTATTGTCAAGCGGGAGCCATCTGCAACATCCAAACTCGCCAGGATCGATCAGCCTCATAGAACACAGGAGACAACGTTCATGAATCAACGCCTGAAGGCGGCACCCGCAGTGGTCCGCGCAGCATCTCTGAGCAGCTCGATCCGGGTCGAGCCCCTCACTTGCACCATCGGTGCAGAGCTCAGCAACGTCAACCTGGGGGCAGCTGCCGAGGACGACCAACAGATGGCAGAGATCCGGTCGCTGCTCCTGAAGCATCGTGTGCTGTTCTTCCGCGACCAGGACATCACGCGCGCGCAGCACGTGGCCTTTGCGAGCCACTTCGGCCAGCTGGAAGACCATCCAGTGGTGGGCAGCCACCCCGACTACCCGGGACTGGTTCAGATCTACAAGACTCCTGACAGTCCTCCCGAACGCAACGAGAATTCCTGGCATACCGATGCCACCTGGCGCGAAAAGCCTCCGCTGGGCTGCGTGCTGCGCTGTATCGAATGCCCGCCTGTGGGCGGCGACACAATGTGGGTCAACATGGTCGAGGCTTATAACCAGTTGCCCGAAGAGATCAAGACGAAGATCGCGTCCTTGCGTGCGCGCCACAGCATCGAGGCGAGCTTCGGCGCTGCGATGCCGATCGAAAAGCGTCTTGCACTGAAGGCTCAGTACCCCGACGCCGAGCACCCCGTGGTGCGCACCCATCCGGAAACCGGAGAGAAGGTGCTATTCGTCAACGGAAGTTTTACGACGCACTTCACCAATTACAACGTGCCGGCCAACGTGCGCTTCGGGCTGGACAAGGCGCCGGGTGCCAGCAATTTGCTTAGCTATCTGGTCAGCCAGGCCAACATCCCCGAATACCAGGTGCGTTTTCGCTGGAAGAAAAACAGTGTTGCGTTCTGGGACAACCGTTCAACCCAGCACTACGCGGTGATGGATTACCCCCCGTGCCACCGAAAGATGGAGCGCACCGCGATCATCGGTGACGCGCCTTACTGAAAGCTGGACATGACCTCTACGATACCTACCGTTCTCATCGTCCCTGGCCTGCGTGACCATGTACCGGAACACTGGCAGACCCTTCTTGCGTCGAAGCTGCCTTGCGTGGTCTCAGTCGCCCCGCTTGAGCAAGACAAGCTGAGCTGCGCTGCCCGGGTCGATGCGATCGATCGCGCTCTGGCCGACATCGAGGGGCAGGTCATCATCGTGGCGCACAGCGCAGGCGCGATGATGATCGCCCATTGGGCGGCCCGAGGCGTCACACGGAACATCGCCGGCGCACTGCTCGCTGCACCCGCGGACCTCGAGACGCCCATGCCCCCAGGCTACCCGACGACCGACACATTGCGCGACCACGGCTGGCTGCCGATCCCTCGCGGCAAATTGCCGTTTCCGAGCATCGTTGCGGCAAGCAGCAACGATCCTCTGACGCGTCTCGATCGCGCCCGTGAACTGGCCCAGGCGTGGGGAAGCCGCTTCGTCGAACTCGGCGAGGTCGGGCATCTGAATCCCGCTTCCGGCTATGGCGAGTGGCCGCGGGCGGAAGCGTTCATTCGCGAACTCTCGTGATCGACCCACGGCCGAGTGCCACCGGCCGGGAAAAACGACAGGGTCCTGCGGGAATTCCGGACGACAGGCCCCTACGGGCGACCCGGCCAGACGCAATGACCACGTTTCGTATGCTTACCTTACGGACGCGCCGCCCTCTCCATGCATCCGGTGCATGGCCGCTGATCTGATTTCCGCCAGAAGCCAGCTGGGAGGAAAGCCCGCCCCCCTCCCTTCTATGAGCACTGGTTTGTCAAGTTCCTTTGGAGCTAGCCGACCAAATCTTCCTACGTGCGGCGTAGTCTGAAGCCGTCTGTTGTGCGCGCGTCAGACGTGACGTCTGACCACCTTCTATCCGCCGGCGCTTGGCCAGCCTCATCCTGCATGCGCATTACGCCGGAATCATCAACCAGGAACATGCCCCATCTTGATAAATCGGTTGCATCAGCAACCCGGGAGGAGGACGGGCATGTTCACCTCAGACCGTTTGTGCTTGCGTAGTTGCCTGACCGGGCCGTTACCTCTTTCCTGCAAGCTTTTAGGAGGCCTACGCCGACTTCAGGCGTGCGCCATTGGGAATCTCACCGTCTTTCAGATAGCGCCACAGCGCAATAGCCAGTCGCCGTGCGACTGCAACGATCGCGATGCGCCGAGCCCGCCGGTTTGGTCCCGTGCTCTGGGTGCGCTCGTTGAACCAGCGCGTAAGTGCACTGTCGGGCTGGTAACGCAGCCAGCACCATGCCATCTCGACCAGTAACGCGCGCACTCGTCGGTTGCCCTGTTTGCTGATGCCCTGGTCGACCTGGCTCTCGCCGCTGTCGTAGGGCTGGGGCACCAGGCCCGTACAGGCCCCCACTTGGCGCCGGTTGCTGAACTCCCTCCAGAACAGTTCGAGCGCGAGGCGCGACGCGCCCACTTCGCCAATCCCTTTCAGGCGCGCCAGGTCATCGCGTCGCTGGCGCGCGGGGGCGGGCAGGCTTGCCTGTCGCGTTTTCTCCAGCTCCGCGAGTTGCTGCTGCGCCAGCGCGAGCCGTTCGCACTCACGCAGCAGCCGCCCGCGCATTTCGGGCGACAACGGCGCGCCGTCGTGACACTTCACCTCGTCACGGGCGAGCCGGCCGGCGAAGTGCTTGTGATCCACCTCATCCCAGCAGCCGAGCGTGGCCAGCAGTTTTCGCATCCGGTCGCAGTGCTGCAGCACTTCCTTCTGCAGTTGCCCGCGATCGCGCATCAGGTGCCGCGACGCTTCGTCCTGCGGCGATGGGACGTGAACCACGTGCATGCGGTCGCGCTCGCCACGTAGCCATGCGCGCAGGTTGATCACCAGCTTGATGGCATCGAGCCGGTCGGTCTTCGCGCGTCGCTTGTGGCGTTCGACGGGAATGCTGGCTGGATCGATGACGTAGCACTCGATGCCGCGCCCCTGAAGCGCACGACAGATCCAAAATCCGTCCTGGCCGGCCTCGTAGCTTACGACGACGCGCACACCTGCTGGCAGCGACCACTGGTCCTTGTGCTGTTCGATCAGGTCCAGCACCGCCTGCAGACGCGCTACGGCTTGCAGCTGCGCGACCGTATGCACCGCAGGCTGCTCGCGGTGCCCGTCGTGTAACGCGACCTTCCACTTCGCGGCCGCCAGTTCGAGCGAGACCGCCAACACGTCCTCGATACTCGTGTATGCCTGATCTGTACGCATGACGCTATCTCCTGTGAGCCAAGCACGACACGCTGATTCTAAGCAGGCTTGTCCCCCTGTCTCATAGGATCTCGATATGAGGAACTCGCCGGTTGGCCGATGCCGCATACGCTGACGGAGGATTGCGCAAAGCGCATCGGAGGTGCCGTGGCAAGTTCGCTCAAAGTATCTTCATATTATTCCGGCTGGTAGTTAATGGACTTCAGCAGCGCGGCCTGTTGCTGGTATGCCTGCTTCAGGTCCGCCATCATCTCTTCCGAGGTGGCGGCATCCCCCTGCTCCATGCCCATATCCTTGATGCGGTTCTGCACTCCGGGTTGCTTGAAATACGCCAGCGTCGCCTCGCGGATTTTTTGCTGGACTGCCGGAGCGACATCCGGGCGGGACCAGACGGCGAACCAGCCTGCTTGCGCCAACTGCGGGTAGCCGAGCTCCTTGAACGTAGGCACATCCGCCAATGCGGCAATCCGGTTTGGATAGGCCACCGCAATCGCCTTGATCTTTCCCGCCTTGATCAGCGGCAATGAGGTCGTCACCCCATCGAACATCAGCGGCACATGGCCGCCCATCAGGTCGTTCAATGCCGGAGGAGAGCCCTTGTAGCCAACATGCCGCATTGGCACATGGGTGAGTTGCCCGAGCAGTATGCCCGAGGTGTGGCCCTTCAATCCCGCAGCGTAAGAAGCGAAAACCAGCCCTTCCTTTTGCGATTTTCCGTAGTCCACCAACTGCTTCAGGTTGGAGACAGGCATATCCTTGTTGGCAACCAGCACCAACCCCGTGCGGCTGATCTGGGCCAGGGGCTTCAGGTCGGCAAAGGGCTTGTATTGGACCTTGTAGGCCAACGGAGCTTCGCTCACGACGCCGCCCTGGATGACCAGGAGGGTATGACCATCCTTGCCGGTGGACTGCAAATCGCTGATCGCCAGCGCCCCGGCGGCACCGGGCTTGTTTTCTACGATAACCGGCTTGCTCCATGTCTTCTGCAGGCCTTCCGCCAGCAGCCGCGCCAACGCGTCGGCGCTGCCGCCGGCAGGCCCCCCCACCACCAGGCGGATCGGCTTGCTTGGCCAATTCTCCTGGGCCTGAGCCACGGGCATCCCACCGACGACCCCAACACCGATCGCCAAGGCGTATCCGCGCCACCAGAAGTGATTGGTCTGCTTCTTCATGTCTGTACCTTATGATTGCTACGCTTTGCGTGTTTAGAAAGATTCATTGGTGGGCAGTTCGCGCACTTGTCTCTGCGCGCGGATGACATCGAGTCCAGCACCTCCGGCCCTTCAGTCTTTTCGAATCTGATGACTTGCGCCAATACTGTGGGGCTTGGTGATACATCCACCTTTTCTCCATTCTCGGAGCGCCCCGCGTCAGCCGGCTTGACCGATCACGACAAGTTGTTGTCGATTGGCGCCAACAGAGGGAAAACCCTGCTCGCTGTATCGGACACGCGGCGACGGGGTCTTGAGGTGATCGGCTCAAAGTCGGAAGAACGGGACGCTTACGTTCACGGGGCCTGCCGTTGGCATCAAAAGGTGGGTCTAGGACGCCCGGCCATTGAATGTCTGAGTTCCGAGTTTCACAAAAGCTCGTACCGCTGGCGATACTTCTCGACGCCTGTAAGCCAGCGCCAGGTGCACTGAGAGTCTAAAGTCGGCGATCTGTTTGTAGATGACACCTGGCTGGGAGAAGTTCTGCATAGACTCCGGCACGATGGCCACTCCGTATCCCGCGGACGCCAGGCAAATTGCAGAGATGAAATCCTGGACGCGATATTCCAGATGAGGCGTGAACCCTCCGGTTTTGCCCAGGGCGGATAACGCCGACCCGAATCCTTCCTCCTCTGCAAACTGCGGCACGATGAACGATTGATCGGCCAGCGCGCGCGCTGGAACCGTCCCTCGGCTTGCAAGGGGATGGCTTCCTGTCATGGCAGCCAGCAAGCGCTCAGTCTGCACGACCTTTGTTATTACGCCAGCCGGATTGAGCCGTCTGGGCCTGACGATTCCCACATCAATCTGTCCATCGCTGAGCGCTTCGAGCTGTCTCGGCGTTTCCATTGGCATGACTTCGAGCCGGACCATCTCGTGTGACTTCCGAAACTCGCTCAGCAGCATCGACAGCAGGCCGCTGCTTACGCCCGATGCCACATAGCCGACACGGATGACGCCAGCCAGCCCTCTGGCAGCCAGGCGTCCGACCTGGTCGGCTCGCTCAATATGCCGCAACGCAGCGACAGCCTCGGCATGGAACAAGTGCCCCGCATCGGTAAGTGACACCGGCTTCCTTTTGTTCCGGTTCAAAAGCGTAACCCCCAAATCCCGCTCAAGGCGTTGGATTTGGGTGCTGAGCCCTGATTGTGCGACACCCAAGCGATCCGCCGCCTTCGCAAAGTGAAGCTCTTCCGCCACGGCGAGGAAGCACTGCAACTGGCGAACGTCAATCATCGATTTAATCCAGATTTCGGAACAAAGATTACATCTTTATATCTGGATCATATCAAAGAATCCGGATGAAATAGCGCCATACACCATCTCGGAGAACCATCGATGAATGCCCCGCTTCCTGCGGCATTGCTTGCCGGCAATGACGAATCCCGTTTCCAGTTGTCTGCCCACCCGGATCACCATCGCATCCTGCATGTGGCCGTTGAGCGCGATGCCCTTCTTGGGTTCCTGCATGACGTACGCAAGGTCGATGTGCAGAACCTCGAGTATGTTCCCTTCATGCGCCACGAGCTCGCGAGCGCACTCGCGAAGCATGTCGGCGAGGACTTTGCTACAACCATCAACGGCATCGTGAAGGACCGGCAGCACGGTGGCTTCACGGTAGGACTCCAGGGACTGACGGCGGATGCCGACGATTTCGTTCGCTTCGGCACCGCCGTTGGGCACCTCTTGGGCCCAAGCAACCACGATGCGATGTCGGGCACTTACTATGCCCGCTTCGTGGTCAGGCACACGGACAATAGCGACTCCTATTTGCGCCAGGCCTATCGACTCTTCACGATGCACACCGATGGCACCTTCGTTACCGAAGCGACGGACTGGCTGTTGATGATGAAGTTTGCAGAACAGAATGCCATTGGCGGCGAGTCCCGATTCCTGCATCTGGACGACTGGGAAGAGCTTAACCAGTTTGTCAGTCACCGTCTCGGAACGCAGCCTTTCCTCTACAAGGCGCCGGGATCCAAGAATGTCAGCGATCAGGTCGAGCGCCCGGTCTTTTTTCAGAACGAGTTTGGGTTGTCGCTGTCATTCATCGATCAGTTTGTACAGCCGCGCAATCGCGAGGAGGCAGCATTTCTCAACGCCCTGTCGACTTCCATGGAGGCCTCGTCGGGGACAAAGGAAGTGTCGCTGCCCGTCGGCGATCTGGTTGTCCTGAATAACTACTTCTACGTCCACGGGCGAGCGCCGTTCGAAAAGAATGAGGCGCTGTTCCGTGAACTGATGCGCCAGCGCGGCATGTTTGCCTGATCGCTCAATGGGATCCGGCGCGGCTGGCAGTGACAGCGGTTGGGCCTGTTAGACTCTTCAAATCAAGATGACATCTCGAACAGAAGTTACAGAAAGCCAGGTCGCTCCGAGCGCTGGAATACCTGCCAAGCCTGCCTATGGCGCCAACCGTCAGATTCATCGACGACTACGCCCTATCCTCTCGCTTGCCGATTTTGAAGTCGCCGCAAAGAGGGCGCTTCCGCGCCCGATCTTTGGCTATATTGCCGGCGCCGCGGAGGATGGAAAGTCGCTAGCCGTGAACAGGACGGCATTCGACAAGGTCAAGTTTCGTCCCAAGGTCCTTGTCGACGTCTCGGGAAGGTCGCAAGCGACCGAGATCTTCGGGCAACGTTATGCTTCTCCCTTTGGCATAGCGCCCGTCGGAATCAGTGCGATTGCTGCCTACCGTGGTGATGTGGTCCTGGCGCAAGCGGCGCGGGAAGAGCAGATACCCGCAATCATGAGCGGCACGTCCTTGATCCCGATGGAGGCCGTTCACGCTGCGGCGCCAGGCACGTGGTTTCAGGCCTACCTGCCGGGTGACGCCACCCGGCGGGACGCCCTGATTGAGCGGATTGAAGCGGCCGGGTTCGCTACGCTTGTCCTTACGGTCGACATTCCCGTCTGGGCCAACCGGGAGAATAACGTCCGTACTGGCTTCTCTTTGCCTTTGCGACCGTCTGTCCGTTTGGCGTTCGATGGCGTGTCCCGACCGCGTTGGCTGGCGGGGACGTTCGCCAGAACACTCCTCTCGAGTGGGATGCCGCATTTTGAGAATTCCTTTGCGACTCGCGGCGCACCGATCTTGTCGGCCTCGGCTATTCGCGACACGACGGGGCGTGATCACCTGAATTGGACGGACATCGAACGAATCCGGCAAAGATGGCGCGGCAACCTGGTCATAAAGGGCATTTTGCATAAGTCCGACGCCGAGCGCGCTGTCGCCCTGGGCGCCGACGGCATCATTGTCTCGAATCACGGCGGCCGCCAATTGGACGGTGCCGTGGAACCGCTTGCTGTATTGCCGGAAATCTGTGAAAGCGTCGCGCACAAGACAACCGTCATGATGGACAGCGGTATCCGGCGAGGCGGTGATGTTCTGAAAGCGTTGGCACTGGGCGCCCGCTTTGTCTTCCTGGGGCGGCCTTTTGTTTACGCTGCGGCCATTGGAGGAGCCGAAGGCGTTCGCCACGCCATCACTCTCCTGCGCGATGAAGTCGATCGAAACATGGCTATGCTTGGCGCGCAGACCCTCGCGGATGTGAACAATTCCGTCATCATCTAGCCCAATCCGTCATTGAAACGGGACCGGACGGATTCGCCCCGGTGGATCGTCGTACTTCCACTTGATTGACCTGGGCTTCTTGTTGTGCTGACGGATATTGCGACGCGCTGCGAGATGGCGTCGAGTATGAAGATACGGGTGCTGCGTACAACGATGAGCGCCAGCGGCAGCGGGTCCTGAACAACCTGACCCGACTGCCAAATCACTGGGCTACGTCTTGCGGAGCCAACGAGCCAGACGGCTCGAGTTTCCCAGGAGGGGGAACACTCAGATCACGAAAATGGACGAGCCCGTGGTCTTTCGAGCCTCCAGGTCCCGATGTGCCTGCGCCGCATCCTCCAAGGCATAGCGCTGATTGATCTCGATGCGGATACGGCCCGCCGCCACGTGGCCGAACAGCTCATCGACCAGTTCCGCCTTTTCGGCAGGATCGGCGATATAGTCGGCCAGGCCCGGGCGGGTCAGGTACACCGAGCCCTTGCGGGCCAGAATTTGCGGATCGAACGGCGGGATTGTGCCGGAGGCGGTACCCACGCAGACCATCAGGCCACGGCGCTTGAGGGAGTCCAGCGAGGACATGAAGGTCGCCTTGCCCACGCTGTCGAAGACCACGGACACACCCACTCCGTCCGTCAGTTCCCGCACGCGCTTGGCCACGTCCTCATGGCTGTAGTTGATCGTGTGATCGCAGCCGTGGGCGCGCGCCACTTCGGCCTTGGCATCGGTAGAAACCGTGCCGATCACCGTCAGCCCCAGCAGTTTGGCCCATTGCGAAACGATAAGGCCAACACCACCTGCCGCGGCATGCAGCAGCACGGCGTCGCCCGCCTTGAAGGGGTAGATCCGGCGCACCAGGTAGGCGGCGGACAAGCCCCGCATGGTCATGGCCGCCGCGGTTTCGCAACTGATTGCCTCAGGCAGCTTGATCAGCGGTGCGGCAGAGATCAGCCGCTCAGTGCTGTAGGCGCCCAGCGTGTTGATGAAGCCCGTGTAGGTCACACGGTCGCCGACCGCCAGATGAGTTACGCCGGCACCGACGGCCTCGACTACGCCGGCGGCTTCGTTGCCGAGGCCGCTGGGCAGCGGAACCTGATAAGTACCGCCGCGGAAGTAGGTGTCAGCAAAATTCAGGCCTACGGCCACATGGCGGACGCGCACCTCTCCCGGTCCCGGCTCACCAACGCTGACGTCCTCAAAACGAAGGACCTCGGGCCCGCCTGTTTCGTAAAATTTAACGGCTTTCGCCATGTCTTCTCCTATTTTCTATCAAGTATGGACAGTTCACCTGGGCATGCCGCTTGAGCTCACCAAAGGACGACCCAGTTGTGGGACACAGTTGATCCGGCTGCAGAAGATTTGCCACAGGCGGCCCGACCAAGTCCGAGTGCCGTTCGCGACGATTAAATCATCTGCCCTGGCGCTATTTTCTGCTTTACCTTGCACGCCTTGAACTTTCCTTTTTATGACAGTAATCCGCGTCGTCAAGGACACCGGATCCCCGCTTGCACGTGGACGACAAGCGTGAAGCGTCGTCGTGAATTCTGGAAACACCAATTGGGTATTTTCAACAATTGAGTTCTGGCAGGCGCAGCCAAAGTTGCTTGTTGTCCATCACGACTTCATAGGTGGGGATACGCATGCTCGCGGATGCCGTGCACTGGCCGTTGCGGATGTCAAAGCGCAAGCCGTGTGCAGGGCAACTGATAATGTGCTCAACACAAGGACCTCCGGCCATGGAGGCTCCCGCATGCGGGCAACTGTTTTCCATGGCAAAAAACTGGCCGCCAACATTGAACACGATTGCCGACGGACCGTCTTGCAGGAAGACCAGTTTGCGTGCGCCCGGAGCCAGTGACTCCGGAGGCCCGATCAGAATCCAATTGGAATCAGGCATTGGCTTTGCACTCGTTGTTCAAGCGCCTGGCCACCACGGCCTGCTGCATGACGTGAACCAGCTCGCTTGCCGGAACGGCGCCAGTGACCGGCCATCGTCCATTGAAGACGAGATGAGGGACCCCTCCTGCATGGTCGCCCCCCATTGCAGACTGGTGGGCGGAGGGTGCGCTGGCATCCCAACTGCCGGGAAATGGCAGCCTTGTCCTGCGCAGGCCGCAATGGCGCGTGCACCTCATCTTATTCGTCGACCTTGATCCCTGCGTCGTTGGCGATCTTCGTCCAGACTTGCAAATCGTTCCGGACAATCTCGCCCAACTGCGCCGAGGACTTTACCGGAGGCGACTCGAAGTTCAGCTTCTTCATCAGGGCCGCGATCTCCGGCGTCCCCTGCACCTTGTTGACCTCGTCGGCCAGCCGCTTCACGATTGCCGGACTAGTCCCGGGCGGCGCGAACATGCCGAACCATCCCACCGTATTGAACTTGTAGCCCTGCTCACCCATCGTCTTGACGTCGGCAAGCTGGGGCGAGCGCACGTTGCCCACAATGGCAATGCCGCGCACCTTCCCGGAACGCAGGAACGGAACCGCCACGCTGGGATCCGTCCAGCCGATCTTCAACACACCCGAGGAAAGCTCGGTGAGCAGTTGACTGGCTGTCCGATATGCGACGTGCTCGGTCTTCATGCCAGTCTGATTCTTCAGCCACTCCATCGTCAGGTGCGCGGACGAGCCGGTGGCCCAGCTACCATAGCTGTACTTGTCCGGATTCGCCTTCACGAGCTGGATGAGTCCAGGCAAGTCGTGCACCGGCAGATCCGGGCTCACCAGCAGCAACACCCCCCCTACAGCTGTCTGCGCGATCGGCACGAGGTTCTTTCTTGCATCCTGGGAAACGGATTTGATGACGGCCGGCGCAACCACCATGCTGGATGCCGTTGTGTAGAGAATCGTGTAGCCATCCGGCGCCGCCTTGAGGACGGCGTTAGTCCCGATCACTCCGCTGCCTCCTGGCCGGTTCTCCACGACCACAGCCTGCTTCAGCGACTCGGAAAGGCGCTGCGCCATGGCCCGCGCCAGCGCGTCGGTTCCCGATCCGGCGGACGAGGGCACGATCATTTGAATCGGGCGCGCGGGCCAGGCTTCCTGTGCCTGCACCGGCCCTGGCACGCACAAGGCGATGCTTGCCGTGGTGCACAGCGTGATTGAGAGCAGCTTCCTTAGTGATGACATCGTCGTCCCCATGTTTTTTCGACTATTACCCAGCCTGCCAAGTGCTGCCTGCCTCACCCAACCAAGCGTGCGACACACGATTTCTACCCCTCAGGCTAACGTGAGTACGATCATAGCAGTCGTTATTTTTATTGTCGACATCAATTCATTGTGGGGTAGAGACGTTAGGGAAAGGACCGACCAAGGTGGATTTTCATGCACGCGAAGCACACCGTGGACGGCTTTGCGCCGAACCTAGTACGGATATCGCACGGCTCAGGCGCGCAGGGTGGCGGATGCTGCGCTGGGGCTGCTGCTCTGGCTGAGCGTTGTCGCCAGCAGCCTGCTGATGCGGAAGCTGACCGGCGTGCTATGGAAGACGCGGCCGCTCAGGCGGCCGTGGCCGGCGCGGCGCTGCGGCGGGAAGCGGCGCCCTTGCTCGTCGGCGCGCCGGATGACAGCGTACGGATGGCGGCGTCGCGGGAGCTTTCGATGCGCTTGCGCGCGGTCTGCAGGACCACGTCGATGTCGCGCCTGGCCACGGCACGCTGCAGCGCACGCCAGGTCTTGATTGAATTCTCGAGCGAGCCGGGATTGGCTGCGAGCCCGAGTCGCACATAGCGCAGCGTGCGCAGCGCGATGGAATTCAGTAATTCCCCGACCAGCCGGTTTCTCGACAGGTCCGCCATCGCCATGTTCGCCAGGAACGTCGCGCTGATATAGGCATCCACGGCGGAATCCTCCACCGCCTTGCCGAGCTTCGGCATGAACGCCTCGAACAGGGCGTCAAGCGCCTCGGCGCGCTCTTCCATCAGTTCGCGCAGCAGGATGGCGAACAGTGCTTCGCGCACGACGTAGATATCCTTCAGGTCCTGCGCATTCGGCTCCGTGACGATGGCGCCGCGCCGGGCCCGGAACTCGATGAGCCGTTCGCGCTCCAGGATGCGCAGGGCCTCGCGCACGGGGGCGCGGCTGACCTCGAGGACATCGCTGATATCCTTCTCCAGCAGGCGCTGGCCGGCATGGATCACGTCGATGGTGATCAGGCCCGCCAGCCGCACCGCAATCTGCTCAGCCACCGATGCCGACCAGTCGCGTCCATGCATGAGCGCCTGCTCCACCGCCAGCGTGACAGGATTCTGTGGGGTCTTCGGCGTCAGCAGGGCTTGCAGTTCAGGCGTATTGGTAGTCTTGAGTCTGCCCATGAGTGGCGGTACTTCCGAGAGTTGCGATCGGGGCCAGCGCAGGCACGGCGGAGCGCGCGGCGCCCAAGATCTTACCTCACGTCGTGCCCCGGGCCGGCTGGCTGAACTTCCGCTGCATGCCGGACCGCTGACCAACCGGCGCCCCACATATCGTCGACATTAATAATTTTGCGATGCTAAACTCGTTCCGCACTGTTTTGTCGCCAACCAGGGGAATGCCATGACTGCAGCAAAAGCCGTTTACCTCGATCCGCCGGCCGGCTTCGAGCGCATCGTCATCGGGGAAGCCACGGCCGCCCCCCCGGGACCGGGCGAGATCACCGTCCGCATACGTGCCAGTTCGCTCAACTATCATGACTACGCCGTGGTGTCCGGCCGTCGGGGCTTGACGGAAAGGCGCATTCCGATGGCGGACGGCGCCGGGGAGGTCACAGCCGTTGGCGCGGGCGTTAAGGCATTCGCGGTCGGCGACCATGTCGTCAGCACGTTCTTCCCGACGTGGCATGACGGAGAGCCGCGCTTGTGCGATTTCGCTACTGTCCCCGGGGATGGCGTCGACGGCTTTGCGCGGGAAACCGTGACGTTGCCTGAAGCCTGCTTCACGCGCGCTCCGCACGGCTACAGCCACGCCGAGGCCGCAACGCTGACCACGGCCGGGCTGACAGCCTGGCGGGCATTGTTTGTCGATGGCGCCTTGAAGCCCGGAGAGACCGTGCTGGTCCTCGGCACTGGCGGCGTATCGGTCTTTGCGCTGCAATTTGCCAAAGCGGCCGGCGCGCGGGTAATTGCCACCTCATCCTCGGACGAGAAGCTTGGCAGGCTTCAGACGCTTGGCGCAGATTGCCTGATCAACTATCGCAAGACGGCGCAGTGGGGCGAGACCGTACGCGAGATGACAGATGGCGCTGGCGTCGACCATGTTATCGAGGTTGGCGGCGCCGCGACCCTCGACCAATCGATGACGGCGGCCCGTGTCGGCGGACATATCGCCGTGATCGGCTCGCTGGGGAACCCGACCGGGCCGGTCACCGTCACCCAGCTGCTGCGCAAGCATCTGCGCCTGACCGGCTTGCTGGTGGGGAGCCGCCGACACCAGCTTGACATGGTACGTGCCCTGAATGCCACTGGCATCCGCCCGGTCATTGACCGGCACTTCCCGCTGGAAGCGATGGCTGACGCCTTTCGGTACCAGGAGTTGAATCAGCACATCGGCAAGATCGTACTGGATATCTGATCAGCGGCTCCCGTCCTTCGGCTGCTCGAGCGGCGGCAGCCTGGTCAGGCCCTCGCTTTCCACGAGTTATTGATCATTCGCAGCCCACCAGGACCGTGCCAATCTTGCCGTGCGCCTCGACTTCCACGTGGGCCAGTGCGGTCTCCCGCAGCGGAAGGACTTTGTGCACGGCGTGAATGGCGTCCGGAACCTCGGTCAGCCATCGCGTCACCCGAAGAAATGGCCCCCGCCCACGCTGACCAAGTTGCTGACGCTCCACCGTAGTCTCCGCGCAGTTCCGTGAACCGATATGGATCCCGATAGCCGCAACTCTCACTGCTTCAGCTCAATCAGTAAGTCCTTCGCCGCCACACGGTCACCCTGTTTCACATGCACCGCGGCGATTTCGCAGTCGCGATCCGCTGCGATGTGGGTTTCCATCTTCATCGCCTCCAGCGCCATCAGCGTCGTACCCGCTGCCACGCGCTGTCCCGGCTGGACCGCCACCGTCACGATCGAGCCCGGCATGGGCGCGGCGATATGCAGCGGATTGCCGGGATCGGCAACCGGACGGCTGCTGCGCACCACGCTCGCATGCGTGGTGCTGCGCTGCTCGACCAAGGTTGTGCGCGATTGTCCGTTCAGTTCGAACTGGACCTTGATGACGCCCTCTTCGGCATCAGGGTGCGTGCCTTGCAGGGAAACCAGCAGGGTCTTGCCTGCCGCGATGTCGACGCCCACTTCTTCCTGCGGCTGCAGGCCGTACAGGAATGCCGGCGTGGGCAACACCGAAGTATCGCTATAGGCGCGCACATGCGCGTGGTACTCGCCGGTCTGCTTCGGATACATCAGGTACGACGCCAGCTGCCGGTCGTCAAGCGCCTGCTCGCAGGCCGCTTCGCCCGCGGCGCGGGCCGCATCGAGATCGACTGCCGGGATCTGGTCCCCTGGCCGGTAAGGCGCGGGCGGCTCGCCCCTGAGCACCTTGCGCGAGAGTTCCGCGGGGAAGCCATCGGGCGGGAAGCCCAGTTCACCCTTGAACAATGAGACCACCGATTCAGGAAATGCGATCTCCTTGGCCGGATCGGACACATCGGCGGCAGTCAGATCGTTGGCCACCATCATCAATGCCAGATCCCCCACTACCTTGGACGTGGGCGTCACCTTGACGATGTCGCCGAACAAGTGGTTGACATCGGCGTAGGCGCGCGACACCTCGGTCCAGCGATGCTCGATACCGAGCGAGCGGGCCTGCTCGCGCAGGTTGGTGTACTGGCCGCCCGGCATCTCGTGACGGTACACGTCGGCCGTGCCGGCGCGGATTTCGGATTCGAACGGCGCGTAGTAACGACGCACCCCTTCCCAGTACATCGACGCCTCATGCAGCCGCTCCAGGCTGAGTCCGGGATCGCGTTCGCTGCCCGCCAGGGCCGCGACGATGCTTGACAGGTTGGGCTGCGAGGTGAGCCCGCTCATGGCATCGAGCGCGCCGTCGACGGCATCGCAGCCGGCCTCGATGGCAGCCAGTGCGGAAGCCGCCGAGATGCCGCTGGTGTCGTGCGTATGGAAATGCACCGGCAGTCCGGTTTCCTCCTTGAGTGCCTTGACCAACGCGGCCGCCGCCTGCGGACGGCAGATGCCCGCCATGTCCTTGATGCCCAGCACGTGCACGCCGGCACGCTGCAGTTCGCGGGCGATACCGACGTAGTACTTCAGGTCGTACTTGGCGCGCGACTTGTCGAACAGGTCCCCGGTATAGCAGATCGCGCCTTCGCAGAGCGCGCCGCTTTCGCCGACGGCATCGATCGCCACGCGCATATTGCGCACCCAGTTCAGCGAATCGAACACGCGGAACACATCCACGCCGGAACTGGCGGCCTGGCGTACGAAGAAGCGCACCACGTTGTCCGCATAGTTGGTATAGCCGACAGCATTCGAACCACGCAGCAGCATCTGGAACAGCACGTTGGGCACCCGCTCGCGCAACTGCTCAAGGCGTTGCCACGGATCTTCCTTGAGGAAGCGCAGCGCCACGTCGAAGGTGGCGCCGCCCCAGCACTCCAGCGAGAACAGCTGCGACAGCTCGCGCGCGTAGAACGGCGCGATCGGCAGCATGTCCGCGGTGCGCATGCGCGTGGCAAACAATGACTGGTGCGCGTCGCGCATGGTCGTGTCGGTCAGCAGCACCTGTTTCTGGTCCAGCATCCACCGCGAGAACTTTTCGGCGCCGAGCTCGCGCAGGCGGTCGCGCGTGCCATAGGGCAGCGCACCGCTGGTATCCACGGCCGGCAGCACCGGCCTGGGCAGCGGCAGCGACGGCAGCGAGCGGCCGCTCATTTCCGGGTGGCCGTTGACGCTGACCTCGCCCAGGTAGCGCAGCAGCTTGGTGGCGCGGTCCAGGCGCTTGGTGAACGCCAGCAGTTCCGGCGTCAGGTCGATAAAGCGCGTGGTGACATCGCCAGACCGGAAGGCGGAATGATTGATGACGTTTTCGAGGAACTGCAGGTTTGAAGCGACACCGCGAATGCGGAATTCGCGCAGCGCGCGGTCCATGCGCCGGATCGACTCGGCGGCGGTCGGTGCCCAGGTCGTGACCTTGACCAGCAGGGAATCGTAATACGGCGTGATCACCGCGCCACCGTAGGCGGTACCGGCATCCAGGCGCACGCCGAAGCCCGCAGCGCTGCGGTAGGCGGTGAGCCGTCCATAGTCCGGCAGGAAGCCGTTTTCCGGGTCCTCGGTCGTAATCCGGCATTGCAGCGCGTGCCCGTTCAACGCAATCTGCGCCTGGGCCGGAACGCCCGCGGCACGCACGGTGATGGCACCGTCTGCGTTGCGCGTGTTTTCGGTCATGCCGATATGGCCGCCCTCCGTGATGCGGATCTGCGCCTTGACGATATCGATCCCGGTGACCATCTCCGTGACCGTGTGCTCGACCTGGATGCGCGGATTGACCTCGATGAAGTAGAACTGCCCGGAGTCCGCATCCATCAGGAATTCGACCGTGCCGGCGTGCGTGTACCCGACCGCGCGCATCAGCCGCAGTGCCGACTCGCACAGCGCAGCCCGGCCGGCATCGTCGAGGTAGGGGGCGGGAGCCCGTTCGACGACCTTCTGGTTGCGCCGCTGCACGGTACAGTCCCGCTCGTAGAGATGCACGAGGTTGCCATGCGTGTCGCCGAGCACCTGCACCTCGACATGGCGCGCCTTGCGCACCAGCTTTTCGACATACACCTCGTCGTTGCCGAACGCGGCCAGCGCCTCGCGCCGCGCGGCGGCGAGAGCGCCCTCGAGGTCCTGCTCGCTTTCCAGGACCCGCATGCCGCGCCCGCCGCCGCCCCAGCTTGCCTTGAGCATCAGCGGGTAGCCGATGCCCGCGGCCAGTCGCTTGCACGCTTCCAGGTCATGGGGCAGCGGATCGGTTGCCGGCATCACCGGGACGCCCGCCTCGATCGCCGCATTGCGCGCCGCCACCTTGTTGCCAAGCTTGCGCATGACCTCCGGCGACGGGCCGATCCAGC
The DNA here is from genome assembly GCA_000471925.1 of Ralstonia pickettii DTP0602. NCBI lineage: Bacteria > Pseudomonadati > Pseudomonadota > Betaproteobacteria > Burkholderiales > Burkholderiaceae > Ralstonia > Ralstonia pickettii. The sequence continues at coordinate 2,072,463 of CP006668.1, forward strand.
GGATCCCCGCATCGATCACTGCCTGCGCGAAGTCGGGGTTTTCAGAGAGAAAACCATAGCCTGGATGGATGGCGTCGACCTTCGCCTGCCTGGCAATGCGCAGGATGTCGTCGATGTCGAGGTAAGCGGCCAGCGGCTTCTTGCCCTCGCCGACCAGGTAGCTCTCGTCAGCCTTGAAGCGATGGAGCGCGAGGCGGTCTTCTTTCGAATAGATCGCCACCGTGCGGACATTCATCTCGGCGGCCGCGCGCATCACGCGGATCGAGATCTCGGAACGGTTGGCAATCAGCAGGGATTTGATCGGTGTGTAGTCCATGGGGCGCGCAAAGAAATGAACCAGCCGTGCACGACGGCACGGCGTGGTCAATGGATCGGAGAGCAGGAGAAGGATTAAGGCTTCGCCAGGCCGCTAGTCGTAGTGAGCAAACGGGGTGTGCGAATCCATCCAGTCGTAGTGCTCTGTCGTCGTCGCCCAGGCCCAGTTGGTTTGCCGTGGCGACGGCTCATTGCAATCGCAACGCTCGCTTCGTTCCTGGCCAGCGCGCGGCTTGCTGGCATCTCCGGCCAGCTCGCGGCTGTCCGCGCCGGCTCCGTTCCTTCCGTAGTACATCGCGGTGCATTCCTCTTCAAGATCCAGGGCGCCTGCCCTTCAACGCAACGCGATAGCCAGGCGACGGCAAATTTGCAGGCACGACCACAGGCGTGCCCGTTCGATCTTCTTTGCGCAAGAAATGGACCAACGGGAGCCAAATCACGTATCCCATTGATTCAGCGCGCAATTTTCAAGTGACTCAGCCCCTTTAGTTTCATAATTGAAATTCAATATTTCATCAATGAGATCCGTAACGCGCAACGAACGCGGCTCGACGAGACGATCCGTTTCATCTCCCATACGTGGCCACGGCGCCGCGGACGTCCGGCACAATCGAACCTTTCAACCGCCCTCGGTCGCCTGAACCCACCGTTTTCTGGCATGCAACGAAGAACCTTTCTGCATCTGGCGGCAGCCGCCGGCCTCGCCACGCACCTGCCCCGCTGGGCAAGATCGGCCACGCTGCCCCAGCGCGACCTGTTCGCGCTGGGCGTGGCGAGCGGCGCGCCCACTGCCGACGGATTCGTGCTGTGGACCCGCCTGCTCGACGGGGCGATCCCGGGCACGGCGCAAGCCGATGCGCGTGGCATCACACCATTGCAGGGCGCACTGACAGTCCAGTGGGAAGTCGCCGAAGACGAGGCATTCCGGCGGATCGTCCGCCGTGGCCACGCGCAAGCCCTGCCGGAGCTCGGCCACTCCGTCCACGTGGAGGTCGGCGGGCTGCGCCCGGACCGCTGGTACTTCTACCGTTTCATGCATGGTGACGCGGCGACCACTACCGCACGCACCCGCACCGCGCCTGCGGCCGATACGCTGGCGCCGCGCGTCCGCTTCGCGTTCGCTTCGTGCCAGCGCTGGGAACAGGGCCACTATGCGGCGTACCGGCAGATGCGGCAGGAAGACCTGGACCTGGTGGTGTTCCTCGGCGACTACATCTACGAGAACGCAGTGGTGGCGAGCGCGGCGCAGTTGCCGCGCACGCACAGCCTGCCCAGGGCGACCAGCCTGCAGGACTTCCGCGACCGCTATGCGCTGTACAAGAGCGATCCGCTTCTGCAGGCCATGCATGGCGCCTGCCCGTGGCTGGTCACCTGGGACGATCACGAAGTCCAGAACGACTACGCGGCACGCGTGGGCAGCGAACCGGCGGCGGACTTCCTCGCCCGGCGCACCGCGGGATACCAGGCGTTCTACGAGAACATGCCGCTCCGGGCGAGCGCGCTGGTCCATGGCTCGTCCGGCCTGGGCACGCCGGACGCGCTGCGCGTCCATTCGCGGCATCGCTGGGGACGCCTGGTCGATTTCCATGTGCTGGACGACCGGCAGTATCGCGATATCCAGGCCTGTCGCGAGCCGGGGCAGCCGCGCAAGGGCTCGGTGTCGCCAGACCAGTGCAGCGCCCTCGACGACCCGCGCCGCACCATGCTCGGCAGCGCGCAGGGGCAATGGCTCGCGCAAGGGCTGGCGCAGGACCGGCGCGACCAGACCCGCTGGAGCGCGATCGCCCAGCAGACCATCTTCTCGCGGCGCAACTACAAGGCGTTGCCGGCGGAATCCTTCCACAGCGACACCTGGGACGGCTATCCCGCCGCGCGCCAGCGGCTGCTCGACAGCATCGTGGCGGCGGCGCCGCGCAATACGGTGTTCATCGGCGGCGATATCCACCAGCACTATGCCTGCAATGTGCTGGCCGATTTCAACGACGCGAAGTCTCGCGTGATCGCCAGCGAGTTCTGCACGACCTCGATCGCCTCGGCGTCGGGAAGCACCGTGGAGAGCGCCGCCAGGATCGCGGCGCTGAACCCGCATATCCTCCACGCGCGGCCGGACCAGCGCGGCTACACCGTGGTCGAGGCCACGCCCGAACGCTGGGCCAGCACGCTGCGCGGTGTGGAGGACGTGGCGCGGGTGGACAGCCCGGTCGGAACGCAGGCGGCGTTTGTCGTGGAGGACGGGCGGCCGGGGGTGCAGCGCGTGGGGGGATCCCAGGCGCTGGCATATCCCGGCACGTCCGAGGCATAATTCTGAAACTGGTTTCACCGAGACCCGAACCCTATGCCGCCGCGCCCCGTGACCCGACCTGCGTCCGACCTGAAACCTGCCGAGAAACTCACCATCCAGGACGTTGCCGACTATGCGGGCGTCTCGAAGGCAACCGTATCGCGCTACCTGAACCGGGGCGGCGAGCAGTTGTCCGCGGACGTAGAGGCGCGCGTGGCCGCGGCCATCCGCGCGCTCGGCTATAGCCCCAGCCCCATGGCGCAGGGGCTCAAGCGCGGCAAGTCGCGCCTGATCGGGCTGGTGGTGGCGGATGTTTCCAATTCGTTCTCGGTGGCCGTGCTGCGTGGAGTAGAAAAGGCCTGTCGCGACGCCGGCTATATGGTGATGCTGTTCAACCTCGGCAATGACGAGCAACTGGAACGAGAGGCCATCCGCTCGCTGTCGGCCTACCGGGTCGAGGGTTTTATCCTGCACACACTGGGCCACGATGCCGGCGCCCTTGCCGATGCGGCGCAATTGGGCAAACCGGTTGTACTGGTCGACCGCAAGGTCGGCGATGCGGAAGTCGACCTGGTGGCCCTGGACAACCTGACCGCCGTCCATGAAGCTGCCGGCCACCTGGTCGAAGCCGGCTATCGGCACGTGCTCTTCATCAGCGAGCCGATCAAGGCCATCAGCTCACGCAACGAGCGGGCCCGCGCCTTCCAGAGCTACATCGCCGAACACGCGGACTCGCTTGGCGGGACCATCTTTGAAGCCCACAGGGGTGACGACGATGCCCTGGATGAAGCGCTGCGCGACCTGCGCCGCCGTGCCGGCCAGGCGCCCGTTGCCGTGCTGGCGGCCAACGCAGTGATCTCGCTGCGCGTGGCCGCATCGGCCGCCAGACTGGGGTGGCAGCTCGGCACCGACCTTGGCCTGATCGGCTTCGATGATCCGGAATGGGCTGCATTGGTCGGTCCAGGCCTCAGCGCCATTTCCCAGCCCACCGACGATATCGGGCGCGTCGCCACCAACTGCCTGATCGAGCGCCTGCAAGGCGCGCAGCTGCCGCCGCGCCGGGTCCTGTTGCCCGGCACCCTGGTCACTCGCGGGTCCACGCGCCGCGGCTGATCCTTCCCCCGCCGCCGACCGAGCGCGCACGCGTGAGCCACGCATAGACCCGCTGCGTCGGCCCAGCGGGTGCACGAACGTGCCCCTTCCCACCGCAGTTCCAACGCGTTCCTCCCCGTAAGGGTTTCCACTGCTGGACCTCTGAAACCGGTTTCCTATAATTCTGAAACCGGTTTCAAGACGGTACTTGCCGAACGCTGCGACGCCAGCGACACATCCCATATACGTGCAGGAGACATTGATGAACGTCCAACGCTTGTTGCGCCGCGTAGCCGCGCCCGTGCTGACTCTGCTGGTCCTGACCAGCGCCGCTTTCACCGCCCAGGCGCAGACCGTCGCCGAGATCGTCAAGAAGGGCAAGGTCACCATCGGCGTCGTGACCGGCGCCCCGCCCTTTGGCACCACGGACGCCACCGGCAAACCCGCCGGCTATGACGTCGACGTGGCCAACCTGCTGGGCAAGTACCTGGGCGTGCCGGTCGATATCGTTCCGCTCACCTCGCCCAGCCGGATTCCGGCGCTGGAGGCCGGCAAGGTCGATTTCCTGGTGGCGACGCTGGCGCCGACGCCCGAGCGGGCGCGGGCCATCATGTTCAGTGCGCCCTACAGCGCGTTCGAGCTGACCATCTTTGCGCCCACCGCAGCCAAGTACGCCAAGCTGACCGAGCTCGGGAAGAAGAAGGTGGGCGTGACGCGCGGCACCACGCAGGACACCGCGCTGACCCGGCTGGCCGTGCCCGGCATGAATATCGTCCGCTTCGAGGACGATGCCACCTGCGCGCAGGCCCTGATCAGCAACCAGGTCGACGCCATTGCGCTGCCGAATACCACCGGCAACGAGATCATGAAGGCGCGCGGCGCCGGCAAGTTCGACGCCAAGTTCGCGTTCTCGGTGCAGCCGAATTCGATGGCCGTGCGCCGCGACGCCTTCGAACTGCGCCAGTGGCTCAACACCACCATCTCCTACGTCAAGCTGAATGGCGAACTCGATGCCATTGCGCAGAAGTGGACCGGCAAGGCTCTGCCCGCACTGCAAGCGTTCTGAACCAGGCCGTCTGAGGTTGCGCGCCGGCGCCAGCCGGCGTGCCAGGAGACCCGCATGAACTATCAATTCGAATGGACCCCGGTGCTGTCGCAGCTGGATCGCTTCGCGGAAGGCGCGGCGATGACGCTGGCGCTCAGCTTCGGCTCGATCCTGCTCGGCACCGTGGTCGGCGCCGCCGGCGCCATTGCCGCTGCTTTTGGCGGCCCCTGGCTGCAGCGCGCCACCAGGGCCTACGTTGAAGCCATCCGCAACACGCCCTTCCTGATCCAGCTCTTCATCATCTTCTTCGGCTTGCCAACCGTGGGCCTGCAGATCGATGCCGTCACGGCCGCGGTAATCGCCATGACCGTCAACCTCGGCGCCTACTCGACGGAAATCATCCGGGCCGGCCTGCAGGCGGTGCATCGCTCGCAGCTCGAGGCCGCCGCCGCGCTGGGCATGACACGCTGGCAGCTGATCCGCCACGTCGCCCTGGTGCCGGCCTTCGAGAAGGTCTATCCAGCCCTGACCAGCCAGTTCACGCTGATGATGCTGACGTCGAGCGTGGTGTCGACGATCTCGGTGGAAGAGCTGACGGCGGTCGCCAGCCAGGTCGATTCGCAGACCTTCCGTACCTTCGAGAGCTACATCCTCGTCATGTTCATCTATATCGGCCTGGCACTGCTGCTGCGCGCCATGTTCGCCCTGATCGGCAACCTGGTGTTCAAGCGGCGCCGCGTGGTGGCGCGCGCACGAAAGCTGGCACGCACAACCCGGATCGCGCCGCTGGCGCAGGCGGAACTGACGGCAGCGGTTGCAGGGAGCGCGAAATGATCACCGAGTTCTCCTGGAATCATCTTGAAATCCTGCTGCTGGCGGCACGCTGGACGCTGTGGGTGACCTTGCTCGCCTTCGTCGGCGGCACGCTCGCCGGGTTCCTGGTGGCGCTGGCGCGTACCTCCAGAAGCCCGCTGCTGCGCCTCGCCAGCACGGCCTATATCCAGATCGTGCAAGGGACGCCGGTACTGATCGTGCTGTTCCTGAGCTACTACGGGCTCTCCGTGCTCGGGCTCAAGCTGTCGCCGATGGTCGCGGCCATGCTGGCGATGTCGATCTACGCCAGCGCCTATCTCGGCGAAATCTGGCGCGGCTGCATCGAGGCCGTGCCGCAAGGACAGTGGGAAGCCAGCGAAGCGCTCGCCCTCACCCGCTGGCAGCAGCTGCGCTACGTGGTGCTGCCGCAGGCCGTCCGGCTGGCCTTGCCGCCCACGGTGGGGTTCTCGGTCCAGCTGGTCAAGAACACCTCGATCACTTCCATCATCGGCGTCATCGAACTGACCCGCGCCGGCCAACTGATCAACAACGCGACCTTCCAGCCCTTCGCGGTCTTCGTCGTCGTCGCACTTATCTATTTCGCGCTCTGCTTCCCGCTTTCGGCGGCAGCCCGGCGCATGGAAAGGGGGCTCCATGTCAATCGTTGAAGCACAAGGCGTGCACAAGTCATATGGTTCCGTCGAAGTCCTGAAGGGCGTTTCGTTTGCGATCGAGCCGGGCCAGGTGGTCGCCATCATCGGCCGCAGCGGCTCCGGCAAGAGCACCATGCTGCGATGCCTGAATGGCCTGGAGACGATCAACGCCGGCAACATCACCGTCGCCGGGCACAAACTGGATCACGACCGCAAGCGCTTGCTCGACCTGCGCCGCGACGTGGGCATGGTGTTCCAGAGCTACAACCTGTTTCCGCACCTGACCGTGGGCCAGAACATCGCGCTGGCGCCGTCGATTGTGAAGAAGCTGGTTGCGAGCAGGAACGACGGCATCGTCGACCAGGTGCTGACCCAGGTCGGCCTGCTGGACAAGAAGGACTGCTACCCCGAGCAGCTCTCGGGCGGACAGCAGCAGCGCGTGGCCATCGCCCGTTCGCTGGCGATGGAGCCCAAGGTGATGCTGTTCGACGAGGTCACCTCCGCGCTCGACCCCGAGCTGACCGCGGAAGTGCTTCGGGTCATGGAAAACCTGGCTGCCTCCGGCATGACCATGGTGCTGGTCACGCATGAAATGGAGTTCGCGCGCCGCATGGCGCATACCACCATCTTCATGCACCAGGGCAAGGTGCACGAGGCGGGCCCGTCGAAGGCGCTGTTCGCGCAGCCGCGGACACCGGAACTGCAGCAATTCCTCAGCGCGGGAGCACTGAAATGAGCCAGTGGCAAGCAGATGGTTCATCCCGCCCGCCGGTGTTGATCTCGCTGACGGCCTATGGCGCCGACCTCGCCCTGAGCAACGGACAGGCTGCGCTGGCACGGATTGCCGCGGCCGCAGGCGCGGACGGCGTGGAATTCCGCGGCGAACTCCAGCGCCGGTACAAGGACGAAGTCAGCGAACAACGCGAGGTCGCCGGGCAGCATGGACTGTGCGTGGTCTGGTCCAGCCCGGAAGGCCTCTGGAATGACGCCGGCAGCCTCGATGCCGCCGCGCTCGACCGTGCCTTCACGACCGCGCTGGCGCTCGGTGCGACCCGGGTCAAGATGTCGCTTGGCGGCTATCGGGCAGGCACGGCGCTGGAAGCACTGCTGCCCTGGCTGCGGCACGACGGCATCGAACTCGTCGTGGAAAACGACCAGACCGCCCAGGCCGGCACCGTACCGCCGCTGCGCGACTTCTTCGCGCGCATCACGGCGCTCGGGGAGAGCGCCCCGATGACCTTCGACATGGGCAACTGGCACTGGACCGGCGAAGACCCGCTCGACGCCGCGCAGGTCCTCGGCGCCGGCGTCGGCTACGTGCACTGCAAAGGCGTGCAGCGCACGCCCGCCAAATGGATCGCGGTGCCGCTTGACCAGTCGGCGGCACCATGGCGCAGCATCTTGCGCCGCCTGCCCACGCACGTTGCGCGTGCGATCGAATTCCCGCTGCAAGGCGAAGACCTGGTGCAGGTCACGCGCCATCATGTCGAACTGCTGCGTTCAGTGGAGATTCCGGCATGAGCACCGATCTTGACGTGGTCACCCTGGGCGAGGCGATGCTGATGCTGGTCGCCGGCGAAGCCGGGCCGCTCGAAGGCGCGCAGACCTTCCACAAGCGCACCGCCGGTGCCGAGACCAACGTGGCCATCGGCCTGTCGCGCCTGGGCCTGAAGGTCGGCTGGGCCAGCCGGCTGGGCGACGACTCGATGGCGCGCTACCTGCTCGGTGAAATGCAGCGCGAAGGCGTGGATTGCAGCCAGGTGGTGTGCGAGCCCGGTGAGCGCACCGGTTTCCAGTTCAAGGGACGGGTCGACGACGGCAGCGATCCGCCCGTCGAATACCACCGCCGCGGCTCGGCGGCGAGCCGCATGAATCCGGAGCACCTGGACAACAGTTGGCTGCGGCGCTCGCGGCACCTGCACGTCACCGGCGTGTTCCCCGCGCTGGCCGCAGGCACGCAGGCTGCCACGCGCCAGGCCATCGCCACCATGCGCGCCGCCGGCCGCACGATCTCGTTCGATCCCAACCTGCGGCCCACGCTGTGGGCCACGCCTGAGCTGATGCGCGAAACGCTGAACGACCTCGCGCGGCAGTGCGACTGGGTCCTGCCCGGCATCGAGGAAGGCCGCTTCCTCACCGGCCATCCCGAGCCGGAACGCATTGCCGCCTTCTACCGTGCACGCGGCGCCAGGCTGGTGGTAGTGAAACTGGGCGCCGACGGCGCCTACTTCGATGGCGAGGCCGGCACCGGCCATGTCGAGGCATTCAGCGTCGAGCGTGTCGTCGACACCGTTGGCGCCGGCGATGGCTTTGCCGTGGGCGTGATCAGCGCGCTGCTGGAGGGCCGCCCGGTGGGCGAAGCCGTCCGGCGCGGCGCCTGGATCGGCGCGCGGGCGGTGCAGGTGCGGGGCGATACCGAAGGCCTCCCGACCCATGCCCAACTGGCGGCCGTCAGCTTGTGAAGCCACAGCAAGGATTACCCATGCGCAAGAATGTTCTGGTGTTCCGCCCGATTCCTGAGGACCTCCTCGCCACGATCGAGTCGGAGCATGACGTGATCGTGGCCGACCCGCGCCAGCCGGCACAACGGCCGGCCTTCCGCGCCGCGCTGTCGGGAGCCCACGGCCTGATCGGCTCCAGCGTGAAGCTTGGCGCGGCGGAACTCGCCGAAGCCGGCCGCCTGGAGGTGATCTCAAGTATTTCGGTGGGGGTCGACAGCTACGACCTCCCCTGCCTGCATCGGCGCGGCATCACCCTGTGCCATACGCCCGGCGTACTCACCGAGACCACCGCCGACACCGTCTTCGCGCTCATCATGGCCACGAGCCGCCGCCTGGTCGAGCTTGCAGCCCATGTGCGCGAGGGCCGCTGGACCGCCAACATCGGAGAGGGCCTGTTCGGCTGGGACGTGCACGGCAAGACCCTGGCAATCCTGGGCTTCGGGCGCATCGGCCAGGCCGTGGCGCGGCGCGCGGCGCTCGGCTTCGGCATGGAGGTGCTCTACGTCAACGAGACCGCCGCGGAGCCGCCCGACCTGGTGGGACGCGCCACCCGGACGGATCTCGACGATGCCTTGCGGCGCGCCGATATCGTCGCCGTCACCCTGCCCCTGACCGACAGCACGCGCGGCCTGATGGGCCTGCGCGAGTTCGCGCTGATGAAGCCGGGCGCGATCTTTGTCAATGGCGCGCGCGGCCAGATCGTGCAGGAAGACGCGCTGCTCGCGGCCCTCGAGAGCGGCCACCTGTGCGCGGCCGGGCTGGATGTCTTCGCCACCGAGCCGCTGCCTCAGGACTCGCCGCTGCGCAGCCATCCCAAGGTGACCGCCCTGCCCCATATCGGCTCGGCCACGCATGAGACCCGGCGCGCCATGGCAGAGCTCGCCACGCGCAACCTGCTGGATGCGCTCGCCGGACGGCAGCCCGCCGCGCGCTTTGACCTGGCGGCCTTTGCCGCCCAGGCAGCCGCCTGATTTTCCCCGCAAGGACACCCGCAATGCCCAGTTCCATTCCCACGCTGTGCGGCTCGATCATGGGCGAGCCTTTCACCTTCAATGTGCGCATCCACAACGCCGCCTATCGGGCGCTGGGGATCGACTACACCTTTGTGTGCTTCGGGGTGCAGGACGTGCCCGGCGCCGTGCAGTCGATCCGCGCGCTCGGCGTGCGCGGGATGAATGTCTCGATGCCGCACAAGCAGGCGGTGATCGCGCATCTCGACCATCTCGACGAGACCGCCCGCGCCATCGGCGCGGTCAACACCATCAACAATATCGATGGCATGCTGACCGGCTACAACACCGACTGCATCGGCGCCGTCCGGGCGTTCCAGGAGGTGACAGAAGTGGCCGGCAAGCGCATTGCGCTGCTGGGCGCGGGCGGCGCGGCGCGGGCGATGGCCTATGGCCTGCGCGAGGCCGGCGCCAGCGTGACCGTGTTCAACCGCACCGCGGCGCGGGGCGAGGAACTGGCCGCCTCGCTTGGCCTGCGCTTTGGGGGCGGGTTATCCGACTTCCGCGCAGCGGACTTCGACTTGCTCGCCAACGCGACCGCCGCGGGCTTTCGCGCACCCGATGTCAACCCGGTCGCCGGACAGCTCGTCGCGCACCTGATCGTCATGGACGCTGCCTTCATCCCGGTCAGGAGCAAGCTGATCCGCGATGCCGCCGCGCTTGGCTGCCGCACCATCGATGGCACGCGCATGATGCTGCACCAGGCGTGCGCCCAGGTCGAGTTCTACACCGGCTGCGCACGCGCGCCGATCGAAGCGATGGAAGCCGCGCTGCTAGAGGAGATCGCCCGCCTGTCTTAAGCCCCTGCCGCGCTTGGTCTTCCGAGCATTGCGGCCAGTGGCAGCCGACGCGCCGCCTCACTTCCGCAGGTTGGTCTTGGCCACCAGTGCCTTCATCACGGCGTTGTCTGCCGCGATCATCGCCGTGAAGGTCGCCGCGTCGGCATAGGCAATGCCCAGGTTCTGCCGGCGCAGCGCTGCCACGAAGACAGGATCCGCCACCGCCTTGCGGCTGGCGGCTGCAAGGACTTCGAGCACTTCGGGTGGAGTGCCTCTTGGCGCGGCCAGCCCTCGCCACGTGCCGATCGAGAGGTCGATACCGCGCTCACGCAGCGTCGGAACGTTCGCGAAACCCCTGACCCGCTGCTCGGCCATCACCGCGAGCGTCTTCACCTTGCCTGCGACCACATAGGCCGATACCTCGGCGGGACTGACGGCCACCGCGTCGATATGCCCGCCCATCAATGCCACCAGGGCCGGCGCCGCACCGGAGAACGGCACATGATTGAACTTGACGTGCGCCTTGTCCTCCAGCGCCGTCGCCGCCAGGTGCCAGATCGAGCCCGAGCCGGAGTTCCCTACCTGCACCTCCCCCGGATGCGCCGCCGCGAATTCCAGGAACGCCTCGATGGTGTTCCAGCGCGAGTCGGCCTTGACCGTGATTGCGGACGGATCGGCATTCAGGCGTGCGATCGGCACCAGCTGGGCGGCGTCGAGCGTGGTCGGCCCGAGATGCGGGACGATCACGGCTTCCGCGATGATGATGCCGAGCTTGTAGCCATCCGGCTTGGCGCGGGCCACTTCCGTCATGCCAATTGCGCCACTGGCACCTGGCTTGTTCACCACGGTCAGCGGCTGCGACAGGTACTTGCGCATGGCTTCGCTGAAGGCCCGTGCAACCGTGTCGGTGCCACCGCCTGCCGCGCTTGGCACCACGAGTTCGACAGGATGTTCCGGGTAGGGAGCCGCTGGCGTCTGGCCGACGGCGGCAAGTGAGGCCAGCAGTGCGGCCATGGGAAACAGCTTGCGGGGCAATCGCATCAGGTCGTTACCAATAAGCCTTATTAATCACCTCGAAGAAAAGCCGAACCGCAACGCCGGAGCGAGGACGGAAAGCCGGCCACGAGCGAGCCTCCCCAACGCTGAGGCGGGGAGGAAATCCAGTGGCGCAGGGCGGGCAGCGCCTACTTGCTGCCGTCGCGCGCGTCGCCGCCGATTGCGTCGATGATGATCATGGTGCGGTCCAGCACGCCGCGATCGTCAAAGTAGGCGCTGAAGTGCGCAGGCTGATAGGCGCCGGCGTAGAGCCGGTAGGACCAGGCCTCCCGTTTCATCAAGGGGTAGTATTCGATCGGCTCGCGCGGGCGGCCGAAGCGCTCGGCGACGTCCTGCTTGGTCCAGACGCCGGGACGGGCCTCGTAGATCTCCTTCTCGGTCAGCATCTGGCGGAAATTGGTCAGCTTGCCGCTTGCGTCGAAGTCCGCCGCGTAGACCTGGAAGCCGAGCGGCTGCTTCGAGTAGATCCACCGGCTGGTGCCGTTGGCGAGCTGGTATGTCTCCGAGGGCGCGCCGAAGGTATCGCGCACGGCGCTCTGCGGGCTGCCGAACATCTTCTGGGCGGTCTCCACGGGCTGGAGGGTGGCACAGGCACATAGCAGGGTTGCCGCTGCGGCGGCCAGCCAGACGGACAGGCGATGGCACATGATTGATCTCCGGTAAGCGCGGCGGGCGTGAACCAATTCAGCATAGTGCACGCCGCGCGGGGCAGGTGCGCTGGCTAGAACGATACACACACCGGGCTGCGGAGCCGGAGCACCGCTTCCTGCTGGAAGCGGGTCTTGTACTCGCTGACTATGGCTCGCGCCGCGGCTTCGCTGCGCTCGTCCGCGGCGTGCACCAGGCTGAGCACGTACGAGGTTTCGCGAACCACGCCGCCATCGGCGCCGCGCCATTGTCCTGAGGCCGGCCAGGCCGTGAAGCCTTGCGCAAAGCGCGGCGTCACCGAGGCTTGCAGGAAGGCTTCCCATTCGGATACCGACACCACCCCATCGGGCTTCGCTGTTCCAAAGTACATCAGTTCGCTGACCGCGCGTTCCTCGCTGGCCGTGCATGCGGGGCCGGACATGGCTGCGCAGCCGGAAAGGGCGAATGCCAGCGCCAATGGCAGCGCCATGGCGCCGGCATGTTGAGTACGGGGGGGAAGTGAGTGCCGATCTGGCATGCGTGCGGCCGCTTCCTCAAAGGGCTCCGGCATTTCAGTCCAGTCGTTTGTCTGTTGGCCTCAGGGGCTCCGCTGCAGGCGCCTCGAAAGCGTCGAACATCAAGTCAGGCGCACTGGTGTTGTGACGCGACCAGACAGTACGGCCAAATCGCACCCCAGTCGCCTGCATCGAGGAGACGGCCATCACCGGCTTCCTGCGGGCTTCACGTGCCGGCCCGGTCCACCAGGTGGCCTCGCTCGCGTCCGCGTTGTCATCGGCAACGTACATCGAGCGCAGCATTGCGAAGGGTCGATTGGCGTCAAAGAGCGGCTGGAACCGGACATCGAGCGCGGTGCGTCTGTCGCTGATCTCAGTGATCGTGACCGTGGCCTGGCCCCCGCGCGTGAAATGCAGCCTGACAGACAAGGGCTCCGGCTCGATGTCGATTCGCGCGATGTTGACCACCGGGCGCCCATCCTGCTCTATCGGCCCCAGCAGGAACGAAGAGCCATACGCATTGACGCCCAGATGGCGCGCCGGCAACGGTTTCGCCCGCCAGTAGCCATCGGCGGGATAGAGCACCAGTACCTCAGTACGCGTCCGGCCGGATTTGTGGAACACCTGAACCAGGTGAAAGCCGGCGTCCGGCCTGCCCGCAACCGTGACAGGCACCTTATGCGGCCGCCAGAAACTCGCAAACGTGATACCGACAATGGCAATGTTCCTGCCGTCATAGAGGCTGGTCGTGCGAGGCACGAAAACATGGCGCGGATCGGTCGGGTGTGGCGCCTGACCGAAGTTGCACCCGGAGAAATCAGGCGCGGAGCTGTCGGTGCGGATTGCATCGACATAGGGAGGATGCAATGCCTGGATCCGGAACTTCCCGACGGCGGCAGCGGAAAGGGCGAATGAGACATTGTCTTCCTCCGCACACGAAACCGGAGTGCTCAGGTTTTCGATACTGACGGCCACCCGCTCCGCGTAAGTCGGCACGGAAAGCAGGGCCAGGCACAGGATGGGGATCAGCCGCTTTGCACACATGCCGCTCATTATGATTGCCCGGCGGCGTTTCGCAAGGCAATCAGATCGCGCCCCGCCTAGAACCCCACCGCTTGCCCGTCGCGCCGCGAGTCGGAAGCGGCAATATAGCCGTCCGGCGCCTTGTAGATCAGCTGCGCCGAGCCGAACTCCAGGCTGTCACGCGGCGCCACCTCGACGCGATGGCCCATGCCACGCAGCGTGGCGACCACGTCCGGCGGCAGATGCGCCTCGACATTCACCACCGGCCCGTGCTCCACGCGAAAGCGCGGGGCATCGCTCATGGCTTGCGGATTCTGGCCGAAGGCGGCAAGCCGCGCCATCATCTGGACATGGCCCTGCGCCTGCATCGAGCCACCCATCACGCCGAATGACATCACCGGTGCGCCGTTGCGCGTGACGAATCCCGGGATGATGGTGTGCATCGGCTGCTTGCCGGGCGCCACGCAGTTGGCGTGGCCGGGCTTCAGGTTGAAACCCGCGCCGCGGTTGTGCAGCGCGATGCCGGTGCCGGGCACCACCACGCCGGAGCCGAAGCCGCGGTAGTTGGACTGGATGTACGAAACCATCGAACCCGCGGCATCCGCTGCCGACAAGTAGACGGTGCCGCCGGTCTTCGGGATCCCTGCAGTCGGTGCGCCGGCCCGCTTCATGTCGATCAGCGCCGCGCGCTCGGCAAGATACGCCGGGTCCAGGAAGGCGGCGGGCGCGTGCTGCATGGTGGCCGGGTCCGACACGTGGCGGTGCAGGTCGGCAAAGGCCAGCTTCATTGCCTCGATGCTGACGTGGTAGAAGTCGGCGCTGTCGCAACCCATGCTTTCCACGTCGAAGCGGTCCAGGATGCCGAGGCCGATCAGCGCGGCGATGCCCTGGCCGTTCGGGGGAATTTCGTGGAGCGTGTAGCCGCGGAACTCCTGCGCCATCGGCTGGACCCAGGCAGCGCGATGTGCGGCCAGGTCGTCGGCGCGGATGGCGCCTCCGGTTTCCTCGGCGAACGCGACGATGCGCGCGGCGAGTTCACCCGTGTAGAAGCTCTCGCCATCGCTCTCGGCAATGCGCTGCAGCGTGGCGGCCTGCCCCGGGAAACGCCAGCGCTCGCCCGCCTGCGGCGCCCTGCCGTCGCGCAGGAACGCCTTGGCAAAGCCAGGCTGCCCGGCCAGCACCGGCACCTGCGCGGCCCATTGCCGTGCGATCTGCGGCGACACCAGGAAGCCCTGTTCGGCGTACTCGATGGCCGGCGCGAACAGCCGCGCGAACGGCAGCTTGCCGAAGCGGGCCGACAGCGCCTTCCAGCCCGCAACTTGGCCCGGCACGGTGACGGTGTCCCAGCCCACCTCGGGCATGGCGTCGCGCCCGGCGAAATGCTCCGGCGTCCAGCGCGCCGGCGCACGGCCGCTGGAGTTGAGCCCGTACAGTTGCCCCTCGTGCCAGACCAGCGCGAACATGTCCCCGCCAATGCCGTTCATGACCGGCTCCACCACGGTCAGCGCAATCGCGCTGGCAATGGCGCTGTCGATGGCATTGCCGCCTTCGTACAGCATGCGCAGCCCCGCCTGCGCGGCGAGCGGCTGGCTGGTGCTGACCGCGTTGGCGGCCAGCAGCGGCATCTTCTGCGACGGGTAGGGAAAGGTCCAGTCGAAAGGCAACATCGGGAACTCCATTCAGAACAGGTAAAAGGGCGCGCGGGCGGCGCCCCAGGGTTGCAGCACGCTGGTTATTGCAAAGTCACGCCGGACTGCTTGACGAGCTTCTCGGTACGCGGAATCTCGGCGCTGACCATCGCGCTGAATTCGCCGACGCTGCCGCCACGCGGCTCGGCGCCGGTGGCCGCCAGCCGCTCGCGGAATTCCGGTGACTTGAGCAGCTTATTGATCGAGACATTGAGCTTGCCGACCACGTCCGCCGGCGTGCCCTTGGGCGCGACAATGCCGTACCACGGCGCGATATCGAAGCCGGCATAGCCCTGCTCGGCGATCGTCGGGATCTCCGGCGCGTTCGGCGAGCGCTTCGCGGTGGACATGCCAAGCGCACGCAGCTTGCCCGCCTTCACATACGGCAGGCCGGTCATGATGGTGTCGAAGTACATCGACACCTGGCCGGACAGCAGCGCGGGAATCGCTTCGCCAGCGCCCTTGTACGGCACATGGACGATATCGATGCCGGCCGCGGCCTTCAGCATTTCGCCGGCGATATGCGAGGTGGTGCCGGCACCGAACGAGGCATAGGTCAGCTTGCCCGGATTGGCCTTGGCATACGCCACCATCTCGGGCAGCGTTTTGAACGGCAGCGAGGGGTTGGACAACAGGATGTTAGGCGTGACCGCGACGACCGCCACCTTCTCGAACGCATCCGGGTCATAGCTGAGCTTCTTGTACAGGAACCGGTTGGTCACCATCGACGCCGGTCCGGACATCAGCAGCGTATAGCCATCGCCAGGCGCGCGCGCAGCCACTTCGCTGCCGATCATGGCAGCGGCGCCTGGCCGGTTTTCGATCACGAAGGTCTGGCCATATTCCTTGCCGAGGCCAAGGCCGATCTGCCGCGAGATCAGGTCGGTGGCCGAGCCAGCCTGGAACGGCACGACGATACGCACCGGCTGGCTGGGCCAGTCGCGGGCGCCCTCCGCGAGTGCCAGGGAAGAGGCCGCCAGCATGGTGACCGCAAGCAGGCTACGGATAGCAGTGAAACGCATGTTTATACCCTCATCGATAGAAGAAATGTCATCCGCTCACAGGGAGGGATGGCACTTCCCAGTCCGCAATATGCGTGCCATTGGTGTCGGGCCGATTCCGGCGCGCGTCCCGCCCGCCCCCTTCCCTTTCCTGGAAGTTTGCGCACGTCTTGCACCGGAGTCGTCAGCTTCGCACCGGCAATTGCCGGACTGTCTTGTCTCCATGGGGCCGGCGCACTGCGTGGGTGCGCCATGGCCCCGCCCTGGTGGGGGGTGTCCTTCACCCCATCGTTGTTATTCGACGTCCATGCAGAGGTATTTGGTCTCCAGATACTCGTCGATGCCATGGCTTGAGCCTTCGCGGCCCAGCCCCGATTGCTTGACGCCGCCGAACGGCGCCACCTCGTTCGAGATCAGCCCGGTATTGATGCCGACCATGCCGTACTCGAGTGCCTGCGCCACGCGCCAGATCTTCCCCATGTCGCGCGAGAAGAAGTAAGCGGCCAGCCCCGACTCGGTATCGTTGGCCATCGCCACCACCTCCTCTTCGGTGCTGAAGCGGAACAGCGGTGCCAGCGGGCCGAAGGTCTCCTCGCGTGCCACCCGCATCGACGAAGTCGCATTGGCCAGCACCGTCGGCGCGAAGAAGGTGCCGCCGAGCGCATGGCGCTGGCCGCCCGTCAACACGGCGGCGCCGTGCGCCAGCGCGTCGGCAATATGCGCTTCGACCTTGGCCACGGCATCCGCGTCGATGAGCGGGCCTTGCGTGACCTCGCTGTCGACGCCATGGCCCGGCCGCAACTGCTCGACCGCGCTGACGAGACGGCGCGCGACCTCGTCATAGACGCGCTCGTGCACATAGATGCGGTTGGCGCAGACACAAGTCTGGCCGCTGTTGCGGAACTTGGAGGCGAGGATGCCCTCCACCGCGCGGTCGAGGTCGGCGTCGTCGAAGACGATCAACGGCGCGTTGCCACCCAGTTCCAGCGAGAGCTTCTTCACGGTGCCGGCGCACTGCGCCATCAGCAGCTTGCCGATCGCGGTCGAGCCGGTAAAACTGAGCTTGCGCACCACCGGGCTGGCGCACAGCACGCCGCCGATCTGCACGGCGTCGCCGGTCACCACCTGCAGCACGCCACGCGGCACGCCGGCCTGTTCGCCCAGCACGGCCAGCGCCAGTGCCGTGAGCGGCGTCTGTTCGGCGGGCTTGACGATGATGGTGCAGCCGGCGGCAAGCGCCGGGCCGACCTTGCGCGTGATCATCGCCGCCGGGAAGTTCCACGGCGTGATGGCCGCGCACACACCCACCGGCTCGCGCAGCACCACCAGCTTCTGGCTGCTGCGCGGGCTGGCCAGCACCTCGCCATCGACCCGCTTGGCTTCTTCCCCGAACCACTCGAGGAAGCTCGCGGCATAGGCGACCTCGCCGCGCGCCTCGGCCAGCGGCTTGCCTTGCTCGGCGGTCATCAGTTGGGCCAGGTCTTCCTGGTGCGCCAGCATCAGATCGGCCCAGCGGCGCAGCACGGCGGCGCGCGCCTTGCCCGTCTGCGCGCGCCATGCCGGCAGCGCGCGCTCGGCGGCGCGCACCGCCTGTTCGGTTTCGGCCGCGCCGGCCAGGGGCACCGAGCCGATCTGTTCGTGGGTCGCCGGGTTGTAGACCGCGAGTTCTGCGCCGCTTTGCGCCCCGGTCCATTCGCCGTCGATCAGGCAATGGCTGCGCAACAGCGCGGTATGTTGGAGTTCCATGGGTTCCCCTTATTCGGCCAGCGCCTGGGCCAGCACCGCCAGCGCTGCGTCGAACTGCGCCTGCGGGATGGTGAGCGGATAGAGGAAACGGATGACATTGCCGTAGGTGCCGCAGGTCAGCAGCACCAGGCCGGCTTCCAGCGCACGGGCCTGTACGCGTTTGGCATGCTCGGCGCTGGGCTGGCCCGTGGCCGGATCGCAGAATTCGGCAGCGATCATCGAACCCAGCCCGCGCACCTCGGCCACTGCGGGGCAGTGCTTGCGCTGTGCGAGCAAGTGATCGCGCAACTGGTTGCCAAGCTCGGCGGAGCGCTCGCACAGCCCTTCTTCCTCAATCACATCGATGACCGCGTGCGCCGCCGCCACCGCCAGCGGATTGCCGGCATAGGTGCCACCGAGGCCGCCTGGCAGCGGCGCATCCATGATCTGCGCGCGGCCGCAGACCGCCGACAGCGGCATGCCGCCGGCCAGGCTCTTGGCCATCGTGATCAGGTCCGGCTCGACGTCATAGTGCGACATCGCGAACATCTTGCCGGTGCGGCCAAAACCAGTCTGCACTTCATCGGCGATCAGCACGATGCCGTGCTGGTCACATACCGCCCGCAAGCCCTGCATGAAATCGGACGGCGCCGCCTGGAAGCCGCCTTCGCCTTGCACCGGCTCAACGATGATCGCGGCCACGCGCCCCGGGTCGATATCGGTCTTGAACAGGCTGTCCAGCGCCTGCAGCGCCCGCTCGGTGCTGACGCCGTGCAGCGCGCTGGGAAACGGCGCGTGGTAGATGTCGGACGGGAACGGGCCGAACCCGACCTTGTACGGCGCCACCTTGCCAGTCAGCGCCATGCCCAGCAACGTGCGGCCATGGAAGGCGCCCGAGAAGGCGATCACGCCCGGGCGGCCGGTATGCGCACGGGCGATCTTGATGGCATTTTCCACGGCTTCGGCGCCGGTGGTGAACAGGGCCGTCTTGTTCAGGCCCTGGATCGGCACCATCGCGTTGATGCGCTCGGCCAGCGCGACATAGCTCTGGTAGGGCACGATCTGGTAGGCGGTATGCGTGAAACGCTCCAGCTGCGCGGTGATGGCCTGCATCACGCGCGGATGGCGGTGGCCCGTATTGAGCACGGCGATGCCGGCGGCGAAGTCGGTGTAGGCACGGCCTTCTACGTCCCACAGCGTGGCGTTCTCCGCGCGGTCGGCATAGAAATCGCACATCACGCCCACGCCGCGCGGCGTCGCGAGGGTTCGGCGTTGGTTCAGTTCGAGGTTTTTCATGGTCATTGTGCGGTAAGGGCTGTCGGCACCAGCCGACTCGCGAAACGGGCACCGCCGGCAGCAGCAAGCGATGCCAGCCATTTCATCCGGCTTTGGCCCTATAATCCAGTACCGCTTACGCAAATCCGATGGTGCCAATTTGAAATCGATCTGCGGCGACCTGCTGCTCCAGCGCCTGGGCCCCGAAGGCCCGGCGGCGCTGGGCAAGCCGCTCAACCGGGGCCTCTACGAATGCATCCGCGGCGCGATTCAGGACGGCAGCCTCGCGCCGGCCACTCGCCTGCCGCCGCAACGCGACCTTGCCGCCGAACTGGGGCTGTCGCGCAATACGGTGATGTTTGCCTACGACCAGCTGCTGGCAGAGGGTTACCTGTACGCGCGCACCGGCAGTGGCACCTTCGTTGCCGCCACCGCGCCGGAGAGTTACCTGAATGCCGCCGCCGTCCCGGCGACCGAGGTCGGGCCGCAGGCCATGCCCGGGCTGTCGCCGCGCGGACAGCGGCTGATCGCCAACGCCTCGGCTTCGCCCACGCAATGGGGGGCGTTCATGCCGGGCGTGCCCGACGTGACGCGCTTCCCGCACCGGCGCTATGCCCAGATCGCGGCCCGCCTGTGGCGCCAGCCGCGGCCGGAATGGCTGAGCTATGGCCATGGTGGCGGGCTGCCGGCGCTGCGCGAAGCGGTGGCGACGCATTTGCGGGTGGCGCGCTCGGTGCGCTGCGATCCCGACCAGGTGCTGATCACCGAGGGCATACACCAGGCCATCGACCTGGTGGTGAGGATGCTGGGCTCGCCCGGTGACCAGGCGTGGGTGGAAGAGCCCAGCTATTGGGGCATTCGCGGCGTGCTGCAGGTCAGCGATATCGGCATGGTGCCGAAGCCGGTGGACGACGAGGGCCTGACGCTGCCCGACAGCGAGACCGGCAAGGAGACGCCTGCGCCGCGCTTTATCTTCGTCACGCCCTCGCACCAGTACCCGCTCGGCGCCGTGATGAGCCTGAAGCGCCGGCGCGCGCTGCTGGAATACGCCCGCCAGCGCGGCAGCTGGATCGTGGAAGACGACTACGACAGCGAATTCCGCTTCTCCGGACAGCCGATTCCGTCGTTGCAGGGCATGGAGCCGGATGCGCCGGTGATCTATATCGGCACCTTCAGCAAGACGCTCTATCCGGGCTTGCGCATGGGCTACCTGGTGCTGCCGCGCAGCCTGGCCGGCGCCTTCCAGACCGCGCACGCCGAGCTGTACCGGGCCGGCCACCTGATGACGCAGGCAACTGTCGCCGAATTCATGCAGGCCGGTGACTATGCCGCCCACATCCGTCGCATGCGGCCGCTGTATGCCAGGCGGCGGGCCATCCTGGCCGCGTTGATCGAGCGCTACCTCGGCCCCGGTGCGCTGCACGAGCACGGCAGCAACGCCGGCCTGCACCTGGTGCTGCGGCTGCCCGACGATGCCGACGACGTGGCCATCACCGCTGCCGCCCGGGCGCGCGGCATCGTGGTGCGGCCGCTGTCGCGCTATTTCATTGGCGATGCCGTGCAGCAAGGCCTGCTGTTGGGGTACGCCTGCGTGCCGGAGGAGGACATCGCGCCAGCCTTCGACAGGCTGCTCGGCTGCCTGCCGCGCGGCGGCACGGCGAAGTCTCCAAATTGACGCGATGCAAGGCGGCCGGCGCAGCCTTGCTACAATCCAGTCGCATACAGAACGGCAGATACCATGGGCTTTGAAAAACTGGCAGCACTGAAAGAACAACTGGCGAAGAAGGCACAGGCCGAGTCAAAGGCAGGGGCACAGCGCAAGAAGAATCCGCGCGCTGACACGCCCGCGAAACCGGTCGATCCGGTGGTGCATTCCATTGCCCGGCTGCAGAAGCACTTTCCCAAGGCCTTTCCGAAGAACCCCGCCCCCAAAGTGCCGCTCAAGGTCGGCACGTTTGAGGATCTCAGGCAGCATGCGACGGCGCTTGCCTTGACCGAGGAGGAATTGCGCGAAGCGATTCGTACCTGGTGCAAAGGGACACGCTATTGGTCTTGCCTGGTTGAAGGGGCCAAACGGGTAGACCTGGACGGGCAGGAGGCTGGCGTCGTCAGCCAGACGGATGCGAAGCGGGCGCAGCAACTAAAGGCCCGTCGGCCTAAGAGCGCCCCGTCCGGGCAAGGCGCCCGCTCCGGGCAAGGCACTCAAGCGCCGACCTGATACCCTCCCGACAGCGCGTTCACCAGGCCATCGAACACCAGGCGAATGCGTGGCGGAACGGGCCCACGCTGCGGACGATAGACAAAGAGGTCCCATGGCTCCGGCGCGTACTTCTGCAGCACCGGCACCAACCTGCCGGCGGCAATATGCTCGTCCGCCAGAATCGCCGCGAGTTGGCCGAAGGCCAGTCCTGACAGCACCGCATCGCGCTCGGCCTCGGAATCGTTGCTGGTGAAGGCAGGGGCCGAGGGCGTGTACTGCTGGCCCCGCGCGAACCACCAGGGCCACGGCCGCCCCGTCGTGACGTCCTGCATCACGGTGGTGGGCAGTGTCTCCAGATCCTGGATCTGCCTTGGCCGGCCGAGCCGGTCGATCAATGCCGGTGCGCCCACCACGTGGAAGGCATGCGTCGCCACCTTGCGCACCACAAAACGGCTGTCGCGCACGAAACCGAAGCGCACGCCAATATCGATCCGCCCATCCACCACATCCGCCGGCACGTCGCTGAGGTCCAGCTCGATGCGCAGCCCGGCATGCCGGAGCGCGAGCCCGGCCAGCGTAGGCAGAACGCCGATGCGGCCCAGCGCCTTGGGCGCCGTTACCCGGACCACACCCGTGAAGTCGGGGCCTTCCGGATCACTACGTGGCGCGAACAGCGCGTCAAGCTGCATGACGCCGTCGCGCGCCCGGGCGGCCAGTTGCTCGCCGAACGCCGTAATGCGGATCTGGCGTGTGTTCCGGTGGAACAGCAATTCGCCCTGGATGCGCTCCAGCTCCTGGACGGCGCGCGTGACCGCCTGTGGCGAGATGCCGAGTCGGATCGCCGCGTGCTTGAAGCTGCCAGCTTCCGCTGCGGTCACGAAGATGCGCAGCATCTCAAGGCGATTGAGCATGGCGTTTCGATTCCAGTTTCAGGAATTCTGAAATCTTAACATTTCCATTTTCTGCAAGCGCCAGTCCGCCGATACTCGCTTCATCGCATCAACGATCCTTTGAAAGGAGATGACATGAGCACGAATATCGAAGGCAAGGTAGTCGTCATTACGGGCGCCAGCAGCGGGCTTGGCGAAACCACGGCGCGTTACCTGGCGGCGCGTGGTGCGTCGGTGGTCCTGGCAGCGCGCCGGGCGGACCGGCTGGCCACCATCGCGGAAGAAATCCGCGCCGCGGGTGGCAAGGTGGAAGTGGTGCCCACCGACGTGACGCGCCAGGAGGACGTGCGCACGCTGATCGACACCGCCGTGCGCGTATTCGGCAAGCTCGATGTGCTGATCAATAACGCGGGCCTGATGTCCATCGCACCGCTGAGCGAGACGAAGGTCGACGAATGGGACCGCATGATCGACATCAACATCAAGGGCGTGCTCTATGGCATCGCCGCGGCGCTGCCGGTATTCCAGCGGCAGGGCAGCGGCCACTTCATCAACATCGCTTCCGTCGCGGGCATCAAGGTATTCAGCCCGGGCGGCACGGTCTACAGCGGCACCAAGTTTGCGGTGCGGGCCATCTCGGAAGGGCTGCGCCATGAAGTGGGCGGCGCGATTCGCACCACCACCATCGAGCCGGGCGCGGTCGACTCCGAACTGAAGCTGGGCAGCAGCCACGAGGCCAGCGCGCAGTTCGTGAAGGACTTCTACCAGATCGCGATTCCGTCAGAGGCTGTGGCGCGCGCCATCGCCTACGCGATCGAGCAGCCGGCAGACGTGGATATCAACGAAATCGTGCTGCGTCCGACGGTACAGGAGTTCTGAGCGTCCAAGGACCACAAGCCCCGCACGAACGGCGCGTTATCGCGCCGTTTGCGTGAGCCCCATGAGTTCAGCCTGATCGGCGATCCAATCCCGGTCGACGGCAAGCTCATGGTGGCAGGCGGGACAAAGCAACGGCAGTGGCAGCTTTCCGGAGACCAGATCCTGAAGGGTCTCCGAATGCACATGACCGCACACCGTGCAGGTAAGGAAGATAGGCACGGGAGGTTTCATTTCGCCTCTACGCAAGCGCCCGGCGCTTTGGCAACGGCCCGTCTTCCCGTTCCTTGCACGGCGGAAGCAGGGCCATGGCCTCCTCCAGCCGCTGGACCAACGCGGACCTTGCCGGCTGCAACGGCAGCCGTGTTTCCGCGGAAATCTCGCCGGAAAGCGCGAGCGCCGCCTTCACCGGCGCCGGATTGGGTTCTGAGAACATCAAGGCAATCAGTGGCGCGAGCCGGGCGAACAAGGCGCGGGCGGCGTCGACATGGCCGGTTTGCGACAGATGCAGCAGGCGCACGAAGAGATCGGGGCGGATATGCGACGACGCCGCGATGACTCCGGCACCGCCGCCAAGCAGATGATCCAGCATGGCGGCGTCCTCGCCACACATCACGGTGGCCTGCGGATCGTCAGAAAGCGCGGCGAGGTTGCCGCTGTCGCACTCTTTCACCGCGGCGATGCGCGGATGGGCAAGCAGAGATCGGATCAGCGCGGGCGACATCTCGCATCCGGTCCGCTTCGGGACGTTGTACAGCATCAGCGGGCGGCCCGTAACACGCGCCACTTCGTTGAAATGCCAGGTGATGCCCTCATCGGACGGGCGCAGGTAGTAAGGAGGCGGCACCAGGTAGCCAGCCAGGTCGAAGGCATCGAGTTCGGCAACCTGCGCGCAGACTGTGCGCGTATCCACCGCGCCCACGCCGGCCATCACCGGCAGTTCGCCATGAACGGCCTCGAGCACGGCTGCCGTGAAGGCTTGCCGTTCATGGCTCGCAAGCAGGCTTCCCTCGCCCGTCGTGCCGAGGATGACCAGCCCGTTCACGCCTGCCTCGGCATAGCGCTCGGCCAGCCTGGCGGCTGCCGGCAGGTCGAGCGCCCCGGCGCGCATCGGCGTGACCATGGGCACCCAGATGCCCCACGGCGACGTCCGGAGGCCCGCATCGATGCCGACCCAGGCGCGGACGGCGGCACCGGAGAAACTCTCCTCATCAGTGCGCCACATGCTTACTCTCCCAAGGCTGTGGTGGTCCCGAACTCCGC
The DNA here is from genome assembly GCA_000471925.1 of Ralstonia pickettii DTP0602. Taxonomy (NCBI): domain Bacteria; kingdom Pseudomonadati; phylum Pseudomonadota; class Betaproteobacteria; order Burkholderiales; family Burkholderiaceae; genus Ralstonia; species Ralstonia pickettii. The sequence continues at coordinate 2,097,091 of CP006668.1, forward strand.
GGCCGGCAAAGCCATCATGATGGCGTGCATGGCGGCGTCGCGGTCGCCGCGAGCCAGATCCACTTGCATCGTGGTTTGCCCGTGCCGGTAGTCCACCTTGACCACATAGGCGCGCGCAAGCTCGCCCAGTGCCCGGTGCATGGTCTGCCGCAGCGCGAACACATCGATGGAGGCCACGGCAAGGCGCAGCCGGATGCGGCATGGCGCCTGCAGCGGAACCGTCCGCAGTGCGGTCACGGTGCCTTCGCCACTATGCAAGGCGGTACGTCGGGGAACGGTGTCAACGGCCAGGCTTGACTGTCGCATGATTCGGTGGACCCTCGCGGTAGCGGGTCGCGTGTTGGACATGGCTTTATGCTAGCCAGCGCCGTCTAAATTTGATGCAAGGATATGGGGCCGGGGTGTTAAATCGGCATCAAAACCGGCGGCGCTGGCAAGGCTCACGCGCTCAGAACGTCTTCGTCAGCGAAGCCCAGGCCGTGCCACGCCCCATGTAGCGGCCCTTGGCATTGGTGTACACGGCCTTGTCGGCGTTGGTGTCAATGTAGGCCACCGCCAGCGAGAAGCCCTTGCCCAGGTCCTTCGTCAGGCCGATCTTCCAGTCCACATACGATGCATTGGCTACCTGCACCTTCTGGTAGCCCACATGCGTATTCAGCGTCAGGTCCCAGAAGTTCAACGGCACGTTGGCCGACAGGTCGATGTACCAGCTGTGCTTGCTGTCAGCGAAGCCGAAGAGATTGGTTGGCGCATAGGAGTACTTCAAAGTCACCGGACCATAGCCCAGGCCTGCGTACACCTCGGTGGTATATGGCCGCGTGTAGCTGGCCGGATAGTCGCCCGGGTAGTAGTACTGCAGCACCCCGATGTCGTAGCTCCAGTCTCCGCCGAACGTGCTCTTGTAGCCCCCGTAGAAATCCATTTCGATCGGTGCCGACACCTCGGCATTGCTGTCGCCCAGCCAGCTGATGCTCGAGTTCCAGTTGCCGAGGTAGAAGCCGCTCGAATGGCTGTAGTCGAAACCGCCCTGGATCGCGGGCCGGCGATTTGTCTGCATCAGGCCACGGTAGCGATAATCGGTGGCCACGGAGACATTGGCCGTGAACGTATGCGCCGACGTCTCTGCGTCTGGCTGGGATTGGGCCATGGCGGGCATGGCGGCGAACGTGAAGAGAGCGGGGACGGAACACGCAAGCAGCGCGGCGGTCTGGCGCAGTACAGGCATTTTTGTTGTGGCGGAAGTTGATGGAATCCCGTTACGACGGGCATCGCCACGATATGGATTTACGCCTAAAAACGGTATCAAAACCCGCCGTGCCGCCATCCAAATACGGTAAAGATCCGCAATCCGAATCACCCGGCAAAACGGTAACCCAGCCCGATTTCGGTCAGCAAATGGGCCGGCTGGGCTGGGTCCGCTTCAAGCTTGTGCCGCAAATGTCCCATGTACACGCGCAGGTACTGGCTGCTCTCGGACTGCGCAGGTCCCCACACCTCACGCAGCAGTTCACGGTGTGTCATGACCTTGCCGCGGTGGGCAATCAGCACCGCCAGCAGGCGATACTCGATCGGGGTCAGGTGCACGGACTCTCCGGAGCGGGTGACCACACGGTTCGCCAGGTCGACCTGGACGTCCCCGAACGTGACATGGTGGGTGCCGTGGGCATTGGCCCTGGCATGCCGGCGCAGCAGCACGCGCACGCGCGCCACCAGCTCGCCGACGCCGAATGGCTTGGTCAGGTAGTCGTCCGCCCCGGCATCCAGCGCGCCGATCTTGTCGGCTTCCCCGCTGCGCGCGGATAGTACGAGGATCGGCACCTCGGTCCACGTGCGCATTTCACGGATCAGCTGCACGCCATCGCCGTCCGGCAACCCCAGGTCGAGTATGACAAGGTCGGGCTGCCGCGTACCCGATTCGATCAGTCCGCGCTTGAGCGTTTCCGCCTCGTGCACGGTGCAGCCTTCCGACTCCAGCGTCGCGCGGACAAAGCGCCGGATATGGGGCTCGTCCTCCACCAGCAGGATCGTCGGGGAAAAATCGAATGGCATGAACTCTCTCTAGTCAGCGTTGCGGTGTTTCGTGTTGCGTATATCGATACTAGCCCACAGGCTCAGGCTCAGGCTCCAGGGCCGGCGGATTGCCGCGCGGCAATGCCACCATGAAGCGCGCGCCCGCCTGCCCGCGCGGGCGCTCCGGCCGCTGCGCCGGCTCCACCCAGATGCGGCCGCCATGGGCCTGGACGATGGCCTCGCAGACGGCGAGGCCAAGCCCGACGCCCGCGGTCGCGGACTCGCGCTCGCCGCGGGTGAATTTCTCGAAGATCTGCCGCTCCTTGCCGCCCGGCACACCCGGGCCGTCATCCTCGACCGCGATCCTGATTTCAGCATCGACCGGCGCCGCCCACAAGCGGATCTCGGTTCCCGCCGGCGTGTACTTGGCAGCATTCTCCAGCAGGTTGCACAGCACGCGCTCCATCAGCACGGCGTCGCATTCCACCAGGGGCACGCCGGACAGATCGGCGACGACGACGCGATGGCGCACCAGCGCGTCGCGCATGGCAGCGAGGCTGGCGCCGACGAGCTCCTCCACCGACTGCCACTCCATACTCGTGCGGACATCGCGGCTCTGCAGCCTGGCCATATCGAGCAGATTGACCACCATCGTCCGCATCCGCCTTGCCTGCTCCAGCATGGCGGCTACCGTCTCGTCCAGCGGGGGTGCCAGTGCGGGCACACTGCGCTGCATGGTCTCGGCCATGCCTATGAGGCTCGTCAACGGGGTTCGCAGGTCGTGCGAAACGGCTGCCAACAAGGAACTGCGCAGGCGCTCCGACTCCATCGACAGCAGCGCCTGCTGTGCCACGTCGACGTAGTGCAAGCGTTCGATGGCGATCGCGATCAGCGTGCAGAACACGTCGACCTGCCGCCGCAGCGCGGGTTGCGCAAAGGCGTGCGCGGCCGCGGGCTCCACCGCCAGGACGCCACGCGTCTGCATCGGCGCCTTCAACGGCACGTACAGCACGGTGCTGCCGGGCAAGGTATGGGTGCCGGTGCCCGCCGGCTGGCCATGAGCGAAGACCCACTCCGCCAGCACGCGGTCGATCGAGTCGGTTCGGGCCGCCGTGTCTTGTTGCGCGGCATCCGACACCGGCGCCAGCAAGCGCCCGTCGGGTGAAACCAGGAAGAAGGCCGAGTTGGCATCGAACGCCGCGCGCAGGAACCGGCTGCCGATCGAGACGATCTGGTCCGGCATCAACGCCGCGGACAGCTCCCGGGCCAGCTCGTACAGCGTGCGCGCATCTTCCTCGCGCTGGACGGCCACCTGCGCCTGTTCGCGCATGCCAGCCATCAGCTGCCCGATGACCAGGCCCACGGAAAGCAGTACCAGGAAGGTCAGCAGATACTGCACGTCGCTGACGGCGAATGACAGCCGCGGCGGCACGAAGAAGAAGTCGAAAGCGGCCACGGCCAGCACCGAAGCCAACGCCGAAGGTCCGCGCCCATGGCGCAGCGCCACCCCGACCACCGCCACAAGGAACAGCATGGCAATGTTGACGACGTCAAACCAGGGAAACGCCAGCGCCGACAGCGCGGTGGCGCCCGCGCACCATACCACTGCCCACAGGTAGTCTTTGCGGGTCGCACCGTCGGTGGCCTGCTGCGCCTCCGGCGCTTCGGCGGCATGGCGCGGCCGGATATCGGCCCGGGTCGTGTCGGCCGCCACGCGGATGATATCGATCTCCGGGCAGCCGAGCGCCAGCGCATCGGCAAAACTGCGGCGCCCGAACAGCCACGCCGGGGCACTGACAAACGGCGACAGGGCGCGCTCGAGGAGCGAACGCGCCCGCTCGGCAACGGACGCGCCGCCCCGGCGCCAGTCTGCCGGCGCGCGACCGATCACCACCTTGGTCAGGTTATGGCGACGCACATACCCGACCACAGCCTGGACCATGTCATTGCCAGCCAGTGTCTCGGTGCGCGCGCCCAGTTCTTCGGCAAGGCGCATTGCCGTCTGCAGGCGCAGCTTCGCCGCATTGGATGGCGGCGCCAGTCTCGGTGTAGCGATGGTCACCACGTGCCAGTCGCAATCGAGCTGGCCGGCCAGCCGCCGCGCGCTCTTGACGACCTGCTCCGCATCGTCGCCGCTGCCGATGCAGGCGAGCACGGCCTCGCGCGTGCGCCAGACCGACTGCACGGATTCAGACTGGCGCCATGCCCGGACATCGTCGTCGACGCGGTCCGCCGTCCGACGCAACGCCAGCTCGCGCAGCGCGATCAGGTTGCCTTTGCGAAAGAAATTGCGCGCCGCGTGCCGCGCCTGCTCCGGCAGGTAGACCTTGCCCTCCTTCAGCCGGTGCAGCAGTTCATCGGCGGGCAGGTCCACCAGCACGACTTCGTCCGCGCTGTCGAAAACAATGTCCGGCACCGTTTCCCACACGCGAATGCCGGTGATGCCCCCAACCGCTTGGTTCAGGCTATCCAGGTGCTGCACATTGACCGTGGTCCAGACGTCGATGCCGGCCGCCTGCAACTCCTGTATATCCTGCCACCGCTTGGGATGACGGCACCCCGGCGCATTGGAATGTGCAAGCTCGTCAACCAGGATCAGCGTGGGATGGCGGGCCAGCGCTCCATCCAGGTCGAATTCCTTGAGCACCCGGTCGCGATATGGCACCTCCTTCATCGGCAGCCGCTCGACGCCGGCGACCAGCGCCTCGGTCTCCGCGCGGCCGTGGGTCTCGACGATGCCAATGACGACATCCGTGCCCTGCGCCGACGCCGCCCGCGCCGCGGTAAGCATGGCAAAGGTCTTGCCTACCCCGGCCGAAGCGCCAAAGTAGACCCGCAGCCTGCCGCGCGCTGCACGCTCCCCTTCGGCCTGGACCATCTGGAGCAGCGCATCGGGATCGGGCCGCCCGGCGGCTTCGCGGAATTCGGCATCAGGCATGGGAAGGCTCGCTCCCGGTCAGGGCTGCATGCATGGCGCTGCCGTCATCGTCTTCATCGCTTCGGCGCAATGCCGTCCAGCGCCAGGTTCAGCTTCAGGACATTGACCCCCGGCTCGCCCAGAACCGGCAGCAGCGGCGCCTCGGTATGCGCGGCGATCAGCTGCTTCACCTGTTCGACGGGAATCCCGCGGATGCGGGCCACGCGCGCCGCCTGGTATTCGGCCGCGGCGGGACTGATATGCGGATCGAGGCCGCTACCGGATGCCGTGGCCAGGTCCACGGGTACCGGCGCCTGGTTGTCCGGATCGGCGGCGTGCAGCGCGTCGATGCGCGCGCGGGCCGTGTCGGTCAGCGCCGGGTTGGTGGGGCCCAGGTTCGAGCCGACCGACGCCGCAGGGTTATACGGCATGGGCGCCGTCGCCGACAACCGGCCCCAGAAGTACTTCGGGTCGGAGAACGGCTGGCCGATGAGTTCGGAGCCGATGGGCTTGCCGTCCTTCTCGATCAGCGAGCCCCCTGCCTGGTGCGGGAACACGACTTTCGAAATCGCGGTAATCACGCCCGGATACAACAGGCCGGTCAACAGCGACAGCGCGACGAACACCACCAGCATCGGCCTCGCAAGGCCCGCCTGCACGGGTTGCGGTGCGGGCTGGGGAGATTGCACTTGGGTAATCATGAGAACTCCGAATCGTAGGGAAATCAGATCCAGCCAAACAGCGCAAGGACCATGTCGATCAACTTGATGCCGGCAAACGGCACCAGGATGCCGCCAAGACCGTAGATCAGCAGGTTGCGGCGCAGCAGCACCGCCGCACCCAACGGCCGGTAGACAACGCCCTTGAGCGCGAGCGGAATCAGCACGACGATGATCAGCGCATTGAAGATCACGGCAGACATGATGGCCGAGGCCGGCGTGGCAAGCCCCATCACATTCAGCAGGTTGAGCTGCGGATACGTGGTGGCAAATGCCGCCGGGATGATGGCGAAATACTTGGCGATGTCGTTGGCAACGCTGAAGGTTGTCAGCGAGCCGCGCGTCATCAGCATCTGCTTGCCGATCTCGACGATCTCGATCAGCTTGGTCGGGTTGCTGTCCAGGTCCACCATGTTGCCGGCTTCCTTGGCCGCCTGCGTGCCGCTGTTCATCGCCACGGCGACGTCGGCCTGGGCCAGCGCCGGCGCATCGTTAGTGCCGTCGCCGGTCATCGCCACCAGTCGCCCGTCGGTCTGGTACTGGCGGATCAGCTTGAGCTTGGCTTCCGGCGTGGCCTCGGCCAGGAAGTCATCGACGCCGGCTTCCGCGGCGATCGAGGCTGCGGTCAGGCGGTTGTCGCCGGTGATCATCACGGTCTTGATGCCCATCTTGCGCAGCTCGCCAAAGCGCTCGCGGATGCCGGTCTTGACGATGTCCTTCAGCTCGATCACGCCCAGCACACGCACATCGTCACCCCGGGCGTCAGCCACCACCAGCGGCGTGCTGCCGACGCGCGCCACCTCATCCACGGCCTGCAATACGGCATCCGGGTACTTGCCGGCGCGCTCGGTGACGTAGCGGCGCACGGCATCCGCTGCGCCCTTGCGTACGTGGCGTTCGCCGCCATTGCCCAGGTCGACGCCGCTCATGCGGGTCTGGGCCGTGAACGGTACGAACTCCGGCTTCAGTTTGGCCATCTCCGGCGCCGCCAACCCCGGCTGCTGCCGGGCGAGCGTGACGATGCTGCGGCCTTCCGGGGTCTCGTCGGCCAGCGACGACAGCCAGGCCGCTTCCGCGAGCTGCAGCAGCGACACGCCCGGTGCCGGGATAAAGCGCGATGCCTGGCGGTTGCCGTGGGTGATCGTGCCGGTCTTGTCGAGCAGCAGCACATCCACGTCACCGGCGGCTTCGACGGCACGGCCCGACGTTGCGATCACGTTCGCTTCCATCATCCGGCTCATGCCAGCGACACCGATTGCCGACAGCAGGCCGCCGATGGTGGTCGGGATCAGGCAGACCAGCAGCGCCACCAGCACGGTGATCGTCACCGGCACGCCAGCCTTGGTCACCAGCACGCTGTAGAGCGAGAACGGCTGCAGCGTGGCCGTGGCCAGCAGCAGTACGAGGGTCAGGCCGACCAGCAGGATCGTCAGGGCCAGCTCGTTCGGGGTCTTCTGCCGCTTGGCGCCTTCGACCATCGTGATCATGCGGTCGATGAAGCTCTCGCCCGGGTTGGTCGTGATGCGTACTACGATCCAGTCGGACAGCACGCGCGTGCCGCCGGTCACGGACGAGAAATCGCCGCCGGACTCGCGGATCACCGGTGCCGATTCGCCCGTGATCGCGCTTTCGTCGACCGAGGCCACGCCGTCGATCACTTCCCCGTCCCCAGGGATCATGTCGCCGGCTTCCACCAGCACGACGTCGCCACGGCGCAGCGCCGTGGCCGCACGGGCCTCCGTGGCACTGCCACGCTTGCCTTCCTTCAGCACGCGCGCGGTGACGGTCGTCTTCAGGCCGCGCAGCGCCTCGGCCTGCTGCTTGCTCCGCCCTTCCGCCAATGCCTCGGCAAAGTTGGCGAACAGCACCGTAAACCACAGCCAGACCGATACCGCCAGGATGAAGCCCGCGCTCTCGCCGCCAGGGGCAGCCGCGGGCGCGAACATCGCCCGCAGGAAGAGGATGGTCGTCAGGATGCTGCCGACGTAGACCACGAACATCACCGGGTTGCGCAACTGGTCCCGCGGCGATAGTTTCCTGAGGGCCGCAACGAGCGCAGGCTTCACCAGTTCCGGCGCGAACATGCTGCGCGCCGGCGGGCGATGCGGATGATGATGCGTGCCGCGTTGCTGGCCGGAGACCGGCGCGACCTTGGCAGGAAGCGTGTTGGAGGAAGCAGCGTCCGGCGTCTTGCCGCCGCGCTTGGCCGATGGGGCCATCGAATCATGTTGCATGGTTTCTCCGCAATCCGCTGGAAACGCCCGGCACCTCGCCTGTGAGGCAGTGCAGGTACCGGACGTGTACGAATGCTCGATATCTCTTCGTCAGTAGTCGCCTTACTTCGCCGCGGTTGCCATCACCGCGCCCTGGAGCTGCTCGGCAACCGGCCCGAGCGCCAGTGCCGGCACATAGGTGAGCGCGCCGACCATCAGTACCGTCCCCACCAGCAGCACGACAAACAACGGGCCGTGCGTCGGCATCGTGCCGCCGCTGGGCGGCACGCGCTTCTTGGCCGCGAGCGAGCCCGCCAGCGCAAGGACCGGGATGATGATCCAGAACCGGCCGAACCACATGGCCGCCGCCAGCAGCGTGTTGTAGAACGGCGTGTTGGCAGAGAGGCCCGCAAAGGCGCTGCCGTTGTTATTGGCCGCCGACGAGAGCGCATAAAGGATCTCCGAGAAGCCGTGCGTGCCGGGATTGAAGACGCCCGCGCGCCCTGCTTCGGCCATGACCGCCACCGAGGTGCCGAGCAGCACCAGCAGCGGCGTGACCAGGATCGCCACGGCAGTCATCTTCATTTCGTAGGCTTCGATCTTCTTGCCGAGGTACTCCGGCGTGCGGCCGATCATCAGGCCGGCGATGAAGACAGCGAGCACTGCATAGACCAGCATGCCGTACAGCCCCGAGCCGACCCCGCCGAACACCACTTCGCCCAGTTGCATCAGCAGCATCGGCACCAGCCCGCCAATGGCGGTGAACGAGTCATGCATCGCATTGACCGCGCCGCACGATGCCGCGGTCGTGATGGTGGCGAACAGCGCCGACGCCGCAATGCCGAAGCGCGTTTCCTTGCCTTCCATATTGCCGCCCGCCTGCAACAGGGAGCTGGCATGGTCGACCGGCAAGCCGGACAGCGCAGGATTGGCCATCTGCTCGGACATTGCGGCGACGCAAGCCATGGCGACAAAGATCACTGTCATGGAAGCCAGCACCGCCACCCCCTGTCGCCTGTCCCCCACCATCTCGCCGAAAGTGAAGCACAGGGCCGCCGGGATCAGGAAGATCGCCAGCATCTGGATAAAGTTGGCCAGGGCATTCGGGTTCTCGAACGGATGCGCCGAGTTGGCATTGAAGAAGCCGCCGCCGTTGGTGCCCAGCATCTTGATGGCCTCTTGCGAGGCGACCGGACCCATGGCCAGCGTCTGCTTGTCCGTCTTCAGGTCTTCCGTCACCGGCTTGCCCTGTGCATCGAGCACCGGCTGCCCGGCGGCATCGACCTTGGGCTGGGTGTATTCGACTGGCGTGACGAGGCTGACTTCCTTGTAGGCATCGAAATTCTGGATCACGCCCTGGCTGACCAGTGCCAGCGCGATCACCGTCGAAATCGGCACCAGGACATACAGGGTGATCCGGGTCATATCGACCCAGAAGTTGCCGATTGTGGCCGCGCTCTGGCGCGCGAAGCCGCGGATCAGCGCGAAGACCACGGCGATGCCGGTCGCGGCGGACAGGAAATTCTGCACGGTGAGTGCGAGCATCTGCATCAGATAGCCCATGGTCGACTCGCCGGCATAGCCCTGCCAGTTCGTATTACTGACAAAGCTGATGGCCGTGTTGAAGGCCGAGTCTGGCGTGACCGCGCCGAAGCCTTGCGGATTCAGCGGCAGCATGCCCTGCAGGCGCTGCAGCGCATAGACCGCCACAACCCCAAGCAGGTTGAACGCCAGGACGGCGATGGTGTACTGCTTCCACCCCATCTCGGTATCGGCACGCACGCCGCCCAGGCGATACAGCAGCCGCTCCAGCGGACGGCCCCAGACAGTCAGCGAATAGTTGCCGTCCTCCACCGCACGCCGGAGATAGCGTCCGAGAAATGGAGCGCACGCCAGCAGGATGGCGAGATAGAGGACCAGCAGGCCCACGAATTGGGAGGACATCAGAATTTCTCCGGCCGGAACAGCGCGATGAGTAGATAAATGAAAATGGCGGCCGCCAACACACCGCTCAACAGATCGGTCCAGCTCATCACAAGCCCCTGTCCGATGCGCTGTTCTTTGCCGACAGCTGGTTATGCGAACCGCCGTGCCCGTTGCCCGCCGGAGATTGCGGGGCAAGCACCGCGCACAGCCCCAGCAGGGCCGCGCTCAGCACGGCGAAGCCTATCAATACGATCAGAAAGATCCCGTCCATGACAAAACACCCTTGAGTGGTTTCGGCTTGGAGCTTAGCGACGGGGTAGTAAAAACAGGGTAGAAAGGTGAGCGGCGCGTATAAAGAACGCATAAAGATCGGCGTGGATGGGGCTGGGAAGCGGACGACAAGTCACACTCCAGCCGCTTTTGCCGCGATGATCCGTCGCTGCGGGCTCGCCGAAATCGGCTTGGCGCTGATGGCTGCAGAGCAGGCATCCATGCGCCTTGCTGGCTCGCCCGCTGCCCCTTTATCGGATCTTTATGCGCTACCGCCATATCTTGATGCGAGGTAAACACGAACTCGCATACGCTGGCTGCATCGGAATTGCTGCCCCGACAAATCGTCGCCGCGGCACCGCTACCAGTGTTGAACCGCAATGATCAAGCTTCTTGTCGCTGTTGACGGCTCAGACAGTTCGTTATGGGCTGTCAGGCATGCCGCGTTCCTCTATAGAGAGGGCAGCATTTCGCAGGTCTTGCTGCTTAACGTGCAAGCCCCGATTGAGCAGGGCCGCGCCCGCGCCTATCATTCCCTTGCCCGGTTGCGGGAGCGGGAACGCAGCGAAGGCGAAGCCGCGCTGGCATGTGCGGGAGAAATCCTTGACGATTCCGGCGTGGATTATGTGGCGCAGATTGGCATCGGCTCGCCGGCGACTACAATTTTGACCGCTGCACAGGTGTGCCAATGCGATGGCATTGTGTTGGGCCTGTCAGCCTGGTCGCGCTTCCTGGCCCTTGCAGGCGCCGGTATTCCGGCGCAGCTCATGCGACGCTCGCGGGTACCCGTTACGCTGGTCAATGCTCCGCACGCCCACCTCCCCCTCCGAGTTCAAGGTGTATCGGCCCCGAGCCAGTCGTGCACGCCCTGCTCTTGTCGTCTACCCGGCGGCATTGCAGCCCCGCACCGCTGAGACGGTTACCCTCTGTGAGTCTCCCGTCAGGGGCTACCAGCTCGGCGAAGCCCGGCCGGAAGCGGTCGCTCGCTAAATTGCTCTCCCGACCGTCCGGAAGGGGCGGAGCTCCTATGGCACCCGATTACACAGAGGCATCCCGTTTCGCCAGCCACGCAGGTTGTCGAGGAAGATGCCAAGCACGCGCGCCGCGTTGCCATCGGAGAACCCGGCACTGTGCGGCGTAGCGATGACGTTTGGCATCGCCCAGAGCGGCGAATCCGCATCCAGCGGCTCGTGTGCAAACACGTCCAGGTAGGCGCCCGCGAGGCGGCCGTCGTGCAGCGCCGCGATCAACGCGCCTTCGTCCACCACCTCGCCGCGGGCGATATTGACCAGGCGCGCACCGGCAGGGAGCAGCGCGAGCGCCTGCGCGCCGACCAGCCCGCGCGTGCGGTCCGTCAGCGGGCAAGCCAGGATCAGCCAGTCCGTGCGCGGCAGTACATCCAGCAGGTCGTCCACCCCGACACAGGCGATGTCATCCCCCGTGGGTGTGGCGCGCTGCCGCACCGCCACCACCTTCAGGCCGAGCAGCTTCAGCACCGTGCCCAGCCGCTGCCCGATCGGGCCCCAGCCGACGATCGTGGCCGTCTGCCCTTGCAGGTCCCGCGGCAGGCCGGAACCGATCAGCGGCGCCCAGCGGCGTTCGCGCTGGGCGGCGAGCAATTGCGGGAAATGGCGAGCCAGCGCCAGCACCCCTGCCAGCGCGGTTTGCGCCACGACCGCCGCGTTGGCGCCGGACGACGTGCTCACCTCTACCCCGCGCCCGCGCAACTGGCCGAACACGGCGCGATCGGCCCCGGCCGAATGGGTGTGCACCCAGCGCAGCGACGGCGCCTGCAGCATGGCGTCGTAGAAGCGCCGGGTGGCGGCGTGGATCTCGTGCTTGGTGGAAAGGCCCGTCACATCGCGCGACACGAAGGCGACGTCGGCATCGACCTGGCCCGCATCGTCAACGGACGGCGCCAGCACCGGCTGCCAGGTGCCCGCCGCCGCGCCGATGGCCTCGCCATGCTGGCGCAGCGCCGGCTCCGACAACAAGATGCGCAGCGGTGCCGCGCCCGGCTGATCAGTCGTCATGCCGCCCTCACTCGACGGTGGCGCCGGTCGCCTGCACCACGGCCTTCCACTTGACGTACTCCTTGCGCGTGAACTGCCCGAACTGGTCAGGCGAGCCGCCCACCGGGTCGGCGCCCTCGCGGATCATCTGAGCCTGCAGCGACGGCAGCGCCTCGTTCACCGCCTTGTTCAGCCTGGCGATGACGGGTGCCGGCGTGCCTTTCGGCGCGAAGAAGCCGAACCACGAACCCGCCTCGAAGCCGGGGAAGCCCTTCTCGGCAACGGTCGGCAGGTTTGGCAGCGAGCGGGAACGCTGGGCGCTGGTGACCGCCAGGGCCCGCAGCTTGCCCGCCTGGATATGCGACATCACCGACGGAATGGTGGCAAACATGAACTGCACGCGCCCCGACAACAGGTCGTTGAGCGCGTTCGCGCCCTTGTATGGCACGTGGATGGCCGGCGCGCCGCTGCGCTCGGTCAGCATGAAGCCCGACAGATGCGACGAGGTGCCCACGCCGGTCGAACTGTAGTTCAGCTTGCCCGGGTTGGCCTTGAGGTAGCCGACGAACGCCTCAAAGGTCTTCACCGGCAGCGACGGGTGGACCACCAGCACGTTGGGCACGTCAGCGATCTGCACCACCGGCACGAGGTCCGTAAGCGGATCGTAGCCGAGGTTCTTGTAGAGCGTCTGGTTGATGGAAATGGGCCCGACCGAGTTGACCAGAAGCGTGTAGCCATCCGCCGGCGCGCGCACCACGTATTCGGTGCCGATGTTGCCGCCCGCGCCGGGCTTGTTCTCCACCACGAACGACTGCTTCAGCTGCTGGCCGAGCTTCTGGCTCACGCTGCGCGCCAGCATGTCGGTGGTACCGCCGGCGGTAAAGGCCACCACCACGCGCACCGGCCTGTCGGGATACGGGTCGGCGGCGTGGGCGGCGAGGCTGGCTGCGGCCAGCGCCAGGGTGGCGGCGAGCCGGGCCGGCCAGCGTCGGAATGCGAAGCGGGGCATGGGGTGTGTCTCCTCTCGTGGTGCGGCGGTGCTCCGGTGGTTGGCCGCCGTCTGTTGTGGTGGGAATGGAAGCCGCGATCAGGCCGCAGGAAAGCCGTACAGCCGGGCCGGATTGCTGACCAGCACACGCTCGCTGGCAGCCGTATCCGGCAGCCAGCGCGCCAGCAGGTTGAACAGCACGCCGTCGTCCGGCACCTGTGCGGACTCGTAGTAGTTGATGTGCGGCCAGTCGGAGCCCCATACCACCTGCCCGGGATTGGCGGCCAGCAGCGCGGCGACGAACGGATCGACCTCGCAATATGGCGCCCCGGCCGGTTGCAGGCGGTCGGCGCCGGAAATCTTGGTCCACGCGGCGCCCTCCGCCAGCAGCGCGCACAGTGCACGGAAACCGGGATCGTCCACGCCGCGCGAAGTCGCCATGCGGCCCATGTGGTCGATGACCAGCGGCACGCCGAGCGCCTTCAGGCGCGGGCCGAGTTCGACCAGGTCCGGCGCGTGAATCCAGATCTGCGCATGCCAGCCGCGCTCGGCCAGACGGGGCGCCAGCGCCCCCAGCACGTCGAGCCCCACGCCGTTGCGGTACACCGCATGGCCGCCGAGCTGGTACAGGTTGATGCGCACGCCGCGCACGCCGGCGTCGTGCCAGTCGTCCAGTTCGGCGTCCGTGGTGCCGGCAGCGGGCACGGCGATGCCGCGCAGGCGCGCCGGGTACCGGCGCAGCGCGTCGAGCACCACGCGGTTGTCGCTGCCGCTGGCGCTCGCCGTGACCAGCACGCCGCGCGTCAGGCCGAGTGCGTCCAGGTGGCCGATAAAGGCGTCGGCCGGATGCTCGGCCGGCGTGTAGCTGCGGTCCTCGGCCAGAGGAAAGCTGGCAAAGGGCCCGAATACGTGGGCATGGCTGTCGCAGGCGCCGTCCGGGGCGCGGAAGGCCGGCGGTGTCAGCGTATCTTGCGGGGGCAGGCAGGGTCGTGTCATGGGTGGTCTCTCCGTGGCTTATTCGGCAGCCTTCAGGCGGCCGGCCGCGGCGAGCGTTTGCGCACGGGCGTCTTCGCGCTGCAGCAAGGCGAGGAATTCCGCTGGGGTGGAACCCTTTGCCATGCTGCCCACGCTGAGCAGGCGGCTCTTGACGCTGCCTTCGGCCAGGGCCTTGCGCAGCGCGGCGTTGATGTCGCTGACCACCGCCACGGGCGTGCCGGCAGGAGCGAGCAGACCGGTGGCGGTAGTCGCCTCGAAGTTGGCGAGACCCGCCTCGCGCAGGGTCGGCACCGTGGGCAGCATGGCATCGCGCTCGCGCGACATCACCGCCAGGGCGCGCAGCGCGCCCGACTGGATATGCGGCGCCGAGCTGGACAGCTGGTCGACCACCAGGTCGATCTGGCCACCCATCAGGTCCACCAGCGCGGGCGCCGAACCCTTGTACGGCACCTCCGTCAGGCGGATGCCGGCCGCATCCTCCAGCTGCATGGTGGCCATGTGGTTGGTGGTGCCGGGTCCGGCGTGGCCCGCCGAAAGCTTGCCGGGATTGGCGCGGGCGAAGGCGAGCAGCGCGCCCACGTCCTTGAAGCGCGCGTCGCCGCCCTTCACCACCAGCACCAGCGCCGTGCTCGACACCAGCCCGACCGGGCTGAAGCTGGCCAGGCTGAAGCCGGTGCGCGTCATGCGCGGCAGCACGACAATGGCGTTGGGCGTGGTGACCAGCAGTGTGCTGCCGTCAGGCTCCGCACGCGACACCAGCGTGGCGCCGATCACGCCGCCGGCACCGGGCCGGTTGTCGACGATCACGTTGCGGCCGAGGCTGGCTTCCAGCGCCGGAACGATGGCACGCGCCACCACGTCGAGGTTGCCCCCGGGGGCGAACGGCACGACCAGCGTGACGGGCTTGCCGGCGCGCGCCAGCGCCGGCGACGACAGGACATAGGGGGCGGCGCCGAGCGCCAGCACTTGCGCCAGCATGCGTCTGCGATTCATTTGTCTCACTCCGTGGGGGCCTTCTTCTCTTTATCTTCTGTTGGTGCTGCAGGGGCAGCCAGCCGGGTCGTCAGTCCCGGAAGCTCGGGTCCATGCGGTCCAGCTTGCGCAGCAGCGCCGGCCACTCCATCACGCCATACGGGCGGCGCGTGCCGGGCTGGTAGTTGTTCCAGGTTTCCTGCAGCACATCCGCCGGCACCGCGTGCAGCGGCGTGCCGCACGACATCGCCGCCACTTGCGAGCGGCAGGCCAGCTCCAGCCGGTGCATCCAGTTGAAGGCCTCGCCCACGGTGCTGCCCACCGTCAGCGCGCCATGGTTGCGCAGGATCAGCGCCTCGCCTTTGCCGAGGTCCTCGATCAGCGAGGCCTGCTCGGCAGTGTCGAGCACCACGCCCTGGTACTCGTGGTAGCCGATCTTCAGGAAGCGCATGGCTGTCTGCGTGATCGGCAGCAAGCCGCATTCCAGCGACGACACCGCCATCGAGGCCCAGCTATGGGTGTGGATCACGCAGGCCACTTCCGGGCGGGCATGGTGGACGGCGCTGTGGATCACATAGCCGGCCTTGTTGATGCCGTAGTTGTGTTCCCCGAAATCCGGCTTCGACAGGATCTTGCCGTCGTGGTCGACCTTGATCAGGCAGCTCGCTGTGATCTCCTCATACATCATCCCATAGGGGTTGATCAGGAAGGCATCTTCCTCGTCGGGCACGCGCACGGAGATGTGGTTGGCCATCATGTCGGCCATGCCATACAGCTCCACCAGCCGGTAGCAGGCAGCAAGGTCCACGCGGGCCTGCCACTCGGCCTCACTGCACTGCTCGCGCATCGAAGGGATGTTCAGCACACCGGGTTTCCTCATGGTCGGGCTCCTTTGTCTTTTGTCCTGGGACTTTTCAGTCCGAGCCGAGGGTCAGTCCGCTCGGCTTGCGTTTTTCGATATTGAATTTGAGCAACGCCGCGCTGCGATAGATGCCGTGCGCGAACTTGCCATAGGGCAGCGTCGCGAACAGCGCCATCACCACACCGAGGTGGATGGCAAGCAGCGTCGCCATGGCCGCCGTCTCGCGCCACGCCAGCAAGGCCAGGCCGGTCGCACTGGTCAGCAGCAGCAGCGCGATGAAACCGCGGTCCATCGGACGCTGCTTCGTGTCGCCCTGCATCGGATGCCGCCGCAGGTTCAGCCACAACAAGCCCGCGGGACCAATCAGCAGGCCCACGCCCCCGGCAATGCCGAGCAGCACCGGCAGGCTGAGCACCGGATACGGCGCATGCCAGCCCAGCAGATAGTGATAAGCCGTCGCCACGGTCGTGGACGCAAAGCACAGCATGAAGCCGTAGAACGTGAAATGGTGGAAACGCCGCCGCGCCAGCGTGAAGCGGTCGTCCGCTTCATTGCAGCCTTCGCCGTGGCCGCCATCCAGGTACGAGAGCGTCAGCACGTTCTTCGTGGCTTCGGCAACGGCCGATGTCGACGCGGTACCCGCCGACACATCGCGCCAGAACCCACGTACCCCGATGCCGAGCGCAAGCACGGCAAAGCCGAACACCGCGCCGAACAGGCTCGCCAGCGTGTTGTGCGGGAACACCGCGTAGAAATTGCCGCCGGCATACTCGCGCCACAGCGGACCGCCCAGCACCACGGCCAGCACCAGGAACAGCGCCAGGCCAACCGCAAGCGCCACCGATACCGTCAGGCCGTTGCGCTGGTACAGCTTGCCCAGCGGGGCCGGCCAGGCATACTCGGTGTAGGTCTCCAGCCGCACCTTCGCCATGGCCTGCGGCACGTTGACGCCGAACTCGTGCGGCGGCGCGTACTGGCAGGCGTGATAGCAAGCGCCGCAGTTATGGCAGAGATTGGCCAGGTAGTTGACGTCAGCCTTGCCGAACTCCAGTCGCCGGGTCATGGCCGGGAACACGGCGCAGAATCCTTCGCAATAGCGGCACGCATTGCAGATCTGCATCTGGCGCGCCACTTCGGCCTCGTTGTCGGTCAGCGGCAGCACCCGGATCGGGATCGCCTTGCGTCCGCCCGCTTCACCAGACGCACCACCGGACTCGGCGGCGAGATCGCGGGCTTCGCGCGCCAGGGCCTCAAGCTGCTTCACGTTGTACTCCTTGCTTCTGTTGCGCGGCGGCCTTTGCCGCTTCCGTGCCCGCAATGCGCCCGAACGCCGTGCCGATGGACATGCCCACGCCGGCCGTATAGCCCTTGCCGAGCACATTGCCCGCCATCATTTCGCCGGCGACGAAGAGGTTGTCGCTGGGCTGGCCGTTAAAATGCACGGCGGCATGCTCATTCACCTTCAGGCCGAGGTAGGTAAACGTGATCCCCGGCCGCAGCGCGTAGCCGTAGAACGGTGCGGTGTCGAGCGGCCGGGCCCAGTGAGTCTTGGCCGGCGACAAGCCCTCGGTGTGGCAGTCGTCGAGCGCCGTGTGGTCGAAGGTACCGGTGCGGCACGCTGCGTTATATTCGGCAATACTGTCCACGAACGCCTGCTCCGGCAGGCCGAGCTTGCGGGCCAGCTCAGGCAGCGTCTGGGCCGTCGTGCCCGGAAAGACGGGCGGCATGAAGCGGCCTACTGCCTTGGCGTCAATGATCGAGTAAGCGATCTGCTCCGGTTGCTGGGCGACGAGGCGGCCCCAGATGGCATACCGTTTCGGCCAGAAGTCCTCGCCTTCGTCATAGAAGCGTTGTGCGTCGCGGTTGACCACCACGCCCAGCGATACGCAGTCGATGCGCGTGCAGATGCCGCCGTCGTACAGCGGCGCGCGGGCGTCGATGGCCACGCAGTGCGACTGCGACGGATCGCCGATGGCGTCGGCGCCCGCGTCGATCATGTACTTCAGCAACACGCCCATATTGAAGCGCGTGCCTCGGATCAGGAAGTTGTCGGCCGGCCATTCGCCGCGCTCGTTCTGGCCCCAGGCGTTGCGCAGCCATTCGCGGTTGGACTCGAAGCCGCCGGCCGCCAGCACGCAGGCCCGCGCGGTGAAGCGCTGGTCGCCGCAGCGCGCGGCCGCGAAGCGCCCGTCCTTCAGTTCGATGGCATCCACCGGCGTTTCGTAGCGGATCTCCACGCCGAGCGCCTCGGCGCTGCGGTAGTAGGCATTGACCAGCGCCTTGCCCCCGCCCATGAAGAAGGCGTTGGTGCGCGCCACGTGCAGCGCGCCGGACAGCGGCGGCTGGAAGCGCACGCCATGCCGGCGCATCCACGGCCGGCACGTCGACGAGGCCCGGATCACCAGGCGCGCGAGCTTCTCGTTGGTAATGCCGCCCGTGACCTTGAGCAGGTCCTGCCAGTATTCCTCTTCCGGATAGCTGTCGACCAGTACGTCCTGTGGTGCATCGTGCATGCAGCGCAGGTTCCGGGTGTGCTGCGAATTGCCGCCGCGCCAGGCGCGCGGCGCGGCCTCCAGCAGCAATACGCTAGCCCCGGCCTCCCGCGCCATCAGCGCTGCGCATAACGCCGCGTTGCCGCCGCCCACTACAAGTACGTCCCACATCTGCACAGTCTCCGTTGTTGAGCGAGACTGTACGGGCGCCGCCTGCCCGCCGCCAGACGCTACCCATCAAGGGGTATTCACGCTTTGTGAAGGGTCGTAGCGAAACGTGGCAGCGACCGGCCCGAGGGTTTATGCTGATGTCCGAAAGCCGTGCAGAATCGACCGCACACAACGCTCGGACCATTCCGCCTCGATCCACGCTATCCCCCCGCCCTTTGGGCCGCTTAGAATTACCTGAAGAGCCACTGACAGATTTCCACAAGTTCTCCAGGGACCATTTATGGAAGCTCAGAACAGCAATCTTCATGTTGTTTACGACGGAAAGCGGTGGGCAGTAGCTGCCGAAGGCGAAGGCCGCCTGGAAGTCGATCTGGAATTGACCCAGGCGATAGCGGTTGCAACCGCGCTCGCCGTGGAAAGGCGTGTGCTTCTTTATATACACGACAAGCAAGGCGCAATTACCGAGCGGGTTGATTTCAGTGACCCGGCCATTGCTGCCGAAAACGGAAAGCTTGCAGACCGCGCCGACCAAGGCGTGGCTGATGAAAAAGAAAAAGCAAGCCTCCCCAATACACAATTGGAAAAGAGCGGGCACCCTGGCGGAGGGTAGCCGTCCCGCTCGCAAGGAATAAGGCGCCGGCCAGGGTGCGGATCATCGACATATCGATATCCGCAAACCTTCGTTGGTCGCGGCGCCTCCCGGCGATAGCATCCCTCCGCCAAGGCTATGGTGCAAAGCAAGCCATGCCTGATATCGCGCGCAAGGAGGGTTATGGACCTTCTCGACTGGATCACTGCAATTGGCGCCGTCGTGCTCGTGTTCGCGGCGCTGCGTTATCCCATCTACCCGCCAGGCATGTACGGGAAGCAAGGCGAGCGCACGTCGCGCAACGGACCACGTGAATAGCCAGCCACCTGGGGCTTTGAACACGACCAGGTGGCGGATACGACGTGGATAGATTTTCCTTGCATACTCGTTGCATATGCAACATACTCTCCTGCATGACTTCAGACGTTCAACACAAAGCGGCTCGCGATGTGACCGGCGAGATCACGCGGAACTGCCTGCTTACGCGCACACGGCAGATTTCCAGGGTCCTGACCGCGATCTATGACCAGGAGCTGCGGCCGTTCGGCATTAACGCTCCCCAGTTCACGTTGCTCGTGCTCGTCATGGAGCTTGGTCCGATCAGCCGGGCAGACCTCGGGCGCAGGAACCATCACGAGCGTTCGACGCTGACCAGGAATTTGCAGCCGCTGATCGCGCAAGGGTGGCTTGCCGAAGAATCCCCCGCCGAGGATGGTCGCATTCGCCCGCTTTCGGTGACGGCGGAAGGCAAAGCATTGCTGCGCAGCGCTGCATCCGCATGGTCGGCCGCGCAAGCGAAAGCCAGGAAGGTTTTGGGCGAGGACGGCGCCAGCGCGATCATGGGGATCGCGAAAGAGCTGCCGCGCCGGATGAATTGAATTTTTTTGCCGATGATGTTGCATATGCAACATCATCGGCGTGTGAATGCCGGGACTTCAAGTCCCCTCCCCCGCAGAAACGGAGATCGCAATGAAAGTCGTCAAAGCCGCAGCAGTGCAAATGAGCCCCGTCCTCTACAGCCGGGAAGCAACCGTCGACAAGGTCGTGCGCAAGATCCACGAGCTTGGCCGGCAGGGCGTGCAGTTCGCCACCTTCCCCGAGACCGTGGTGCCCTACTACCCGTACTTTTCCTTCGTGCAAAGTCCCCTGCAGAACATCGCGGGGCCCGAGCAGCGCAAGCTCATGGACCAGGCCGTGACGGTGCCGTCGCCCGCCACCGATGCGATCGGCGAAGCCGCCCGGCAGGCGGGCGTGGTGGTGTCCATCGGCGTCAACGAGCGTGACGGCGGCACCCTGTACAACACGCAACTGCTCTTCGATGCCGATGGCACGCTGATCCAGCGGCGCCGCAAGATCTCTCCCACCTATCACGAGCGCATGATCTGGGGCCAGGGCGACGGCTCGGGCCTGCGCGCCGTCGACAGCAAGGTCGGCCGCATTGGCCAGCTGGCATGCTGGGAGCACTACAACCCGCTGGCGCGCTACGCGATGATGGCCGACGGCGAACAGATCCATTCGGCCATGTATCCGGGCTCGATCTTCGGCGACCTGTTCGCCCAACAGACGGAAATCAACATCCGGCAGCATGCGCTGGAGTCGGCGTGCTTCGTCGTCAATGCCACGGCCTGGCTGGACGCCGACCAGCAGGCGCAGATCATGAAGGACACCGGCTGCGCCATCGGTCCGATCTCCGGCGGATGCTTCACCGCGATCGTGGCACCCGATGGCACCTTGCTGGGCGAACCGCTGCGCGCTGGTGAAGGCGAGGTCATCGCCGACCTCGACTTCACGCTAATCGACAGGCGCAAGCAGATGATGGACTCGCGCGGCCACTACAGCCGGCCGGAATTGCTGAGCCTGTTGATCGATCGCACGCCCACCGCGCACGTTCACGAACGCGCAGCGCATCCCAAGTCAAGCGCGGAACCAGGCCCGGACGATCTGCGCACCACCGTTGCCTGAGCATCGGTGCCGCCCGACATTTCCTTATCTGAATACCCGAGACGAAGACAATGACCTCCACACATGACCGCCCTATCCTCGTAACCGGAGCCGCCGGCGCGATCGGCGCCATCGGCCGCAACGTCACCGCCATGCTGCTCGACAAGGGGCACAAGGTACGCGCCCTGGTGCGCCAGGAAGATGAACGCGCTGAAGATCTGCGTCGCATCGGCGCCGAGGTCGTGCAGGGCGACCTGACCGACCTCGACTCGATGCATCGCGCCATCGAAGGTGTTTCGCGCATCTACTTTGGCATGTCGGTGTCGGCGGCTTATCTGGAAGCCACGATCAACACCGCCGCGGTTGCGCGCCACCACGGCGTTGAAGCCTTCGTGAATATGTCGCAGATGACGGTCACGCAGATGAGCATCACGCAAACCACCGACAGCCCGCAACACAAGCTGCACTGGCTTGCCGAGCAGGCCCTGGCATGGTCCGGGCTGCCGGTCGTCACGGTGCGGCCTACGGTCTTCCTTGAAGGCTTCTTCCTGCGTCTCGCCGCCGCCGGCGTACGGGAACGCGACGAACTGGCGTTGCCGCTGAGCAGCAGCAGGACTTCACCGGTCTCGGCTGTCGATGTGGCGCACGCCGTTGCCGGGATCCTCGACAACCCGGCGCCACACATCGGCAATATCTATAACCTGACCGGACCTGAGTCGGCCGACCTGGAGCATTACGCGCGCGTCTTTTCCGAGGCGCTCGGCAGGACGATCCACTATCGCGATGTACCGGTCGCGGCGTGGGCTGACAAGCTGCGGGAGGCGGGCGTGCCGGTACACCTGGTCAATCACCTTGCCGTGATGGCGGAGCTTCATGCGCAGGGGCGGTACGACCGTATGACTGACGACCTCATCAAGCTCACCGGCAAGACGCCGACGAGCATGCATGAGTTCGTGAAGCGCCATGCCGCTGAATTCACTGCTTGATGGCAGCGATGCCCGGTAACGGCGTGGTGAAGGCGGCCGCATTGCGGCCCGGGCCGCGGCGCGTCAGCGGCTCAGCCCGCGCGCCTCGATCGCCCACACGGCCTCGATGCGCTCGCCGCGCACGCAGACATAGGCGTCGTGTAGGTTGACGGTCGGGTCGCAATGGCCCGGCACCAGCCACAGCTTCTCGCCGAGCAGGGTCTTGCTTTCGATCTCGCTGATTTGCAGCACCCCGTGCTCGTCGTTGGCCGCGGCATAGGTGAGGGCCCCGTCGGCGTCGCGCGGCCACACGTGCGGCAGGCCGGAATCGACCGCCACCGACTTGAGCCCGACATCGCAGACCGCCACGCCCGGTCGCGCGGCACTCATCACCGTCGCGGCGACGAACAGCGAATGGAGCGGCTGCAGCGCGCCGTGCCATTCGATGGCGCCGTAGTGGCCGTCGAGAAACAGGTATGAACCCGGCTGGATCTCCGTATAAACGCCGCTGGCCAGGTCGAACTCCGCGGTACCGGTGCCGCCGCCGGTTACCACCGGGCAGCGCAGGCCGCGCGTCTCGAGCTCGCGCACATAGGCCGCGGTGGCCTGCGCCGCGCGCTGCGCCGCCTCGCCCCGCTGGCCCCACGCTTCGATATGCTGCACACCGCCGTGATAACCCTGCAGGCCGCCGAAGCGCAACGACTTCTGGGCGTCGATGGCCTCCACCAGCGCCAGCAGTTCGTCGGTGCTGGCAACACCGCAGCGGCCCTGCCCCACATCGACTTCCGGCAATACGTCGATGCGCACCCCGGCGCGCGCCGCGGCGGCGCCGATCTCGCGCACCTGCCGCACATCGTCGACGCAGACCGACAGCCGCGTATGCGCGGCCAGCTCGGCCGCCATCGCGGCCTTGTCGGGGCCGATAAACTCGTTGCTCAGGTGGATGCTGCCAATGCCGGCGGCGGCAAACGGGTAAGCCTCGGACAGCTTCTGGCAGCAGATGCCCACCGCGCCCGCAGCCACCTGCCGCTCGGCGATGGCCACCGATTTGTGCGCCTTCGCATGCGGGCGCAGCGCCACGCTTGCGTTTGCCGCCAGTTCCGACATGCGCGCCAGGTTGGCCTCGAACGCATCGAGATCGATCAGCAGCGCGGGCGTGGCGAGCGCCGACAAGGCATGGCCCACAACCGCCGCCGGCGGCGGTTTCAAACCCCTGGTTTCATGCATATTCACTCCTGGCCCGGCCGGCCCGCTTATGCAAGGCCGCGGCGAGCACGCGTGCGACGTGGACCGCTTCGGTGTCCGCGCCATCGTGGATCTGGTGGCGGCAACTGGTGTCGTCGGCCACCACGATAGCACCGGGCGCACGCTTGCGCACTGCCGGCAGCAGGGACAGCTCGGCCATGGCCTGGGACGCGGCGCAATGCTCGGCCTCGCAGCCGAAGCTGCCGGCCATGCCGCAGCATGACGACTTCACCGTCGATACCTTGAGCCCGGGGATCCAGCCGAGCACGGTCTGCACCGGTGTGAAGGCGTCGAAGGACTTCTGATGGCAGTGGCCGTGGACCAGCACTTCGGCGCCCCCCTCCGCTGCGAGATCGATGTCGAGCGCCTCGGACAGGCCGTACAGCAGGTTGGTATTGGGCGTTTAGGGCCAGTAGCCGTTCTGGTTGGCCTCGATGGAAATCGAGCTGGATAGTGGGTGCGCTGCCTCCCTATTTGAATTTGAATTTTGCATTCAAAATACTTTAACAGAGCAAACCGGAACAGCAGGTGGAATCTGGCGGGCGCAGCCTTGGCGTTTACCCGCGTATTCACACGGGATTCGCAACGCCGGCTGCACTCTCACGGCAATGCATTAGAATGCGATGGACGCCAATAAAAGGACATTGCATGCAAAATTCCGACAGCGAGGATGCCGCGGCCGGTGCCCTGGTCCTGCCCAAAGTCATGCGCCAGCGGCTGCACGACACCGTGGTCGACCATCTGCGCAACTTCATCGTCGAGGGCATATTGGCGCCGGGCATGAAGCTCAACGAGCGCGAGCTGTGCGAGACGCTGGGCATCTCGCGCACGCCGCTGCGCGAGGCGCTGAAGGTGCTGGCCGCCGAAGGGCTGATCGAGATCTCGCCCAACCGCGGCGCGAGCGTGTCACGGATGAGCGAGGCCGAGGCGTGGGAAACCTTCGAACTGATGAGCGGCCTCGAGGCCTTCGCCGGCGAACTGGCGTGCGAGCGCATCACGCCGCAGGAGCTGGCCGAGATCAAGGCGCTGCACTATGCGATGCTGGCCTGCCGCGCGCAGAACGACCTGCCCGGCTACTACAGCCGCAACCAGGAAATCCACGACCGCATCAATGAAGCCGCGCGCAACCAGATGCTGCGGCAGACTTACCTGAGCCTGAACCGGCGGCTCAAGGCGATGCGCTTCCGCTCCAACCACCAGACCGACAAGTGGGACCGCGCCGTGCACGACCATGAGGAAATGATCCGCGCCCTGGAAGCGCGCGACGGCAAGCGGCTGGCGGCCATCCTGCGCCAGCACCTGCTGGACAAGCGCGCCGCCGTGATGCAGATCCATCCCGATCCGATCGGCGGCGCGCCGGCCGTGCCGAACGCCTGAAGTCCGGCGCCCAGCACGCTGGATGCCTTGGCCTTGCCTCCTGGCCTTGCCTTAGCGGCGCGTGGCCAGCAGCCGGTAGCCGCGGGCGCAATGCTCGGCAGCCGCCGCGCGGGCTTCGTCGGGATCGTCGAAGAGCCCGGCCTGGGCGATCAACGGCACCAGCACGGCCTCGCCCGATTCAGAACCGAGGAAGCGCCCGTCGCGGGCCTGGACGATATACAGCACATTGCCCGCGAGCTCGCCGACCTCCTGCCATTGGCCGGCCGGCTGGCCAACGGACCGCTCGCGGCCCTGCCGGTCCTGGCTGGCGCCTTGTTCGCGGCCAGTTCCGTCGTCCTTGCCCCGTGCCACCTGGATATTGTTGTGGACCCCGGTGACGCCGAGCACAGCCTCGGCCATTTCCTCGATCCTGAACTTGACGTTGCGGTCGGCCACGGTGCCGGCCAGCGTGACGACGCCCGAGCCCACCTCGACGGTCACGTCCGAGACATTGTCGTCGGCGTGTGCCAGGCGCTCGCAGAGGTCGTCGCGGATGCTGGCGTCGGAGCGCTGGTAGTTCTTGGGCAAGCGGCGCGATGCCCACGGCGCGGCCCGCTCGGGCCGGTAGCTGTCATCCGGGCCTTCGCTGCCCTCCGCGCCATAGCGCGCCTGCCCGTAACCGAACGGCGAGCCGCCCGGGTTGCCGCCGCGCCGGCGGGTGTCGCCAGGTTCACCGTAGCCCCGGTGTCGCCACGTTTCCGTGATTTCGGACGGTGGATAGTCTTTCATGGATCGCCTCCGATCTGACGTCATTGCCTAGTATCGGTAGCATCAACCATGCCGTGCCTGGGGCCCGCTGCCGGGGTCGAGGACGCGTCGCGAATCGAAATTTTTACACAGCAGCGGCGACGCGCGCGCAACAACGCGCAGGCCTGCGCGCTACGCCGTGGCGCCTTCGGGGCGGTCCAGGTACTGCCCGACGATGCGGACCAGCAGCGACAACTTGCCGGTAAAGAAGTGATCCGCGCCTGGGACCACCACCACCGGCAGGTCCTGCGGCCGGGCCCAATCGAACAGCGCGCCGAGTCCCGCGCGCTCGTCCTGCTCGCCATGCACGAGCAGGCAGTCGGCAGGTACGGCTGGCGTGTCATAGCTGCGATGGCCCTTGACCGTGCCATACGGCGTACCGGCCAGCACCAGGTGCCGGATCGGCACACCCTGCGCCGCCAGCGTGGCGGCCACGTGCGCGATCACAAAGGCCCCGAAGGAGAAGCCTGCCAGCGCCAGCGGCAGGCCCGGATGGGTTTCGCGCAGGTGGGCGACGACGGCAAGCATGTCCTGCGCCTCGCCGCGGCCCTGGTCATGCTCGCCCGCCGAGCCTTCGACGCCCCGGAAATTCGGCCGCACGGTGAGGAAGCCGCGCGCGACCAGCGTCTTGGCCAGCTGGTGCGGCACCTTGTGCGTGGCCGACCCGCCCAGCAGCGGATGTGGATGCCCCACCACCGCAATGCCGCGCGGCGCGCCCCCGGGACGGTCGACCAGCATTTCGATCTGCCCGGCCTCGCCGCCGAGCTGTGCCTTTTCCGTGCGCGACGGAACTGCCATGCCGTCTCCTTGTGATAACGATGGGCCGCCTGTGGCCCGCAAAGCGAGATGGTAATGCGATCGCGGCAATGGTGCCGGCCGGCTGCCCCGGGCTGTCCCCAACTCGCACGATCCCGCTAAAATTTTCGCGCGCGGTGCACCATGCGCCGCACCACAAGGCCGTGTGATCTGAACGCTTTCGTATAATTCCCGGGCTGCGGCGAGCCTGGATCCACCGGCCCTGCCGCCCTCGGTCAGCACACCTCGTGCCACGCATCCCGGCCTGCGGCGCAGCCCGCCGCGCTTCGTGCCCTGACCAGATTTCGCCGAAGCGGCGAGCCAGCGAGTGGCCCGCCCTTCCCGTGTTCATCGCCGGTGTCCCGGCAGTACCCGCATCCCGATCGCCGCTGCGCTGCGCAGCCCCCGCACACACCGCCTTGCCAGCGCGATCCCTTGCCGATGCCGGACCAGCCGGAAGCCGTCACCATCCGACGAGATTCCGCCATGAGCAAAGCTTCACGGCTCGCACTGGGCCTTGCGCTCGCTGCGCTATGCCACCTGATGCCGGCCACGCTGCCGGCCGCCGCTGCTGCACCTCTCGCAGACAAGACCGCCTCCGAGGCCGAGGCGCAGCAGCCGCCCGCGATCACGCACGGCGAAGCCGCCGCCGACCTCAAGCGCCTGCAGACCGAACAGGACCGCATCAAGCAAGAGGCCTCCGATCCGGACGGCAACACCAAGCTGGACGACCTCGACAATGCGCTGCACAAGCTCGACGCCGACATCGACAAGCTGACCGCGGCGCTGACGCCCCAGCGTGCGCAGCTGCAGGCACAGCTCGATGTGCTCGGTCCGCCGCCTGCGGACGGCACCACCAAGGAAGCGCCCGCCGTGGTCCGCCAGCGCGCCGAGCTGAATGCGCGCCGGATGCAGCTGGACGCGCAGCTCAAGCAGGCCGCGGAAAGTAAGGAGAACATTGCCAACCTGAGCGAGCAGTTCGGGCGGCTGCAGCGCAGCCACCTGAAAGACCAGCTCGCGCTGCGCTCGGAGAGCATCCTCAACCCGCAGTTCTGGCAGCCGCTGTTCAGCCGGTCGCCGGAAGACCGCGCGCGCATGGACACCTTCCACGACCAGGTGGTGCCGATGGTGCAACTGGCCTGGCAGCCATCGCAGCGCGCGGCCACCATCGCCTTGCTGCTGTTGGCGCTCGCGGTCTGGACGCTCGGCCGGCGCCTGGCCGAGCGCGCGCTGGCGTGGTTCTGCCTGACCAGGCTGCCCGAGACACGCCTGCGGCGCAGCGCGCTGGCACTGGCAACCACGCTGGCGACCGTTGCCACCACCGGGCTGGCGGTGCAGCTGGTCTACAACGCCTTCACGCGCCAGTATGAACTGCCGCCGGACCTGATGGCGCTGTACGCCCAGCTGGTCAAGCTGACGCTGACCAGCGCGCTGATCGCGGGCCTGGGCCGCGCGCTGCTGTGCACGCGCCATCCGTCGTGGCGGCTGCCGGCGATGGCCGATCCGGTCGCGCTCGCGATGAAGCCCTTCCCCGCCGTGCTGGCGGGGCTGTTGCTGCTGGCCGGCACGCTCGAACAGCTCAACCGGATCGCCGACACCAGCGTGCAGGTCACGCTGCTGGGGCGTGGACTGGTGTCGCTGGTGGTGGTGCTGACCATCGGCGCGGCGCTGCTGCGCGCCAACCGCGTGCGCAACGTGCTGGCCGCCGCGGGCGAGCGGCCCGAGGCACGCGCCACGCTGGCGGGCATGATCCACGCCGGCGTGTCGGTCATCGTGCTGGTGTCGATGGTGGCGCTGCTGGCCGGCTATATCAGCTTTGCCCGCTTCATGACCTACGAGCTGGTCTGGTTCGACATCGTGCTGTGCAGCCTGTACCTGCTGACGCAGGTCACGCGCGACGTCTGCGAAAGCCTGCTCTCCACCAACTACGCCACGGGCCGCGTCATCAAGCAACTGTTCGGCGTCGACGATGCGCACCTGGAGCAGGCCTCGACCATCCTCTCGGGCATCGGCGCCAGCGTGTTGCTGCTGGTGGCGGTGCTGGCGCTGCTGACCGGCGGCTTCGGCACCACGCCGGCGGACCTGCTCAACAGCCTGGTGATGGTGCTGGGCGGCGAGAAGCTGCGCAGCCTCAACATCATGCCCGACCGCATCCTGAACGCGCTGGTCGCGCTGGGCGTCGGCATCTGGCTGCTGCGCTCGGTGCGGCGCTGGCTCGATGGGGAACTGCTGCCCAAGGTCTGCAAGGAGCCGGGCCTGCGCGCCTCGCTGATCACGCTGTACAGCAATGTCGGCTACGTGCTGCTGGTGCTGCTGGTGCTGTCGCTGCTGGGCGTGCGCTGGGACAACCTGGCGTGGATCGTCAGCGCGCTGTCGGTGGGTATCGGCTTCGGCCTGCAGGAGATCGTCAAGAACTTCGTCTCGGGCCTGATCCTGCTGACCGAGCGCCCGGTCAAGGTCGGCGACATGGTCAGCATCGCCGGCGTCGAGGGCGATATCCGCCGCATCAACGTGCGCGCCACCGAGATCCAGCTGGGGGACCGCTCCACCGTGATCGTGCCCAACTCGCAGCTGATCTCGCAGAACCTGCGCAACGTGACCATGAGCAACAGCACGCAGGGCGTGGCGTCGCTGCAGCTGACCTTCCCGCTGAACACCGACCCCGAACACTTGCGCGACCTGCTGCTCGACGTCTTCCACAAGAACGAGACCATCCTGGACGTGCCCGCGCCTTCGGTCATGTTCAGCCAGCTTGCACCCAACGGCATCACGCTGTCGGTGACCGGCTACGTCGGCAGCCCGCGCATCGCGGCCAACACGCGCAGCGACCTGCTGTTCGAGATCCTCAAGCGGCTGCGCGCCGCAGGCATTTCGCTGTCGGTGCCGCAGTCGCTGCGGCTGGAGAACATGCCGCCGCCGTTCGGGAACGCCCCGCAGCAGTCACTGGCGGCGGGCTGATGATCCCGGGCGGTCCGCGACGCGTCATGCTTCCGTCCCGCCCGCTCCTTCCGCCAGCGCCACCAGCCAGCGGCGGATCACCTACTCCTCCTGCGCCGAAAGGCCTGCCGCAAGGCGGGCCTCATCGGCCAGCACCCGTTCCCGGCATCTGGCAAGCAAAGCCTTACCCTGCGCGGTCAGCGCGATCCGGGCATGGAACCGCATCGCCGTGGGCCTTAACTTCCCGCCGCCGGCGGCCGAATCCGCAAGGAGCGCCGCATGAGTGCGGCCCGGCCCGCGGGGTCCGGTTAAAAGCAGCCGTTACAAACCTAACAAGTCGGGCGCCGTCGCGAAACACCTTGGCTGCCGCTTTGCGTGCATCATTCATTCACACAAAGCTGCATAACAAGGAGTTCGACATGCGCCCCTCCATCCGAATCGTCTCCGCGGTTGCCCTGTGCGTAGCCATGGCGGCGGCCGGCCCCGCATCCGCACGCGGCCGCCACCACCACGGCGGCGGGTCGAATGCCGGAGCGGTGCTCGCAGTCGGCGCCCTGGTCGGGCTGGCCTTCGGCGCGGCCCTTGCCTCGGCGCCGGTGGTCGCCGCCCCTGTTGCCGTGGCGCCGCCTCCGGTCACATACGCCCCGGCACCGGTCTCGTACGCCCCGCCGGCCGCCCCTCCGGGCTACTGCTACCGCGAGTACGACCGCGCCTATGTCCCGTGCGGGCCGCAGCCTTCCGGCTATTACCAGGAAGCTCCGTACTACGGCTACTGAGGCAGCCCGCCCCGGCTCAATTCGCAGATAAAAAAACGCCCCATGCAGGACATGGGGCGTCGGTTTTCAGACTGATGGCAACCGCCACGGGCTCTGAATAGCCACTGACGTGCCCCCTCTCCCGCAAGCGTGAGAGGGGAGCAAACAAGCGGTATCTTCAAACGGGCCAGCCTTACACCGGCACATCCCTGGTCGGATCCGGCTTCCGATCATCAAACCAGCGATACAGCGTAGGCACCATCACCAGCGTCAGCAGCGTCGACGTTATCAGCCCGCCGATCACCACCACCGCCAGCGGCCGCTGCACCTCCGAGCCGGGCCCCGTCGAGAACAGGAACGGCACCAGGCCCAGCATCGCAATGGTCGCCGTCATCATCACCGGCCGGAACCGCTGCGTCGCCCCCTGCACCACCGCTTCATCGAGCGACAAACCCGAATCGCGCAGCGTGCGGATATACGACACCAGCACCACCCCGTTCAGGACCGCCATGCCCCACAGCGCGATAAAGCCCACCGAGGCCGGCACCGACAGGTACTCGCCGGTGACGAACAGCCCGATGATGCCGCCGATCGATGCAAACGGCAGCACCGTGATGATCAGCGTGGCAAAGCGCACCGAGTTGAACAGCAGGAACAGCAGGAAGAAGATCGCGGCGATGGTCACCGGCACGATGATCTTCAGGTGGCCCATGGCGCGTTCCATGTTCTGGAACTGGCCACCCCACTCGAGGTAGTAGCCCTCCGGCAGCTTGACCTTGGCACCGGCCGCCTGCTGCAGCTCAGCCACAAAGCCGCCGAGGTCGCGGTCCTTCACGTTGATCATCACCACCACGCGGCGCTTGGCCATTTCGCGGCTGATCTGCGCGGGGCCGTCATTGACCTCGATCTTTGCCACGCTCTGCAGCGGCACCTGCGTGCCGTTGGGCGTCGAGACCAGCAGCTGGCGGATCGCCTGCACGTTGCTGCGGAACTCTTCCGGCAGGCGCACGGCCGCGGCGAAGCGGCGTTCGCCCTCGAAGATATCCGTGGCACGCTTGCCGCCGATCGCGATCTCGATCACGTCATGGATGTCCGACACGTTCAGCCCATAGCGCGCAATCGCCTGGCGGTCGATCTCGATCGACAGGTACTGCTGCCCCGAGACCCGCTCGATACGGATATCCTGCGATCCCTGGATGCCGCCGGCCACGCGCGAAATCTCGCCCGCCAGCTCGCGCAGCTTGTCCAGGTCGTCGCCGAACACCTTCACCGCCACGTCCGAACGCACGCCGCTGACCATCTCGTCGACGCGGTCCGAGATCGGCTGCGCCATCACGATCTGCACGCCGGGGATGGCCTTGAGCTTCTCGCGGATGGCGTTGGCGATATCGTCCTGGGTCCAGCCGTCGGGCCACTCGTCGCGGTCCTTCAGGCTGGCGATCGGGGTCGATTCGTTCTGGCCCTGCGGGTCTGCCGGGCTTTCGCCGCGGCCCACGCCGGACACCACCGACTTCACGCCCGGCACGCCCAGCACCAGCTTGTTGGCTTCCTTCTCGAGCTTGACCGACTCTTCCAGCGAGATGTTCGGCACGCGGTCGATCGCAGGCACGATCGAGCCTTCCTTCATCTCCGGGATGAACGAGGTACCGAGCAGCGGCACGATCGCCAGCGTGGCGACGAAGGCCGCCACCGCGCCGATGATGGTCTTGCGGCTGTTGCCCAGCGCCCAGTGCAGCATGCGCAGGTAGTGGCGCTTCATGAACGCGATCACGTGCGTGTCATGCTCGGCACCGCCCTTGAGCAGGTAAGACGACAGCACCGGCGACAGCGTCAGCGACAGGAACAGCGAGATCGCCAGCGCGATCGAGATGGTGAACGCCAGCGGCGCGAACATCTTGCCTTCCATGCCCGACAGCGTCATCAGCGGCAGGAACACCAGGATGATGATGCCCACGCCCACGATCACCGGCGTGGCCACTTCCTGCACGGCCTTGACCAAGATCTCGGTCTTGGTCAGGCCCGGCTCCTTGTGTCCTAATCGCTCGAACGCGTTCTCGACCACCACCACCGAGCCATCGACCATCAGGCCGATGGCGATTGCCAACCCCCCCAGCGACATCAGGTTGGCCGACAGGCCGACCTCGTTCATCACAATGAAGGTCAGTAATGGCGTCAGCACCAGCGTGGCCAGCACGATCACCGACGAGCGCACATCGCCCAGGAACAGGAACAGCACGATCACCACCAGCACCACGCCTTCGAGCAGCACCTTGGTCACCGTCCACAGCGCGGAGTCGACCAGTTCGCTGCGGTCGTAGTACGGCACGATCTGCAGCTTGCCGGGCAGCATGCCGCGCTCGTTGATCTCGGCCACGCGTTCCTTCACGCGGCTGACCACTTCCTTGGCATTGCCGCCGCGCATCATCATGACGATGCCGCCGACCGCCTCGGTCTGGCCGTTCTTGACCAGCGCGCCCTGCCGCACCTCATGCCCGATGGTGACATTGGCCACGTCGCGCAGGTACACCGGCGTGCCGTTGACCTCCTTGAGCACGATGCTGCCGAGGTCGTCCACGCCCTTGGCCAGGCCGACGCCGCGGATCAGGTACTGCTCGGCGTAATGCGGCAGCACGCCGCCGCCGGAGTTGGCGTTGTTGCGCGCCAGCGCCTGGTAGACCTGCTGGATCGAGATCTCGTAGTGGCGCATGCGCTCCGGGTTGACCAGTGCCTGGTACTGGCGCACGTAACCGCCCTGCGAGTTGATCTCGGCCACGCCCGGGATCGAGCGCAGCAGCGGGCGCACCACCCAGTCCTGGGCGATGCGGCGCTCGGCCAGCTCTTCCTGGGTCAGCTCGCGGTCGCCGTCGTCGGCGCGGTCCAGCGTGTACTGGTAGACCTCGCCCAGGCCGGTCGAGACCGGGCCCAGCACCGGCGCCACGCCTTCCGGCATGCGTCCGCCCACTTCGATCAGGCGTTCCAGCACCAGCTGGCGTGCGAAATACACGTCAGTGGCATCGGTGAACACCAGCGTGATCAGCGACAGGCCCGCCTTGTTCAGCGAGCGCATTTCTTCCAGGCCGGGCAGGCCTGTCATCGCCATTTCCACCGGCACGGTGACAAAGCGCTCGACTTCCTCGGGCGAGCGGCCCGCGGCTTCCGTGGCAATTTGCACCTGCACGTTGGTAACGTCGGGGAAGGCGTCCACCGACAGCTTGGTGGCAGCGTTCAGGCCGAAGAAAAACAGCACCACGGCAATCACGCACACCACCAGCCGCTGCTTGATGGCGGCTTCGACTAGGGATTTCATC
This sequence comes from Ralstonia pickettii DTP0602, assembly GCA_000471925.1. NCBI lineage: Bacteria > Pseudomonadati > Pseudomonadota > Betaproteobacteria > Burkholderiales > Burkholderiaceae > Ralstonia > Ralstonia pickettii. Next base: position 2,130,337 of record CP006668.1, read on the forward strand.
ATGGTCGATTACCCTTGTTCGATGCGCTTGCGCTCGTTGTCCAGGTGGAAGGCGCCATCGACCACGATGCGGTCGCCGGCCTTGACGCCGTTCTGCACCACGCGCATGCCGTCGCTCTCGGCGCCCAGCTTGACCTTGGTCAGGCGGAACTTGTTGCCGGGCATCTCGACATAGACCAGCTCGTCGTTGCCATCACGCACCACCGCGGAAGCCGGGATGACCAGCTGGTCGACCGGCTTGCCGGCGATCAGCATGCTGGCCAGCATGGCGGGCTTGAGTCGCCCTTCGCGGTTCTCCAGCTCGGTGCGGACCAGCACCGTGCGCGACTGCGGATTGACCGTGCGGCCGACGTAGATCAGCTTGCCGGTGATGGTCTCGCGGCCGGCGCCGTTGCCCAGCGACGGCACCTCGATTTCGACGCTCTGCCCTTCGGCCACCTGCGCGGCCTGCTGCTCGGGCACCTCGGCCACCACCCATACGCGCGAAAGGTCGGCCACGGTGTAGAGTGCGTCGGCCGGCTGCACCACTTGCCCTTGCGCCACGTTGCGCTCGACCACGGTGCCGCTGATGCTGGAATGCACCGGCGAGTGCGAGTTGATGCTGCCGTTCTTCGCCAGCTCGGCGATGGAGGCCTGCGACATGCCCAGCACGCGCAGCTGGTCGCGGTAGGCGCGCATCTCGGCCGAGGCGATGGCGAGTTCGCTCTCGCGGCGCTGCAGTTCGCCGCGGCCGATCACGTCGGCGGCAAACAGCTGGCGCGCGCGCTCGGCGTTGCGCACCTGCAGATCGTGCTGCGCCTCGCTCTTCAGGAAGGCCATCTGGGCGGCGCCCAGCTCGCTGCTGTGCAGGCGCGCCAGCACCTGGCCAGCCTTCACTTCCTGACCCAGGGTGGCGTACAGGTCGGTCACGCGGCCCGTCACGCTGGCGCCGATGCGCGACACGCGCTGCTCGTCGAAGTCGATGCGGCCGGCCACGCGCAGCATCTCGCTGAACGGGGAGGTGTTCACCGGCGCCACCTTCAGCGACTTCTGCAGGTTGCCTTCCGGCTGGATCACGCCGGGTGGCAGCCTGGGCGCTTCGGCAACGGGTTCAGGTTTGTCGGAGCAGGCCGCCAGGCTGAACGTCAGGACGGCCGCGGCCGTCAGCGAAAGCAGGAAATTGGGACGCATGGTTATTTCTGTTCGATGGTGGAGGTCGGCTGCAGGCCCGGCGCGGCGGTGGCGCCCGGGGCGGTCGACATGAGCTTTTCGATCTGGATGGCGGCCACCTGCAGCTCGTACTGGGCGGCGATCAGCTCGTTGCGCGCGCCGCGCAGCACGCGCTGGGCATCGATGTAGTCGAGGATGCCGCGCTCGCCAAAGCGGTAGGCGGCCTCGGCCACGCCCAGCGCCGACTCGGCCTCGCGCACGATGCCCGACTCCAGCGCGGTCACCTGCGCCTGCGTGATCTCGTACTGGCGGAAGGCGGATTCCAGCTCTTGCGTGAGTTCGAACTCGCGCGCTTCCAGCGTGCTGCGCGCCTGGGTGGCCTGGGCCGTGGCCTCGCCCACCGGGCCGCTGCGGCGGTCCCACAGCGGGATCGTCATGACCAGGCCGATCTGCGAGACGTTGTTGTCAGGCTGGCGGTCGGTGCTGGCGCGCACCGCCACTTCCGGCCAGCGCAGCGAGCGCTGGTAATCGACGCCCAGGCGGGCGCGTTCCAGTTCCGTGCGGCGCTGGACCAGTTCGGCATTGCTGGCGGTCATGGTGTCGCGCAGCACCGGCAGCGGCGGCACATCGGGCGACTGGCCCAGCGTGCCGGCCAGCGAAAACTGGCCAGGCATGGCGCCGCCCACCTGCTGGCGCAGTGCGGCCTTGGCCTGGTTGACGCGCAGCTCGGCGGTCTGCTGGCTCTTCTGCGAGGTCAGTAGTTCGGTCTCGGCCTTGATCAGCTCATAGCGCGGCGCTTCGCCCACCTCCACGCGCAGGCGCGCCCGCGAGTGGATCTGGCGCATCATCGCCAGGTCTTCCTCGGCGGCGTGCAGCTCGCTCTCGCGGCGCAGCACGTTGTAGTAGGAAGTCTTGACGCGTGCAGCCAGGTCGGCACGGAAACCCTGCCGCACTGCCTGCGAGGACTCCAGGCCGCGGGTCGCCATGGCCTCGCGCAGGCTGCGCTGGTGCGGGTAGTCCAGCTTCTGCACGACGGCGTAGCTGGGGGCATTGCCGCTGGTCACACCAGGCTGTTTCCCCGACAGCCGGCCGTACATCACTTCCACCTGCGGGTTGGGATAGGCGCGCGCGCTGCTGATGGCGGCGGCGGCGGCATCGACACCCGCCTCGGCGGCCACCACGCCCTGGTTGGTGGACTGCGCCATGTCGAGCAGCTGGGGCAGCGAGTAGGCGGGGCCGGTCTGGCCGGCGGGGCGGGCCGAAGCGGCCTTGGGCACTGGCGTGGCGGCCAGAAGCTCGGCGCCCGGCGTGGGCAGGGTGGCGGGGGCAGGCCTGGAGAGGGGCGCAGTGGCTGGGGCAGCGGGTGCGGTACCCGCGGCTTTCGCGGCCGATGCGCCTTGCGCGCCGGCGTGGGCCGGGGCGGCGAGCGCGAGCAGCGAAAGCGACGCGATCAGGGTCAGCTTGATTGTTGTCATGAGTCCGGAATGCAAGCAATACGACGCCTGCGCCATGCCGCCGCGCGCCCCGGCGCGCACAAGTCACGGCAGGACGGAAAACGGCAGCGGCTTACCCGCGCGGCAAGGCAGCGGGCAGGCTGGCGATATCAGGCAAGGGGGCGCGGCCCGCGGCACGGCCACTGCGAGCGCAGCGCGTGCGTGCGGGAGCGAGCGGCAAGGCGTGCGAACGCCCGGCGCTCAGGAGAGGGAAATCGGTGGCCGGAAGAAGGCCGAAGGCGGCGGATCGGCGCGGCCGGGGGGAGATTGCGCGACGTCGCCACTGGGCAACAGCACCTTCACCGGCGGCAGGGCAAACAGGGCACCGGATTCCTCGATCTCGTCGAGCAGGTCGAGCGGATCGAGCAGGTCGGCCGACCAGATATTGCAGTACCCGGGCGGCGGGTCATCGCAGATATCGTCGTCATGCAGGCCGTCGTCGCCCGGTACGATGACCCGGCCGAGGTCGTCCACCGACTGCAGCGCCGCCATGTCCGCGAGGTCCACGCTGGCCTGCGCCTGGCGCGGCGCGCGCGCGTCCGCCACTGCTCCAGAGGAGAGCAGCGACAGGCACATGGCAGTCAGCAGCAGGAACAACAATCGCATGGTCGGGGGCGTGGCGGCAGGGGCCGGGGACGCCATTTTCTGGGCTAACCGGCCGTGCTGCGGTACAGCATTGTAACTTAACGATTACGATTGACAGAAAATCGTTACGTTCGTTCCCCGGGAGACTCAATAGAAAGTTTCCCTAAGACGTCGTTAGCTGCGCGGAGATCAGGCGGTTCTGCGCCGGTGTCAGACAGACCTGTCTTACAAACACGGCGCAGCCTCAGCCCCTCAGCTGTGCCGCCGCATCGCGCAGCGCCGTGCGCAGGCCCTCTTCCACCACCGGGTGGTAGAACGGCATCGCCAGCATCTGCCCAACGGTCAGGCCCTGCTGGTACGACCACGCCAGCAGGTGGGCGATGTTCTCGGCACGCGGGCCGGTCCATTCAGCCCCCAGGAAGCGCCCGCTGGCCTTGTCGGCATAGACGTGCATCAGGCCGCGGTTCTTCAGCATCACGCGGCTGCGGCCCTGGTCTTCGAATCTGACTCTGCCAGTGACGAAGTGGCCTTCGGCCAGGTCGGCATAACGCTGGCCGACCATGGCGATCTGTGGATCGGAGAACACCACCGCGAGCGGCGCCCGGCGCGCCAGCGGCTTCACCTGCGGATAGCTGGCGGCGTTCTCGCCGGCGGCCTTGCCCTCGTCCGCGGCCTCGTGCAGCAGCGGCAGGATGTTGTTGGCATCGCCGGCAATGAATACCGGGGCATTGCCGCACTGGAGCGTCTGCGCATCGAACAGTGGCACGCCGCGCTCGTCCAGTGCCAGGCCGGTGTTCTCCAGGCCCAGGCCGCGAACATTGGGCGCGCGGCCGGTGGCGGCGAGCGCGTAGTCGAAGCGCTCGGTCACGCTGCGGCATTCGCGGTCGAGATAGGACACCACCACCTGGTCGCCATCGCGCCCCATTTCGCTCACCCTGGCATGGGGGTCGAGGTAGAACTCGTCATTGAAGGTACTGGCCGCATAGGCGCGGATCACCGGATCGGTCAGCGGGCCCAGCGAGCCGCTGACGCCGAACACGCGCACCCGCACGCCCAGCCGCGACAGCGCCTGGCCCAGTTCCAGCCCGATCACGCCCGGGCCGAACACCACCACGCTGCCGGGCAGCTCTTCCCACGCGAACACGTCGTCATTGACGATCAGGCGGTCGCCGAAGGCCTTGAACGGCGCCGGCAGCGTCGGCGTGGAGCCGGTGGCAATGACCACGCGGCTGGCGCGCACGGTGATCTGGCCGTCCACTTCCAGCGTGGTGTTGTCGATAAAGCGGGCGTAGCCGCGGATGCGGTCCGCTTCCGGGATGTTCTCCACGCCGCGCACCACGAAGCCGACGAAGCGGTCGCGTTCGCTGCGCACGCGGGCCATCACCTCGCGGCCGTCGATGCGGACCTGGCCGTCGACATGCACGCCGAACGGCGCGGTGTGGCGCAGCTCGTGCGCGGCCTCGGCGGCGGCGATCAGCAGCTTGGACGGCATGCAGCCCACGCGGGCGCAGGTGGTCCCGTACGGGCCGCCTTCGATGATCACGGCGCGCTTGCCGGCGGCAATCGCGGCGCGGTAGGCGGCAAGGCCGGCGGTGCCCGCGCCGATCACGGCGACGTCGGTCTGGATGGTAGTCATGGCGTACGGTTCCTCTGTTTTTATGGTGTCAAAGCGGCTGCCAATCAGCGGGCTGGATGGCACCGCCATGTCCCTCGCGCACGAAGCGGAGGGCAAGGCGGTGCCATCGGGTCCGGCAACTGCCGGATCCGCGCGGTGCGGAATTCGACGGGGATCGGGTGACTTACCTGGCCAGGTACTGCTGCAGCGCCTCGGCGCCGCCGACCAGCTTGCCGTTGATGAAGACCTGCGGTGCCGTCATCTCGCCCGACACGGCGCCCAGCACCTTGCCGCGCACCTTGTTGTCCAGCGGCACGTCGATGTAGTCGTAGCCGTTGTCGTCCAGCAGTTGCTTGGCCTTGGCGCAGAACGAGCAGCCGACCTTGGAGAACACCACCACCTGGTCAGGCTTGCGCGCATCCGGGGCGATATGGGCCAGCATGGTGTCGGCGTCGGACACCTTGAACGGGTCGCCCGGCTCTTCCGGCTCGATGAACATCTTCTGCACCACGCCGTCCTTGACCAGCATGGAATAGCGCCAGCTGCGCTTGCCGAAGCCCAGGTCAGCCTTGTCCACCAGCATGCCCATGCCTTCGGTGAATTCACCGTTGCCGTCGGGGATCATGGTGATGTTTTCGGATTCCTGGTCCTTGGCCCACTCGTTCATCACGAAGGTGTCGTTGACCGACACGCACAGGATGTCGTCGACACCGTTTTTGGCGAACACCGGTGCCAGTTCGTTGTAGCGCGGCAGGTGGGTGGACGAGCACGTCGGCGTGAAGGCGCCCGGCAGCGAGAACACGACCACGGTCTTGCCGCTGAACAGCTCGCCGGTGGTGATGGTCTTCCACTCGTTGTCTTCACGCACGCGGAAAGCGACATTGGGAACGCGTTGGCCTACACGGGATTGCAGCATCAGATCACTCCTTGGTTGTACTTTGATATCCCATTCTTTATGAAACCGTGATGTTAAGAATTGATTGTCATTCGCTCCACCATACGTCGAATCAACGGAGCCGCCAACAAAACAACCGGTAACATGGTCAGCCAGGAAATGCTCCAGGACCTTAGCCATTGCTGAAAGAACAAGCCTTTTTCTGCAAATGGAATGCTTGCGATGGCGGCAGCGATGGCACAGGTTAATCCGGCCTGGATAACGCCATAGACGAAATGGCTGTAGCGTGAAGGCATCTTAAGCATTAGGGTCATCCCTCTACCTTTTAACCAGACATTGATGTGCCCGCTGCCCCATGGCCGCGCCAGGAGAAGTCGCCTCTTGGCGCATGGGGTCAGGGATTACGCCGCTGCGCGAACACTTCCTACCAGCCGCCGCACAGTTTCGTCGGTATCCCAGAGCGCGTTTGCGATAAAGCGGAAGTTGACCAGCGCCGCGTGATATCCGTCGCCTTCCGGCACCTTCGGACCTGCCACCGCGTCGCGTACGACCGCAACCTCGAAACCCTGCTCCAGCAGATCCCGCAGATGGGACTCGACGCACAGGTTGGCGGCCATGCCAGCAAGGATCACCTGATCGACGCGCTGCTTGCGCAACTGCAAAACGAGGTCATTGGCTTGTGGGCCGTACAGCTTGTGCGTCGAGCAGACAATGGTTTTTCCATCTTCGATGTACTGCTTGAACTCGGGCATGAAATCTGCCCCCGAACCCCGGAAGCCGTCCAGCGTCAGCGCACCAGGTCGGTCAAACATGCCCAAGGCATGCTGAAATTTCTCGGCGGGGCCGTGCACTTTCCATGTGTGGTCATGGGGATAGTAATAGTGGGGAGAGATGGCGACGGTGATGCCCGCCTGCTTCGCAGCCTGGAACAGGCGGATAAGGTTGGGCACCATATTCTGCTCCGTCACGCTTTCGCCGACGACCTCCCAGCTACGCCCTTCGGGACTCATGAAGTCGATCTGCGGGTCGATGACCACCAGCGCCGTCCGCGGGAGGTCCAGTGTCAGATCGCTCTTCGGCAAAGCCGGTTCAACGGGATCTGCATAGCTATTGTGGTGGTTGCTCATGGGAATTACCTCTCAGGTTTCGTTGGTTCGCTGCCGGCACCGAAAAACGATGTCCGGCATCGAGCCGACGGGATTTCAACTACGAATGAACGCCAACAGATCGGCGTTGAATTTTTCCTTGCGCGTATCGGTCAGTCCGTGCGGCGCACCGGGATAGACAATCAGCCTGGAGTTTTTGATCAGCTTTGCCGAAGCACGTCCGGCAGCATCGATAGGAACAATCTGGTCATCGTCACCGTGGATAATGAGAGCAGGCACGTCGATCTTCTTGAGGTCCTCGGTAAAATCGGTTTCCGAGAACGCCTTGATCGAGTCATAAGTGTTCTTGTGCCCGCCCTGCATGCCTTGGGCCCACCATGCGTCGATCAGCCCCTGCGAAGGCTTTGCGCCGGGACGGTTGAAGCCATAGAACGGGCCGGCCGGCACATCCCTGTAGAACTGGGAACGATTGGCGAGCTGCGCGGCGCGCAGGCCATCGAAGACTTCAATTGGCAAGCCAAGCGGGTTGGCGGGCGTCTTGAGCATCAAAGGCGGCACTGCTGAAACCAGCACGACTTTGGAGACGCGTCGCGTACCGTGCCGGCCGAGATACCGAGCCACCTCGCCCCCGCCCGTGGAGAAACCCACGAGTACGGCATCGCGCAGGTCAAGAGTGTTGAACACAGCGGCCAAATCGTCGGCATAGGTGTTCATCTCGTTGCCATTCCAGGGCTGGCTTGAACGGCCGTGGCCACGACGATCATGTGCGACGGCACGATACCCTTCCGACGCAACCAACATCATTTGAGATTCCCAGCTGTCCGAACTGAGCGGCCAACCATGACAGAAGACGATGGGGCGACCAGCGCCCCAGTCCTTGTAATAGAGCTGCGTGCCGTCCTTTGTCGCGATGTAGCTTCCTGAGGCCGTGCCGCCTGCCTTTGCGTGATGCGCCTCCCTTGCTGACGGAGCGGCCATTGCCGGGCTCGGCAAGCTAGCCGCGGCAAGCGAGCCGGCTGCGGCAGCGCTGCCGAGCAACAAGTCACGCCGCGACACACCCTTGGTGTGATTATTTGAAGACATTGGTAGTACTCCTGTCTCGACCGCACTCGGCGGCATTGGATGGTCTTTCAAGACTTCGGCCAATTTACCCAAATAAATAGCCGACCAGTCGTCTATATAACAAAGCAAAAAAAATTCAATACAACAACCGCTTCAGAGTGAGGTGCAGAAAACGTCGGCAAGCATCGCCGTTGCGCTCGACCTTGCTACGCAGAACCGCCCCCTCGAAAGCCTCGACAATAACGGCCGCGAGCTGATGGCAATCCGTATCCGCAGAAAGCTCCTGGCGCAACTTCGCCTCATCCAAGCACGCGACAATCATGCCCTCCCAGCGCTTCATGATGCCCTCCAGGGCGCTGCGGACGTGACTGGAAGTATTTGACAATTCAAGGGAGAGGTTACCCACAAGACACCCCAGCCTGAATTCCTGTGCTGCATGGTCCTCCACCAGCCAATCAAACAGTCTTTCAATACGCGTGAGAGGCGGGACTCGAGCGTCATACATCACTTTTCCGTGGCGACTCTCGATAGACTCCCAATAGGCCTCCACCACCTCGGCGGCGAAAACTTCCTTACTATCGAAATAGCTGTAAAAGGATCCTTTCGGAACATTCGCGGCAGCCACAATGTCTTGCACGCCGCACGCATTGAAGCCCAGCTCGTGAATAACGCGACCCCCTTCGCTAAGGAGTCGGTTACGGACCTCGGGATTGGCTGGTCTTGGCATATCGAGTCGGTTGACAATCTACCAGCCGAATATAGATGACTGGTTTGTTATTGTCAAGCGACCCTAGTTGAAGCAACCGTACGCCAGCAAACACCGCTCTCCTCGACCTGCCAGCGGCCGTCGAGCAGAATCCAGAGATCGTCATCTGGATCCTTGCCGTCCGGGCTACGGTCAACCCCACCCTGATTGCACCTCAGGTACCAAGGAAATTCACCGCCTTGGTTTCCGTGTAGCTCAGCATCTCCTCGATGCCTTCCTCCCGCCCCACGCCTGAGTTCTTGTAACCACCGAAAGGAACACCCTTGAAGTGCGTACCCACGCCGTTGACCCAGATGTACCCGGCATCCAGGCGACGTACCGCCTGCATGGCCGTTCGCAGGTCGCGAGTCCATACGGACGCGGTGAGACCGTACTCGACGCCATTTGCCATCGTGATTGCCTGCTCCGCGTCGGACCATCGCATGATCGACAGGATGGGGCCGAAAACCTCTTCCTGAGCGATGCGCATATCGGGGGTGACGTCCGCGAATACGGTCGGCTCTACCCAGTAGCCGCGCGTGTATGCGCTACCGGCCGGGCGTTTGCCCCCGCACACAAGCCGCGCGCCATCCTGCATCGCCACTTCGATGTAGCCCAGCACCTTTTCGTGCTGGGCCTTCGAGTTGATCGGCCCCATGCTGCTGTCCGGCGAACGCGGATCACCGATGCGAATCTCTTTCACGCGCTCCACAACTCCCTCGACGAAGCGCTCGTAGAGGCTGTCGTGTACCAGCAGCCGGCTCGTGGAGCCGCATGACTGCCCCTGCCAGAGAAAATTCATGCCACATACGGCCGCGTCAACGGCGCCATCCACATCGGCATCCGGATACACGATCAACGGGTTCTTGCCACCGAGTTCGAGCGAGATGTGCTTCACGCAAACCTCGGCCGCGCTGCGCTGGATCTGCCGGGCGGTCTGGGGCGAGCCGATGAATGCAATGCGCTTGATATCCCGATGACGGGCGATGGCGTCCCCGGCGCCCCGGCCGGTGCCGGTCACGATGTTCATCACGCCGCGTGGAAATACGTCACGCGCGATCTCGGACAGCATCGTCGCCGACAGTGAGCTGGTTTCTGGCGGCTTCACAATGACCGCATTACCTGCCATCAGCGCTGCCGCAGTGCGCGCGGTCGCGAACATGATCGGATGATTGAACGGCACAATGCGTCCGACAATGCCGTAGGGTTCGCGCAGCGTGACGTGCAGGTTGTCGGGCGTGGTGGCAGGAATTGACTCCCCCTTGAGTTCGTAGCCGAGCCCGGCATAGTAGTTCAGCCCCCACGACGCGGCATTCACATCGCCCCGCAACGCGGCCATCGTGTTGCCGGTATCGGCGACCTCGACGTCGAGCAACGCTTGCGCCGAAGCCTGGATCCTGCGTGCATACTCGCGCAGGCATTCGGCCCGTCCCTCGATGCCAAGTGCATGCCAGGCCGGATAGGCTGCCTTTGCCGCCCATGCTGCACGGTCAACATCGGCAGCGTCGGCAGCCGGCACGAGGCCAATCACGTCCTCGGTCGCAGGATTGACACTCTCGATCCATTGCCCGCTTGCGGCTTCGGTCAGTTCGCCGTCGATGAGCATGGCGCGCTTGTTGTCAGGTCCGAGTTTCATTGCTTTGTCTCCAGGTAGATTGCGATGTCATGAGCGGCTGGCGGCATCATTCGATATGGATGCCATTGCGCTTGATGAACGAGGCCCACTGCTCGCGCTCTTTCTTGATCGACACCCGGAAGGTTTCCGGTGTGTCGAACACCGGCACCAACGCGTTAGCCTCGAGTGCGCGCGCCAGCTCAGGTGTCCTCATGGCGGCGTTAATCTCCTCGCTCATTTTCTTCAGGATCGGGGCAGGCACGCCGGCAGGCGCGAACACGCTGAACGACGTCCAGACGTCGATGTGGGCTGGACCGGGTTCGGCCAGGGAGAGCACGTCGGGCAACAACCTGGTCTTCTGATTGACAGCCAGGGGCTTGAGCTTTCCGGCTTTGATATAGGACTGCACGGAACTCAAGTCCGTGAACATAAACTGCAGTCGACCACTGAGCAGATCCTGATACGCCGGGCCCACGCCCTTGTATGGCACGTGCAGGAAGCGGGCTCCCGTGGCCTCCTCGATCATGCGAACGCTGAGGTAGGGCGGACTAGCCTCCCCTGCCGAGCCATACGGAATCTGGTTCGGCCGTTGCTTGCCCAGCCTGACAAGATCATTAAAACTGTTGATCCCCGCCGACGGATTTGTGACAAGCACCATCGGCGCCAGCACGCCACGGGCCACGGGCGCCAGATCCTTGTCCACGTCGAACGGCAACTTGCGATATAGCGCAGGGCTGATGGCGACGGATGCATTCGCTGTCACCAGGAACGTATAGCCGTCCGCAGGCGAACGGGCGACTACCTGGGTACCGATATGTCCACTGGCTCCCGGGCGGTTGTCGACGACAAACGACTGCTTCATCGATCTGGACAACTGCGTTGCGACAAGGCGCGCATAGACATCGGTACCGCCGCCCGGTGCCGAGGGCACGATGAGCTTGACGGGGCGAGACGGCCAGGTTTCCTGCCCCAGAACCGGCGATGCGAACGAGGCTGCCCCGAACAGGAATAGCGCGCTGTATGCCAGCGCCATGCGGCGCGGCCCCGATACGGTGGTTGATAACGAATTCATGTCTTGTGTCTCCTGATAGTCGGGGATCCGGTTGACGTGCTGATGTCGTCACGCATTCGATGGCTCCCGGAAAACCGCCGTGGCCTGTCGCGCGGCGCGGCGCCATAGATCCCACGCTCGGCCAATCTGGCTGTCGTTGGCACGCTCCGCGGCCAGGGCCTCGGCCACCGTGAGGTAGCGGATCTCGCCGCCAAGGCGTACCGAATCCAGTACGAGACGGGCATTGACCTGGGCATACACGGCGCAATAGACGGCCTTTTCAAGCGAGTCAGCCGCAACCGTGACACCGTGCCCGCGCATCAGCACGACCGTGGCGTCGCCCATCCTTGCAGCGAGTGCATCACCAAGGCGGTTGTCACGGATCAGCATGTCAGAGCCATCGCCCGCTGCCTCGGCGATGTCGAACACCGGAGCGCCCCGCGCAAGAAAGCCGCTCATATGGCAAATCGGTCGCAAGGTGGCGCCTCGTACCACACCAAATGGAATCAGTGCCGGCGCGTGGCTGTGCACCACGGCCCTGATTTCCGGCCGCGCGCGATAGAGTGCAGCGTGGATATAGCGCTCGAGAAACACCTTGTGGCCGTGCGCTTCGATGGGCTCGCCATCGAGACCGAAGGTGAGAATGTCATCGGGGCCGGCCTGCGCGGGAGCCATGCTGCGCGACATCAGGAAGCGGTCACCGTCCGGATGACGGGCGCTCACATGCCCGAACGCGTCAAGTACGCCTTCATGGAACAGGATATGGCCGGCGTCGGCCAGGTTCTCGACAAGAGTTTCCATGGGTACCCCCTCAGAAAATATGCTTCACGCCAACCATCGCGCCGAATTGATTGCCGCCCGGGGCAGCGTTGGCACCGGCTGCACCGGAACTGACCGACAGCGCAAGGTTGCCTCGGTTATCCAGGAAGCCGGCAGTGCCGTCGATCGAGGTCCGCTTGCTGAATGTATAGGTCGTGCGCGCTGCGTAGAGCCACGCCTTGTTGGCGCTGTCGTGAAAGCGCAGGTAGAACGCCTCGGCGTCGACACTGAGCGCTGGCGTCAGTGCGTAGGAGGCGCCGAGGAACCACATATCGCTCCGGGGCGTGGTACTTCCGTCGTTGTCGCGCCGCAGCCAACCGCCGCCAACCTTGCCCTTGCCGATATTTGCATAGCCGTTGACGGTCAGGCGATCATCCTTGAGGCCGCTGTTGGTCAGCCCGCCGAATGCCCCGGTGCCGCCGCGGATCGAGTCGTAGGCTGCACTTGCTCCCCAAGTAGAAGTGTCGTACTTCAGCAATACGGACCATTCCCGGCACGCACGGTGGTCGGCCGGGTTCTCCCCGGCGCAGTTGGTGCCCGAAGGCCCGGGGCCCGCGTTGACGGTGTCGCGGCCGAAGCTGTACGTGCCACCGACCGTCAGCGGGCCGAACGCGCCTTTGTAAGAGACTGCGTTGTCGGTGCGCGCGCTCGGCAGGTAGCTGTCGAGCGAGGAGGAGCCGAACGTGTTGGGACCAAGCATGTCTGGTTCCAGCATCGACCAGAACAGCATGGTGTACTGCCGCCCGAATGCCACCTGGCCCCAATTCCCGGACAGCCCGACCCATGCTTGCCTGCCGAATAGCCGGCCACCCTGGTTGGACGCGCCCGTGTCGGGGGCGAAGCCGGATTCCAGCACGAACTGGCTCTTGAGTCCTCCACCGAGATCCTCCGTGCCGCGTAGACCCCAGCGTGAAGGCACCGTGCCGGCCAGGCCAGGCATGCGAACCAGGTTGTCCTTGCTGGTGCCCACGTTGGACACGAACTCGATGCCCGTATCGACGACCCCATAGATGGTGACGGATTGGGCATGGGCGTGACCCATCCCGGCCACGCAAGCGCAAAGCGCCGCGGCCATTGCTGACTGCTTCATTGTGTCTCCTCTGACTTTCTTGTCTTGTAGGAATGGCGCTACCGAGGGCTCCGATTGGCGTCGACCGCAGCCGCGGCAATCAACGCCGGCACGATGCCCGCCATGAAAATGTCTCCGGCGCCCCAGTTCCAGCCAAGCAGCACGCCGCCCAGGACGGGCCGCTGATGGACCCGATGCGGCCGATGCCGACCGCGCAGCCGATACCGGTGGCACGCATCCGGGTGGGATAGATCTCGGCGGCCAGCGCGTTGAAGCCCGCCTGCGCGCCCTGCACCGCTGCGCCGATCGCAAAGCTGACCGCAACCACCAGTGCATGGTCGTGCGGCCAGGCCGCAAGCACCAGCGCCAGCGCGGCGTAGGTGAGCAATTCGCAGAGGAGAACTCGACGCGCGCCAAACCGGTTCATCAAGGCGCCCTGCACCACCGAACTCAGCACCCCACCGACGCTGAACGCCGTGATTGCCGCAATGCCGACCGACGTGGGGTGATGCGCGCTGATCAGCACGGCTGGCATCCAGCTCACGATGAAGTACAGCACCACGAGGTTGAGGAAATACGGAATCCACAGCAGGATGGTGCCGGTGGCACGACCCTCGGTGAAAAGCAGCCGGATCGGCACGCCGGCCGTGGTGGGATCGGCGGACCGATAGGCTTCGTTTGCGCGCAGATCGGGCGCAATGCGGCGCATGATCTCCGACAGCCTGGCCATGTCGTGGCCTCGGGCAATCAGGAACCGAGCCGATTCCGGCATGATCCATGCAATCAGCAATGCAACGGCCAGCGGTAGCACACCGCCCACGATAAATACCGACTGCCAGCCGAACCGTGGCAGCAAAGCAGCAGACACGGCGCCGCCAAGCACGGCGCCCAGCGGCATGCCGCACATCAGCGTGGTAACGGTGGTCCGCGCGTAGCGCTGCGGCGCATACTCGGAGGCCAGCGCAATGGCGTTGGGCAGCGCGCCACCAAGGCCCACGCCGGTGAGCAGCCGCAGCACGAACAATTGCTCCAGTGACGCCGCGTAGGCCGTAGCCAGGGACAGGCTGCCGAACAGCACGCAGGAGAACACGATCATCGTCTTGCGGCCGTAGCGGTCGGCCAATGGTCCGAGTACCACGGCGCCCAGCAGCATGCCAATCAGCCCGGCACCGAACGTCGGGCCGAAGGACGTGAGCGGAACGCCGAGACTGGCGGCAATCGATGGCGCCAGCATGCCGATGGTCTGGGTATCAAAACCGTCGAGGATCGCGACAAGGATGCACAGGCCGATGGCAAGGCATTGGAACCGCCCGAGCGGGCGGGCATCGATGACTTCGTGGACCAACAGGGGCGCAATCATGGCGTTGTCTCCGATATCGGGGAGGATTCCCCCTCTTTTTATGGATGGGTAAGATCGGCGCCGGCCGGCGCCGGTCCTGATCAGGTGCGAATCCAGCCTCGCCCCCAGGAGTTGAGCGTGTACTCCTCATGCGGCCAGACGCCGGGGGCCTGATCCGCCGCAACACGCTCCAGCTCCGCGGACAACTCGACGCGATTGCCGTCGGGGTCCGTCACCATGAAGAAAAGGTTGTTACCCGGACCGTGTCGACCAGGACCAAAGAAGATGCCTCGCCGCACACGTGCAAAGCGGTCTCCCCAATCCCGGATATCGTTCCAGCAACTGGTCTCGTAGCAATGGTGGTCCCAGACATTGCGGGATCCCTGGAAGAACGCCAGCGAGTGGTGCTCGTCGTCAGAGCGCAAGAAGCATGTGGCGACTGTCCCCTCATCCGCCACAACTTCGTCGGAGATCGTGAAGCCGATGCGTTCCACGTAGAAATCGACGACAGTCTTGAGCTCCGTGGTCTGGAACACGGTGTGCTGCAGCCGGGCCGCCAATCGGTCCGGCTGGCGGCCGGAGCGTGGCACGCCAAACAGCAGCCTGCGCCCCTGCGGGTCTGTCACCGTGAATGCCCCCGGGGCAAAGAAGATCTCACCTTCCGGGCCTGAGTCGCAAACCAGCTCAGCCAGACGATCGCGCAGTTGCGCCAGCTCTTCCGGCGAGCGCGCGGCATAGGCTGCCATGGCCAACCCGCCGCTCTCACCTTGATGGATCACTACAGCGCGTTCACCACCGGCGAGGGCGATCAGTCTTTCTGGGGCCGACACCGGCTGCAGCTCGAACAACTCCTGGTAGAACGCGGCGAGTGCGTCTGGTGCGCTGCTGCAGAGATGAAGGTGGTGGAGCCGGAGCGGCGTCGTAGTTTGTAGTGTGGTCATGATGAACCTTGCTTGTCTGTTGGCCCGGAATCAGCGTGTCAAAGCCGCGCGCCCGTTGGCGACTGCCTCATTCGCGGCGCTGGCGTTTGACATGTCGATGCCGATGCGCCGGCCAAATGCCGTGGACAACGCATCAGCATCGTGGTGCGCGAACACACCGGCCACATATCTGTCCGGACGAACCACGACCACTTTTCCGGCCAGCCCCCTCAGTGCCTGGGGCATGGCCGCCGGTGCCAGCTCGACCGGCACATAGCCGCGTTCAGTCGCGAGGCGCACCGTCTCCGGCGCCAGTGCCGGCAGCAGCACGACGCGGCGCGTTTCCAGCCTGCGCCACAGGGCGCGGGCGAGTCCGGTGGTATCTACCAGTGCCTCGGCGCCGATGGCGATGTGAGCAAAGCCATGACCGGTGACCTCATCGAGCGGCAGTAGCTTGCCCTCGACGGTGCGCACACTCGGCTGCGGCAACATGGTGCCGACAAGTCCGACGGTGTCGGTTTCGCTCATTTCCAGCAAGCCGTTGTGGAAGCGCGGCTTTGGCTTGAACTTCATTTGCAGGAAATAGTCGCGTACGGGCGGCATCAGCGCGGTCGCGCGGAAGAACGTGGAGAAGGCCCAGGCTGCCAGGCGGCTGCGCGGCGCCATCACAATGCCCAGGTTCAGTGCCAGGCGAATCAGCGCCCATGCATGGTCGCGGCGCTCGGCTTCATAAGACTCCAGAGCGGCCGGCGCCAGCTTGTTGTGCAGCACGGCCGCGAGCTTCCAACCCAGATTGTGTGCATCGCGTACACCGCTGTTCATGCCCTGGCCTGCATACGGTGGAGTCAGGTGCGCCGCATCGCCGGCAAGGAATATGCGCCCTACGCGCCAGCGATCGGCAACGCGGGCATGGAACGTGTAGACCGTCTTGCGCACGATATGCGCAGGGCGATCCGCGCGGAACGGGCGCAGCAGTTCGGCAATGCGCTCTGGCCGCAGAATCTCTTCGTCGGTCTCGCTCTGCTTCAGCAGGAATTCAAACCTGCGTGTCTGATGGGGACCGGGTACTTCGACGGTGGGGCGTGCGGGATCGCAGTACGCCCGGGTCTGCCAGAACGTGTCGTCGTCGCTTTCGGTATCGACGACCAGCCAGCGCGCGTTGAACGACGACCCGACCAGCGTCGCACCGATGGACTGACGCACGAAGCTGCGGCCGCCATCGGTGCCGACCACATAGGCGGCGTTGATCTGGACCTGCCCGTCGGCGCACTGCACGATGGCACGCGCGCCATCGTCATCCTGCGACAGGGATTCGAGCGTATGGCCGAACAGCACGCGCACCGAGGGGTGGCGCTTCAGTCCATCGCGCAGCGTCGCTTCGAAGAGTGGCTGGCGAAATGCGTTTCGCCGCGGAAATCCGTACTCGCTGGCAGTGGGTTCAACCTTGGCGAAGCAGTGGCCGCCGGGGCGCGTCAGGTAGTGCACGCCGTAGCCGGGCACCACGTCTTGCAACACGGCGTCGACCAGGCCGATCGCCTGCATGGTGCGCAGCGATTCGTCATCGATGGATACCGCGCGTGGTTCAGCCACGGTGCTTGCCTTGCGGTCGATCAGGATGGTGTCGATGCCTTGCTGCCCCAGGATGTTGGCCAGTGTCAGGCCTGTCGGGCCGGCGCCAACCACCAGCACGGCGGTCGCAAGCGAAGGGGAATGGGTCATGGGTGTCTCCTTATCCGGCGCTCGATGGCGCCGGCCTGCCGTCACTCGTCCTGGATACCGTTGCACAGGACGCCGATGCCGGAGATTTCCACTTCGACCGTATCGCCCGCACGCATCCAGAGCGGCGGATTGCGGAACGCCCCCACGCCGCCGGTGGTGCCGGTGATGATCACGTCGCCGGGACGCAGTTCAGTAAAGGTGGAGCAGTAGGCGATGACGTCGCCCACGCTGAAGATGAGATCGTCGGTGCGTGCCTGCTGCACGACCTCACCGTTCAGGCGCGTAGTCAGCGTCAGCTTCGATGGATCAGGAATCTCATCAGTGGTCACCAGCCACGGGCCAAATGCCCCCGTTTGCGGGAAGTTCTTGCCAGGCGTGAACTGGATGGTGTGCTTCTGCCAGTCGCGCACGCTGCCGTCGTTGTAGCAGGAATAGCCCGCCACGTAGCCCAGCGCGTCGGCGGCACGGACGTGGCGTGCAGTCTTGCCGATGATGACGGCCAGCTCGCCCTCGAAATCGAGCTTTTCCGATACACGCGGACGAAGGATCGGTTTGCCGTGCGCCACCTGCGAGTCGGCAAAGCGGGTGAAGAACATCGGGTACTGCGGCATGTCGCGGCCGGTTTCGCGAACGTGCGATGCGTAATTGATGCCAACGCAAAGGATCTTCTCCGGATCGGGAATCACGGGCAGGAGTTCGACCTCGGCAAGAGCCAGCGATGGCTGGCTGCCAGCCACGATTTCGGCGATGCGCGGCAGGGCGCCATTCGCGAGGGCTTCGCGCAGGCTGGCACCGACGGACTCGATGTGTGGCGTAAGGTCGACAATCTTGTCGCCGATCACGGCACCAAAGGCGTGGTGGCCGGCATGAAGGAAGCTGGTGAGTTTCATCTGATACTCCTGGGTCCAAAGGCAATGTCAGGCTGGGTCGCAGCCGCCTGGTTGACTGCATTATTCGCAAAATACGCGAATAATGCAGTCAATGTTTACCATTAGACGCAGTTGGCGGGATTCTTGCATGCATCCAGACGCGCTTGGTGTTATGCTCGCGGAATTGGACTACGGAGCAATGGAGAATGGCCACGGACCGCGCACTTGGTGTGCTGAGCCTGTTTTCGCTGGACAAACCGGTGTGGACGGCCGAGGACGTGGCCGCGCAGCTTGAGGTGTCGATCAGCAGCGCTTACCGCTACCTGTCGAATCTGATGGACATGGGACTAGTCGCGACTGCTGGTGCAGGCCGCTATGTCCTGGGGCCCGCCATTATTCAACTCGACCGCCAGATCCAGCTGACCGACCCCATGCTGCGGCAGGCGCGCCCGATCATGGAGGAGTTGATCGTTTATGCGCCGCCGGGATCGGTGATGCTGTTGTGCCGCGCATTTGGAGACTCTGTGCTGTGCGTGCATCAGGTGCTCAACCAAGGGCCGCAAGCCGTGGTGAGCTATGAGCGCGGCCGACCAATGATCATGTTTCGCGGCGCCACATCGCGGATCATCCTTGCGTACCAGCAGACGCGGACACTGCAAGCGATCTACAGCAAGCATGCGGAGGAGATTCGCGCGGCGGGCCTGGGCGAGGACTGGACGACATTCCGTCAGACCCTGAGCCGCCTGCGCAAGGCGGGCCATGCCGTCTCACATGGAGAGATCGACCCTGGTCGCGTGGGGATCGCCGCCCCCATCCTTAACGAAGACGGGCGTCCAGTCGGGAGCCTTAGCTACGTTGTGGCGGAATCGGAAGTGGACGCACGCGGTATCAGTCGCCTTGTGCACCTGCTTGTGCCGGCCGCGGCGGAGATTCGTGCGTGATTCCAGGTAATGGTGTTCGGGTCCGTCGCTCACGCGGAAGAAAAGGCGACGCCAGACCCGAGTTCGAGCGGATGCTGGCTTACGGCAACGGCTTCGCACGCGGTGTGGTCCAGCATCCGATCATCGCGCATGGTTTTCTCCCTCCTGCCAGTTCAAAGATCCAGCACCAGCCGCTCGCTGCGTGCGCGCGACACGCACGGCGTCAGGCACGACTGCCGTTCTGCCTCATCGAGGATGTAATCATGGTGGTCCACCTCGCCACTCAGGTAACGCACCTTGCAAGTCCCGCAAAGCCCTGACTGGCACGACGTCTCGAGCGCCACGCCCGCGGCCTGCAGCGCCTCGGCCAGGTTCTGGGCTGCGCCAACGCTGACTTCCTGGCCGGTGCTGGCGATCTGCGCGATAAAGCCTCCGGCGTCCGCAACGCCGCCCGCGCTCGCCGGCGCAGCCGGCGCCTTGAAGTGCTCGCAATGGACCGTACCGGCCGGCCAGTGCGCCGAGGCCTCGCCGCAGGCCTTCATGAACCCACCCGGACCACAGTAGTAGAGGTGCGTGTCGGCCGCCGGCCGCGCCAGCATGCCGGCGATATCCAGCCCGTTGGCCGGATTGCCGCCGTCGAAGTGATAGTGGACATGGCCGCCCAGCGTCGACAACTCGTCCGGGAAGGCGGCACACTCCGGCGCCTTGGCACAGTAATGCAGTTCAAAATCGGCGCCCGCCGCCCGCAGGCTGTGCGCCATCGCCTTGAGCGGCGTCACGCCGATGCCGCCCGCCAGCAGGACCACCTTACGCGCCCCGCCCACCAACGCAAAGTGATTCCGCGGCGCGCTGACCGCGACACGGTCGCGCACGCGGATGCGTTCATGCACCGTGCGCGAGCCGCCGCGCCCGCCCTCGTCGCGCAGCACGGCGATGACATAGCGGTGGCGCTCGGCCGGATCATTGCACAGCGAGTATTGCCGCACCAGCCCGGGCGCGACATGCACGTCGATATGCGCGCCCGCCGTGAACGGCGGCAGCGGCCGCCCGTCGGGCTCGACCAGTTCATAGGCATTGATGCCGGCGGCTTCGGCGCGGATTTGCCGGACCAGCAGTTCCATCGGGCCGGCGCCGTGTTCAGTGGTGGTGCTCATTTCGGATTCCTTGACTGCAAGCATCGGCGCGGACGGCGGCGCGCATGGCAGCGCCGCCCGCTCCATTCAGGCGAACCGCGTCAGGCGCGGAAGCTCTGTTCCAGCGCCTCGAACCTGGCGCGGACAAAGTCGGCGCGCTCGTCGCCCTTCAGGCCATCGGACTCCGCCAGGATGGCCACCACCTCGCGCGCCACGCGGCGGCGGTTGGCCACTTCCTGTTCGACCGTCCCGGCTTCCGGGATCTCGAACACGTTGCCGGAGCAGAAGCTGTTGGGCTCGCCGCTGGCCGCGCGCAGCCAGTCGGCAAACCCGCGCGCCTCGGATGACGGGTTGGTGCCGCGCACCGCGTCGCGCAGCATCTTGCGGAAGGCAAAGAGGCCGGCATCGAACTTGGTCGGGTTTTCCAGCGCATGCACGGCGATCGGGCGCTGGCTGATGATGGCCTCGTAGTCGCCCGGCGCGTATTGCGCGGCCTTGTAGTCGTGCCGCTCGCGGTGGTTCGACGGGATCGGCGGCAGGTCCTCCAGCTTGTACTGGCCGAACCGTTCCGGACGGCGCATGGCCACCTGCCCTTCCAGGAAGTCGATGGTTTCATAGCCGACCAGGCTCTTGTCGCCCACGCCACGCGTGTCGATGCCGGGGCCCATCACGCGCCAGCCGATCATCTTGCTGTTCTCGTCGTCCACCGGCACGGTCCAGCGGATGATGTGGAAGCGGCTGAACAGCTTTTTCTTCGAGCCGTCCTCCGAGGTGTAGGCATGCAGGCTCAGGTTCGGCAGCACCTGGTGCTGCACGCGCAGGAACAGCTTGTCCTTGTCGACGCGGCGCGCGCCGGCGCACGCCAGCCCGCGGCCCTGGTGCACAGGGATGAACTGCATGTCGGGCGCGACCTCCATCGACGCGGCGCCCACTTCATCGAAGGTGGTGCCCTGGTAGTTGCCGCCCACGACATTCTTTGCCGCATGCAGCGCGGTCGGGTGGAAGTTGTCGGCGGCATTGTCCTGGACCTGGAGCCAGTTGCAGTGCTGGAAGTTGCTGTACGGCACCAGTTCGTCGCCCGGCAGCACCGTGAAGTCCGACTCCCACTCCGGGAAGGGCGGCTCTTCGTCGGGCGGGCCCATGTAGGCGAACACCAGCCCATTGCGCTCGAACGCCTTGTACGCACCCTGCCGGATCGAGCAGGCGTATTTCTCGGCTTCCTTCTCCTCGCCCTTGGGGAAGGGCACATGCAGGCAGGCGCCGTCCACGTCGAACACCATGCCGTGGTAGCAGCACTTGATGCCGCGCTCCTGGATCGCCCCATATTCGAGCGATGCGCCGCGATGGCAGCAATGCGCATGCAGCACACCCACGCGGCCGCTGCCGTCGCGGAAGGCGACCAGCTCTTCGCCGAGGATCTTCATGAAGCGCGGGGTGTCGGTCAGTTCCAGCGACATGCACACCGGGTGCCAGAAGCGGCGCATGTATTCGCCCATCGGCGTGCCGGGGCCGGTTTCAGTCAGTTCGGGGTCGTGGGCGGGCACGCGGTTGGCGTAGTACCCGCCGAAGGGGATCAGTTTCTTGACGACGGCGTTGCCGCCGGCGGTGCGGGGCGATTCGAGCTTGTCGGATGTCTGGGTCATGACTTGTCTCCTGCGAGGATGGGGGATGCCGGTTTCATTACCGGCTACCGAATTCTGAACTCTGTATACAGAGATTAGGCGCGGAAAGCGGCGATGTAAGTAAAGGTTTACCCGATTCTTGCTCGCCTCCTCAGTTGCGTTCGCGGTCGACCAGCGCGCCCTGCCCGATCCACGGCATCATGGCGCGCAGGCGGGCGCCAACGGTTTCGATCGGATGCGCGGCGGTCAGCCGCCGGCGCGACTGCAGCGTCGGTGCGCCCGCCTGGCTTTCCAGGATGAACTGCCGGGCATAGTCGCCGGACTGTATCCCTTGCAGCACCTCGCGCATCGCGGCGCGGGTCTGGTCGGTGACGATGAGCGGCCCCGTCAGGTACTCGCCGAACTCGGCGTTGTTGGAAATGCCGTAGTTCATGGTGCCGATGCCGCCCTCGTAGATCAGGTCGACGATCAGCTTCAGCTCGTGCAGGCATTCGAAGTACGCCATTTCCGGCGCGTAGCCCGCTTCCACCAGGGTATCGAAGCCGGCCTTGATCAGTTCGACGGTGCCGCCGCACAGCACGGCCTGCTCGCCGAACAGGTCGGTCTCGGTCTCTTCGCCGAAATCGGTCTCGATCACGCCGGAACGTCCGCAGCCGATGGCCGATGCGTAGGCCAGCGCGATATCGCCCGCCATGCCCGACCGGTCCTGCGCCACCGCGACCAGTGCCGGCACGCCGCCGCCCTGCGCGTAAGTCGAACGCACCGTATGCCCCGGCGCCTTCGGCGCGATCATGATCACGTCGAGGTCCTCGCGCGGCACCACCTGTCCGTAGTGGATATTGAAGCCGTGGGCGAAGGCCAGCACCGCGCCGGCACGCATCACCGGCGCCACCGACTCGCGGTAGACCTGGCCGATGGTCTCGTCCGGGATCAGCAGCATGACGATGTCCGCCTGCGCCGCCGCCTCCGCCATCGTCGCCACCTGCAGTCCCGCGGCGGCGGCCTTGCGCCATGAGTCGCCGCCTTCGCGCAGACCCACCACTACATCGATGCCGCTGTCCCTGAGGTTCAGCGCGTGGGCATGCCCCTGTGAGCCGTAGCCGATCACCGCCACCTTGCGCGCGCGGATCAGCGCGAGGTCAGCGTCCTTGTCGTAATACACGTGCATAGTCATTCACTCCTTTTCGTACTCTGTAAAACGGCTCTCACCCCGGGTGGCTTTGCATTGACGGGCGCCGAGCGCCGCGTGTAGTCTGAATACAAAGTGCAGAAAGCCGACCATGACACCCACTCTTCCCAAGATCCAGGCCCGCCCCGACTACGTCGACGAGGTGTACAAGATGCTGCTCGACGCCATCAGCGACGGCACCCTGGCCCCCGGCACGCGCCTGACGCAGGAGGAAATCGCGGACCAGATGCAGGTCTCGCGCTCGCCGGTGCTGCAGGCGCTGCGGCTGCTGAAGAAAGACGGCTTCGTGCAGGACGCGCCCGGCCGCGGCGTGCTGGTGACCCCGCTGGATGCGGCCTCGATTGGCCACCTCTACGAGGTCCGCGGCGCGCTGGACGCGCTCGCCGCACGCTTGGCCGCGGCGCGGCGCTACCAGGTCGATCCGGCACTGATCGCGCAGGGCCGCCGCGCCTCGCGCGGCAAGGACGTGAAGGCGATGATGGATGCCGACATGGCCTTTCACCACGCCATCTACGAGGCCGCCGGCAACCCGCTGCTGGCGCGCAGCGCGGAGCTGTACTGGGTCCACCTGCGCCGCGCCATGGGCGCCGTGCTGCAATCGTCGGCGGCGCAGCGTGAGACGATCTGGGACGAGCACGAGGCGATTGCCGAGGCCATCGCCGCCGGCGACGCTGCGCGCGCCGCCGAGCTGACCGACCTGCACACCACCCGCGCGCGCGAGAACCTGACCCGCCGCCTCGGTGAGTTCCTGGGCGAGACGCGCCAGATCGCCTGAGCGCGCCCTGAGGTTGCAGCGGCAGCCCATCGTCAGTCCTTGCGCGCGCCGCTGTTGACCAGCCGCGCCGGCACCGTGAACACCAGCATCCCGCCGATCACCAGGCTCGCCGCCAGCACCAGCACGCCGTTGCCGGTAGTGCCCGTGCTCGACTGCACCCAGCCGATCAGGTAGGGACTGATCACGCCCGAGATGCTGCCGACCGAATTGGCCAGCGCGATGCCGGCTGCGGCGGCCGCACCGCCCAGGATCGCCGGCGGCAGGGTCCAGAACTGCGAGATGGTGGTCATGATGCCCATGGTGCCGATGGTCAGCGCCAGCATTGCCAGCGCCGTGTTGCTGGCATAGGCCACGCTCAGGCAAAGGCCCAGTGCTCCCAGCACACCCGGCACGGCCAGGTGCCAGCGCCGCTCCCCTCGCGCATCGGAGCGCTGGCCTACCAGGATCATCGACACCGTGGCCGCGGCATACGGAATCGCCGATAGCAACCCGATGTCGAGCGGATCGGAAACGCCGCTGGCCTTGACGATGGTCGGCAGCCAGAAGCTGACGCCATACAACCCCATGGTGAAGAAGAAATAGATCACGCTGAGCAGCAGGATGCGCGGGTTGGTCAGGCCGTCGCGCACGGAATGCAGCGCATGGCCGCGGTTCTCCGCTGCGAGGTTGGTCTCGATCATGGTGCGTTGCTGGGCAGTCAGCCACTTGGCGTCGGCCACCTTGTCGTCCAGGTAGAAGTACGCGATCACGCCCACCAGCACCGTCGGAATGCCTTCCAGCAAGAACAGCCACTGCCACCCCGCCCAGCCGTGCACGCCGTGCATCGCGCTCATGATCCAGCCCGACAGCGGCCCGCCGACCACGCCCGACATCGGGATGCCGGTGAGGAACAGCGCCGTCACCTTGCTGCGCCGCGACGCCGGAAACCAGTACGTCAGGTACAGCAGGATCGCCGGGATAAAGCCAGCCTCGGCCACGCCCAGCAGGAAACGCATGATGTAGAAGCTGGTCGGCGTGCTCACGAACAGCATGGCGGCGGAGATCAGGCCCCACGTCACCATGATGCGGGCGATCCAGCGGCGCGCGCCGACCTTCAGCAGGATCAGGTTGCTGGGCACTTCGAACAGCAGGTAGCCGACGAAGAAGATGCCGGCGCCCAGGCCATAGACGGCGTCGCTCAGGCCAAGGTCCTGCATCATCTGCAGCTTGGCGTAGCCCACGTTGATGCGGTCAAGGTAGGCGCACAGGTAGCACAGGAACAGGAACGGCAGTAGCCGCCACATGACCCGGGTATAGGTTTCCGATTCGGTGGCGGCAAACGGCGCCGCGGTTGCGCTGGGGGATTGCATGGGTGTCTCCTGGGGGCGTCATCGCTGTCGTTGCGAGATCGTTGCGGTGGGCTGCATCGGCGGCCGCCGTGCCACTGCGCGTGGCGGCCGCGACAGGCGGGCGTGCGCCCGCTCAGTCGAACATGTCAGGCTGGGTGGCGGCGAGGTGGTCCCAGATCGGCTGGAAGTGCAGCCAGCCGATGTAGTCGCTGCCGACGTGCTCGCGGCTGTAGCGCGCGCGATCCGGCGAAACCAGGCGCGGGGTGATGCCGGTCGCCTCCACCATCAGCTGCTGCTTGCAGCAGCGCTCCAGTGCCATGAACCAGAACGCGGCCGACTCGATGCTGTGCCGGCTCGCGGTCAGCAGGCCGTGGTTCTGGTGGATCGCCGCCTTGACGCCTTTGAACGCGTTGGCGACCTTGTGGCCGCCTTTGACTTCGACCGCGACCTTGCCGGCCTCGTCGCCGATCACTACGTGGTCTTCGAAGAAGGCGGCCGCGTCCTGCGTGATCGGCTCGATCGGCTTGCCCAGCGCTGCGAACGCGGTGCCATATTCCGTGTGTGCGTGGCACATGGCGACGATGTCCTGGTGCATCTCATGCACGGCGGCATGCAGCACGAAGCCGGCGCGGTTGATCGCATGACGGCCTTCCACCACCTTGCCTTCGTGATCGGCGCAGATCAGGTTCGACACCTTCACCTGCGCAAAATGGACCGCCATCGGGTTGGTCCAGTACAGCTCCGGATGCTCCGGGTCGCGCACCGTCAGGTGGCCGGCGAAGCCGTAGTCATAGCCTTCCAGCGCAAAGGCGCGGCATGCCGCCACCAGCCGCTCCTTGCAGTACTGGCGCTCCTCGGCGAACGAGGAGAATTTCGGGATCGACGGGAAGATCAGGCCACGCTGTTCGGGCTGATAGATGGAAACGCGTTCCTCATCGTTGAACACCTGCGGGGTGCGTTCGAGTACTGCCGCCATGATTTGCTCCTTGTTGGGATCGAATGGAAAACTGCGTGGAGGCATAGTCGCGCCGCGCCGATGCGTTGACAAACGATGGGTGTTCATGGAAGCATGAACCACATTCATGAATTACAACGGCGGGGCAATCCCATGAGGCGTGTACCGAACTTCGTGCTGCTGCGCGCGTTTGAGGCGGCGGCCAGGCTGGAGAGCTTTACGCTGGCGGCGAACGAGCTGCACCTGACGCAATCGGCGATCAGCCACCAGGTGCGCGAGCTGGAGGATTACTTCGGCCGCAAGCTGTTCGTGCGGCGCAACCGGCGGGTCGAGCCGACGCCGGAAGGACAGCGCCTGCTGGAAAGCCTGTCGCGCGTGTTCGACGTGATCGAGGCCGCGTGCAACGAGGTCGTGCTGGCACCACAGGCGCAGGTGCTGGCCGTCTACAGCGCACCCAGCTTTGCGGTGAAGTGGCTGGGGCCGCGGCTGCCGGCCTTCATGCAGCAGCATCCCGACATCACCATCCGCTTGTCCTCGGGGGCCGAGCCGATCGACATGACGCTGGCGCGCGAGATCGACCTGGCCATCACCTACGGCACGGCGCAGGCGCGCGCGGGCGTGATCGTGACGCCGCTGGGCAAGGAGCGGATCCTGCCGTTGTGTTCGCCGCGCCTGCTCGATAGCGATGCGCCCGCGCGCGAGCAGATGCAGGCGCTGCCGCTGATCGATTCCCAACTGAGCAGGGTGACGTGGCCGGACTGGTTCGATGCCAACGGCATGGTGTGCCCGACGCGCCCGCGCGCGTCATTCGACCGTGGCGCGCTGGCGATTTCTGCCGCCGTGGACGGCATGGGCGTGGCACTGGAGAGCATCCGCCTGGCCGAGCGCGACCTGGCGCGCGGCGACCTGGTGCCGGTGGGCGAAAGCGAGTTCCGCCCGGTCGCGCGGGAAACGCACTTCCTCTGCTACCGGCAGAATGAAGCGCACCTGCCCAAGGTGGCAACCTTCGTCACCTGGCTGTGCGCGGAGCTTGGCCTCGATCCGGGCCAGGGAGTGGGCGGCGCCGGGACGCGCCGCCCGAAGTGAGATCGCCCTACGCCACCCGGAAGCCGTGCGTGCCGTCGCGCTCCAGTTGCGCGATCAGGCCGAACTCCCAGTCGAGATAGCCCTGCATCGCCTCACGCGGGCTGTCGGTGCCCTCATAAGGCCGGCGGTAGCGGTCGGTGCGTTCCGACGCCAGCCGCGTTTCGCCGCTCTCCAGCGGCAGGCCCGCGGCGATCCACGACTGCGTGCCGCCTTTCAGCACCAAGACCTCCGCATCGGTCAGGCGCCGCAGGTCGGCGGCCGCGAAGCGTGCCAGCAGACTGGAGCCGCAGGTCAGCACATAGCGGCGCGGCTGCGGGATGCGCGGCAACGCCTCAGCCAGCTGCGCGCGAATGACGAAGTACGCCCCGGGAATATGGCGCTTGACGTAGTTGGCGCTCGCGGTGAAGTCGAGCACGGCGGTGCTGCCATCCTTCGCATCGATCCATGCAGCCAGTTCCGCGGGCGTCACCGATGGCACCGGCGCTGAAGCAGGCACCGGCGCGGCGACCGCGCCCGTCTCGCTGCGCGCCGCGGCGTCCACCGGCTCCACGACCCAGACGTCCCATCCCATCTGCGCCAGCCACGACCCGGTCATATTGGCGCGCACGTCATCGTCGTCGGCCAGCACGATGCGCGCGCCGCGCACCGGGGCGTTGTGGTCGGTTTCCTGCACCAGCTGGCCGCCCGGCGCGTTGACGAAGCCTGGCAGGTGGCCCTCGGCGAATTCCTCGGGCGTGCGCACATCGAAGCGGTACAGCGTGCGGCCTGCTTGCTGCAGCGAGTCAAGCTCGCCCAGCGCGATGCGGCGCACGCCGGCGCGGTCCGCGATCTCGCGCGCGCCGCGGCGGGCGCTGTCACGGTTGGCGTCGCTGACTGCGGCGGGCGCACGGCGGCCGGCGCCGTGGTCCAGTTGCTGCCCGGCCAGGGTCCAGCCGATGGTGCCGTTGCGCAGCGCGGCGACCGGGTTGGGGATGCCGGCATTGACCAGCGACTGCGTGCCGATGATGCTGCGCGTGCGCCCGGCACAATTGACGATCACCCGCGTGCGCGGATCGGGCGCCAGCTCGCGCACGCGCAGCACCAGCTCGGCGCCCGGCACGCTGGTGGCGGTGGGGATGCTCATGGTCTGGTATTCGTCGAAGCGGCGCGCGTCGACGATCACCACGTCGGCCTTGCTGTCGATCAGCGCTTGCACTTCCTCGGCCGCCAGCGACGGCGTATGGCGCTTGGCCTCCACCACCTCGCCGAACGACTTGCTGGGCACGTTGACGTCGCGGAAAACCTCACCACCGCCAGCGATCCATGCGCGCAGCCCGCCTTCGAGCACATGCACGCGCGTATAGCCCAGCTCGCGCAGCACGGCTGCCGCGCGCGGCGCCAGGTCTTCGCCGGCGTATTCGCCGTAGACGACGACCAGCGTGTCGCGGCGCGGGATGCGCGACCTTGCTTCAAGCTCAAGCTTCGACAGCGGGAAATTGGCCGCCCACAGCGGATGTTCCTGCGCGAAGGGGTCCTCCTCGCGCACGTCGATCAGCGCGATCTCCTCGCCGTCGAGCAGGGCCTTGCGCACGTCCTCGCGCGAATAAGTCGGAAAGTCAGCGTTGTTGTTGGTCATGACTGGGCAAGTTCGCGGGAGCGGTCCCACAGGTTGGGCAGGGTCTGGTTGGAATAGCCGGAGACAAAAGGCTTGCGCGTGCCGTCCTCGGCATAGACCGAGCGGCGTACCGCGCCGATATTGCCGCCGTAGACGTGGATGCTGACCGAGACGCGGTCGTCATGAACGTTGTTGACGCGATGGATATCGCCGACCGTGGGCGAAACGGCTTCTACCTGGCCGGGCAGCAAGCGTACCGCGTCGCCCTGCGGCACGGGCCTGCCGGCGGCATCGAGCACAAACGGTTGCGAGTCCTCGGCACCGCGCAGCATGCCGATCAGCCCCCACACGGTGTGATCATGGATCGGCGTGCGCTGCCCCGGACCCCAGACAAAGCTGACGACGGAGAAGCGTTCGGCGGAATCGCAATGCAGCAGGTGCTGCTGGTAGTACTCGGGATGCGGCTGGGCCCAGGTGTCGGGCAGCCAGTCGTCGCGCGCCACCAGCTTTGCCAGCAGCGCCCCGCCCTCGCGCAGGATGCGGGGCTCGTCGGGATGCTGGTCGAGCAGCGCGGACAACGCGGTGACGAAGTCGCGCAGCGGCGCCAGTGCATTTGGCGCATCGGGGTTGATGGAATTGCCCATGGGAATCACTCCGGAGTGTCTCTTTCTGGTTTGCCGGCGCGCCGGGCGCCGGCCGCGCGGCCCTCTGCGGGGCGCTGGTCCTGCAAACATAGCACGGCACGGCGGGGCGCGTGCCTACAGGCCGAGCTGCGCACGCCCGGCGGCGCCCAGGATGGCGTCGTTCTGCGGCGTATGGATACGGCTGCACAGCACGTCGCGGTAGTGGCGCTCGAGCGGGTTGTTGCGGCTCAGGCCGTGGTTGCCAGACAGCTGCAACGCCAGTTCCACCGCGCGGATCGCGTTGCCGGTCACGGTGAACTTCAGCAGGCCGCTGTCGGCAGGCGACGGCGGCTCGCCCGCGTCGGTGCGCGCGGCGGCGTCGTCGAGCAGCACGGCGTTGGTCCGCAGGAGCGCCGCGATCTCGCCGATGGCTTCCTGCACGCGCGGCAGCGTGGCCAGTGGCGCGCCCAGGCTGCCGGGAGCACGCTCGCGCACGAAGGTGCGGACCCACGCGTCGGCGGCCCGCGCCACGGCGTCGTAGAGGCTGCCGAGCAGCACCACCATCCACGCCTGCTGGTCGGCGTTGGCGTCGATGTCGGCCTGGCTCGCGCCGGCCGGCACCCAGGCCGACGGCGGGCGGATATCGACGGCGTGATCGGGTGGAATCCACACATTGTCGAGCACGGTCTCGTGGCTGCCTGAGGCGCGCAGGCCGAGGTGGTTCCAGTTCTCGACGATGCGCACGCCCGCGATGCCCGAGGCCGGTCCGGGCACCAGGAACACACCGACGCGCGGCTCGGGATCGTCCGTACGCGCCCACACCGCCAGCCAGCGCAGCGCCGGGATGCCGGTGCTGTAGAGCTTGCGCCCGCTGATGCGCCAGCCATCCGCGACGCGCGTGGCGATGGTACCCGGCAGCCCGCCGCGCGCGGGCGAGCCCAGCTCCGGCTCAACGCGCAGCGCGTTGATCAGCGCACCGTCCTGCACGGCACTGGCAAACACCTGGTCGCGCACGGTCGCTGACCAGTGCGAGTCGGCGCGGGCAATGGCGCGGTGCTGCAGGTAGGTCATGGTCAGCACCAGCGCGGTGGCCGGCTCGCCGCCCGCCACCGCGGCCACGATACGGCGCGCCTGCGCCAGCCCTGCCCCGCCGCCGCCGTGCGTGCACGGCACCACCTGTGCGGTCAGGCCATGCGCGTGCAATTGCGCGAAGTTGTCGTGCGGAAAGCTGGCGGCCGCATCATGCGCGCCGGCGCCGGCGGCAAAGCGCGCGGACAGCTCGGCCAGCACGTCGCCAAGGCGCGCGTCGCTGCTGGGCAGCCGGCGCAGGGAAGACGTCAAAGACATGGGAAACGCTCCGGGAAGGATGACGGCCGACGCCTGCCGCTGCGGACGGCATCGCCAAGAATGCCGCATAGCGTACCGCCGGCCCCGGGTTCCGGAAACGACGCTTATTGAATATGGTCCGTCGTTTTTATTCGTTAGTGGCGCGGCGCGGCTGTCGTACTTTCTTCCTCAGCCCAAAACCATCCGAGCAGCCACGCTGCCGCCATCACCGATACAGGAGCACCCGCATGAGCGTCGATTTCATCGGCATGATCCAGAGCCAGAAGCAGTCCGAGATCCATCCGCCAGCGGGTCCCGTGATCAACCGCGACTACGTGCGTGCCTTTGCGCAGGCGCATGAGCAGGCTGGCTTCGACCGCATCCTGGTGCCGCACCACTCCACCGGCCCGTCGGCCACGCTGACCATCGCCTACGCCGCCAGCGTGACCGAGCGCATCCACTTCATGCTGGCGCACCGCCCCGGCTTTACCGCGCCGACACTGGCCGCGCGCCAGATCGCCACGCTCGACCAGTTCAGCGGCGGCCGGCTCGGGGTCCATTTCATCTCCGGCGGCTCCGACAGCGAGCAGCAGCGCGACGGCGACTACCTCGACCATGACCAGCGCTATGCGCGCACCGATGAGTACCTGCAGATCCTGCGTCGCATCTGGACCGAGACCGCGCCGTTCGATCATGAAGGCCAGTTCTACCGCTTTACGCAGGGCTTCTCCGAAGTCAAGCCCGCACAGCAGCCGCACGTGCCCATCTACTTCGGCGGTGCCTCCGATGCGGCGCTCACCGTGGCCGGCAAGCATGCCGACGTCTACGCGCTGTGGGGCGAATCGCTCGACCAGGTGCGCGAGCTGACCACGCGCGTGCGCGCCGAGGCCGCGAAGCATGGGCGCGAGGTACGCTTCTCGGTGTCGTTCCGCCCGGTGCTGGCGGAGACCGAAGAGAAAGCCTGGGCCCGCGCCGACAGCATCCTGGAGCGCACCCGCGCGCTGCGCGTGCAGGCGGGCTACAGCCGTGGCGGCCCGCAGCAGAGCGAAGGTGCGCGGCGCCTGCTGGCTGCTGCCGACAAGGGCGACCGCGTCGACCAGCGGCTGTGGACCGCCATCGCGCGCGAGACCGGCGGGCGCTCCAACTCCACCGGCCTGGTCGGCACGCCCGAACAGGTGGCACAGGCGCTGCTGGCGTACTACGAGCTGGGCGTGACCACCTTCCTGATCCGCGGCTTCGATCCGCTGGAAGACGCCATCGACTACGGCCGCGAACTGATCCCGCGCGTGCGCGAACTGGTGGCGCAGCACGACGCCGCAGGCCAGGCCGAACGCAAGGCCGCCTGACCCCGAACGCCCCGGATAACAACAATCATGAACGCCGTCGTCCCCATCCAGCGCCCCACCGCGCTGAAGCTGAACCCGCAGCCGCAGCAGAAGTTCTGGTTCGAACCGGTGCCGCCGCGCCCAACCATCGAGGCCGAGCGCCGCCATCGCCAGGAACGCCTGGCCGGCGCCTTCCGCCTCTTTGCCCGGCAGGGCTTCGATCTCGGGCTGGCTGGCCATATCACCGCGCGCGATCCGGAGCTGACCGACCATTTCTGGGTCAATCCGCTGGGCGTGCATTTCTCGCGCATCCGCGTGTCTGACCTGCTCCTGGTCAACGCGCGCGGAGAAACCGTGATCGGAAACCGGCCGCTGAACAAGGCCGCCTTTGCGATTCATGCCGCGATCCATGAGGCGCATCCGCATATCGTCGCGGCGGCGCATACGCATTCGACTTACGGCAAAGCGTGGTCGACGCTGGGCCGCAAGCTCGACCCGTTGACGCAGGACTCATGCTCGTTCTTCGAGCATCACGCGCTGTTCGATGACTTCACCGGCATGGTGGTGGACGACAGCGAAGGCCAACGCATCGCGCGCGCGCTCGATAAGGGCAATGACGAGACCTACAAAGACGCGATCCTGAAGAACCACGGCATCCTGACCGCCGGCCCGACCGTGGAGGCCGCAGCGTGGTGGTACATCGCGCTGGAGAACGCCGCGCACACGCAGCTGCTGGCCGAAGCCGCCGGCACGCCGCAGCCCATCGACGTGGCCACCGCGCGCCATACGCATTCGCAAGTCGGGGGCAACGAGGGCTCGCTGCACGCCTTTGAAAGCCTGTATGCCGGCCTGGTCGACGCCGAGCCCGACCTGCTGGACTGACGCCTCACACCAACAACGAAAACGGGGAGTTTCACCATGAGCCAGAAGAACACCACCGCCAATCCGCGCCGCCGCGACGTGCTGCGCGTTGCCGGCGCCGCGGCGATTGCCGCGCCATCGCTGATCCTCGGCCGCCAGGCCTGGTCGGCGCCACGCAAGCTGACCTTCGCCTGGAACCAGAACTCGTTCTGCCTGACGCCGATCGTAGTGGCGCAGGAGAAGGGCTTCTTCGAGAAGAACGGCCTGCAGGTCGACCTGATCAACTACAGCGGCTCGACCGACCAGTTGCTGGAATCGATCGCCACCGGCAAGGCCGATGCCGCGGTCGGCATGATCCACCGCTGGCTCAAGCCGCTCGAAGCCGGCTTCGACGTCAAGATCATCGGCAGCTCGCACGGCGGCTGCGTGCGGCTGGTGGGATCGAAGGCGGCGGGCGTGACCAACCTGCAGCAGCTCAAGGGCAAGACCGTCGGCGTCAGCGACCTGGCGGCGCCGGGCAAGCACTTCTTCACCATCCTGCTGGCCAAGAACGGCATCGACCCGGACAAGGACATCACCTGGCGGCAGTACCCGGCCGACCTGCTGGGCGTTGCCGTGGACAAGGGCGAGATCCAGGCCATCGCCGACGGCGATCCCAACCTCTACCTGCTGGAGAAGCGCACCAACGGCGCCTACGTCGAACTGGCCACCAACCTCACCGGCGAGTACGCGCGCAAGGTCTGCTGCGTGATCGGCGCGCGCGGCGAGCTGGTGCGCAACGACCGCCCGGCGGCGACGTCGCTGGCGCGCGCGATCGTGCAGGCGACCGACTACGTCAACGAGAACCCCAACGAAGCCGCCAAGGTCTTCGCCAAGTACTCGCCCAAGATCAACCCGGACGACCTGCGCAAGCTGTACGCGACGCTGACCTATACCCACCACCCGACCGGCATCGACCTGCGCGACGAGATCGCGTTCTACGCCGACGATTTCCGCCGCATCGGCGTGCTGAAGAAGACCACAGATGCCAAACGCCTGGCGCAGCATGTCTACGCCAATGTCCTGGGGTAATGCGATGACGACAAGCCAAGCTGCACTCGATGCGGGGCTCGCGCGCGAGCCTGCCGCACCTGCCATCGCCACCGTTCCTGGTACCAGCCCGGTCTGGGCCACGGGCGTCGTCGCGGCCCTGGCGTGGGCCGCGTTCGGCGCGCTGACGTGGCAATGGCCGAACCAGATGGTCGGCTTCAGCGACTGGGCCTATACGGAGGAACTGGGTATTGCGGCACTGGCCGGTGCCGCGCTTCTCACGCTGGTCGCGATCTTCGGGCAGCGTTTCCGTGCGGCGCAACGCGCGTTGGCCGCGTTGCGCACCGCCGGTCCGTGGCTGGTCGCAGTGCCGGTGGTGCTGGCGGCGTGGGAGATCCTGACCGCCAAGACCGCGATCCTGCCTACACCCTTCTTTGCGCCGCCACAGGCGCTGATCGAAGTCTATACCGACGACTGGCGGCGGTTGGGCGACAGTGTGCTCAATACGCTCAAGCTGCTGGGACTGGGCGTGGCGTATGGCGGGCTGGCCGGCTTCCTCGTTGGGGTGTCGATCGGTTGGTCGCGGCGGATCGGGTACTGGGTGCATCCGGTGCTGCGGGTGCTGGGGCCGTTGCCTTCGACCGCGCTGCTGCCGCTGACGTTCTACTTCTTTCCGTCGAGCTATTCGGCCGCGGTATTCCTGATCGCGCTGGCTACGGCGTTTCCGGTCGCTGTGCTGACGTGGTCGGGCGTGGCCGGTGTCAACAAGAGCTACTACGACGTGGCGCGCACACTGGGCGCTTCCGGGTGGTTCCTGGTGCTGCGGGTGGCGATTCCGGCGGCGCTGCCCCAGGTGTTTGTCGGACTGTTCATGGGCTTGGGCGCGTCGTTTTCTGTGCTGGTGACGGCGGAGATGATGGGGGTGAAGTCGGGGCTGGGCTGGTACCTGACGTGGGCGCAGGGCTGGGCTTCGTACGTGAATATGTATGCGGCGCTGATTGTGATGGCGTTGTTGTTCTCCAGTGTGATCACGCTGTTGTTCGTGGCGCGGGACCGGGTGTTGTCGTGGCAGAAGGGGACGGTGAAATGGTGAGTGTGGTTGAGCGGTTGAAAGCATCGAGACCCCACGGCAGCCTGGAGAAGGCCTCCCTCTCCCGCGAGCGGGAGAAGGGAGTTAACGCGGCGGCAGGCGATACGCCCGGAGTTCTAACGGGCGCACGTATCGATATCCACAAAGTCAGCCATTGGTTCGGCACCGGCAGCGACCAGCTGCAAGTCCTCGACAACGTCGACCTCAACGTCGCCCCCGGCGAATTCGTCGCCCTGCTCGGCCCCAGCGGCTGCGGCAAATCCACGCTGCTGCGCCTGGTCGCCGGCCTCGACCAACCCTCCTCCGGCGACATCCTGCAGGACGGCACGCCCATCACCGAGCCCGACCCCTCACGCATCGTCGTGTTCCAGGACCCCACGCTGTACCCCTGGCGCCGCGTCTGGGACAACGTCGCACTTGGCCTGCAGGCGCGCGGCATCCTGGCGCAGGAGCGCCATCGCGTCGATGACGCGCTGCGCCGCGTCGGGCTGGAGACCTTCGCCCGCGCCTTCCCGCACCAGCTCTCCGGCGGCATGGCGCAGCGCGTGGCGCTGGCGCGCGCGCTGGTCAACGATCCGCGCCTGCTGGTACTGGACGAACCGCTGGGCAAGCTGGATTCGCTGACACGGCTGGCAATGCAGAGCGACCTGGTCGAACTGTGGCAACGCTCGCGCTTCTCGGCGCTGCTGGTCACGCATGATGTGGAAGAGGCGCTGTTCCTGGCCCAGCGCGTGATCATCTTCAGCCAGCGCCCGGCGCGCATCACCGCCGAGATCAAGGTCGACCTGCCCTATCCGCGCCATCGCGGCGACCCGCGGCTGACCGGGCTGCGGCACGAAGCGCTGCGTCACCTGGGACTGGACGCGAGCTGGTAATGCCCCAACGTT
The DNA here is from genome assembly GCA_000471925.1 of Ralstonia pickettii DTP0602. NCBI lineage: Bacteria > Pseudomonadati > Pseudomonadota > Betaproteobacteria > Burkholderiales > Burkholderiaceae > Ralstonia > Ralstonia pickettii. Next base: position 2,166,130 of record CP006668.1, read on the forward strand.
CCACCCCGCGGGCCGCATCATGAGCGGCCCGCCTCCGCAAGCATGGCTGAACGCGCTGCTTGTGCTGATCGAGAAGTTTCAGCTTGGATTGCTGTCGCTGTGGCACGCATTGGGCCTGACCGGCGACAGCCACGGCCAGCCGGCGTGGCCGTGGGCGCAGCGCGTGGCCGGCGAAACGCTGTTGATCGACCTGGGCCTCGCACGCCATGTCGGCCTGAGCGTATGTGCCATGGCCTTCGCCGTGCTGGCCGTGGCCATTGCGCTGGCCTGGCACCGCCGGCGTGGCGTGCTGCTGGCCGCTGCCGCCCTCGCGCTGATGGTGGCGCCGTGGCCCAAGGCATCGCTGCTGCTTGGCCCGGCAGTGCCCACCAGCTTCCACGCCAGTCCGACCCGCTTCTCCGTCGATGCCATCGCCCTCGGCGGGCGCGTCTACACGCAACACTGCGTCGGCTGCCACGGCGCCGACGGACGCGGCGAGGGGCCGCTGGCCGCGAGCCTGTCACAGTGGCCGCCGACGCTGGCCAGCCCACTGCTGGCGCGTCGCGCCGACGGCGAGCTGTTCTGGCATGTGCTCGCCGGGATGCGTGACCGCTACGGCCAGTTCACCATGCCCGCGTTCAGCGGCAAGCTGGGCGAGCGCGAGACCTGGGCCGTGATCGACTACATGAAGGCACTGTCGGCCGGCAGCGATGCCGATGGCAACTGGCCGGTTCCGTTGCGGCTGCCGGAGATGGCGATCCGCTGCGGCACCGAGGCGCCGCTGGCGCTGTCGCAATGGCGCGGCGACCAGCGCGTGCGGCTGGTGGCGGTCGATGGCACGGCCTCACTGCCATACGAGGATCCGCGCTTCCTGACCGTGCTGGTCACGCCGGACGGTCGGCCACCCGCAGAGGTAGCGCGCTTTCGCGCCGGCTGCACGGCCACGTCGCCGCTTGCGTGGCAGGCGGTGGCATCGATCGCCGGGGCATCCCCCTCCCGGCTGGCGGGAACCCAGTTGCTGGCCGACCGCGCCGGGTGGCTGCGTGCGCGTGGTGCACCGGGCCGGCAATGGTCCGATGCGGACCTTGTATGCGTGTCGGGCCCGGAGGCCAACACACCGCGCAATGTTGCGCCGGCCCCGGATGGCCTGACCGCGCTGCTGCTGCGCATGGATGCCGAGCCGGTGCGCTTCGTCAAAGGCGGCTTCATTCACTGAGCGTGGCCATCGCCTTCCCCGGATTGTTCGCTGCCAGCGAATTCTGACTTTCCACCCATTGCCGTGATCTCCCCCCGCTCGTGACAGTACCCTGCACATCGAGACAAAGCCAACGTGGGTCGGTGACATGGTGCAGATGAGGACGGCCGTGGCAAGCGCAGCTTGCCGGCCTGCGGCGTGAGGCCCGTCGGGGGCGCCCGGGCGCTGCAAGGGATCGCGCTGATGGTGGGGGCGGTAGCTTGCTTCGCCGCACTGGACACGCTGACCAAGATCGCCGGCGCCGCGGTGCCGGTCGTGATGGCACTGTGGCTGCGCTACCTGGTGCAGGCCGCGCTGACCGGCGCGGTGTTGCTGCCGGCGCGCGGCCGGGCCCTGCTGCGCACGCGCCGGCCGCTGCTGCAAGGGGTGCGGGCGGTGGCCATGGTGCTGTCCAGCGGCTGCGCGTTCTTCAGCCTGCAGGTGCTACCCGTGGGCGAGTTCACCGCCGTGGTCAGCCTGACACCGCTGGTGATGGCGCTGGCCGCCGCGGCCACGCTGGGCGAACGCGTGTCGGCCATGCGCTGGCTGTGCCTGCTGACCGGATTTGCCGGCGCGCTGGTGGTGATCCGGCCGGACGCAGGCCTGCAGCCGGCGATGCTGCTGCCGCTCGGCGCGGTGCTGTGCAATGCCGTCTACCAGTTGCTCACCAGCGTACTGACCCGCGCCGACGGCGCCGGCACCACGCACTTTTATACCGGCTGCGTGGCCACGGTACTGCTGTCGGTGGCGCTGCCGTTCGGCTGGACCTCGCAGCTCACGGTGTGGCACTGGTGCCTGCTCGCGGGCATGGCGCTCGCCGGCAGCGCCGGTCACATGCTCCTGGTGCTGGCCTATGCGCGCGCGCCGGTCAGTCTGCTGACACCCTATCTCTACCTGCAGATTGCCTTTGCGATGGTCGGCGGCTGGCTGGCGTTTGCCTACCTGCCAGATACATGGTCGGTGCTCGGCGTGGCACTGATTGCCGCCAGCGGCGTGGGTGGCACGGTGGCGGCAGCGCGCGAACGTGCGCTGCCGGCGCGGCCAGTCGGCGCGACCTAGCCGCTCAGCCGTGCCGCAGCTGCGCCTGCGCGGCCATGCGCACCGCGGCGTTGGCCGCGCCATAGCCGAGGTAGCCAGTGCGCTGCACGAGTTCGAAGAAGAAGCGTTCGTGGAACGGCTCGGTATAGGCATGCAGGAATTCGCCCTGCGCGTCCCGGTCATAGAGCACGCCCAGGCGTTGCAGGCGCCCTAGCAGCGCATCGTCGAGCGCCAGCCGAGCGGCGACGTCATCGTAGTAGTTGTCCGGCACATGCAGCATCGCGGCGCGGCGGCGGTCGATCGCTTCCAGCGTCGGTTCGATACGGTCGGAGCGGAAGGCGATGTGATGCACGCCCGAACCTGCGTAAGCGGCCACGAAGCGCCCGGTGGCAGTGCGGCCGCTCTCGGACACATTGAGCGGGATGCGCACCTTCTGGCCGGGGCTGACCATGGCGCGGCTCTTCACCAGGCCATACGGATCGGCGATCTCGTGCACGGCTTGGGGCTGCATGCCGAACACCGCGCGGTAGAACAGCACGAAGCTGTTGAGCCGGTTCGCCGGCAGCGCCTGCGCGAGATGGTCGATGGCGGACAGCCCGGCGCCGTGGTGGACGGCTTCTGCCGGCGGGTCGAGCAGGAAGTCGCTCTCGTAGATGCTGCGGTCGGCATCGCGGTCGTCGATCAAATGGAACAGCATGCCGTCGGGCGAGCGCAGCGCCGGGATCACCCGTTCATCGGGCCCGACCGGCTCGCGCCATTCCTTGCACAGCAGCGCACGGGCGCGCGCGATGGCGCGGCGGGCGTCGTCCACCTTCAGGCCAATGGCGCATACCGACGGCCCGTGCAGCTGGAAATGCTCGGCGGCGGCACTGTCCTGTTCAGCATTCAGGATCAGGTTGATGCCGCCCTGGCGGTACAGGTCGACCGCCTTGGAGCGATGGCGGCCGGCGTGGGCAAACCCCAGCGATTCCAGCCGTTGCGCAAGCTCGCGGCCGGCCACGTAGTCGACGGCGAACTCGATGAAATCCACGCCGCCGAACACCGGCGGCTCGGGCAGCGGCGCCCCGCCGGCCTCGGACTCCAGCCAGATCAGCGAGCGCAGCCCGTCTTGCGCGGTCTGCCGCGCCGGCGCCGCGCGGAAGTCGTCGTTGAACACCTCCAGCGACAGCGGCCCGGTATAGCCTGCCTGCAGCACGGCGCGGGCGAAATCGGTCACCGGCAGGTCGCCCTGGCCGGGGAAGTTGCGGTAATGGCGGCTCCATGACAGCACGTCCATCGACAGGCGCGGCGCGTCGGCCAGCTGGACAAAGAAGATCTTGTCCGCCGGCACGGCGTCGAGGCCCTGCAGAGAATCGCCCAGCGACAACGTATGGAAGCTGTCGAGCACCAGCCCGAGCGCTGGGTGGTCGGCGCGCTGCACGATGTCCCACGCCTGCCGCCAGCGGCGCGTGTGGCGGCCCCAGGCAAGCGCTTCGTAACCCACGCGCAGGCCGCGCCGGGCGGCGGCCTCGGCCATGCGTCGCAGGTCCGCGGCGGCACGCGCCGGGTCGTCGATGGCCGCGTCCTGCACAGTGCTGCAGACCAGCACCATCTCCGCGCCAAGCTGCTCCATCACATCGAATTTGCGTTCGGCGCGCGCCATATTGCGTGCGAACACGTCGCCGGGCATGGCCTCGAAGTCGCGCAGCGGCTGGTAGAGCAGGATCTGCAGGCCGAGGTCGGCCGCCATGCGCCGCACTTCGGCGGGCGAGCCGTCGAAGTGCAGCAGGTCGTTCTCGAAGATCTCCACACCGTCGAAGCCAGCGGCCGCGGCGGCTTCGAGCTTTTCCGGCAGCGTGCCGGAAAGGGAGACGGTGGCGATCGATTTCGGGAGGGGCCTGCGGACTGCGGTCATGGCGATAGCGAGGTGACGGTGTTGCCCCAAAGGTTATGAGCCAGCCAGCCCGTCAACAACCACAATTCGCGCGCAGGCGTGCGACAATCGCTCCATTGCGATCATCACTCGCGCGAAACTCGGGTTAACCATGGAAAAGGAACCGCTGAACCGGCGCGACTGGATCGCCGGGCTGGAAAAAGGCCTGGCCATCCTGGAGGCCTTCGACAACGACCATCCGCGCCTCACGCCCACGCAGGCGGCGCAGCTGACGGGGCTCACGCGCACCGCCGCGCGCCGCTACCTGCTGACGCTGGAGCACCTCGGCTACACCACCAGCGACGGCACGCTGTTCAGCCTGACGCCGCGCGTGCTCAAGGTGGGCTGGTCGTATTTCGATTCGGCGCGGCTGCCGCGCACGGTGCAGCCGTTCCTGCAGCAGATCACTGCGCAACTCGGCGAGGCGGCCTACCTGAGCGTGCTCGATGGCTGGGAGTTGGTGTTTATCGCCCGCACCGGCACCAGCCGCGTGATGAGCACCGGCTTCGTGCTGGGGGCGCGGGTGCCGGCGCCGCTGGGCTCGGCGGGGGTGATGATGCTGGCCTCGCGCCCCGAGGAGCAGGTGCGCGAATGGCTGGAAAGCTGCGTGCTGGCGCCCTACACGCCTTACACCATCCTGCAGCACGAGCGCCTGCTCGAAGAGATCCGCAAGGCCGGCGCGCAGGGCTATGCGATGCTCGAGCAGCAGTTGCAGACCGGCGTGCGCGGCATCGCGGTCCCGCTGCGCGACCGCCACGGCAAGGTGATTGCCGCGCTCTCGGTCAATATGCCGATCGGCGACGAGACGCCACAGCAGGCGCTGGACCGGGTGCTGCAGGTGTTGCAGGACACCGCATTGCTGATCATGCGGGTGCTTTAGTCCAGGCTCGTCGCCAGCGCGTGCGGCCCTTGCGACAACTGCGTCTTGAGGAACTCGAGGCACACGCGCATCCGGACTGACGCCGACGCCCGCGCGCTGGTCACGGCCCAGATATCGGCCGGCTGCCGCCAGTCCGGCAGCACGCGCACCAGTTCGCCGGCGCGCACGCTGGCGGCCACGTCCCAGACCGAGGCCATGATGATGCCAAAGCCTTCCAGTGCCCACTGGTGGGTCACATCGCTGTGGTTCGAAGCCATCGGCCCGGTCACTTTCACCGTCTCCCACCCGTCCGGCCCTTGCAGCCGCCACACGCCAAAGGCCTGGTCGCGTTCGCGCAGCAACAGGCAGTCGTGCCGGGGCAACTCGGTCGGGTGCTCCGGCGTGCCGCGCCGCGCCAGGTAGGCGGGCGCGGCGCAAAGCACGCGGCTGCCCGTGGCGATCCTGCTGGCGATCAGGTGCGGTTCCTCGACCTCGCCCACGCGGATGTCCAGGTCGAAGCTCTCGCCGATCAGGTCGACGCGGCGGTCGAGCAGTTCCAGCCAGGCCTCCAGCCCCGGATGCTGCTGCCGCAGCAGCGATAGCACCGGCGCCACATGCCGACGCCCAAGCCGCACGCTGGTGGCGATGCGCAGCAGCCCGCGCGGCTCGCCACCGGTGGCACCCACGGCCTCGAGCATGCCGTCGACGTCTTCCAGGATTTTCTGCGCCCAGGCAAAGGCGCTTTCGCCCTCGGCGGTCACGCTGACGCGGCGCGTGGTGCGATGGAACAGCCTGGCACCGAGCATGGCTTCGAGCATGGCGATGCGCTTGCTCACATGGGCCGGCGAGATGCCGGTCTCGTTGGCGGCAGCGATAAAGCTGGCGCGCCGCGCTACCGTGCAGAACAGCCGCAGGTCCCGCAGGAACGGGTCATTGTTCGCCGTCAGCGCATTCTGAGTTTCCATGGCGGTCGATGATTGGATGAAGGGACTAACGATAGGCTATCGGCGATGGCCGCGCCAGCGCCGCGGCCGATTCAAGGAGACATGATGAAGACAGTACTGGTGCTCAACGGGCCCAACCTCAACCTGCTCGGCACCCGCGAGCCAGCAGTCTATGGCAGTGAAACGCTGGCCGATGTGGAGCGCATCTGCCAGGAAGCCGCGCAGCGGCTAGGGCTGGAGGCGCAATGCCGGCAGACCAACCATGAAGGCCAGCTGATCGACTGGATCCACGAAGCGGGGCGGCTGTGCGCGCAAGGGGAAATGATCGGCGTGGTGCTGAATGCGGGAGCGCTGACGCATACGTCGGTTGCGCTGCATGATGCGATCAAGGGCGCGGCGGTGCCGGTGGTGGAGTACCACATCTCCAATATCCACGCACGCGAGGCGTTCCGGCACCATTCATGGATTTCGCCGGTGGCGCGGGCGGTGATGGCGGGGCTGGGGGTGAAGGGGTATGGGTTGGCGGTCGAGGCGCTGGTGCAGGTGACGGCTGTCGCTTCTGCATAAGCCCACCCGTTTGCGCATACATGCCAGAGGGAAAGGTTTGCGCATTGCGATACGCTGACAAATCCTGCAAGCGGGCCCCCTCTCCCGCAGGCGCTTGCCTTTACCCACATCTCGATAGGAAAGGTTGTAAACCGGATTGGACGGTGTTAACTTCGGGTGAAGTTGACAATCAGTGGTGGCAATTTTGCCTGATACGGAAGATCTGGAAGACTGGGCCAGCGACGAATTCGGTGGCGCTCAGTTGGGCGATGCACGTCGCACGCAGCGCCTTGTGGCATTGGCGCGCGGACTGGCGCAAAAAGCCCATGTTTCGTTCCCGCAGGCCTTGAGTGGTGCCCAACTCAAGGCGGCATATCGCTTCTTTGATAATGAGGCGGTCGACCCGGACGGAATACTGGCGAGCCACGTCGTTCAAACCGTGGGTCGCATGCAGCAGGTGCCTGTCGTCCTGACGGTGCAGGACACCACGGAATTCAATCTGGCAAATTTGCCCGCGACTGAGGGACTTGGTCACGGCACGGGCGGCAATTTGCACGGATTCATGTTGCACAGCGTGCTGGCGGTGACGCCTGAGGGCCTGCCACTGGGCGTGTTGAGCATGAAGACGTGGGTGCGTGCGCCGCAAGCATCGGGCAAGGCCAGGCAGCGCCGGGCGCTGTCCATTCGCGAGAAGGAAAGCGTGAAGTGGCTGGAGGGGCTGGAATGCCTTGAGCCGCTCAAGATGCAGTGTCCGGACACGCACCTTGTTGCCGTCAGCGATCGCGAGGGCGATGTGTATGACGTGTTTCTGGCGCCGCGCCCAGCGGGGGTGGACTGGTTGGTGCGGGCCGCCTGGAATCGGGGCGTGGACCACCCAGAGAAGTATCTGTGGGAGACGGTTGCCGCGGCTCCTGTACTTGGGGAGACCGTACTGCACGTGCCCAGGTCCGGCGCCAGGCAGGCACGTAGTGCCCGACTGGCTTTGCGCTGTGTGCCGGTCCAACTGCGAGCGCCGCGCAGCCGCGGTGCAGAGGGGCTACCGAGTCTCGAAGTGTTTGCCATTCACGCGCTGGAAATCGAGCCGCCCGAAGGCGTTGAGCCGCTCGAATGGATGTTGCTCAGTTCGATGCCCACCCAAACGCTGGAAGATGTGCTCGAACGGCTGAGCTGGTACGCCCGGCGCTGGACCATTGAATCCTGGCATCGTGTCCTGAAAAGTGGCTGCCAGATCGAGGCCCGGCAGTTCGGGACGCTGGAGCGGTTCCTGCGGGCCACGGCGCTGTTCGCCGTGATCGGCTGGCGCATTATGTACGCGACCATGCTGGGCCGGCTCGAAGCCGATATCCCTTGCTCGGTGCTACTGCAATCGCTCGAATGGCGGGCTTTGTACTGCCGCACGCACGGCACCACCAAGCCACCGGAGCAGGCGCCCAAACTCAGCGAAGCTGTCCTTTGGATCGCCAAGCTCGGTGGCTACCTGGGTCGCAAAAACGACGATCCCCCGGGAGCCACCGTCCTGTGGCGCGGCTTCCTCGCCCTGCACGAAATCACCGAAATGTATCGGATCTTCCAGAAAAACGAGTAAGCCGCCGGAAGTTGTGGGTAAAGGCAAGCGCAGGCGGGAGAGGGGCGCAAACAAGCGGCGCATTGGGCGAAAGCGCCAGATTGCCCGCAGCCCGGCCCGATCAAAACTTATGCCGCACCCCCGCCATCACCCCGATGCGCGACGCATTGCCATAAGTATTCCCACTGTTAGCAAACGTCGGCGAACTGTTCAACGCAATCCACTGCCCCTGCAGGTGGGTGTAGTCCACCTCCACATACACATCGGTGCGCTTGCTGAAGTTGTAGTCGAGCATGCCTGCCGTGGTCAGCCGCTTGCCCCCCTGCCCTGCATGGCGCAGCCAGTCGTACTGCAGCGTGCCGATAAACACCAGCGCGTCGGTGATGTTGAACCGGGTTCCCACATAGCCGACGTTGTTGCGATAGTCCGCCACATCCAGCCGGTTGTTGGTATAGCCGAGGTAGTACTGCGCCCGCGCCGCCTTCCACGTGCCACCCAGGCCCCACACCGTCTGCTTGCTGGCCTGCGCCGCCGGCACCGCACCGAAGAAGGCCGTGGTCACGTTCTGCGTCTGCTGGTACACGGCGCCGATCTCCAGCGGCCCCGACGTGTAGGCCAGCGAGCCGGCAGCGGCCGAGCCGCTCTTGATGCTGCCCGGCACCTCCCCGAAGGTGTAGGCCGCCGCCACCTGCAAGCCGTTGAAGTTCTTGATGTACTTGACGGTGTTGTCATAGCGCAGCCCGGTGTAGTTGCCGCCCTGGTAGCCGACGATGGAGTTGTTGGCAAAGGCCATGGCCTCGTAGGACGACAGCAGCTCGTGCGCCAGCGTGTACTGGCGGCCGATCGCGAGCTTGCCGTAATCGCCGTCGAGCCCGATCACGGCGGTGCGCCCGAACAGCCGCCCGCCCTGCTGGCTGGTGCCGGTGTCGGGCGAGAAGCCCGATTCCAGGATGAACCACGCCTTGTTGCCGCCACCGATATCCTCGGTGCCGCGCATTCCCCAGCGGCTGCCGGTCAGCACGCCATCGGTCATCTGCGTGCGGCCGTGGCCGGCCGCGTCTTCATGGGTGCTGTAGCGGATGGTGGTATCCAGCAGCCCGTAGAGCGTGACGCCACCGGAAGTCTGGGCGAGCGCGGGCAGGCCGCCCGCGCCCAGCGCGAGCAGCGCTATCAGTCGTTTTTGCATCGGAGCTTTGTCTCTGGGTCTGGTTGTTGTGATGCAATGAAAGGCGTCAGGCGACGTCCGGCACCTTGCGCGGGGCGAGGAAGAACAGCCACGTGAGCGCGATGAAGTAGGCGCAGGGGATCATCGTGAACAGCACCGCATAGTTGTTGTGCGTCGCGGTGAGCACGTAGCCGACCAGCTGCGTCATGAACATGCCGCCGATGGCGCCGATCATCCCGCCGAAGCCGAACACCGAGCTGACCACATGCTTGGGCGTGTAGTCCATCACCATGCTCCAGATATTGGCGGTCCAGGCCTGGTGCGCGCCGATGGCAACCGAGATCGCGGCCACGGCCATCCACAGGCTGCTGGCGCCGGCGGCCATCACCACCGAGATGATGCATGCCGCGAAGACCAGCATCGACAGCAGGCGCGCACGCACCGCCGGCATGCCCCGGCTGATCAGCCACGACGACAGCGCGCCGCCGCCCACGCTGCCCACATCGGCCGCCAGGTAGATCACGATCAGCGGAATGCCCATCTGCGTGACGCTGATGCCGAGCTGGTACTGCTGGTTCAGGAACGGCGGCAGCCAGTACAGGTAGAACCAGAACACCGGCGCGGTGATGGCGTAGGCCATGGCGAAGGCCCAGGTGCCGCGCATGCGCAGGATCTGGGAGTAGCGGATGCGGTGCGGCGGCGGTTCGACGTCGCGCGTGACATGGGCCAGTTCGGCAGCGCTGACGGTCGGGTGCTGCTCCGGGTTGTGATAGCGGGCATACCAGAACGCCAGCCACACCGCGCCCAGCAAGGCGATGACGATAAAGGCCGCCTGCCAGCCCCAGGCCTGCAGGATCAGCGGCAGCATGATCGGCGTGAGCATGGCGCCGACATTGGTGCCGGCATTGAAGATCCCGGTGGCGATAGCGCGCTCGCTCGCCGGGAACCAGATGCGCGTGGTCTTGACGCAGGCGGGATAGTTGGCCGCCTCGGACAAGCCGAGGAAGAAGCGGCAGATCATGAAGCCGACCGCGGAGGCCGCGAACGCGTGCGCGCCGCAGGCGATGCTCCACAACAGCACCGCCAGCGCAAAGGCCCGCTTGACGCCGACCATGTCGATAAACCGCCCCTGCAGCGCAAAGCCGATGGCGTAGCCCACCTGGAACCAGAAGTTGATATTGGCGTAGTCCTGCGCGGTCCACGCCATGGCCTTGGCCAGCACCGGCTGCAGCACGCCAAGCGCGGCACGGTCGATATAGTTCAGCGTGGTCGCGAAGAACACCAGCGCCAGCATGCCCCAGCGCACCTTGCCGAAGGCAAAGGCGGCGCGGACCTTGTCGCCGATCGAGTTGCCGGGTGCCGCAGCGGCCGGCAGCTCCTTGTGAGTCGTGGTCATCTTGTCTGTCTCCACCGTTGGATTGGAAATGCTTGCCGGCGTGCCTTTATGGGACGGCATCCGCTCGGCTGTCGGCCAGGGCATGCGCCCTGCCCTCAATACCGGATCTGCGCAACCGTGCGCAGCGCTTCAGGTGTGGCCGTGCCGTAGCCAAAGAACTCCAGGTAGGCCGGGATCATCTCGAACAGCATGTCGGTGCCCACCTGGACCTTGCACCCGCGGGCCAGCGCGGCTTCGAGGAAAGGCGTGTATTCGTGCTTCATCACGACCTCGCCGACCATGGCACCGGGGGCAATGCGCGTGACGTCGAACGGCAGCGGGTCGCCCGCATGCATGCCCAGCGGGGTCGCGTTGACCACCACGTCGAAGCCTTGCGGATCGTCCGAGCCGGTGGTCACGCGCAGCGCCGGGTAATGCTCGGCCAGGCGGCGGGCCAGTGCACGCGCGGCGCCCTCGCGGGCATCGAACAGCGCCAGCTCGGCCACGCCGGCTTGCGCCAGCGACGCGGCGATCGCGCTGCCCACGCCGCCGCTGCCCGACACAATGGCGCGCGCGCCTTCCAGCTTGCAGCCCTTGCGCGCGATGCCGCGCACAAAGCCGGCGCCGTCGAACTGGTCGCCGACCAGCGTGCCGTCGTCGCGCCGCAGCACGGCGTTGCAGGCACCGGCGATGCGGGCGGCCGGCGTGAGCTCGTCCACCAGCTCCAGCGTGGCGACCTTGTGCGGCATGGTCACGAGCGCGCCGCGGATATTGGTCAGGCGGAACAGGGAACGGAACACGTCGGCGTAGTCGTCGGGCTTGACGCCCATCGGCACTACCACCGCGTCGATGCCCTGCTGCGCGAACCAGGGGTTGTAGATCATGGGCGCCTTGAACGACTCCGTGGGATAGCCAAGGTGTGGGATGAGCGTGGTCTTGCCGTTGATCATGGTGTTTGTGAGTTCGGGGCACGGGCCTTGGGGCCAGGCCGGGGCGTGTTTCGTTGACCGGAGATTAGTGGTCGTCCACGCCTCCGCCAAGCGTCCCTTACGCCATATTGCGCGATCAGTGAACGTACATGCGCGATCAAGGCGCGCAGTTCGGGTTTCTACGAGGTGCCCCCCCGCGCCGTCCGGACTCGGCCCGGCGGTGGTGCGTTGCTATGATCCGATCGTCGCCGCAATGGCCCGGCACTGCCCCCTCGCCACCCCCACAGGAGCAACGACAATGAGCGCCGCAGACGTCTCTTCCCCGCGCGCCGACGAATCCCAGGCCTGGGACAACCCGCTCGGGATCCAGGGCTACGAGTTCATCGAATTTGCCTCGCCCGACCCGGCCGCGCTGGGCCGCACCCTTGAACGCTTCGGCTTCGCCGCCATTGCCCGCCACCGCCACAAGGCCGTGAAGCTGTACCGGCAGGGCGAGATGAATTTCATCGTCGATGCCGAGCCGGATTCGTTCGCGACGCGCTATGCCAGCGAGTACGGCCTGTCGATCTGCGCCATCGGCATCCGCGTGCACGACGCCGCAGCCGCCTTTGCCCGCGCACTGGAAGCCGGCGCCTGGCCGTTCGAGGGCGGCACGGTGGGACCGATGGAGCTCAATATCCCCGCGATCCAGGGCATCGGCCAGTCGGTCCTCTATTTCATCGACCGCTGGCGCGGCAAGGAAGGCCGGCCGGGCGACGTGGGCGATATCTCGATCTACGACGTCGATTTCCGCCCGCTGGCGCAGGCCACCGATGCGCCCGATGCGGGACTCATGCGCGTCGACCACCTGACCCAGGCGGTCGAGCCCGGCCATCTGGAGGAATGGCTGGAGTTCTACCGCAAGGTGCTGGGCTTCCGCGAGATCGTGGTCGCCAGCGAGGCCCACGCGCTGGTGTCGCCGTGCGGGCGCATCCGGATTCCGCTGTACGAGAAAGGCACGCCGCGCCATGACCAGATGCGTCATTACCTGTCGGACCAGCATGGCGAAGGCATCCAGCACATTGCGCTGGCCAGCACCGACATACTCGCCAGCGCCGCGGCACTGGCGGGCAACGGCGTGCGGTTCGTGCAGCCGCCGGCGGCCTACTACGATTCCGTCGACACGCGCCTGCCCGGTCATGGCCTCGACCTGGCCGCACTGCAGCGCTACGGCATCCTCGCCGACGGCGCCGTGCGCGCAGATGGCACGCTGGACCGCTTCCAGCAGGCGTTCGTGAAGCGCGAGGCGGGCGAGTTCTTTTTCGAGATCGTCCAGCGCGACGGCCATCATGGCTTTGGCGAGGGCAACCTGCCGGTGCTGGAAGCGCTGTCGGGGCGCTGACAAGGGACGCTGACACGGACCTGATAACCAAAGAGCATTTTGTTCGTTCGCCGCCGCGCGCGCGGCACATAACATCCTGGCTTGCCCGTCACCGACCGCAAGCCAACATGCACCGCAGAGACTTCCTCGCCACCACTGCCCTTCTCTCCATCGGACTGCCGCTGTCCGCCGAAGCCTTTGCGCAAGCCGCCGCTGAATCGCCCGTTCGCGGCGGCGTGCTGAACGTGGCGGTCTCGCCCGAGCCGACACTGCTGACCTCGGCCTTCATCACCACCATGAACATCGGCCAGGTCTCCAGCAAGGTGCTGGAAGGGCTGGTCAGCTACGACCTGAACCTGCAACCCGTGCCGGCGCTGGCGACCTCATGGAACACTACGCCGGACGGCCTGACCACGACCTTCCACCTGCGCAAGGGCGTGCGCTGGCATGACGGCAAGGACTTCACCGCGGCGGACGTCAAATACACGCTGCTGGAAGTCTGGAAGAAGCTGCACCCGTTCGGCCGCGCCGCGTTTGCCAACGTGACCGCGGTCGATACGCCCGATCCGCATACCGTTGTGATCCGGCTGTCGTCACCGGCGCCCTACCTGCTCAACTACATCAACACCTACGGCGCACAGGTCCTGCCGCGGCACGTCTACGAAGGCAAGGACGTGCTCAGCAACCCCGCGAACAACGCGCCCATCGGCACCGGGCCGTTCGTGTTCAGGGAGTGGGTCAAGGGCAGCCATGTGCGGCTGGAGCGCAATCCCAACTACTGGCAGAAGGACCAGCCCTACCTGGATGGCGTGGTGTTCCGCTTCATCCCCGACGCCGCGGCACGCACGGTGGCGCTGGAGGCCGGCGAGATCGACGTGGCGCTGGGCTCCAGCATCCCGCTGTCCAACCTGAACCGCTTCCGCGACAAGCAGCGCTACGCGATCAACCTGGACGACGGCCGCTACCTGGCGACCATCTTCCTGACGCAGTTCAACGTGCGCAAGCCGTACTTCGGCGACAAGCGCGTCCGACAGGCGCTGGCGTATGCGATCGACCGCAACGCGCTGCTGAAGGTGGTGTTCCTTGGCTACGGCAAGCCGGCCACCGGGCCGGTGCCGTCGTCGGTGGTCAACTACTACTCGCCCGATACGCGCCAGTACCCGTACGACCTGAAGAAGGCCGCCGCGCTGCTGGACGAAGCGGGACTGAAGCCGGGCAAGGACGGCAAGCGCCTGAAGATCACGCTCGACTACGACGGCGACGGCGGCGTCAACGCGAGCCGGCCGGCGGAGTTCATCAAGCAGTCGCTGGCGCGCGTGGGCGTGGAGGTGGAACTGCGCGCGGGCGATACCGCCACCTACCTGCGCCGCGTCTTCACCGAGCAGGACTACGACCTGATGATTTCCAGCCTGCACCGGCTGCCCGATCCCACGCTGGGCGTGCAGCGGCTGTTCTGGACCAAGAACATCATCAAGGGCGCGCCGTGGACCAACGGCTCGGGCTACTCCAACCCGCAGCTGGACCAGATCATGGAAGCCGCGGGCCGGGAAGCCGACGTGGCCAAACGCAAGGCGCTGATCAAGTCCTGGCAGCAGATCGTGCAGGAGGACGTGCCGGTGCTGGACCTGGTCGAGCAGACCTGGGTAACGGTGTCGACCGCGCGCTTCCGCAAGCGCACCGCGCAGGGCGACGGGCTCTTTGCCTCGTACGCGGATGCCTGGCTGCAGCCGCGGGCCTGAGGCCATGCGCGCGTCGTTCCTCCGCTTCCTGCGCCAGCGGCTGCTGCAGGTGGTGCCGGTCGTGCTCGGCATCGCCCTGCTCAACTTCCTGATCCTGCAGCTCGCCCCCGGCGATGTGGTGGATGTGCTGGCGGGCGAGGCCGGGGCGGCCACCCCGGAGTACATGGCGCACCTGCGCGCCAGCTTCGGCCTGGACCAGCCGCTGTGGCTGCAACTGCTGCACTACCTGGGCAATGTGCTGACGCTGGACCTTGGCTATTCGTTCCGGCAGAACATGCCGGTGTTCGAGCTGATCGTGAAGCGGTTGCCGGCCACGCTGCTGTTGATGCTGCTGGCGATGGGGATTGCGCTGGGGCTGGGCGTGGTGCTGGGCGTGATCAGCGCGGTGCGGGTACAGCGCTGGCCGGATCGGGTGATCTCGCTGGCGGCGCTGGTGGCCTACGCGATGCCCACGTTCTGGCTGGGGCTGATGGCGGTGGTGCTGTTCTCCGCGCGCCTCGGCTGGCTGCCGTCCGGCGGCATGACCGATGTGGGCGCCGGGCACACGGGGCTGGCGCTGGTGCTCGATGTCGCTCGCCATGCGGTGCTGCCCGCCTGCACGCTGGCCACCTTCTACCTGGCGGTCTATACGCGGCTGGTGCGCACGGCGATGCTGGAGCTGGATGGCGCCGACTTCGTGCGCACCGCGCGCGCCAAGGGCGCCGGCGAAATCCGCGTGACGCTCGCGCATGCGCTGCGCAACGCGCTGCTGCCGCTGGTGACGATGGCGGGCTACCAGGTGGCGTCGCTGCTCAGCGGCGCGGTGCTGGTGGAGTCGGTGTTCAGCTGGCCCGGCCTCGGGCGGCTGGCGTTCGAGTCCGTGCTGGCGCGCGACTTCAACCTGCTGCTGGGCATCCTGTTGCTGAGCTCGTTGCTGGTGACCTGCGTCAATATCCTCGTGGACTTGCTCTATGCGCTGCTCGATCCGCGCGTCGCGGTCGGGCAGGCGGGAGGGCGGGCATGAGCACACTGACGCTGCCCGCACTGGCGCGCCTGCGTGCCGGATGGCAGCGCGGCCGCGCGCTGGCGCAAGGCCTGCTGCGCAATCCGCCTGCGCTGGCCGGTGCGATCCTGCTGCTCGCCGTGATCGTAGCCGCCGCGCTCGGACCCGTGCTGTTCCCGGGCGATCCCTGGGAGATGGCCGGCCCGCCAATGCTGTGGCCGGGCGACGACCCCGCCCATCCGCTCGGTACTGACTTCATGGGCCGCGACCTCGCCACCGGCCTGGCGGCCGGCGCGCGCGTGTCGCTGCTGATCGGGCTGGTCAGCACGGCACTGTCCGCCACGCTGGGCATTGCGGTGGGCGCGATCGGCGGCTACTTCCGCGGCCGCATCGACACCACGCTGATGCGGCTGACCGAGCTGTTCCAGACCGTGCCCAAGTTCGTGCTGGCGGTGGTGCTGGTGGCGATCTTCAAGCCGTCGGTGACCACGGTGGTGATGGCGATCGGCGTGGTCTCGTGGCCCGCCACCGCGCGCCTGGTGCGCGCCGAGTTCCTGACGCTGCGCGAGCGCGAGTTCGTGCTGGCCGCCGAGACCATCGGCATGGGCCATGTGCGCCTGATCCTGACGCAGATCCTGCCCAACGCGCTGCCGCCGGTCATCGCCATGTCGACGCTGACGGTCGCCACCGCGATCCAGACCGAGGCCTCGCTGTCGTTCCTCGGCCTGGGCGATCCCAATGTGATGAGCTGGGGCACGATCATCGGCAGCGGCCGTGAGCAAGTGGTCGATGCCTGGTACATCTGCGGCCTGCCCGGGCTGGCGATCGTGGTGACGGTGCTGGCCTTCAACCTGCTGGGCGAAGGCCTGAACGACGCGCTCAACCCGCATCTCCGGCAACGATAGGGAATACAGGATGCCATTGCTCGATCTTCGACAGCTGCGCACCGCGTTCGACACGCGCGCCGGCACCGTCACCGCAGTAGACGGCGTATCGCTGTCGCTGGACCGCGGCGAAACGCTGGCGCTGGTCGGCGAAAGCGGCAGCGGCAAGTCCGTCACCGCCTGCTCGCTGCTGGGCCTGCTGCCGCGCCGCGGCGCGCGCGTGACCGGCGGCCAGGCGTGGTTCGACGGCACCGACCTGCTGGCGCTCGACCACAAGGCCATGCGCGCGATCCGCGGCAACCGCATCGCGATGATCTTCCAGGAGCCGATGTCGGCGCTGAACCCGGTGATGCGCATCGGCGACCAGATCGCCGAGGCCATCCGCCTGCACCGCAAGGTGAGCCACGCGCAGGCCTGGGCGCGCGTGCTGGCGCTGCTCGAACAGGTGCGCATGCCCTCGCCCGCCGCGCGTGCGCGCGACTATCCGCACCAGATGTCGGGCGGCATGCGCCAGCGCGCCATGATCGCGCTGGCGCTGGCGTGCGAGCCCGACCTGCTGATCGCCGACGAACCCACCACCGCACTGGACGTCACCACGCAGGCGCAGATCCTGGCGCTGCTCAGGCGCCTGCAGAACGAGACCGGCATGGCAATGCTGCTGATCACGCATGACCTTGGCGTGGTGGCGGAGACCGCCGACCGGGCGGCCGTGATGTACGCGGGGCGCATTGTCGAACAGGGGCCGGTGGACGCGCTGCTGGCCGCTCCCGCCCATCCCTATACGGCCGGCCTGCTGGCGTCGCTGGCCATCGAGACGTTGCCGCCGGGCGCGCGCCTGCCGGAGATTCCCGGCACGGTGCCACCGCTGTCGGCGATGCCGCCCGGCTGTGCCTTCGCGCCGCGCTGCGCGGTTGCGCAAGCGGGCTGCAGCCGGCAGGTGCCGGCACTGCAGGCCAGCGGAACGCGGCAGGTCGCCTGCCACGCGCCGCTGGCGCAGCCTGAACGCCCCGCGCAAGCGGCATGGGAGATCGCCGCATGAGTACGCCGCTGCTGGCGCTGCACGACGTCAGCCGCCACTATCGCACCCAGGCCGGCACCGTACGCGCGCTCGACGGCGTATCGCTGGCCGTGCAGCGCGGCGAGACCCTTGGGCTGGTCGGCGAGAGCGGCTGCGGCAAGTCCACCGTGGCGCGCATCGCCATGCGCCTGACGGCGCCGGATGCGGGGCGCGTGGTGCTCGATGGCGAGGACATCACCCACCGCCGCGGACATGCGCTGCATCCCGTGCGAGCGCGGCTGCAGATGGTGTTCCAGGATCCGGCCGCCTCGCTGAATCCGCGCGTAGTCATCGGCCGCGCGCTGGAAGAGCCGCTGGTCGTGCATCGCCGTGGCAATGCCACCGAGCGCCGCGAACGCGTGGCGTGGGCAATGTCGCGCGTCGGCCTGCGGCCAGAGTTCGCTGCGCGCTTGCCGCACGAGCTGTCCGGCGGCCAGCGGCAGCGCGTGGCGATTGCACGCGCGCTGATGCTGCAGCCGGACCTGATCGTCTGCGACGAAGCGGTGTCGGCGCTGGACGTATCGATCCGCGCGCAGGTGCTGAACCTGTTGCTGGAGTTGCGCCAGGCGTTCGGCATGGCCTACCTGTTCATCTCGCATGACCTGTCCGTGGTGCGACATATGTCGGACCGCATCGCGGTGATGTATCTGGGGCAGGTGGTAGAGATCGGCGAGCGTGACGCCGTGTGGAACGCGCCTGCCCATCCCTACACCCGCGCGCTCATCGCCGCGGCGCCGTCGGCCGATCCGGCCGCTCGCGCCAGGCCGCGCGCGCTGCTGGAGGGCGACCTGCCGAGTCCGCTCGACCCGCCCACGGGGTGCCGCTTCCATACGCGTTGCCCGTATGCCGCGCCGCGTTGCCGCGAGGCCGCGCCCGAACTGCGCGAAGGCAGCCCTGGGCACTGGGTCGCCTGCCATTTTTCCTGAAGGCCTGACGGCCCTGCGCTTCCTCTCTCCGCCTGCGGCCTGAGCCGCGGCGGCCCTGCCTCCCGACTTCCCGCCTTGGCCGGCGCCGGTACACACCGGCCAGCGCTGCGCTGTCTCGCCCTCGTTCCCGCCGCAATTTGTCGAAAGCCGCGGAGGCGTTAGCGACTTATACGCCACCCTGTAGACAGTTTTGTCTCGATTTTTTGTCTAATTCATTCCGTAAACCAAAACTTTCTATTGACCTCGGCCAGTCTTGCGCCTACATTCCTCCCAACAAACAATTTTTCGGAACGTTTAGTTCCACTTTATAACACCCTCATCAGGAGACAACGCCATGCGCGACCTCGATACCACCTCGAATCCCGCCGTTTCCGGTGGCTCGGCCGCCGCGAAGGAGAGCCAGGTTCCGGCTGGCCCGCAGACCATGACCCCGTCCGAAGCCTTCGTCGAAACGATGGCCGCCAACGGCGTGACCGACATGTTCGGCATCATGGGCTCGGCCTTCATGGATGCGATGGACATCTTCGCGCCGGCCGGCATCCGCCTGATCCCGGTGGTGCACGAGCAGGGCGCCGGCCATATGGCCGACGGTTACGCCCGCGTGTCGGGCCGCCACGGCGTGGTGATCGGCCAGAACGGCCCGGGCATCTCCAACTGCGTGACCTCGATCGCCGCCGCCTACTGGGCCCACAGCCCGGTGGTGATCGTCACGCCCGAGGCCGGCACCATGGGCATCGGCCTGGGCGGCTTCCAGGAGGCCAACCAGCTGCCGATGTTCCAGGAGTTCACCAAGTACCAGGGCCACGTCACCAACCCGGCGCGCATGGCCGAGTACACCGCGCGCTGCTTCGACCGCGCCATGTCGGAAATGGGCCCGACGCAGCTGAACATTCCGCGCGACCACTTCTACGGCAAGATCACCGCCGAGATCCCGCAACCGCGCCGCCTCGACCGCGGCCCCGGCGGCGATGACAGCCTGAATGAAGCCGCCGAGCTGCTGGCCAACGCCAGGTTCCCGGTGATCATCTCGGGCGGCGGCGTGGTGATGGCCGATGCGATCGAGGAATGCAAGGCACTGGCCGAGCGCCTGGGCGCGCCGGTCGTCAACAGCTACCTGCACAACGACTCGTTCCCCGCCAGCCACCCGCTGTGGTGCGGCCCGCTGGGCTACCAGGGCTCGAAGGCAGCGATGAAGCTGATCTCGCGCGCCGACGTGGTGATCGCGCTGGGCTCGCGCCTGGGGCCGTTCGGCACGCTGCCGCAGCACGGCATGGACTACTGGCCCAAGACCGCCAAGATCGTCCAGATCGACGCCGACCACAAGATGCTGGGCCTGGTGAAGAAGATCTCGGTGGGCATCTGTGGCGACGCCAAGGCCGCCGCGGTCGCGCTGACCCAGCGCCTGGCCGGCCGCACGCTGGCCTGCGACGCCACCCGCGACGCCCGCGCCACCGACATCGCCAACGAGAAGGCCGCGTGGGAGAAGGAGCTGGACGACTGGACGCATGAGCGCGACGCGTACAGCCTGGACATGATCGAAGAGCAGAAGAACGAACGCACGCCCACCGGCGGCCACTACCTGCATCCGCGCCAGGTGCTGCGCGAGCTGGAAAAGGCCATGCCGGAAGACGTGATGGTGTCGACCGACATCGGCAACATCAACTCGGTGGCCAACAGCTACCTGCGCTTCGAGAAACCGCGCAGCTTCTTTGCGGCGATGAGCTGGGGCAACTGCGGCTACGCCTTCCCGACCATCATCGGCGCCAAGGTCGCGGCACCGCACCGCCCGGCCGTGTCGTACGCCGGTGACGGCGCCTGGGGCATGAGCCTGATGGAAACCATGACCTGCGTGCGCCATAACATCCCGGTGACCGCGGTGGTGTTCCACAACCGCCAGTGGGGCGCGGAGAAGAAGAACCAGGTGGACTTCTACAATCGCCGCTTTGTGGCGGGCGAGCTGGACAACCAGAGCTTTGCCGACATCGCCAAGGCGATGGGTGCGGAAGGCATCGTGGTCGATCGGCTGGAAGACGTGGGCCCGGCGCTGAAGCGTGCGATCGATCTGCAGATGAATCATGGCAAGACCACGATCATCGAGATCATGTGCACGCGTGAGCTGGGGGATCCGTTCCGCCGCGATGCATTGGCTAAGCCGGTGCGTTACCTGGACAAGTACAAGGACTACGTCTGATCAGGCTGTTGCATCTCGCTAGCTGACTGTGTGCCCCCTCTCCCGCTTGCGGGAGAGGGGAGCAAACCACCGGCATAGCAAGGGCTTCGGCCCTTTCTTCATTTCTGAGAGAAAACCATGAAACCCATCCTCCGCATCATCGACCGCGCCCGCGCCGCCCCCCGCCGCATCGTGCTGTGCGAGGCCGAAGACCCGCGCATCCTGCAAGCCGCGCAACGCGCCACGCAGGAAGGCATCGCCCACATCGTGCTGGTCGGCAACGCCCGCCAGATCAACGCCGCCGCGGCCATCCACGGCATCGCGCTGGACGGCATGACGCTGGTCGATCCCGCCACCTCCGCGCTGACGCCTTCCTTCGCGCAGCAGCTCTATGCATTGCGGCAGAAGAAGGGCATGACGCTCGACGAAGCCAAACGCGCGGTGCTCGACCCGCTGTGCTTCGCCAACCTGATGGTGCGCCTCGGCCACGCCGATGGCTCGGTGGCAGGCGCCGACCACACCACCGCCGACGTGGTGCGAAACGCGATCCAGCTGATCGGGCTGGCCCCGGGTTTCCGGCTGGTGTCGAGCTTTTTCCTGATGATGCTGTGCGAGCCCTTCCATACGCTCAAGGGCGGGCTGATCTTCTCTGATTGCGGGCTGGTGGTGGACCCTGACGCGGACGCGCTGGGCGATATCGCCATGGCCGCCGCCGACAGCGCCCGCGCGCTGCTGATGGACGAGCCACGCGTGGCGATGCTGTCGTTCTCGACCAGCGGCAGCGCCCACCACGCCGCCGTGGACAAGGTGGTGGCCGCGACCGAGCGCGTGCGCGCGCAGCGCCCCGGCCTCGCCATCGACGGCGACGTGCAGCTCGATGCCGCCATCGTCGCCGAGATCGCCGCGCGCAAGGTCGCGCATTCGCAGGTCAACGGCCGCGCCAATGTGTTGGTGTTCCCCAACCTCGAAGCCGGCAATATCGGCTACAAGCTGGCCGAGCGCGTCGGCGGCGCCAAGGCCATCGGCCCGATGCTGCAGGGCCTGAACAAGCCGGCCAACGACCTGTCGCGCGGCTGCAGCGCCGACGATGTGTTCCATGTCATCGCCGTCACCGTGGTCCAGGCGCAAGCCACCGCGGAACAGGCCAGCAAGGGCGAGCAGGCGGCCGCATGAAAGCAGAATTGTTGTTGCCGCTGCTGGGCCTGCAGGCCCTGCTCGGCGCCGGCACCTATTTCCAGACGGTGACCGGCTTTGGCCTGGGCATGATCGTGATGGGCGCCACCAGCGGGCTGGGCCTGGCGCCGGTGGCGACCGTGGCCGCGGTGGTGAGCCTGGTCACGCTGGCCAACAGCGCCTGCGCGCTGCCCGGCAAGTTCCAGCATATCGACTGGCGCGCCGTGGGCGCCGCCGCCATCGGCATCCTGCCGTCGGTGCTGGTCGGCGTGCTGGTGCTGGAGTACCTGAGTTCCAGCGCCGCCACGCTGCTGCAACTGCTGCTCGGCGCGGTGATCCTGTACGGCGGCCTGAGCGCCGCGTTCAAGCCCGACCCGCTGCCGCGCCGCTCGGGCGACGGCAGCTTCTTCATGAGCGGGGTCTTCGGCGGGCTGCTGAGCGGCATGTTCGGCGTGTCCGGGCCGCCGCTGATCTTCCAGTTCTACCGGCAGCCGATGAAGCCGGTAGAAATCCGCTGCGCGCTGATCCTGGTCTTTACCGTGACTTCCACCGTGCGCACGCTGTTCTCGGCGTGGCAGGGGCAACTGGATGCCACGATCTGGCTGCAGGCCGCGGTCGGGGTGCCGGTGGTGGTGATCGCCACGCTGCTGGGGCGGCGTTTTCCGCCGCCGTTTTCGCCGACCACGACGCGGCGGGTGGCGTTCGGGGTGTTGATCGGGATCGGGGTCAGCCTGATGTTGCCGGCGATTTCGGGCTGGGTGCGGTAAGGGCGCCGGGGTGCGCCCTTAATCCGCCACGCCCTGCAACGCCTCCTCAGGCGACCGTCCCCGCCGGCCGCGCCAGCGGTGCGGCTTCTTCCTGGTCCCCGCCGCCGCCGGCCTGCCCCAGATCCATGCCGGTGGTCTCTGGCAGCAGCACCGCGGCGACCACGACCATCGCGTAGCCGACTCCCGCCACGATGGCGATCGCGATCGGCAACGAGGTGTGCCCCGTGCTCAGCCACCCCACCGACAGCGGGAACAGCGAGCCGATCACCCGCCCGGCGTTATACGACACGCCATACCCCGTCGCCCGTATATCGTTGGGATAAGACTCGGAGATGGTCGCGCCGATGCCCGCGAACACGCCCTGCATCAGGATGCCGAGCGGAAAGCCAAGGAACAGCATCGACGTATTCGACACCGGGATCACCATATAGACCAGCGCTGCCAGGAACGCCCCGGCCGCGAAGGCGATGTAGGTCAGGCGCCGGCCCCAGCGGTCGGTAGCGTAGGCGCCCGCCACGTAGCCGATCAATGAGCCGATGATGGTAACCGCCAGGTAAGAGCTGGTACCGAACACCGACAGGCCGCGCTCGGTCTTGAGGAAGGTAGGCAACCACGTGGCGATGGCGTAATACGCACCCAGCATCCCGCCGGAGAGCAGGCTGCACAGCAAGGTCTTGGACAGCAGCGGCCCGCGGAACAGCCGGCCGAGGCCCGCCAGTGCCGTCCCCTGCCTGCCCGCGGCCCGGGTCTTCAGGAAGATTTCCGGCTCTTCCAGGTTGCGGCGCAGGTAGACCACCACCAGCGCCGGCAGGATGCCGAGGAAGAAGCAGACTCGCCACGCCGTCTCGGCCGGCAGCACGCTGAAGGCGATCGCATACACGATGGCCGCCGCACCCCAGCCGAAGGAGTAGCTGCTGGCGGTAAAGCCCGAGTATTTGCCGCGATGGGCCGGGTTGCGGATCATCTCCGTCACCAGCACCATGCACAGCGACGACTCGCCGCCGAATCCCAGGCCCTGGATCATGCGGAACAGCATCAGCTGCTCCGGTGACTGCGCCAGTCCGCACAGGAAGCAGGCCCCCGCGAACACCACGATGGTCCAGCGCAGCACCCGCACGCGCCCGTAGCGGTCGGCCAGGATGCCGGCGCCGATCGCACCCACCAGCGACGACACCAGCGTCCAGGTGACGATGGCGCCCGCCGTCGACTTGCTCATGCCCCACTGCCCCAGCAGCGTGGAGATGAGGAATGAATAGATCATGAAGTCGAAGACATCGACCGCATGCCCCAGGAACGCGCCATAAAAGCCCTTGCGCTCCATGCGCGACAAATCACGGAACCAGTCGAACATGATCCCTCCCTGTGGTGTGTGTGGTGTGGTGGCTCAGTTGTTGTAGTCCGCCGGCAAGACAGACGGCCGCGGCGGGGGCCGGAACGCGTAGCCCGCGTCTTCCAGCAGGCTGGCAAAACGCAGGGCGGTGAGATCCTGGTAGCGGCCGGCAACGATCTGCACGCCGACCGGGAGGCCGCTAGTGCCGGGGCCGATCGGCGCGACCGCCGAAGGCAGCCCGCACAGCCCGGAATGGCCAGCCCAGAACAATTGCGTGGTCATCGGCTGCGCGCAGCCGTTGACGGTGACGGTGCGTTGCCAGGGCTCGCCCTCCTCGTTCAGCGCGAAGGCGGTGGTGGCCGCGGCGGGGCACAGCAGCACGTCATAGGCCGAGAAGAAGCGACGCCAGGCCGCGGCAAAGCGCTCGCGGGCGGCTTGCAGGCGCAGCCAGTCGCGGTGGCTCAGCGTCGCGCCGGTGTACTGGAGGGTGGCATAGGAATGGTCGTCCGCGGCGGCGGCGGCGCTGTGGGCCAGCGCATCGGCATAAGCGGCTTCGTCCATGTGCACCGCGGTGGTGGCCCGCAGCAGGGTCACGTAGACGTACCACAGTTCGGCGGCGTCGAAGTCCGGCCGCACGTGCAAGTCCACGCGGGCGCCCTGCCCGGCCAGCCAGTGGCCGAGCTGTTCGATCTGCGCGGCGACCTCGCCGTCGGCTTCGGCCTGCGGATGGGTGGGCAGCACGGCGACGCGGAAGTCAGCCAGCCGGCGGTGCGGGCAAACTGGCAGGTCGAAGCGGTACGCAAGCGCATCGTCGCCGTCGGGGCCGGCGATGGCGCGCAGCACCGGTTCGAGGTCGCGCGCGCTGCGTGCAAGCGGGCCGGCTACGTTGATGTCCTGTTCGCCGAAGCGGGCCGGACCGGTGCCGTGGCCGGCCAGCGGCACCAGTCCATGGCTGGGCTTGAGCGCGAAGATGCCGCAGTAATGGGCCGGATTGCGCAGCGAGGAGCCGATATCGGATCCGACATCGAAATACGACAGGCCGGCACACACCGCCGCCGCGCTGCCGCCGGACGAGCCGCCCGGCGTGCGCGACGGATCGTGCGGATTGCGGGTGGTGCCGTAGATGGCGTTGTAGCTCTGCCAGTCGCGCAGGCCAAGCGGGACGTTGGTCTTGCCGAGCAGCACGGCGCCGGCCTCGCGCAGGCGCTGCACCACTACGGCGTCGCGCTGGGCCGCGCGGGCGTGCAAGGCCGGATTGCCGCAAGTGGTCGGCCAGCCGGCGACGTCAAACGATTCCTTGACCGAGAACGGCACACCATCGAGCACGCCGCGCGACTGCCCCGCCCTGCGGCGCCGGTCGCTTTCCAGCGCGGCGGCGCGGGTGGCACCAAAGTCCGACAGCACCAGCGCATTGATGACGCCGTGCCAGTCGCGCCAGGCCGCCTCGCAGGCGTCCACCAGTTCCACCGAAGAGACCTGGCCGGCAGCGAGCTGCTGTGCCACCTCCCATAGCGGCGGAAAACCGCCGGCACTCCGGTCAGGCAGGTTCACGTTGATTCCTTGTCGTTATCCGCGCCAGCAATGGGACGCGGTGGGGGGGTATAGGACAGGCTTCGGGAAGTGCTGCGCTTGCGTTGGTATACTATATTCACTCTCGCGCAGAGAGCAAGACGAATATGGGCGCGCGTGCCGGCGCGCTGGACAGCGCAGCGGTGGAGTGGACAGCTGGGGAGAGCCGTCGGCGGGCAGGCCGCGCGCCGGGAGGCAGCGGCGGCGCGGCGGCGCCGCCGTGTCAATCAGGCTGGATCAGCAATGGCCACGGTTCGGCGTGCGGCCGCCAAGGGCCACGAGGAAGCGGCCGATATCGCGCAGGCGTAGCGGCAGCAGCGGCGTCGCATGGCGGACGGCATCGCGCGCGGCAAAGTGGCGCAACAGTTGCTGGCCGACGGATTGCGAGAGATAGCATTGCTCGGGCGACTGCATGGTAAATCCCTATTGATCTGGAATGCCTACAGTATACCTAAGTTGGTGCAATGCGTCATGACGGCGCATGCAATGCCCAATTGCCGGGCATGCAACGAAAGGGGAAGAGAACCAGGAAAGTACCGACGCGCGCGGTAACGCGGCTGGACATCCGGCACGGCGTACGCCGCACCAAATGGAGAGAGGCCTACTGCAAGAACGTCGGACGGGAGCGGCCAGCGATCAGTTTGCCCGCAAGCCGGGCACGACGCCCTCAGGCCGCCTCTGCCCTGCCCTGCCCGTCCACCGGCAAGTCTGCTGCCTTGGCCGCACTGTAGACATGGCGCGCGGCCAGCAGCGCGGCAAGGTCGGCGTCTCCCGCGATCACGGCCTGCAGGATCTGGGCGTGCTCGTCCCAGTTCTGGCGCGCGCGCACCACGTTGGCCGGTCCGAACAGCACCGCGGTGCGCTCGCGCAGCGAACGCATCATTTCCTGCAGCACGCTGTTGGCCGCGATGGTGCCGAGCACTTCATGGAAGCGGGTATTGAGGGCAAGCAGCTCATCCGCGCGGCCCTGCGCGGCGGCATCCATGCCCTGGCGCAGCACGGTTTCCAGTTCCGCCACCAGCGCCGGGTCGCGGCGCTGCGCGGCGAGCTTGGCGTTCAAGCCTTCCAGCGTGGCGCGCACCTCTACCATCTCGCGCGCGATCACCGGCGACAGGCTGGCCACCGTCGCGCCGCGGCGCGGCTCGATTACCACCAGGCCTTCGCTGGCCAGCGCGCGCAGCGCTTCGCGCACCGGGATGCGCGACACGCCCAGTTCGGCCGACAGCTTGTTTTCCACCAGCCGTTCGCCTGGCGCGTACTTCCCGTTCAGGATGCCTTCGCGCAGCTTGTCGGTGACAAGGGCGAACAGCGGCGAGTGGCTGGCACCGAGGCTCAGCGGCTCGGCGGGCGCGGCAGGAGATGGAGTGAGGGACATGAGTCGGCAAAGGCGTAAGCGGAAAGGCTGGCGTTATTGTATACCAGCCGGTCCCTGTATACCGCCATGTCTTAACAATACTGGAAGGTGAAGCTGTCCGCATAGATGTGATCCGAACTTGCCCCGCGCCTGAGGAAAGCGGCACGGGCGTCACGGATCATGTCAGGCGAGCCGCACAGGTAGATGGCGTGCTCGCTGAGATCGCCGAGATCAGCCAGCGCCGCGTCGTGCACATAGCCGCGCCTGCCCTGCCAGTCGGCGCCGGCGCGGGACAGCACGGGAATGTACTGGAAGTCGTAAAGGCGTTCGCCCCATGTCGGGATATCGGTATGCAGATACAGGTCTTCCGGCTGGCGCATGCCCCAGTAGAGCGACACCGGCGGGCAGTCGGGATCGTCCATCAGCGATTCCAGTATCGCCTTGATCGGCGCCAGCCCGGTGCCGGTGGCCACCATCAGCAGCGGCCGGTAATCCTTGGCGCGGTAGAAGAAGGTGCCGAGCGGCAGCTCTATGTCAATCGCGTCGCCCGCCTTCATTTGCGGCAGGATGCCGTCGGTGAAGGCACCGCCCGGGATGCGCCGCACATGCAGGTCGACCCGTCCGTCGCGCGGCACCGAGGCCATCGAGAAGCTGCGCGCGCGCCCGTCGTCGCTCAGCAGCTTCAGGTACTGGCCGGGGCGATAGTCGAGCGCGCCAGCGTCCGGCACCTCCAGTTCGATATGCAAGACGTCAGCCGACAACGGCCGCACCGCCTGCACTAGCGCCCGATAACGCGCCGGCTCGGCGCACGCCTCGTCCTCGCGCGCCGTGCTGATGACGAGGTCGCCCAGCGGCTGCGCCTGGCAGGCCAGCGCATAGCCGGCAGCGGCCTCATCCGGCGCCAGGCCGAACGGTTCCTCGTCATACCGCACCTGCCCGTCAAGCAGCCGGATGCGGCAGGTGCCGCAGCCACCCAGCTGGCAGTCGTGCGGCAAGGCAATGCTGGCGCGCCCGGCAGCCTGCAGCAGGGTCTCGCCCCGTTCGACAAAAAAGACCTGCTGCGTTTCGGCGATCTGGATGCGGTATGACATGGAACCTCCGCGCGTGTTCGAAATGGTGGCGGGCGGCCGGCGCCCGCCTGGCTTACTTCTTGATGTCGGCCTGCACCAGCACCTTCAGGTCCTGCGGCGCCAGCAGCTCGGCCAGCGCCTGCAGCGCGGCCAGCCCGGCCTGCGTATCCTGCTCGCCGTTGCCGCCGGACAGGCCGATGCCGCCGATCACCTCGTCGTTGACCACGATCGGGAAGCCGCCCACGAACGCGGCGAACTTGCCCTCGAAGCTCCACTGGATGCCGAACGCCTCATTGCCCGGCAGCGCCGGCCCGTTGGGCGGCGTGGTGAACAGGTGTGTGGAGCGCTTGTGCCCCGCGGCCGTGAACGCCTTGTTCCATGCGATCTGCGGCCCGGTGATGCGGGCGCCGTCCATGCGCTCGAGCGCGAGCGGATAGCCGCCCTCGTCGACCACGCAGATCGATTCCAGCACGCCGATTTCCTCCGAGCGCCGGATCGCCGCGGCAACCATGTGGCGCGCTTCGCGCAGTTCCAGCTTGATGGCTTTTTTCATGTCTCTTGACTCCTTGTAACGGCCGGGCTCAGGCGCCCCGATAGACCGTCTTGACCTGCGTATAGAACTCCAGCCCGGTGCGGCCCGACTCGCGGAAGGTCGAGGTGCTTGAGCGCTTCACCCCGCCGAACGGCGCGTTGACCAGATTGCCGGTGGTGGTGCGGTTGACCTTGACCGTGCCCGCCTCGATGTCCGTGGCGAAGTGGTGGATGTAGCGCGGGTTGCTGGTGACGATGGCCGCGGCCAGCCCGTACTCGGTGTCGTTGGCCTTGGCGATGGCGTCGGCGTAGTCGGTGAAGCCCAGGATGGCGATCACCGGCCCGAAGATCTCCTCGCGCGCGATCCGCATCTGCTGGGTCACGTCGGTGAAAACGGTCGGCGCCACGTAGTAGCCCTTGTCAAAGTCGCCGCCGGCGAGGCGCGCGCCGCCGCACAGCAGCGTCGCTTC
Organism: Ralstonia pickettii DTP0602; assembly: GCA_000471925.1. Taxonomy (NCBI): domain Bacteria; kingdom Pseudomonadati; phylum Pseudomonadota; class Betaproteobacteria; order Burkholderiales; family Burkholderiaceae; genus Ralstonia; species Ralstonia pickettii. Next base: position 2,195,057 of record CP006668.1, read on the forward strand.
GGACTTGCCGATATCGATATAGCGCAGCACCGTTTCCAGCTGCTTGTGCGAGGCCAGCGGCCCGAGGTCCATCCCGGCCGTCATGCCGCTGCCGACCTTGAGCGTGGCGACCTTCGCCAGCAACCGCTCGGTGTACGCGGCCTTGACGGACTCGGCCACCAGCACGCGGCTGGTGCCGGTACACGCCTGCCCCGACAGCGAGAAGCCGCCCTTGATGGTCAGATCGACGGCGCGGTCGAGGTCGGCATCTTCCATCACGATCAGCGGATTCTTGCCGCCCAGCTCCATCTGCGTGCGCGTGGTCAGCGGCACGGCGCGGTGGATCTGCTCGCCGGCGCGCGACGAGCCGGTGAACGAGATCGCCCGCACAGCCGGCGCCTCGGTGATGGCCGGGCCGATCTCGGCCGCGCTGCCGGTGATGAAGTTCAGCACGCCCTTGGGCAGGCCGGCCTTGACCAGTGCCTCGGCCAGCCGGTAGCCCGACAGCGGCGCCTCGGACGACGGCTTGAACACCACCGTGTTGCCGGTCACCAGCGCCGGGGCGATCTTGCGCGCCGGGATTGACACCGGGAAATTCCACGGCGCGATCACCGTCACCACGCCCAGCGGCTCGCGCTGGCTGTAGACGAGCTGGTCGGGGTCGTCGTTCGGGTACACCTCGCCGGTGAAGGTCTGCCCTTCCACCGCGTAGAACCGCAGCGTCTGGGCCGAGCGCAGCACCTCGTCGCGAGCCAGTGCCAGCGCCTTGCCTTCCTCGCGGGTCAGCTCGGCGGCAATGCTGTCGGCATTGGCTTCAAGATGATCGGCGGCGCGGTTAAGGATGGCGGCGCGCTTGCCGACCGGAGTTTTCTTCCAGCCGGCGAACGCTGCCGCCGCGGCGGCGACGGCCGCCTGCGCGTCCACCGCGGAAGACGCCTGGAAGCGGCCCACGATATCGGCGGTATCGGCCGGGTTGACATTGTCGAAGGTACGGCCCGACTGGCAGGCCGTCCATTCGCCGTCGATATGGTTGAGGAATACGGTCATCGTCGATCCGGTTGCGCGGCGGCGCTCAGGCGGCCATGTCGAGTTCGGGCAGCGGCAGTTCTTTCTCGACGTAGTCGTGATAGAGCGCCGTCGTATACAGCAGCCGCATCTGCGCGCCGATCTCGCAGATCTTCAGGCAGCGCTGCTGCAGTTCCGGCGTGTTGGCGTGCTCGAGCACGATCTGGTAGCCGCGCTCGCCGTGGATCTCGTCCGAGACGATATGCAGGTCGAAGAATTCGACTTCCTCGTCGGTGAACTGGTACTTGTCGCGCAGCGTCGGGGTCTGCTTGCGGTAGATCGACGGCACCTGTGACTCCAGCCCGACTACCAGGCCGGCCACCGCGACGATGGGGTCTTCACGCATGGCCACGGCGTAGCACCAGCTCTGCAGGCCGCGCGTGGTGGGCGACATATTGTCCGGGTCGATCACGCGCTCGCGGGTGGTGCCGCAGGCTTCCGCAAAGCGGATCAGCAGGTCGGTATGGCGGTCGCCGCCGATCTCTTCCTCATACATATTGGCGAGCAGGAAATCCTTGGCTTCGGTATAGCGGTCCGGCGTGCGCGCGTAGATGTAGCCCAGGTAATCCGCGAACGGGCCGACGTAGTGATAGTGGTTCTCGGCCCAGCGTGCGAGATGGGCGCGGGTCAGCTTGCCGCTGGCCCAGGCCACGCTGAACGGCGCCTTGTTGGCGCTCTTGCCTTTGATGGCTTCTTCGAGGGCGGCACGGAATGCTTCGCGGTTCATCAGTTCGGCCATGGCGGAGGCTCCTGGTTGGCGATGGGGGGCAATCAAGTGGGTTGGATGCCGGGGTCTCTTCGTGAATCGATCGGCCCCTGCATTGTTGTATACTATATACAGTTAGTCAGCGACAACAAGGGCTTCGTTGACTAATCACGTAAGTGTTTACCCGGCGGCGGACCGGGCAATGCGACTCAGGCCGCGCGACGCTCCGCCGCGCCAGTGATCCGCGACCACGCGAAGCCCGCCAGCGCCACGTCCTCCAGCCCCACGCCGACTGACTTGTAGATCAGGATGTCGTCGTCCCGCTGGCGCGGCGACACCTTGCCCAGGACCACGTCGCCCAGTTCGACGATCTTCTCGTGCGGAAGGGCCTGCGGATCGGCCAGCACGATGTCGCCGGCCTCGCGCACGGACTGCGGGCGCCACTCGACCACCACGGCGGCGGCGCGGCGCAGCGCGGTGTCGTCCAGTTCACGCGTATGCGGCAGGCTGGAGCCGATGGCGGCAACGAAGGCGCCCGGCCGCAGCGACGCGCCCGCGAACAGCGGCGTTGTCGCGCGCGACGCCGTGACGACGATATCGGCCTCGGCCACGGCAGCATCGGGCTCTGTCAGCGCGACCGGGATGCCGCACAGGGCCGACAGCCGCTCCGGCATGCCTTCATCGGCGTGCGGATCAGACACCAGGATGCGCTCCAGCCCGAGCGTCGCGCTAAGCTGGCGCGCGTGTTGCACGCCCTGCATGCCGGCGCCGAACAGCGCCAGCGTGCGCGCACCGGGCCGAGCCAGCCGCTGCGCCGCAAGCGTGGTGCAGGCGGCCGTACGCAGGCGCGTGATGGCGCCGGCGTCGAACGAAGCTAGCGGGCGCCCGTCGTCGGCCGAGAAGATCAGGATGACAAAGGAGAACTGGCCGTTGATGGTCGTGTAGACCTTGGCGCCCGCCACGCCCTGCTGCGGGATCACCGCGCCCAGCGTGGACAGCTTGACGCCGCCCGCCTCGGTGCGGATGCGCTCCTGCATCGCGGCGTCGCCACGCCCGAAGCTGGAAAACGCTGCCTCCATGACCTGCCGGGCATCCTCCGGGCTGACGTGGGCATCGATCATCGCGTCTGTGATGTGCTGCATGGGGACTCCGCTGGTTGGGATGGGGACAGGGAAAGAGGGAGATCTCTGCGGGCCAGAGCCTCACGAAAAGGCAGTGCGGCCGAGCACACCGAGCGCCCCGGCAGCGCAAAGACCCAGCAGCAGCCGGCGCACCGCCCCGGGCGAAACGTGCCCGCGCAAGCGGTTCGACAGCGCGAAGCCGGCAAACAGGAATGGCGCAAGGGCCGCCGCCAGCACCAGTTGCGGCAAACCGAAGCGCCCCGCCATCGCCAGCATGGAGAGCGACAGCACTGCGCCGCCGGACAGGATGCAACCCATCGTGGCGCGCAGCGGCGCCGGCGCCATGTGCTGCATGACCAGCGCGAACGGGGGCGCACCGGCCGAAGTGATCGTTCCCATGAAGCCCGACAGGGTGCCGGCGATGGTCACATTGGGCGAGGTCGGCAGCAGGCGCCAGCCCAGCAGGCTCAGCGCCACGGCGGCAAGTATCGACACCGAGAACAGCACCCCCAGCGGACCCGGCGCCAGCCACGCCATGGTCAGCACTGCCGCCGCCCCGCCGAGCGCGCGCCCGATCAGGGCGAAGCCTGCGATGCGCCACGCGATCGCCTCCCGCTCACGCAGCGCGCCCATCAAGGAGAGACAGCAGCCCATCGCCAGCAGCGGTCCCGGCACGAGGTCGGGGAAGAAGATTGCCCCCAGCGGTGCCGAAAGCATCGCAAAGCCGATCCCGCCCACGCCTTGCAGGCAGGCGCCCACGAGGATGAGCGCACCCATCCATAGATAAGTGGTGACGGAGAGCCCGGCGGGAAGCAGGGAGAACAACGTGGCGGGCAAGGCAGAGGTCATGGCGGCAGGTCGAAATAGCGGCTTGGAAGGCGCGAATGAAGCGCGTCGGACGGACGGCCTCATAAGGGGCACGCCTCCTGCTTATATTGCTCGCACTTCGTGTGGAAGTCGCCGCAAAACGGTATACAGTCTACATGTCACAGCGGAGCCGAGCAAACGGTTTCATCCCGTCTGCGCACCACTTAAAGGACGTTCGCACCGTCGCAGGGCCAATATATGTGCGGCGTTCGGGCAACTTGCACCAGTCTGGTATAGGCGTAAGTCCGGATGAAAAACCTGTTGTCGCGAGTTCGCACTGGAATATAGTATACCGACACTGGGTTCCAGAACTGGTACGGAACCCAGGGCCCCACAACCCCTCCGCCCCCAGGGAGTCTTCATGTCACAACAAGTCGTGATCGGTGCCGCGCACTGGATCTATCTGTCAGGGGTAGCAGTCATCGTGTTGACGATGATCCTGCGCGCCAATGTTGTCGTCCCTTCCATCGTCGGCACCGCCCTGGTCGTGTTTGCGCTCACCGGCAGCCCGGTTTCGGCGCTGGGCGGAGTGTTTTCCGCGAGCCTGGTTGCCGCCAAGGAGCTGTTCAATATCTTCCTGGTGATCGCGTTCATGACGGCGCTGCTCAATGCGCTCAAGACGCTGCGCTCCGACATCCGCATGGTCGAGCCCTTCCGCGTGGTGATGAAGAACGGGCATTCGGCGTTCTTTATCTTGGCGGGCATCACCTACGTCATCTCCCTGTTCTTCTGGCCGACCCCGGCCGTGCCGCTGGTATCGGCGATCTTGCTGCCGGCCGCCATTGCGGCGGGGCTGCCGCCGCTGGCGGGTGCGATGGCGATCGCCATCGCCGGCCAGGGCATGGCGCTGTCGTCCGACTATGTGATCGGCGTAGCCCCCGGCATCAGTGCCAAGGCGGCCGGCGCAGCGGTGAGCGCCGCGGTGGTGGCCGATCGCGCGCTGGCGCTGTCGCTCATCACCGGCACTATTGCGCTGTGCCTGGCCTACCTGTCGATGCGCAAGCACATCGTGCCCGCCTGCGGCACCCTGCTCGACCGCTGGCAGGCGCGCGCCGGCGGCACCGCCGAGGCGCTGGAAGGCGGCGGCACCTTCGACAAGGCCGAGATCGCCAAGGGCACCGCCCACGCCGAGCCGCTGGCCACCGACAGCAATATCGAAGCAAGCCTGTCGATGGTGGCCCGGCGCCGGGTGAAGTGGTCGAAATGCTTCGCGATCGTGACGCCCGTCGCCTTCCTCGCCGTAGTCGCGGTCATGGTGCTGCCCAAGCTCGGCACTGGCGTGCAGGACCTCAAGGGCGGCGATGCGGCGGCGCTGGTCGGCGGCGTCGCGGCGGTGCTGATGATGCTGGCGACGCTGGCCGCCGAAGGCCCGCGCCGCATGCTCGACGTGTGCCCGGAGCACATCACCGACGGCTTCGTCTTCGCCTTCAAGGCGATGGGCTCGGTGCTGCCGATCGCCGGCTTCTTCTTCGTCGGCGCCGGCGAAACCGCCGCGCAGATCCTGGGCCTGCCGCCGGGCAAGGCGCCGAGCCTGCTGTTCGAACTGATCCAGGCCTACCAGCACATGATCCCGGACAACCACGTGCTGGTCGCCTTCGGCGTGCTGCTGGTCGGCATGATCACCGGCATCGACGGCTCGGGTTTCGCGGGCCTGCCGCTGACCGGCACGCTGGCCGGCGCCCTCGGCCCGGTGGTCGGCTTCGACCCGGCCACGCTGGCCGCGGTGGGCCAGATGGGCGCGGTCTGGACCGGCGGCGGCACGCTGGTGGCGTGGTCGTCGCTGATCGCGGTGGCCGGCTTCGCCCGGGTGCCGGTGCTGGAAGCGGTGCGCGCGCTGCTGATCCCGGTGCTGATCGGGCTGGCCTGCTCCACCGTGGCCGCCATGGTGTTGTGGTCGTAGGCGGCCGCAAGTGCCGCCAGGCCGGACAGATTTCCCCGACTTCTCTTGACGCCGGGTGGGCGCCCCACCCGGCAGGAACCGCACGATGCCGACAGTCACTTTCCACAAGCAGGGCCAGACCTTCGTCGACGAGGTCAAGCCCCAGACCAACCTGGTCGTCCGCGCCGGGATTCGCCAGTTTCCCTACCCCAACCTGCGTTACGAGTGCGGCATGGGCAAGTGCTCCAAGTGCGCCTGCCGCGTGATCGCCGGCGCCGAACACCTGCCGCCGCCCAACTGGAAGGAAAAGAAGCAGCTCGGCGACCGGCTCGAACAGGGTTACCGGCTGGCCTGCCAGCTCTGGATCGAGCACGACATCGAACTGGCGCAGGACGACCTGACCAGCGCGGCCCCGGCCACCGCCGGCACCCTGGCCACGGCCAGCGCGGACGCCTGACATGTTCGTCCTCCTCACCAGCCGCCCCGGCCAGTTCCGCACCGAGCCCACCGCGGGCATGACCGCGGTCGAAGCGTACGACTACGTCTTCTATGGCAAGCGCACCGCACGCTTTGTCATCGCCGAACTGGCCGCCGATACCAAGGTGCGGGTGCTGGAAGAAACGCCGCCCGGCATCGTCAACCTGGTGTCGACCAAGTTCCTGGACAAGTACGCCACGCTGGAGGCCGCCCGCGCCGCGCTACGCGAGCTGGCCAGCTTCGGCAGCATGGACATCGCCCTGGTGCCCACGCCGGTCGCCGTATGCGGGCGGTGCTGATCCCCCGGCCCTCACGTGGTCACGCAACAAATTCATCGCCATGATCCAGATCACCTTCCTCACCAACCACGGCAAGACGGTCAGCGCGCCGGTCAACAGCAACCTGCTGCGCGTGTCGCTGCGCGAGCAAGGTGGCATCCCCTTCAAGTGCGGCGGCGGTTTGTGCGGCACCTGCAAGTGCCGCATCGAAAAGGGCCACGAGCACACCGACGCGGTCAAGCCGAAGGAAAAGAAGCTACTGGCGGAGGCGGAGCTGGCCGCCGGGTTCCGGCTGGCCTGTCAGACTTTTATCAATGGCGACATCGCGGTGTCGTGGCAGCCGAAGGAGGCGGTGCGCGCGTGATTGTGGTGGTGAGCGGCTGCTGAGGGTGGCTGACGGCGGAGGCCCTCGCCAGGCGGCCGCGTCAGGCATGGGGCTTACGATGGCCCAAACACCAGAGCGGCTAGTACGAGCTTTCCGTCATGTACGCGTAACGCGTACATAGTGAAAAACCAGACAGAGCCGGCTACCTCACCGCCGCCGCGCCCCCACCAGCCCCGCCACCTCATCCAACATCGCCATATCCACCGGCTGCGACAAATCCAGCGCCAGCGTATGCCGGTAATACGGACTGAGATCCAGCCCCACCCCCAACCCCAGCACTTCGACGTCCCGCAGCGCCTCATGCCGCGCCACCACCGCCTTCAGGTGGTTGTCGAGGTAGCAGGCGTCATTGGCCTGCCCGGTCGCGGTATCCATCGGGCTGCCGTCCGATACCACCAGCAGGATGCGGCGCACCTTGCCGGTGGCATGCAGCCGCGCGCAGGCCCACTCGACCGCCTCCCCGTCCACCCCTTCGCGGAACAGGTCGGCCTTGAGCAGCGCACCGATATCGGTGCGCGCACGCCGCCAGCTGCGCTGCGCATCCTTGACCACCATATGGCAGGTCTCGTTGAGCCGGCCCGGATGCGCCGGGCGCCCGCGCGCCAGCCAGTCGGCGCGGGCGCGGCCGCCGTTCCAGGCGTTGGTGGTGAAGCCCAGCACCTCGGTGGCGACGCCGGCCTGGTCGAGCGCGCGGGTGAGCATGTCGATCAGCAGGGTCAGCGGCTCGGCCTGCGCCTTCATCGAACCTGAGCAGTCGATCAGGAAGCCCACCACGCAATCCGCATGGGCCTTGTGTGCTTCACGGCGGAAGAGCCTGCGCTCGGCAGGCGAGCTGACCAGCTGCGCCAGGCGGCGGCCGTCGATGCGGCCGCTTTCCTCGCCGAAAGACCAGCCGTCCACGCGCGGTTGCGCCAGCGCCGCGCGCAGCCGGCGCGCGAGTCGTGCGATGTTGACGCCGGCGCGGGCGATGCGGGCGTCGAGCCGCGTGCGGTACTCGTCCAGCAGCGCGCGCCGTACCAGGGTGGCGGCGCGCACCTCGCGGTCGTAGCGCGTGGTGAAGGCGCGGTAGCCATCGGTGGCCTCGGCCAGTACGCGGCTGTGGCCGCTATCGGCGAGGGCGAAGTCTTCCGCGGGCGGTTCGTCGAAATCGAGCCACAGCGCAAACCCCGCGCGCGCGGCGGAAGCGGCGTTGTCGTCAGCCTCGCCGGCACGTGGCGCTTCGGTACGAACCATTTCCGCCACTGCGCGGGCGAGCGCCAGTGCATGTGCCGCATAGGCCGACTGGTCATGCCGACAAGCACGCAGCCCGACCAGCGATGTGCCCAGCACGGGCACGATGGCGGCGCGCGTGGCTTCGATCAGGTCTTCGGTCTCTTCCAGCACCGGCTCGCCGGTCAGTCGCGACCATGCGACCTGCGCCACAGTGTAAAGCAGGATGCCGAGATGCCCTTCAGTCAGACCGGAGCGATGGAACGCCCGCGACCACGCCATGAAGCGATGGCGCAGGTTGGCCGCCACGCCCGCCATGCCGCGCGGCAACCGCGTCTCACAACGCAGCTGTTCGAGCAGTTCGAACACCAGGCGCTCGACCGGATCGGCGGGGCAAAGCCGGCGATGCAGCGCGGCATCGGAATGCGCCTGGCGCAGCGCCGCGCCGTCAGCGGCGCCACGCAGGCACGTGGCGGTATCGGTTTCCGGATCGGTACGCAGGTGCGGCGCATGCTGCGGCACCGGCCGCATCGCGCGCCAAAGCTGCCCGTCGCGGAAATGCAGCGCGGCGTCGCCCGTCAGCGCGCGCACGGCGGCGCCGGACAGTTCATCCTGCCGCTGGCGCCGGCGCAGTTGCTGCGCGGCCGCGGCGGCGCTCATCGCGCGGACTCCGACTCGGCGGGCGCTGCGGCGGCTTCGCCGGGCAGGTGGCCGAAGCAGCGCTGGTAGTACTCCGCCACCACCGGCCGCTCGGCCTCGTCGCACTTGTTGAGGAAGGTCAGGCGGAACGCCAGCGCGGGATCGTGGAAGATCTGGCAGTTCTCGGCCCAGCTGATCACCGTGCGCGGCGACATCAGCGCCGACACGTCGCCCGCCGCAAACCCGCGGCGCGTCAGCCCCGCCAGCGCCACCATCGCATCGACCAGCGCGTGGCCGGCATCGTTGTCGAGCTCGGGCACGCGCGCCAGCACGATGCCGGCCTCCTCGTCATGCGGCAGGTAGTCCAGCGTGGCCACCACGTTCCAGCGGTCGATCTGCGCGTGGTTGAGCAATTGCGTGCCGTGGTAGAGGCCGTTGACGTTGCCGAGCCCCACCGTGTTGGAAGTGGCGAACAACCGGAAAGAAGGATGCGGCCGGATCACGCGGTTCTGGTCGAGCAGCGTGAACTTGCCGTCGCGCTCCAGGATGCGCTGGATCACGAACATCACATCGGGGCGGCCCGCATCGTACTCGTCGAAGATCAGCGCCACCGGCCGCTGCAGCGCCCACGGCACGATGCCCTCCTGGAACTCGGTCACCTGGCGCCCGTCGCGCACCACGATGGCATCCTTGCCGACCAGGTCGAGCCGGCTGATATGCCCGTCCAGGTTGACGCGCACGCAGGGCCAGTTCAGCCGCGCGGCCACCTGCTCGATATGGGTCGACTTGCCGCTGCCGTGCAGCCCCTGCACCATCACGCGCCGGTCGCGCATGAAGCCGGACAGGATCGCCAGCGTCACCTCGGGCTGGAAGCGGTAGGCCGGGTCGATCTCCGGCACGTGGTCGTCGCGCTGGCTGAAGGCCGGCACCATCAGGCCGGAATCGATGCCGAACACGCTGCGCACCGGAATCATCCGGTCCGGCTTGCCAAACTGGTCTTGCGTCACCTCTTGCTCCTCGTTGCTTGTCGCCATGCCTTGCGCAGCGCGACCAGCGGAGCAAACCGCGTGACGCCGTGCGCGCTATTCGTCCTCTTCCGCGCCGCCGTGCCAGGCGCTGGCACTGTCGGCCTCGATCGCCGCCAGCGCACCGGCTGCGCGCTGCAGTGCGGGCAGCAGCTGCAGCGCTTTGTCGCGCGCCACGCGCATCACAGGGGCCTGCAGCGCCAGTCCCAGGTTGGATTTGCCGCCGTCCGTGGCCGGCACCAGCACGCCGATGCAGACCAGCCCGGGCAGGAACTCCTCGTCGTCCATCGCGTAGCCGTCGCGCTTCACGCGCTCCAGTTCGGCTTCCAGCTGCGCGTGGTCGGTCAGCGTGTTCTGCGTGTAGCGCTCCAGCTCCACGTGCCCCAGCAGCCGCTGCCGCTGCGCCGGCGCCAGTTGCGCGAGGAACAGCTTGCCGGTGGCCGAGCAATGCGCCGGCACGCGCGAGCCCGGATGCAGGTAGAAGCGCAGCGGCGCCGCCGTCTCCACGCGATCCAGGTACAGCACTTCGCCGCCCGAGAACGCGGTCAGGTTGCAGCTCTCGCCGACCTCTTCCACCAGCCGCCGCAGCACCATGTGGCGCGCGCCGTGCGAGGTGCTGTTGAGCAACAGGTTCTCCGCCAGCCGGCGCAGCCGCAGGCCGGTGCCGTATTGCCTGCCGTCGCCGTTGCGCTGGATCAGGCCTGCGGCTTCCAACTGCTGCAGCATGCGGTGCAGCGTGGGCTTGGGCAGGCCGGTCTCTTCCACCAGCGCCTGCAGGTTGAAGGCCTGGTCCTTCTCGGCGATGACTTCGAGCAGGCCGAACAGCCGCAGTGCCGGCGTGTCTCCGTCAGGCTTGGCGTCACTTTTGGTGAGGCGCATATCGTTCATGCCTGGCTCCATCATAGGTAAGTTTCATTTTCAGAGTCAAATCATATCAATTATCGAAACTTCTGGTTGACCTTCCACGGCCGACGGCCTACATTCCAGCAAAAGAACTATTTTTTGGAACTTATGGTTCCGATTTTTAAGCGAACACCGGAGACGAGTCGACATGGACGGATAGCCGATCCCTCCCGGGATTGCGAACACTGAACCGACCACGGCCCCAGGCTGGCACAGGCTGGTAATTACTGCCCCGCCACCTATACAGAAGAGAAGCCGTGGCGCCTGCCCAAAACGCTGTACTGGCTGCAACGCAGTACCGGCAGCAAGCGCAGCACAGGAGACACAACATGATTCAACAACCCCAGTCCGGCAACGGGCTATCCCACGGCCTCAAGCAACGCCACATGACCATGATCGCCCTCGGCGGCGTGATCGGCGCGGGCCTGTTCGTCGGCAGCGGCGTCGTCATCAAGTCGGCCGGCCCGGCCGCGGTCCTTTCCTTCCTGATCACCGGCCTGCTCGTGGTGCTGGTGATGCGCATGCTGGGCGAGCTGGCCTGCGCCATGCCCGGCGGCGGCTCCTTCTACGAATACGCGCGCGAAGCCTGGCGCGACCGCCCGGCGGTGGGCAACCTCGCCGGCTTCCTGACCGGCTGGATGTACTGGTATTTCTGGGTCATCGTGGTGGCGCTCGAAGCCGTGGCCGGTGCCGACCTGGTGCGCTACTGGCTGCCCGACGTCCCCAACTGGATCATCAGTCTCGTCTTGCTGGTGATGCTGACGCTGACCAACCTGGTCTCGGTCAAATCCTTCGGCGAGTTCGAGTTCTGGTTCGCGTCGATCAAGGTGGCCGCGATCATGGTCTTCCTGTTCGTCGCGGGCGTCTATGTACTGGGCCTGGCCCCGGGCGCGCATGGCATGCAGGTGGCCAACCTGACCGCCAACGGCGGCTTCATGCCCCACGGCATCGTGCCGGTGCTGACCGGTGCGGTCGCGGCCACGGGTTTCTACTTCGGCGCCGAGATCGTCACCATCGCCGCCGCCGAAACCGCCGAGCCGCAGAAGGCCGTGGCCAAGGCCACCAACTCGGTGATCACGCGCGTGCTGGTGTTCTATGTCGGCTCGATCCTGCTGGTGGTGTGCCTGGTACCGTGGAATTCCACCGGCATCGCCACGCCGTATGTCAGCGCGCTGAACGTGATGGGCGTGCCGGCCGCCGCGCAGATCATGAACGCGATCGTGCTGACCGCGGTGCTGTCGGCGCTCAACTCTGGCCTGTATGCCTCGTCGCGCATGCTGTTCGCGCTGACACGCCGCGGTGACGCGCCCAAGTCGCTGGCCCGCGTGAGCCGCAACGGCGTACCGACGCGCGCCATCCTGATGGCCACGCTGTTCGGCTACGTTGCGGTGGTGATGTCCTATGTCTCGCCCGATACAGTGTTCGCCTTCCTGGTCAACTCGTACGGCACCGTCGCGATCTTCGTCTACATCCTGATCGCGATCTCCCAACTGCGCCTGCGCGCCCGCCTGGAACGCGAAGCCCCGGAGCGGCTGCGCGTGCGGATGTGGTGCTATCCGTATCTCACCTATGTGGCGATCCTGGGCATGCTTGGCATCGTGATCGCGATGGCATTCATTCCCGACCAGCGCACGCCGCTAGCCCTGGGCGTGGTCAGCCTGGCGATCCTGCTGGTGGCGTACGCGGCGCGGCAACTGTTTCGTCGTGGCGTGGATCCGGTAGTGCCGCTGGCAGAGATGCCCCGACCGGACCTGCACGAGTATTGATGTCTGACGCGGCGCGCCGGTGCAGTATGCTGGCGCGCTTCGCCGTGTCGCCTGCCGCCCCATGAGCCTCAAGTCCCCCACCACGATGTGGTTCCAGCTGTTCCAGCAGCACGCGCTGTCGGGCCTGAGCCTGCAGGGCAAGATCCGCCAGATGCTGGTCTCGGCCATCCTCGACGAGCAACTGCCGCAGGGCGAGCCGCTGCCCAGCAGCCGCGAGCTGTCGGCGCAACTGCGCGTGGCGCGCAATACGGTGGTGCTGGCCTACCAGCAGCTGGTCGATGAGGGCTACCTGGTGGCGCGTGAGCGCAGCGGCTACTTTGTCAACCCGGAGATCCTCGGCACGCGCGTAAGCGGCGTCGCCTCGCTGCGCGGCGAGCCGGTGCCCGCGCGTGCGGGCGAACCCGACTGGGAGCGGCGCTTCGTGTTCCGCCCCACGCAGCAGCGCAATATCGTCAAGCGCGCCAACTGGCGCGACTATCCCTACCCCTTCCTCTACGGCCAGTACGACCCCGTGCTGTTCCCCACCGCCGACTGGCGCGAATGCTGCCTGAAGGCGCTCAGCGTGCTCGACATCCACGACTGGGCGCAGGACATGATCCTGCGCGACGACGAATCGCTGGTGCAGCAGATCCGCACGCGCGTGCTGCCACGCCGCGGCGTGTGGGCCGGCGCCGACGAGATCGTGGTGACGGTGGGTGCGCAGCAGGCGCTGTACCTGCTGGCCGACCTGCTGGTCAGTCCCGACACGCCGCTCGGCATCGAAGACCCCGGCTATCCGGATGCGCGCAATATCTTCGGCTCGCATACCTCGCAGCTGGTGCCGCTGCCGGTCGACGGCGACGGCCTGGTGTTGTCCGACGCGCAGCGCGCTTGCGACTACGTCTACGTGACCCCCGGCCACCAGTGCCCCACCACGGTCACCATGCCGCTGGCGCGGCGCCAGGCGCTGCTGCGCCAGGCCGAGGACGCGGACTTCGTGCTGATCGAGGACGACTACGAAAGCGAGAGCCGCTTCGAGGGCGACCCTACCCCCACGCTCAAGAGCCTGGACCGCAGCAACCGCGTGATCTACGTCGGCAGCCTGTCCAAGAGCCTGGCGCCGGGGCTGCGCATCGGCTATATCGTCGGGCCAGCGGCGCTGATCGCCGAGTTGCGCGGCGCGCGCCGGCTGATGCTGAGGCACCCGTCGGCCTATATCCAGCGCGCGTTCTCGCTGTTCCTGTCGCTCGGACACTATGACGCGCACCTGCGCCGGCTGTCGGCGGCGCACCGCGAGCGCGCCGATGCGGTGCTGGCGGCGCTGGCCACGCATATGCCCGATTTCCGGCCCGTGCCGATCGCCGGGGGCGCCTCTTGCTGGATCGAAGGCCCGTCGTGGCTCGATGCCGATGCGCTGGCGCGGCTGGCGGAGCTGCAGGGCGTGCTGATCGAGCCGGGCAGCGTCTTCTTCATGGCGGAGCCCGCGCCGCGCAACTGCTTCCGGCTGGGCTACTCGTCGATCTCGCTGGACCGCATCGAACCCGGCATCCGCGTGCTGGCCTGCGTGGCGCGTGAGCTGCAGGCTGCCGCCGGCAGCGCACCTGCCGTCACTTCCCGGGCGCGCCCCGCCGCCTGATCGCTGGCGGCGTCGCTGGCCCAAGCGATTGTCCCGAACTGGCGCTACAGCGCGACGCCCGGCTTCCCTATCCTCGAGTCATGGCCGGTCCTGGACGGATCGGCAGACTACACTCAGGAGACCAAGCCATGTCCGACCAGAACCACAACGCCGCCGGCATCGAACTGCTGCAGGCCTTCAACGACGCCTGGAACCGCCACGACCTCGACGCGCTGATGGGCTTCATGGCCGATGACTGCGCCTTCCACGGCGTGGCCGGGGGCGAGCTGCTGGGCCGCAGCTTTATCGGCCGCGACGCGGTGCGCGAAGGCTTTCAGCTCGCGTGGCAGACCTTCCCGGACGCGCAATGGGTCGATGGCGAGCACTTCGTCGCCGGCGCCCGCGGCGTCAGCGAATCGACCTTCCGCGGCACCCGTACCGACGGCGCGCGCATCGAGGCGCGCATGGTGGACGTCTTTACCTTCCGCGACGGCAAGATCGCGGTCAAGAACGCGTACCGCAAGGACCGTCCGCCCGTAGTGGCTCCCGCAGCCTGAGAACAGGAGACGCGCCATGCAAGCCGTAGTCCCCCGCAGTGTCCTGGCCGGCGAGCACTCGACCGCGCCAGCCCGGCCGTACGACCCCGCCTACGACCCGCTGCACACCCCCACTCCCGGACACGGGCGCGAATACGCGCCGACCTACTGGATCGGCACCGCCGGCGAGCCGCCCGCCGACGACGGCCCGATCACGCATGACATCGACGTCGATGTGGCGATCATCGGCTCGGGCTTCACCGGCCTGACCTGCGCCATCTTCCTGGCGCAGGAGTACGGCATCAAGGCCACCGTGCTGGAAGCGAACCGCGTCAGCTGGGGCTGCAGCACGCGCAACGGCGGCCAGGCGCAATGCGCGTCGGGGCGGCTCAAGCGTTCGCAATGGATCCAGCGCTACGGGCTCGATACCGCGCTGCGCCTGCATGAAGAGATCTGCGCCGGCATGGAGACCTTCAAGGGCCTGATCAAGGACATCGAGTGCGATCCGCAGCCGGGCGGCCACCTGTACATCGCGCACCGCGACAAGGTGATGCCCACGCTGGAGAAGGAAGCCAAGGTCCTGCGCGAAGTATTCAACTACGACGCGCGGATCCTGGATGCCGACACCGTGCGACGCGAATACGTCGACGACAAGGAGGCCGCCGGCGCCATGCACGAACCTGAAGGCATCGGCATCCACGCCGGCAAGCTCGCCTTCGGCTACCTGCGGCGCGCGCGCGAGCTCGGTGCGAAGGTGCATCCGTCCAGCCCGGTGACCAGCTGGGAAACTCGCAACGGCGTGCATTACCTGCGCACGCCCGGCGGCATCGTGCGCGCCCGCGCCGTGGGCGTTGCCACCGGCGGCTATACCTCGCAGACGCTGCATCGCGAACTCAAGAACCGGCTGTTCCCGATCCTGTCGAACTCGATCGTCACGCGCCCGCTCACCGCCGAGGAACGCGCAGCGTGCAACTTCCGCACGACGCAGGTCATTACCGATACGCGCATCCTGCGCCACTACTACCGGCTGATGCCCGACGGCCGCCTGCAGATCGGCAGCCGCAGCGCCATCACCGGCAATGACGCGCCGCAGGAACAGTACAAGCAGAAGCTGATCGGGGATATGTATCGCAAATTCCCGGCGCTGCAGGGTATCCAGGTCGATTACTCGTGGTGGGGCTGGGTCGATGTCAGCCACGACATGATGCCGCGCATCACGCAGCCGGATCCGGCGCAGTCGATCTACTACGCGATGGGCTATGGCGGCAATGGCGTGATGTACTCCGCGCAGGCTGGCAAGCGGCTGGCGGCGTTGATTGCCGGCAAGGCCTCCGCGCTGCCGGAACTGCCGATCTTCCGTTCGCCGCTGCCGTTCCCGAATGTGCGGGAGATGGTGGAATCGCAGATGTTCGCGCCGTTCCGGAGGATGGGGCAGCGGGTGCTTTACCACTGGTATCACTTGAAGGATGACGTGTTGTGAGCGGTGTGTGGCGGCATTGCTTGCCGGAAGCGCCTGCACTTGCCGACGCCCGTCTTGAACGTTCCCCTCTCCCGCTCGCGGGGTAGGGGAGCAAGCCCGCAGTCGCAGTACGATCCTACCCTGTCGGATTCCACCGACACCCAAACCGGACCCCACCGCCTCCACAGCCCGCACAGCGCCGCAGTATGATTCCCAAGTCTCCCGCCCCGGGAGCATCGCGGCCGCCCGCTGGCCGCAGTGCATCAGGAGGCACGCTTGGACCCAGCCCGGCTCCTGCAGGCTGAACCCGCCCCCGCCGGCGACCTCATCGTCGCCCGCCCGGAGGGCCTCTATTGCCGGCCCGGCGACTTCTATATCGACCCTTGGCGCCCGGTCGAACGCGCCGTCATCACCCACGCCCACTCCGATCACGCGCGGTTCGGCCACGGGCAATACCTGTGCTCGGAACCGGGCCGGGGCGTGCTGCTGGCGCGCCTGCCCGGCATCCACCTCAATACCCTGCCCTACGGCGAGCGCATCACGCACCACGGCGTCACGCTGAGCCTCCACCCCGCCGGCCACGTGCTGGGTTCAGCCCAGGTACGCCTGGAATACCGCGGCCAGGTCTGGGTGGCCTCCGGCGACTACAAGCTCGAAGCCGACGGCACCTGCGACCCGTTCGAGCCGGTGCCCTGCGACACCTTCATTACCGAAAGCACCTTCGGCCTGCCGATCTACCGCTGGCCGCCACAGGCCGCGCTGATGGCTGAAATCTTCCACTGGTGGCAAACCAACGCGCAGGCCAGCCGCGCCAGCATCGTCTACGCCTACACCTTCGGCAAGGCGCAGCGCATCCTTCATGGCCTGCTGCGCCATGCCGGCGCCGACGGCATGCCCGGCCCGGTAGTCGTGCATGGCGCGCTGACCATGCTCAACGCCGCCTATGCCGAAGCCGGCGTGGCGCTGCCGCCGATGGCGCTGGCCACGGAGCTGCCGCCGCGCAGCCCGCTGCTGCGGCAGACACTGGTGGTGGCGCCGCCATCGGCGCAACGCTCGACGTGGCTGCGCCGCTTCGGCGACGCGTCCGACGCCTTCGCCAGTGGCTGGATGCAGCTGCGCGGCACACGCCGGCGCCGTGGCGTGGATCGCGGCTTTGCGCTGTCCGACCATGCGGACTGGCCCGGGCTGCTGACTGCCATCGACGCCACCGGCGCCGGCCGAATCATCGTGACCCACGGCAACGTGCCGGTGATGGTGCGGTACCTGAACGAACGCGGCTGGCAGGCGCAGGCCTTCGACACCGAATACGGCGACGACGACGAATCGGCGCGCAGTGAAACGCAGGCTGCGGAGACCCCTGACACCAGCAACGAAGAGGCGGCGCCATGAAGGCGTTCGCCGACCTTTACGCCGCGCTAGACGGCACCACATCCACCAAGGCCCGGCTGGCCGCACTGGTCGGCTACCTGCGCGTCGCACCGCCGGAAGACGCCGCCTGGGCCGTGTACTTCCTGGCAGGCGGCAAGCCGCGCCAGATCGTGCCGGTGTCGCTGCTGCACGAACTGGCGCGCCAGGCCGCGGACCTACCCGACTGGCTGTTCGAGGAGAGCTACCAGGCCGTCGGCGACCTCGCCGAAACCATCGCCCTGCTGCTGCCCGACCCGATGGATGCCGACCACGCCGGCCTGGCGGAATGGGTCGAGCAACGGCTGCTGCCGCTGCGCGGACTGCCGCCGGAGGAACTGATGCCGCGCCTCGACACCCTGTGGCGGCCGCTCGACGCGCACGGCCGGCTGGTGCTGTTCAAGCTGATCACCGGCGCCTTCCGCGTCGGCGTGTCGCGGCTGCTGGTGACGCGTGCGCTGGGTGAAGTGGCGAGTATCGATCCCAAGCGCGTGGCCGAGCGCATGGTCGGCTACACCGACCTGTCGGCCCGGCCCGATGCGGCACGATTCCTCGCGCTGCTCGCGCCAGAGAGCGACGACAACCGCGAATTGCGCGCCAGCGGGCAACCTTACCCGTTCTTCCTGGCGCATCCACTGCAAGCACCGGTCGAGCAGTTCGATATCGTGCTCGGCGAGCCGGCAAACTGGCTGGTCGAATGGAAATGGGACGGCATCCGCGCGCAACTGGTGCGCCGCGGCGGCCAGACCTGGCTGTGGTCGCGCGGCGAGGAACTGATCACCGAACGCTTTCCGGAAATCCTGCAAGCGGCCGAACACCTGCCTGACGGCACCGTGCTCGACGGCGAGATCGTCGTCTGGCAACAGGGCCGCGTGCAGCCGTTCGCCTTGCTGCAGCAGCGCATCGGCCGCAAGACGCTGAGCGCCAGGCTGCTGCGCGAGGCGCCCGCCATCCTGATGGCCTATGACCTGCTCGAATGGGAGGGCGAGGACTGGCGCACCCGCCCGCAGGCCGAACGGCGCACGCGCCTGAAACAGGTGGTGTCGGACTACGTCCATCCCTCGCTGGAGCTCAGCCCGCTGGTCGAGGCCGAAAGTTGGGAACACTTCGCGCGACTGCGCGATGCCTCGCGCGAACTTGGCGTCGAAGGCTTCATGCTGAAGGCCGCCAGTGCCGCCTACGGCGCCGGGCGCACCAAGGACGCAGGCGTCTGGTGGAAGTGGAAGATCGACCCGTATTCTGTCGATGCGGTGCTGGTCTACGCGCAGCGCGGACATGGCCGCCGCGCCAGCCTCTACACCGACTTTACCTTCGCGGTCTGGAATGCCCCAGCCGGCACGCCCGACCGCGCGCTGGTGCCGTTCGCCAAGGCATATTCCGGCCTGACCGATGAAGAGATGCGCGCGGTCGACGCGATCGTGCGCCGGACTACGGTAGAGAAATTCGGCCCGGTGCGCAGCGTGGAGCCCACGCAGGTATTCGAGCTCGGCTTCGAGGGCATCGCCCGCAGCGGTCGCCACAAGAGCGGCATCGCGGTGCGCTTTCCGCGCATGCTGCGCTGGCGCACCGACAAGCCCATCGAAGAAGCCGACACGCTGGCCACGCTGGAAGCAATGCTGCCCGGTACCGCTGCGCCGCGGGAGGATGCGGCATGAGCCCGCCGCGCGGTGCCGGACGCGGAAGGCGTCCGGCGCGTGCCGAACGTGGGCCTCCTGTTCTAGGAGGTCTTCCGCAAGCACGATCCCGGCAACCTGCTGCTCGGCCAGGCCGAGTGCGAGGTACTGATGCAGGAGCTGGATACGCACCGGCTGGCCGATACCCTGGAGCGCCTGTCGGCGCTGAGGCGTTCGCGCTATGCCATATGCCCGGCGTTTCGCCGCATGGCTACGTGCTGGCCGGCCACCTCCACCCGGCTTGCCGCCTGCGCGGTGCGGGCGCGGACAGCCTGCGCCTGCCCTGCTTCCTGTTCGGCCCGCGCGGCGCCATCCTGCCCGCCTTCGGCGCCTTCACCGGCCACGCCACGGTGCGGCCGCTGCCGGATGAGCGCGCCTATGTGGTCGGCGGCGGCCGGGTCTGGCCGGTGGGGCTTTCCGCTCAGAACAGGGTATAGCCGCCGTCGATGACGAAGGTGTCGCCCGTGTGATAGGCCGACGCCGGACTCATCAGGTAGACCGCGATGCCGGCGAAGTCGCTGCCCTCGCCCCAGCGGCGCATCGGCACGCGCTTGTGGACCATCTCCTGGAACGCGTCGTTGGCCTGCGCCGCGCCGGTCATCTCGGTCGTGATCCAGCCCGGCAGGATCGAATGGGCGCGAATGCCCTTGCGCGCGTACTCGACGGCCAGCCCGCGCATCATGGAGATCACGCCGCCCTTGGTCGCGGCATAGTGTTCCGAGCGCGGCGCGCCCTCGATCGCCGCCACCGACGCCGTGGTGCAAAGCAAGCCGCCCTCGCCCTGCGCCAGCATCTGCCGCACCGCGGCTCGCAGCGTGAAGAAGGCGCCGTCCAGGTTGACGCGCATGGTCTTGCGCCAGACCTCCGCCGTCATGGCGTCGAACGGGCTCTTGTTGCCGCCGACGCCAGCATTGGCAAAGCAGCCGTCGATGCGGCCCAGCGCGGCGATGGTCCGCTGCATGGCGCCATCGACCGCCTGTTCGTCGCCCACGTCGCAGACCTCGGTATGCACCTTGCGGCCGTGCTGCTGCAGCCGGTCGGCCGCCGCAGCATTCTTGTCCGCGTTGGTGCCCCAGATTGCAATATCGGCACCGGCCGCAGCCAGCCCTTCGGCAATGCCCAGGCCGATGCCGCCGTTGCCGCCGGTCACCAGCGCCACTTTGCCTGTCAGGTCAAACGGGTGCTTGCTCATGTCTCTCTGTCTCCTCGGGGTGGTCTGTTGCTGCCTTGGTCGGACATTGTTGACATGGCGGGCGGCAAAGCTCGTCGTCGGAATGGATGAAATTTGGGTGTGCGGTGGAGCGGGCCGCCGTCGCTTCGGACGGGGGAGAGAGGACAAGCGTGGCTGTAGCCACGCTGCAATGGGGATATGCCCAGCCTGAACCGGCTGGGCTATTTTTCATTGCGTGTACCGCGTGGGGCGCGAGGCACTCAAGCGCCCATCACGCTGGGGGCTATCGCAATCCGAAGAAACTGAGTACGGCGAGGATGATTACAACAGCTCCAACAAGCCAGACTATATTCATGACAGCTCTCCTTGTTCCAAATGTATCGGCGCTAGTGAGGTCGAAAACCGACTGACGCCCTTTTGCACGTGGAAGGTCGTATTGGGGGACTCGTCCAACCTCGCGCCGGCGATATGCCCATCGCTATCAGAAGCCCCGCAACATTCGTGCCGAAGCGGAACTGCTGCATCTGCCTTAGCTCGCAGTGCAATTCTTCGCTAGCACCAGCAATTAAGCCGGTCAGGAATCCTCTTATTACAAAGAAGACGGGTTTTAATTACAAAGCCGTGGTATTGGCGTCTTGCATTGACTGCTTTACGCTGCCCCCGACGCTGAAACTGCACATCTTGGGTTCGGCGCGCTCACCAATCTCCGTGGCGCGGCGTAGTGCGAGTCGTTGAAGCGCGCGGTTTCCTAGGCCTGGGCGGGGCGGGCAACGGCCGTCGAATCCTGCCGTGATTCGCACTATGATGCCCACATCCCCAACCCCCGGTTGCCAATCATGGACAAGGCCCGCGTCCTCACCCTCTTCCTCGGCGTCGTCCGTGCCAATAGCTTCCATCGCGCGGCGGTCGAGGCCGGCGTAACGCCCCAGGCCGCCAGCAAGGCCGTGCGCACGCTGGAAGACCACCTCGGCGTACGCCTGCTCCACCGCACCACCCGCAAGCTCAGCCTGACCACCGAAGGTGCCCGCCTGTTCGAACTGGCCGCTCCCGGCATGCGCCAGCTCGACGAGGCGCTCGAACTGGTCCGCAGCAGCAGGAGCGACGACGACGGCCTGATCCGCCTGACCGCGCCACCGTCGATCGGCAGCCGCGTGCTGGTGCCGCTGGTGCGAGGCTTTCGCCAGCAGTACCCCGGCATTACCTTCGACGTGGTGCTGAGCGACCTCTTCACCGACCTGGTCGAAGCCAAGATCGATGTTGGCTTCCGCGTCGGCACCAGCCCCGGCCAGAACCTGGTGGCGCGGCGGCTGTGCGACCTGCCGCTGGTCATCTGCGCGTCACCGGACTACCTGGCGCGGCACGGCGAGCCGGCCTCCCTCGACGAGTTGCTGCGGCACCAGTGCACCGGCTTCCGGCGTCCCTCGACCGGGCGCATGGTGCCTTGGGAGCTGCAGGTGGGCGGCGACCTGGTCTACCAGGAGGTCCCTGCGGTGGCGAGCTTCAATGACGTCGAAACCGAGGTCGAGGCGGTGCGGTCCGGCATGGGCATCGGCCAGTTGCCTGCCTACATGATCCACGCCGACCTGGTCAGCGGACGGCTGAAGCCGATCCTGCCGGGGTACAGCAGCAGCAATGTCGGTATGTATATGTACTACCCGCATCGCAGCCAGATGCCGGTGCGGGTCCGGCGGTTTATCGACTTTGTGGTTGAGGCGAGCCGGGGCGCGGAGCAGGCGCTGTCACGGCTGGTGGGACTTTTGCCGTGAACCGTCGCCCTTCGACCATCGGCAACCATGAGTTGTCATTGAAACGCCATTCCTCTCCCTAGTGCTACGGTCGCTCCACGCATAGATTGGTCTCAACGGCGGCTGCACAGCGCCATCCCGGAACTCACCGGGACGCACGCAGCAGCCACCGTCCCTCTCTTCATTCGATGACCAGTCTTCAGGAGCGACATCATGATTGCCCAACTCGCACGCACCCTTGTTCCCGCCGCCGTCTCGCTGGTGGTCGGCGTCTCCCTGCAGAACGCGAACGCGGCTCAGGCCGCTGACGTGCCGGCCGCCGTGGCAGCGCGCACGCATGACGTCTTCACCGACGGCCAGCGGCAGGGCCGCTTCGACACCTTCTCCGAAGGCGCGCATGGCAGTGCTGCCGCAGCGCTCGTCGCCGGCCTGGACCGCAGCGGGGCCTCGGCCACGCCGGCGCGGAAGTTCGATCCTTACACCGATGGTGCCCGCGCGGTCGAAGGCGATCCGCGCCTGCGCGGCCCCGCGTTGAATAGCGTGCCGGCGTGGGTGTGATCCCCCGATCCGAAGTCGACGCAATGCGTCAGGGCAAGCCCTGAACGGCTGACTCCGATCTCCGGACAAAACGCCTGTCCAGACGCCCTGCCTCGCCCTTTCAATTGACTTTTTCTCAACCGAAAAGGCCGGAAATATCGATTGTCGCGCAGCCCGCCGACGACAACTATTACGCCAAGGCCAACCAACAGGAGACAGCCATGTCAGACCAGCCCTATCCGCTCTGGAGCGCGGAACCCGTCCCCCACCTGATTGCCTCGCGCGACCGCGCCAGTGGCGAATGGATCTTCCCGGCGCTGCCGGCCGATTCACCGCTCGCCGCCAGCCACGACAACGTCACCATCCGCGGCTCCGGCGTGGTCTACAGCTTCACCGTGATCCATCCCGCGCCCAAGACCGGCCAGCCGCCCTATGCGCTGGGCTATGTCGACTTCGTCGGCCCGGTGCGCATCTTCGGGCGCCTCCAAGGCAAGGCGCGCCCGGTCATCGGCGACCGCTACGAGGTGCGCCCCGACGCCGAATTCGGCTATGTCTTCGAGGCCGTCACGGCCTGACCGATCGAGAAAAGGAAAGGTAAGCAACATGCAGGACATCTACATCCACGGCGGCGCAATGACGCCGTTCGGCCGCCACCCCGGCGTGCTGGCGCCGGAACTGGCGCAACAGGCCATCCTCAAGGCGCTGGCCGATGCCGACGTGCCGGCCAGCCGCATCCAGGCGGTGTATTGCGCCAACGTGCTCGGCGGCATGATCCTGGGCCAGCTGATCGTGCGCGACCTGGGCCTGAAGGGCATCCCCGTCTACAACATCGAGAACGCCTGCGCCAGCGGCGCCACCGGTGTGCACCTGGCGCGGCATGCGCTGCTGGCCGGGCAATATGACACGGTTCTGGTGTTCGGCATCGAGCAGCTCACCGCGCTGGGCGGCGGCACCATCCCGCTGCAGCGCAACGACCACAAGACCGAGCTCTATGCCAAGGCCGGCATGGTATTGCCCGCGGTGTATGCGATGCGCGGCACGCGCTTCCTGCACGAGCGCGACGCGTCACCCGCTGACCTGGCCGAAGTGGCGGTCAAGAACCGCTACAACGGCTCGCTCAATCCTTACGCCCAGCAGCGCAAGGCCACCACGGTCGAAGAAGTGCTGGCCTCGCGCATGATCGCCGACCCGCTGACGCTGCTGCAGTGCTGCCCGTCGCAGGTCGATGGCGCGGCCGCGCTGGTGCTGAGCACGCGCCGCCCGGCGCAGGCGCGCCCGGTCAAGGTGCTGTCTTCGGTGGTGGTGTCGGGCCTGCGCGAGGAAGCCGACGACGACATCCTCGACGCCGAGATCACCGCGCGCGCCGCGCGACAGGCCTATGAACAGGCCGGACTGGGCCCGCAGGATGTCGACGTGGTGGAGCTGCACGACGCCTTCACCATCGCCGAACTGCTCTACTACGAAGCGCTGGGGCTGGCACCGCAAGGCGAGGCGGTGTCGCTGCTGAAGTCCGGCGCGACGCGCCTGGGCGGCCGCGTGCCGGTCAACCCCAGCGGCGGCCTGCTGGCCAAGGGCCATCCGCTCGGCGCCACCGGCGTGGCGCAGATGGTGGAGATCCTGTGGCACTTGCAAGGGCGCGCCGGCGAGCGCCAGGTTGACGATGCCCGCATCGGCCTGACCCAGTGCACCGGCGGTGGCATCGCGGGCGTGGACCACGCCGCCTCTTCCGTCCACCTGCTGGGAGTCTGAGATGGGTACACAACGATTCGATCCCACGCATGTGGCCGTGGTCACGGGCGCCGCGCGCGGCATCGGCCTGGGCATTGCCACGCAACTGGCGCGGCAGGGCCTGACGGTGGCGCTGCTGGACCGCGATGGCGGCGCGCTTGACGAGGCGGTCGGCGGACTGGCCGCCGCAGGGCTTAACGCCTTCGGCGCCACCGTCGACCTGACCGATTCCGCCGCCGTCAACGACGCGTTTGCGCAGGTATCGGCACGCGCCGGCCGGATCGACTACCTGGTCAACAACGCCGGCGCCGTGCGCGACATGCGCTTCCTGAAGATGACCGACGAGGACTGGGACCTGGTCATCGATACCAACCTGCGCTCGCAGTTCCTGTGCTGCCGCGCGGCGCTGCCCGGCATGGTCGAGCGCGGCTACGGGCGCGTGGTCAATATCTCGTCGCGGGCCTGGCTGGGCGGCTTCGGGCAGGCCAACTATTCTGCCGCCAAGGGCGGCGTGGTCAGCCTGACGCGCTCGCTGGCGATCGAGTTCGCGGCCAAGGGCATCACCGTCAACGCGGTCGCGCCCGGCATCGTCGATACACCGCTGTTTCAGGCCTTTGCGCCCGAGGTACAGGCCCGGCTGCAGAAATCGGTGCCGGTGCAGCGCATCGGCACGGCCGACGATATCGCCAACGCAGTCAGCTTCTTCCTTGACCCGCAATCGTCCTACGTAACCGGGCAGACGCTCTACGTGTGCGGCGGGCGCAGCCTGTCGTCGCCGAGCGTGTAAGGAGGACGCCATGACCATCCAACGCCATATCGAAGGGGCGGTCGCCGTGCTGACCATCGACCGGCCCGAGGCGCTCAATGCGCTGGACGTGAACACGCTGCGCGAACTGCGCGCGCAACTGGCCGAAGTGCGCGACCGCGTCGACCTGCGCGTCGCGGTGCTGACCGGCGCCGGCACGCGCGCCTTCTGCGCCGGGGCGGACCTGAAAGGCACGCGCACTTCACCCGCCACCTACCCCGAAGCGCTGTTCCGCGCGCCGGAGCAGGCGGTGGACCTGGGCCTCTATATCCGGCTGATGGACCTGACCGACCTCGGCCTGAACAAGCCGCTGATCGCGGCGGTCAACGGGCACTGCCTGGGCGCGGGGCTGGAGATCGCCTTGCAGTGCGACTTGCGGATTGCGTCGGCGCAGGCCAGCTTCGGCCTGCCCGAAGCCGCGGTCGGCTCGATCCCGGCGGTCTCCGGCCTGCATCGGCTGCTCAAGGCCGTGCCGGCGGCCCACGCGATGCAGATGGTGCTGACCGGCGAACGCATTGACGCCGCGCATGCCGCGCGCATCGGCCTGGTCAGCGAGACGGTGGCGCCCGATGCCTTGCTCGACCGTGCCCTCGTTCTGGCCGCACGCATCGCCGCCAATGCACCGCTGGCCGTCCAGGCGGTCAAGAAGCTGTCGCGCCAGACCAGCCACCTCAGCGAAGCCGATGCGCAGCAGCTGACCGAACTCTACTGGGGCGTGCTGCGCGATACCGCCGACCGCACCGAAGGCCGCCAGGCATTCGCCGAAAAGCGGCAGCCTCGCTACACGGGCCGCTGAGCGGCCCCACCATAGCTAGACAGGAGACAACCATGGCAGGAATTTCCCGATTCATGCGCGCGGCGCTGGCCGGCGTGCTCGCAGCCACGGCGCTGGGTGCGGGGGCGCAGGCCCCCTTCCCCACGCAGAAGCCGATCACCCTGGTGGTGCCGTTCGCCCCCGGCGGCGGCAACGACATCCTGGCGCGGGTGATCGCGCCCAAGATGGGCCAACTGCTCGGCCAGACCATCGTGATCGAGAACAAGCCGGGCGCGGGCGGCAACCTCGGTACCGATTACGTCGCCCATGCGGCCCCGGATGGCTACACGCTGGTGATCGCATCCGGCCAGGTCACCATGAACCCGTTCCTCGGCATGAAGGTGCCGTTTCGGATCGAGCGCGATTTCGAGCCGGTCGGGCTGATCGCGTCGGTGCCGATCATGCTGGTCGCCAATCCCGACCAGCCGTTCCGCACGCTGCAGGAGTTCATCCAGTTCACCCGCGCCAATCCGGGCAAGCTCAGCTACAGCAGCCCCGGCCCCGGCACCCCGCAGCACCTGGCCGGCGAGGTGTTCGCCAAGCTGAACAAGACCGAACTGCTGCACGTGCCCTACCGCGGCACCGGCCCGTCGATCACCGACCTGATGGGGGGCCAGGTTCAGATCTCGTTCGCCACCTTTGCCTCGTCGATCCAGTACGTGCGCGCCGGCAAGCTGCGCGCGCTGGGCATTGCCGGCAAGAAGCGCAGCAAGCTGATGCCGGACCTGCCCACCTTCGCCGAAGCCGGCATCACCGGTTATGACGCGGAACTCTGGTACAGCATGCTGGCACCGGCCCACACGCCGAAAGCCGTGGTCGACAAGGTCAACGCCGCGCTGGTGGCCGCGCTAAAGTCGCCCGACGTCGCCGAGCAGCTGACCCGGCAGGGCTTCGAGGCGCAGGCCTCCACGCCGGCCGAACTCAAGGCCTATATCAGCAAGGAAATGTCGCGCTGGCAGCGCGTGATCCAGGACAACAACATCAAGGTGTCCCTATGAACGCCCCTAATGAACGCCATGTCCTGCCGCCCACCGACAACCCGCTGCTGGACTACCTGGGCATCCGCCTGGCCAGCGTCGGCGATGGCCGCTGTACCTTCGAGCTCGATATCGAGCCGCGCCACCTGAACCGGCAGGGCAGCGTCCAGGGCGGCGTGACCGCCACCCTGCTCGACGCCGCCTGCGGCTACGCCGGCCTGCCCACAGGCCCCGACGGCGCGCTGGGCCACGCGGTGACGGTGATGCTGAACATCAGCTACCTCAGCAAGGCCAGCGCCGGCCGGCTGCGCGCCACGGCGACGGTGACCCGCGCCGGCAAGAGCCTGTACTTTGCCTCGGCCGAACTGGCCACCGATGCCGGCGTGCTGGTGGCCACCGCGCAAGGCACGTTCAAACGATCCCGCACCCTTCCGGAGACCTGACATGCTGCGCGACGCACTGGACGGCCTGACCGTCATCGACTTCACCCAGATCGGCGCCGGGCCAACCTGCACCATGCTGCTCGCCGACATGGGCGCCAGGGTCATCAAGATAGAGCCGCCCGGCGGCGAACTCGGCCGCGGACTGGGTCCCGGCTGGCTCGGCGACGACAGCGCGCTGTTCCACGGCTTCAATCGCAACAAGCTGGGCGTGGCGCTCGACCTGAAATCCCCCGACGGGTTGGCCGTGGCGCGCCGGCTGGTTGCCGAAGCCGACATCGTGGTGGAAAGCATGCGCCCGGGCGTGATGGAGCGCCTGGGCCTGGGCTACGCCGAGCTGTCGCAGGGGCATCCGTCGCTGGTCTATTGCTCGATCTCCGCGTATGGCCAGGACGGCCCCTATGCCGGCCGCGCTGGCGTCGACGGCATTATCCAGGCCGATTCCGGGCTGATGAGCCTGATCGGCCTGCCCGACGGCGAACCGTGCAAGGTGCAGGCGCCGGTGGTCGACGTGATGACCGGCTACGTGGCCTGCGTGGGCATCCTCGGCAAGCTGGCGCAACGGGCGCGCGACGGGCAGGGCGGGCATCTCGACGTCAACCTGCTCAATGCGGCGCTGGCGCTGCAGCAGTCGTCAATCACCAGCTATTGCGCGGACGGGCAACTGCCGGAGCGCGCGGGCAGCGCCGCGCCCTACTCCGCGCCCAACCAGGCCTTCCGCACCGCCGACGGCTGGATCATGGTCGCCGCCTACATGCCCGAGCGCTGGCGCCGGCTGTGCAGCGTGCTGGGCCTGCCGGCGCTTGCCGACGACCCGCGCTTCGCCACCTCGCCGCTGCGCGTGGCCAACCGGGCGGCGATGGTAGAAGCGCTGACCGGCGTGTTCGTGACCCGGTCCACCGACGCCTGGCTGGCCCTGCTGCAGGACGCCGACATCCTGTGCGCGCGCGTGGCCACCTATGAAGACCTGATGGCGCATCCGCAGGTGGCGGCCAACCGCATGGTGCAGCGCATCCCGCACGACACGCTGGGCGAGATCAGCGTGCCCGGCTTCCCGATCAACAGCGCGCAGGAAAACGCGCTGCCGGCGCGGCCGGCGCCGGCTTGCGGGCAGCATACGCAGGCGGTGCTGGGCGAGCTTGGCTTCAGCGCGGCGCAGATCGCCAGCTTGCAGGCGCGTGGCGCGATCCACTGTACCGATGCCGGGGCGCCGCAGCTTGCCGCGGCGGCATCATGAACCGCGCCGACATCATCGCCGCACTCTACGCGCGGCGCAGCGTGCGCGGCTTTCTCGATACGCCGGTGCCGCGGGAGACCGTTGCCGCGATCCTGGACGATGCGGCGCGCAGCCCGAGCGCGTCGAACACGCAGCCGTGGCGCGTCTACGCCTGCGCAGGCGAGGTGCGCAAGCGGCTCACTGACGCGTTGCTGGCGCTGCATGACAGCGGCGGCGGTGAGCATCGCGAAGAGTATGTCTACTACCCGCCCGCGTGGCGCGAACCCTACCTGGCACGGCGCCGCACGCTGGGCAAGGCGCTGTATGGCCTGCTTGGCATCCCGCGCGGCGACAGCGCCGGCATGGCGCGCCAGTACGCGCGCAACTATGCATTCTTCGGCGCGCCGGTGGGGCTGTTCTTTACCATCGAGCGCGGGCAGGGACAGGCGGCCTGGCTGGACCTCGGCATGTTCCTGCACGCGGTAATGATGGCGGCGCTCGGGCATGGATTGGCGACCTGCGCGCAGCAGGCGTTCGCGCGCTACCACCAGGTCATTCGCGCGCAGCTGGAGATTCCGGACAGCGAGATCCTGGTGTGCGGCATGTCGCTCGGCCATCCCGATCCGCGCGAGCCGGCCAACCGCCTGCGCACCGCGCGCGAACCGGTGGAGGCGTTTGCGCAGTTCACCGGCTGGTGAGCGGCGCGAATCGTATCAGCCCTGCGTGCCGAACTGCGCCAGCAGCCACTGGCGGAACACGGCCATGCTCGGACCTTCCTTGCGCTCCGCCGGCGTCAGCAGGTAGTAGGTGAAATCGCCCATGTCGACGGTCTGGCGGAACGGCGCCACCAGTCGGCCGGCGTCCAGGTCGGCCGCCACCAGGAAGCGCTGCGCGATGGCAAAGCCCTGCCCTTCGACCGCCGCCGCATACGCCATGGCGGAACTCTGGTAGGTCATGCCGCTGCGCGCATCGACCTGTCCGTCGGCGCGGGCCGCCTTGAGCCAGTGCGCCCAGTCGTCGGGGCGCGCAATCGAGTGCAGCAGCGTCTGGTGCTGCAAATCGGCGGGCTTCTTCACCTTGTTTCCGGCTGTCAGCAGGCCGGGGCTGCATACCGGCACCAGGATGTTGGAGACCAGCCGGTAGGTATTGACACCGCTCCACTTGCCGTCGCCCAGCCGGATCGCGCCGTCGATGTCTTCCTTGCGGAAGTCGACCGGGTCGAGCGAGGCGGTGAGCAGCACCTCGATGCCGGGATTGGCGGCATGGAAGCTCGACAGCCGCGGGATCAGCCAGCGCATGGCAAAGGTGGTGTAGGCGCGCACCTTGAGCTGCTTGCGCTTCGCGCGCTTGCTCAGCCGCCGCGTGGCCTCGCGCAGGTCGTCCATCGCCTTGGTCACGGCGCGGTAGTAGTCCTCGCCGGTGCGGGTCAGCGAGATCTGGCGGTGGCCACGGTGCAGCAATTGCACGCCCAGGCCGTCTTCCAGCGCGCGGATCTGGCGGCTGACGGCGCCAGGCGTGACGTGCAACTCCTCGGCAGCCGTGGTGATGCTGAGATGCCGGGCGGCGGCCTCGAAGGCGCGCAAGGCGTTCAGTGGGGGCAGTTTGTCCATGTCGGCGAGTCTGCCACACGGTTGAGGTTTACTCAATCGAAGTGCCCGGCATTTCATTCCCAACTTTTGGTTGTCATTTAATCGCGATTGCACTGCCTAGTGTTGAGGGCGTTGCCGGCCTAAATTTGTCTCCGTGGCCCCCGCCATCAGACATCGCAGTCAAAACGAGCACCCTGAAAGGAGATTCACCATGTCCGCCAACACCACCAACCCCACCATCAACGCCACCAGCAAGGTCTGGTTCATCACCGGCGCTTCGCGCGGCTTCGGCCTGGAACTGACCCGTGCCGCGCTGGCACGCGGCGATCGCGTCGTCGCTACCGCGCGCCGCCCGGAGACGATCACCGCCGCACTGGGCGATCACGACAACCTGCTGGGCGTGGCGCTGGACGTCACCAACGAAGCGCAGGCGATCGCCGCCGCCGAGGCCGCCGTGGCCCGCTTCGGCCGCATCGACGTGCTGGTCAACAACGCCGGCTACGGCCTGCTGGGCGCGGTCGAAGAGGCCTCCGCGCAGGAAGTCGAGCAGCAGTTCGCCACCAACGTGTTCGGCGTGCTGACCGTGACGCGTGCCGTGCTGCCGCAGATGCGCCGGCAGCGCAGCGGCCGCATCCTCAACATCTCGTCAATTGGTGGCTACGCCGCGTATCCCGGCTGGGGCGTCTATGGCGCCACCAAGTTCGCGGTGGAGGGCCTGACGGAAGCGCTCGATGCGGAACTGTCGCCGCTGGGCATCCGCGCCACCGTGGTCGAGCCGGGCTTCTTCCGCACCGACTTCCTCGATGCCAGCTCGCTGGTGCGCGTGCGCACCGAGATCGCGGCGTATGCCGATACGGTCGGGGCAATGCGTGAGCACATGGCTTCGGCCAACCACCAGCAGCCCGGCGACCCGGCCAAGCTGGCGGCAGCGCTGCTGACCCTGGCCGACAGCGAAACCCCGCCGGTGCGCCTGCCGCTGGGCTCCGACGCGGTCTACCGCATCACCGAGAAGAACCGCAAGGTGGAAAGCGAACTGGCCACGTGGCAGGCGCTGGCGGTGTCGACCGACCACGACGACGTGCGCCGCTGATCTTGCTGCAGCGCACCAGCGCACGGCTTGCTGCAATGCGGGCATGCCGTGCGACACGCGAACTCAGGCCGGCCAAGCGCCGGCCTCGCCACTTACGGGCTAGCTTGCGTCAGGCAATGCACCGAGTCGGGCATGCGCGTATGTCGCTTCCGGCGAATTTCGCCAATAATGCCCTGAGAGTCATTGCCGGACGAACCGAGAGCCACCATGCACGATAGTCCCGATGCCATCCGCACCGTCGCCCTGCTTGGGCACGCGGGGTGCGGCAAGACCTCGCTGATCGAGGCGCTGCTGTACAAGGGCGGTGCCCTGCACACGCCCGGCAGCATCGAGCGCGGTTCCACGGTGTGCGACACCGATCCGCTGGAGCGCAAGTACAAACGCTCGCTGACCTCCGCGGTCGCCCACCTGCACTACCGCGACACCCGCATCTACCTGGTCGACACCCCCGGCTACCCGGACTTCTCCGGGCTGGCGATCAGCGCGCTGGCGGCCGTGGAAACCGCCGCCATCGTCATCAATGCGCAGACCGGCATCGAGATGACCACGCGCCGGGCCATGGCCTGGGCGCAGGCGCGCCAGTTGTGCCGGATGATCATCATTAACGGCATCGACGGCGACAAGGTCGATCTGCCCGCGCTGCTGGCGGATATCCAGGAGGCCTTCGGCAAGGAATGCCTGCCAATCAACCTGCCGGCCGACAACGGCAGCAAGGTGGTTGACTGCTTCTTCAATCCGGCCGGCGAGTCGGATTTTTTATCTGTGCCCTCCGCGCACGATGCGCTGATCGACCAGGTCATCGAGATCGATCCCGAGCTGATGGAGCTGTACCTGGAACAAGGCGAGGCGATCACGCCGGAGCAGCTGCACGCGCCGTTCGAGCGCGCGCTGCGCGAAGGCCACCTGGTGCCGATCTGCTTTACCTCGGCGGCGACGGGCGCCGGCATCACCGAGCTGCTGGATGTATTCGTGCGGCTGCTGCCCAATCCCACCGAGGGCAACCCACCGCTGTTCTATCGCGATACGGGGGAAGGCAGCGAGAACCGCAAGGCCGTCCGCGCGGAGCCCGTGCCGGACAAGCATGTGCTGGCGCACGTGTTCAAGATGGTCATCGATCCCTATGTCGGCAAGCTGGCGGTGTTCCGCATCCACCAGGGCACGATCACGCGCGACAGCCAGCTCTATATCGGCGAAGGACGCCAGCCGTTCAAGGTGGCGCACCTGCTGCGGCTGCAAGGCAAGGAGACACAGGAAGTGCCACGCGCCGGGCCGGGCGATATCTGCGCGGTGGCCAAGATCGATGAACTCGGCTTCGATGCCGTGCTGCACGATGCCACCGAGGACGGCGATATCCACCTGACGCCGCTGGAATTCCCCACGCCGATCTACGGGCTGGCGATCGAGCCGGCGCGCCGCGGCAACGAGCAGCGGCTGGCGGAGGTACTGCACAAGCTGAGCGCGGAAGACCCGTGCCTGCGCGTGGAGCATCCGGCCGGCACCAACGAAACCGTGGTGTTTGGTCTGGGTGAGTTCCACCTGCGCTGTGCGCTGGAGCGGCTGACCGAGCAATACAAAGTGGAGGTGGTGACGCGCCCGCCCAAGATCGCTTACCGCGAAACCATCGGCGGCAAGGCCGAGGGCCATCACCGGCACAAGAAGCAGACCGGTGGCGCCGGGCAGTTCGGCGAGGTGATGCTGCGGGTCGAACCGCTGGCGCGCGGCGAAGGCTTCGAGTTTATCGATGCGGTAAAGGGTGGCGCGATTCCGGGCCAGTTTATTCCCGCGGTGGAGAAAGGCATCCGCCAGGCGTTGGAAAGCGGTCCGCTGGCTGGATTCGCGATGCAGGACGTGCGCGTGACGGTGTATGACGGCAAGAGCCATCCGGTCGATTCGAAGGAAGTCGCGTTCGCGACCGCCGGACGCAAGGCGTTTATCGACGCGGTGCTGAAGGCGCGGCCCAGCGTGTTGGAGCCGATCGTCGATATCGAGGTCACGGTGCCGGGCACTTCGATGGGCGACATCATCGGCGACCTTTCCACCAAGCGCGGCCAGGTCCATGGCACCCGCACCGCGGCCGGCAACGCGGTGACCGTGGCCGGACAGGTGCCGCTGTCGGAGCTGAGCGACTACCAGTCACGGCTGAACAGCCTGACCGGCGGCCACGGCAGCTACACCATCCAGTTCAGCCACTATGACAACGTGCCGCCGGCGCAGCAGGAAAAGATGGCGTCCCGCCACAAGGCGCAGCAGGACACCGACTGAGCGCTTAGTGCTCGACTCAGTGCTGGCTGGCGCCGGCCGCGCCGATGCCGGTCATGGCGCGCACGAACTGCGCGCCATAGCGCTGGCGCTCGGTGCTCGCCTGGGCGGACCGGTCCAGCACGGATACCAGCCAGGCGCAGGCAAAGGCCAGGGTCATCGAGAACAGCGCCGGGTTGGCGTAAGGGAAGATCGCCTGCTGATGCTTCAGGATGCCGACCCACACGGTCGGGCCCAGCACCAGCAGCGCCACCGCCGACGCCAGCCCGGCCAGGCTGCCCGCCACCGCGCCGCGCGTGGTCAGTCCTTTCCAGAACATCGACAGGAACAGCACCGGGAAGTTGACCGAGGCGGCGATCGCCAGCACAAGCCCTGACAGGAAAGCGATGTTCTGCTTCTCGAACATCACGCCCAGCACCATCGCCAGCACGCCGATCACCAGCGTGGCTGCCTTCGACACGCGGATCTCGTCCTTCTCGTTGGCCTGTCCGCGGCGGAACACGTTGGCGTACAGGTCATGCGAGACCGCCGATGCGCCCGACAGGGCCAGGCCCGCCACCACCGCCAGGATGGTCGCGAACGCCACCGCCGAGATAAAGCCGAGGAAGAGATCGCCACCGATGGCGTGCGACAGGTGCACCGCCACCATATTGCTGCCGCCAATGATCTTGCCAGCCGCGTCGCGGTAGGCGGGGTCCGCGCCCACCATCACGATCGCGCCGAAGCCCACCACCAGGATCAGCAGGTAGAAGTAGCCGATAAAGCCGGTGGCGTAGAGCACGGACTTGCGCGCCTCTTTGGCGTCGGCCACGGTGAAGAAGCGCATCAGGATATGCGGTAGCCCGGCGGTGCCGAACATCATGCCGACGCCCAATGAGATCGCATCGATCGGGTTGGACACCAGCCCTCCCGGCGACAGGATCGCGGCGCCCTTGTCATGCACCTTGGCGGCGCCGGCGAACATGGCTTCGGGACTGAAGCCGAAATAGGCGAGCACCATGATGGCCATGAAGGTCACCCCGCCCAGCAGCAGCGCGGCCTTGATGATCTGCACCCACGTCGTGGCCAGCATCCCGCCGAACATCACGTACAGCACCATCAGCGCGCCGACGATGACGACCGCCGATTCATAGCTGGTGCCGAACAGCAGCTCGATCAGCTTGCCGGCGCCGACCATCTGCGCCACCAGGTACATGATGACCACGGTCAGCGTGCCGCAGGCGGCGGTGATGCGCACCGGCTTCTGTGACAGCCGGTACGACACCACGTCGGCAAAGGTGTAGCGGCCGAGGTTGCGCAACCGTTCGGCGACGATGAACAGGATGATCGGCCAGCCGGCGACCACGCCCAGGGCGTAGATCAGGCCGTCATAGCCTTTGTCGAACATCATCGCCGAGATGCCCAGGAAGGACGCCGCCGAGACCATGTCGCCGGCGATCGCCAGGCCGTTCTGGAAGCCTGTGAGGCCACCGCCGGCTGCGTAGAAATCCGACGCCGAGCGCGTGCGCCGCGCGGCCCAGCGCGTGATGCCGAGCGTGAACACCACGAACAGCAGGAACATCACGATGGCGCTCCAGTTCAGCGGCCGCGGCGCGGCTTCGGCCTGAATGGCGGGGGCCGCCATGGCGGCCGTGCTGGCGAGCCCGGCCAGGGCCGCGCAGAGGAAACGGTGTACCGGCTTCATGCTTGGCACTCCTTGCGTACGCGTTCGTTGAGCGGGTCCAGGTCGCGGTTGGCGCGGTGGACATAGATGCCGGTGAGCAGGACGGCGGCGAAGATCACCGCAACGCCTACCGGAATGCCCACCGTCATCACGCCCGCGCCAACGGGCGTGCCGAGCGTGGCCGGGGAGAAGGCCAGCAGCAGGATGAAGCCGAAGTAGATCGCCAGCATTAGCAGCGTCAGCGACCAGCCCAGGCGTGCGCGCCCGCTGGTCAGCCGGAGGAAATCGGGGTGGTTCTGGATGGTTTCCAGTTGTCGCGCGTCCATCGTTGTCTCCTTTGGCGCAGGGGTTGGCGTGGCGGCTCTGGGTGGGCGCCATCGCGGGGGTGAATCGTTGAGGTTCTGGATCTGCCGGCGGTTTGCTCCCCTCTCCCGCAGGCGGGAGAGGGGGGCGTTTGCCGGGGGTGGTGGTAGAAAGCAGCGCTTCAGATTGCGCCGACCGGCTGCTCGTGCGTAACCTTGGACCGCATATCCACCACGCGCCGCGCCTTGCCGACGCTGGTGCGCTCGATGCCCTCGGCGGCCACCACCTGCACCCGCGTAGTAACGCCGACATAGGTCTTGATCTGGTCCTTCAGCTCGCGCTCCAGCGCCGCGCGGTCGTCGGCGGAGAGGGACGCCGAGCGCTCGGGGCGCGCCTCGACACGCACCTCCAGCTTGTCCAGGTGCCCGTCGCGGGTCACCACCAGCTGATATTGCGGTGCCAGCGCCGGCGCCTTCAGGATCAGTTCCTCGATCTGCGACGGGAACACGTTCACGCCACGGATGATCAGCATGTCATCCGAGCGCCCGGTGATCTTGCCGATGCGCCGCATCGACCGCGACGTCGGCGGCAGCAGACGCGTGAGGTCGCGCGTGCGGTAGCGGATCACCGGCAGCGCTTCCTTGGTCAGCGAGGTGAACACCAGTTCGCCCTCCTCTCCGTCCGGCAGCACCTCGCCGGTCACCGGGTCGATGATCTCGGCGTAGAAATGGTCTTCCCAGATCACCGGGCCATCCTTGCTCTCGATACATTCACACGCGACACCCGGACCCATGACTTCAGACAGCCCGTAGATGTCCACCGCATCGATGCCGGCGCGCGCCTCGATCTCGGCGCGCATCGCATCGGTCCACGGCTCGGCGCCGAAGATGCCGACCTTCAGCGAGCTGTCCGACGGATCCATGCCCTGGCGCTCCATCTCCTCGATCAGGTTCAGCATGTACGACGGCGTCACCATGATGATGTTGGGCTGGAACTCGCGAATGAGCTGAACCTGTTTCTCGGTCTGGCCGCCGGACATCGGGATCACGGTGCAGCCGGCCTTCTCCGCGCCGTAGTGGGCACCCAGGCCGCCGGTGAACAGGCCATAGCCGTAGCTGACATGGACCAGGTCGCCGGCGCGCCCGCCGGCGGCGCGGATGGAGCGCGCCACCACGCTGGCCCAGGTATCGATATCCTTCGCCGTGTATCCGACCACGGTCGGCTTGCCGGTGGTGCCGCTCGACGCATGCACGCGCGCCACCTGCTCGCGCGGCACCGCGAACATGCCGAAGGGATAGTTGTCGCGCAGGTCCTGCTTGGTCAGGAACGGGAACTTCGACAGGTCCGACAGCGACTGCAGGTCGTCCGGATGCACCCCCGCCGCGGCAAAGGCCTTGCGGTAATGCGGCACGTTGTCGTAGGCATGGCGCACGCTCCATTTGAGCCGTTCCAGCTGCAAGGCTTGCAGTTCGTCGCGGCTGGCGCGCTCGATCGGCTCCAGCTCGTTGGGGTTGGGGATGCGTTGAACCATTGTCTACTCCATCTCGTTATGATGGCGCCACAAGCGAGGGGGGCCGGCGCCGGGGTACTACGACTGCAAGCCTTGGCGTCAGATATGCGAACGGCTCTGGACGACGCGGAAGCGGTTGGCGACGAAGGCGGCATCCGACAGCGAGGCGTTCGCCGCCGGGTTGGCGCCGGTGGCGTGGAAATCGCTGAACGCGGCCGACTGGTTCACGAACACGCCGCCGGTCAGGTTGAGCGACAGCGCCACGCCGGCGTCTTCGGCGGCATCGCGGATGCTTTCGGTCACGCCCGCATCAGTGGTGTAGGCGGACAGCGTCAGCGCGCCGTGCTGCTTCGCGCCGCGGTGCGCCAGCGCAATGCTGTGCGCGGTGCTGTCGGTGCCGACAATGAACGAGATCGGGCCGAACAGTTCCTGCATAATCTTGCCCTCGTCGCTGGCGTCCACCTTCAGCACCAGCGGCGTGCGGATGCGCGCGCCGGGGAACTCCGGATGTTCCAGCACGCGGCTGTCGGCGACGATCTCGCCGAGCGCGCGCGACGACTCGATGCGCTCGACCACGCCGTCGTTCTGGATCGCACCCAGCAGTTCCACGGCCTTCGCCGGATCGCCGGTCAGCTTGCTCACGGCCTCGCCGATCGCCGCGGCGACCTGTTCGAAGCTGACGCGCCCTTCCGGCGTATCGATGCCGTCCTTCGGCACGTAGATGTTCTGCGGCGCCGTGCACATCTGGCCCGAGTACAGCGACAGCGAGAACGCGATATTGCGCACCATGCCCTTGAAGTCGGCGGTAGAGGCGATAACGATCTGGTTGACGCCGGCCTTCTCGGTGTAGACCTGCGCCTGGCGCGCATTGCGCTCCAGCCAGTCACCGTTGGTGCTGCTGCCGGTGAAGTCGATCAGGCGGACTTCCGGGCGCAGGGCCAGCTTGGACGCCATGCGCTCGCTCGGGTCGTTGGCGACCAGCGTGACCAGGTTCGGGTCGAAGCCGGCTTCCTCCAGAACTTCACGCGCCACTTCCACCGTGATCGCCAGCGGCAGGATTGCGCCGGGGTGCGGCTTGACCACCACCGCATTGCCGGTCGCCAGGCTGGCGAACAGGCCGGGATACCCGTTCCAGGTCGGGAAGGTGCAGCAGCCGATCACCAGGCCCACGCCGCGCGGCACCACGCTGTAGCGCTTCTCCATACGCAGCGGTTCGTTCTTGCCCTGCGGCTTCTCCCAGATGGCCTGCTTCGGAATGCGGCGAAGCTCGTCCCAGGCATAGGCCACGGATTCCAGGCCGCGGTCCTGCGCGTGCGGGCCGCCCGCCTGGAAGGCCATCATGAAGGCCTGGCCGGTGGTGTGCATCACCGCGTAGGCGATCTCGAAGCTGCGGCGGTTCAGGCGCTGCAGGATCTCCAGCGAGACGCCGACCCAGGCTTCCGGTCCGGCCTTGCGCCAGGCGGGCATGCCCTTGGCGACGCCGGCGAAGAGCTGGTCGAGGTCGGGCTTCGGATAGGTGATGCCCAGTTCCGGGCCGTACGGCGAGACTTCCTTGCCGGCCTGGCCGACGGTGCCCGGCTGCGACAGTGCAAAGGGCTTGTTCAGGCGGGCTTCAAAGGCGGCCTTGCCGTCGGCGTTGGCGGTTTCGCCGTAGGCCCTGGGGCTCGGCATTTCGGAAAACGGGCTCCAGTAGCCGCGCTCGGCGATGGCTTGGGTGGCTTGTTCCAGCAGCGCCTGGTGGCGCTCAAAAAACGGATGGGACACGGCTTGCTCCGGGGGATGTCGGGTTTCTGTAATCAGGGGGAGGACCAGGACGCTTCAGGATTCCTGGTCAAAGTCGATCACCAGCTTGTCGCTGACGGCATAGCTCTGGCAGCTCAGGATGAAGCCGCGGGCGACTTCGTAGTCTTCCAGCGCAAAGTTCACGTCCATGTCGACCTCGCCTTCGATGCGCTTGCAGCGGCAGGTCGAGCAGACGCCGCCCTTGCACGAGTAAGGCAGTTCGATGCCCTGCGCCAGCGCGGCGTCCAGCACGGTCTCCTTGTTCTTCTCCAGCGTGAAGCTGCGGGTGCGGCCGTCCTGGATCACGGTGACTTCGCACTGCTGCTGACCGGCCTGCTTGTGCGCATGCGCCGCCGGGCGGGCTGAAGGGATGCTGGTGGCGAACAGCTCGCGCTTGATGCGTGTCTTGTCGACGCCGTTGTCTTGCAGCGCCTGCGACACCTCTTCCATCATCGAATGCGGGCCGCAGATAAAGGTGACGTCGATGTCCTGTGGCTTCACCCAGTGCTTCAGCAAGGCATTGACCTTCGCGCCATCGATACGGCCGTTGAAGAGATCGATATCAAGCTGCTCGCGGCTGAGCACGAACACCAGGTTGAAGCGCTGCAGGTAGGTGTCCTTCAGGTCTTCCAGCTCTTCCTTGAACAACACGGACGACGAAGCGCGGTTGCCGTAGAACAGCGTGAAGCGGCTCTCCGGCTCGGCCTGCAACGTGGTCTTGATGATCGACAGCATCGGCGTGATGCCGCTGCCGGCGGCAAAGGCGACGTAGTGCTTCGCGTGCGTGGCGGACAGCGGCACGTGGAAATGGCCGGAGGGTGGCATCACTTCCAGCGTCATGCCCGGCTGCAGCTGCTCGTTGGCCCAGTTGGAGAACAGGCCGCCGTCGACGCGCTTGATCGCCACGCGCAGCCGTGCATCCTGCACCGCCGAGCAGATCGAGTAGGAACGGCGCACGTCTTCGCCGCCGATGCCGGTGCGCAGCGTCAGGTGCTGGCCCTGCACGTAGCGGTAGGTGTCGGCCAGTTCGTCGGGCACGGCGAAGGTCACGGCCACGGCGTCGCGGGTTTCGCGCGTGACCGAGGCCACGGTCAGTTCATGGAATTTGCTCATCTCCCCACCTTTCCTTCTCAGTGAGCCTTGAAGTAGTCGAACGGCTCTTTGCAGTCGCCGCAGCGATACAACGCCTTGCACGCGGTCGAGCCGAACTGGCTGACCAGCCGCGTATGGCGCGAGCCGCAATGCGGGCAGGCCACCACCAGCGCGGGCGACGCCTTGCGGCTGATGCCGCTGATATCGATCACCTGCTGCGCCGGCGGCGCGATGCCGTAGCCGCTCAGGCTGGCCTTGCCGCGCGGGGTCATCCAGTCGGTGGTCCAGGCCGGCGCCAGTTGCGTCTGCACCCGCACGGAATCAACGCCCTGTGCGGCGAGCGCGCTTTCGATGCCTTCGCGGATCACCGTCATGGCCGGGCAGCCGGAATAGGTCGGCGTGATGGTGACGACGCAGGTCTCACCGACCCATGCCACGTCGCGCACGATGCCAAGGTCCACCACGGAGATCACCGGGATCTCAGGGTCCGGCA
Source organism: Ralstonia pickettii DTP0602 (assembly GCA_000471925.1). Classification (NCBI taxonomy): domain Bacteria; kingdom Pseudomonadati; phylum Pseudomonadota; class Betaproteobacteria; order Burkholderiales; family Burkholderiaceae; genus Ralstonia; species Ralstonia pickettii. Next base: position 2,235,236 of record CP006668.1, read on the forward strand.
CCGTATCGAGCCAGGTCCAGACCTGTTCGACGGCGGGGCGTGCCAGCGTTTGCGCGGTCATGGCGCTCACCACTGCGCGCCGGGATAGGCGCGCTGCAGGAACTGCATTTCGGCCAGCAGGTAGCCGAGGTGTTCGGTATGCCGGCCGTGGCGGCCGCCGCTCTGTGCCCACTGGCCGGCGGGCACGCGCAGGGTGGCTTCTTCCAGCACCTCGCTAACATGGCGCTGCCAGGGCTCGGCCAGGGTTGCGGGATCGGGAATCACGCCGTCGCGCACCAGCGCGGCCTCGGCCGCATCCGCTTCGAACAGTTCGCCGGTGAACATCCACAGGTCGTCGAAGGCGTCCTGCATGCGGCGATGGCTCTCTTCGGTGCCGTCGCCCAGGCGCACCACCAGGTCGGCACTGCGGCGCACGTGGTAGGTGACTTCCTTGAGCGACTTGGCGGCGATCTCTGCGATGCGCGCGTCGGTCGAGCGCTGCAGCCCTTCCAGCAGGAAGTAATGCCAGGTGTCGAACAGGAACTGGCGCGCCAGCGTATCGGCATAGCTGCCGTTGGGCTGCTCGACCAGCAGCAGGTTGCGGAACTGGTGGGCGTCGCGCAGGTAGGCGAGCTGGTCGGCGGTGCGGCCGGTGCCCTCCACTTCCGCGGCATAACCCAGCCACAGGCGGGTCTGGCCGACCAGGTCGAGCGCCACGTTGGTCAGTGCAATGTCCTCCTCCAGCGCCGGGCCGCGGCCGCACCATTCCGACAGGCGCTGGCCGAGCACCAGCGTGGAATCGCCGAGGCGCAGCAGGTATTCGAGCTTGTGGTTGTCCATGATGCGCGCCGTATCAGATGTGCTTGACCGCTTCCGGCATGGGGAAGAACGTCGGGTGGCGGTAGACCTTGCTGTTGGCCGGCTCGAACAGCGGGCCCTTGTCGCCGGGGCTGCTGGCGACCACATCGCCGGCCTTCACCACCCAGACGCTGACGCCCTCGTTGCGGCGCGTGTAGACGTCGCGGGCATTGTTGATCGCCATTTCGCCGTCGGGCGCGTGCAGGCTGCCCACGTGCTTGTGGGCCAGGCCGTGCTGGCTGCGGATAAAGATCTCCCAAAGCGGCCACTCTTTCATGGCTACCTCCTGTTTGATGCGGGTTCGATGGGGAGCGGCGCCGCGCGCCGCGGGGTCAGGCGGCGGCTTGCTGCGCCTGCTTGTCGGCGTGGGCCACCAGCGCGTCGCGGAACCATGCGCCGTCGTCCCAGGCCTTCACGCGGGTGCGCAGGCGGTCGCGGTTGCAAGGGCCGTTGCCCTGGAGGACGTTGTAAAACTCGGACCAGTCGATCTCGCCGAAGTCATAGTGGCCGCGTTCCTCGTTCCACTTCAGGTCGGGATCGGGAATGGTCAGGCCCAGGTACTCGGCCTGCGGCACGGTCTGGTCGACCATCTTCTGGCGCAGCTCGTCGTTGGAGAACAGCTTGATGCGCCATTGCATGGATTGCGCGCTGTTGGGCGAATCGCCGTCGGACGGGCCGAACATCATCAGCGCCGGCCACCACCAGCGGTTCAGCGCGTCCTGCGCCATCTGCTTCTGCTCGGGCGTGCCGTTGCACAGCGAGAGCAGGATGTCGTAGCCCTGGCGCTGGTGGAAGGACTCTTCCTTGCAGACACGCACCATAGCGCGCGCATACGGGCCGAACGAGCAGCGGCACAGCGGCACCTGGTTGATGATGGCCGAGCCATCGACCAGCCAGCCGATCATGCCGATATCGGCCCAGCTCAGCGTCGGGTAATTGAAGATGCTGGAATACTTGGCCTTGCCCGAATGCAGGTCGCCCAGCATCTGGTCGCGCGACACACCCAGCGTCTCGGCCGCGCTGTAGAGGTACAGGCCATGGCCAGCCTCGTCCTGGATCTTGGCCAGCAGCACCGCCTTGCGCTCCAGCGTGGGGGCGCGGGTGACCCAGTTGCCTTCGGGCAACTGGCCGACGATCTCCGAATGGGCGTGCTGCGAGATCTGGCGGATCAGGGTCTTGCGGTACGACTCGGGCATCCAGTCCTTGGCCTCGATCTTGATGCCGGCATCCACGCGGGCCTGGAACTCGCGTTCCTGCGGGTCCATTTCTTCCATTGCGCGGAGCCTTGTTGCTCCTGTCTCCACCAGCTGTGCGTACATCGCCTGCTCCACCTGTTTTGGTCGTGATCAACGTCTTGATCTGCGTCAATCTCGTAAGTTGAAATAGATGGTAGTGATACAATTTGATTCAAGCAATCGCCGTTTGTGTATCACTTTCGGAGGCCCCCGATGGCTACGCCAGACCCCGATCCGGTTTCCCCTCGCGTGGCGCGGCTGGCACGCGGGCTCAAGCTGGGCGCCAATTCGCTGCTGGTGACGCTGTTCGGCGACGTGGTCGCGCCACGGCCGCAGGCGATCTGGCTGGGCAGCCTGATCCGCCTGGCGGCGCCGTTCGGCATCAATGACCGGCTGGTGCGCACCGCCACTTTCCGCCTCACCGCCGACGACTGGCTGGCCGCCACGCGCATCGGGCGGCGCAGCTACTACGGACTGTCGGAAGCTGGCCTGCAACGCGTGCTGCACGCGGGCAAGCGCATCTATGCGGGCGAAGCGCCCGAATGGGACGGGCGCTGGACGCTGGTAATGGTGCGCGGTGACGTACGCGCCACGATCCGGCAGCGACTGAAGCGGGAGTTGCTCTGGGAAGGGTTCGGCGCGATCGCGACCGGGGTGATGGCGCACCCCAATGCCGACCTGGCCTCGCTGCGCGAGATCGTCCAGGCGGCACGGGCGCAGGAGTATGTGGCGGTGATGGAGGCGAGCAGCCTGGAGGCGTTTTCTATCAGGCCGCTGCAGGCGCTGATGCACCAGACCTTCAAGCTGGGCGACGTGGCCGACGCGTGGCAGGCGCTGCTGCGGCGGTTTTCACCGCTGGCGGAAGAAGCGGCACAGCTCGCGCCGGCCGATGCCTTCTTCGTGCGGACGCTGCTGGTGCATGAGTACCGGCGCGTGCTGCTGCGCGATCCGAACCTGCCGGAAGTGCTTCTGCCGGCGGACTGGCCTGGTCGCACGGCGCGGGGGATGTGCAGCGAGATTTATACGGCGTTGTTGGATGCGAGCGAGAAGTATCTGCACGGGGTGATAGAGGCGGCAGATGGTGCGCTGCGGGACGCGAAGCGTGAGTTGCACAAGCGCTTTACACATACCTGACGTCCCGCAGGCCGCTTGTCTGCTCCCCTCTCCCGCGCGCGGGAGAGGGAGCGGGTCTGTGGGAATTGATACCGGCTTAGTACGTTTCCAGATGCAAGCGACCGTCGCGCTTCAGCCCTTCAGCCAGCGACTCCCAATTCAGTCCGGCCTGCTGCGCCACATCCCGCAGCGCCAGCACCACACCCTCTTCCATGCTCTTCAGCCCGCACACGTAGAAGCAGGTGTCGGGGCTCGCCAGCAGCGCCGCCAGATCCGCCGCGCGCTCGCGCATCAGGTCCTGCACATAGCGCTTGGGCTGCCCCGGCGTGCGCGAGAACGCCAGGTTGATGTCGATGAAGTCCTTCGGCAGGCTCTGCAGCGGGCCGAAGTAAGGCAGCTCTTCCCGCGTGCGCGCGCCGAAGAACAGCATCAACTTGCCGCCGTCGAACTTGCCGGCCTTGCGCAGGCGCCGGCGCCATTCCGTCATGGCCCGCATCGGCGCACTGCCGGTGCCGGTGCAGATCATCACGATATTCGAGCGCGGATGATTGGGCATCAGGAAGCTGGCGCCGAACGGCCCGATCACTTCCACCTTGTCGCCCACCTTCAGGTCGCACATGTAGTTGGACGCGACGCCGCGCACGGGATTGCCGTCGTGGTCGTCCAGCACGCGCTTGATAGTTAGTGACAGGTTGTTGTAGCCCGGGCGCTCGCCATTGCGCGCGCTGGCGATGGAGTACTGGCGCGCATGATGCGGGCGGCCGCTGGCGTCGGCGCCCGGCGGCACGATGCCGATCGACTGGCCTTCCAGCACCGGGAACGGTGTCGCGCCGAAATCCAGCACGATGTGGTGCGTGTCGTATTCGCGTCCTACTTCGGTCACGCGCACATTGCCGGTCACGGTGGCGGTGATGGTCTTCTTGGCGGACTTGGCGCCGTACAGGTTAGTGTAGGCATGCGCGGCGGACCACGGCGGCACGGTAGCGCCGTAGCGGGCGCTGTTGAAGGCGTCTGCGCCGGTGCCGGCCAGCGGCGACGTGGCTGGAATCTCGGGCGCGGCGGTCTGCATCTCAGCGCCGGGCGCCAGATCGGCCAGCTGCTCAGGCGACAGTTCTTCCGGCAGCGTGTCCCAGGTGAGTTGCTCTTCGATGCTGTAGGCGCGCAGCCGGGGCATGGCGCGCCAGTTGTCGATCGAGCCCGTCGGGCACGGCGAAATGCAGGCCATGCACAGGTTGCACTTGTCGGCATCGACCACGTAGTTGCGCGAGTCGTGCGTGATCGCGCCCACCGGGCAGGTCGCTTCGCAGGTGTTGCAGCGGATGCAGATCTCGGGATCGATCAGGTGCTGCTTGATGACTTGAATTTCTGCCATGTCCATGGCGGTCTCCACAGAATCAGGGGCGCTCGGGGTGAGGGTCGTTTAAGCAGCGGCGCTTCGTTGAAGCGCCAGCCCTCTCCCCCGGCCCCTCTCCTGCAAGCGGGAGAGGGGAGCAAACAGGGAGCAATTGATAAGCGCGTGGCTCAGTTGAAGCGCACGTACTCGAAATCCACCGGCTGGCGGTTGATGCCCATTACCGGCGGCGCGATCCAGTTGGCGAACTTGCCCGGCTCGACCACGCGGCCCATCAGGCTGGCGACGAAGGCGCGGTCGCCTTCGGAGGGCAGCCACTGGTCACGGAAGTCGCGCCATTCGGCCTCGGAGATCACGCGGCCGTCCGGCGATACCTTGACGCCGGCCAGCGCGCCGATATTGCGGTGGAAGGCCTTGTGCGGGACCTTCAGGCGGAACGGGATGCCGGCCTTCTCGATGACCTTGTTCCAGCGCTCCACGCCGCCCATGCTGTCCTTGATGTAGTCGTCGCGCAGCACTTCATTGAGTGCGTTGAGCATCGGCACTTCCTTCTCGGTCAGCTGGCCGTTCTGCGCCTGCAGGATGCGGTAGGTCTGGCCCTTGAGCACGTGGTCGTCCACGCGCTTGCCTTCTTCGTAGCGGCCCTTGAGGCCGGTGCTGTAGAAGGTGGCGGCGTTGCTCGACTCATCGGCGCCGAACAGGTCGATGGTCACGCTGTAGTGGAAGTTCAGGTAACGCTGCAAGGTCGGCAGGTCGATCACGCCGGCCGCGCGCAGCTTGGCGGGATCATCGGTCTTCAGTTCGTTCATCACCTGGCAGGTGCGCTGGATCACGCGCGACACCCCGCTCTCGCCCACGAACATGTGATGCGCTTCCTCGGTCAGCATGAACTTGGTGGTGCGGGCCAGCGGGTCGAATGCGCTTTCGGCCAGCGCGCACAGCTGGAACTTGCCGTCGCGGTCGGTGAAGTAGGTGAACATGAAGAACGACAGCCAGTCCGGCGTCTGCTCGTTGAACGCCTGCAGGATGCGGGGGTTGTCCTGCTGGCCGCTGCGGCGCTCCAGCAGCGCCTCGCCTTCCTCGCGCCCGTCGCGGCCGAAGTACTTGTGCAGCAGGTAGACCATGGCCCACAGGTGACGGCCCTCTTCCACGTTCACCTGGAACAGGTTGCGCAGGTCGTACATGCTGGGCGCGGTCAGGCCGAGGTGGCGCTGCTGTTCGACCGATGCCGGTTCCGTATCGCCCTGCGTCACGATGATGCGGCGCAGGTTCGCGCGGTATTCGCCGGGCACGTCCTGCCACGCGTCCTCGCCCTTGTGGTCGCCGAAGTGGATCTTGCGGTTGGCCTCGGCCGGGTTCAGGAAGATGCCCCAGCGGTAGTCCGGCATCTTGACGTGCCCGAAGTGGGCCCAGCCCTGCGGATCGACGCTGATGGCGGTGCGCAGGTAGATGTCATGGCTGTGCGAGCCTTCCGGGCCCATGTCGTTCCACCAGCTCAGGTAGTTGGGCTGCCACTGCTCGAGCGCGCGCTGCAGGGTGCGGTCTTCGCTCAGGTTGACGTTGTTGGGGATCTTGTCGCTGTAGTTGATGCCGGACATGGTGGTCTCCTTCGGGGGACGATTCGGTTGTCGTTTGGTTCGCGGTGGGTGCTGGATCAGACGCGGTTCCAGTCGAAGGCGGCCTTGTCGCCCTTGCCGTAGACCTTGAGCGCACCCTTGTCGCCGACGGCGTTGGGGCGCTGGAAGATCCAGTTCTGCCAAGCGGTCAACCGGCCGAAGATGCGGGTGAACATGTTTTCCTGGCCGTTGAAGCGCAGGTTGGCTTCCATGCCGGTGAGCGCATCGGGCGACATCGCCACGCGTTCTTCCAGCGCGATGCGCACTTCGTCGGTCCAGTCGATATCGTCGGGGTTGGCGGTGACCAGACCCAGCGCATAAGCGGCATCGGCATCGAGCGGCTGGCCGGCCTTGGCGCGCACGGCATCGAGCGCGGGCTGTTCGTCGTAGAAGCGGCGGCCCAGGCGGCTCTGGCCGGTGGCCATCGGGTACAGGCCGAAATTGACTTCCGCCACGGTGATCTTCGGCGCGCGCGCCTCGTCGTCCGGCAGCGCCAGGTGGTAGCTGCGGTCGCAGGCCAGCGCCAGTTCCAGGAAGGTGCCGGCAAAGCACGACTCCGGCTCGATCAGCGCGAACAGGCTGCGCGACGACACATCCAGGCGGCTCAGCGTGCGGCGCAGCAGGCCGATGGTCTCGCGCACCAGCCAGTGGTCCTTGTGCGCCAGCAATGTGGCGTCGGTGGCAAGCACTGCGGCGGCGTCGCCGGCGGTCTTGATCAGCCAGGTGCCGATGTCCAGTTCATTGGTGCGCATCGACAGGATCGCGTCTTCCAGTTCGCGCGCCAGTTGCAGCGGGTACCAGGCGGCGCCGGCTGCCACAATCTCTTCGATGCTTTGCGGCTGTGCGCCGGTGGGCGCCTTGACCGTGAAGGTGGCGCTGCGGCCGGCGCGGTCGATCTCGACCGTCACGTGCGTGTAGCGCAGCGCATCGGCGTCGATGGTCCGCTCGATCGGCGCGAGTGCCACGCCCTGCGCATCGGCCGGGCGGTCGCTCTGCGCGGCCAGCGCCAGCGCGCGCTCCTGCACCTTCTGCGCGAACACCGCCGGCTTGGCGATATCGTCGACCAGGCGCCAGTCCTTGGCCCGCTGGCCGCGCACGCCTTCGGTGGTGGTGCAGAAGATGTCGGCCAGGTCATGGCGCACACGGCGCTTGTCGGTCACCCGGGTCAGGCCGCCGGTGCCCGGCAGCACGCCCAGCAGCGGCACTTCAGGCAGGCTGACGGCCGACGAGCGGTCGTCCACCAGCAGGATCTCGTCGCAGGCCAGCGCCAGTTCATAGCCGCCGCCGGCGCAGGCGCCGTTGACCGCGGCCAGGAACTTCAGGCCGCTGTGCTGCGACGAGTCCTCGATGCCGTTGCGGGTCTCGTTGGTGAACTTGCAGAAGTTGACCTTCCACGCATGGCTGCTGACGCCCAGCATGAAGATATTGGCGCCGGAGCAGAACACCTTGTCCTTGCCGCTGGTGACGACCACCGTGCGCACTTCCGGATGCTCGAAGCGGATGCGGTTGAGCGCATCGTTCAGTTCGATGTCGACGCCGAGGTCATAGCTGTTGAGCTTGAGCTTGTAGCCGGGACGCAGGCCGGCGTTCTCGTCGATGTCCACCGCCAGCGTGGCGACAGGGCCCTCGAACTTGAGCTTCAGGTGCTTGTACTGGGAGGGGTCGGTCTGGTATTCGACGCGGGGGGCGATGGTCACGGCGGTGTCTCCTCTGCGAAACTGCACTATCGTGCACGAACAGGAATCTAGTGAGACGAACTATAGTTCATCATTCGAATTCCATGCAAGCACTATTGTGCAGATTTTTAGAGAAGCGTCGCGCGATGCTCCTGTACCACCTTCATGGGCCCAAGGAAGTGGCCGGCTCGCATCAGGCCGGCATGCGCAGGGCGTTTCGCACCAACTCGCGCAACGCGGCAAAGGTTGGCTCCAGCGGCTGCGCGCTGGTGTCCAGCGCGAACTCCGCCTTGGAATAGAACGCCGCGCGGCCCGCCAGGATATGGCGCAGGTCTTCCATCGCCTCCTTGCTGGCCGCCATCGGCCGGAAGTCACCCTGCGCGCGCACGCGCTCCATATGGTCTACCGGGTCAGCCTGCAGCCACACCGTGGTGCAGTGGGCGAGCAGCAGATTGAAGGTGGCCGGGTCCGACACCAGTCCGCCAGGCGTGGCGATCACCGCTTCGGGATAGATCTGGATGGCTTCTTCCACCGCGCGGCGTTCGTAGCGGCGGTAGGCGTTCATGCCGTAGAGGCCCTGGATCTCGGCAATGCTGCAGCCGGCAAACTTCTCGATCTCGCGGCTCAGCTCGACAAAAGGAAAGCCCAGGTTTTCCGCCAGCATGCCGCCCAGCGTGGTCTTGCCGGCGCCACGCAGCCCAATCAGCGCCACCCGCGAGCTGCGCGCGGCCTGCCCGGCGTTCTCGCCGCCGGTACCGAGCATCTCGCCCACGGCAATGCGCACGCGCCGCAGCGTGGCTTCGTCGCGTTGCTCCAGCAGTTCGCGCAGCAGGATCCATTCGGGCGAAGAGGTGGTCACGTCGCCCAGCAGCCCGGCCAGCGAGCACTGCAGCGCGTCGGCAATGTGCTGCAGCACCAGGATGGAAGCGTTGCCGCTGCCGTACTCCAGGTTGGCCAGGTGCCGCTCCGACACGCCGGCCGCGTGCGCCGCGGCTTTGCGCGTCAGGCCGCGGCGAGCGCGCAGCTCGCGCACGCGCTCGCCCAGCGCGACCAGGAACGGGTTTTTCTCCCCGCTGCTGGCGGCAGCGACGCCTGAATCATGATGCAGATCGGCATCCCGGGTTAACCCAGACTCATGCAATATAGTGCTTGACATGATTTCTCGGTGGTCCTATTTTTCATACATGCACAATAATGCATGAAGCCAGCGATAGCAACTGGCGAATCAGACGGAGCCCCCCTCTTCTTATGTCCCGCACCCTGTCCCCAACTGAATTCCGCAGCCAGATCGCGCAGCTCACCGTGCAACTGGCAGGCCGCCCGCTCGATGCGGCACTCGACGCCTGGCTCAATGCCGAGCACGGCGCCGGCAGCCCTACCTACCAGCAACTGAAGGAAGCCTGCCAGGCCGGAGTGGCCGAAGGCTGGCTGTGCGACCGTGAAGGCGGCGGCATCCGCTACGGCCGCATCTTCAAGCCTGCCGACGACCTGCATGGCTTCTCGGTGGACGTGGTCGACATGCAGGACATTGCCGGCCCGCACCATACCCATCCCAATGGCGAGATCGACCTGATCATGCCGCTCGAGGGCGACGCGCAGTTCGACGGCCGCCCCGCCGGCTGGCTGGTGTGCCCGCCGGGCAGCGCCCACCGCCCCACCGTCAGCAACGGCCGCGCGCTGGTGCTCTACCTGCTGCCGGAAGGCCGCATCGACTTCACGCGCTGAGATCCCCATGACTGAATTGCTTTCCAACTACCTCGGCGGCAAGTGGCAAGCCGGCAGCGGTGCCGGCACGGCGCTGTTCGATCCGGTGCTCGGCGGTGAGCTGGTGCGCGTGGACGCCACCGGGCTGGACCTGGCGGCCGGTTTCGCCTTCGCGCGCGAACAGGGCGGTGCCGCACTGCGCGCACTGAGCTACCGCCAGCGTGCCGCGCTGCTGGCCGAGGTCGTCAAGGTGCTGCAGGCCAACCGCGACGCCTACTACGAGATCGCCACCGCCAACAGCGGTACTGTGAAGAACGACTCGGCGGTCGACATCGACGGCGGCATCTTCACGCTGGGCACGTATGCAAAGCTGGGCGACACGCTCGGCGACCGGCATTACCTGCTCGATGGCGAGGCCGCGCGCCTCGGCAAGGATCCGCTGTTCCAGTCGCAGCACGTGCTGGTGCCCACGCGCGGCGTGGCGCTGTTTATCAATGCTTTCAACTTCCCGAGCTGGGGCCTGTGGGAGAAGGCCGCGCCCGCGCTGCTGGCCGGCGTGCCGGTGATCGTCAAACCCGCCACGGCCACTGCCTGGCTGACCCAGCGCATGGTGCGCGACGTGGTCGAGGCCGGCGTGCTGCCTGCGGGTGCATTGTCGGTGGTGTGCGGCAGCTCGGCCGGACTGCTCGACCAGTTGCAGCCGTTCGACGTGGTGTCGTTCACCGGCTCGGCCGATACGGCTGCGGTGATCCGTTCGCATCCGGCGATCGCGCAGCGCTCGGTGCGCGTGAATATCGAGGCGGACAGCATCAATTCCGCGGTATTGCTGCCGAGCGATAGCCCGGACACCGCCGCCTTCGACCTGCTGGTCAAGGAAGTGGTGCGCGAGATGACGGTCAAGTCCGGGCAGAAGTGCACGGCGATCCGGCGCGTGTTCGTGCCCGAGGCGCTGTACGGGCAAGCGGCGGAGGCCATCGGTGCGCGTCTGTCGAAAGTCACCGTGGGCAACCCGCGCAACGACGCCGTGCGCATGGGCGCGCTGGTCAGCCGCGCACAGTTCAACGCCGTACAGGAAGGCCTGGCAAACCTGCGCAAGCATGCCAAGGTGCTGCATGACGGCACGCAGCAGCTGCTGGTCGATGCCGATCCCGCCGTTGCCTGCTGCATCGGCCCGACTTTGCTCGGCGCCAACGATGCGGACGCTGCCGCCGCGGTGCATGACACCGAAGTCTTCGGCCCCGTCGCCACGCTGCTGCCCTACCGCGATACCGCCCACGCGCTCGCGCTGGTGCGCCGCGGCCAGGGCTCGCTGGTGACATCGCTCTATGGCAGCAACGCTCCGGCGCTGGGCGCCGCAGCGGTGGCGTTGGCCGACAGCCACGGCCGCGTGCATGTGATCTCGCCCGACGTCGCGCAACTGCACACCGGCCACGGCAACGTGATGCCGCAATCGCTGCACGGCGGCCCCGGCCGCGCCGGCGGCGGTGAAGAACTGGGCGGCCTGCGCGCGCTGAATTTCTACCACCGTCGCAGCGCCATCCAGGCCAGCACCGCGGTGCTCGACACCCTCGCCTGACAGTCAGCCATCCGGCTTTACCGCGCCGCCACGTCCGCATGGCGGCGCGCAGCACACCGTACACCAGAAACGGGGAGACACGCATGACCGCCATCACCGCAGACGTCCCGGTCCAGCCACCGGGCACGTCCTTCAACTTTGCCGCGCACCTGCTCGGCTGCAATGCGGGGCGCACCGGCAAGGCCGCCTATATCGACGACGACGGCCAGCTTACCTATGGCGAGCTGGCGCAGCGGGTGCGCCGCCTGGCCGCCGCGCTGCTCGATGCCGGCATCCGCCGCGAGGAGCGCGTGCTGCTGCTGATGCACGACTGCACCGACTGGCCGGTGTGCTTCCTCGGCGCGATGTATGCCGGCATCGTGCCTGTTGCCGTCAACACGCTGCTGACCGCCGACGACTACGCCTACATGCTGCAGCACAGCCGCGCGCAGGCGGTGCTGGTCTCGGCCGCGCTGCTGCCGCTGCTGCAGGACGCCCTGGCGCGGCCCGGGCATGAAGTGGGCAAGGTGTTCGTGTCGCGGGCGCGCGGACCGCTGCCGGACGGCATGGTGGCGCTCGATACCGTGCTCGCCACGCAAACGCCATTGTCCGCGCCTGCCGCGACCAGTCCCGACGATCCCGGCTTCTGGCTCTATTCGTCCGGCTCGACGGGGCAGCCCAAGGGCGTGGTGCACAGCCACGGCAATCCGTACTGGACGGCCGCCCTGTATGCGGGCCCCGTGCTCGGCCTGCAGGAACAGGACATCTGCTTCTCCGCGGCCAAGCTCTATTTCGCCTATGGGCTCGGCAACGGCCTCAGCTTCCCGCTAAGCGTGGGCGCGACGGTGGTGCTGATGGCCGAACGGCCCACGCCCGAAGCCAACTTCCGCCGCTGGCGCGAGCAGAAGCCCACCGTGTTCTTCGGCGCGCCCACGGGCTATGCCGGCATGCTCGCTTCGCCGGCGCTGCCCGCGCGCGATGAGGTGGCACTGCGGTTGTGCTCGTCCGCCGGTGAGGCGTTGCCCGCCGACATCGGCCAGCGCTTCACCGCGCATTTCGGGTGCGAGATCATCGACGGCATCGGTTCCACCGAGATGCTGCATATCTTCCTGTCCAACCGGCCCGGCCAGGTGCGCTATGGCACTACCGGCTGGCCGGTGCCGGGCTACACCATCGAGCTGCGCGACGAGGAAGGCCGCCCGGTGCCCGACGGCGAAATCGGCGACCTCTATATCCAGGGCCCCAGCGCCGCCATGATGTACTGGGCCAACCGCGAGAAGTCGCGCGAGACCTTCCACCGCGGCTGGACCAAGAGCGGCGACAAGTATGTGCGCAATCCCGACGGCACCTACAGCTACGCCGGTCGCAGCGACGACATGCTCAAGGTCAGCGGCATCTACGTGTCGCCGTTCGAGGTCGAGGCCACGCTGGTGCAGCACCCTGCAGTGCTGGAAGCCGCGGTGATCGGCGTGCCCGACCCTGAAGGACTGGTCAAGACCAAGGCCTTCGTGGTGCTGAAGGCGGGCGCGCAGCTTGGCGATGGCGAGCTGAAGGCCTTCGTCAAGGAGCGGCTGGCCGCCTACAAATACCCGCGCGCGATCGAGTTCGTCGATGCACTGCCCAAGACCGCCACGGGCAAGATCCAGCGTTTCGTATTGCGCGAGCGCGAACTGAAGGCCGCCGAAAAGCGTGCCGCAGCGGTGGCATGACCGGCAACGCCGGCTGCCCCGCCATACCACCATACCGGAGACAAACCATGCGTCAGATCGATGTCCACAAGCTGGCCGACGAGGCCCGCTTTAGCCGCTTCCATGCGCTTATCCTGTTCTGGTGCGCGATCATCATCATCTTCGACGGCTATGACCTGGCCGTCGCCGGCATCGCGCTGCCATCGATCATGAAGGAAATGGGCGTGACCGCCACCAGCGCGGGCTTTATGGTCAGTTCGGCGCTGTTCGGCATGATGTTCGGCGCGATCTTCCTCGGCACCGTGGCCGACCGCATCGGCAGGCGCCGCGCTATCGCCATCTGCATCCTGCTGTTCAGCGCCTTTACCGCGGCCGCGGGCTTTACCAGTGACCCGGTGACGTTCAGCATCACGCGCTTCCTGGCGGGGCTGGGCATCGGCGGCGTGATGCCCAACGTGGTGGCGCAGATGACCGAGTACTCGCCACGCAAGCTGCGCGGCACGCTGGTGACGCTGATGTTCAGCGGCTATTCGGTCGGCGGCATGTTGGCCGCGCTGCTGGGCAAGGGGCTGATCGAGAGCTATGGCTGGCAGTCGGTTTTCCTCGCCGCCGGCCTGCCGGTGCTGCTGGTCCCGCTGGTGCTGCGCTCGCTGCCGGAGTCGATGCCCTACCTGCTCCGCACCGGCCAGACCGACGCCCTGCAATCCGTGGTATCGCGCCTGGTGCCTTCGCATCGCGCGCAAGCCGGCGACGTCTTCACGCTGGCTGCCGACGACAAGGCCGGCAGCGCGCCGATCCGCCGCCTGTTCCAGGACGGCCGCGGCTTCAGCACGGTGATGTTCTGGGTGGCGTTCTTCATGTGCCTGTTCATGGTGTACGCGCTCAGCTCGTGGCTGACAAAACTGATGGCCGGCGCGGGCTACAGCCTGGGCTCGGCGCTGACTTTCGTGCTGGTGCTGAACTTCGGCGCGATGATCGGTGCGATCGGTGGCGGCTGGCTGGCCGACCGGCTGCCGATCAAGTACGTGCTGATCGGCATGTACTCGCTGGCCGCGGTGTCGATCACGCTGCTGGGCTACCCGATGCCGAGCGCCGCGCTGTTCGTCGTGGTGGGACTGGCCGGCGCCTCCACCATCGGCACGCAGATCGTTACCTATGCCTATGCGGGCCAGTTCTACCCGATGGCGGTGCGTGGCACCGGCATCGGCTGGGCGTCGGGCGTGGGGCGCAGCGGCGCGATCCTGGCGCCGATCGTGATTGGCGTGCTGGTGGGGATGTCGCTGCCGTTGCAGCAGAACTTCATGGCGATTGCGATTCCGGCGGTGATTGCGGTGGTGGCGGTGGCGCTGATTGATAACCGGCGGTCGGCGTCGGCGCAGGCGCAGGCGGGAATTGGTGTGGTGGCGCCTGCGGCTGCGGTAAAGGAGGCTTGAGAAGCCGAGGGTGTGTAGCGGTCGTATGCCAATGCGCTGGGTGCAGGCCTCCACGCCTTGCGAACGCTCCCTTCTCCCGCAGGCGGGAGAGGGGAGCGAACCGACCGTTCGCCAGACCTATCGCGGTTCCTCAGCTTACTTCCCGCCTTTCACCGTCGTGTACGCCGTGATCAGGTTCCGATAGTCCGGAATATGGTTCGAGAACAGCGTCCCCAGCCCCTCGATATCATTGCGCCAGTCGCGGTGCAGCTCGCACGCTACGCCGAACCAAGTCATCAGCTGCGCGCCCGCATCGGACATCCGTTGCCAGGCAGAATGGCGCGTGACTTCGTTAAAGGTTCCGGAAGCATCCGTCACGACAAACACCTCGAAGCCCTCTTCGATCGCCGCCAACGCCGGGAACGCGACGCACACCTCGGTCACCACGCCGGCGATGATCAGCTGCTTCTTGCCGGTGGCGCGCACCGCGGCGACAAAGTCCTCGTTGTCCCACGCATTGATCTGGCCCGGGCGCGGGATGAACGGCGCGTCGGGGAACGTCGCCTTCAGCTCGGGCACCAGCGGGCCGTTCGGCCCGTCCTCGAAGCTGGTGGTCAGGATGGTCGGCAGCTTGAAGTACTTGGCCAGGTCAGCCAGTGCCAGCACGTTGTTCTTGAACTTGTCGGGCTCGATGTCCCGCACCAGCGACAGCAGGCCAGCCTGGTGGTCGACCATCAGGACGGCCGCCTGGCTCTTGTCCAGGCGCTTGTAGGGCTTGCTCATGGTGTGCTCCTGTGTAGGGGGGGCGCGAAGGGCATGTTCGTCATGCGGCCGCGCCCTTGGGGATATGTAGTGACTTGCGCGTCAGGCTTCAACGCCGGGAGTCCAGCACTTCATGGTTCTTCTCGACTTCCTGCGCCTTGGTATAGCTTTCGATCAGCAGGCGGTAGGCCGGGAAGATCTGCGTGTAGACCTCGGCCCATTGCTGTGCGTCGGGGCGGTTCCAGGTCTGCTGCAGTTCGGAGGCGACCGCGGCGGTGTCCATCGGCACCACGCCGGCCTGTACGATGCGCGCCAGCGTGATTTCCTGCGCCATCTTGGAATACGTGCCCGAGGCATCCACCACCGCGAATACCTTGTAGCCGTCGGCAACCGCGCTGATCGACGGGAATGCCATGCACACGCTGGTGATGGTGCCGGCAATGATCAGCGTCTTGCGGCCAGTCTCGCGCACCGCGGCGACGAAGTCGGGGTTGTCCCAGGCATTGATCTCGCCCTTGCGCGCGACATATTTCGCGTGCGGCGCGTTCTCGTGGATTTCGGGGATCAGGGGGCCGTTGGGGCCCTGCGGCACGGACGCCGTGGTGATCACCGGCAGCTTGCACAGCGTGGCCATCTTGGCCAGCGCGGCGGCTCGGGCGCGCAATTCTGGCATCGGCATGTCGCCCACGGTCTGGAACAGGCCGCTCTGGTGGTCGATCAGCAGCATGGCCGTATCGGCGGGGTCCAGGACCGGGCGCTTGCCGTTGAAATTGGCGGGGGTGGTCATTCGCATTCTCCTTGGCACGGGTTGGCGATCCGTCGGCTCCGGCAGTGCGGGCCGACCGTGGCGAAAGGATAGGTCTTGGCAGAACGCATCGGTAGGCCGGAAAATCGGCCCTCAGCGTCCTACTGGCAGGACGACAGGAGCTGCCTTTGCATCCGGACCTCAATGACCTGTACTACTTTGCGCAGGTGGTCGACTACCAGGGCTTCGCGCCGGCCGGGCGCGTGCTTGGCATCCCCAAGTCCAAGCTGAGCCGGCGCGTGGCGATGCTGGAGGAGCGGCTGGGCGTGCGGCTGATCCAGCGCTCGACGCGCCGCTTTTCTGTGACCGAGCTTGGCCAGACCTACTACGCGCACTGCAAGGCGATGCTGGTGGAAGCGGAGGCGGCGGAAAGCGCTATCGAGCGCACGCGCGCAGAACCCAGCGGGCTGGTGCGCATGACGTGTCCGGTGGCACTGCTGCATGCGCGCGTGGGCGACATGATCGCGGACTTCATGGCCGCCAACCCCAAGGTCACGGTGCACCTGGAGGCCACCAACCGCCGCGTCGACGTAGTCGCCGAAGGCGTGGACCTGGCGATCCGCGTACGCGTGCCGCCACTGGAAGACAGCGACCTGGTAATGCGCGTGCTGGCCGAACGCGCCTGGTGCATCGTCGCCAGCCCGTCATTGATGGCGGGCCACGGCCCGCTGGTGGCGCCAGCGGACCTGAATGCGCTGCCCACGCTGGACCTGGGTCCGCCGCGCGCAGCGCACGCCTGGGCCCTGCACGGGCCCGACAGCGCCAGTTTCGAGCTGCACCACAAGCCGCGGCTGGTCACGGACGACATGATTATGCTGCGCGCGGCCGCCGTTGCCGGTGCCGGCATCGTGCAGCTGCCGACGATGATGGTGACCGAGGAATTGCGTACCGGCCGGCTGGTGAAGATCCTGCCGGCGTGGTCGGCCAAGGGCGGCATGATCCACGCCGTGTTCCCGTCGCGCCGCGGGCTGTTGCCGTCGGTGCGCGAGTTGATCGATTTCCTGACACTGCGCTTTGCGCAGATCCGCGAAGACTGAGCCGCACACCGCGCGCCACTACCAGGCGCATCGCCCGTCACACCGGCAGGAAAGCGCCATACGTGGTATCATCGGCCTTCCTCCGCACGGATCGGCAGCACGCCCGACACCGTTGCGTCAGCCGCGGAACACCCCAACAAGACATACAGCCGCGGCAAATCGGGGAAGTACACCCGATACTTCACGGGCCGGATCGACGACACGATTCACGATTGGCCCATCACCCTTTCCGACCGGCGGCACGTCCGCTCCGCAACGATCGCGCCTGTACCTGGCGTATCGGCTTGCGCAGGCATGGTCCACTTCACGCCAGATTCCCCGCCTGCGCCTCGCGCCGGCCCCGACGCTGGCCCACAGCAACGGCGAACGGTCGCCATCCTGCGCCGCATGCATCGCACCGATGCACCGCGCCGCTCGCGGCCGCGCCCATGAACAGGCATCACATTGAAGCAAAGCAACCATAACCTCAGCCACGGCCATCACCACGGCCACGGCCCGTACACCGTTTCCGTCTATCCCATCCAGCAGGAACCGGGCCTCTGGTTCGCGACCTACATGATCGCGGAGTACCGCAACGGCGCCGAGCGCATCGTCGCCAACGTGGCCATGCGCCACGACACGCACCGCTCCGAGGCGCGCGCCAGGCAGGCCGCGCAGCATGCCGGCGAAAGCGCCGCGGCACGCCTGCGCCAGCAATAAACGCATACATCGGCCTGCAAGGCCTCACAACAGCGCGCGCCGTGGCGGCGCGGCTACAGCAAGGAGCCTCCTTGGCAAAAGAAGAACTGGTGGAATTTGGCGGCAAGGTATCCGAAGTCCTGCCTGACAACCGTTTTCGCGTGATCCTGGAAAACGGCTTCGAGGTGTGGGCGTACTCGTCCGGGCGCCTGAAGAAAAACCGCATCCGCGTGCTCGCGGGCGACCGTGTCACGCTGGAGATGTCGCCGTACGACCTCACCAAGGGACGCATCAACTACCGGCACAAGTCGTAGTTCACGCGTCCTCTCGTCATGGCATGCGCCCCGCCGGCGCGTGCCGTCCCGCAACGATTCATCGCAAAGGAGAACCGATCATGTCCGTCATTGAAGAATGGGAAGCCGTGCACCTGACGCCGGAAGGCTGGCAGGCAGGCAGCTACCGGCATGCGCCGTGGCAGGCAGTAGACGTCGCGCCGCCCGCATCGGGCGTGCTGACCGTGAGGCGTCACGTGACGGCCACCTATTGCGGACCGTCGCGCGCGGTGGAAGAACGCACGCCTGAAATTACCGACATGGCGCTGATCGAAGCGCTGCTGGAGCGCCACGGCGCCCCGGTCTTCGGCATCTGAACCCTGGGTTCAGCGCGTTTGGGTTGGCGAGGCCGCTGCGGCCTGCGCCTCAGCCAAGCACGCGCACATGCGGCCGGGCCGTCCTGAGCCCCGCGCCGACCGTCCTCAGCTCGCCGTCCCACGGCTCGGCGGCGAGGTCCAGCACATAGTCGCCCTCGCGCGCCTTGTCGTGCAGCTGGTCGCGCACCACCTGGCCGATGGCCAGCCGGCACAGCGCCTCGCCACTGGCAGCTAGCTGGCCCTGCAATGCTCCCGCCTCGGCCAGCACGCCGAACGAACGCCGCCCTATCCCCACGAAGCTGGTGAACAATACCCCGGTGGGGCGCTCCGCATCGATAAAGCACACCGCAACGTGATAGGTGATGCCTTTGCCCTCGCCGGGCAGGGTGCACAGAAAACCGGATGATCCCGAACGCATGTCCATGAATGGACTCCTTGCAGTCTGACGGATGGCTGGTTGCCGCCAGGCGGCATGTTTGGTACGGCGCGCTAGAGCGACGTCACGGATTCACCCGCGACCAGTCCGTTGATGATGTCTTCCCCGAACCGCAGCGCGCCGCGCCGTGCGGAGCCGATATTCTCCCAACGCGATTCGGCCATCGGGAACACGCGCGCATGGTCGCTGCCCGGCCGGTAGCCTTCGCGGCAGATCACGATCGAGGCAAGGAAGCTGGTGTCGGGCCTGGTGCGCGGCCAAGCCTGCTCGGGCCGGTGGCGGTAGACCAGGGGATAGAGATCGAAACCCTTGTAACTGGCAAAAGGCGTACTGCCAGGCAGGTTGTTGCCGGGACTGCGGCTCGGACTGCTGTCGCTCACGGCGGCTCCATGCGGCATCGTGCCGCGTTGGTGGAAAAGGTTGCTGCAATCGCGCGGAAAGTCGCGCAATGTCGCAGATAGGGGGCGCCAGGGCGTGACAGACGCTCAGGACGTCATCGGCATGCCGGGCGAAGCTATCGACATCCCCGGCACCGTGCCGTTGATGATGGCTTCGGCATAGCGCAGCGCACCGCGGCGCGCTCCACCGACGTTGTCCCAGGGCGCGGCCTCCAGGCGGAACGTGCGCGCCTGCCCGCCTTCGGGCGATTCGCCCTCCAGGCAGATCACCACCGCGGCATCGAACGAGCGGTCGGGCCGCGGCTCGGGCCATACGCGCGTGACGGCATGCTTGTACACCAGGGGATAAAGGTCATATCCCTTGTAAGTCGCAGCTGGATAGATATCCATGGCAGCCTCCGCCGTTTTGGTGGTGTTGCCCCCACTCTACGCTTGTTGCCGGGCCCGCAGTGGCTTTATTTCACTATCGCGGGAAATGGCGGCAAATGGCGGGAACAGAAAGAAAAAAGCTCCGCCTAAGCGGAGCTTTTTCTCATCGCACTGGCGCCGTGGCGCTCAGTTCAGGCGGTAAGACTCAGATCGGCTCGATCTTGGTCGCGGCCGGGCCCTTCTGGCCGACGCCGGCGACGTAGCGAACCTTCTGGCCTTCTTGCAGCGACTTGAAGCCGCTGCCTTGAATTTCGGAGAAGTGCGCGAACAGGTCGTTGCCACCTGCGTCAGGGGTAATGAAGCCAAAACCCTTCGAATCGTTAAACCACTTTACGGTACCGGTTTCCATGTTGGATTCCTCAATAATTTTTTCTCACCTGGCAAAAGCGCCGGCAAGGCATGACGATCAAGGAAGACACAAGGAGAATAAGTGGCGCCGTGTGGGCAAGCACCTGGACTTCTAGGTTGCTGCTTGAAAGATCCTGCACCCAACCTTATACAGGTGCCCCACCCTGATGTCAACGAACTTGGCCCGATTGGCCAAAAATCAATGCGGAATGTGCGGGTTGCGGGTCCCACCAGCGCACCGGTGCCGACGCGCGCCGCACATCCGGCTTGCAGGGCGTGCGGCATGCGCGCGCGTGCTACAGTGGCCCATCACACGGACCAGACACGGATGACACTCTGCACTGCCTGCCAGGCCATCGAACTTCACCTGCGCGGCGCCCCCGGGCACGCTGCCTTGCGCATCACCGATACCCAGCGCATCAAGCCGCCGGGCAAGGCCGCGGTCACCATCAGCACCTTCGTGTGCCAGGACTGCGGCACGCTATGGACCTATCGCGACCAGAAGACGGGCCCCGAACAGGGCTGGCAGGTAGTTGGCGAAGCTGAACCACCGCCGTCGGCACCGCAATAAAAAACCCCGGGCCCCACCATCGCCTGCCTGCCGGATCAACCAGCATGGCATGGCTCAGGCATGGGCCCGGGGTCGTGATCAGCCAGCCCGCGACGCGGGCCGGACCAATCAGGCTGCCACGGTCTGCAGTGCGGCGTTCAGCGTCTGGCTCGGACGCATTGCGGCGCTGAGCTTGGCGGCGTCCGGCTGGTAGTAGCCACCGATGTCCACCGGCTGGCCCTGCACGGCGGCCAGCTCACCGACGATCTTCTGCTCGTTGTCGGTCAGCGTCTTGGCCAGCGGCGCAAACTTGGCAGCCAGTTCCGCGTCATCCGACTGGGCGGCCAGTTCCTGTGCCCAGTACATCGCCAGGTAGAACTGGCTGCCGCGGTTGTCCAGCTGGCCGGTCTTGGGCGACGGGCTCTTGTTGTTGTCCAGCAGCTTGCCGGTGGCAGCATCCAGCGTCTTGGCCAGGATCTTGGCCTTGGCATTGCCGGTCTTGATGCCAACGTCTTCCAGCGACACCGCCAGCGCCAGAAACTCACCCAGCGAATCCCAGCGCAGGTGGTTTTCTTCCACCAGCTGCTTGACGTGTTTCGGAGCCGAACCGCCGGCGCCGGTTTCATACATGCCGCCACCAGCCATCAGCGGCACGATCGACAGCATCTTGGCGCTGGTGCCCAGTTCCATGATCGGGAACAGGTCGGTCAGGTAGTCGCGCAGGATGTTGCCGGTCACCGAGATGGTGTCCAGGCCGCGGATCACGCGCTCCAGCGTGTAGCGCATGGCGCGCACCTGCGACATGATCTGGATATCCAGGCCGTTGGTGTCGTAGTCCTTCAGGTAGGCCTCGACCTTCTTGATCAGCTCGGCCTCGTGCGGACGGTACGGGTCCAGCCAGAACACGGCCGGCATGCCCGAGTTGCGCGCGCGCGTGACGGCCAGCTTGACCCAGTCGCGGATCGGCGCGTCCTTGACCTGGCACATGCGCCAGATGTCGCCCTGTTCGACATTCTGCGTCAGCAGCACTTCACCGGTGGCCAGGTCGACGATGTTGGCGACGCCGTCTTCGGTGATCTCGAAGGTCTTGTCGTGCGAACCGTACTCTTCGGCCTTCTGCGCCATCAGGCCGACGTTCGGCACCGTGCCCATGGTGGTCGGGTCGAAGTTGCCGTTGGTCTTGCAGAAGTTGATGATCTCTTGATAGATGCGGGCGAAGGTGCTTTCCGGGATCACGGCCTTGGTGTCCTTCGGACGGCCGTCGGCGCCCCACATCTTGCCGCCGATGCGGATCATGGCCGGCATCGAGGCATCGACGATCACGTCGTTGGGCGCGTGCAGGTTCGAAATGCCCTTGGCCGAATCCACCATCGCCAGTTCCGGGCGATGCTCGTGGCAGGCGTGCAGGTCGCGGATGATCTCTTCGCGCTTGGAGCTGGGCAGCGACTCAATCTTCTCGTACAGGTTGACCAGGCCGTTGTTGACGTTCACGCCCAGTTCGTCGAACAGCGCGCCGTGCTTGGCGAAGGCTTCCTTGTAGAAGATCTTGACGGCGTGACCGAACACGATCGGGTGCGACACCTTCATCATGGTCGCCTTGACGTGCAGCGACAGCATCACGCCGGTCTGGCGCGCGTCTTCGAACTGCTCCTCATAGAAGGCGCACAGGGCCTTCTTGCTCATGAACATGCTGTCGATGATCTCGCCGTCCTGCAGCGAAACCTTGGGCTTGAGCACGATGGTCTTGCCGCTCCTGGTGACCAGCTCCATCTTGACGTCGCGGGCCTTGTCCAGGGTCATGGACTTTTCGCCGTGGTAGAAGTCGCCGTGCTTCATGTGGGCCACGTGCGTGCGCGAGGCCATGCTCCACTCGCCCATGCTGTGCGGGTGCTTGCGCGCGTAGTTCTTGACCGCGGCGGGGGCGCGGCGGTCGGAGTTGCCTTCGCGCAGGACCGGGTTCACGGCGCTGCCCAGGCACTTGGAATAGCGCTTCTGGATGGCCTTCTCTTCGTCGGTCTTCGGGTCTTCCGGATAGTCCGGCACCTTGTAGCCCTTGCCTTGCAGTTCGCGGATGGCGCTGACCAGCTGGTGCACCGAGGCGCTGATGTTCGGCAGCTTGATGATGTTGGTGTCCGGCGACTGCGTCAGCTTGCCCAGCTCGGCCAGGTTGTCCGGCACGCGCTGTTCTTCGGTCAGGAATTCGGAAAACTCGCCCAGGATACGGCCAGCCACCGAGATGTCGCTGGTGGTGACGTTGATGCCGGCGGGCTTGGTAAACGTCTGGATGATCGGGAGGAACGCACTGGTCGCCAGCAGCGGAGCTTCGTCGGTCAGCGTGTAGATGATGGTGGGTTGCTGGATACTCATTGCTTCTCTCAGATCCTCGAACGGGTGGTGGGACATCCGCCTGCTGGGTCACAGCGGGGCAGCAAAAATAGAATTTTGCCTCAGTTTCCTTTCGCGAGACGGAAAACCACTGGATTTTGCGCGGCAATCGTTCAGAAAATCGGCCGGCTGTTCGCGTACTGGCACGGTCGTTCGCTAATTGCACCGCTACGGTGCCTTCGGGGACGCGTTATCGCGCCCCGGCATGGCGCGTGCGCCCCACAGATCACAGACTTGTCAAACTTCAACGCCAAGGAGACACAATGTCTCGACATTTGCCGCTGGTCCCCGTGGCCTTCGGGGGAGCCTGGCCCCCGCCCCTCGCCAATACATAGACATAGCTGAGGGGAGAAACAAGGCGGCGCTGATGCGCCACCGCCCTCTCGGCCTCAGGCGGCCAGCCTGAACGTCGACACCGCTTCCTTCAGACGCTGCGCCTGCTCCTCCAGCGAGCCGGCCGCCGCGGCGGCCTCTTCCACCAACGCGGCGTTCTGCTGCGTGGCGGTGTCCATCTGCGTGACGGCCTGATTGACTTGCTCGATCCCGGCACTCTGCTCCGCCGACGCCGCGCTGATTTCGCCCATGATGTCGGTCACTCGCTTGACCGCAGCGACGATCTCTTCCATGGTCTGCCCCGACTGCGTCACCAGCATGGAGCCCTTCTCGACGCGATCCACCGAATCCCCGATCAGCGCCTTGATCTCCTTCGCGGCAGTAGCGCTGCGCTGCGCCAGGCTCCGCACCTCGCCCGCCACCACGGCAAAACCACGCCCCTGCTCGCCGGCACGCGCGGCTTCCACCGCGGCGTTCAGTGCCAGGATATTGGTCTGGAAGGCAATGCCCTCGATCACGGCAATGATGTCGACCACCTTCTTCGACGCGCCGTTGATCTCTTCCATGGTGTCGGCCACCTTGCCCGCGACCTCGCCGCCCTTCTCGGCGATGTCGGAGGCATTGACCGCCAGCGTGCTGGCCTGGCGCGCGTTGTCCGCGTTCTGGCGCACGATGCTGGTCAGCTCTTCCATGCTGGCCGCGGTCTGCTGCAGCGACGAGGCCTGTTCCTCCGTGCGCTGCGACAGGTCGGTGTTGCCGGCCGCGATCTGGCTGGTGCCGGAGACGATCGACTCGGTGCCGGCGCGCACCTGGCGCACGATGCGCAGGATATTGGCGTTCATGTCCGCCAGCGCCTGCAGCAACTGGCCGGTCTCGTCGCGGCTATCCACATCGATGCGGCTGGTCAGGTCGCCCGATGCCACGGTGCGCGCCACGGCCACCGCGCGATGCAGCGGGCGCGTGATGCCGATGGTCAGCCAGACCGAAAATGCGATGCCGATGGCCAGCACCACCGCGCCAACCCCGATCAGGCTGTTGCGCGAGTTGACGTAGATGCCGTTGATCTCGCGCGCGGTGGCGTCGATGCTGGCGCGCTGGATGTCGAGCAGCTTCTGGATCTCGGCCAGGTAGGCGTCGCCCGCGGGCACGAACTCGTTCTCCAGCACCTGGTTGGCCTCTTCGGTCAGGCCTTCCTGCTTGAGCCTGGTGATCTTGTCGCGGCCGTTGTTGTACGGGTCGCGCACGCTGAAGATCTTCTGGAACGCGGCCTTCTCTTCTTCCGAGCTGAGCAGCAGCTTTATCTTGTCGCGCAGCGCGGCAATGCCTTCGATCGACGCCTTGGTCTCGGCGGCGAAGAATGCGCCCAGCGACGGGTCGGCGCTGCGCGCCACCGCCGTGGTGCGGCGCACGCTGGTGTGCATGAGCCGGTACCAGTCGCTGACCAGCCGCTCCTTGGTCAGCGGCTGCTGCATCATCGCGTGGGTGCGTTCAGCCACCTGTTGCAGGCGCATCATGCCGAATACCGTCATGAGCGCCGAAAGCAGCAATACCACCCCAAAGCCGATGCCGAGGCGGACCCCGATGCCTAGATTCTTCATTTTTTCTACCTGATTAGGACTGTTTACGGCGAGGTGCCGGCCCGGGACCATCGCTCGGCGCGGCATTCTTCGCTCTCATCGTCCGCTGGCGGGCCGGGTCGGCTACGCACGTGCGGGCTATGGATGCCAACGGCGTGGGGCAGCGAAACTTTAGGGTCTTCCTCGATTGACGGCTAGAAGTGTGCGGATACCGGTTATAGTGGAGTGAAACCGGCCCAGGCCAGGTGGCGCAACGCTTCGCGGCGCCCCGCCCTGCCACCCTGTCCGCCTTTCCACCCGAGGAGATCCAGCATGGCCACGCCCCCCAATCCTTTTGCAGATTTCACCAAGATGATGGAACAGTTCCGCCTGCCAGGCGTGGACATGAGCGCCGTGATCGAAGCACGCCGCAAGGACATCGAGGCCCTGACCGAGGCCAACAAGCTGGCCTACGAGGGCATCCAGGCGGTGATGCAGAAGCAGCAGGAGATCTTTACCAAGACCATGCAGCAGCTGCAGGCCGCGGCGCAGCAATACACCACGGCCGGCAACCCGGCCGAGGCCATGGCCAAGCACAGCGAACTGGTGCAGCAGACGCTGCACCAGGCGTTCGAGAACATGCGCGAGCTGGCCGAGACGGCGCAGAAGGCACAGGCCGAAGCGCTCACCGTGATCGGCAAGCGCGCTGAGCAGAACGTGAAGGAGGCGGGCGCGCTGTTCCAGCCGCCCAAATCGAAAGGCTAACGATCGCAACCGCTGACGCGGGAGACGGCTGACGCTGAACGGCCCACCGGCGGTCGTTCAGCGATAGCCGGTGGTGTCGGCAGGCTTGCCCGCGTCCTGCACTTCCGGCACATAGCGCCAGGCATCCGGCTGGCTGCCGTCGGCATCGGTAAAACCATACACGCGCGCCAGTTGTCCGCTGGACAGCGACTGGCCATTCCAGCGCGCCACGTCCGGGTCTTGCGCCAGCGCGGCCACGGCGCGGCCGACGAATAGCGGGCTTTCCGAGATTGCGAAGTGTGGCTGGATCCGGGTGGCGTCGCGCCAGTTGGCTTCGGTCACGCGATAGGCGTCGAGCATCGCCTCCGAGCGCAGCCAGCCCGGGCTCAGGCTCACCGCCGTGCCACCGTGCGGCGCGAGCTCATGCGCCAGGGCAAACGCCATGCGGCCCACCGCCGCCTTGGCCAGGTCGTAGAAGAAGGACACGCGGTAGTTGTGCGCGTTGTATTCGGCGGTGCCGTCGGTGACTTCGACCACCAGCCCGCCGCGCGTTTCG
Source organism: Ralstonia pickettii DTP0602 (assembly GCA_000471925.1). Classification (NCBI taxonomy): domain Bacteria; kingdom Pseudomonadati; phylum Pseudomonadota; class Betaproteobacteria; order Burkholderiales; family Burkholderiaceae; genus Ralstonia; species Ralstonia pickettii. The sequence continues at coordinate 2,261,089 of CP006668.1, forward strand.
ATCAGCAGCGGCAGCGCGCAGTGGCTGGTGATAACGTGGGTATCCACGCCGAGCCGCAGCGTGCGCAGCCCATAGTCCAGGTCGGACTCCCACACGGTCTTGTTCCACTCCATCCTGGTCGCGCCCCAGATATCGTTGACCAGGATATCGAGCCGCCCCTGCTCGCGCCGGATGCGTTCGACCAGTGCCTGCACCTCGGCCGGCACCAGGTGATCGACCCGCACGGCGATGCCGCGCCCGCCGGCGTCATCGACCATTTCCGCGGTTTCCTCGATTGTCTCCGGCCGGTTCATCTCAGAACGCGCGGCACGCGTGGTACGCCCCGTCACGTAGACCGCCGCCCCGCCTTCGCCTAGCGCAACGGCAATGCCGCGTCCCGCCCCGCGGGTGGCGCCGGCAACCAGCGCAACCTTGCCTGCCAGTGGCTTGTCCATGCCGCGCTCCTTCCGGGTGGATGGACGGCTATTGTGGCAAGTTCCGGGGCGGTGCGCCATGCCTTGCGCCAGCGCCGCGGCGCTACCGCCGCAGGCTCAGCACGATCACCCAGGCCGCCACCAGCGCGATGCCCAGCCACTCGCGTGGCGCGGGCCGCTCGCCCAGGAACAGAACCGCGAACACCGCCACCAGCACCGGGCTGAACGTGTCGACCGGCGCCACCTTCGACGCGTCACCGATCTGCAGCGCGCGGAAGTAGCACACCCACAAGGCGCGAATTCACAGGAATGGCCATCGCTGCGACCCCTGTCCTCGCCGTTAGCCTGCCGCACATTGACAGCAAGATCCTGAAAGGTTCAGGCCTTGCCGGATGACGCCGCCGGCGCGAACTCAGCCCCGACCGATCGCGCTACGCCGTCGGTATTGCACCGGCCGGCGTTGCGCCGGCCGTTTGGCTCAGATCACGCCCTGCGCCAGCATCGCGTCCGCCACCTTGACGAAGCCCGCGATATTCGCGCCTTCGACATAGTTGATGTAGCCATCCGCCTTCTGCCCGTGGTGGATGCAGTTCTGGTGGATGTCCTTCATGATCGCGTGCAGCTTCTCGTCGACCTCGGCGTGGTGCCAGGACAGGCGCATCGCGTTCTGCGACATCTCCAGGCCGGACGTAGCAACGCCGCCGGCGTTGCTGGCCTTGCCCGGTGCATAGAGGATCTTCGCATCGACAAATCGGTCCACCGCTTCCAGCGTCGACGGCATGTTGGCGCCCTCCGCCACGCAGATCACGCCATTGCCGAGCAGCGTTTCGGCGTCATTGCCGTCCACCTCGTTCTGCGTCGCGCACGGCAGCGCCACGTCCGCCGGCACGTGCCACGGGGTACGGCCGGCTTGGAAGGTCATGCCGTGGCGGGCAGCGAAGTCCGACAGGCGGCCGCGCTCTTCGTTCTTGAAGGCCATCACTTCTGCCAGTTGCTCGCTGGTCATGCCCTCCGGGTAGTGCAGTACGCCGCCCGAGTCGGACAGTGTCAGCACCGTCGCGCCCAGTTCGATCGCCTTCTCGGCCGCGTACTGCGCCACGTTGCCCGAGCCGGAGATCAGCACGCGCAGGCCGTCAAAGGCACGGCCGCGCTTGTGCAGCATTTCCTGGGCGAAGTAGACCGTGCCGTAGCCGGTGGCTTCCGGGCGCATCAGGCTGCCGCCATAGGCCAGGCCCTTGCCGGTGAAGACGCAGGCAGACTGGTTGGACAGCTTCTTCATCATGCCGGCCATGAAGCCGACTTCACGCGCGCCCACGCCGATATCGCCGGCCGGGATATCGGTGTCCGGGCCCAGGTGGCGGTACAGCTCGGTCACCAGCGCCTGGCAGAAGCGCATCACCTCGCCGTCGGACTTGCCCTTGGGATCGAAGTCGGAGCCGCCCTTGCCACCGCCCATCGGCAGCGTGGTCAGCGCGTTCTTGAAGGTCTGCTCGAAGCCCAGGAACTTCAGCACCGACAGGTTCACCGTCGGGTGGAAGCGCATGCCGCCCTTGAACGGGCCGATTGCGGAGCTGTGCTGCACGCGGAAGGCGCGGTTGACCTGCACGCGGTTCTGGTCGTCGGTCCAGGACACGCGGAACTGGATCACGCGCTCGGGCTCCACCAGCCGCTCGAGCAGGGCCTGGTCGGCATAGCGCGGATTGCGCTCGACGAACGGCCAGAGCGTCATCATCACTTCCTTCACGGCCTGGAGGAATTCAGGTTGATTGGGGTCGCGGCGGGCAACCCCCGCCAGGAATGCGTCAAGGGAGGGAGAACTCACGGTTGTCTCTGCTGTGCTGGGTACTGTGGCTGGATCCGGCCGCCTTGCCGGTCGATGCCGGTCTCTTGTGCCGTTTGGCGTTGCGCCGATGGAAGGTGGGTGGCCTCCGGTTGTCCATACATTCACGGCGCACCGTGCCTGTCGGACAACATGAAACTGTAGCACCAGCATGGGGCATGTGACAGTCAAAACACCTGTGACAGCGGCGAGAAAGCCGCATTCTGGTGCAGACGTTGGGGATTTCCGTGCGATCAGCGGACAGCCCAACGCGCCGTGGCAATTCAGGCAATCAGCAGCTTAGTACCGCATTCCTTCAGCGCCGCTCCCAGCTCCGGCTCCGGCGCCATGTCCGTGATCAGCCAGGCAGCCTGGTCGAAATGCTTGATGGTCACACCTGTATTGCGCCCGAACTTGGTATGGTCGGCCACCACGCAGGGCACGTCGGAGGCCAGCAGCATGCGGCTGCGCAGTTCGGCCGCGGCGCGCGAGAAGTCGCAGATCTCGCCGCGCGGCGTGACGCCGCCGATGCCGATAAAGGCGAAATCGGTGTGGTAGCGGGACAACTGTATTCCGCCTTGCTAGCGATGTACTTGCCGATCGCCACGCCGCCGGTGAAGGTCACCAGGTCCACCGACGGGTGCGTGATCCGCTCGTCGGCAATCTCGCGCGGGTCGCCGGTGACCACCTGGAACATCTGCGGCGGCAGGCCGGCCTCGTACAGCAGGTCGGCCAGGTAGTACGCCGACAGCGGCACCTTCTCCGAGGGCTTGAGCACCATGCGCTTGTTGGTGGCGATCGACGGCGCGACCTTGTGCGCGACCTGGTTCATCGGGTGGTTGAACGGCGTGATGGCACAGATCACGCCCGGCAGCGGCTCGCGCTGCGTCATCACGCTGCGCTTCTTGCCGTGCGGCATCAGGTCGCACGAGAACATCTGGCCGTCGTCGCGCAGCGCCTCGGTCGCGGCAAAGCCCAGCACGTCGGCGACGCGGCCGATCTCGTAAAGCGAGTCCTTCCTGGACAGGCCGGACTCGAGCGTGATCAGGTCCGAAGCTTCCTCGGAGCGCTCGCGCAGCAGCGCCGCGGCGCGGTTCAGGATGGCGGCGCACGATGCCGGGTCGTACGGCGCGCGCAGGTGCACGCGCACGGGCAGCGGCTCGTCGGCCACGTCGACGTGGTAGCGGCCGCCCTCGCGTCCCGGCCCAAGGCCTGACGAGCAACTGTTCCATTCTGGAACACCTGCTGTCACGCGCTGGCACACCGCTGCTACCGCGTGACACATCCGGCGCGGGCGCAGGCACCCGCCACGGCGTTTTCCCCGGCTTTTCCGCCAGTTTTACGCCGGTTTCCGCTCCGGCACACCTCTTGCGATCTGCCTGCCGTGCGCACGGCGCGAGGCCGTGACGACACCACACAGATCAACGAACGGAGCGAGACATGAATATGGCGGAAATCGCCCAGCTGGGCGTCAGCAACCCCTACAAGCAACAGTACGAGAACTTCATCGGCGGCGCCTGGGTGCCGCCCGCCGGTGGCGAGTACTTTGAGTCGATCACGCCGATCACAGGCAAGCCGTTCACGCGCGTGCCGCGCTCCAACCAGCAGGATGTCGATGCCGCGCTGGACGCCGCGCACGCCGCCAAGGCCGCCTGGGCGCGCACCTCCACCACCGAGCGCGCCAATATCCTGAACCGCATCGCCGACCGCATCGAGGCCAACCTGACGCTGCTGGCCGTGGCCGAGACCATCGACAACGGCAAGCCGGTGCGCGAGACCTGCGCCGCCGACCTGCCGCTGGCGGTCGACCACTTCCGCTACTTTGCCAGCTGCATCCGCTCGCAGGAAGGCGGCATCTCCGAGATCGATGCCGACACCGTGGCCTACCACTTCCATGAGCCGCTGGGCGTGGTCGGCCAGATCATCCCGTGGAACTTCCCGCTGCTGATGGCCACGTGGAAGCTGGCCCCGGCGCTGGCGGCCGGCAACTGCGTGGTGCTCAAGCCCGCCGAGCAGACCCCCGCCTCGATCCTGGTGCTGATGGAACTGATCGGCGACCTGCTGCCGCCGGGCGTGGTCAACGTGATCAACGGCTTCGGGCTGGAAGCCGGCAAGCCGCTGGCATCGAGCCCGCGCATCAGCAAGGTGGCCTTCACCGGCGAGACCACCACCGGGCGCCTGATCATGCAATACGCCTCGCAGAACCTGATCCCGGTGACGCTGGAACTGGGCGGCAAGTCGCCGAACATCTTCTTCGAGGACGTGCTGGCCGCCGACGACGCCTTCTTCGACAAGGCGCTGGAAGGCTTCGCCATGTTCGCGCTGAACCAGGGCGAGGTCTGCACCTGCCCGTCGCGCGCGCTGATCCAGGAATCGATCTACGACCGCTTCATGGAGCGCGCGCTCAAGCGCGTGGCGGCGATCCGCCAGGGGCATCCGCTCGACAAGGGCACCATGATCGGCGCGCAGGCATCGGCCGAACAACTCGAGAAGATCCTGTCGTACATCGACCTGGGACGCAAGGAAGGCGCGCAGTGCCTGACAGGCGGCGAGCGCAATGCGCTGGACGGCGACCTCGCCGGCGGCTACTACGTGAAGCCGACGGTATTCGCCGGCCACAACAAGATGCGCATCTTCCAGGAAGAGATCTTCGGGCCGGTGGTCTCGGTGACGACCTTCAAGGACGAGGAAGAAGCCCTGGCGATCGCCAACGACACGCTCTACGGCCTGGGCGCAGGCGTGTGGACGCGTGACGGCGCGCGCGCATTCCGCATGGGGCGCGGCATCCAGGCTGGCCGCGTGTGGACCAACTGCTACCATGCCTATCCGGCGCATGCGGCGTTCGGGGGATACAAGCAGTCCGGCATCGGCCGTGAGAACCATCGCATGATGCTCGATCACTACCAGCAAACCAAGAACCTGCTGGTGAGCTACAGCCCCAACGCTCTCGGATTTTTCTGACGATGCGCAAGGCACGCTGCCATGTGCGTGCCATGATCGGATTGAGCCCCGCGGGCGCGGGGCCAACCCGATCAGGGAGTCATTCAAGGAGTCGAGATGCCTGCCATGATGAAAGCTGCAGTGGTGCGAGAGTTCGGCGCGCCGCTGACGATCGATGAAGTTCCTGTTCCGCAACCCGGTCCCGGCCAGATCCAGGTGAAGATTGAGGCCTCCGGTGTCTGCCACACCGACCTGCACGCCGCCGACGGCGACTGGCCGGTCAAACCCACGCTGCCCTTTATCCCCGGCCATGAAGGCGTGGGCTTTGTCTCTGCCGTCGGCAGCGGCGTCACCCGCGTGAAGGAAGGCGACCGCGTCGGCGTGCCCTGGCTGTACAGTGCCTGCGGCTATTGCGAGCACTGCCTGCAGGGCTGGGAGACGCTGTGCGAGAAGCAGCAGAACACCGGTTATTCCGTCAACGGCGGCTACGGTGAATATGTCGTTGCCGATCCCAACTACGTGGGCCTGCTGCCCGACAAGATCGGCTTTGTCGAGATCGCGCCGATCCTGTGCGCGGGCGTCACGGTCTACAAGGGCCTGAAGGTCACCGATACGCGGCCGGGCCAGTGGGTGGTGATCTCCGGCATCGGCGGCCTGGGCCACGTGGCTGTGCAGTATGCGCGGGCGATGGGGCTGCGCGTGGCCGCGGTGGACATCGATGACGAGAAGCTCGCACTCGCAAGCCGGCTCGGCGCGGAGGCGACCGTCAACGCGCGCACTACCGATCCTGCCGCGTGGCTGCAGAAAGAGATCGGCGGCGCACATGGCGTGCTGGTGACCGCGGTGTCGCCGATCGCGTTCTCGCAGGCCATCGGCATGGTGCGCCGCGGCGGCACGATCGCGCTCAACGGCCTGCCGCCGGGCGAGTTCGCCACGCCGATCTTCGACGTGGTGCTCAAGGGCATCACCATCCGCGGCTCCATCGTCGGCACGCGCAGCGATCTGCAGGAGTCGCTGGACTTTGCCGCGCATGGCGACGTCAAGGCCACGGTGTCGACCGCGAAACTCGACGATATCAACGATGTGCTCGGGCGACTGCGCGAGGGCAAGATCGAAGGGCGCGTGGTGCTGGACCTGGCCGCGTGAGCGGGAGACAGGCCATGCCGTCATTCGTTCCTGGTTCGGCCGATGCGCCTGTTGCGCGCGTCGTTGCGACGCCCGCCGCGCTCGCGCTGGTCGCGCAACTGCGCGCGCGGCATGGCCCGCTGATGTTCCACCAGTCCGGCGGCTGCTGCGACGGCAGTGCGCCGATGTGCTACCCGGCCGGCGAACTGCTGGTGGGGCAGGCTGATGTGTGCCTGGGCGAGATCGGCGGCGCGCCGTTCTATATGACGCGCGCGCAGTTCGAGTACTGGCAGCACACGCGGCTGGTGATAGACGTGGTGCCGGGGGCGGGTGGGATGTTTTCGCTGGAGGGGCCGACTGGGCTGCGGTTTCTGACGCGGTCGGAGTTGTTCAGTGATGAGGAGGCGGCTTGGCTGGCTGCGCAGGCGGGGTTGTGAGCTGCCTCACTGTTCGCGCTAGCCAACTGGGTGCTCCCTCTCCCGTTTGCGGGAGAGGGAGCAAACGGGAGATGAAACGCGTCAGCGCTTGTGCAACGCCTCAGCCCTCAGACCCCGGCTCGTCATCCAGCCCTTCCTTCAACCTCCGATAGATCGTATTGCGCGAAACCCCCAGCTCGCGGGCGGCATGACTGACATTGCCACCATGCCGCGCCAGCGTCTGGCGGATAACGCCCGCTTCCCAGTCGCGCATGCGCCCGGCGGCTGCCGCGGTCCCGGTCGCTGGCGTTGACCGGGCAGCCGACGTGTCCTCACAGCGTTCCGCGTCGTCGTCGCACTCCTGCTCAAACCCTTCCGGCAGGTGCTCGCAGCCGATCTCCGCCTCCCCTTCCGCCAGGATCGCCGCCGTTCGCAACACATTGGCAAGCTGCCGGATATTCCCCGGCCACGGATGCCGCCGCAGCAGCGCCAGCACCTCTGCGCCAACTCGCAACGGCACCTCCGTGCCAGTCTCTTCCCGTTGCCGCTGCAAAATGCGCTCCACCAGCACCGGCAGGTCGCTGCGCTCGCACAGCGACGGCAGCGTCACGGCTAGCGCATTGATGCGGTAGTACAGGTCCTCACGGAAGGAACCATCGGCAATCATCGCCCGCAGGTCCCGGTGGGTGGCACAGACCACCCGCACATCAACCGGCATCGCGCGCGCACCGCCCAGCGGCGTGACCGCGCGCTCCTGCAGCACCCGCATCAGCCGCACCTGCTGCGCCAGCGGCATGTCGCCGATCTCGTCGAGGAACAGCGTGCCGCCATGCGCCTGCGCCAGCTTGCCTACGCAGCCGCGGCGGCGCGCGCCGGTGAAGGCACCCTCTTCGTAGCCGAACAGCTCGGCCTCGATCAGCGACTCGGGGATGGCCGCGCAGTTGACAGCGACAAAAGGCCCGTTGCCGCGCGGCGAGGCGGCGTGGATGGCGCGCGCCAGCCATTCCTTGCCGGTGCCGGTGCGGCCCTGGACCAGGATGGGAATATCGCGCCCGCTGACCTTGCGCACGCGGCGCAGCACCGCGGCCACGGCGGCATCGCCGGTGTCGAGCGCGGCCAGCGCCGGCGGCAGCGGGTCGTCGGCGACTGGCTGGCGCACCGTCACCGGCGCGGCCAGGTATTCGACGCGCGCGAACACCTGGACCCGGCTCGGCAGCGTCAGCACCTGCAGCGATCCGGCCGAGGTGGCGCGCGCCTGCATCGCCACGCGCACCGGCTGGCCGAACAGCTCGGCGAATCCAGACAGCGCCAGCGCCTGCGGCGCCAGCCCGAGCTGGAACAGCCCGCTGCGGTTGGCGGCCAGGAAGGCGCCGTCGGGCGTGAACGCCGCCATGCCCTCGAACAGCGTGCCGACGAACTCCGGGCGCGCATGAAAGCGCACCAGCACCGCCTCGGGGAAATGGTTGGCGAACAGGTGGTTCTCGATCATCTGCGCCGACATGCGCACCAGCGCCATGGTGTGGCGATGGAAGCCGCGATGGTCGCCGCTGACGTCGAGCGCGCCCAGGATCGCGCCGGTCGGGCCGGCGATCGGCGCGCACGAGCAGGTGAGCTGGTGGTTGGCCTGCAGGAAGTGCTCGCTGGCGTGGATGATGGTGGGACGGGCCTCGGCCAGCGCGGTGCCGATGGCGTTGGTGCCCTTGCTGGGTTCGGCCCATGACACGCCCGGCGCCAGCGCCACGCGCCGGGCGCGCCCGACGAAATCGCCGTCGCCCAGGCTGTGCAGGATCACGCCGCTGCTGTCGGTCAGCAGCACCATGCTGTCGGTATTGGCGATCTGCGCGTGCAGGGTCTCCATCACCGGCAGCGCATGGCGGTACAGGTCGCGGCTGGCATCGACCAGTTCGCCCAGTGCGCGCACGCCGGCGATGTCGAAGTCCGGCGCATGGCGCGCGTCGAGTCCGAAGCCGGCCGAGCGCGCATGGGAGCGGGCGATCAGGCCGGCGCGGTCGGCGTCGGCCGGGTCGACGGCCTGGAGCGCAGCGTCGGCGGCAGGATGGTCAGCAGAACGGGCGGCACGATGCATGACGGCGGGTCTCCTGTGCTGGCAGACGGCGCGCATCGCAAAAGGCTTAGCGGCCGCTGCCCTGCCGTCCCGTGTCGCGTACCGTGCAGGCGTGTGCTGCGGCAGGCCGGGCGGCTTTATCCGGCAACCATAGCACAGGGCGGGGCCCCTGTATCAGGCCCGGCGGCCCGGGCCCGCGCCATCAGCGTTTTTCGTCGAGCAGGTCGTTCAGGATCTCGTCGAACGTGGCCTGCGCGTCCTCCAGCGCCTGCAGGGCCGCATCGAAGGTCTGCAGTGCGAGCTTGGACGGCTTGCCGCTGCCCTGCGGCGGGTAGTGGGCCTGCAGGGCGGTGAATGCCACCTGGACCTGCCGCGTCGCCGCGACGACGCGTTCCATTGCCTGCGCCTCTTCGGCGCGGTACTGCTCGTGCTTCTGCTCGCTCATGCTTGTCAGCTCCGTTTGCGCGTCGTTGGGTGTGGGGGGTGCGCGCGCCTGAATGAGGCATATCGTACAAGAACTGCGCCGGCTGGCTTGCGCTGCGGCCTCGCGCCTGACAAAAATGAGGTAGGCTGCGCGGCTAGGCGGCAAGGCCTGCGCCCCCGGGGCGCCACGCCAGGCCGCGACACCGTGGACGAGCCATGAAATTCCCCACCCGCCGCGCGCTGGCGGCAGCGCTGGTCACCGCCGGCGGCTTCGCCAGCTACTGGACCTACCTGACGCTCAACCAGGAACGGCTGTTGTTCGCCGTGCGCCGGCGCCCGCCGCGCGACCTGCCCGACGGCATCATCGGCTATTCGCACCGGATCCCCGGCGGCGTGGTGCGCGGCTACATCTACCAGGCGCCCGGCGACACCGTGCTCGACCTCTTGTTCTACCTGCCCGGCCGCGGAGAGGATGTGCTCGAAACGCTGCAATACGCGCGTTGGCTGCCGGCCGGCATGGGCTTCGCCACCTACGACTACCGCGGCCTGGGTCATTCCGACGGCCGCCCGTCCGAGGCCGCCGCGGTGGCTGATGCCAGCCAGTTCCTGCTGCACGTGCGACGTGTCTTTCCCGACACCCGCGTGCATGTGGTGGGCCGCAGCCTTGGCACCGGTGTCGCGATCCAGCTGGCGGACCTGCAGGATTTCGAGAGCCTGCAGTTGGTCACGCCCTACGACTCGCTGCTGGAGCTGGTGGGCAAGCGTTTCCCACTGGTGCCGCTGCGCCAGCTGATGCGTCACCATTTCGATTCGATCTCGCACTGCAAGAAGGTCGTGCAGAGCACCAAGGTGCTGCTGGCCGAGACCGACGAGGTGGTACCACACGAGTGCTCCGAGCGCCTGATGGCCGCATGGCCCGGACCGGTGGCGCTGCAGACCATGCCAGGCACGGATCACTTCACCATCATCGAACGCGAGGAAACCTGGCTGGCGTTGTGCGAATTCGCGCAGCAAAACAGCGAGGCCCGCTTGCGCGTCGGGGCGGCGCAGCCCGAGGAAGCGCCGGCATTACCGGCATTACCGGCATTACCCCCAGCACCGGCAGCACCGGCCGAACACGACGAGGACGGCTGCCCGCTGCCGCTGGCCGCGTCCCGATAACCGCTACGACGGCACGGCCAGCGGGTAGAATGCGCGCATGAAAAAAATCGCAGTCAAGGCAGGCGGCGCCGCGCTGGCGCTGGCTGCGGCCGGCATTCTGCTTGCCGGCTTTGCCGCGGTGGTGAGCCTGCGGCAGCTTCCTCCCGTTGACGCCCTGCGCGACTACCGGCCAGACGTGCCGCTGCGGATCTACACCAGCGACAACGTGCAGATCGGCGAATTCGGCAGCGAGCACCGCGAGTTCATTCCCTTCGAGCAGATTCCCACGCGCATGGTCAAGGCGCTGCTGGCTGCCGAGGACGACCAGTTCTACCAGCACGAGGGCGTCGATATCCCCGGCGTGTTGCGCGCGGCGCTGGCCAACCTGGGCCAGGGCTATGCGCAGGGCGCGTCGACCATCACCATGCAGGTGGCGCGCAACTTCTACCTGTCGCGCGAGAAGACGCTGGCACGCAAGTGGTATGAAATGCTGCTGGCCTGGCGCATCGACCAGTCGCTGTCCAAGGACCGCATCCTCGAGCTGTACATGAACCAGGTCTACCTGGGCGAGCATGCCTATGGCTTCGGCAGCGCCGCGCATGCGTATTTCGGCAAGCCGCTGGCCGCGCTGTCGCTGGCCGAGACAGCGATGCTGGCGGGGCTGCCCAAGGCACCGTCGACCATGAACCCGGTGGTCAATTTCCCGCGCGCCAAGCGGCGCCAGGAATATGTGCTGGGCCGCATGCTGGCGCTCGGCATGATCAGCCAGGACGACTACCGCGAGGCCCGCGCCGCACGCCTCGCCATCTCCAATGACAGCCCCGGCAGCTTCGCCGGTCATGCCGAGTACGTGGCCGACCTGGCGCGCCAGCTGGCCCGCGACCGCTTTGGCGACGAGGCCTATACGCGCGGCCTGAACGTCTACACCACGGTGTCGTCGGTGCGCCAGACGCTGGCCTACGACGCGGTGCATGGCGGGCTGGAAGGCTACGCGCGCCGCCACCGCAAGGCAATCAAGGCGCTGGCGCAGGGACCGCAGGCGGCGCTGGTGTCGCTGGACTGCGCCACCGGCGCGATCGAGGCGATGATGGGCGGCGCCGACTTTGCCGCCAGCCGCTTCAACCACGCCACCCAGGCGCTGCGCCAGCCGGGCTCGACCTTCAAGCCCTTCGTTTATGCGGCGGCGCTGGAGCACGGGGTATCGCCCGGCACAGTGATCAACGACGCACCGCTGGCCAACAGCTCGCGCTGGCAGCCTTCCAATGACGATGGGCGCTTTGTCGGCCCGATCACGGTACGCCAGGCGCTGGCCGAATCGCGCAACCTGCCTGCCATCCGCACGCTGCAGGCAATCGGCATCCCGTATGCGGTGGAGTTCGCCAGCCGCTTCGGCTTCTCGCCCAAGCGGCTGCCGCGCTACCTGCCGCTGGCGCTGGGCACCGGCACCACTTCGCCGCTGCGCCTCGCCGCTGCCTACGGCGTGTTCGCCAATGGCGGCCACCGCGTCGAGCCTTACCTGATCGAGCGCATCACGGACAGCGAAGGCAACGTGCTGTTCTCCGCCGGCAACGGTCAGGGGGCCGAGGGCACGGCGCCGCCGCGGGTGATCAGCGAGCGCAATGCCTTCGTAATGGACAGCCTGCTGCGCAGCGTGGTCGACGACGGCACCGGCGCGGGCGTGCGCCGCTACCTGCGCCGCGACGACGTGGCCGGCAAGACCGGCACCACCAACGATTCGGTCGACGGCTGGTTCGCGGGCTATGCCGGCGGCGTGGTCACGGTGGCGTGGATGGGCTATGACGACAACCGCAGCCTGGGCGAGCATGAATTCGGCGCCACCACCGCGCTGCCGGTCTGGGCCTCCTACATGGAAGGCCGCCTCGCCGGCGTGCCAGTGCCTGAGGCGCATGCGCCGGCTGGCGTGGTGCGCGTGGGCGATGACTGGATGTATGCGGAGTATGCCGACAGCAACCGCGGCATCGCCTCCCTTGGCTTCCCGCCGCCGGCCACCCCGTCCCCGGCCCCCGTCGCCAGCAACGAGCCCGCGGCGCCCGCGCCGACGCCGGTAACCAGCGAGGCCATCGGCCTGCCCACCCCCGGCGCTGCACCGCAAGCGACGCCCATTGCGCCCGTCGACCCCAACCTGTAGTCCCTTCCCCACCATCACAACAACAATACCGATGTCCAGCCACAGCCCACTGCTGATCTGGTCGGTCGCCGCGCTGACCACGGCCGGCGTCCTGTTCCGCCCTTTTCGCCTGCCCGAGGCCTTCTGGGCCGCCGCCGGCGCCCTGCTGCTGTGCGTGACCGGCCTGCTGGCGCTGCCCGACGCGCTGGCGGCGGTGATGCGCGGCTATGACGTGTACCTGTTTCTCGCCGGCATGATGCTGATCTCCGAACTGGCCCGCAAGACCGGCCTGTTCGACCACGTCGCCGCACTGGCGGTGCGCCAGGCGCGCGGCTCGGCGCTGCGGCTGTTCCTGCTGGTGTACGGCTTCGGCACGCTGGTGACGGCGTTCATGTCCAACGATGCCACCGCGGTGGTGCTCACGCCGGCGGTGCTCGCCGCCACGCGCGCGGCGCGGGTCCGGCATCCGCTGCCTTACCTGTATGCGTGCGCCTTTATCGCCAACGCGGCCAGCTTCGTGCTGCCGATCTCCAACCCCGCCAACCTGGTGATCTTCGGCGAGCGCATGCCGCCGCTGGCGGCCTGGCTGGCGAGCTTCGCGCTGCCGTCGCTGGCCGCGATCCTGGCTACGCTGGCCGCCCTGTGGTGGACCCAGCGCGATGCGCTGTCGGAGCCGATCGAACACGACGTGCCGGTGCCGCCGCTGTCGCTGCAGGCCTGGCTGACGGCGCTGGGCATCGTGCTGACCGGCATCGCGCTGCTGATCGCCTCGCTGCGCGGCAGCGACCTGGGCTGGCCCACCTTTGCTGCTGGCGTGGCGACGCTGCTGCTGGTCTGCGCCACGCGGCGCGAGCTGCTGGCGCCGGCGCTGCGCGAAGTGTCATGGGGCGTACTGCCGATGGTGGCGGGCTTGTTCGTGCTGGTAGCGGCGCTGGAGCAGACCGTGGTGATCCGCCACCTGGCCGACGCGGTCGAGGCCGCGTCGCGCCACGGCGGGGCCGGCGCGCTGCTGGCGGTGGGCGCGGTGGTGACGCTGGCGGGCAATATCGCCAACAACCTGCCGGCCGGATTGATCGCCGCGTCGGCGCTGGCTGCCGGGCATGCGTCGCATGCCGTCACCGGCGCGGTGCTGGTCGGCATCGACCTTGGCCCCAACCTGTCCGTGACGGGGTCGCTGGCCACGCTGCTGTGGCTGACCGCGCTGCGGCGCGAAGGGCATATGATCAGCGCCGGCCAGTTCCTGCGCGTGGGGGCCGTGGTCATGCCGGCAGCGATGCTGCCGGCGCTGGCGTTGCTGCTCTGGTAAGCGGCGGCCTCAGCCGGTAGGGGTGCCGGCGGTGGCCGGCGTGCGTGCTGCCGGCAGCAGCGGCCGGCGCAGGCCGGGCGCGGCCAGGCGTGCGGCGCTGGCGTGGTGTTCCGCCACGCCCGTTTCCACCGGTGCCGCCGGCAGCGGCACCGTCACGACATGGAGCAGCATCAGGCTGCTGCACGGAAAGGCAATCGGCATGGTCTCGTTGTCCCGACAAGAGTATGGCCGCCCGATGCAGCGGCCGGTCGCCGGCGGCCTTCCTTCATCGGGCCGCCTGGCGGGTGCACCCATTATGTGCGCTTGTCGGCGCCGTGCGGGGCGGGCTTGAGCGATGTCATGAACTATTCACGGAAGGGCGTACGGTTGTGGCGTACTCGGCCCACCGCCGCCCGCATGGCGGCTTCCGTGGCGGGTTGTTCGGCCCGTGCATCTGCCATATAGTGGACCCGGCACACCCGCGCGGCGGCGCCGCCGCCGCGCGCAGTGCAAGCCTCTGGCAGCTCTCGATGCAATCCGGACACCCCGACTCATGACCAGCAAGGACGCGGCGCACCGCGCGAAGGAATTCAGCCCGGCCGAAGACCACGCCCACGGCAAGGAGCATGGCGCGGCCCCCACCGTCTCGTCCCGCATCCGCGCCCGGCTGCAGGCCGCGCAGGAGCGCTTCCACGCCAACGACAATATCGCGCCCTACCTCGAGCCGGGTGAGATGGAACAGTTGCAGACCGAAGTGCAGGCGCGCATGGAAGACGTGCTGCGCGCGCTGGTGATCGACGTCGACAATGACCACAACACGCAGGAAACCGCGCGCCGGGTCGCCAAGATGTACCTGAAAGAGATCTTCGCCGGCCGCTATGCCAAGGCGCCGGCGGTGACCGAATTCCCCAACGTCGGCCAGCTCAACGAGCTGATGATCGTCGGCCCGCTGCGGGTGCGCAGTGCCTGCTCGCACCATCTGTGCCCGATCATCGGCAAGCTGTGGGTAGGCGTGATGCCGAACCAGCATTCCAACCTGATCGGCCTGTCCAAGTACGCGCGGCTGGCCGAATGGATCATGTGCCGGCCGCAGATCCAGGAAGAGGCGGTGGCGCAGGTGGCCGACCTGCTGCAGGAGAAGATGAACCCCGACGGCCTGGCCATCGTGATGGAGGCCGAGCACTTCTGCATGCACTGGCGCGGGGTGCGCGACACCGACGCCAAGATGACCAACAGCGTGATGCGCGGCTCGTTCCTGAAGGACGACAGCTTGCGCCGCGAATTCCTCACGCTGCTGAACAACAACCGCGGCTAGAGGCCCCGCCCCAGGATCACGCCCCTTAAGCCACGCCCGATACCGGAGCCGCCACGATCATGCTAGTCCGCCTGCTCTATGCCAGCCGCGCCCGCCAGCCCATCGACGCCGCCCTCCTCGATGCGATCCTGGCCACCAGCCTCGAACGCAATCCGCGCCACGGCATCACCGGCGTGCTGTGCCATGGCAACGGCATGTTCCTCCAGGCGCTGGAAGGCGACCGGCAGGACGTGTCGCAGCTGTACCAGGCGATCGCGCGCGATCCCCGCCATCACGACGTGACGCTGCTGCATTTCGAGGAAACCTGCGCGCGCGACTTCGCCGGCTGGGCCATGGGCCAGGTCAATGCCGCGCGCATCAACACCGCCACGCTGCTGAAGTTCTCGGCGCGCGCCGAACTGGATCCATACCGCACCTCGGGCGCGGCCTCGCTGGCGCTGCTCAAGGAGCTGATCGCGGGCGCGTCGGTGGTCTCGCGCACCGGCGAACGCGGCCGTCACTGAGCCATCACGAGCGGTCACTGCGCCGCAACTGCGTCGCATCTGAACCGCCCGGGCTGTCCTGCGGCGGTCCTCGCATCATCTCCTCGCTGCCTGCGGCACTTGGGCCGCAGTCCTTTCCGCGCTAAGCACCCGCACCCGCAGCGCTAGCCCGTGCCCCGGCGCGCTAGGCAGTCACCTGGCCGAACAGGCCGCATTCCAGGTCGCTCTCGAACTCCTCGACCCAGACCGAACCGGGTCCGGCCTCGTAGATACTCTGCTTGTCCGTGCCCGCCCGGCGCACGCTGACACGGCGCGCCCCGCCGCCGTTGCTCTCATCGGAAATATCGAACATCTCGGGCGCCAGTCCGACCTGCATGCACACCTGCGTGACCTGTTGCTGCTCGTCGGCGGGAAATTGTGAGAACGGTCTCGTAGCCATGGCATCCTCCGTCAAGGTTGAGATCGCCGCTTGCGCGCAGCGCGAACGTGCGTGGCACACCATGCGCCACGCATGAAAACAGGCGTGCCGTTGTCATCCAACGGCGGCACGTCGCGCGCCGCCGCACCATGGCGGCGGCGCGCAGACCCTCCAGGGATTGTTGTTCGGACTCAGCTCTTGCGCTGGGTCACTGCCACGAACGGGGCCGGCGCGTGCTGCACGGACTGGCTGCCGCAATTCGGGCAATTCGGATGGGAAGAGGTATGTTCTGCGAGATGCTCGGTTTTCTCGAACACATGGCCGCACTTCTCGCAGCGGTATTGGTAGACGGGCATGGCATTCCCTCACGCGGTGCACACGCCGCGGGCGCCGCAAGCGCCACCCGGCCGTGGCCGGATGCTGCGCCGCACACGATGCCGGACGCGTGTCAGGTTCATTCTAGGACAGCGATTTGCCACGCGCAGCGTGAAAGTTTCGTTACACGACATGCCTGGCTCCGGGGCCTGCGAGCCGGGGCCATCGCAAATCCACTTGCCGTCGCGGCGGTTTTCGGCCTCGCAATGATTTCAGACAAAAGACCTGGCACTGATGTCGCGGATCAGGCCATGAAATCGCGCGCAATCCCGGGCCAAGTGCGCCGGCCCGGCGCCTTACTCTCTGGCTGGTCATGCCTGTCCCACATCGCGCGCCGGGCCGCCCCCTCGCGGCCCGATCCCGGAACTAGCCAAATTGCGATTCAACGGGGCGAGGAACATAGCCAGAATGCGGAATTTGTGCTGACGCAATGACCTGGCGCAACCGGAACCGGCCGGTTGCCATCCCGATCCGGAGACGCTGTGCAATGAATCACCCCACCCCGACTGGTGTCGTGCCCGCGTGGCCGCGCTGTCCCCCCACTTGTGCCGGACACGGCCGACACCCCATCCCACCCGTGCGCTGCGCCGGGCAGCATCGCGCACGCCACGCCCCATGGAACTCCCGGGGCCGTCCAATTTCAGTTTCTTGAGCAAAGGATCCGAGGTATGCACGACCGAGTCATACGTGTCGCCCTGGCGGACGACCACCCGCTGGTCGTGGCCGCCCTGCGCGGCTGCCTGCAGCGCACCGCCGGCGTCGAAATCACTTGCGAATGCCGCAACGGCACCGAGTTGCTGGGCGCGCTGGACAAGCATCCGGCCGATATCGCCATCACCGATTTCTGCATGGGCCACGGCGATGCATCGCTGGACGGCTTCAACCTGCTGAGCCGGCTGGCGCGCCGCCATCCGCGCACGCGCGTGGTGGTGATCAGCGCCCAGACCAATCCCGCCATCATCCGCCGCACCATGAAGCTGGGCGTGCGCGCCTTCGTCAGCAAGGAAGACCCGCTGGAGGACGCGGTGCGCGCCTGCATCCACGTCGCGCTCAGCGACAACAGCTGCTTCCATTCGCCTTCGGTGCGGGCCATCCTGGAGCACGCCGCGCTCGCCGGTGCGCCTGCCACCGAACTCACGCAGCGCGAGCTGGAAGTGGTCAGGCTCTATGCGCAAGGCTTCCAGCTGACCGACATCGCCAGCAAGCTCGGCCGCTCGGTCAGCACGATCTCCAGCCAGAAGACCGTGGCCATGCGCAAGCTCGGCGTGTAGACCAATACCAGCCTGATCCGCTACGCCTATGAGAATGGCCTTATCTGACGCAGCCGGTCCTGGGGCAGCCGCCTGAGCGACGGCCGATGCAGCAAGACCTCGACCGTACCCGGGAATCGCTGGCCAGCGCCTTCGATACGCTTTCCGACAACGCCCGCCGCCAGCAACACCTGTACTCGGTGACGATCGCGGTGCTGATCGCCATCGTTTTCCGGCCTGCTGCTCGCCGGCCTGGCGGCGGGCAAGCACCTGGACTACCGCCGCAGCCACGTGTCGCAGTACGTGGCCTCGATCGCGCAGTTGCTGCACAATGAATCGTCGTTCCTGCGGCGCACCATGCTGACGATCCGCTACTACCCTGACGCGCGTGCGCCGGACCCGTCGCGCCATGCCGGCTACGAGGCGTTCCGGCGCACTGGCGCGGCCAGCGCCCACGTCGAGGCCGTGCGCAAGGATTACCACCTGCTTGCCGCCGATGCGACGCAGCGCGCCTGGGGCGCCGCGCTGCCGGCGCAGTTCGTGCGCCAGCGCGATATCGCGCTGGCGACCGTGGCCACGCAGCAGGCGTTCGATCTCGGCCACGGCGCCTACGCGGTCTCGCTCAACGAAGACAGCGCCATTGTCATCAGCCAGCCAGACGCCGGCGCGCGCGCCCCAATGGCGCTCGACCCGACGCTGATCCCGCTGCTGGCGCACGCGGCTCACGCAGGCGCTGCTGGACCGCACCGGCCACGCCGTGCCGGGGCGCGACGAGCAGGTCTGGGTCGGCCCGCTGCGCCATCCGGTGGATGATTCCCCCATCATGGTGCTGGCCGGCGCCGCCTATGTCGGCAATACCCCGGACATGCTGGTGGCCGCGCGCGTGGCCGGCATCGGATGCCACCCTCCGGGAGATCAGCGCGCGGGCGCGCCATATGTCGCATGATTCGCTGCACTACACGCGCTTGGGCGTGCTGCTGGTGCAGGAGTTGCGCGCGGAGTTCGGGCTGCTCGCCTACTACCTGCCGTACCGGATGCTGGCTTCCGCACTGGCGGCTGAACTCGCCGTCATCCTCGGCGCCATGCTGCTGCTGGTGAGCGCGATCGTGCTGAGCGCGCGCTACTGGAGCCGGCACCTGCTGCGGCGCACGCACGCCGAAGCCTCGCGCGCGCTGGAAAGCGAACTGATGAACCACATCCTGGTCAGCGCCACGCGGGTCGGCCTGTGCATCGTGCGCCAGCGCGACTACGCCGTGCTGATGTCCAACCTGCTGGCCGATACGCTGCTGCAACTGCACGGGCGCGAGCGCCTGCTGCCGGATGCCGTGGCCGATGGCTTCGACAGGCAGCCGCGCCGCGGCGGGGGCGGCCAGGCCGCCAAGTCCGCCATTGCCAGCTTTACCGTCGCGGCACCGCCGGAAGCCGCCGACGCGCAGCGCCCTGCCGGCGAGGGCGGGCAGCGCTTCCTGCAGGTCACCTACGCGCCGGCGCGCTATCGCGACGACGAGGTGCTGTTCTGCGCCGTGCAGGACTGCACCGCACAGCAGGCGCTGCAGGAGCAATTGCGCTCGGCGCAGCAGGCCACCGAGGCCATGATGCGCGTGCGCGCCACCTTCTTTGCGGCCATGAGCCACGAGATCCGCACGCCGCTGAATGCGCTGCTGGGCAACCTCTAACTGCTGGCGCGCAGCGCCGGCATGGAAGCCTGTGCGCCGCGGCTCAAGGTGCTCGACACCGCGGCCGAGTCGTTGCGCCGCATCGTCAACGATGTGCTGGACTTCTCCAAGATCGATGCCGGCAAGCTCAGGCTGATCAACGAACCCTTCCGCCCCATCGATGCGCTGGAAAGCCTGGCGCTGACCTACGCGCCGATGGTGGCTGGCCGCGCAATCCGCTTCCACCTGTACCTGTCGCCATCGCTGGACGTGGAAGTCATCGGCGACCGCACGCGGCTGGTGCAGGTGTTCAACAACCTGCTCAGCAACGCCTTCAAGTTCACCGCCAGCGGCCGCATCACGGTCAGCGGCGATCTCCGCCAGGACGAGCACGGCACCCAACGGCTGGTCTGCCGCGTCAGCGACTCCGGCATCGGCATGCCGCCGTCGCTGCTCGCCCGCGCGTTCCAGCCGTTCGTGCAGGGCGATGCCGTCAGCGTCAGCCGCCATGGCGGCACCGGGCTGGGGCTGTCGATCTGCGCGCGGCTGTGCGAGCTGATGGGCGGCAGCATCGCGGTGGACAGCGTGCAGGACGTGGGCAGTGCCTTCACGGTGTCGATTCCGCTCGCGCCGTCGCCGGAACCGGCGCTGTCGCTCGATTCGCGGAGCGGCCATGTGATGGTGCTGTACCAGGACGCGCGCACCGGGGATCATCTCGAAGCGTGGCTGAATGCGGCGGGCTGGCGCACCAATGTGCTGGGCTCGCTGGCTGCGGTGCAGGAAACCCTGCATTTCAAGGCGCCCCAGGTCATCGTGGCCACCGACGAGTATCCGCTGGAGACGCTGGCCAGCCTGCGCGAGGCCACCCCGATCACGTGGTGTGGGTCACGCTGGAGGGCCCGCACCGTGCGCACCAGCGTGCACCCGGCGTCCTGGAGGTCACCGGGTTCAGCCACCGTGCGCTGCTTGAGTGCGTGGCGTTGGCGGTCGACAGTGCGGCGCCGGCGCCCGGGCACGCACCGCCACAGCGACTGCCTGCATTGGCCGCGGCAACGGCGGCGCCAACGATCCTGGTCGCCGAGGACAACCCGCTGAACCAGACCCTGATCACCGAGCAGCTGCAGACGCTCGGCTGCCAGCCGATCGTGGTCGGCAATGGCAAGCAGGCGCTGGCGGTGCTGGAAAGCACGCGTGTCGACGCGATGCTGACCGATATGCACATGCCGGTGATGGACGGCCACGAACTGCTGAGCGCGGTGCGCGCGCAGCATCCCTGCCTACCGGTGCTGGCCTTCAGCGCATTCACGAGCGAATCGTCCGAAGACTGGCAGCAGCGCGGATTCAGCGGGTACGTCGCCAAGCCGGCGTCGCTGCAGGACCTGCAGGCGTGCCTGCGCGGGCTGCCGGGGCTGGCGGACATCGGTGGCGCGGGGGGTGGCGCTACGGGCGCTGGCAGCGGGGACGCACCCGTGGATATGGGCGGGGGGCGCCACGGCTGCCGGTATCGATGACAATATCTCCACTGATTCCGATTGCGATTCCGCTACCGACAACCCCGCCGACACTGCCAACCGCCGACGCTACGAAACCATGCTGCGCAGCCAGCTCCGGCACGACCTGCCGGAACTGGCCCGCATCGTGGCGCTGCGGGGCCTGCCAGCCCTGCAGCGCTGGGCGCACGCAGCGGCAGGCGCCTTCATGATCGTGCGCCGCAAGTCCATCGTCGGCGAGTGCCGGGCGCTGGAACGAGGCCGCCGCAGGCTGGACGCCGGCCGCCTCGGCCGCGGCCGAGGCGCTGCAGGCGCGGCTGCAGCGCTATATGAAGGCCGGGGAGGCACCCGGATAGCGCCGCAGCGGCGGGCCCTCGCGCATACGGTGCGGCCCGCCTACCACAATTGGCGGATTTGCGAGTGCCGCCACGCCGGACGATAATGGCGGTGCCGTGCCCTGGCCGCCACCCTGGCTATTCCTGGCGCGGCATTGTCTTCAATGTCTCCCCCCATGCAGCCAGAACAAGGCCTCCCCCAGCCACAGCGCACCTGGGCGATCCTCACCGTTTTCTGCGGCCTGATCATGGCCGTGCTCGATGGCTCGATCGCCAACATCGCCCTGCCGTCGATCTCGCGCGAGCTGCACTCCGACCCGGCCAGCACCATCTGGGTGGTCAACGCCTACCAGCTGACAGTGACCGTGTGCCTGCTGCCGCTGTCTTCGCTGGGCGATATCCTCGGCTACAAGCGCGTGTACCGCGCCGGGCTCGCAACCTTCCTGGTGGGCTCGCTGCTGTGCGCGCTGGCGGTCAACCTGCCGATGCTGGTGGCGGCACGCGTGCTGCAGGGCATCGGCGGTGCCGGCATCATGAGCGTCAATACCGCGCTGGTGCGGTTTATCTATCCGCCCACCAAGCTGGGCCGTGGCATCGGGCTGAACGCGCTGGTGGTGGGCGTGACCATCGCCGTGGGTCCGTCGCTCGGGGCGCTGATCCTGGCGGTGGCGAGCTGGCAGTGGCTGTTCGCGGTGAACGTGCCGGTGGCGATCTTCGCGCTGGCGCTGAGCCGCACCGCGCTGCCGGCGACGCCGCCACAGCCGCGCGATTTCGACTATCCCAGCGCGGCGCTGTCGGCGCTGGTGTTCGGCATGTTTATCCTCAGCGTGGACGGGCTCGGGCACGCCGGCTGGCGCATTGCCGGCGGCGTGGGGCTGGCCGCGGCCGTGGCGCTGGGCTGGCTGCTGGTGCGGCGCCAGCACGGACGGGCCGCGCCGCTGGTGCCGGTGGACCTGTTCGCCAGCCGCGCCTTTACGCTGGCGGTGGGCACGTCGTTCTGCTCGTTCATGACGCAGATGCTGGCCTTCGTGGCACTGCCCTTCTACCTGGAGTACCAGCTCGGCCGCTCGCTGCAGCAAACCGGGCTGCTGATCACGCCCTGGCCGCTGATGGTGGCGGTGATGGCGGCGGTATCGGGCCGGCTGTCGGACCGCTACCCGGCGAGCATCCTGGCCGGCGTCGGGCTGGCCATGCTGGCGGGCGGGCTGGTCGGGCTGGCGACGCTGGGGCCGGATGCGAGCAGCCTGGATATTGCCTGGCGCATGGCAATGTGCGGCACGGGCTTCGGTTTCTTCCAGTCGCCCAACAATCGCGCCATGATCGGCGCCACGCCGCCGGAGCGCAGCGGCGGCGCCAGCGGCGCGCAGGCGACCACGCGGCTGCTGGGTCAGACGACCGGCACGGCGGTGGTGGCGCTGTTGTTCAGCCTGGCGCCGACCGGAGCGGCACGTATCGCGCTGTATGTGGCGGCGGTCGTGGCGACGCTGGGGGCGGTGATCAGCCTGAGCCGGTTGCGGGACACGAATGGCGTGGAGCCCGCGCGCACGGCGGTGGAGCCGGACGCTTAGGGATTCCGCACACCGATTGTGTGGCCCCTCTCCCGCAAGCGCTTGCCTTTACCCACATCTCGATAGGAAAGGTTGTAAACCGGATTGGACGGTGTTAACTTCGGGTGAAGTTGACAATCAGTGGTGGCAATTTTGCCTGATACGGAAGATCTGGAAGACTGGGCCAGCGACGAATTCGGTGGCGCTCAGTTGGGCGATGCACGTCGCACGCAGCGCCTTGTGGCATTGGCGCGCGGACTGGCGCAAAAAGCCCATGTTTCGTTCCCGCAGGCCTTGAGTGGTGCCCAACTCAAGGCGGCATATCGCTTCTTTGATAATGAGGCGGTCGACCCGGACGGAATACTGGCGAGCCACGTCGTTCAAACCGTGGGTCGCATGCAGCAGGTGCCTGTCGTCCTGACGGTGCAGGACACCACGGAATTCAATCTGGCAAATTTGCCCGCGACTGAGGGACTTGGTCACGGCACGGGCGGCAATTTGCACGGATTCATGTTGCACAGCGTGCTGGCGGTGACGCCTGAGGGCCTGCCACTGGGCGTGTTGAGCATGAAGACGTGGGTGCGTGCGCCGCAAGCATCGGGCAAGGCCAGGCAGCGCCGGGCGCTGTCCATTCGCGAGAAGGAAAGCGTGAAGTGGCTGGAGGGGCTGGAATGCCTTGAGCCGCTCAAGATGCAGTGTCCGGACACGCACCTTGTTGCCGTCAGCGATCGCGAGGGCGATGTGTATGACGTGTTTCTGGCGCCGCGCCCAGCGGGGGTGGACTGGTTGGTGCGGGCCGCCTGGAATCGGGGCGTGGACCACCCAGAGAAGTATCTGTGGGAGACGGTTGCCGCGGCTCCTGTACTTGGGGAGACCGTACTGCACGTGCCCAGGTCCGGCGCCAGGCAGGCACGTAGTGCCCGACTGGCTTTGCGCTGTGTGCCGGTCCAACTGCGAGCGCCGCGCAGCCGCGGTGCAGAGGGGCTACCGAGTCTCGAAGTGTTTGCCATTCACGCGCTGGAAATCGAGCCGCCCGAAGGCGTTGAGCCGCTCGAATGGATGTTGCTCAGTTCGATGCCCACCCAAACGCTGGAAGATGTGCTCGAACGGCTGAGCTGGTACGCCCGGCGCTGGACCATTGAATCCTGGCATCGTGTCCTGAAAAGTGGCTGCCAGATCGAGGCCCGGCAGTTCGGGACGCTGGAGCGGTTCCTGCGGGCCACGGCGCTGTTCGCCGTGATCGGCTGGCGCATTATGTACGCGACCATGCTGGGCCGGCTCGAAGCCGATATCCCTTGCTCGGTGCTACTGCAATCGCTCGAATGGCGGGCTTTGTACTGCCGCACGCACGGCACCACCAAGCCACCGGAGCAGGCGCCCAAACTCAGCGAAGCTGTCCTTTGGATCGCCAAGCTCGGTGGCTACCTGGGTCGCAAAAACGACGATCCCCCGGGAGCCACCGTCCTGTGGCGCGGCTTCCTCGCCCTGCACGAAATCACCGAAATGTATCGGATCTTCCAGAAAAACGAGTAAGCCGCCGGAAGTTGTGGGTAAAGGCAAGCGCAAGCGGGAGAGGGGAGCAAACCGTCGGGATCGGGACGTCTCGCTACACGCTTCTGCAGCTACTCCGCCTTCGCCCCCGATTCCTTCACCACCTTCGCCCACTTCGCGATCTCCTGGCGCTGGTACGACGCCAGCTTCTCCGGCGAGCCCAGGATCGGGTCCAGCCCCAGCGTCTTCAGCTTGGCCTGCACGTCAGGCAGCGTGAAGATGCGGTTGAACTCCGCATTGAGCTTCGCCACCACCTCCTTCGGCGTGTTGGCCGGCGCGAATACCGCAAACCACGAATCGGCCTCGAAGCCCGGCAGGCCCTGCTCGGCGAGCGTCGGGATATCCGGCGCTGAAGCCGAGCGCTTCGCGCTGGTGATGCCCAGCGCGCGCAGCTTGCCTTCGCGCACCACCGGCAGCGCCGACGGCAGGTTGTCGAACATCATCGTGATATGGCCGCCGAGCAGGTCGGGGATGGCCATGGCGCGGCCCTTGTAGGGCACGTGCGTGATCTTGACCCCGGCCATCGAATTGAACATCTCGCCCGCCACGTGCGGCGAGGTGCCGACGCCGGGCGTGCCGAAGGTCAGCGCGCCGGGCTTGGTCTTTGCCAGCGCGATCAGTTCGGCCGTGGTCTTCGCCGGCACGCCGGGGTTGACCACCAGCACGTTGGGCGTCGAGGCGATCAGCATGACCGGCGCGAAGTCCTTCACCATGTCGTACTGCATCTTGCTGTACAGCGCGCCGTTGATCGAGTGCGTGCCGACCGTCCCCAGTGCCAGCGTGTAGCCGTCTGCCGGCGCGTGCGCCACCGCCTCGGCGCCGATATTGCCGCCCGCGCCGGGCTTGTTGTCCACGATCACGGCCTGGCCCCACGATGGCGAGATCTTCTCCGAGACGATGCGCGCCAGCGTATCGGGCGCGCCGCCGGTCGGGAAGCCGACCACGATCCGGATCGGCTTGGCGGGCCAGTTTTGTGCGAGCGCGGGGGCCGCGCCGACCAGCGCGGATGTGGCAAGCATTGCCGCGGCAAGGGTGCCGAAACGCATGGGTGCTCCTCCTGTTGCCGGCGGCTGCGTGGCCGCCCGCTATGTGAAGACGGCGGCCACTGCCGCCGCCTGAACCTGCCACGCCCTACACCGCGATACCGCCGAACTCCTGCATCACCTTGTCATGCAGACGCCGCATGCCGCGCAGCCAGCGGTCGTAGTCCTGGCCCTTGCGGCGATAGTACTCAAGCACCTCGGGGTGCGGCAAGATCAGGAAGCGCTCGTCGGCCACGCCTTCCAGTGTCACCGCGGCCACATGCTCGGCGGTGACCGAGCCTTCCTGCAGGAAGCCCTTGCGCTCGCCCTTCTCGCCGAACAGCATATTGGTCTGCACCCCTTGCGGGCAGATGCAGCTGACCTTGATGCCACGGTCGCCGTAGGTGATCGACAGCCATTCGGCAAAGCCGATGGCGGCATGCTTGGTCACCGCGTACGGCGCCGAGCCGATCTGCGACAGCAGCCCCGCGGCCGACACCGTATTGACGAAATAGCCGTCGCCGCGCTCCAGCATCTGCGGCAGCACCGCGCGCGCCGCGTGGATATGCGCCATCACGTTGATTTCCCAGATGCGCTGCCAGTCGTCGGCGCTCGCTTCCAGGCCCTTGCGCAGGATGATGCCGGCGTTGGAGCAGAAGATATCGACCTGGCCGAAGCGGCGCGTGGCCTCGTCGGCCAGGCCCTGCACGGCGGCGGCATCGGCGACGTCGACCGCCTGTGCGAACACGTCGCACGCCGGCACCGCGGCCTGGACTTCGGCGGCCACGGTGGCGGCACCCGCCGCGTTCAGGTCGGCCACCGCCACGCCGCGCGCGCCGGCCTGGGCAAAGGCCAGCGCCAGCGCGCGTCCGATGCCGGTGGCGGCGCCGGTCACCACCACGGTCTTGTTGCGTACTTCCATCGGTTGTCTCCTCGTTGAATAGGGATGGCCGCGTCAGTCGTTGGACGCGTGGTTGCATGGTTCGGTGTGGGGTTCGGGCTGCGCCGACGCAACGCGGGCCGACGCGCGCGCGCCGCCGGGCTGCCACAGGCGCGCCTGCAGCGTCTCGGCCAGTTCGCGGATGCGCGGGCCCAGGTTGCCTTCCAGGATTTCCGGCGACAGCCGCGCCGCGGCCCCGCCGATATTCAGCGCCAGCACCTCGCTGCTGCCGGCCAGCCGCAGCGGCGCGGCGGCGCCGCTGACGGTGCGGTCCCATTCGGCATGCGCCACGCAGAAGCCCCGCCGCGCGTGGTCGCGCAGCGCGCGTTCGATGCCGGCGCGCACGCTAGGCCAGCCCGCGCCGTGGTGACGCGCCAGCTCGGCCAGCGCGGCCTCGCGGTGGTCGGCGTCCAGTCCCGCCAGCCAGGCGCGACCGATCGCCGAGGTCGCCATCGGCAGGCGCGCGCCGGGCGCCAGGCGGATCACCAGCGCGCCGCGCGGCTGGCAGCTTTCCAGATAGACCATGGCGTGCCGGTCTGGCATCGCCAGCGCCACCGTGCAATCGGTGGCGAACGCCAGCGACTGCATCAGCGGCTGCGCGATCTCGCGGATGCCGGCCCCGCCCACATAGCGGTGGCCAAGCACCATCGCGCCCTGCCCCAGGCGGTATTTCTCGCTGGCCTCGATATAGGTCAGGTAGCCGAGCGTGGCCAGCGTATAGGTGAGGCGCGACACGGTCGGGCGCGGGATGCCGGTGCGCCGCGACAACTCGGCATTGCCCAGGTAGTCGTCCTGCGGGCCGAAGGCACGCAGCAGCTCCATGCCGCGCGCCAGCGCCGTGACGAAGTTGCGGTCGTCGGCGCCGCCAGCGCCCGCCTGCGCGTCGGCCGGCGCCAGCGTGTGCGCGGCGTCGGGGGGCGGCATCGGGATGGTGGTGGTGCGCTTCATTGGCAGGGGGGTCCGGAACAAGACTCTTGATAGCAGTTTCGGGGCCGCGCAGTGGACCGGTATGTAGGGAAAGCATGTGGGCCACAAACGGCATTTATAGCGCCAAATCAAGGTGTTAGCCCCACTTCTGGCGCGTCGAACAGGTGCGGAACCCGGCAGATGCGTCCTAATAGAATCAAAGACTTACAGCAGGTTTTGAACAGCTAAACCGGCCCGGCCTATGACCCAGCCGCATCTGCTTTGGGATCAGAGGATCGCATGTTCGAATCATGTCGCCCTGACCAGAAAAACCCAATTGAAACAGCGACTTAGATCACTCGGTCTAAGCCGCTTTTTCTTTGCCCTAAGCACAGTGTCAGCGCGCTCAATGCTCCACTTTCTCGGCGGTGCGGTAGTACAACTTGTCCGTTGGAAGCAGAACGCGAGCGTGCCGCGCCCTCACCCCCACGGGTGGAGGGGGCTGGGCCTAATACCAAAAAGTATCGTTGTGATACTATGCACCGCCGCAAAAAGTAGCCCAAAATGCAGGGAGACGCTCTTGAACAAGAATGAGCTACAACTTGAGATTCACAAGCTCAGCATCCGGTCTCGGAATTTGGCTCTCTGGCTGGGCACAGTGAAGCACATCTGCAGCGTTGGCGGCATTGCCCTGATGGGGCACGTGATTTTCGTCGGCCTCACCAACATAGTGACTGCCAAGCCGGACTCGTTGAACGCATTGGCCCTGGTCGTGGAGAAGATGCAGTTGGGCACGTGGGTTGGCTACATCGTGGCCCTGGGTGCCACTGCTGGATGGATGTTCGAGCGCCAAGGGAAGAAGCGCGCGATCAAAGATCTTGATGGTCGTCGCAAGCAACTGGAAGCTGACGACCCCTACCGCGCAGGCAGCGGACTGACCGAAACGGGCGAGACGCCCACCTGACAGCTGGAGGCGATATGCAGCTTTTCCTACTCGGCGTCAATGCATTGCTCTTGATGGTCATCTGGCGCTTCATGCTTCGGAAGACAATTCTTGACCATCACCGAGACAAGCTTTTCGACCTGCGCGACCAGTTGCGAGCTACCTTCATGGCGAGGGGCTGGGATCTCAACTCCCCAATGTATCGAAAATTGCGCAACCTAACGAATGGCTACCTCAGGTTCACTGAAGAGTTCGCCTTCGTTCCTTTCGTTGCCCTCGAGAATGAGTTGAAGGCCAAGCCAGCACTCCAACGCTCCCTCAAGAGCGCATTCGACCAGGAGTTCAGCACCAGGGATGACCAGCTTCGCAAGTTCGTCGATGAGTATCGCCTTGCTGCGCGTGAGGTAATGATCGGCTACATGATCTGCAGCTCCGGTCCGCTTCTCTTCACAGCTGTACTAATCGCGCCCTTCGTGGCGCTGTGCGAAGTCGCTAAAGCTTTGAGCCGTGGATTGGTACGGGGCATACGGGTGATAGCGGCGCAGACCGCTAACTTCGAGGCGTCCGTCAGCACCAGTTTTGATCGCGCAGCGAAAGCGGTAGCGACTCGACTTTTCGTGCCCGATTTTGTTGAGGAGTACTCATACCGAATGGGCATCGATCCACACGCTCCGTCCCTAGCTGCGGCTTAAGAGCCATACGACCCCACAAAAAAGCCCGCAACTGCGGGCTTTTTTAATGGCGCTTGCTTCTCCATCCGGTGATGACCGTCAGATTCGAATGGTGAGACTAGCACCACCGATAGTTGCGAGCCGCTCAAGGGTCTGTGGCAGGTAATTCGACGCGTGGATAGTTACTCGTCCGCCAGACGCTCGAGCAAGCTTCACAAGCGTTTCAACGGTCTGAGGTAGGAATTTGGTATCGACATCGATCTCAAGATGCGCGCCGAGCTGAGCGAGCCTTTCAGCCGTTTGGGGCAGCATTGCCATGACATCTCCGTGCAAGTGGAAAGACCGCCACTATCCGGATGGAGCCTGTGTCCCCGAGGGGCTGCCCACCCACACGTGCTGTATATTTATACAGTATCTAAAGCCGCGGAACTCACATGTCCACCACCCTCTTTCTCGAAGCTCACTACTTCGGCGAGGACAGCGAAGAGCTGCGCTTGCCTTGCGACGCTGTCGCGGCCACGGCAGGCGGCTTGATTGTCGCAGGCATCGAGGTACGCCACCTAAACGCGCTGAAGTGGCGCCCTGACCACCTATCCTACTGGGCAGACGGCCAACTCCTGCGCTTGGCCGTGGGGCCGTGGATCGCTCTGGACGCACTGACGGTACGCTTCACATTGCGCTGAGCTTGCCATGGACTCCGACTATTCCATCCCCGAGGACTGGGATCGGGTCTACATCCTGGACGCCAGCGGCGCACCTGTCCGTGTCTTCGACTTCGGTGTCAAGGTCGACTGGGAGGTCTCTGTCGGCAAGCGATACTTGCTGCGCGACGAGTTGCCGGAGTATGGCGTAGTCGTCCGAACCTATTTCTCGTGCTGGGCAAGCATGCATGACGACAAGCCGCCGACGTTCTGGACCATCCTCAAAGGCAATGGCCTAGACCACACCTACCACTCCGCGACTTGGGAGGAGGCTCAGGACAAGCATCGGCGGGTGGTGGATAAAGTGCGCCGCACGCTACCGAGCAAAACCACGCCGTAGTATTTCCCAGATTTTCGGTCACCCCCGAATCGGGGGATGTCAGCAAGCACCATCCATGTGACGATGTCCAGCGACGGGCTGCGAAACCCGCCAACCCTTATAGCCCTCTACCACTTGGCCGGGGGCTTTTTCTTACGCAACTAGGACCTGCACGCTAGCGTACCGACACACCTTAGCCTTCCCCCTATCTTATTTGCACTCGATCCTGAGAAGTGCGGCGCCAAAGCAAGTGCTTAACCCGATACTTCGCCGCAGGGCGACGCACATATGGAGGGCTATATGCATACCCAGTACACCGATCTCATCGTGATTCTCTTTCCCGGCACGAACGGTGGATGGTACTTCGCCGAGATAGATGGCGCATCCGTTTGCCGCTTTGGCCCGTTCGAATCTCATCAGGCCGTCGAGGAACTCGTTTCGGTGCTGTTTCCTGAAGTACCAAGAGTCGAGCTTAGGGATTCGTCAGATCTGCTGGACGACAGAGTATTGATGATCCGCGGCAACGAGGAGCTAGTGGCAAAACGCACAACTATGGCTGATCACCGGATGGCCGCCAAGCCTGCGCCAATCGAGCGGCGCGCCAAAGAGTCGCCACCCAGCGTTGACATCCAGTTGCCGATATAGCCCCTAACCCCCACGTGGGGGTATCCCCCGGATCACGCCAAGCTGAAAATCGAAGGGTCGTGAGTTGACCCCTCTCGGCATTTCCCGTGGCCCGCCTTTGTGCGGGCCTTTTTTGTCGGACGGCGCCCGATACCAACGACCAGACGGCGCGCGGAAACTGGCTCCATTATCCTCAAGGAGACAGCCATGCCAGGACAGAACATCCACGTTATACCCGCTGGTGACCGCTGGGCCGTTGAGGCGGAGGGTGGCCACGGCCGAGAGACGTTCGACACGCAAGCAGAGGCCATCACCGCCGGCACCGAGAGGGCCAAGCAGAAGAAGGTCGAGTTGCTGATCCATGGCCTCGATGGCCAGATCCGCGAGCGCAACAGCTTCGGCCACGACCCGCGCGACATTCCGGGCTGATGCCATGGCCAGCCGGCTGCCGGCGGCGCCCACGCTGGCCGAGCTCCAGCCGATGCTGCTGTGCGAGCGCAAGACCATCCCGCGTGAGCCCGGCTGGCACTATGAGATCAAGTACGACGGCTACCGGCTACTGGCCACCACTGGCGGCGCGCCGCGGCTAAAGTCCCGCAACGGGGCGAATGCGACCACCTGGTTTCCGGAGCTGGTGACCTCCCTCTCTCAACTGCCTGCCGGCTTCATCCTGGACGGCGAGGTGTGCGTGCTAGACGAGATCGGGCGCAGCGACTTCGAGCGGCTGCATGACCGAGCGCGGCGCAAGGGCTGGTACAAGGGCGCCGACGCAGTCGTCTACTGCGTCTTCGACCTGCTGGTCGGCAAGGGGAAGGATCTTCGAGGCGAGCCACTGGAACGGCGCAAAGCTGCGCTTCGCAAGCTCCTGAGCGCGCCAGCGGCTGGACTGCTCTACGTCGACAGCGTCGAGGACGGCGCCTGGCTTTACGGCCATGCGCTGACGCTGGGGCTGGAGGGGGTGGCGGGAAAGCGTGCCGGCTCTGTGTACCGGTCGGGCGAACGGTCGCGCGACTGGATAAAGATCAAACGGCCCGGAGCCGTGCCGCCACAGCGGTTCTCCCGCTAGCGGTGAAAGACACTATGCAAGCAGGCGGCAAAAACTAACTGGTAAATCAACCGTCCACGCTACAATCCGCACTTTTGCCCTTTACGCTTCAATTGAAAAGCTATGGACGACCAACATCCCGCTCTGACGGTGAACGCATTAATTGCACTGCTCCAGGATTTCGCTGCAGACGGGCACGGCATCGAACGTGTGTTCGCAAAGGTGGGGGATAAGACCGTGCCCGTAACAGGTGCCTATATGTGGCAGCGCTTCGGCTACCCCAATTTCCAAGCGCTACTGGAAACTACTCCCGAAGACTAGTGAACTGAGGACACCACCCGAGTTTGCTGCGGGAGGATTTCCGCCAAAACGCGATCAAGCGTGTGCTCCCCACTGAAATAGAGCGCCGTCATCTCATCAATGAGGCTGGCGCCATCGCCGGCGCCGAGCGCCGCCATGTCCTCGTCGGCCGCTTTCAGCTTGGCGTACTTCTGCGCGATCGATTCCGCCGTCAGGTTAGGCGGGATCGTGTAGCACATCAGGATGCCGTGGCCGGAGAAGGCGATTTCGCGCTTCTCGACATTGGGCGCCAACATGAGCGACGCCTCCACCGCATCCATGCGGTAGCCACGCCCATACAACAGAATGGCCTCGAGCTTGGGGCTGGCCGCGCAAAGCGCACTGGCATCACCGTACTTCTCTAGCGCCTCGCGGATGTATTCGCTGCCTTCGGCGCGCTTGAGCAGCGGGCGGTAGGACGGGATCTCCAGATTGGCGTTGAAGGGATACAGGCGGACCTGCGGCGAAAAGGACAGCGCCTTCACCGCAGCGGTGCAGCGGCTGCTCTTTGCCACCAGCGCCCCGATGGTTAGCGCGGCAAAGGCCCCCTTCGAGGATCCGACAAAGACGACGTTCTCAAATTTCTCCGACTCCACCAGGTCGAGGATCCGGCCGGCGATATGCTCCGCGCACAGCGTGTAATAGGTGGCCGAGCCATCGACCACATACAGGGCCGAGCCCGGCAGGCGGTATTTGCCCAGGATCGGCCCACCGCCCGGCGCCAGCAGGATGAACAGGTTTTTGCTTTCATCCCAGGTCTTGCGCGTGAGCGAATAGGACCGCTCCATGCCGACGTTGAGCTGGCGCCGATACTCGATCTCGTTGCCCTGGCGCCGATACGCGTGCGCGAGGTTCAGCGCCGACATGTAGCTCTGGGCGAGCCGCTCCTCCTCGCGATAATGCTCCACCGCGGCGGCATGGTTGCCGAGGGAAGTCTCGATCTGACCGGCCAGCGCCCAATTGCTGGCCTGCTTCGGCATGCGCTTGAGCGCAACGCGAACGTCTGCGTGCGCACCTGCCGCATCGCCGAGGGCGAATTTCAGCTTGGCCGCGCGCCCCGGCCCGGACCGCAAGGCCGGATTCAGCGCCAGCGCCTTCTGCAGATGCCCCAGC
Source organism: Ralstonia pickettii DTP0602 (assembly GCA_000471925.1). Classification (NCBI taxonomy): domain Bacteria; kingdom Pseudomonadati; phylum Pseudomonadota; class Betaproteobacteria; order Burkholderiales; family Burkholderiaceae; genus Ralstonia; species Ralstonia pickettii. The sequence goes on from CP006668.1 coordinate 2,293,884, forward strand.
GCCGCGCGTTGGTTGCCGGCGTGCTCCTGGGTAATCGACAGGATTTCGTGAGCGAGATGGTCGCCCTTGAGCCTGGGCAGGTTGGCCTGCACGACCGCTTCGGCCTCCGCGTACTTTTTGAGACCCAACCTCGCGCGGGCCAGCAGCATCAGCGCTTCCGGCGAATCCTTTTCCCCAACCGCCTGGGAGGCCGCCGCTTCCGCCTGCTCGAACTCCCGCCGCCGGATGTTCTCTTCGGCCAGAAGGACCTGGTATTCCGCCGACGGCAGCAGGTATTTGGCGGCACCCGCGACCGCATCGCCCGTGTCCGCATCGGAAACCAGCTCACGAACAATCCGCAGGTGCTGACGTGGATCGCGCGACAGCATGGCGAAGAAGGTCGAGGCCTCGCTCTTCCCGAGCTTCAGACAGACCAGGGAAAGATCGCTGGCGACGCTGGCGATGCCGTCCGGGTACAGTGGCGCGGCCCGCAGCAGCGCTTGCTGGGCGCGGCCATACTCGCGCGCAGCGAAATAAAAGCGGGCGGCTTCGTGCCACTCTTCGGCCGACAATGACACGTTGTGCATGGACCCGATCAGCTCATGTCCCGCCGCAAAATCACGCTTTTTCCGGCATTCCCGCAGAGAAACCTCAAAGTTAGACGACGCCATCTCTTGACCATTCATTAGAGTTTTGATTGCGTGGGCGATAGTACACCACCCACCGCCCACCCACGCGTCGCCCGCCGTGCCTATCCCCCGCCGGCAATCTCCGCCACTGCGCTCAGTCGGCCCCGGACGGCGTTGTAGAGGTCGATGCAGGTGTTGGCGTCCCGGATGCCCTGGTCGCCGTCCCGGACGATGGCGTCGAGAGCTGCTGCAGCCTCCGGAGCAAGTTCGGCTCGCGCTTCACCAGCTCCGCCGGCAACGGCGGGATCTGGGGCGGCGGCACCATCGCCGCCCGGACAGGCACGGACGGCGAGGGACAGCCGGCGAGTGCCAGCACGATAGGCAGCCAGAGCAGCCGCAGCCGATGCTTGTTCATCCTCTCTCTCCTTTCTGGCTTTCGCCATGATGTCATCGACCTCGGCGCGCATGGCGGACTCGGCCTCACGGTACTGCCTGGCGAGGCCTGCCTCGCGCAGCGCGGCAGCCGCCACCTCCACCGCATGCGCCGCCCGCAGATCGGACAGCGCACGTTCATAGCGGTTGGCCTGCCAGTGCCAGGCCGCCGGCCCAGCTATCCCTCCACCCAGCACGGCTCCCACCGCCAGCGCCAGCGCATAGCCCTCCCAGCCGGGGAGCGCGCCCATCACCGCATTAAGTAGCCTTGCCACGACCGCCTCCTTGCCGGCTCATCCAGCGCTTGAGCCACAGCTCGAGGTACTGGCTGCCGACGATGCCCAGCGCGCAGCCGATGCCGTACAGCGCCATCGGCGGCAGGTCCGGGAACTGCGCCAGCCCCACCCCCGCCACCATCGAGGTGGCGGCTCCCAACAGCGCACGCCCGAGGATCAGCCGCAGCGTGATGGGATCGTTGCTAACCAGCAGCTTGCCAATGCCGATCACCGCGCCCATCACCAGCAGCATGTACAGCGATTTTTCGTGTTCTTGCATGTACCCGTTCCTTGTGATGGTTATGCGTGGAGGAATTGCTGGGCGCGCAGCCAGCGCTGACGCCGGTCATCGATCCCGTTGAGACCGCCATTGATGCGACGCGTGAGCTGCTCGAAATCGCCGCGGTCCGCCAATTGGTTGCAGCCGCGCGAATACCAGAACCACGCCGCCGAGCGCGCGGCCAGCGCATCATCGACGGCCAGCAGGCCCGGCATCGCGACCAGATCGACACCAAGCGCGTGGCCGCAGGCGCGATAGTTGTCCGCGAAGGTGATCTGCTTCAGGCCTCGGCCACGGTATTTCCAGCCGTCGCCGCTGGCCGCCTCGCCATTGCCGTAGCGGCTGGCGTAGACGATCGTGGCGATGCGCGCCTGGCGCTCGACCGGTACCATCCGCTCGCCCGGCTGACGCCCGAGCTGCGCCGCCAACGCGGGCGTGATGCGCTTATCGAACTTGGACGCCAGCGCAGGCACCGCGTAATCGAAGGACTCCACCAAGGTGGTAAAGCCCTTCGATTCGTGGCCGACCTGGGCAATCCAGGCCGCGACGCGGTGCGGCGCCAGAATGCCGAACTCGAACAGCGCCGCAGATACCGGCGCATGCCAGCGCTCCGCCAGCGCGGGCGACAACCCAGCGGCCCGCTGGAAAGTCTGCTTATCCATCCAGATTCCCCCAGAAATGAAAAAGCCCGCGTGTAGCGGGCGAAAAGAAGAAGCCGCCCGGGGGCGGCTTCGGCGGACTCAGGATGCCGTTATGGCTGCACCGCAGCCTCAAGCCGGCTGCGCAGGTAGGCGCATTCGAGGGCCAGCGCCTCGTCATAGCGCACGCTGTAGCGGAAGCCAGCCGGCTGATACGGGTCCAGAACCTCGCCGGTCTGCTCACAGACCCTCTCCGGCACCTCGGGCCATTCGTCATAACAGAGCAGGCCGTAGGCGAACGGATCCAAGCCCTCGGCCTCGAATGCCTCCCGCACCCGCTGCGCGATCACGCCGACGTGCCAGCGCGCCCCGGCGGATCCCTTGGCGGCGACGGCATCCTTCATCTTGTACTGACAGAACTGCACCTGCCCCCAGGCGCGCAGCGCGCGCTCGTCGATCGGCTGGATCTCCTCCTTGTGGTTTTCATCCGACGTCTGGATGGTGCCGTTGCCGGCCCAGACTTCCGACCAGCGGCGCAGCGTGCTGCCACAGGACCGGTTGTTGTCGGTGCCGGGACGCAGCGAAGGCGCCGCCGCATCCCAGCGGAACGCCTCGGCACCGCCGACATAGGCGCGCCAGGTGCCAGAGCTGGTGTCGATCTGCGTACCGCCCACGCCCAGCGGCCCGGCTACGTAGTAGCCGACGAAGCCTGATGCATCGGTTGCAAAGGTATGGCCGCCGACATTTCCTAGAAGGTCGAAAATGGCCGTGTTGTAGGAGACACTCGCCACCGCCGTCGCATAGGACGCGCTCAGCCGGTGCCCGAGCGAGTAGGTCTGCCGGCCCTCCTTCTGGACCCAGCGCAGGCCGCCGGCGCGCTTCGCCGGGGCCGTCGACGCGCGCGGGGAGATCAGGCCAGAGCGATAGTCGATCACGCCGTCTCGCACGTTCAACGGGATCACCGTCTGGAAAATGTTGGTGATGCGGTTGACCGACACCGTTGTCGACGTGCTGTTCGGCGCCGTTCCGGTGCGCTCTTCGCCGCCATAGAACAGGAAAATCTTGTCCTGGTACGCCACCACCGACCCGACACCGACGCCCGAGGCGCCCCCGGTTTCCGCGTGGAACAGCGTACCGAGGCGGAACGTTTCGGCATGGTCCCAGATGTTGGCGCCATTCGAGAGCTTCGCGCGGATATAGAACGCCGACGTGGGCCCGTCACTGCCGGCGCCTTCCAGCGTGCCGCTGCGGTACGAGCAGAAGGCATGAACCACGCCATTCACGATCTGCAGCGGCACCGGGGAGTCCCCGAGCGGCTGCGCGCCGAAGTAGCCGACCGGTGCCCGGTAGAACGAGAACGTGGCCAGGTTGTCCGTGCTGACCCAGAACTGCGGGTTGATGGCGTCGCCCGAGCGCAGGAAACCGTAGTAGTTGCCGCTCGCGCTGTCCCATTTGACCGAGGGCTCCTCGGCGTCGCTCGATTGCTGGATCGTGTACGCGGTCCAGGTTGCGCCCTGGTCCGTCGAGCGGTACAGGCCCGCGCCGGTGCCGTAGTGGAACCCGACGACGATCGAGCCACCATGGCCGACCGTGAACGAATGCACCATCACCGGCTGGCCCGAGCCCCACACCGGCACCGGGAAGGTGATCGGCGTGACCGTCCACGCTGCGTAATAGTCGCCAGCCGTTCCGGACGGCACCGTGCGCTTGTACAGCGAATGCGAGGAATCCACATCCTTGCGGACGATCACGTATTCATAGGTGCCATCGGTGCCCGCGCACCAGGTCGTGTACCCGAACAGGTTTTCGTCCAGCAGCTCCGGCGACTCCCACGACGAGCCACCATCATCCGAAACCACCACGGCCGGGCGCAGGTCGCCGTCCAAGTGCGAGTCGCCGCAGTTGACCCACACCCGGATCTGGTTGTTCAGCACATAGGCCTTGTCCTGCGGCCAGTTGGTGTACTCGCGACCGAACGTGATCTTCGAGGTGTTCTGCCGCAGAAAGTCCTCGGTGATATGACGGATCGAGCCGCGCTTGAATGCCGCGTGCGAGAACCGGCTGAGATCCGGCAGCGCCGACACGGCAAAGGTCCGGCCTTTGCCGTTGTAGATGTCGACGTCGCCGACAGCGCTGGCCTTCGCCATCTGCGCGGTATCGTCCGCGACCCCGTTGCCGACCACGAAGTCTTCCAGCGAGACGTTGTCCTTGTTCTTGTCGTGCTGGCTACGCACCAAAGCCCCGTCGTACGGCTGCACCACCGCCACCAGCGCGTCGCCCTTCGCCACGTCAGACGGATTGACCAGGTCAGCCGCGCCGACGTTCGGATTCATCCACACCGCGCCGGTGTAGAGCATTTCCCGAGCGGTCGTCGTGTTGAAGTAGCGGTCTCCAGCCTGCATCGGCGAGCCATTCGGGCGGACCGTGGGGTCAGATGCGAGCGCGCCATAGAAGCGGCTGTTGATCGTTCCCTGCGCGTCGCCCGCAGCTGCGGCGGCTTCCTCTGCTGCCACTCGCGCGAAATCTGCCTCGCTCGCGGACGTTGCCGCATTGCTCGCCGATGTGGCTGCCTCGTTCTTGTAGCCGATCACGTCCTGCAGCGCGCCCAGGCACCACTGCGCGACCTTCAGGAACTGCTGCAGCGCCAGCACGAAGCGCAAGCGATGGCCACCGTTACCGAGCCCTGTGGTCGGGCTATCGGTGTCGTCGATGGTGACGTCATCACCGCCCATCTCCGGCGGAAAATTCACGGTCGTCATTAAGTCAGCTCCTCGATTTCAAAGGCGGTGCCGTTGTTGTTCATGAATGCTTGCTCGATGGGGCTCAGCTGACGCTGGCGCCCCAGGTATGAACGCCGCAGACGGTGCAGGATGTCGTCCTGGTCCCACACCAGCAGGATCTCGCCGTCGATGCCGGCACGGCGCTGCATCTCAAACACGCGCACCATGGCTTCGTCGCGCTCCATCCCGTTCAGGTTGAATCGCGTGACGCGGCGGCCAGGCTTGCGGTCGAAATACGGCGTGCCAGCCATGGCACGCTGCACGGTGGTGTCAGACTCCCATCCTGCCGAAGCGCCCGCGTTGGCGTTGTGTTGCGGCTTCCAGGCGCGGCTGACGAACAGGCGACCCAGCTCGACATAGCCGTCCGGGTTCCCCTCGTCCTCGATGTCGATGCGGATGTAGCGCCCCGGCGTAATACGGGGCAGCACAACCAGCAGAATCGATGGGTACGACAGGCGCTCTTCCTCGCTGACCGTGCCGGACCAGAAGTTGTCGTCTTCCCACTCCAGCATGCCGATCGGATACAGCACCGGCCACGCATAGGGCAGGGTGGGAGTCACCCCAGGCGGCAGGTCCAGCGCGTTGTCGAAGATCGGGCTGGAGAAGTCCGGGTTGTGCGAAACCCGCACGCGCCAGACGGCCGATGTCGACAGGTTGTGCTTGACCACAGCAATCACCTGGAACAGCTTGGCCTCCGGGCCTAGATCCACCGTGAAGGTCGTGTCCTCCTTGGCCGCGGTGGCGCTGCGCGCGAGCCGCGTTAGCCGCCGGTCCTGCAGATTGCCAAGGGGCACCTGCCAGTCACCGCCAGACATCGCGCCGCCATCAGCGATGTTCGGATGTGCGATCAAAACGTTCGCCACGTCACCCCCACAAAGTTAGTTTTGCCGTGCTGCGGTCGACACCGGCATCCAGGCCGATCACGCGAAGCAGGCGGCCGCTTAGCCCGAATCGGCTGGTTTCCAGTTCCACCACGCTGTCGAGGTCGATCGCGCCCAGCTCATCGAGACGGATCTCGACATCCACCAGCGCGCGCCGCACGCTGTACAAATCCGCGCGCCGGGTGGCCTCCGCGGCGGCATCGGCCTCCGCCACCAGGGCGGCGTCGAAGACGATTTCCTCCGAGGAAGGCCACGCCGTCTGCACCGCAGGGCGCTCGCTCGCCGTCTGGCGCAGGTCCAGCGCCAGGAAGGCTCGGCGCGCCGCGGACACGGAGCCCGCCGGCTGCGGCTGCACTGTGTAGTTGCGCGCGAAGCGCACCACGGCGCGCCAGTTGGGCACGCCCGCTGCCCGCATAGACAGCGCCAGAATGGCGTCCGAATGGATCAGGGTTGGCGTGCCGCTGGGCGCCGTCAGACGGCCCATGCGCAACTGGTTGAGGCGGTCGAACCCGTACCAGGCGCCGATGGCGTTGGCCAGCGCGTCCATGACCGCCAGCGCGCTCGCCTCACCGTCGACCCACGCGCCCACCGGCGCGGCGTTGGCAGCGTTCAATGCCGACACGTCCGCCGCCAGGATGTCGCCGGATGGAATCCCTGCATCGATCGCCGCGGCCTGCAGCAGCGCACCCGCACGTGTCTCCGCAGTGCTGGCATCGGCCGTCACCTGGCCCGCCGGCATGGAGCCGAGCCGGAACAGGCCGCCCCAGCGCCGAACCTCACCCGCCGCCGGAGCGGTTGCCAGCAGGTCGGCCGAGCTGGCGTAGTTCGCCCCGATCGTCAGCGCAACGCCGTTGTCATAGACGGCGCTGACCGTGCACGTCTGGTCGGACACCTGAAAGATCAGCTTGCTGGAGTTGACAACCTTGGCCGAAACGTTCAGCACAGACCCGTAGACGCGCGGCTTGTACTGGTCTTTCAGGTCGTCCTTGGTGCCCTCCAGGCCATCGGGCAGCACGTTGTCGCCGGCGTACTTGGCGCGCGGGAGCGGGCGCCCCATCAGCGCCAGGCGATCCCGCACCACCAGGCTGATTTCGGCGCCGACGGCGCGGACCTCCTCCAGCGTGCCGGACATCACCACCGGCCAGCTCGACACCGCGGTGCCCAGCGCGCCGGCCCGGACGGTAAAGGGGCGCCCGTCAAAGGCGTAGTCGACCAGCAGCGCGTCCAGGTGCCCGTCCGCGTTGGCCAGCAGGATCTCACCCACCGAGACGCGCGAGGCGCCATAGGTGGCCGCCTGATCGAACAGCACGCGAGACAGCCGCGGCGGCTCGACCAGGCAGGGCTCGAAATACGCATTGGCCGGCGTATCGTCCGGCCTGGTGATGAACCCCGCATCGGAAAAATGCAGGACCTCCACCAGACCTGTCGACAGCCGGTATGCGCTGACTTCAATTGCAATGGTCATTTATCCACCAGTTGTTGCTGCAGCCGGATCTGTTTGGCCTGCATCGCCTGCGCCTCCGCGTGCCGGGCCTCGGCCTGTGCTTCCTTGGCCTGTTCCACCTGGCGCACCGTTTCCCGAAGCGACGCGACCTGCGCCGTCAGCGACCGGATCTCGGCCACCAGCGCGACGTTCTCGCTGCGCCCGTACTTCGACCAGTCCGGCCCGCTGTAGCTGGCGTTCTCTTCCCGCGTAAGCACGCGCTCGCCCTGGTGCAGCTCGGCCACGTACCCGTCAAAGGGCACATAGGCCAGGCCGTTGGCGTGCGAGCCATTGGGGCGGAAGCCCTGCACCGCGGCGAAGTCGGTGGCGTACTGCCCGCCGCTCGCGAAGAAACTGCGCGATGCCTCCAGGAACGCCTGCGCGATCTGCGCCCACTGCGCCTGCGCATCGCTGTCTCCCGACAGCGCGGCGGCCGAGGCGGCGTCGTATTGGCGCTTGGCCTCGGCATACTTCTGCTCCGGCGTCAGCGTCGACAAATCGCCCAACCGCAGCGACTCCTGGAAATCGGCTACCTGCTTGGCGAATGCCGACATCGCCTGGCTTGCCTGCGCGAATGCGGGCGCGAGGTCCAGCAGCGAGGAGAACATCTCCTGTCCGCTCTCGGTGGTCAGATCCAGCGATTCGACGAGGGACCGGAATCCCTCCATCGTGGTCGGCATGGCCACACCAAGATCATCGAAGCTGTCCGACAGCTGCGATCGCAACCGGGTGAGCTTTTCCTCCTGCGAGAAGTAGATGTCGTAGTAGGTGGACACCTTGCCGCTGAACGCCTCCAGGCCGCCAGCCACGTCGATCAACTGCTGGCGCACCCGCGACGTCGACAGCCCGATCCCGCCGAACGCCTCCTTGGTGGTCTTGCCGAGCACCTCGGCCGCCGTGTTGGTGACGCTGAAGACGCCGGTCAGTCTCTGTGCGGTGTCAGCAATCGACTCGCCCTCGCGCCGGAAATTCTTCAGCTGGGGCAGCATGTGCGAGCCCATGGCGTTCGACAGGTCGGTCAGGAGCTTTTCGAACGACCCCTCCCCGCGCAGATCCGCGCGCACGTGATAGGAGAACGAGTCCTCGCGGCCGGCCATGCCAGCGCCGCCCGCCAAGTCGTCGAGGTTGCGATAGAAGCCCAGCGAACCCCGAACCGCGCCCTGCAGCATTGAGGACTGTTCGTCATCGAGTGCGGAACGGTTCGTCCCGCGCTTGTCGCTCCGGAACCACCCGCCCTTAGCCTTCCAGTCCACAAAGTTCTGACCGTCGAACCCGTCCGCCGTGAAATCCCCCTCGATGCCCGCCGACTGCACTTCCGGCTTCTTGCGCCCGAACAGCGCCGTGATGGTCGACGCGCCGGAGAGGGCGTTCGCCAGGCGATCGCTCATGCCGATGCCGCGCAGCAGGCGGTCCGCGCCGAACGTGGCCGAGCCGTAGATTTTCCCGAAGGTGTTCATGTCCACCTTCTGGTAGTCCCAGCCCTTCCCGTACAGCGAGTCTGCCGCCGCCATCCCCATCGCAATCCAACCCGCCACCGGCACAGCCGCCAGCGCACCCGTCATGCCAGCGCCGCCGGCTGCACCGGCCGCACCGGCCGATCCGGCAGTGGCCCCCAGGCCTGCGGTGCCGCCAGACAGCGACAGCGCGGTGCCGGTGCCATACAGCGACAACCCGGCATTGGCGCCATACGCCGCGCTGGCCACGCCGCCGCCGTAGATCGAGGCGCCAGCCCCAGCACCGAACGCCCCGCTGGCCAGCGCGCCGGCACCGCCGAACGTGGCGCCAGTGGCTGAGGAGATGCCCGTTCCGAACAGGCTGTTCACGGCGTAGTTGTAGTACGCCCCCGCGTTGTTGTAGAGGCCGTACAGCGAGTTGGCCTGCTGCCCAGCCTGCACCGCGTTGAAACCGCCGCCTGACGTCCCGCCCGAGAGCCCCAGCGCACTGCTGACCGCGCCGGCGATCGGGTTCACCACCGCGGAAATGATCGGGCGCAGGATCATCGTGCGAAACAGCCCCTCGACGTACTCCTTTCCGGACTTGCCGCCATCCATAAGCGCGTTGGCGAGCGCCTGCTCGACCTGGTCGGTCGACTTCTTCCAGTCCGCCGCCGCCTGGTCGGCCGCCTTCTTGTTGGCGTCGAGCGCTTCCCGCTGGCTGGTCGCTTCCATCAGGCGCTTGCGCGCGTCGATCTCCTGCTCGAGCAGCTTGATCTGCTCCCCGGAGCCTTCGAAGCCCTGCAGAACCGCCTTGTGCTCCTCCAAGCGCGCGATGGTCATCCGCTCGACCTCGTCTTTCCCGAGGCCGTAGACAGAGTTCTCAAGCTCCATCGCTGCGGCCTTGGACTGGATCGACTCGACCAGCTTGATCTGCGCGTCGGTGTATTGCTGCTGCTGCTTCGCGAACTCCTGCACGTCGGCGTTCGATCGCTGCTGTGCGCCCAGCTCGTCGGCCAGCGCCTTCAGCGACGTCAGCCGCGCACGCGTCTCGGCGTTCTTGGCCAGCGCCAGCTTTTCGCTGTACTGCAGCGACAGCTTCTCGCCGTCATTCAGTTTCGCCACCGCGCCGCCGCTGGACTCCAGCAGCTTCGACAGTTGCCGCTCCGCCTCGACGCGCCCGCGCAGGCCAGCCAGTTCGGTGTCGGTGGCAGAGACGCCGCCGGCGCCAGCCTTCTTGTCCTTGTACTTGTCGCGGATGTTCGCGACTGCGGTCTGGTACGAGTTCTCGATGTCCAGCAACGCCTTGGCGTTGCCGGCGGCGTCCGCCTTGCGCGCGTCGTAGACGCCTTTTTCCCTCGCCAGATCGTCCTGCATCTGCTGGGCGCGGGTCTTGCGCGACTTGTCGCCGGTATAGGCGTCGACAGCCGCAGCGCGGGCCGCGGCCTTCGCGTTTTCGGCATCGTTGAGCGCGACGGCGTTCTGCCACTTCGCCAGATCTTGAAGCCCGACGATCTGCGCCAGCACGGCGGTCGCGCGATCCTTGTGCGCCGACGATGCGGACTGGCTCAGCCGCTCGTATTCGGCCTGCAGTTCCTTCAGGCGGCTTTCCGGCGTCGCACTGCGGCCGATGTTCAGCGTCCAGTCCAACGCGCCGGCCGATGCCTCCTTGATCTTCTTCCAGGCGGTTTCGACCGTGCCCAGGTTGGCCACCATCTGCGGCGCGCGCGAGTCCAGCGCGTCGGCGTATGCCTTCTGCGCCAGCGCAGCCGCCTCGGTTTCCTTCCCGGCATCCTGCAGCGCCTTGATCTGCTTGTAGATGCTCTCCGTCAGGTAGTTCATCGACTCATTGAGCTTGAGCGATGCTTCCAGCGGAGACTTGGCCAGCGCCTCGAATTGCTTGACGGTTTCCCCGGCAGCCGTGCCGGTGGCGTCCTGCCAGCGGACAGCAGCGGTGGCGAATTGCTCCAGGTTGCCGGCGCCCACCTTGGCCGATTTGGCGAACTCGTTGACCGCCTCAGCCGCCTGGCGCTGCGTGCCGACCACGGCGCCGATGCGCGCCGACATGGCCTGCAGTTGATCGGCGTTCTGGCCGATGGCGCTGCCCGTCATAATCAGGGTCTTGCGGAATTCCTCGCCCTCGGACGCGCCGGCGCGATACGCCAGGTACAGCGCGCCCACCGCCGCCGCGCCCAGGGTCAGCGGGTTCAGCATACCGACCAGCGCCGAGCCCAGCGCGCGCGCGGCAGGCGCGATGCCGCCGAACATGTCCTTGAGCTGGCCGCCTTGCTGCAGCAGCACCGTCATCGGCTGCTGGCCGCCCTGCAGGGACACGAAAATGTCGGTCAACTGCGCCGGAACGCCACGCATCGCAGCAGCCGTCTGCTTAGCCGACACGCCCATCTTGTCCATCGACGCCGCGCCGCTGTTCAGCGCGACAGACGCCTGTTTCTGCCTCGCCTCGACGGCCTCCAGCTGCGCCAGGTACGGCTTCAGCGCCTCGACGTTCACCCCGCGCTGGTTCGCCAGCGCCTCGTAATACTGGCTCGACGACTTCGACCCAGCCTCCATCGCCGCGGTCGCGCGCTGGATCGACTGGACCATGCTGCGGGTCGCCGCCTCGGTCTTTTGGGCGGACTGCTGGCCGCCGTCACCGATGCTGCTGACCGCGCGGCCGGCCTTGCTGCCTTCCGTGACAACGGCCTGCGCCATGTCGCGGGCGCCGGTCTTCACCTCGCTAAAACCCTGGCGCGCTTCCGTGGCGTCGACGCCAACCCTTAGCTCGACTTTGCGTTCCTGATTTGCCATAGCGCACCAAAGCAAAAGGCCCGCCGAATGGCGAGCCCGTAGAAGAAAACCCGCCGAAGCGGGTGCGATTATTCCGCGCTCTCGCGCATGACCGTCAGTGCTGCCGCCTCCAGGTGGCGCACGTCGTCAAACAGTTCGTCAGCGTCATCCGCGGGGAGCCCGAGGCGATCGATCAGCGCCAGCACGGCGACGTAATCGAGGCCGGTGGGCCCGCCCATCCCAGCCCGCCATTGCGTGCCGAGCCGGCAGAACAGCATGACCGCCTGCCAGTTCTCGGGCCAGACCTCGGCCGATTCCTTGCGGAACAGGTGGCCAAGGTCAAAGGCATTCACACGGGCACCGGTGCCGCCGGCGCTTGGCCTGTACAGCGCCTCGGCGGCCTCGGTCAGTTTCCCATGCGGCCCGCGGTGATGGCCGTGCGGTAGGCGTCCATGATCGCGGTCACTGCGGCCGGCAGTTCGTCCGCCAGCTGCTGCACGTTCTCGCGCGTGAATTCCACGTCGAGGTTCCAGCCGTCGACGGCCTGCATCACATAGTCAGCATTGGCGCCGCTGGTCTTTTCCATCAGCGCTGCCCATGAGAACTCGTCCTCGGTCGGGCGCTCTTCCTTCGATGCGGCGAACACCGCGTCGATGAACTTGCCGAACTCGGCGCGCGTGCGATAGCGGTACGACACCTCGATGCTGCCCTCGCTGCCATCCAGCATCGGGAACTTCACGGTGTGCTTGAAGTTGGCGGGGCGCTTGCCCAGGACGATCTTCGACATGATGGTTTCCTTGATTTTTTGGTATGGAAAAAAGACTCGCCAGGCCGAAGCCCAGCGAGAAAAGGCCGCGCGATGCGGCCCAAGGAGACAACCGATTAGGCCGCGTAGCTGATCGAGCGGCCCAGCAGCGAGAACGAGGCCGTGACCTGGTTGGCCTGGTTTACGTTCAGGCTCGGCATTTCCGACACGGCCAGGAAGCCGTAGCCGTAGCTGGTCACGCCGCCGGACAGCACCATCTTGAATGCGACCTTGCGCAGCGCACGCGACACGTCCTGCATCACCTGGAAGTTCGCGTCGGCAGCATCGTGGCCCAGCGTCAGCGTGATCGACGTGGCATTGAAGCCGGTCGGCACGTTGATCGAGTTGCGGCGGCCCAGCGGGCTGATCGTGGTGAATCGCGGATCGCCGCCCTGCGTGGCGATGGTCAGCACCTGCGGGATTTCAACCCAGCTGCTCACCAGTTGCGCCGAGCCGGCGCCGCCACCAGCCGCGAACCAGTTGGTATCCGACGAGTTCAGGCCCTTCAGCGCGAACGTGTCGGCCGTCAGTTGATCGACCTTATAGACGGAGTCCTTCGCGTCTTCCCAGCCGGAAGTCAGCAGAATCTCGTTGTCGTCCACGAAGCCGTGCGCGGTGGACGTGGCGACGGCGGGGCTGGCGTTGGTGATGCCAGTGACGGTTTTGGCCGACGCGAACGTCTGGCTGAAAAAGAACTTTGCGCCCTCGGGGAATGCGTATGCCATTAGCAGGCTCCTTCAGAAACGAAAAAACCCGCGCGAGGCGGGTATTGTTGGCGCCCTTCCGGGCAGTAAAGCGGTTCGGTCAGCGTGTCGACCAGACCGAAAAATCTTGTTGCGTGGAGTAGAGCACCAGGTCGGGCTCGCTATCGGCAATCGGCGCGGCCATCGGCTTTGCGACGAATGCGGTGGACGTGCGGAACGCTCCCTCGATCTGCAGCGCCAGCGCCGCGGCGGATGCTCGAGAGCCGGCAAAAACGTTGACCTGAAAGTAGCCGTTCTGCTTGTCGGGGATGCCGCCGCCCAGTGGCGTGATGACCTCGCCGCCGACCTGCTGGTACGTGACGTACGGTCGCGGCGTGTCGAATGGCGCCGTGTCAGGAAAGACGCGCCCACCCACGAACGGCGACAGCAGCGCAAAGATGCTCGCCTCGACGGTCACTCTTGATCTCCCTTGATACGGCAGAACAGCTCATCGGCCGCAGCCTTCATGGCGTCGTCAAACTTGGACTGCGCCGGCCGCAGGAACGGCTTCGCAGCAATCTGCTTCGGCGTGGCCAGCGTCACGTAGTAGGCGTCTTTCTCCGCCTGCGTCGCGCGCCGGCGCGGCTTCGGCTTTCCGCGCATGTTTGGCCGGATGGCCACGTAAATCTGGCCGTTCTCGCCGCGGTACGTTACATACCGCTGCAGGTAGCCGTTCTCCACCAGCCAGGCGTGCGGCGCCTTCTTGCTGTTCCAGCCGATCGCGTAGGTGGCCTTGCCTGGCGCGGATTCGACCTTGCTGAATACCTGGTAAATCGAGCTGTCCAGCAAGCCCGTCACGCGGCCGAGGCGGGCAACGTTGCTCTTAACCTCGTCGTACACGACCTGCGCGGCGGCTTGCGCGGCCGGGCGGGTGGCTTCCTCGGCGGCATCGCCCAGCTCGTCGAGCAGGGCATCCACGCCGGCCAGGTCTGCCCGGATAGAGAACGTCATCGCGCCACCTCGCACACCAGATCGACGTGCTTGCGGCCCACCTCATCCGCCAGCACCGCCTTGATGTCGTACACGGTCGCGCCGTGCACGACACGCATGCCGGCGTCGATGCCGGTACGCCAGCGGATCCGGATGCTGGCGCGCACGATCGACACGTCGGCGCCTGCCTTGATGGCCTCCATGCCGCTGGTGTGGCGGATGTTGGCCCATACCGTGGAGACGTCCGCCCAAGTTTCGACCGGCTGGCCGATCTCGTCCTGGCCCGTCGCGCGGCGTTGGATGGTGACGCGGTTGGGGTAGGTGTCTTTGCCGATCACTGCCAGTCCCTCTCGGCGTCCAGCAGGCCGTCCAGGTATTCCGGGGCGTCGGTGGCCTGCAGCATGCAGACAGCCTGCACCGTGATCCACGCCTTCACGTGCTTGGGTGCCGCGGCGTAACCCGCCTGCACCTCCACGCGTACGCGCGCGCCGTCGCGGCTGCCGAGTGCGGACAGCAGGTCAGGCGGGATCGCCAGCATGGAGCGGTCATTCAGCCGCGCCTCGAGCGCGCAGCCCGCCGCCTCCTGCCACTCGGTGCCGTCGAAGTACTCGACGGACACCAGCGACGTGACGGGTGACAGCGGCAGGCATTCGCGCGGCCAGTCTGTGTACTCCAGACGCCATGTCTGCGACACGTACGCGCGGCTGGTTTCCTGCTCAGCCTTCACGCGCGTGCCGGAAATCAGCGTCTCGATCTGCGAATCCAGCTCAGTGATGTCGCTGTCCAGCCGCGCGCTGGTCTTCACTTCGGCCACCGTCACCGGCTCGGCCGTCGCGGCAACAGTCACGGTCTTGGACAGCAGCATGTTCAGCCCTCGGTGGTGGGTTCAACGTCGCCAGCCGGCTCGTCGGTGTACTGCACCACCGCGCCGCCTTCGCTCTTGGCGTATTCGACCGCGGCCGGTTCAGCGTCCAGCGAGTCAGCGTTCGCTTTCAGCACGTCGGCCGGCAGGTTTTCGATGACGGTGTTCGGCGTGTGCCGCACACCGGCGATGGTGACGGCGCACAGCACGCGCGCGGTCTTCGTCGGTTGTTTTGCCATGTTTGTCCTCGTCGTGGGCGGCCCCAGCCGAAGCCGGGGCCGGGCGTCATCAGGTGGCCGAGTTGGCGTAGTACTTCACGCTGCCGCCGACGTCGATCAGGTTTGCACCCGAACGGCAGAAGGCGACGAAGCCGACCTGTCCCTTCAGCGTGAACGCCGAATCGGTCATGCGGAACAGCGTCACGTCCATCACGTCGCGCACCAGGTACTTCGAGAAGTCACCGAACAGCACCGACTTCGCGTTGGCCGCCATCGTGGCCATGTTCTGGTTGATGACGATCTCGCGGCCCAGCAGGCGATCCGGAGCGCCGCCGGGGTTGCCCGTCTCGTAGCCCGGCACGAAGATCGGACGGTTCTGGCTGTCCTTGATCTTGCGAAGCGCCTTGAGCGTGTCGTCGTGCATCATCCAGCGGCCGGCCGGGCGATAGAACGGGTCCACCGAGTGCTCCAGGTCCACCAGATCGTCGTAGATGATGCTGGTGGTCTGGCCGGTGGTGCCAGTCTTGCCGGCGGTCGCTGCGGCTACCAGGCCCTTCGGCTGGCCGGTGCCGGTGCCGGTGGTGTGGTGCTTGTTCTGGATGCGACCCAGGCGCAGCGTCAGCAGCGTCTGGATGTACGCCTCGATGTCGAACATGCTGTCCTGGATCAGCTCGAACGGCAGGGCAATCGACTTCGACGAGTACTTGTACACGTCCAGCGATGCCTGGCCGAACGTGGTGTCCAGCGCGGTCACGTCGGTGTTCTGACCGACGATTTCGCCTTCCTCGGCCGTCGCGTTGGCGGTCGGGAACAGCATCTGCGCGCCGGTGCTGGTGCGGATGCCTTGAGCCACCGAGCGCACCGCGAATGCGGCCTTCATGGCTTCGACCAGGTTGCGGCTGAACTCGGTGGCCACGGTATAGCCGCCTTCGCTGCCGGTCGTGGTCGACATGGCGGCGCGGATGTCCGGGTTCACGCGCGCGAACATGGCGTTGCGCTGCTCCGGGCTCAGGGCCGACAGGCCGCCGGTCAGCACGGCGCGCAGCGCGCCAGCTTCGGGCGATTCGTTGGCGCCTTGACGGATGGCGGCGTTCAGCGCGGCTTCGTGCTCGGCTTGAGCGTTGCCAGCGACTTGCGCCAGGCGGTTCTCGCGCTGGATCTCGCCGTCGATGGCCTCGACTTCAGCCAGGATGGCGTCCAGTTGCGACGCCTCGGCGGCCGGCATGCGCTGCTCGGCCGGGAAACGGTTGTTCAGATCTTGCGCTTCCTTGGCCTTGGCATTGCGGCGTTCGCGCAGTTGTGCGAGTTTCGACATGTAGTCGGTTCCTTTCTGTGGACGAAAAAAAACCGCCCGGAGGCGGTTGGTTTCTGTGCGCGAACGCGCGTCAGATTCGGGCTACGAGCCGCAGGCGCTGCGCCTGGCGGGCGCGGTGTTCGTCTGTGGCGTAGGGGGTAGGGTCTTGCTGTGCTGCGGGCGCTGCGGCCGGCTCCGGTTCGGGCGCGGGCTTCGCGGCCGGCGCGTTGGCGTAGGCGCTGAGGTTCCAGCCAGCCTTCGCCTCCGTTTCGGCAACGCGGTCAGCGAATCCGTGCTTCACCGCCTCGTCAGCCGTGAACCAAGTCTCCGCCGCCATCCATTCGGCCACCTGCGCGGCCTCGACGCCGGTTCGCTCGGCGTAGGTATCCGCCAGCGTGCCGTCGATCTTGTCCAGCAGGTCGGCTTCGGCGCGCAGGTCCGTCGCGTTGCCCCAGGTGCCCGTCCACGCCTTGTGGATCATGAACAGGGCGCCCTTGCTCATCACGATTTCGTCGCCAGCCATGGCGATGAACGTGGCGGCAGATGCAGCCAGGCCGTCGATGTGCACGACGATGCGGGCCTTGTGGTCGCGCAGCGCCTGTTCCATCGCGCGGGCCGCGAACACGCTGCCGCCAGGCGAGTTGATCCGCAGGTGGATCGTGCTGGCGTCGATGCCGCGCAGCGCCTTCACGAACGATTCCGGCGCGACGCCGCCCCACCATTCGGCCTCTTCCTCGCTCGACACAATCGCGTCGTAGAGGAAAACCTCGGCTTCGCCGCTGTCTGCCTTCGCCAGCACGTCGAAGCGCCGCGCGGTGGCCTTGCGGTTGTCCGCCAGCAGCTTATTCAGTCGGTTGCGCACTGGCACCCCCATTTAGTTTCAGATCCGCATTCGGCGGCATGTTTTCCAGCCGGCGCACCTCGTCGGCGCCCATCCACGGCTGTTCACCAGCCCGCCCCATGGCGATTCGGTACGCTTCGTATCGCGTTTTCAGGTCGCCGCGCTCGAGCGCTGCGGTGATGTGCTCAACGAAGAAACGCTGGCGCACCGGCCACAGCTTCCGGTTCAACTCCTGCGCCATCGGCGTCAGGTGCCGCTGCAGCGTGTAGCGCACGAACCCGATGCCCTGCGACTCGATGCCGCTGCCCCAAGACGTAGTCTTGTCGGTGTGGCCGACCATATGCGGC
This sequence comes from Ralstonia pickettii DTP0602, assembly GCA_000471925.1. Lineage (NCBI taxonomy): Bacteria > Pseudomonadati > Pseudomonadota > Betaproteobacteria > Burkholderiales > Burkholderiaceae > Ralstonia > Ralstonia pickettii. The sequence goes on from CP006668.1 coordinate 2,311,521, forward strand.
GGCACGCCGAACACGCGGCAGATTTCCTCGACCGTGAACAGGCGCGTCGCCAAAATTTCGGCGTCCTTGCTGTTCACGCTCAGCTGCGCCGGCGCCAGCCCACCGTCAAGGATCAGCGGGCCGCGTCCACCGTTCTGCAAGCGCGCCAGCAGCGACGCCTTCAGGGCGTCCAGCTGGGTCTGCTTCAGCTTCGAGTCCGTCTTGAGCGCGTAGTCGAAGTTGGCGCCGTCCGCGAAGAACTTGCCGGCGTGCTTCTGCGCCGCGATGGCGGTGCCGATGATCTCGCTGGCCGCGTAAGTGACCGGGCTCGGGCTGCGCAGCCCGTCGAATCCCAGGCTGGGCAGGTGGATCATGTCCGCGCTGTCCAGCGTGTAGGCTGGGCTGCCGTCGCTCGGCGTCACCCGGTACAGAACACGGCCCTCATACTTGAACGGCTGCACGGACAGCGGGTGCAGCGGCTCCCAGCCGATTACGCGGTTGCTGTAGGCGCTCGGCCGCAGCAGCCGCGCGAAGCCGTCGCCGTAGAACAGCTTGCCCGAGATCAGGTATTCCAGCGCCGCGGCGGTCGTCCAGTTCTCCGATGCTTGCTCGTTGAGCAGCCACCAGTATTCGTGGTCGGCCTTCTGGCGGTCGCTGCCGGTGCGCTCAAACACGCCGATCGGCAGAGTGCAGATGGCCCCAGCCAGCAGCGAAACGCAGCCGTACACGGCCGACACGCGCATGGCGGTGTTCTCGGTCACCGCCTCGCCGGCCGAGGACCGGTAGGAGGCGCCCAGCAGGTTCACCAGCTCATCCATCGACATGCCGTCGACGAACGAGTTTTCGCCCAGCGCGTTGACGTCCCCCGCCGGCCCCAGCGTCGGCTCGATGGCCGCCGGCGCCGCGGCAGACGGCGGCGCGCGCCATCCGCCCAACGCCTTTGCGATCATCTGTTTCATAAGCTATAGATTCCAGGTCCGTCTTGCGCTTCAGGGTTGCGACTCATCAGTTCGACGGCGTTGAACATGGCCATCAGCGGGTCGATCTTGGCCGTGCCGGCGGCCTGTTTGGTGATCAGGATCGCGTTTCCGCGCGGCTCGACCTTGGCGTTACTGACGCACCAGGCCATCAGTGGCGCGCCGGCGTGCACAATCACGCCCTCGGCAAGCTTGCGTTCGGTCGTCTTGATGGTCCCGCCCAGGCGCCAGCCTTGCGAGATGCCTACGATCTTGTCCCGCGGGATGTCTGCTTCCTCCAGCGCGTCCAGGATGGACCCCAGCGCGGCCGGGTCAGCGCCGATTTGGTACAGCAGGCCGTATTCCTCGACCTGCGACACGTACGCCACCAGTTGCTCCACGTCGTCGCCGATGTTCTCCACCAGCGTCAGATCGCCGTCCTGTGCGAAGTCATGCAGGCGCGGCGCGATCTCTTTACGCAGTTCCAGCACGCTGGGGTGCGCCCAGGCATGGCACCAGGTCAGCCACTCGCCGGTATCAGCGTCGCGGCCAACGGCCGACAGACCCAGCAAGTCGTCCAGGCCGCCGCCGTCAATGCCCATCGTCACCACTTCGGAACGCTCGATCAGCGATTCCAGCGTGACGCCGGTGCGCGCCTGCTGCTGCCAGAAATTGGCGCCGGCCCAGCGGTCGGACCGCAGGGCGAGGCCGATTTCGACGTTCAGGTGCTTGGCCAGAAACTGCTGCAGCGTGCCGTCCGTCTTGGCCTTGTTCTTCCGAAGTTGGTCCTCCAGCCATTCCGCGCTCACCGATCGCCCGATGTTCGGGTTCGTGATGTAGAAATTCGCCGGATCGGTGTACGCCTTTCTGTCCAGCATGGCTTGCGGGAATTCGTACAGGATGCCGAGGGTCTTGCGGTCCTCGATCCGTCCGTCGCGCACGCCGCGCCAGTAGTCCAGACGTTCCTTGAACACGCCGGCCGGCGAGTCGTCCGACTGCGTGGTCAGGTAGATCACCCAGCCCTCGTCGCGCGACACCTGGCCGCCCAAGGCTTCCATGAACATGGCCTCGGCGTTCGACCGTTTGCCGAACAGCCACAGCTCATCCACTAGGATCTTGCCGGACTTCTTACCCGACACCGTATCCGTGTCGGCCGCCACCACCTTCAGCGTGTTGCGGGTCACCCGGTGGGTAATCGTGCGGATGTGGTCCTGGATATGGAACAGGGCCGACAGCTCATCGTCCGCGCGAATCATGCTCGCTGCGGGCTTGAAGCTGTTGTCGGCCACCTCCTTTGTCGGCGCCAGGATGAGGTGCTCCTCTTCCTCGCGCCAGCACAGGATCAGCGCCGTCAGCATGATGCCGGCGGCGATGGTCGACTTCGTATTTTTCTTGCTGATCAGCAGGCCGTATTCGCGGATCAGCTGCTTGCCGGTGTCTGCGTCGTAGCCGCCGAAGATGGCCGCCACGAAGTCGAACACCCACTGCTCACTGCACTCGCCGAACGTCGGCTTGCCGGGCAGGTCGACGACGCGCAGCTCTTTGAAGATGGCCAGCGCCTGCTCCGCCTGCTCCGGGAAGATCGGCGGCGGGATGATCGGCAAGCGATCAATCAGCCGGCGCTCCCAGTCAATGCAAGCGGTTTGCCATGCCATCGTCAGACCTTTCTACCGCCAGCGGCGACCAGCTTGGGGGGCGCAGCAGCGGAGAACCGGCTGGCAACCTTCTGCGCCTCGGCCTGCTGCTGCTCTTTCTTGCCGCCCTCCCCCAGCTTTTGGTGCATGAACGGCATCAAGGTCTTGGCCGCTTCGATGCGCTGGCGCGGCTCAAGCTCCAGATCGTTCATCGCCGCCAGGAGGAAGGCCTTTGGGTCCTTGTGCGCTAGCGCCGTGCTCAGGTCAAACTTCGGCACGGGCTTCGGCGGGGCGTCCGCAGGCGCGGCAGCGGGATCTTTCCGGGCCGTCTTCCGACGCTCTTTCAAGTACTTGGCTACGTCCGGGTCTTTAACAAGGCGAGACCCGGACGCCGAAGCAGTTTTCGGGCTGTAGCCAGCCGCGATTGCCGCGTCCCTATTGGACTTCCCGGCGATAACGGCATCCGCGAACAGCCGCTTTTTGCCTGTTAAAGCCATTAACAAATCCTCCAAGGGGGAAATTTTCTGTGCGTGAGGAACAGGGCGGTCTAAGGGCCCGGGGCGCCTAGACTTTCGATACCCCCTCCCTAGCAGGGGTGTGGCACCAGACGCACCCACAGCCCGCAGGCGCCACGATCAGCCGCCGTCCTACCTCATCTCTGCTGCCCGCTCCTCGCGCGCCTTGCGCCCGCTATGGCATGGGGAACAAAGGCTTTGCCAGTTCGACCGGCGCCAGAACAGCGACTGATCGCCACGGTGCGGGATGATGTGGTCCACCAGGTCTGCCGCCGTCGTGCGGCCTTCCTGCTGGCAGTACACGCATAGCGGGTGCTCACGAAGAAAACCCGCGCGAGCCTTCTGCCACTTGTGCCCATAGCCCCGCTCGCCGCTGCTCATCCCACTGCTGCGCCAACCTCCACCATTGGTGATAGCCACACGGCCCTCCTTCATCGCAGTCAGTCGCGGCTTGAGGGTCGTCAATCGGGGCATGGCGGACAAAAAGAGAAGCGCCCCGCCGACTGATGCCGGCGAGGCGCGAACCCAGGCGGGCTGGGAGGAGACAACGGGAGGAGCGGTGGAAAGCGGTGAGATCAACCGTCACAGTTGGGCCAGCACGCGTGCGCCCACACACCCCACAGCAGAAAGACGTAGGTCGGCAGGAACACGGCAAGCTCCAATGCAAAAAGCCCGCTGGCTTTCGCTCGGCGGGCTCTACAGACAATTCTGCGGTGTATCAAATTGATGGCCATTTTCGACACAAAATGTCGAAAGGTCAAGTGTCGCTTTTGCCCCCTTCGGCCAGCCCATCCGCAAAGGACTTTCTGGTCAACACCTGGGACACATAGTTCAGCAATGAAATTGCCTTGAGGCTATTCATCTCTGTCCCGTAGTCGAGCGACTGACCATGCAACACCGTATGGCGATTCAGCCCACTAAAATCCGATGGGCGCAGCCTCTCTGTCACGTTCAGCTCACCATACTCCCCTAGCGGCGCCAGCACGATCCTGGTCCAGAAATCATGCTGCTCGGACTGGGCGTGGATCGCTGTCTTCGGGCGGCCCCTCCCCTTGTCCGACATGAAATAGTGAGCTTCCACTGTTTCGAAGCAGATTCCGTCCGACTGGGAAAGGAACACCGGAATCGACAGGACATACTGCCCCGTGCGGTGAGCGTTGAACGCCGGGGAAAGAATGTGAGCGCGGTGCGGGAACCGTTCACAAACTTCCGTCTCAATCTCGTCCAGGTGCGTGAGAAAATGCAGCTTCAGTTCCTCCTTCGCCTCTTCGGCCGTTTCGATGCTTCGAAGGGCTAGCGCCAGAGTGGGTGGCTCTCCAAGGCCCATTCGCTGCATATCGACGTACCATCCGTGCCGCGCAAGCTCGATCATTGCTTCACGGTACGCGGGCGGCAACTCCTCAATCACACGCCGAATCGCCGCCCCGATGACAGGCCCATTGGTCGCCAACCACACCTCGAACCGTCGCACAGCGGCCCCAATCGCGCTGTTCATTTCCGCGATTGCGCGTCCGACGATTTTCCAATCGTAGGCTACGAGAGGCTGCGGCAGTGGTGACTCTTCCTTGGAGGCGTCCATGCTGGCTTACATTGGGTAAGAAAGTCAGCATTATCCGCCAATATCGCCTTACCGCCTACGCCGCCTCCGCGATGCCCACTAAGCCGCGATCGCGTAACTGATCATTGGCGCGCTGCAACGCAATTGCCTGAACGCCGACGGCGCCGTTCACGCCCTTGGTGCCACGGAAATAGGCCATCAGCTTCTGGTGGTGCGTCGATGCCGTCTGTCTGTGGATCTCACACTGTTCGGCAAGCCGCTCCAGCGTCAGCTTCTTTCCGTGGGCATCCCGCTGGGCGCCGAAGTGCCGCTCGATCAAGCCACGCCGCAGTCGGTAGTGCGACATCGATCCGGCGAACAGGTACGCGGTGTGCTCCGCCAGGTAGGTGATGGCATCTGCCCATTCCCGGTTGACCCGTTTCCCCGAGCAGCACGGCGCAGTGCAGTCGCACGGCAGCTCGGCCGGAGCGAACTGGGCGATCAGGATAGCCAGGTGCAAGTCGCTAAACTCCTTCAATTCGCTGCGCACCATGCCGGCCTGCCCCGCGCCATCCACGCCTACCAGCCCCTTTCCGGTGCCAACGTTACCTCCGCGCATGGCGCGTGCCATTGGCGTGGGGCTGTATTGCTGCATCGAGTACGAGAATGCAAAGCGTAAGGCGCTGTCTGCGCTGGTGAAAAGGATCTCGGTCTCGTTCATCGGTGGTTACCTGGTAGGTTTGTTCTGTTCCCTTGCTTCCTGCTGCCAGCGCATGAATGGCAGCCGCACACCGGCGTGGAACTTGGCCTCTGCCGCCGGCACGTGGTCCAGCTGCGCCCGCGACTCGATGCCGCTGACCTTCAGCACGTAGGCACGCGCCGCCGCGGCGGAATCGCACGGCTGGCCGCTCCGGAGCGCCACGAAGCGCCAGAAGTCCGGATTGCCGCACCACATGCCGGCCAGCCGCGCCAGCGCGCCGCCCTTCGCTTTCGCCGTCATGCCCGACCACCCATACCGAACAGCGCCTGAACCACGGCATGCTGTTTCCGGACAGTGCCGTTCCGGAGAGCGCGGTTGACGGTGTTCCGGTCGATCATCGCCTTGTAGCGCAGCGGGTCTTCCTCCCGCATCCGGGCACGCTGGACGCGGCTGCGCTCGGTGTTGGTCAGCCTGCGCGGCTTCGGCTTGCTCTTGCCTGGAAACGGCAGCCAATACGGGATCGGGGCCCCGGGCCGCTGCTCCCACCGCGCCACGTGAGCCTCGCCGGCCCGCTCCTTACGGAGGAACATCTGGTCGATCGTGTGGCGGCTCGCACCCGTGATCTTGGCCATCTCGTGCACCGTCCGCCCGCGGCGGTCTTGGCAAACCCGGGTGAGCAGCATCCATGTCGGGGACGTCTCGCCTTCGAACGGCTTCGAGCCCAAACCCAGCGCCTTACCCTTCCGGTAGACCGACTCGATCGACCGCCCCAGCTCGGCACCGATCATCCGGAACGATTTGCCGCTCTCCCACAGCTTGCGCAGTCGCGCCACCTCCTCCTTCCCCCAACGCATACGCCCCCTCCCCTTAGCGCCGGCCGCTGTATGCGCCAGGGCGCGAGGTGTACGAAAGCGCCGAGTAGCGCGGCGCCGGCGCGGCCGATGCCTTGGGCGTGGAGAAGCCAGATCCGTAGGTCACTTTGGGCTGCGGCGCCGGCGGGGCGCCATAGGCAAAGGGCTTGGCGGCCGGCGGCGTCATGGGCACCACCTTGGGCAGCGGGCCGATCGGCGCACCGGCGGCCTTGGCCGGCGCGGACGCCGCGGCCGGTGCCGGGACCGGCGAGGCCGCGCGGGCCTGATAGCGCGGGCTGGGCTGGACATAATGGTGCCCCACCACCTGGGCGGGCTGGGCTGCCTGGCGGCTGCCGCTCGATCCCAGCATGTAGCCGGCCAAGCCTCCCAGAAGTGCGGGCATCCAGCTGGTTTCGCTTTGCTGCTGAACCACCACGGGAGCACCTTGGCCCGCCTGGCCTGCTGCGGCTGCCGGCGCCGGCGCAGCCTGGTGGTCGACGCATGCCGCCAGAATCAGCGCCACACCGAGCGCGAAGAAATTTCGAATCGTTTTCAACCTGATCTCCTTGCTGTCGCGCTGGGCGCGTTACCGAAACACCTACTGCGATTACCCTTTCAACTACCCTTGCTGCATTCAGTGACCATTTCGTCTACGGTGCGCCTTGTGCCCTGAAGTCTCTGGCGGCCGCCCGGACCACCGCCCGGCGTACAGCAGCAAGGCGGGTCGGGTGGGCCGCGATCTTCTCCGAGGCGCAGCCCGCGCAAACCAAACCCGTCATTCCGCTGAGCGGCGGGACATCGCAGGCAACCATCAGCCGGAAGCAGTCTGCGTCGTCGTGCAGCGGGTCATAGAACCGCCACTGGCCGCCCGGCTCCAGCACCTGCACGACCTCCAGGTCACGGGCACGGAAGCGACGAACCTCAAACCCGGCGCGGCGCGCAGCCCGCTCGATGAGTTCGAGATCCATTGCTGTGAACACTGTCGGGCCGCTCACTTGACCTCCTCAATCGCAGCTGCTGGACGAGCTACCGCTGTCCGACGACGAGTAGCTGTCCGACGACGAGCTCGATCCGCTATCCCAGTTGCCCGAGGCGCCGCCACCATCGAATGAGCCGCCGCCACCCACCGGCGCATCCCAGCGTGAGCAGCTGGCCGGCGCCGGAGAATCGTCGCGCGAAGCCAGGAGCATTGCGGCCGGCAGCATGGACATGCCGTCATCGGTCGTGCTCGAACTGGATGCGGACGGGGCCGGGGCAGCTGCGGCCACCGGCGAGCGGCGCGGAACGGACGCAACGGCCACAGCCCGCGATTCCGGTACCGGGTTTCGCCTCGGCGGCACCTGGGGACTCAACCGCCTTGCGAGCCCCGGCTTCACGGATGGCATCGGCGGCGGCGGCCAGTTCACCGGCGGCAATGCAGTCGTCACCGGTTTCGACTTGCCGAAAAGGCGCCCGAAGAAATTGCGAACAGTTCTCACTTTGTCTCCTTGACCTCAAACCCCAGCGCAGCCATCAAATGGCGCTTGATTCGGTACCCCTCGGTGACCTTCCCCTTCACGTCCTCGATGGTCTTCACCGTGGCGCCCTGCTCGACGTAGGTGAAGTCCGCCACGTACCTGAGCGGCGGGCGCTTGCGGCCACCGATGAAAACCGCCGGCGCGAGGATGAACACAACCTGGCGCTCGAGCTGGCTGATCTGCCCGGCCCGCTGCAGGATCCGGAGGTGGTGGTACCGCTCCATCTCCCGCTGGCTGTCGAACGTCTCGCCGTTCACCGTCACCCGGGTGTTGCCGTACTTGCTTGGCTTGCGCGCCGCAGTGCCCGCATGTCCGATACCAGCCTGACCGCCGCGGCCCGGCCTCTGATCTTTTCCACCTTGTTCAGGTACTCCGTCACCCGCCAGTCCGGCAGTGGCGCCAGCCTCCTGGCCTCGCACTCGTGCCGCCAGGCCTCGTCCGTTCGCACTCCACTTCCCCCACATGCCCATCACGCGGCCTCCCCGATCGGCGGATGGCCGTGGAATTGCTCGAACACCTGGGCGTACATCGAGTTCTTGGTGCGGAGCATGTCGGCAAGCAGCTCTTCCTGCCACTTTCCGGAGCCGGCCGCCTTGAATACCCGGACCTTGTAGACCCAGTCGGGATCCCCGGCGCGCCGCTTCACGCTGAGCTCGGCGCCCTTTGCGTTGATGCCGCCCGTCGACCGCCACCAGATACCGGCCTCTGCCGCCGCGGCGCCGGTGCAGCTCGGATCGCCAGTGGCCGCCGCTTCCGCCGCGCGCTTCCGGGTCGACTCGATCATTCGCAGGACGTAGCGTGCGTTCGGCCGCTCACCCGGCTTGCGCAGATGGAACAGCTCGACGTGCTCAGCAATCTCGGTGTCGGTCACGGCCAGGCGGACCATGTCGTGCACCTCGGCGCTGTTGCTCGTGGCCTCCATGCCGTAGGTCTTACGCAGCAGGATGGCGAGTTGGACCGGACGGGGGTTGATCTCTCCGGTTGTCGCATTCCGGATGTGATCTGGCGGCGCGCTCGCGCCACGGGTCACTGACGGGTCTATGACGGGTACTGACGGTTCGGGTGCAATAGCTGTTGCACCCTTTCCTGCTTCAGATTGCACCCTTTCGTGTTCCGGATTGCACCCTTTGTTGTCGCCCGTTGCGCCCTTTCCGCTCCCAAAGGGCGCAATAGCTGCTGCACCCTTTTCGGAGTTATCCACAGCCCCAGCCGCTCCAACTGCTTCGGGGTTAAAGGGTGCAGCTTTTGCGCCCTTTTCCGGGAGCTTGCCGGTCTCGATCCAAACGGGGTTGATGCGATACTCGCGAGCCTTCTGGCGGCCACCCTTGGCGTTGCCGACCAGCAGCAGCCAGCCGGATTCCTGCATCTTCGACAGGTGGTATTGCACCGTGCGGCGCGACTGGCGCGTCAGCTTCGCAACCGTCTCAACCGATGGATAAATCGAGGTGCCATCGTGGTCGGCATGGTCAGCAAGGCACAGTGCGGTCAGCATTTCGCCGCCGCCCTCTGGGTAGTGCTCGAACACGAGCCCGGACATCTTCCCGCTCATGCAGCCTCCCCTGAAGTCATTGCCGGCTCGATGTACATACGGCGGGCAGCCGGGCCGGCGCGCTCGGCCTGGAGCACCAGCGCGCGCTCCACCAGGGGCAGCAGATCCAGTTCGCTCAAACCCAGGTGAGCGACAAAACTGCGCCCCAGCGGACCATGGATGCCGAGCCGGCCGCGGTGATGCAACGGGCAAAGGGGCAGCACGTGCATGTGGCTGGCGCGCTGGCCGCCGCCGGTACCGGTGCGGATATGGTGGATCTCGGCCGGCGTGCCCGGCTTGCCTTCCAGCGTGTCGACGATGCAGCCGAGAGACGCCACCGCCGACATGTGGCGGCGCTCTGCGGCCGTGGGACTCTTACGGGCCATCAGAACAGATCCCTTTGCGGATTCGGCCGGCGAACCGGGCGGATGGTGCGGCCGGTGATCCGGCACGCCCGCGCGGCGCCCTGCTCGAGCTTCCCGGCCTTGCGCAGCTCGTTGACGCGGCCGCTGACGGTGTTGATCGCCAGGCCAGTTGCCTGCGCCAGCTCCTGCAGCGAGTAGTCGCGCGGGTAGGCGCCGATGGCGTCCATGATTTCCTGCTGGACGCGGCCCAGTTCGCCGGATTTGCGCATCCGGTCGTAGTTGCGAATGCTGGTGTGAGCGACAGCGGTGTGCATGCCCTCTCCTATGCCTTGGCGCCCGTCTCGGGCCCATATTGCTCATTCTTGAAGCCGAACTTCCACTCGAGGTGGGCGTCGGAGCCCGGCGGCCAGTGCGGGTTGTCGTCGGCGTGGCCGCCGCGGCGGAAGGCTTCGGCGCCCTGCTCGCGCAGCGCGGCGCGCGGCATCAGCTCGTGGATCACTGCCCCACCTCCGGTACCGCCAGGCTCAGGTTCTTCTCAGTCAGGAAGAAGACCCGGTGCTGAAACTCGGTGCCGTCGTCCTCGTAGACGAACTGGTAGGCCTTCTGGGAAAGCACAAAGCGCGCGAAGAACGCGCGCCGGCCGCTGGGCATGCGGTAAGCACCGCCAGGGGTGAGGCGATCGTTCATAGCCACCTCAGCGCCGGGAGCCGCACTCACCGAAGCCCTCGCGCGCGCAGTGGCACGAGGCGCCCACCTGGCACAGCGTGCTGATGGCGTCCAGATAGGGCTTGGTCACCAGGGCGAAGCCGCAGCTGCCCGTCAGGAGATCGATCTTGCTCAGCGGGATGCCCTGCTGGTTGGACAGGATCCGGCTCACGTCGGAGCTATCCCAACCCATCAGGTCCATCAGCTCCTTCCGCCGCTCGGAAGAAAGCGCCATCCGGACAGCTTGCTCAAGCTTCGCCGGCGAAAGAGTTGCAGTCATGGTTGCTCTACTCAAAGTGACCCAACGTTGCGCAATCCCGACCTGACTCCGCTGCGTGCGGTTGGGTGGGGCTGGCAGTACGCTGTTGTTATCGAAACCGCGGCTTAGTCGCGGACGTTGCGGGAAGGCCCCGCCTCTCTACTGCTGCTAATGCCCACATGGACAAATTCATTGCTGCGAACATGGCTTGCACAAACCCCGTTGAGGATTCGTACATGGGCGCCTTACGGTCCCTCTACTCGTCCGCATCAGGCCCGCAACCGGCAACCATCGCCAGGCGCGAGCGGTGTAATCTGGCTACACGATCAAGGCCATGGACGCGCACCATGACCAGCTCACGGATGAACTCGGACACGCCCATCCCGGCTTCGCAAGCGAGACGATCCAACTCGTCTCGGGTGACGTCATCCACGCGCGTTTTGATCTCGGCGGTGAGCTTGCCGAGTGCGTTGCTGCGTCCGTTTGCCATGCTTCCTCCAGCAATACGCCTGTCGTCCACTCCTACAGCCCCGGTTTTGTTGCCCCGCAATTCCTCTGCCGGTCTGTGCCGGCCCTTATTACGGGCTTTAGCCCTTTTTTTGCCCCGACGTGGCAACGGGTGGTTGCACGTCGTCAATAGCCTTGATCCTGTCCACGGCCCCTACCAGTTCCGGCCACACCCGCTCAAGCACCTCATGGCTGAACATTTCCTTCCGGGTAACCAGCCCGCCCGTGGCGTCCTCGATAGGGCGACCGAAAGGAACTGGCACCGGGCGCTCGCCGGTTGCCCATCGGCTAACATCGGATGCGTGGGCGCCGATGGCCCGGCTCAAAGCGACGAGCCGGCCACGTTTTCCGGAGAGGTAGGTTCTGAGGTCCATAGCAACACTATAGCGATTCGCTAAAGCAATGACAATAGCGAATCGCACATTTCCTTGTTTAGCGAATTGCTATGGAATGGCGCGCATGAAAACCATTGACGAGATACGCCGCCTCAACTTGCTTGAGGCCATCCGCCGGATGGAAACGGCCGCCGCATTGGCCGAAAAGGCAGGCCTTTCATCGGCTTACCTAAGCCAGATCAAGAACCGTCAGCCGGATAGCAAGACCGGGAAGCCCAAACACATGGGCGACGATGCTGCTCGCAAGATCGAAGCGGCTCTTGGCGAAACGCGTGGTTGGATGGACGTGGATCACTCCAGCGCGCAGAGCCAGGCGACTGTCAAGCCGTCGCTCGGTGCAGATCAGGTTGAAGCAAAACTTAACGAGGGCAATGAAGCAGCCGCATACAATGTTTCGCGGCTGCCCGACCCGCATATCCAGGTCGGCAGCTCATCTGCACGACATGTGTATGTTGTGGGTCGGGCCAATGGCGGCCTCCCTGAAAGAATTTGGACTGACGGCGGTTACCTGGTGGGCGCAACAGAAGAATTTGCAGTGCTGGCGACGGACGATCCGCATGCCTTCCTTACTCCGGTCATCGGCACATCTATGGCGCCTGTCTACAACCCTGGCGATTTCGCGTTTGTAGAACCAGGAACGGAAGTCGAACTGGGGGATGACGTGCTTGTCCGCCTGGGCACCGGCGAAACCATACTCAAGCGGCTCCAGTCGCTTCGTAATGGCGTGCAGCTCGGCTCTTACAGCGAGCCCGGCATTCTGTTTTTCAAGCCGGAAGAGATCACCTGGATGTACTACGTAGCTCACCCGGTAAGGCGCAAGAAAATCAAGACACGCTTCTAGTCCTCTGCCCCACTCCCAGCGCCCACCCATGCGGTGGGCTTTTTGTTGCCCACTCGCCACAAGGCAAGCGGATCGCTAAATCAAAAATTTAGCGAATCGCGCATTCTCCAGTTGCTTTAGCTTTAGCGTATCGCTATAGTTGCTTCATCGCCGCTACAGCGGCAAGCAACTCACGGGAGCGCAACATGGAGATCTTGGTAGGCATCGGAATCATGGCCTGGACGGTCGTCGTCCTGCTTGTGATGTCCGTCTTCCGCATTGGCGGCCGGGGCTGAGCCATGACGCCCACTCAAGCCGCCGTCCGCCAGGCCGTCCAGGCCAACTGCCAGACCGAGCTGCTGCACGAGCTCGAGGCCGCCCACCAGATCATCCGCAACGCCCTCGGCTTGCTCTCCATCAATCAGAAGATGGTGCTCGCCGAGCGCAATGCACGCGACGGCGTAGACGGCGAGGGAACCACCCGCGCCCACGAGCGAGCGGCAGTCATCAAGCGTGCCGGAGGCTTGGCATGAAAGTCATCCGCGCCCTGCTCTTCTGGTTCGGGATGGCTCTCGGCGTCATCGCCCTCTCGGGCGTCTATGTCGCGCTCACCCTGGACGCGCCTATGACCGCTCCCATCTGGAGGCAGTCGTGACCTTCCGAATCTTCATCAACCGTCAGTGCGTCTATACGGGCCGCTTCGCCAGCTGGTGGGCCGCTCATGACGCAGCTATCAACCGCGGCCTGCTGTGCGGCGCGCGCAATGTCCAGGTGAAAGCAGCATGAAGCTCTCCGAACGTATTCTCGAAGCCTTCGACGCCAAGGCCGCGGCCGAGCGCGCACAGATCAGCGACCAAGCGTCAGACATTGATGCGCTGGGAGAGATATTGGCCACCGCGCACTATGCCGGCATCGAGTTCGAGCTAGAGCAGATCACAGCGGGTGGGGACAGGATTCAAGTCTTCAGCAGAGCGCCAGAAGCGGCTCTCGCATGGATGCTTAGCACCGGCTTCAGTCTTCAGCGCACCAGCCGCAGCTACTACACGCACAACTACCTGGTGCATCCGGACATCGGTTGCCCGGTTGTGATCTTGACGGCCGGCGAAGGTGCGGAGCGCCCATGAGCATACCGGGGTTCCGCATCCTCACCGCGGCGAACAATAAGGCGTTTGCCGAGCAGTCCAGCCGCGTTGGCAAGGCCGCCATTCCGCCCGGGCTGCCCTCGGCGCAGGAAATCGTCACCGCTATCGATGGCGTCCTGCGGTGCGAAAACTTCTACTCGGCCGCCGCTCAGGATGCACTGGCCCGCCTGGTGATCGTGCGCGAGCAGTTCGCCGCCACTCTCCCCAAACCCACCGGAGATTGACCATGTCCGCATTCTGCGTGTTTGGCATGACCTTTGATGCAGCCCTCAAGCGCGCCGAGAAAAAGGTACGCGACGAAAACCTGTCGATGGAGAAATGGAAGGAGAAGGTGCACAAGCTGGCCGAGCAGATTCTCGTCGAGGCTAAGCCGACTCAGGTCAGCCCCCCCTTCGACGCGCCCCAGTTCGCCAAGGAATGGATCGAGGTCGCGCGGATGACGTCTCGCATCCATGCCCCGAAGGTCATGGTCCGCAAACCCAAGAAGGACAAGCGCGGCAATCCGGTGATCAGCAAGACCACTGGCTTACCCGCGCTTGGCTGGGAGCCCTACTGACATGGCTTGCCTGATCTACCTGGTCGTCATGGCGCTCGCCTTCCTCGGCGCTGTCGCCTTCGGCGTCTATTCCAACTACCGCTGGATGAAGCGGTTTGCAGAAAGAGAGGATTTGCATCATGGCAACCACTGAACGCGCTGTGGTTGGCGCCGACATCCGCGCGCTGATCGCAAACGACGCCTATGCCATTTCGTTCCAGACGATGGGCCAGTATCGAACTGCCCTACTGAAGGCCATTGACGCCCTGGCGCAGAAATCGCAAGGCGAGGCAGTGGCACCGCATGCCGCCCCTGCGACCAAGCCGTATCCGATCCGCTACGTGCTGACAGACGCCGACCACCTAGCGGTCTGCGCCGACCGCCTGCTTGGCGCCATCAACGAGCACGCCGCTGCGATGGAGGCGCATGACGACGACGACACGCCCGCCAGCGCCCAGATGGTAGACGACGCCTTGCAGGTGCTGGGCGAGTGCATGCGCTCCATCCGCGAATGCGCTTACGAATACCGGAAGCGCGCCGAGCGTTACCGCACCTCCCTGGTCACCGCATCGCCTGCCGACCAGGTGGAGGATGCGCGCGATGTGGTAGATGGGCTGAAGCCTGGTTGCTGCCACAAATGCGGCCTGCCGCTGAGTCAGAATCCACACCCCGAAGCTGGCAAGCCAGCCCACTATCTCGAAGTGGGTTGCCAGAAAGAGTGCATCCCGTGCACGGTCAAGGGGCGACACAACTGGGCTTCGCAAGCAATGAAGAATCATCGGGATGCGGAGCGGTATCGGTGGGTTCGCAATACACCGGTCAGCGTCGGCAGGAACATGATCCTGGTGGAGCGTACCGGGGAAATGCTTGATTGCATGATCGACGCCGCCATGAGCGCCAGCAAGGTGGGCAACGAGAATGGCTAAGAAACTGACGCCCGAGGATGCGCGCGCCTATCTGGCCGATTCGTCGAACTTCTGGCCGAACGACGAGCTTTGCTACACCTGCGGCAATGAGTACGGATTCGGCTGCGAAGTGGAATACAAGGGAATCATTTTCTGCTCTGAGCGTTGCTACAACGGCTATGTGCGCATCGCCAGAGTCGCCGCCATGAGCACCAGCAAGGAGGGCGCGTGATGCGCGTAGAAGAAAAGACCGTCGAACTCCTGACGATCAGCGACGCGCCCAACCTGGACACGATCACCGTTGTCCTAGAGCCGTGGAGCGAACGAGGAGGCCGCATCACCATAATGTGCTACGGGAAAGCCTGGTGCGCGTCTTGGGGCGCGATGGGCAGCCCGCTGGCTGACTTCGTTGCGAGCAACCACCCTGACTATGTCGTCGACAACCTCTTTTGGGGGACTGAGCCCATCCTGAAGCGACGTGAGGCGCACGAGCGCGCCTATGTAACGCGGATCGTCATGGCAGTACAGCAAGTCCTGAGGAACCGCGCTGCCACGCCACCAGCAGCCGACAAGGGGGAATGATGCGCGACGAGCTTCAGCAACGGGCTGCCATCGGGTTGAGTTGGGATTCAGATCCGCAAAGCCCTACGTCGCGTTTCAGAAACTGCACAGGCGCGAGCGTGAAGGTTCGAGTAGCCCTTGCGCATAGCGATTATGAATGCGTCCAAGTCACGCAGCGAATCTTCAGTTTGATCAAACCCCTGCTCCTGGCATTTCTTCACCAACTCAACATAGGCGACAGCATAGGTCTTAATGACAACGAGATCTCGCATGAATGGCGCGTAGACAGCCTCGTGAATTGGAATGGCCTCAAGCGCTTTCAGCGCCGTGCTAGCGAGCGATTCCAAGCCGGCAAAAGTCGTGAATGGCAGCCCCACTATCGTCCTTTCGCCGCGCAGCTTTCTCTGCGTCCGGCGACACGCCGAGACGAGGGTTCGCGCGCTTTGCACCATACCATCGACGGCCCTAACCTCTTCGGCATGGAGCCTTGCCGCTTGATCTCGCGCAGAGCGCTCTGCCTGCCATTGCCCCAACAGGAAGGAGCCAGCAATGGCCGCGATAGAGCCGATGGCCTGAACCCACGAAGCAATGGTGCTGCTATCGACTTCGCAACGCCACGCTATGTAAGCCCCCGCTGCCAACGCAGCAACACCGACAAGCCCGTAGCTCGCAATTCCCCAAACTCGCTCACTCATAAGTCGACCCCATTTTTGGCGAGGATCGTAGCATGAGCAAATATCTATGGCAGCCACATGAGATTGAGGCCGTGCTCCAGCTCTACCCCACATCGAAGACGAGCGACCTAGCGGAAGCGCTTGGCCGGTCTACCACTTCAATCTATCGCCTAGCGGACAAGCTCGGCTTGCGCAAGACCGCCGAGTACCTGGCGACGCCGGACGCAAGGAGACTCGACGGTAGCCGTGACAACGGTCATCGCTTCCGACCAGGGCATGTCAGCTGGAACAAGGGTATCAAAGGCAGCGCGGGGCAACACCCGAACACCGTGCGTGCGCACTTCAAGAAGGGCGAGCGCCGTGGCGCGGCGAACACCAACTACGTGCCGATCGGGACTGAGCGCATCACCGACGATGGTTACCTTGTGCGCAAGGTGACCGACGACCCGAGTCTCGTTCCCGCCCGGCGCTGGATTGCTGTGCATCGCCTGGTCTGGGAGGCCGCTCACGGCCCCATCCCGCCTGGCCACGCTGTGGTGTTTCTGCCGGGCCGGCGCACCACCGACGCCGCACTGATCACCGTAGACGCGCTGGAGCTGGTTACGCGCGGCGAGCTCGCCCGCCGTAACCATCCTCGCAGCCGTTCCCCTGAGCTGGCGAAGCTAGTCCAGCTCAAGGGCGCAATCACCCGCCAGGTCAATCGCATCGCCCGCGAGGCGAAGGAGCAACAGTCATGAGCAACAACATCACCACCGTACGCCAGCACCTCCTGGATACCCTTGCGGACCTGCGCAATCGCGACAACCCAATGGAAGTCGAGCGAGCGCGGGCCGTTGCCGACGTCGCGCGTGTCCTGGTGGACAGCGCAAAGGTGGAGGTCGACTACCTGAAGGTCACAAACCAGGGCAATTCGGACTTCCTGGATGGCGAGCAGGCGGAGCCAGGCACCCCCAGCAAAGTACTACCGCCCGGCATCACCGGTATCCGGCGCCATGTGCTCAAGTGACGCTATGGACGAACTCTTCTATCTTCAAGACAGCCGAAGCTACGTCGGCAACGACGTGCTGTGGTGGGCAAAGGACGGCAATGGCTATACCACCGACCTGAGTAAGGCCCACGTCTGCACGAAGGCCGAGGCGATCCGCCAGCATGAGGAAAGGGCAACCGACATCCCGTGGCCGAAGGCGTACATCGACGCCAAGACGCGGCTGGCCATTGACATGCAGTACATCAAGCAGGATGAGGCGCTGGCGGACACAGGAATCGTGCTGCGCAAACCCGAAAAGGCGAAGCCCCAGACGCCTCGCTGCCACGGTTGCGGCAAGTTCATCAGCGAAACCCAGTTCTGGTCCGGCGCATGCCCCAGCTGCGGCACGGATAACCGGCCATGAAGAACGGGAGGCCCCTAGTCCGCGCCCGGGATCTCGTCCTCAAAGATTTCCGGGTAGTCCTCCCGACTGGCCTCGCCATTGGCAATCATCTCGCGGATGAAGGCGATGGCCTCGTCCATTTCCTCCTGGAGGGTGGGCTTGCCTTGGGCCACACGGATCGCGTTGATGCTGTCCATCTTGCCGCGCAATTCAGTAGCAATCGCGGCGATTTGGAGCGCAGCACCGGTGCCCAGCTCGTCTTCGAGCTTCTTGTCAAAGAATTTGGTCATGCCCGCCATATCGGCGCCGGCCAGCAAATATGTAGGCTTCCCGCCAGTAGGTAATGCAGCGAAACGCAGAACGAATCATCGAATTGACCCGCCGGGCGTGGCGGATTGGAGAGAGCAAATGAAAAAGCGCCTAGACGAATGGCTCAAGTCGCAGTTCGACCCGCCGCCGGCTATCCGCACCGCGCGCTTGTGGATCCGCGATGGCAAGATCTACCCGCCCCCAGTCAAGGTCGGCAGGGCCTACTACGTCGAAGACACGGCAGTCTTCCAAGACGGCGCCAAGCGGCGCCTAGCTCAACGCGTATTCGGATAACCAAAATGGCAGCACGTCCCCGTCTGCGCAAGCGCGCGCACTACCCGCCTAACCTGCACGAACCTCGGCCTGGCTACTTCACCTGGCGCAATCCGCTGGACGGCAAGACCCACGTCATAGGTCGCGTCCCCCTCGCCCATGCGATTCAGGAGGCGAACGAAGCGAACGCCAGAGCTGAGGGCATGCGGTCGCGCACCTCGCTGGCCGACCGCGTCAGCCTGGGTCAGGAGACGATTGCTGATCTGCTCGGCAAGATGCCAACGGAGGGGTTGAAGCCCAATACCCTCAGCATGCTGCGCAGCTACGACAAGGTGATACGGAACGCCATCGGCCACATCGAGTGCTCGGCGCTGACGACGAAGGACGTGGCAGCCATGCTCGACGGCATCAAGACGGAAGGCAAGATGCGATGGGCGCAGGCAATCCGCAGCCGCATCAATGAAGTCTGCAACAAAGGACTGGCTTTGGGCTGGATGGAAAAGAACCCGGTTGCTGTGACCGAGAAGGTCAAGGTGAAGGTGAAGCGCCGCCGCCTGACGCTGGACGAGTTCAAGGCGATATTGGCGAAGGCGCCAGAAGTCGCGGATTGGCTGGAAAACGCCATGCTGCTGGCGCTGGTGTCCGGCCAGGATCGCTCTACCGTCGCCCGATGGGAGAGGTCGGCCATTAACGGGGACACGATTCTCGCCCAGCGCTCTAAGACTGACGTGAAGATTGCCATCCCAACGGCCTTGCGCCTGGAGGCTATCGGCATGTCGCTGGCCGATGTGATCGCCAAGTGCAAAGCGACGCGAGTCGTCAGCAAACACCTGATCCACCATGTCCGCCCGGTGGCCAGGGTCTCGCGCGGTGATGCCGTGTACTTGCAGACCATCAGCGCCGCGTTCTCGAGCGCTCGTGACCTGGCGGGGATCACGGGCGACGGCGCCCCCACCTTCCACGAGATCCGCTCGCTGTCGAAACGGCTTTACATGGAACAGGGCGGCGTTGACACCCGCGCGCTGTTGGGCCACCTGACCGATGCCATGTCGGATCTGTACGCCAACTCGCGCGGGCTGGAGCCGATCAAGGTCAAGATTGGTGCTGCCTAGTTTTGAACGAATTTTGAACAAATTCTGAACAGTCTAGGCGGGATAACGGCTCTAGGGCCACACCCCATGCAGGGAAAACATAGGAGTCATATGCGCCGTCGATGACAGCGGGTAGGCCCGCTCGGGACTTACCCGGAGGGCCACGTCGCGCTATTTCGCTGTGCGGAATACTCGGTCGCTTTCCTTGACGATGCCGCAAAGCCTATGCAACAGTCGGTGAAAACGAACGACCGTGCGGGAATACTCCCGACACCTCGTCACCGGTTCGCAACGCCGCCGTCCAAGCCGACGCGGCCCGCGATACGGCTTGCCGGGCGGCCACCGCGCCGCATCGCACAGGAGACAGCCATGCAGCACCTGCAACACGCATCTGCGCACCCGCGCCGTGACAGCCACGGCGCGCTTCCGGCCACGGTGCCACGCCCGCGCAGCGGCACGCGCGCACCGGCCCCGCCGCCCGCCTGATCCTCGCTCCCCGATTCCCTGCCGTGGCCGCGCCTGGCGCCGCCGCGACGGAGCACGCTCGGCCCTTGCCGGCGCGTGCCTGGTTTCCCACGATTCGCGAACCGCACGAGGTACCCCTGTGGCATTGTTCCTTCAACAGATCCTGAACGGCCTGACGCTGGGCGGCGTGTACAGCCTGGTGGCCCTTGGCCTGACGCTGGTCTACGGCATCCTGCACGTGCCCAACTTCGCGCACGGCGCGTTCTACATGGCCGGCGCCTACGTCTCCTACTACCTGATGACGTCGCTCGGCGTGAACTACTGGCTGGCAATGCTGGGCGCGGCGCTGGTGGTGGCGGTGCTGTCGATGCTGGCCGACCGGCTGGTGTTCCACCCGCTGCGCAACTCGCCCGAACTGCACGACATGATCGCGGCGATCGGCATCCTGCTGTTCCTGGAAGCCGGCGCGCAGGCGCTGTGGGGCGCGGACTTCCACCGCATGCCCACGCCGTATGGCCAGATCGTCGATATCTTCGGCCTGACCGCACCGCTGCAGCGGTTGCTGATCATCGGCGCCGCCTTCGCGCTGATGGTGCTGCTGCACCTGTTCCTCACGCGCACCATGACCGGCGCCACCATCATGGCCATGGCGCAGAACCGCGAGGGCGCCGCGCTGGTCGGCATCGATGCCACGCGCGTGACGCTGCTGGTCTTCGCCATCTCCGGCGCGCTCGCCGCGATCGCCGCCACGCTCTATGCGCCGATCAACCTGGTCTACCCCAGCATGGGCAACCTGGTGATCACCAAGGCCTTCGTCATCATCATCCTGGGCGGCATGGGCAGCATCCCCGGGGCCATCGTTGGCGGGCTGATCATCGGCATGGCCGAGAGCTTCGGCGGCTTCTACGTTTCCACCGACTACAAGGACATCATCGCCTTCGTGCTGCTGGTGGTGATCCTGTCGATCCGGCCGCAGGGCCTGTTTGCCGGCAAGGCAGCCTGAGGAGCGCAAAACATGAAAGCATTGCAAGGAAAAACCGGCTGGATGCTGCTGCTGGCACTGGCCATCGCCTTCCCGCTGATCACGCCCAACAGCTACTACCTGACCGTGATGACGCTGGCATTCATCTATGCCCTCGCCACCTTGGGACTGAACCTGATCACCGGCTATACCGGCCAGCTCAACCTGGCACACGGCGGCTTCATGGCGATCGGCGCCTATACGCTGGGCATCCTGACCGTGGACCACCAGGTGCCGTTCTGGCTGGCGTTCGCGCTGGCGGGCCTGGTCTGCATGGTGCTGGGCTATGTGGTCGGCGTGGTGTCGCTGCGGCTCAAGGGCCATTACTTCTCGATCTTCACCATGTGCATCGGCTACATCATCTACCTGCTGATCGAGAAGTGGGAAAGCCTGACGCACGGCACCGTGGGCCTGATCGGCATCCCGGTGCCGGCGGCGATCGGCCCGGTCGCGTTCGACAGCGTGCAGGGGCAGTACTACCTGGTGCTGTTCTTCCTGGCGGTGGGCACGTTCCTGATGCACCGCATCGTCACCTCGCTGCTGGGCCGCAGCTTCATGGCCGTGCGCAACAGCGACGCGCTGGCCGAGGCGCTGGGCATCAACCTGATGCGCACCAAGGTATTGTCGTTCGTGCTGTCGGTGGGCTACGCCGGCTTTGCCGGCGCGCTGTACGCCGGCCAGGTGCGCTTCCTGGGACCGGACATCGCCCGCACCGACCTGACCTTCGACATGGTGATGTCGATGCTGGTGGGCGGCATCGGCACGATCTTCGGGCCGCTGCTGGGCGCGGTGCTGGTGCCGTGGGTCACGCAATCGCTGCAGTTCATGCAGGACTACCGCATGCTGGTGTTCGGCCCGGTACTGATCCTGCTGATCATCTTCTTCCCGGACGGCATCGCCGGCTCTTACCTGAAGAAGCAGGCGCGCAAGGCCGCGGCCGCGCGGCGCGGCAAGCTGGCGCAGTCCGCCCCCTCCGCCCCGTCTGCCAGCCCCCCCGCCGTATCGACCACCCGCGCCGGAGCCGACCATGCTTGAGATCCGCAACCTCACCAAGAAATTCGGCGGCCTGACCGCGGTGCACGACGTGTCGGTGACCTTCGAGCAAGGGCATATCAACGCCATCATCGGGCCCAACGGCGCCGGCAAGACCACCTTCTTCAACCTGGTGGCGGGCACGCATGCGCCCAGCTCCGGCCAGATCCTGTTCAAGGGCCAGGACGTCGCCGGCCTGCGCGCCGACCAGATCGCGCGCCTGGGCGTGGCGCGCACCTTCCAGGCCACGGCGCTGTTCGACCGCGCCACGGTACTCGACAACCTGATCGTCGGCCACCGCCTGCGCACCCACGCCGGGCTGTGCGACGTGCTGTTCAACACGCGCCGCCTGCGTGAAGAAGAGCGCTTGTGCCGCGACAAGGCCGAAGCGGCGCTGGACTTTGTCGGGCTGTCGCACCTGGCGCACGAGGTCGCCGCCGATATCACGCAGGAAGCGCGCAAGCGCGTGGCCTTTGCCCTGGCGCTCGCTACCGACCCCGAACTGCTGCTGCTGGATGAACCGGCCGGCGGCGTCAACCCCGAAGAGACCGTCGGCCTCGCCGAGCTGATTCGCAAGATGGTGCGCCATGGCAAGACGGTCTGCCTGATCGAACACAAGATGGACATGATCATGCGCCTCGCAGACAAGATCATGGTGCTGAACTACGGCGAGAAGATCGCCGAAGGCACGCCCGCGCAGATCCAGCAGGATCCGCATGTCATCGAGGCCTACCTGGGAGCCGACCATGTTACAGCTTGAACGCGTCTCGCTGTCGTACGGCAGCTTCCGCGCCCTGGACAACATCACCCTGCACGCCAGCGCCGGCGAGCTGGTGGTGCTGCTGGGCGCCAACGGCGCCGGCAAGAGCTCGATCTTCCTGGCGATGAGCGCGATCCACCGCATCAGCGGCGGAAGCATGCGCTTTGACGGGCGCGAGCTGTCGGGCATGAAGCCGTCACAGATCGTGCAGGCGGGGCTGGTGCATTGCCCCGAGGGCCGCAAGCTGTTCCCGGCGATGAGCGTGGAGAAGAACCTGGTGCTGGGCGCCTATGTGCACCGGCGCGATGGCGCAGGCATCCGCAAGACGCTGGAAGAGGTATACGAGTTGTTCCCGATCCTGCGGCAGAAGAAGGATGATCCGGCCGGCTCGCTGTCGGGCGGGCAGCAGCAGATGGTGGCGCTGGGGCGTGCGCTGATGAGCCGGCCGCGCGCGCTGCTGCTCGACGAGCCGTCGCTGGGCCTGGCGCCGCTGGTGGTCAAGCAGATGTTCGAGATCATCCAGCGCATCAATCGTGCGGGCACGACGGTGCTGCTGGCGGAGCAGAACGCCTATGCGGCGCTGGGCATCGCGCATCGTGCCTATGTGATCGAGAGCGGGCGCATCGTGATGGAGGGGGATCGGGATACGTTGCTGAAGGATGAGGGGATTCGGAAGGCGTATATCGGGGGGTGATCGGGTGGCGGGCGTTTGTCGCGGATGACGCGCCTGCCCTCTCCCCCTGCCCCTCTCCCGCAAGCGGGAGAGGGGCGCAAACAAGCGGTTCGGCAGGCATAGCAGACATAACAAGCGCAGTACTATCAGGAGACATAGCATGCAAAGCAACATCATGCGCCGTATCTTCCCGCTGGCCGCCACCGCCGTGGCCGCCATGCTGGCCTCGGGCGCCGCGCTGGCGCAGGAAGTGGTCAAGATCGGCTATACCGGCCCGCTGTCGGGCGGCGCCGCGCTGTATGGCAAGAACGTGCTGTCGGGCGTGCAGATGGCCGTGGACGAGGTCAACGCCTCCGGCCTGGAGGTCAAAGGCAAGAAGGTCAAGCTGGAAGTGGTGGCGCTGGACGACAAGTACTCGCCCGCCGAGGCCGCGATCAACGGGCGCCGCCTGGTGCAGCAGCACAAGACCGCGGCGATCTTTGTGCCGCACTCGGGCGGCATCTTTGCGCTGCAGGCTTTCAACGAGCAGGAGAAGTTCCTGGTGATGGCCTACTCCAGCGTGCCGCGCATCACCGACGCCGGCAACAAGCTGACCATCCGCATCCCGCCGGCCTACACCGGCTATATCGAGCCCTTTATCAAGGCGCAGATGAAGCGCTACGGCAAGAACGTGGCGCTGGCGCCGGCTGACCACGACTACGCCAAGGCATGGGTGCAGGCCTTCACGCCGGCGTGGGAAGCGGCCGGCGGCAAGGTGGTGGCCAACAACCCGATGTCGTACACCAAGGCGACCGATTTCTACAGCGGCGTGTCGCGCGCGATCAGCGAGAAGCCGGACGTGATGTTCGTCGGCGGCCCGTCGGAGCCGACCGCGCTGGTGGTCAAGCAGGCACGCGAGCTGGGCTTCAAGGGTGGCTTTATCGTGATGGACCAGGCCAAGATGGACGAGATGGCCAGGGTCACCAACGGCCTGGGCATGCTGGAGGGCTCGATCGGCGTGCTGCCGCTGGTCAACGACAGCCGCCCGGCCGCGCAGAACTTCAACGCCAAGTACAAGAAGCTGCATGACGGGCGCGATGCCACCACCGAGATGTCGCTGAACTACACCATGGTGTATGCGCTGGCCGGCGCGATGAAGCTGGCCGGCACCACCAGCGATGCCGCCGCGATCCGCGCGAAGATGCCGGATGCGGTCAAGGGGCTGGCCAGGGAGGTCAATCCCAACGAGGTCGATGGCATCGATGCCAAGGGTGGGTCGATGGCCGATACCGTGGTGGGCTGGGTGCAGAACGGCAAGATCTCGCAGGTGCGCCTGTCTGAACTGGCGAAGTAAGCAAGGTCGAGGTGCCGCCTGCGCGGCACCGGCAACAAACAAACCCCGGCAGGCCGCGAGGCTTGCCGGGGTTGATTGTTCTTGCTCTCCAGTCGTGCGTGCCCTACTGGCGGCGATCCCCGTCCCGTCCGTTGCGCGCTTCCATCTGCCCGCGCTCGTGCTGCGCACGCTGCTGTTGTTGCTGTTGTTGCTGTTGTTGCTGTTGTTGTTGCCGTTGCTGCTCCATCTGCTGGCGCTGCCGTTCCTGCATCTGCCGTTGCTGATCCTGCTGGTGGCGCTGCTGCTCCTGCATTGCGCGCTGCTGCTCCTGCGCGGCGCGCTGCTGCTGCTCGTGCACCTGGCGCTGCATGGCCTGCTGGCGCTGCTGCTCCTGCATTGCGCGCTGCTGCTCCTGCGCGGCGCGTTGCTGCTGCTCGTGCACCTGGCGCTGCATGGCCTGCTGGCGTTGCTGCTCCTGCATCTGCCGTTGCTGCTCCATCTGCTGGCGCTGCACGGCCTGCGCCTGGGCCTGTGCCTGGGCTTGCGCCTGGCGCTGCTGCGCCTCCTGCGCCTGCCGCTGCTGCTCGAAGCGCTGGCGCTGCATCTCCTCGCCCTGGCGCTGCTGCTCGGCCATCTGGCGCTGCCGCTCCATCTGCTGGCGCTGCTGGTCTGCGGCCTGCCGCTGCTGCGTGTCGAACTGGCGCTGCTGCTCCACCTGCTGCCGTTGCGCGTCCTGCGCCTGGCGCTGCCGCGCTTCCTGCATTTGCCGCTGCTGCTGGACCTCCTGCGCCTGGCGTTGCTGGGTTTCATGCATCTGCCGCTGCTGCTGCGCTTCCTGCATCTGCCGCTGCTGCTGGACCTCCTGCGCCTGGCGTTGCTGGGTTTCATGCATCTGCCGCTGCTGCTGCGCTTCCTGCATCTGCCGCTGTTGCTCGAAGCGCTGGCGCTGCATCTCCTGCGACTGCCGCGCCGGATCGGGACGATCCTGGCCGTCGGCCCACTGGCGCTGCTGGGCGCGTTGCTGCTCCTGCTGGCGCCGGTCCATCGCTTCCTGCTGCTGGCGCTGCAGTTCACGCGCCTGCTGCTGCTCGCGTGCCTGGCCTTGCCACTGTCGCTGCTGCTCCTGCTGGCGCCGGTCCATCGCTTCCTGCTGCTGGCGCTGCAGTTCGCGCGCCTGTTGCTGCGGGTCCTGTCCCTGACGCTGCTGCCGCTGCAGGGCTTCCTGCTGTTGGCGCTGCATCTCGGGCAACTGCCGTTGCTGGTCGCGCAGCGCGCGTTGCTGTTCCATCTGCTGGCGCTGCAGCGCCTGCTGCTGTTCGCGCTGCATGGCCTGGCCCTGGCGCTGCGCGTCGGGCGCACCCGGCTGGTCGGCGAAGCCGCGTGCCTCGTCCGGCCGGTTGCTGAAGCCCCGGCCGTTGCCGCGCCACGGCTCACCCGGCGCGTTCGCATTGCCGCGATCGCGCGCTGCGATGGCGGCCTGGCTCATGCGCACCTCGGGCGCCGGGCGCGCGTCGGCGCGTCCGGGACGCCCGCGCTCACCGCGATCCACGCGCTCGCCGCGCCAGACCGGCCCCGCACCCGGCACGACCGCGCCCTCGCGCGCAAAGCGCCGGGCCAGGTCGTCGCTGGCGGGCCGGCCCGGCGGGCGCGCGGCGATGGCCTGGCGCTCGAAGCCATGCCGCGCCTGCGGCGGCAGCGGCCGCGCCGGGGCCGCGCCCAGCAGGCTGCCCTTGACCGGTGCCACCGGCGGCCCGCCGCGGGCCTCGCCGGTCGGCAGGTTGCGCCATTCCTCGCGGTGCATGCCGCGCACCGGCCGGCCTTCGACGAAGTTGCGTGCCGGCATGCCGGTGATCGCACCGGGCACGTTGCGGTTGGCGTAGGGGCCAGGGCGGCGGTCGCCCATCACGATGTTGTTGACGGTAACGCGGTTGATGCGCGCGACGTAGGTCGGGCTGGCCCGATAAGCCGGGCGGTACGCGTCGCGCGGACCCAGCGGATACCAGGCCACGCCAGGCCCCTTGTCCACGCGTACGTTCCAGTGCGGACCGCCGCCGCCGACGAAGGCAACTACCGCAGGTGCGTAGCACGGACGCCCCACGCGCGGGCCGGGCACCCAGCCCCAACGCGTGCCGACATAGGCCCAGCGGCCATAGTGCGAGGGCGCGAAGCCCCACGGCGCATCGTCGATCCAGGTCCAGCCCCACGGCGCGATCCAGGCCCAATGCCCAACGCTGTACGGCGCCCAGCCCGCGCTCACCACGCGCGGGAACCAGACCGCGCCGTAGCCGGGATCTTCCTGCCAGTCGCCATAGCCATCCAGCGCGGCGTAGCCCGGCATCTCGCGCGGCACGTAGCGCGCCGACGGCGAAGCGTCTTCGCGCGCATCGCGGGCCGCGGTCCAGCGATCGAAGGCGTCTTCCGGCGCGCCGCCGCCGCCCGCGTCGGCCAGGTCGGTGCCGCCAAAGCGCATGCGATCGCCGCGCTGCATTTCGATCGAGCGGCTGTCGCCGTAGACCACGGCGCTGCCATGGCGCATGGTCACGGTGGTGGTGCTGCCGTCGGGCGCTACGTCAAGACGGTAGTCGCCCGGCTCGCGCGGGACGAAGGCCAGGTTGGGGGTATCCACCTCCACGGTCTGGTCCTGCGGCAGCGCGCGCACGCGCAGTTGCAGCGTGCCCTGGGTCAGCTTGACCTGCGTGGTGCTGTCGTCGAGGTTCAGGATGCTGGCCGCGGTCGCGCCACCCATCCGGATCGCGACGGCGCCCGCATGCAGCTCGGCGCGGCCGCCGGCGTCCAGCCACAGCCGGTCGCCGGTGGTGACCGGCCGGTTCAGGCCCGCCGCGGCCCAGTCGTCCGACCCCGCCGGC
Organism: Ralstonia pickettii DTP0602; assembly: GCA_000471925.1. NCBI lineage: Bacteria > Pseudomonadati > Pseudomonadota > Betaproteobacteria > Burkholderiales > Burkholderiaceae > Ralstonia > Ralstonia pickettii. The sequence goes on from CP006668.1 coordinate 2,338,779, forward strand.
GCAAAGCTCAGGTTGCCGTCGACGGCGGTCAGCGTGGCGATGCGCGAGGACGGGTCGATCTGCTGCGCCGGGGCATCGGCCACCGGCGCATCGAGGTAAGCCTCGCCGGGCGCGGGGGGCACCTGCGCCAGTGCAGCGGCCGCCACGGCCAGGCCGGCAGCCGCCGCCAGCGCGGTCAGTGCCAGCCGGGAGCGCTGCGCGCGGCGGTTATGGCCGGCAGCCTGGCAAGAAGCCGGGGAAGAAGCTCGGGAAAAATCGCGGGAGGGATCGGACATGGATGTCGGCAACGGGGACAAGACGCTTCAGGGCGCGCCTGCCTGCGGCAGCCGTCACACTATTGTCACCATACATGACGCCGGGCGCGGCAGCATGGGCGGGCCGGCGGACTTTGTAAGCTTGTATTTCGCCATGCGGCACCGCAATGCGAACGGCTGGCGGGCCTGAGTCAGCCTGCGGGCGGGCGGCAGGTCAGCGGCCGTGCGGGCGGGTCGCGGGGGGTGTCAAAGGTGGAAACAACTCTTTCCCGACAGGCGGGCTGGCAAGGGTTTTCCCGGGGCTCAGCCGCCCGCCTGCTCGCGCAGGCGTTGGGTCAGCTGCTCGGCCGGCATCGGGCGGCCGTACAGGTAGCCTTGCGCCTCATGGCAGCCATTGGCCAGCAGGAAGTCGCGCTGCTCGGGCGTTTCCACGCCTTCAGCCACCACGCCGATGTGCAGGCTCGCACCCACGTTGATCACCGAGCGCACGATCGCCGCATCGACCGGATCTTCGGTTACGTTGCGGATAAAGGACTGATCGATCTTGAGCCGGTCCACCGGGAACGACTTCAGGAAACTGAGCGAGGCATAGCCCGTGCCGAAGTCGTCGCAGGTCAGCGTCACGCCGTCGCGGCGCAACGCCTGCAGCTGGTCGGAAACCTCGTCGCCCTGCTGCAGCGCGATGGTCTCGGTGATCTCGATTTCCAGGCAGTCGGGCGCCAGCTCCAGCGAGCGCAGCACGTGGCGCACCTCGGTCAGCAGCCGGCTTTCGGACAACTGCGCGGCAAACAGGTTGATCGCCACGCGCGGCGCCTGCGGAAAGGCCAGCGACCATGCGCGCGCCTGCGCGCACGCGGTCTGCAGCAGCCACATGCCGACATCGCTGGCGATACTGCTCGCGGCCAGTGCATCGATGAAAACGGCCGGCGTCAGCAGCCCGCGCGTCGGATGGCGCCAGCGCATCAGCGCTTCGGCGCCGCGGATGCGGCCGTCGCGCAGGTCTACCTGGGGCTGGTACAGCAGTTCGAACTGGCGTTGCGCATAGGCTTCGTGCAGCGCCTGCACCAGCGACAGCCGCGTGGTCACGTCCGAGCGCATCTGCGGCTTGAAGAAGCGCATGGTGCGGCCGCCGTCGTGCTTGGCGCGGGCCAGCGCCAGGCTGGCGGCGGCCAGTACGTCCGAGCCCTGTTCGCCGGCGGCGGGGACCACGCAGGCGCCGATGCTGGCCAGCACATGGTGGCGGCGGCCGTCATGCTCGTGCGGGGACGACAGCATCGACAGGATTGCGGCGCCGACATGGCGCACCAGCGTGGGATCTGAAATGGAGGGCAGCAGCACGCCGAATTCGTCGCTGCCGACACGGCCAATGGCGGCGTCGCGGGGAGAGGCGTCGCGCAGGCGCCGGGCCACGCGCTGCAGGATGATGTCCCCTTCCGCATGCCCGTGCATGTCGTTGAAGGCACGGAAGTCGTCGATACCGATGAGCAGCAAAGCACAGCGGGGCACCGCCTCGCTGTGCAGGCGTGCCTCCAGCCGCTTCAGAAATCCCTGGCGATTGTCAACGCCGGTCAGCGGATCGAGATCCGAGCCTGGCGAGGCACCAGTCGCCTTCGCTCCCGACTTGGCCACCATCCCTGCCCCATCTGTAATTGTCGACATTGTTACCCGTTCGCAATTTAGCAAGTGTGACGAAAACTTGGAAAAAATCAAGCAGTTCCGATTTCCGCGCAAACGGCAATGCCGCCACGCAACGCCGGCCGTCCGGCATGGCCCTGCGCGTTGAATCGGCACCCGGCTTGCAGTACCCTACCGCGCATCGAGCCGCCCCCCGGGCCGCGCCCCCGCCCCGGCGCGGCAGCCAATGCGGCGATGCGGGCAACGGCAGCTCCTGAACAAGAACATCACCGGGACTTCACCGTGAACCACTGGACCATCCGCACGCGCATCCTGGCAAGCTTCTCGCTGATCCTGCTTGTCATGGCCATGATGGGCGTTGTCGCCTATACCCGCCTGAACGCGATTGAACGCGGCACCGCGGTCTTGCTGCAAGACGCGCTGCCCGGGCTGAACCACAGCGCCGGCATCCGCGGCATCTGGGGCGAGCGCTACGTGCTGGCATGGGAGATCCTCAACGCTTCGGGCGACGCCGAACGGCGCGACCTCCAGCAGCGGAGCCAGGAAGTGGCGAGCCGGCTGGACAAGGTCGAGCAGCAGTATGAAGACTCGATCCAGCGCGACGAGGACCGCGTCGCCTTCAAGGCCTATCGCGACCTGCGCGCGCAATACGAACAGGCCGCGCAAAGCCTGGTCCGTCCCGGCGAATGGAACGCGGCCGCCGCCCTGGCGGCAATGCGCGGCGACATCCACACGCGCTGGAACGCCGCGCGCAATGCCGCGCAACACCTGGTAGACGACAACAGCGCCATCAGCACGCGCGCGGCGCATGGCATCGAGAAGGCCGTCGAAGCCGCCAAGATCGGCATCGAAGCCGCGTTGATCGCGGCTGTAATCGTCGCCGTGATCGCCGGCTACCTGCTGCTGCGTGCGATCACGGTGCCGATGCGGTCCATCGTCGAGCTGTTGACCGGCCTCCGCGGCGGCGACCTGCGGCTGCGCATGGCCTTGCGCCGCAAGGACGAGTTCCTGGAAGTCGAGGAAGGCTTCAACCAGATGAGCAGCGAGCTGACCTCGCTGGTGGGCCAGGCACAGCGCACTGCGATCCAGGTCACCACCTCGGTCAACGAGATCGCCGCCACCGCGCGCCAGCAACAGGCCACCGCCACGGAGACCGCGGCCACCACCACCGAGATCGGCGCCACCTCGCGCGAGATCTCCGCCACCGCGCGCGACCTGGTACGCACCATCCATGAGGTCTCCAGCGCCGCCGAACAGACCGCAGGCCTGGCCGGCACCGGGCAGGTCGGCCTGTCGCGCATGGAAGGCACCATGCAGCATGTGATGGGCGCCGCCGGCTCGGTCAACGCCAAGCTCGCCACGCTCAATGAAAAGGCCGGCAATATCAACCAGGTGGTCACCACCATCGCCAAGGTGGCCGACCAGACCAACCTGCTGTCGCTGAACGCCGCGATCGAGGCGGAGAAGGCCGGCGAGTACGGCCGCGGCTTTTCGGTGGTGGCAACCGAGATCCGCCGCCTGGCCGACCAGACCGCGGTTGCCACCTACGACATCGAGCAGATGGTGCGCGAGATCCAGTCGGCGGTGTCGGCCGGCGTGATGGGCATGGACAAGTTCTCGGAGGAAGTGCGCCGCGGCATGTCCGATGTCACCCAGGTTGGTGACCAGCTCTCGCAGATCATCGCGCAGGTGCAGTCGCTGGCGCCGCGCGTGCAGATGGTCAGCGAAGGCATGCAGGCCCAGGCGGGCGGCGCCGAGCAGATCAACCAGGCGCTGATGCAGTTGTCCGAGGCCGCGCAGCAGACCGTGGATTCGCTGCGGCAGTCGAGCCAGGCGATCGACGAACTGACGCTGGTGGCCAACGACCTGCGCAGCGGCGTGTCGCGCTTCAAGGTCTAGGCCGCCAGTCATTGCGCTCCAGCCCTGCGCGCCGCCTCCATGAAACTGTTCCTGCTGTTCCGCCTCGGCAATGACCACTATGCGCTCGATGCCGCCGAGATCGCCGAGGTACTGCCGCTCACGCGCCTGAAGCAAATCCCCGGCGCGCCGGCCTGGGTGGCGGGCATGATGGAACGCCGCGGCCAGCCGGTACCGGTGATCGACCTGCCGGCGCTGGCCACCGGCGTGCCGGCGGCGCTGCGTACCAGTACGCGCACGGTGCTGGTCCACTACCGCCGCCACCGGGATGAGGCGCCGCGGCTGCTGGGCCTGCGGCTGGAATCCGCCACGCAGACAATGCGCTGCCCGCCGGAATCGTTTGTCGATGGCGGCCTGGCCGGCGCCAGCCCGCGCTACCTCGGGCCGGTGCGCCAGGACGCGCGCGGCCTGGTGCAGTGGGTGCGCGTCGAGGCCCTGCTGCCAGACGAAATCCATGCCATGCTGTTCGCCGACACATCACCGGAGGCCGCATCATGAGCACTGCCACGCACATCGAGGCCCTGCTCAAGGCACGCATCGGCCTGGATGCCGGCTCCATCGGCACCGGCGCGGTGGAGCGCGCCGTGCGCGAGCGCAGCCAGGCACTGCAGGCAGCCGACACCCAGGCCTACTGGAACCTGCTGCACGGCACCGCCGACGAAATGCAGGCGCTGATAGAAGCCGTGGTGGTGCCGGAGACCTGGTTCTTCCGGCATCGCGAAGCCCTGCTGGCGCTGGGCCGCTTTGCCGCCGAGCGCGCCTTCGCCGACACCGCGCGCACGCTGCGGGTGCTGAGCCTGCCCTGCTCCACCGGCGAGGAACCCTACTCGATCGCCATGGCCATGCTCGATGCCGGCGTGCCGCCGGCGCGCTTTCGCATCGACGCGGTGGACATCAGCGCCCGCGCCCTTGCCCGCGCGCGCCAGGGCGAATACGGGCCCAACGCCTTCCGCAGCGCGCCGCTGGATTTCCGCGAGCGCTATTTCACCCCCACGGCGACCGGCTACACGCTGGACCCGCGCGTGCGGGCACAGGTGCGGCTGCTGCAGGGCAACCTGGTCGATCCCGGCCTGCTGGCGGGCGAGCCGCCCTATGACTTCGTCTTCTGCCGCAACCTGCTGATCTACTTCGATGCGCCGGGGCAGCGGCGCGCGGTGCAGACGCTGGCGCGCCTGGCCATGGCCGACGGGATGCTGTTCGTGGGGCCGGCCGAGGCCAGCCTGCTGAGCGCGCAGGGGCTGGAGTCGGTGGGCGTGCCGCTCACTTTTGCCTTCCGTAAGCCCGACCCGGCGCGCGCCGCGGCAGCGCCGGCGTCTGCGTCCGTCCAGGCGAAGCTGCCGCTGCGGATGGCCGCGCCGCCGAGGTTGCCACGCACGCCGGTGCCGCTGCGGCCGGCACCCGTGCGTCCGGTGCCGGCGGCCACGGCAGCGGCCAGCGGCCGCTGCGCCGCGCTGGCCGGCATTGCCGGCATGGCCGACCGTGGCGAACTCGAAGCCGCCACCGCGGCGTGCCTGGCGCTGCTCGACGGCCCGGGGCCGGATGCCGATGCCGACGCCTATTGCATGCTGGGCGTGCTGCACGACGCCACCGGCCGCACCGCGCAGGCCCACGCCGCCTACCGCAAGGCGCTCTACCTGGACCCCGAGCACCAGGAAAGCCTGTACCACCTGGCCGCGCTGCTCGACACCCTGGGCGACCACGACGGCGCCATGCGCCTGCGCCAGCGCGCGCAGCGCCACACCCGCAAGCACCATGGCTGAGCCTCAAGGCATCCTCCTGCGCACCGACGCCATCGACGACTGCTGGCGGCGCATCGGCGTACGCGGCGACGGCTCCTGCGCCGCGCTGGCCGAACACGGGCACTGCCGCAACTGCCCCACCTACGCCCAGGCTGCGGCGACGCTGCTGGACGCGCAACGGCTGGATGCGCTGCTGGACGAACTGCCCGATGCCGCCACCCTCGCCGCGGACGATCCGGACACGTCCGCCGGGCTAGGCGCCGCGCAGTCCTGCCTGGTGTTCCGCATCGGCGATGAATGGCTGGCCCTGCCGACCGCGGCGCTGGGCGAGGTCACGGCCCCCGCCCCGGTCCATTCGCTGCCGCACCGGCGCGATGCCGCAGTGCTGGGACTGGCCGCAGTGCGCGGCAACCTGCTGGCCTGCCTGTCGCTGGCACAGCTGTTCGACGCGGGCGCCGCGCCTGCCGACAGCCACGGTAACGGCACCCGCTTCCTGATCCTCGGCCAGGGCCGCGGCGCTATCGCGCTTCCGGTGGCCGAGGTGTCCGGCGTCGCCCGCGTGCCGGAGCACGCGCTGCAGCCGCTGCCCGCTACGCTCGCGCGCGCGTCGGCGCGCTATACGCAGGCGCTGTTCGCCGACCAGGGGCGCACCGTCGGCCTGCTCGACGCGGCACTGGTACGCCAGGCGCTGGCACGGAGCCTGGCATGAATCCCGAGCAATTGCGCGATGCCTCGCTGCTGGAGCTGTTCGCGCTCGAAGCCGAATCCCAGGCCGACGTCCTCAATGCCGGGCTGCTGGCGCTGGAGCGCAATCCGGCCGCGGCCGACCAGCTCGAAGCCTGCATGCGCGCCGCGCATTCGCTCAAGGGCGCGGCACGCATCGTCGGGCTGGATGGCGGCGTGCGCGTCGCGCATGCGATGGAAGACTGCCTGGTGGCCGCGCAGGGCGGCATGCCGCTGACCGCCGCGCATATCGATGCGCTGCTGCAAGGCACGGACCTGCTGCTGCGCATCGGCCATCCGCCCGGCGGCGACCTGGGCTGGGCCGACGGCGCCGGCCGCGCGCAGATCGAGGCGGTGGTGCAGCGGCTGGGCACGCTGGATGGCGGCGCGGCGGCGCCGTTCGCCACGGCACCGGCGCCGCTGCCGGATCAAGCGCAAGTCGTCGAAGCCGAACCGGAGCCCGCCGCTTTCGCGCCACCCCTTGCGGATAGCGCCGAGCCGCTGGCCGCGCCACCACCGCAAACGCCGTCCCCTGCGGCTGCGGCCGATGGCCACGAACGTATGCTGCGCGTCAGCGCCGACACCCTCGACCAGTTGCTGGCGCTGTCCGGCGAGGCCATGGTCGAGTCGCACTGGCTGCGCCCCTTCGGCAAGTCGCTGCAGAAGGCCAGGCGCCAGCAAGCGCGCGCGCTGCATGCCGCCGATACGCTGAAGGAGACGTTGCAGCAGGTGCTGGACGGCAACGCCGGCGCGGCCGGCGACGCGCGCGCGGCGCTGACAACCTTGCGCGAGCTGCTGGACGACGGCCACAGCCAGCTCGCCGAACGGCTGGAAGAGTTCGACCAGTACGACCATCGCGCCACGCGGCTGGCGCGCCGGCTCTATGACAGCGCGCTGGCCTCGCGCATGCGGCCGCTGGCGGACGGCCTGACCGGCTACGCTCGCATGGTGCGCGACCTCGGCCGCACCCTCGGCAAGTCCGTGCACCTGGAGCTGATCGGCGCGGGCACGCAGGTGGACCGCGACATCCTGGAAGCGCTGGACGCGCCGCTGGCGCACCTGTTGCGCAACGCCGTCGACCACGGCATCGAGCCGCCCGAGATACGCGCCGCGCAGGGCAAGCCCGCCGAGGGCCGCATCACGCTGCAGGCGCGCCACAATGCGGGCCGGCTGGTGATCGAAATCTTCGACGACGGCGCGGGCGTTGACCTGGAGGCGCTGCGGCGCGCCATCGTGCGCCGGCGCCTGGCCTCGGACGACACCGCCGCACGGCTGTCGCAGCCCGAGTTGCTCGACTTCCTGCTGCTGCCCGGCTTCAGCATGCGCGACACCGTGTCCGAGGTCTCGGGCCGCGGCGTGGGCCTGGACGCGGTGCAGGAAATGGTGCGCCGCGTGCGCGGCAGCCTGCGCCTGACGCAGCAGTCGGGGCAAGGCCTGCATTTCCAGCTGGAGCTACCGCTGACGCTGTCGGTGGTGCGCACGCTGCTGGTGGAGGTCGCGGGCGAAGCCTATGCCTTTCCGCTGGGCCGCGTGCTGCGCGCGGCCGCGGTGGCACGCAGCGAGATCGAGCAGACCGAAGGCCACCAGCATTTCCGCCACGAAGGCCGCGCGGTGGGCCTGGTCAGCGCCGCGCAGGTGCTGCAGCGGCCCGAGAGCGCGCAAGAGCACGACGATGTGCCGGTGGTGATCGTGGGCGAGGCGGAGCGGACCTACGGCATCGCCGTCGACCGCATGCTGGGCGAGCGGCTGCTGGTGGTGCAGCCGCTGCCGGCGGCGCTGGGCAAGGTCAAGGACATTGCCGCCGGCAGCCTGACCGACGACGGCACGCCGGTGCTGATCTTCGACGTGGAGGACGTGATCCGCTCGGTCGAGAAGCTGGTATCCGAGGGCCGCATCGCCGGCGTGCGCCAGGCAGCAGCGGCCGCTGTGCAAGTGCGCGCGCGGCGCGTACTGGTGATTGATGACTCGCTCACCGTGCGCGAACTGCAGCGCAAGCTGCTGGCCGGGCGTGGCTACGACGTGGCGGTGGCGGTCGATGGCATGGACGGCTGGAACGTGCTGCGCGCCGAGCCCTTCGACCTGGTCATCACGGATATCGACATGCCGCGCATGGACGGCATCGAGCTGGTGCGCCGCATCCGGCAGGACGCCGCGCTGCGCCAGCTGCCGGTGATGGTGGTGTCGTACAAGGACCGAGAACAGGACCGCCAGCGTGGCCTGGAGGCCGGCGCAGACTACTATCTGGCCAAGGGCAGTTTCCACGACGCCGCGCTGCTGGACGCGGTACAGGATTTGATCGGCGAGGCACGCACATGAAAATCGGCATCGTCAACGACTCGCCACTCGCGGTGGCCGCGCTGCGCCGGGCGCTTGCGCTCGATCCGTCCTTCGAGATCGCCTGGGTCGCCGGCGACGGCGCGCAGGCGGTGCAGATGGCCGCCAGCCACACGCCGGACCTGATCCTGATGGACCTGCTGATGCCGGTGATGGACGGCGTCGAGGCCACGCGCCGCATCATGGCCGAAACGCCCTGTGCGATCGTGGTGGTGACCATGGACCTGGGCCGCAATGCCTCGCAGGTGTTCGACGCGATGGGCCACGGCGCCATCGATGCGGTCGACACCCCCACGCTGGCCGAAGCCGATGCCCAGCTCGCCGCCGGGCCGCTGTTGCGCAAGCTGCGCAATATCGGCCGGCTGCTGGCGGGCCGCGTTGCACCGCAGCACACGCTGGCGGCGCCGCCACGCGCGGTGGCCGCGCCGCGGCTGGTGGCCATCGGCGCCTCGGCCGGCGGGCCTGCCGCGCTGGCCACGCTGCTGGGCGCGCTGCCGGCCGATTTCGGCGCGGCGGTGGTCACGGTGCAGCATGTCGACGAGGCCTTTGCCGCCGGCATGGCCGACTGGCTTGACGGCCAGTGCGCGCTGCCGGTGCGCCTGGCGCGCCCCGGCGACACGCCGCAGGCGGGCACGGTGCTGCTGGCAGGCACCAACGACCACCTGCGCCTGACCGGCCCCACGCGCATGGCCTACACTGAGCAACCGTGCGACTACCTGTACCGGCCCTCCATCGATGTCTTCTTTGAAAGCGTGGTGGAGCACTGGCGCGGCGACGTGGTCGGCGTGCTGCTGACCGGCATGGGGCGCGACGGCGCACTGGGACTGAAGGCGATGCGCGAGCGCGGCTTCCTCACCATCGCCCAGGACCGCGCCACCAGCGCCGTGTACGGCATGCCCAAGGCCGCCGCGGCCATGGGCGCCGCCGCCGAAATCCTGCCGCTGCCGCGCATCGCGCCGCGCCTGGTGCAGGTATGCGGCAGCCGTACCGTACTACCCTGACGGCGCGCTTTCTCCAGGCATAGCGAAGCACTGTCATACGTCCCGGGCGGCACCGGGACAGCACACCCAGGACCCAGAACAATGCAAACCGAACAGCCAGCCCCTACCAGACACGCCAGCCCTGGCGCGGCCACGCAAGAGTACGTGGCGATGGTGCTGCTGGTGGACGACCAGGCCATGGTCGGCGAGGCCGTCCGCCGCGCCCTGTCGACCGAGCCGGACATCGACTTCCACTACTGCGCCAACCCCGACGAGGCGGTCGCCGTGGCCGAGCGCACCAAGCCCACCGTGATCCTGCAGGACCTGGTGATGCCGGGCGTTGACGGCCTCACGCTGGTCAGGCGCTACCGCGACAACGCCGCCACGCGCGATATCCCGATCATCGTGCTGTCGACCAAGGAAGAAGCCGCGATGAAGAGCGCGGCGTTCGCTGCCGGGGCCAACGACTACCTGGTCAAGCTGCCCGACAGCATCGAACTGATCGCGCGCATCCGCTACCACTCGCGCTCCTACCTCAACTTGCTGCAGCGCGACGAGGCTTATCGCGCGCTGCGGCAAAGCCAGCAGCAGCTGCTCGAGACCAACCTGGAGCTGCAGCGGCTGACCAATTCGGACGGCCTGACCGGGCTGTCCAACCGCCGCTACTTCGACGAATACCTCGGCGCCGAATGGCGCCGCGCGCAGCGCGAGCAGACGCAAGTGGCGCTGCTGATGATCGATGTCGACAGTTTCAAGGCGTACAACGACACTTACGGACACGTTGCCGGCGACGAGGTGCTGCGCCGCGTCGCCGCGGTGCTCCGCGACAACTGCACGCGTGCGGCCGACCTGCCGGCGCGCTTTGGCGGCGAAGAATTTTCGATGGTGCTGCCGGGCACCTCGCCTGGCGGCGTGCGGCTGCTGGCCGAAAAGGTGCGACGCGCGGTCGAGGCGCTGCGCATCGTCCACAGCGGCTCGACCACCAGCGACTGCGTCACCGTCAGCATCGGTGGTGCCGTACTGGTGCCGCAGCCTGCGGAGCCGGCAAGCCGGCTGGTGGAAGTGGCGGACGGCGGCCTCTACCAGGCCAAGCGCAATGGCCGCAACCAGGTGATGATGTCATTGCCGTGAACAGAAGCAGACTGCCGCACCGGACCACGGGACGTCGGTCTGTGCACGAGCACCCGGCTGCAACAACCGGTTACACACTGGGACCTTTTGCGCAGCCGCCCTCCTTCCGCCCGCGCGGCCATGCGCCGACTGGCTTTGCCCCACACCGCCTCCTGTACGAATCGCTTCTTGTCGGAATCGTCCGACATGGAATTCGGAACCGCGCGCCTGCCTTGTATTAGCGCTGCTACCTATCGTTGCATCACCGCAAGCGCAATCGCCGCGCCTGCAGCAGATAGCAAACTGGCCACGCGACCGTCGCGCCCAGCGCGGGCATGGGCCAGCTCGTCTCTGATTCCAACGGTAAGAGGTGACCCATGTTCCGATCCAAGACCAGTCTTATCCTCGGCCTCGCCCTGGCCGCAACGGCAGTCCTGTCCGCCTGCGGTGGCGGCGACGATGGCATCGATGACCGCGTCGGACTGAGCAAGCCCTCGATCCGCGCGATCCACGCAGTGACTGGCGGCCCAAACGTCGACGTGCTGCAGAACGGTGCGAAGACCAGCTTCCTGGACAAGCCCTACAAGTTCGTCTCGACCTATTTCAACGTCGAGACAGGCAACCAGCTGATCGCCTTCAATGTCGCCGGCACGCAGACCGAACTGGCGCGGGCCTCGTTTGTCGCGGCCACCGGCCATAAGTACACCGTGGTGGCATTGCCGGCTTCGACCGTTGCCGAAGCGCTGACCATCGACGATCCGTTCGAAAAGGGCCTGCTGTCGAACAAGGCGCGGGTGCGCAGCCTGAACGCCTCGTTCAATGCGCAGAACGTTGATATCTACGTGACCATGCCCGCGATCGACCTGAACTCGGTCGGACCGACCTTCGGCGCCGTGGCGTACAAGCAGGCCTCGCCGGCTTCGGGCCAGGACTCGATTGACCTGGACGGCGGCACCTATCGCCTGCGCATCACGCCGGCGGGAAGCAAGACGGTTATTTTTGACTCCGGTGCGCTCACGCTGGCCAACAATGCCGACTGGCTGATCACGACCATCCCGGTCGACGGCATCGGCGCGACCGTGCCGAACAAGATCAAGGTGCTGGTGGCGCGCGGCGATGACGAGTCGCAAGCCGGCCTGGAACTGGTGACGCAGTAAGCGCCGCAGCTGGTTTCGCCTCCCTGCACCGCGTGTGTGGGGCAGGCAGGCAGGAGGCCGATCCGAGAAGGTCGGCCTTTTTTCTATGTGGTAGCGCAGCCTTGATGGGCGTCGTCGCCGTCGCCCGGCACCAGGTCCGCCTTCAGCACGGCGAGATGCGCTATGTACTGCTCCAGCTCGGCGCGCCCGCGTTCGGTAATGCAGTAGACACGGCCGCTGCCTTCGACCAGTTCGGCGGTGATGGCACGCGCCATCATCAGGCTGCGCAGCACCGGCCGCAGCGAGCGGATGTTCTTGTCGATGCCGCGCTCGCGCAGGCGGTCAACCAGGTTCAGGACCGTGGACGGGCTTGACTGGACGAGCTTGAGAACGTAGACGCGGGAAAAAAACCGGTCAATGGTAGGCGGTTTCATGGGCGCTGTCGGCGCACCCGATGGTGCGGGAATCCTGATCATCATGCGCAGCCCATGACTGCTGCCGCAGTCGGGCACTCTCTTGTCGTGCGGGCGCAGCCTGCGCTGCAGCGCGTGCGGCCCGCGAAAAAAAGAGGGGTGCACGAAGGCACCCCGAATGCTTGCGTTGTATGCGCCGCCCTGACTGGAAGTCAGGACGGCGCAGCCCCGGGGCGCGTGCGGCGCTATTCTTCCTGGAACGCTTCTTCGCGCTTGGCCTTGATCGACGGCAGGGCCACCACCGCCACCAGCGCCGCGGCTGCGATCAGCAGGCCGACCGACAGCGGGCGCGTCACGAACACGGTGAAGTCGCCACGCGACAGCAGCAGCGAGCGGCGGAAGTTCTCTTCCATCATCGGCCCCAGCACGAAGCCCAGCAGCAACGGCGCCGGCTCGCACTTGAGCTTCAGGAACAGGTAGCCGATCACGCCGAAGCCGGCGGCCATGAACACGTCGAAGGTCTGGTTGTTGACCGAGTACACGCCGATGCCGCAGAACACCAGGATCGCCGGGTACAGGAAGCGGTACGGCACGGTCAGCAGCTTCACCCAGATGCCGATCATCGGCAGGTTCAGGATGATCAGCATCAGGTTGCCGATCCACATCGAGGCGATCAGGCCCCAGAACAGCGCCGGGTTGCTGGTCATCACCTGCGGGCCGGGCTGGATGTTGTGGATGGTCATGGCACCCACCATCAGCGCCATCACCGCGTTGGGCGGAATGCCCAGCGTCAGCAGCGGGATGAACGAAGTCTGCGCCGCGGCGTTGTTGGCCGACTCCGGACCGGCCACGCCTTCGATCGCGCCCTTGCCGAACTCATGCGCGAACTTGGAGGTCTTCTTCTCCAGCGAGTACGCGGCAAACGAGGCCAGCGACGCACCACCGCCCGGCAGGATGCCCAGTGCCGAGCCCAACGCGGTGCCGCGCAGCACGGCGGGGATCATGCGCTTGAAGTCGGCCTTGGTCGGGAACAGGTTGGTGACGTGGTCGGTGAAGGTCTCGCGCGCTTCCTTCTGCTCCAGGTTGGCGATGATTTCGGCAAAGCCGAACATGCCCATGGCCAGCGCGACGAAGTCGATGCCGTCCGTCAGTTCCGGGACGTCGAACGAGAAGCGCGCGGCGCCCGAGTTCACGTCGGTGCCGATCAGGCCCAGCAGCAGGCCCAGCACGATCATCGCGATCGCCTTGGGCAGCGAGCCCGAGGCCAGCACCACGGCGCCGATCAGGCCCAGCACCATCAGCGAGAAGTATTCGGCGGGGCCGAACTTGAAAGCCAGTTCCGACAGCGGCGTGGCGAACGCGGCCAGGATCAGCGTGGCGACGCAGCCGGCGAAGAATGAGCCCAGGCCGGCGGTGGCCAGCGCCACCCCCGCTCGCCCTCGTCTTGCCATCTGGTAGCCGTCGATGGTGGTCACCACCGAGGACGATTCGCCGGGCAGGTTCACCAGGATGGCGGTGGTCGAACCACCATACTGGGCCCCGTAGTAGATGCCCGCCAGCATGATCAACGCGGCCACCGGCGGCAGCGTGTAGGTGATCGGCAGCAGCATGGCGATGGTGGCCAGCGGCCCCAGGCCCGGCAGCACGCCGATCAGCGTCCCCAGCACGCAGCCGAGGAAGGCGTAGGCGAGATTCTGCAGCGACAGCGCCGTGGAAAAACCCAGCGCAAGGTGATCAAGCAATTCCATGGTCGGCGTCTCCTTAACCGGTGATGAAGGCCGGCCACACCGGCATCTGCAGGTTGATGCCGTAGACGAAGGCGCCCAGGCTGATCAGCACCAGCACCACGGCGTTGAGCAGCGCACCCTTCCAGCTGAACTCATGGCTCGCCATCGACGACACCATGACCAGCACGAACACCGACAGCACCACGCCCAGCGGCTTGAGCAGCAGGCCGAACAGCACCACCGAGCCCAGGATCCACAGCAGCGTCTTTACGTCCCAGCGTGCGAGATGGTCTTCCTCGCCCCTGGACGACAGCGAAGACAACAGCACCACCGCGCCAAGCGCGGCAAGCACCAGTCCCAGCAGGAAGGGGAAATATCCGGGTCCCATCTTTGCGGCCGTTCCCATGGAATAGCCGCGAGCGACCCAGGAAAAGCCCAGACCGACCAGAACGAACATCAGGCCGGAGGCAAAGTCCTTTTGGCTGCGTATGCGCAAAATGATTCTCCTCAAAGTTCACGAAATTCCGTGCCGGGCCGCGCGCTGGCTCTGGCGCAACGAGACATGCGCAAGGCATGCTCCCCGACGGTTGAACCGAACCTTAGAGACGCGATCTTTCAGGCGCCTTTCATTTGTCTTGGCTTAGGGGTATTTACCGATGCACCTGAAAAACAGGGCTAATGCTGCGGGGCGAGCGCGTGTCAATGCATCACGTTGTGATGTATTTTCGCTTGTGAAAATTGGGGATGAATTCGGCTGAGGAGAGTGCCGAACAAGACGGCACGCGCGCTTGCATCAACGCAAGGCGCGGCCGGAAAGACGCGCGATCACAGCCTTGGCGACAGGACGCGCGTGTGCTGGGAGGGAGTGCCAGCGGTGACAAGATGACACGCCGATCTTTCGAACGGCTTTCAAGACGCGATATTTTTTTTGCCTGGAAAACGCCGCATCAGCGCACGCCTTGCGCCGCAGGCGTTGCGGTCTCGGCCTCGTCCGCGACGGGACCCGCGTCTTCGCACGGCGTACCCATGCTGGTATCCGGCGCCTGCCCAACCGCCTCACCCACATGCGCCCCCGCCGGCAGGATATGACTACGACGCCAGTTGCCAAAGCGGTAGTAGCCAACCGCCAGCACCAGCGACACCACCGAGCCCACGGGGAAGCTCCACCAGATCGCATCCGCGCCGATGCGCGGCCCCAGCGCCCACGCGAACGGCAGCCGGATCACCCACATCGACAGGAACAGGATCACCAGTGGCGCCATCACCGCGCCGGTGGCACGCACCGTGCCAAAGATGACGATGGTGAAGCCGAACAGGATGAACGACCACAGCACCACCATGTTGATATGCTGGGCGATGCCGATGGCCACGCCGTCGGTGCCGAGGAAGAGCCCGAGCGAATGCCGGTTGAACAGGTAGATCAACCCCACCAGCGCGCCGGTCATCGCCGCGTTGAACACCAGCCCGACGCGCGTAATGCGCGACACGCGTTGCCACAGCCCCGCGCCGACGTTCTGCGCCACCATCGACGAAACACTCGCGCCAACCGCCAGCGCCGGCATCTGGACGTACGTCCACAACTGCGAAGCCACCCCGTAAGCCGCAGTCGTCTGCGAACCGTAGGCATTGACCAATGCCATCATCACGATCGCCGACGACGAGATCACCACCATCTGCAATCCCATCGGCAGCCCCTTCACCACCAGTGCACGCAGGATTGCCGGATCCGGCCGCAGCAACGCGAGCTGCCCGCGATGCAGCAACAGGAAATGGCGGCGCCGGTACAGCAGCACCATCATCGCCGCCAGGCTCACCAGCTGCGCAATCAGCGTCGCCAGCGCCGAGCCGCCGATGCCAAGCGGCGGGATCGGCCCCACGCCGAAGATCAGCACCGGGTTGAGCGCCACGTCCAGCACCACCGACAGCAGCATGAACCAGAACGGCGTGCGCGAATCCCCCGCGCCGCGCAGCGTCATCATCACGAAGTTGTAGAAATACATGAACGGCAGCGCCAGGAAGATGATGCGCAGGTAGGTCACCGCCAGCGGCGCGGCATCTTCCGGCGTGTTCATGGCGGCCAGGATGTCGGGCGTGTAGATAAAGCCCAGCACCGACGCCAGCACCGACATCGCGACGAAGAAAGTGGTGCTGGTGCCGACCACGCGGCGCGCCTCGTCCAGGTCGTGCGCGCCCACCGCCTGGCCGATCATGATGGTGTTGGCCATGCTGATGCCGAACACCACGCCCAGCAGGAAGAACAGGATGATGTTGGCGTTGGAGGTCGCCGTCAGCGCAGCTTCGCCGAGGAAGCGCCCGACCCAGACCGAATTGATCGAGGCGTTCAGCGACTGCAGGATATTGCTGCCGAGCACCGGCAGCGAGAACAGCAGCAGGGTCCGGCCGATCGGGCCGGTGGTCAGTCTGGCGTCTGGCTTCATGGGGCGTGGCGCTGTGCGCGGCACCGGCGGCGCGACGCGTGGGCGCTTCGGGGAGAGGGATGGAGGCGGGATCGGGAAATCGGCCCAGTCTATCCCTGAGTCGGGGGCGCCACAAGCGCGCCCGCCCTGCCGCACGGCGCGCTTTCTACCTGAATGAGTTATTCCGCTGCGCTGGCCGCGCGCGGCATACTCGGCGCGGGGCCAGCGCGCGCCAGGCCCGCTGCCGGACGGGATACCCGCCGCGCGGAGGGCCGCCCGCAACCCCGGCAGCAAACGCTGCGTACCCGCTTACGCGAGCGAACTTGAGACGCCGTCCAAACGCGCAGTCATAACGAGGAGGTGGGGTCATGTTTGTCGGTTTCCAGCCTGTTCCCGGCGCCCTGGTGCCGTTCGCCTATGACTGGCCGATGGTGGGCCTGTCGTTCCTGATCTCTGTCTGCGGCGCCTATGTGGGCCTGCGCTGGTCGCGGCGCGTGCGCCTGCCCGACGGCCGGCTGGACGTGGACCGCCTGCTGTGCGCCAGCGTGGCGCTGGGCGGCGGCGCGGTCTGGTCGATGCACTTTATCGGCATGGTGGCCTACCAGACGCCGACCCACCGCGAGTTCGGCCTGTTCCTGACGCTGGCTTCGCTGCTGGTGGTGATGGTGCTCGCAGGCGCCGGGCTGGCAATCGCCTCGCGCCCGCGCGGCAGCCGCACCGACAACGTGGTCAGGGGCGGGGTGCTGACCGGGCTGGGCGTGGTGGCCATGCACTACACCGGCATGGCCGCGATCCGCTCCAATACGCGCTTTGACTGGGACCTGGGCGTGATCGCGCTGTCCGCCGTGATCGCGGTGGTGGTTTCGGTGGTCGCACTGTGGCTGGCCACCACGGTCAAGACCGGCGGCAAGCAGTTTGCGGCGGCGGTGGTGATGGGCGTGGCGGTCTGCGGCATGCACTACACCGGCATGTCGGCGGGCACCATGGTCTGCACCAGCCCGACCTATGCGCCGAGCCTGTTCGCGATCGAGGGCGAGAGCATCGGCTATGCGGTGTTCGGCCTGACGCTGATCACGCTGCTGGTGATCCTGGTGGTGGAAGCCACCCGCGCCGGCGCCGAGGCCGCGGCGCAGCGGCGCGATCCCGCCTGAGTGCTCCCGCCCCCGCGCCGGGGACGTTGCGGCACATTCCTCCTGATGCCGGGGCCGTCCGGGCACCTGGCCCACTGCATGATCGCCGCAGTCGGGGTAAGCTTGCGGTTTCACTGACGGCCGCGGCCGGGGCCCGCCCCCTTTGCCGCGGCTGCCGCCACGCACAACGCCCACCAGGAGAACACGCATGTACCAGGATCTCGCGCTCTATATCGACGGGGAATTCATCAAGGGAGGCGACAGGCGCGAACAGGACGTCATCAATCCGGCCACGCAAGAGGTGCTGGGCAAGCTGCCGCACGCCACCCGCGCCGACCTGGACCGCGCCCTCGGCGCCGCCCAGCGCGCCTTCGAAAGCTGGAAGAAGACTTCGCCGCTGGAGCGCTCCAGGATCCTGCGCCGCGTGGGCGAGCTGACCCGCGAGCGCGCCAGGGAGATCGGCCGCAATATCACGCTGGACCAGGGCAAGCCGCTCGCCGAAGCCGTGGGCGAGGTGATGATCTGCGCCGAGCACGCCGACTGGCACGCCGAGGAATGCCGCCGCATCTATGGCCGCGTGATCCCGCCGCGCCAGCCCAATGTGCGCCAGATCGTGGTGCGCGAGCCGATCGGTGTGTGCGCGGCCTTTACGCCGTGGAACTTCCCGTTCAACCAGGCCATCCGCAAGATCGTGTCGGCGCTGGGCGCCGGCTGCACGCTGATCCTGAAGGGACCGGAGGATTCGCCCAGCGCGGTGGTGGCGCTGGCGCAGCTGTTCCATGATGCCGGCCTGCCGCCGGGCGTGCTGAACATCGTCTGGGGCGTGCCGGGCGAGATCTCGACCTACCTGATCGAATCGCCGATCGTGCGCAAGATCTCGTTCACCGGCTCGGTGCCGGTGGGCAAGCAGCTGGCGGCACTGGCCGGCTCGCATATGAAGCGCGTGACCATGGAGCTGGGCGGCCACTCGCCGGTGCTGGTGTTCGACGATGCCGATATCGAGCCGGCGGCCGAGATGCTGGCGCGCTTCAAGCTGCGCAACGCCGGCCAGGTATGCGTGTCGCCGACGCGCTTCTACGTCCAGGAAAAGGCGTATGACAAGTTCCTGGCGCGCTTTACCGAGGTGATCGGCTCGATCAAGGTCGGCAATGGCCTGGAAGACGGCACGCAGATGGGCCCGCTGGCGCATGAGCGCCGCGTGCTGTCGATGGAGCAGTTCCTGGACGACGCCAGCCAGCGCGGCGGCAAGGTGGTGGCCGGCGGCGCGCGCCTGGGCGACAAGGGCTACTTCTTCGCGCCGACCGTGGTGACCGACCTGCCCGACGATTCGCGCCTGATGACCGACGAGCCCTTCGGCCCGGTGGCGCCGGTGACGCGCTTCAAGGACACGGCAGAAGTGCTGCGCCGCGCCAACAGCCTGCCCTACGGCCTGGCGTCGTATGTGTTCACCAACTCGCTGAAGACCGCCACGGAAGTGTCGAACGGCCTGGAAGCGGGCATGGTCAATATCAACCACTTCGGCATGGCGCTGGCCGAGACGCCGTTCGGCGGCATCAAGGACTCGGGCATCGGCAGCGAAGGCGGCCAGGAGACCTTCGACGGCTACCTGGTGACCAAGTTCATCACCCAGGTCTGACCGTCCATATCCAGGCAAGGCGGCGTGCCGCCGGCTCCCTCCCGGAGCCGGCGGCGCCTCCCCGTCAGCGGAAGAACGCGCCGCGCGTCAGGAACGTATAGTTCGCTTCTTCCGCCATCAGCCAGACCAGCACCAGCAGGCACATCGGTGGCACGAGGATGGCGCAGATCAGCGCCATGCGCTCCCATGCCATATGCATGAACACCGCCACGATCAGCCCCGCCTTCAGCGCCATGAACACCAGGATCAGCGTCCAGCGCAGGTAGCCGGTGACATGGAAATAGTCGACCAGGTAGGACAGTGTCGACAGCACGAACAGCAGCAGCCAGATCTTCAGGTACAGCCCGATGGGATGCTGCTGGCCGTGTTGTGCCGCGGCATGGCCGGCATCGTGGCCAGCCTCGTGCGGGGCCGGCTGTGCGGGAGTTGCGGGAGTTGCGGAAGTGGAAGCCATGGCCGCCCTCACCAGAGATAGAACAACGCAAAGATAAACACCCACACCAGGTCGACGAAGTGCCAGTACAGGCCGGCAATCTCGACGATCTGGTAGTTGCCGGTGGCCTCATAGCGCCCGCGCAGCACGCGCGTGGCCACCACCAGCAGGTAGATTACGCCGCACGATACGTGCAGGCCGTGGAAGCCCGTGATCATGAAAAAGGTCGAGCCGAACTGCGCGGCGCCCATCGGGTTGGTCCACGGGCGCACGCCCTCGTCGACGATCAGCTTGGTCCACTCGAAGGCCTGCATCCCGACGAACAGCATGCCGAACACCGCAGTCGCCAGCATCAGCATCGCACACTGGCGGCGCTCGCGCCGGTAGGCAAAGTTGACCGCCATCGCCATGGTGCCGCTGCTGGTGATCAGCACGAAGGTCATGATGGCGATCAGCAGCAGCGGGATGTCAGCGCCGCCCACGTGCAGTGCGAACACCTCGCTGGGGTTCGGCCATGGCACCGTGGTCGACATCCGCACCGTCATGTAGCCGGTCAGGAAGCAGCTGAAGACAAAGGTGTCGGACAGCAGGAAGATCCACATCATGGCCTTGCCCCACGACACCTTGAAGGCCTGCTGGTCCGACGACCAGTCGGCCAGCATGCCGCGCAGGCCGCCCAGCGGCGGCGGTGGCGCGACGGCCGGCCTGGCCGAAGGTGAAGACAGTTGCGTTGACATGCCGGTCCCCCTTGTTGCCCGTCGTGCTGCCGTCGCCCGCTAGGCCGTGCCGCAGATGTAGCGCACCAGCTCGGGCGTGAGCCAGCCCAGCGCCGCCAGCAACACCACCCATACTCCCAGCAGGAAGTGCCAGTAGCGCGCGCACAGCGTCATGCGCAGCACCGTCGCGTCGCCGCTGCCGCGCGACGATACGGCGAAGGCCCAGCCGCCCAGGCCGCCCAGCACGTGCAGCCCATGCATCGCCGTCAGCAGGTAGAAGAAGCTGCCTGCGGGATTGCCGGCGGGCACCACCTGCATCGCCGCCAGCGCCTGCCATGCCCATAGCTGCGAGACCACGAAGCCGGCCGCACCCAGCCCGCCCAGGCGCAGCGCGAGCCGGGCAGCGGCCATGCTGCCTTTGTGCGCGGCGCGCGACGCCACTTCCATCGCAACGCTGCCCGCCGCCAGCAGCACGGTGGACAGCCACACCTGCCACGGCAGCGCGATGCGGTGCCAGTCCGGACTGTCCATGCGCAGCGCATAGGCCGTCAGGAACAACGCGAACAGCGAGCTGACCACGCCCATGAACACCCACAGGCCGATGCTCGCGGGCGCGCGCCCGCGCGGGCGGTGGTTGGCGGCGTTCTCGCCAGACGGGTTGCCGCCGAAGTCGTCGCGGCTGACCTTGTAGAGGGCTTCGGCATTCATGCGACGGCTCCGCGGCTGGCATGCGGTTCGGGCTCGGACCCGCCCTCTTCAGGCGGTGCGTTCTGCGCGATAAAGTCCTCGCGCGCGCCCGGCACGCTGTAGGCATAGGCCCAGCGGTACACCACCGGCAGGTGCGGGCCCCAGTTGCCGTGCACCGGCGGCGTCTGCGGCGTCTGCCATTCCAGCGAGGCGGCCCGCCACGGGTTGCCGTCGGCCTTGCGCCCATAGCGCAGGCTCCAGACCAGGTTGAAGACAAAGAGCAGCTGCGCCGCGGCCACGACAAAGGCCGCCACCGAGATGTACATATTCATCACGTGCGCCGATTCCGGGATAAAGGCGTAGTTCTCGTAGGCGTAGTAGCGCCGCGGCATGCCCAGCACGCCGAGGTAGTGCATCGGGAAGAAGATCGCGTAGGTGCCGACGAAGGTGATCCAGAAATGCACGCGGCCCATGGTGTCGTCGAGCATGCGCCCGCTGACCTTGGGATACCAGTGGTAGATGCCGCCAAACACCACCAGGATCGGCGACACGCCCATCACCATATGGAAGTGCGCCACCACGAAATACGTGTTGGACAGCGGGATATCGACGCTGACATTGCCAAGGAACAGCCCCGTCAGCCCGCCGATCACGAAGGTGCTGATAAAGGCGATGGCAAACAGCATCGGCACCGTGAAATGGATATCCCCGCGCCATAGCGTGATGACCCAGTTGTAGACCTTGATCGCGGTGGGAATGGCGATGATCAGCGTGGTGGTGGCAAAGAAGAAGCCGAAGTACGGGTTCATGCCGCTGACGAACATATGGTGCGCCCACACCACCACCGAGAGCACGCCGATCGCCAGGATCGCCCACACCATGGTGCGGTAGCCGAAGATGCTCTTGCGCGAATGCACGCTGACCAGGTCCGAGACGATGCCGAAGGCCGGCAGCGCCACGATATACACCTCGGGATGGCCGAAGAACCAGAACAGGTGCTGGAACAGGAGCGGGCTGCCGCCCTTGTACTGCAGCTGCTGCCCCATCGATACCATCGCCGGCATGAAGAAGCTGGTGCCGAGCGTCTTGTCCAGCAGCATCATCACCGCGGAGACGAACAGCGCCGGGAAGGCCAGCAGCGCCAGAATGGTGGCCATGAAGATGCCCCACACCGACAGCGGCATGCGCAGCAGCGTCATGCCCTCGGTGCGCGCCTGCAGCACGGTGGTGACATAGTTCAGGCCGCCCATCGTTGCCGCGACGATAAAGATCGCCAGCGACACCAGCATCAGGATGATGCCCCACTCATAGCCCGGCGTGCCGGGCAGGATGGCCTGCGGCGGGTACAGTGTCCAGCCCGCGCCGGTGGGCCCGCCCGGCACGAAGAAGCTGGTCAGCAGCACGATCACCGACAGCAGGTAGACCCAGAAGCTGAGCATGTTGAGGAAGGGGAACACCATGTCCCGCGCCCCCACCATCAGCGGGATCAGGTAGTTGCCAAAGCCGCCCAGGAACAGCGCGGTCAGCAGGTAGATCACCATGATCATGCCGTGCATGGTGACGAACTGGTAGTAGCGGTTGGCGTCGATGAATTCGAAGCGCCCCGGGAAGCCCAGCTGCATCCGCATCAGGTTGGACAGCGCCACGCCCACCAGCCCGACCACGATCGCCACGATCGTGTACTGCACGGCGATCACCTTGTGGTCCTGGCTCCAGACGTACTTGGTCCAGAAGCTCTGCGGCGCGTGATGGGCGGCATCGTCGGCGTAAGCCATGCGGGTCTCCTCACTTCGTGGCGGGCGCGACCACCGCCGAAGGCGGCACGGCCACGGCCGTCGAAGTCGTATAGGTGCCGGACGCCGCGCCCGGCGTCGGCGCTGGCGCCGCGGTGCCGGCGGCGGCGGTCGTGGCGGCGCTGGTCGCGGCGGCGGGGCCAGCGGGTACGGCCTCCGGTGCTACCGGCGCAACGGTGCCTGGCGCACCCTCACCACTGCCGGCAGACTTGATGTACGCGGTCAGCGCCGCGACCTCGTCCTCGCTCATCGGCAGCTTCGGCATCACCGGGCCGAAGCCCTTCACCAGCCGCGCGTGCGGGTCGACGATCTCCTTGTGCAGGAAGGCATCGTCGACCTTGGCGCTGCTGCCGTCGGCAAAGGTCTCGGTCTTGCCGTACAGGCCCTTCCAGGTCGGCCCGACGCCCGGGTTGCCGTCGATGCTGTGACAGCCGGTGCAGCCCTTGCTCTGCGCCAGCGCGCGTCCCTTCTCGATGGTGCCGGCGTCGCCCGCGGCGCCCGGCGCGGCGGCGGCCAGCGCGGCCGGCGGCGCGGCCGCCTTGGCCAGTGTCATGGCGAAGGTCTGCTGCTTCGCCAGCCAGGCCTCATAGGCGGCCGGCTCTTCCACCACCACCGTGCCGCGCATGTTGTAGTGCCCCACGCCGCAAAGCTGCGCGCACAGGATGTCGAAGCGCCCCGGCTGCGTCGGTGTGAACCAGAACGACGTGACCATGCCCGGCACCATGTTCATGCGCGCGCGGAACGGCGGCACGTAGAAGTCGTGCAGCACGTCCTTGGAGCGCAGCAGCACCTTGACCGGCCGGTTCAACGGCAGGTGGACTTCCGGGCCGACGATCACTATATTGTCCAGCCCGCGCGGGTCGTCGGGGTCCAGCCCGAGCGGGTTGGTGCCGGTGACGAACCGCGGATCCGATGCGCCCAGCACGCCGCTCTTGCCGGGAAAGCGGAAGGCCCATTGCCACTGCTGCCCCACCACTTCCATCACCATCGCCTCACGCGGCGGACGCACATAGTCCGCGTAGACGAACAGCCCCGGCGCCAGCAGCGCAATCACGCCCAGCGTGGTGCCGGCGATCAGCCACAGCTCGAGCTTGCTGTTTTCAGGCTGGTAGGCCGCGCGGTGCCCGGTGCCGCCGTTGGGATGCGGCGCCTCGTGCCGGTAGCGCCAGACGATATAGCCGACGAACAGGTTGATGACGACGAAGAAGATCCCGGTGATGACCAGGGTAATGGTGAGCGTGTCGTCCATCTGCTTCCAGTTGGACGCCAGCGGGGTCGCCCACCACGGGCTCAGGAAATGAAAGAGCACCGAAGCGACGACCATGACTACCAGCGCGATGGCCAACGCCATATCCACCCTCCCTCCTCGCACGCGGCGAGGGATGCGTAAGGCACGCAAGTAGAGTAAGACTAGTGCATCCCGTCAGGTCACTGCAAGGCGACACGGCAGGCGTCGCATGCGGCGCCGCACAAGCCGTTTCTGCAGCCGTGACACCAGTGCGCGCCCAAGAAAAAGCGGCGGAAGGAACGCAGGTTCCCTCCGCCGCATCCGTCGCGCGCGGGCCCGTGTAGTGGCAAGCGCGTGCGGCGAAACCGCGATGCGCCTGATCCGGTCAAGCCGTCAATGCGATACGTCTTTGCTTTCCAGCTTCCAGTAGCACGCCGCCGCGGTCATGCCGAAGATCAGATGCCCGACGAAGGTGTGCCAGCCTCGCACTTCCGTGAACCACGGGAAGGCCCGCGTCATCACAAAGAAGTTGAAGCCATAGACCACCAGGCCGAACACCGCGCCGGCCAGCAGCGCCATGCCCAGGCTGGAATCGAGCGTGAACGGCGCGATGATGGCAGCCAGGATCATGCCCAGCACGGCCCCCAGCACGAAGTGGATCAGCAGCGCCGCGGCAACGGTGCCGACACTGAACAGCGCCGTCTGCAACACGTCAGGCCCCATCACGATCGCCGCGATCATGCGCGTGGCGACCCACGGGTTGACGCCGGACACCATCGACGACCAGAACAGTTCCAGCACCAGCAGCAAGGCCCCGGCCGCCAGCCCGGAAACCGCTGCCGCTTTCCAGTCCGGCTGCCGCCGCACGTAGTGGTGCGATTGCATGTGTAGTTCCATATCCACCTCCGTCTCTCTCAAATGGCGGGGCTGCATGGACATGAGTGGGAACCGGCCCCGCGTATCTGATCAGCATAGGACACGCGGCTTGTGCATCGGCCTTCAGGGGGGCAAAAACGTGGGCAATGCGTGCGCGGCGCAACACCCCCGCGGTCGATGTGCTGGTGCAGATACCTGCCGCCGCACGCAGCGTGCGCCCTACGGGACAATCCCGATGCGCGCCGCCTTGTATCGGGCACACACTGCCTATACTGGAATCACAAGAGAGAGAGACAGGAGACCGCCATGCACATCACAGCGCATGATCTTGTATTCCTGATTCCGATGGCGCTGGTAGGCGTGATCGCCATGGGTTCGATCCCGGTGACCGCCAAATACCTGCGCATCAGTTGCCGGACCATGGGTGCGCTGATTGGTGCGCTGGTCGCGGTGCTGGTGCTGGAGGCATTACCGATGCTGATCTGACTTCCGTCAGGGAGCCTGCCGGGCAGTGTCCGCAGAGGGAGGGCCGCCATGTCCATCGGCTTGCTTGCCGCCGTCATGGCGGCCTTGCTGTTCCTGACCGTCTTGCGGGCCATTTGGCGCTGCAGCCATCCGTACCGGATGCGCTACCGCCGCTGCATTGTGCAAAAGCGCCGCATGGGCCTGGGCCGGCAGGCACCCCGCCGGCATTACGGCTAGCCCACCGCTGCGGCAGGCCTTTCCAACCACTTCCACAGGCGCTGCAAAAGCGCCTGTCGCGTTACAGCTCGATCATCGCGAACTCGGCCTTGCCGACGTCGCATTCCGGGCAACGCCAGTCTTCGGGGATATCTTCCCAGCGCGTGCCGGGGGCGATGCCGTCTTCCGGCCAGCCCTGTTCTTCGTCGTAAACCCAGCCGCAGATCACGCACACCCAGGTCTTGAAGGCGACGGCGGCTTCCAGTTGCTCCTGCTGCAAAACACACTCCTGAATCGGCTATGGAACGGATTGTCCGGGCGGAATCATACCGGTTTTCGCGGCTGGGCTTGAGCAGGTGTTGAAATCCCAGTCCGGAACGCGCAGCATGCCGGAGATGTGACGGCATGACACGCCCGCCATGCGGCGGGCGGCTTTGCGACACGTCTACCCGCGCGTCTACCCGCGGATGGAGAAGTCCACCCGGTTGGGCGCACCCTTGTCCTTGATGCCCTCGGCGCTGAGCTTCGGCGCCGTCAGGAACAGCCGGCTCTCCGGCACCTTGCCCTCGCGCTCCAGCGCCTGCTTGACTGCCAGCGCACGCTGCTCGGCAAGGCGCTTCAGGTCAGCCTCGGTCACCGTGGCGTTGGCCATCAGCAGCCTTTCCATTTCCTCGGGCGGCAAGGACTTGGTAAAGCCGACGAAGTTGCGCGGCTTCTTCATCGAGGTGCGCTTGTAGACCTCTTCCAGGTACTTCGGGTACTCCTGCTTCGACACCTTGACCTCGGCGCCCTGCTCGCCCGCCTCGCCGTCGCCGGCTTCGTCGCCGGACTGGGCGCTGGCGCGCAGGTCGCGTCGCTTCTGCTCGGTCACGCGCGCATCCAGCCAGGCGCGGCGCGCGCCGGCCTCGTCGGTGGCCGGATCGATGCGGCCGCTGATCTCCAGCCGCAGCGCGGGGCGGTCGTTCAGTGCCTGGCCGAGCTTGCCGATCTTCTCCCTGGCCGCCGGCGTCAGGGTCGAAGTGCCGGGAGCGAATTCGACATAGCCCAGTTCTTCGCCGCCACCGCCGCCGAATGCCGACGCGATCAGCGAGAACGGCGAGGTGATCGCCTTGGTCAGCAGGTTGACGATCACGCGCACGATCACGCCGCCGATGCTGAACTCCGGATCCGACAACGAACCCGATACCGGCAGGTTCACGTCGATCACGCCGTTGCGGTCCTTGAGCAGCGACACCGCCAGCAGCACCGGCAGCTTGGTCGCATCCGGGCTGTCGACGCGATCGCCGAAGGTGAGCTGGTCCAGGAACAGGTGGTTGCTGGCATCGAGCTTGCCGTTTTCGATCTTGTAGGCCACGTCCACGGTCAGCTTGCCCTTGGTGATCGGGTAGCCGGCGTACTTGGCCGCGTAGGGCGTGAGCCGCGTCAGCTCCACGCCCGATGCCTTGGCGGCGATGTCCAGGAACAGTTGCTCGCCGAGCGGGTTGATCTTGCCGTTGATATTGACCGGGGCGTCGTCATCGATGCGGCCGTCCAGCACCAGGTCGGCCGGCGTGGGATCGCCCGACGACACCTTGGACACCGAACCCTTCATGCCGGTCAGGTTGGCGGTGTAGTTGGGCTTGACGAAGAAGTCCGAGAAATTGATGTTGCCCTGGCTGACTGACACCCCGCCGATGCGCACCTGCGGCTTGGGCCCGCCCGGCTTCTGCTCGACCTGGGCGGTGCGCGTGCCGCCGGCCTGCACCGGCGGCGTCGCCGGCGCGGACGCCGGATTGGCCTGCGTGAGGCTGGTGGACGGCGCCGCCTCGCCCTTGGCCGCGCCACCGGCCATTACGTCCTGCAGGTTCAGGCGGCCGTTGGCGTTCAGGATCACGCGCGCATAAAAATCGGACAGCGCGATGTTGCCCAGGCTCACGCGCATCGGCCCCTTGCTCTCGTCCATCGCGAAGTCGATGCCCGAGACCGCCAGCGAACGCCAGCGCAGGAAGTCGTCGCCGCTGACGCGGTCGACCGTGCGCACGTTGCCGGACAGCACGTTGCCGGCGAATTGCGCCGCGATGGGCTTGCCGGTGGGCGCGTCGACGTTGAGCTTGCCCTTGACCGTCAGCGTGCCGCTGCGCAGCGCGGCGTTGAAGCGGTCGGCCAAATAGGGCTGCAGCGGGCGCATTTCCACCTCGCGCAGGTCCAGTTGCAGGCGGCTGGCCGGGACGGTCGGCAGCACCGAGCCGTCCACGCCGATCACGCCGCGCCGGCCTGACTCCGCATGCAGCTTGACTGGCACCGCCGCCGGCGTCAGCGGCCAGGCGATGGCGCCGGTGGCGAGCGCGATATTGCGGAACTCGTGGATCACCGGGCGGCCGCGGTTGGCCTCGGCGGGCTGGTAGTCCGCCAGGCGCGCGCTGCCACCGTCAACGGTGACCTTGCCGATGTTGGCCTTCCACACGCCCGCGGCAGGCGCGCCGTTGGTGGTGCCGTTGGTGGCGGGGGTGCCATTGGCGGCTGTGCGGCGCGGCGCGCTACGCGCCTGCTGTGCCGATTCGCTGGCCCACAGCCGCGCCATCTCGAGCAGTTGGCCGCGGTGGTCGCGCGTGGCGGAGATCTGCGGCTGTGCCAGCGTGACCTGGCTGGTGGCGAAGGTCTGCTTGGCGAGGTCGAACTGGATATCTTCCAGCACCAGCTTTTCCGCGCGCAGCAGCGGCAGGTTGGCGCCCTCGCGGTCGGCAGCGGCGCGCTCGCGCGCGCGGCGGCTGGCGCGCGGGGTGGCGTCACCGTTGGCGGCGGGCTGCGCCCGCGTGTCGCTGCCCATGCGCGCTGCCGCCGAGACCGGCATCGTCACCGGCTCGCGCGTGGCGACATAGAGCGGCGCCAGCTCCAGCCGCGACTTTTCCAGCACGAACTGGAATTGCGGCGTGGCCCAGGCCATGCGGTAGTGCAGCTCGGCATTGACCGCGGACTCGCCGAACTGGCTGCGCAGTTCGCGCGGCCACCACGCGGCAAAGCCCTGCGGGCGCAGGCCAGTGGTTTCGAGCGTGCCCGCCAGCGTGCCGTCGCGCAGCAGCAGGTCGCCGGTATGGTGCAGGGTCTGGCCGTCGGCCACGGTGAGCGTGGCTTCGATGCGGGCGGGCTTGTCGCCCTCGGTGCCGGCAAAGCCCTTGACCTCGGCATCGAGCGGGCCCAGCGCCAGCTTGCCGGGGCCGGATGGTGCCAGCGCGTCTTCAAACCCCAGCTTCGCCTGCTTCACGACGATGCGGTCGACCGCGTAGCGCCATGGCTCGTCTTTCTTCGCCGTCGCGGCCGGTGTGGCGGGCTGCGCTTGCACGCCCGACGCCGCGGCGGGCGCGGATGCCGGGGCCGGCGCCACGCCATCGGTCGACTTGCTCACCGCCTGCGGCAGGAACGCAGTCGCCAGGTTCAGCGTGCCGTCCGCGCGCCGCGCGGCCTCCACGCCCAGGCCCTCGATCTCCACGCTGCGCAGTTGCGCGCGGTGCGCCAGCGGCTCGAGCTTGCCGATGTCGACAGCCAGGCGGCTGGTCTTGATCAATGGCTGGCCCGCGCGCGTGCGGATATCGGCATCGCGCAGCGTGGCCGTGCCCATCAGCAGCATTTCCTGCGTGTCCTTCTGCTGGCGGAACGTCACCGTCAGGCGCGTATCGAGCTTGCCGGCCTTGACCTCGGCATCGCGCAGCGGCGGCGCGAACGCCATGAAGCGCGTCAGGTCGAGCCCGTCGAGGTTGACGTTCAGCCGCGTCTGGCGCGAATCGGCAAAGGGCAGCACCTCGCCGTCGAGCGCCAGCGGCGTGCCGTTGACCTGCGCGCTCAGCGTGGGCCGGGTCACGATCTCCACGTCGTGCGGCAGGTTGGACAGGAACGGCAGCGTCAGCGTCAGGTGGTCGACGCGCAGACTGGTATCGAGCTGCTTGTCGTCATAGCTGAAGCTGCTGCCGGTCACGGCAATGTTGTTGACCGAGAAGCGCGCGGGCTTGGCATCGGCCGGCTTGGGCGGCTGGGCCGCGAGCTTGTCCTGGACATCGGCAAAGCTCACGCGGCCGTCGGCGCCGCGCGCCACGCGCACGGCGAGCCGGTCGATATGCAGGTTGTCGACCACCGGCGCCAGGTGCCATATCGACGCCAGCGAGGTATTGGCCTCGGCCTCGCCCAGCGTCAGCGCGGGGGTCTTGCCGTCGCGCTCGTAGATGGTCAGGTCAGTGAGCGTGGCCGCCAGTTCGAACGGGCGCACATGTGCCTTGCCCAGCGTGACCTTGCGCCCGAGCGCCTCGGTCGCGTTCTTTTCGATCAGGTACTTGAGCAGCGGCGGTCCGCCGAAATAGCCGGCCAGCCCGAATACCGCGAGCGCGGCCACCACGCCGCCGACGACACGGGTAGCCAGACGGCCACGGGGCGTCGCCGCCACTGCCTGGATGGATTGCTTGAAAGCCATGACGTTCCAGAAGATCTGACCCCGCTTACCGGTGCTGCACGACGGTTTGTGCCCCGGATTTCACTTTTTTGCCGACATTATCGCAACGGATTCGTACAATGCAAAGAAAGCAAAATTGTCTGTTCAACCACTCGGACAATGAGGGACAGGCCGATCTGGTATCTTTACGGGCTTTGCGAAGCGTTTCGTCGCAAGCCTGCGGCTTACCCGCCACACCGTGCCTGCCTCACCTGCGCTGTACCCTCCGGCCACACCCTCCACGTACTCCGTGTTGCGCGCTTCGCATGCGATCTTTTCCATGCGAGTCCCTTCATGTCCACCACCAGCAGTACCGCCGCAGGTGTCGGCGCGCCGGCCCATACCAGTGCCAGCGCGCGCCCGCTGATCGGCCAGGATTACAAGACGCTTTCCCTCGCCGCCCTCGGCGGCGCGCTCGAGTTCTACGACTTCATCATCTTCGTCTTTTTTGCGACGGTCATCGGGCAATTATTCTTCCCGCCGTCGGTTCCGGACTGGCTGCGCCAGCTGCAGACCTTCGGCATTTTCGCCGCGGGCTACCTGGCCCGGCCGCTGGGCGGCATCATCATGGCCCACTTCGGCGACCTGCTCGGCCGCAAGAAGATGTTCACGCTGTCCATCCTGCTGATGTCGGTGCCGACGCTGCTGATGGGCCTGATGCCGACCTACCAGTCTATCGGACTGGCCGCGCCGGTGCTGCTGCTGGTGCTGCGCATCCTGCAAGGCGCCGCCGTCGGCGGCGAAGTGCCGGGCGCCTGGGTGTTCGTGTCCGAGCACGTGCCGGCACGCCACGTTGGCTACGCCTGTGGCACGCTGACCGCGGGGCTGACCGCGGGCATCCTGCTGGGCTCGCTGGTGGCCACCGGCATCAACAGCGTGTTCACCCCGGCGGAGCTGGCCGACTACGGCTGGCGCGTGCCCTTCCTGATCGGCGGCGTGTTCGGCATTGCCTCGGTGTACCTGCGCCGCTGGCTGCACGAGACCCCGGTGTTTGCCGAGCTGAAGCAGCGCAAGGCGCTGGCGGCCGAGATGCCGCTGAAGTCCGTGGTGCGCGACCACGGCCGCGGCGTGGCGGTGTCGATGCTGCTGACGTGGATGCTGTCTGCCGGCATCGTGGTGGTGATCCTGATGACGCCGACCTTCCTGCAGAAGCTGTACGGTTTTGACGCGCGCACCGCGCTGGTGGCCAACAGCGTCGCCACCCTGTGCCTGACCGTCGGCTGCATCGTGTCCGGCGCGCTGGCCGACCGCATCGGCCCACGCCGCACGCTGTTCTTCGGCGGCCTGCTGCTGGCGATCTGCGCGTATGCCTTCTACACCACGATCTTCACCCGCCCCGACCTGCTGCTACCGCTGTACGCGCTGGCAGGCTTCCTGGTCGGCACCATCGGCGCGGTGCCGTTTGTGCTGGTCAATGCATTCCCGGCGCAGGTGCGCTTCTCGGGGCTGTCGTTCTCGTACAACGTGTCGTACGCGATCTTCGGCGGCCTGACGCCGATGGTGGTCACGCTGATGCTCAAGCACGACCGGCTGGCGCCGGCGCACTATGTGGTGGCGTTGTGCGTGCTCGGCATGGTGACGGCGCTGTTCGTCAAGGACCGCTCGCGCGGCTGACGGCCGCATCGGCCTAAAAGACAAGGGCGGGCCCGATGCCCTCCCTTTTTCATGCGCTGCTTTTGTGTGAGCTTGTGCGTAATCACGCCCCGGCTCAGCGCCGGTGCTGGCGGAAGAACCGCCACATCATCGCGCTGGCATCGGGGCCGATTTCGCTGTGGTAGCCATAGCTGGCATCGCCGCCGCTCCAGGCGTGGCCCAGGCCTTCCACTTCCACCAGCGTCACCAGGTCGCGGCTCCAGCGGCCAAAGCGGTATTCATGCGAGCGGCCCGGGCGCTCGCCCGCGCCCTCCTGTGGCTTGTCCGGCACACCGGCGAGCCGGTCCTCCAGCCCGTTGTAGGCCAGGAACTGGCGCGCGAGCAGGCGGCCGTTGACCGGATGCACCGCGTCGTCGGCCAGGCCGTGCAGCACCAGGGCCGGCATCTCGGGACCGCCGGGCGTCACCCCCGCGGCATCCAGCAGCCATGACGGGTCGGCCGCCGAGCCGTGCTGCATCGCCCGCAGGCCCGCGCGCGGCGTATCGGCCGCACCGATGACCACACCGGAGTGCAGCGCCGCGGCGGCGACCTTGCCTGGGTAGCGCAGCGCCACCACGGCGGCCATAGCCGCGCCGGCCGACATGCCAGCCAGGTAGATCTCGCGCTCGCGCACCTCGTGGCGGGCCGCCAGCGCGTCGAGCAGCGCCGCCACCGCCTGCGCTTCGCGCCCGCCTTCGGCCGCGCCCAGGTCGAACCATTGCCAGCAGCGCTGCACCTGACGGCGCAGCGGCTGTTGCGGATAGGCAACGATAAAGCCCTCGCGCTCGGCCAGTTCATTCATGCGGGTACCCGCGGACAGGTCGTCCGGCGTCTGGCGACAGCCGTGCAGCACCACCACCACGGGCAATGGGCCGCGATGTGCCTTGGACGGGATATAGAGATGGTAAGACAGCTGCGGCACCAGCTCGCCCGGCAGCGGCGCCAGGCGCAGGCGGTGCGCTTGCCAGGTGCCGGGCAGCTGGCCGGGCTCGGGCGCTGGCCTGGCACGCCGGCGCTTGCCGGGCTTGTCAGCCGGGCGCGCCGGCGTCAGCGGATTCAGCGAATCCATGCGTTCCAGCCAGGACTTCACCTGGGCTTCCGTGCGGGCCTGCACCCGGCTCAGTCGCCGGATTCGTGCATGCCAGTCATGGGCGAGGCTTTTGGTCATGAGGACTCCTGGTCGTATGACGGAATCTCCCCCTAGTGCCTTTATTGTTGCGTTGCAGCATACCACACTCGGCAAGCGGGTCGAGGCGCACTCCGCGCATGTAGGTTATGGGTCACGGCCTGGCCCACGCCTCGCAGCGCCGCGGGAATTCCGCATTCGTCAAAAATGGCGAAAACATAAATGATGGACACGAAAGAATGCAGATCGCAGTCAGATAGATTGCGTTGACGTCGACCGGGACGGGCTGGCAGCGGTCTATGCGGACTTGGAGCCGGCCCCGGCCAAGCCGCGGGACGCCACCGTTGCGATCGAGTTCAGCACCGCTTGCGGCATCGAGCCCGGGCTGGGCTGGCCTGAAAACGGCCAGCCGGCGCGCTGCGGCTCAGCGCTCCGCCACGCGCCCCCAGCCATCGGGGGCAAAGCTGCGGATGGACTTGACGCGCGCGGCGGTGAAGGGCCCCAGAGGCCGCCAATGACTGCACGCTCGGATCCCACGACTCGTTGCTGACCGCTTTGGTCGCGGCATCGCCCGACAGGCTGGGGTTGGACCTGGACCATTGCGCCGCGGCCGCGACGTCGGCCGGATAAGTGGCCGCCATCAGCACCTGCGACAGCAGCGCATCCGGGTACAGCGCGACCGGTGCGGTCAGCTGGTCGAGCTGAGCATTGCTCAGCGTGGACTGCGCCTGCGCGATGCCCGCCGGCGCCAGCACCATCAGCGCGAGGCACCATGCGAAGAGGTGTTTGAAACGTTGCATGTTCGCTCTCCAGGATCTGCGCAGGGGCCTGGTGAGAGCGTGCTGCCCGGGTTGCGCACTCAGCGACGTTGCTGCGTGCACTCCTGCCGATAGGCTTCCTCCAGACGCTTGCGGTCGGCCTGCCGCTCCAGCGCAGGGTATTTGCGCCCGTCGGCGGTGGTCACCGACGATTTACCCTCGGACCACTGCGGCCCCGCGGGCAGAGCGTTGATCTTGTCCAGCAATGATTGGCAATGCTGGCGCTGCGATGCGGACAACGTGCCGTCGGTGCCTTCCACCACGGCGGTGCCTTCATCCAGCATCCGTGGCGGGGGCGGTGCCACCATCGGCGTGCCGGCGGCAGCGGCATTGCCTGCCGCGCCGGTTGCAGTACCCGTTTTCGTATCACTTGCCGCCAGCACCGGAACGGCCACCATCGCGGCGCATGCCAGCACGCCCGCCTTGAACAGGAACTTCGTCAAACCAATACTCCAGAGCCGTGCGCGGTGCATGGGGGATGCACGGGTCGCGGCACGGTGCGTTGCGGAAACCGTCCGCCGCTAGCGATCCTTGCTGTTGCCGTTGCGGCGGCCGGTACGGTTACGCAGCAGCTCGAGCTTGAGCAGCGCGTCCGCAAGCATACTCTTGAGCCGGGCATTCTCTTCCTGCAGCTCGCGCAGCTTGCGCCCGTCGCGCGCATCGCCCTGGCTTGGCTGGCCGTAGCGGGCGCGCCATCCGTAGAACGAGGCATCGCTGAAGCCGTAGCGCGCGCACAGCTCACGCACCGGCACGCCGCTGGCCGCCTCGGCCAGGTAGCTGCGGATCTGTTCTTCTGAATACCGTCTGTTCACGAATTTCTCCGCTTCGCACGGCGCCATGCGCGGCGCCACGAGCGCCACCAGCCGCGCCACCAACCGTGCCGACTCTGGCGGTACGTTAGCCCACGCCCGCGGCAAAAAGCAATTCAGTGTCTTCGCGGGCCGAGTTAAGAAAATTTTCTCGGCCGGGGATGCAGGCATCGGTGCCCGGCAGTGATCGTCATGCGACGGAGCCGGGTGATTCCCACACCAGGTTGACTTGGCACAGGCAAGAGATCAGGAAAGAGATTCCAGCTGGTCATTCAATCCGTCGCCAGGCCTGCGGGCCTGCGCCATTGCGCTGGCATCGGCATCTTCCCGCGCAAATTTTGTTATGCCAAATTGGAGCGCACTCTGTTTCACCGGTGTTACGCCCGGCAAGGACGGTTGCACCGCGACGGCGCCAGGGCCCGTTCTATCCGCTATTTTTCCGCATTTCCCGCCATGTCCGGATGTTCAGACAAAGCCGAAAAAAACGAAATTAGAACACTGTCATCAAATCAAGTTTCTATGACTTTTGCCATGCGTGTATTAAGCTTCCTCGGCATCAACTAAATTTGGCACGCCAATCGCGATGCGCCACGCAGCGCATGCAGAGATGGCGGCCCGGCAGCCCGCACCAGGCCCTACCCCGCCCAGGTGCGCGCCCTCACGCTGCCGGCAAGCACCAGGCCTGAAGGATCGAAGAGTCACTGCGCCATTTGTCGACACGCAAGTCAGACATCTAGGAGTCGTGTCATGCTTTTGCACCGCATCCTGCCTGGACCGCGCTCACCCGGCGACATTGCCGCATCGGCACTTCATGCCAGCCGCGCACACCAGAAGCCGGGACAGTCGCCCCTGCGCCTGACCGGGCTTCGGCGCCGCTACTGCGCTCCTTAGTCGCGCAGCACCGTACGCATCAGACAAACTAAAAACCAAAACAAAGTCATGAATCGGGAGAAGTCGGAATGCGTCATGTCAGCACGAAGTTGTTGCACGTCTTTGTCCTTGTCATGGAGTACCGCGACCTCAACGCCGTCGCAGCCTGCACGCAGGGACGCGTCCCCACGGTCGCCTACAGCCTCGCGCGCCTGCGCGAAATCACCGGCGATCCCTTGTTCGTCAAGCGCAACGGCATGCTCGAGCCCACCCCGCATGCGCTGCGCCTGGAGCAGACCGCGCGCCAGATCCTGGCCAAATGGAACCAGCTGGTGCGGCCCGGCGAGTCGGGCCTGAGCAGGCGGCAAGAAGGCGGCAGGCGCGTTTCCATCGGGTTTTCGTCATCGATCGGAGACCCCGTCATCACCGAGATCCTGACCGCGCTGTGCGAGCAGTTCCCGCATGACAGCTTTATCACCCGCCCGGTGATTGCCGATGCCGCGCTCGCAGGCCACCTCGATGCCGGCGAACTGGACTGCGCCTTCGTCGTCGACGGCGGGCACGTCCCCGAACATGTGCGGCAACAAAACATCATGGCCACGCCGCGCCGGCTGGTCAGCGCCACGCGCGAAGGCAGCTATGACGACAGTGAAAGCGACTGGATCCTGCTGCAGGAGGATTGCGAGGCTGGCAGCCCGCTGCGTGCCTTCCTGAGCCGGCAGGCCAGCACGC
Source organism: Ralstonia pickettii DTP0602 (assembly GCA_000471925.1). Taxonomy (NCBI): domain Bacteria; kingdom Pseudomonadati; phylum Pseudomonadota; class Betaproteobacteria; order Burkholderiales; family Burkholderiaceae; genus Ralstonia; species Ralstonia pickettii. Next base: position 2,374,787 of record CP006668.1, read on the forward strand.
CCGGGCACCGCGAGACCGTGGTGCCGTCCTGGCATACGCAGATCACGTTGCTGCATGCGGCCGGCGGCATCTGTCCGGTGCTGGACTTCAACGTGCCGCTGGTCACGCGCGAGCGCAAGACGCGCCTGCTGGCGCCGCCGAGCAGCTTCCCGGAATGGGCCGCGCTGCATTTCTGGTCGCCCGAACGTGGCCGCGACAAAGGCGTGCTGCGCGACATCATGGACGTGGGCAGTGCCGTGCTGCGCGATCCGCTCAAGGCCATCGACGGCCGCCGCAAGGGCCGCCCGGCCGCGCAGGCCGAGCCTGCGCTGGCCTGACTTCCAGCGGCCGGACGCGCCTGCGCGCCGGCCGTTTATTGCAGTCCTTAGACATTTTCCCGAATCCCGGGCCTGCACTACACTCGCTCGAGTTTTGTCCGGCGCCGCATGCCTCGCGCCCCGTCCCCGGCGCGGTTTGCGAATCATCCTAGCTTCGCCCGCAAGCGCGGCCGGTATCCTGCCCTGGCATTGGCGCACTCCGGCCGTCTCCCGTTTGGCCAGGTCCTGCGGCAATGCACGCAGTTGTCTGGCGCCGTTTTGTCTGGCGTCGTTCTTGCGCCGCACGTCTGGAGACGTGCGGCGTTTTCTTGAGGCCGGCGCGGTCGCCGGCGCCGCCGCAAACAAGAACCGAGGAGCAACCCGATGGCATTGAGGATCCTGCTTGCCGACGACCATCCGGTGGTAAGCGCGGCCGTTGCCGACCGCTTGCGTACCCAGACCGGCTGGGAAGTCTGCGGCAGAGTGACCAGCGCGGCAGCGCTGCTGAACAGTGTCGAGGTGCTGCGTCCCGATGTCGTGATCACCGACTACCACATGCCCGCGCAGGAAGAGGGCAACAGCGACGGGCTGCGCCTGCTGGCCAGCCTGCGGCGGCGCCATCCTTCGCTCGCCGTGATCGTGCTGACCATGATCACCAACCCGCTGGTGCTGCGCGCCATCCTCGACACCCATGTGCATGGCCTGCTGCTGAAGGATTCACCGCTGTCGGAACTGGTTACCGTGGTGTACCGCATCCAGCGCGGCTTCCACTACATCGGCAAGTCGGCCATGGAGGTCCTGTCACAAGCCGATCCGGGCAATCCGGTCGCGCCAGGCCAGGCCGGCGCCGACCGCCTCTCCGCGCGCGAGATGGAAGTGTTGCGGCTGTATTTGGCCGGCCGCTCGGTCAGCGAGATCGCCAACCTGCTGTGCCGCAGCGTCAAGACCATCAGCCGGCAGAAGAATTGCGCCATGCACAAGCTCGGCGTCACCAATGACCGCGAGCTGTTCGAGTTCGCCGCGCTCAAGGGCATGCTGCTGACGGCCTCCTGAACCTGCGCGGCGCCGTTGGCGATGCTTCAGGCTGCGTCGACCGCTTCCGCCGCGCGTGCCTGCGCGTATGCGATGCCGGCTTCCAGTTGCGCCAGGCCGTGCGACAGCTCCTGCATGGTGGCAGGCGTGACCTCGGCCAGTACGTCTTCGAGGAAGGCCGAGCGCACGGGCATCATCTGCGACACCATCTGCTGCCCTTCCCGTGACAACGTGACATGCGTCACGCGGTTGTCGCGCTCGGAGGTGGAGCGCTCCACCCAGCCGAGTTCCTGCATGGCCTTGAGCTGGCGCGTCAACGCACCCGGATCCATGCCAACGCGGTCGGCCAGCGCTTTCTGCGCGATCGCATCGTCCTGCAGATGCAGCGCATGCAAGACGCGCCAGCGCGCCAGCGGCAGGCCCATGCGCTGCTCGAACGCCGCCGCGTAGGCGCGGTAGGTGCGCCCGAACTGCTGCAGTACGGCCACGCTTTGTCGCTCCAGTTCCATCCGTTCTCCTCAGGGGTGCATTGCAGGCCCCGTTGCTGGCCCCGTTGCTGGCCCGTATCTTAGTCTGCCGCCATCGCCGGTGCCGCGGTGCGCGCCAGCGTCACCGGCGGCACCTGGCGCGCGCGCCAGACCCCGAACGCCGCCGCGGCCGCGGCGGCAAGCAGGCCCAGGTGGATGGCGCTGACCAGCGACACGCGCGCCTGCTCCAGCAGCAGCGCGCCATTGTGCCCGGCCTGGCCGAGCTGGCCGAGCAGCACCGCCTGCGAGGCCTTGTCGATCAGCACCTGCGGGTCGGCCATGCGCGCCGCCCACTGACTCGCATTGGCCGCCGCCAGCGCATGGTCGACGCCACCGGTGTAGCTGCGCGTGACCAGCGTGCCCACGATCGCCGTGCCCACCATGCCGCCCACCATGCGCAGGGACTGCAGCATGGCGGTGGCGATGCCAAGATGCTCGCGCCCCGCGGTCTGCTGCGCAAACACGGTCAGGTTCGGCATGATAAAACCCAGCCCCAGCCCGCCCACCAGCATGATCGCCATCAGCAGCCCGTGGGGCATGCCGCGCGTGGCCTGCGACAGCCCCAGGCACGCCACGGCCAGCATGCCGAAGCCGGCATAGAGCATGGCATTGGGGTGGCGGATACGCGTGACGATGCGGCCGTTGACGATGCTGCCGACGGTGATGCAGACCACCAGCGGCGTAATCAGCAGGCCCGCCTCCTTGGGCGAATAGCCGAAGCCACCCTGGAACAGCAGCGGCGCGTAGAGCAGCAGCGCGAACATGGTGAAGCCCGCGAACACCGACAACTGGAACAGCGGCGCCAGCCCCGGGTTGCGGAACATCTCCACCGGCAGGATCGGGTTGGCGCAGCGCTTCTCCCAGTGCCACAGCGCCACCAGCACAGCCACGGCGAGCACCAGCAGGCCGCCGGTATATGCATCGAAGCCGCGCTCCGGCAGCAGTTCCACGCTCAGCTGCATGCAGCCCAGCCCCGCCGCAATCAGCAAGGCGCCCAGCCAGTCCACCCGGATCGGTCCGCTGTGCGCCTGCTGGCGCAGGTGCGGCAGGTAGCGCCACGCGAACCACAGCCCCAGCACGCCCACCGGCAGGTTGACGTAGAACACCGCGCGCCAGCCATACCACTCCGTCAGCACCCCGCCCAGCGAAGGACCGACGGCATTGGCAATGCCGAACGCCGCGCTCAGCATCACCTGCCAGCGCAGCCGCACATGCGAATCCGGGAACAGGTCGGCGATACAGGCAAAGGCCGTACCGACCAGCATGCCGCCACCGATGCCCTGCAGCGCGCGCGCCAGCACGAGGAACGGCATGCTCGGCGCCATGCCGCACAGCGCCGAGGCCACCGAGAACACCACGATCGACGCCAGCACGAACGGCTTGCGCCCGTAATAGTCCCCCAGCCGCCCGAAGATCGGCACGGTGATCACCGAGGTCAGCAGGTAGGCCGTGGCCACCCACGCGTAGTACTCGAAGCCCTGCAACTCCGCGACCACCGTCGGCAGCGCCGTGCCGACCACGGTCTGGTCCAGCGCCACCAGCATCACCACGAAAGCCACGCCCAGCATGGCCAGCAAGGACTCCCGGAATGGCAGGACCTGGCCGTTGGCGTGGTCGCTTTGTGGCTGTGGTGTCATTTTGTTGCTCGGTCAATCGTTGCGTTGTCAATGATTATAGGACAGGAAACTGAGAAGTGGCTGAGGAATGGGATAACTGCTGATTGGATTTCACCTTGACAGACAGATCTGTATCCATTACAAATGAGACAGGTCTGTATCATAGTAAGGAATGGCGCGATGAGCACGACAACCTTCGAAGCGGCAGCCGTCGCGCAGCGGCCGGAGCAGGAAGGCCACACTGCACCGCCTTCGCGGCGCGGCGCGCCGGCCACAGCACCGCTGGCCGCGTGGCGCCTGCGCAAGGCGACCGAGTACATCGAGGCAAATCTGGCCGACGCCATCAGGCTGGCGAACCTGGCCGAAGCCGCCGGCCTCACGCGCATGCATTTTGCCGCGCAGTTCAAGGCCACGACCGGGCAGCGTCCGCACGACTACCTGCTGCGCCGGCGCATCGAACGCGCCCAGGACCTGCTGGCCTCGACCGATCATCCGATCGTGCACGTCGCCATGGACGTCGGTTTCCAGACGCAGGCGCATTTCGCCAGCGTGTTCAAGCGCTTCGCGGGCGATACGCCGTCGCGCTGGCGGCATCGCCACGGCAAGCGCTCGGCGGCCTGAGCCGGGCGGCGTGGAACCGCGTGCTAGGCCAGCCAGCAACGCAGGTCGTAGTACGGCACGAGATCGTAGGCGGCGATATCCGCCTGCGGCGAAACGCGGATAAAGCCGGCGGCATCGCCTAGTGCGGAAACCGACGCAGCACCCTGCTGGCTGTGGACCTGCGCCCTGTCGTAGCCGACCTGGCGCGCGACCCTGGTAGCCCGCCAGAACTCATCGCGCTGGCCCTTCTCACGCTTGCCGAGGTCGACGCGGACGTGGCTGACCGCAGGATAGATCTGCGCCCGCCCCTGGAGCTTGCGCAGCATCGGTGTCACCAGCAGCGCAAAGGTGGTGTAGGCCGCAGCCGGATTGCCCGGCAGGCAGACCACCGGCTTTGCGCGCAGCCGCCCCACCGCGACCGGCTTGCCCGGCTTCATGTTGACCTGGTGGAACAGCAGTTCGCCGCCCGCCGACACCAGCGCCGGCGCCGCCAGGTCCCTGACGCCGCCCGAGGCGCCGCCGGTCAGCAGCACGATGTCGGCGTCGTCCACCAGTTCAAGCAGCGACTGGTGGACCGCCCGCTCCTCGTCCCTGATGTACTTGCGCGTGACCACGATGGCGCCAAGCGACTCCACCAGCGATTCAAGCATGGGCCCGTTGATATCGTGGATCTGGTGGCGGCCCAGCGGCTCGTCATGCGCCGCGACTTCGTCGCCCGAGATCAGCAGCGCGACCTCGACCAGCCTCACGGCCGGGATGGTGGTCACGCCCTGGGACGCAAGCGCGGCAATATGCCCGGGGCGGAGCAGCGTGCCTGCGCTGAGCAACGGGCCGCCGGCCCGTGCGTCCTCCCCCTGGCGGCGGATGTTGCGCCCCGCTACCGGCGCGCGAAGGAACGACACCTTGTCCTCGGACAGCACGGCATGCTCGTCGGCAATCACCGTGTCGGCGCCTTGCGGAACCAGCGATCCGGTGAAGAGGCGGATGGCATGTCCGGCTGCCAGTGGTTCCGGGCAGCTGCCTGCGTAGCAGACTTGCTGGACCGGGAAGCTTTGCCCCCGACGCCAGTCGGCCATGCGGATGGCATAGCCGTCCATGGCGCTCTTGTCGGCGGCAGGGACGTCGAGCCGTGCCGGCACATCGCGCGCCAGCACCCGGCCCGATGCCAGCCCCAGCCAGACCGGCTCGGTGTCGGCGACAGGCACGACGCTGCCGGCAAACAGGCTTTGTGCTGCATCGAAGCTCAGCATGTCGTGGCCCCCTGCCGGAATGCGGTAGCGAAGTTGCACGGGCGGGTGCGGCTATCCAGTTGCGGCCGGATCAGGTGTTCCCAGCCAAGGTTGCAGGAGCCCTCGGATCCCGGCAGGCAGAAGATGATGCGGCTGTTGGCGACGCCGGCCAAGGCGCGTGACTGCATGGCCGCACTGCCGATTTCCCGGTAGGAAACCATGCGGAACAGCTCGCCGAAGCCGTCGATCTCGCGATCGAGCAGCGGCACTACCGCATCGGGCACCGAGTTGCCCGGCTTGAAGCCGGTGCCGCCATTGGTCAGGATCACCTTTACGTCGCCGGCCACGATCCAGTCGCTCAGGATGCGGCGGATGGCGTAGACGTTGTCCACCGACATGTCGCGGCGAATGCAGCGGTGTCCCGCTGCTTCGAGGTGGCGGACGAGCAGGTCGCCGGAGGTATCGGTCGCGGGCGTGCGATGGTCGCTTACCGTCAGCACGGCGCAGGAAAGGGAAAGCAATCGGTCGAGGGGGGCGATCTGGCCTTTTTCTGGCGCGGGCGAACTCATGGCGGTTTCCTCTGGTAGGCGCATGGGCTGCCCGGCAGGGATCGGGCCGGGCCAGCCCTTGATGCAACCTGGCCAGAATAGGCGCGGCCAGCGGTAACCGAGGCGCACAAAGAGGCGGCAGATTCCGGAGTACAGTTCATCGCCGGAATGCGGCACAACCAGGCCGGCGACACGGAGGCGGCAGACTGTATCCAGGCGCAACCCAGAGGACTGTGCTCTGGCACCGCGGCCTGGCGCGCCTATATTTCCCCTGTCGCGGCGCACCGTTTTTTTGGTTGATCGAGGAATACGAGGGAGCGCCGTCTTGATTTCGAGGCCTGCGCCGAGGTGGGACGGCGACAGAACCCCACCGCATCAGCTGCCCCGATATGTCCCGAAGCTCCACGGCGAGCACAGCAGTGGCACGTGGTAGTGCTGCGCGGCATCGGCAATGGTGAAGCGCACCGGAACGATATCGGCGAACACGTCCGGTGTCCTGAAATAGTCCGCAACCCAGAAGCGCAGTTCGAACTCGCCGGTACGCGCCTGTGCCGCGGGCAGCATCTGCGCGTCGGTGCGTCCGTCCTGGTTGGTGCGGGTGCGGGCGATCAGCCGCGGCGGCTGCGTGCCCATGTCGAACAACTCGACCTGCATGCCGGCGATGGGCTTGCCCAGCGATACGTCGAGAACATGCGTGCTGATGCCTGCCATGATGCGATGCCTCCGGATAGGTGCGCGGCTTCAGCTGCCGCGGTAGTAGTTGTAGCTCCACGGCCCGACCAGCACGGGCAGGTGGATGCGCTGGCTGGCATCGGTCACGCGCAGCCGCAGCGGGATCTTCGACAGGAACAGCGGCTGCGGCAGGCTGGCCTTGCGCGCGGCGAAGTACTCGTCCACGTGCAGAAGCAGTTCGTAGGTGCCGGTGCGGTAGCTGTCGCCGATCAGCAGCGGCGGTTCGCTACGGCCATTGGCGGCGAGCGTGACGGTCTGCATCAGGCGCGGCTGGCCGTTGTCGATGCGGAACAGGTCCACGCGCATGCCGGCGGCGGGCGTGCCGTGCCAGGTGTCGAGCGCGTGCATGGTCAGGCGCGGGCCCAGGCCACCTTGCTGCACCGGGCCGGTGGCCTGGTTGGGCACGGCCGGCGATGTCGCTTCAGGCGTCGCGCCCCAGCTCGCACCGGCGAGCAGCGCGCCGCCGCCAAGCGTCATCGATTGCAGCGCGAAGCGCCGGCGGCTTGCATCGAATTTGTCGTGGCTGTCGTGGTTGTCCTGGCTCATGTCAGGCCTCGCGCTTGTTGCCCAGCTTGCGGATGCCGACCAGCACCAGCAGCGCGGCCAGCACTTCGATCACGGCGACGAGATACAGGCCGGTGGTGAGCTTGCCAGTGGTGTTCTTGATCAGGCCCATCACATACGGCGCACCAAAGCCGGCCAGGTTCGCCACGGAGTTGATCAGCGCCACGCCCACCGCGGCGGCGCTGCCGGCCAGGTAGCGGTTGGGCAGCTGCCAGAACACCGGGATGGCGCTCATGGTGCCGACCAGCGCGGCCGTCATCGCAAACAGTGCCACCATGGGCGACATCACCTGCGCGCCGAGCAACACCGCCAGCACCGCCATCGCACCGCCACCCACCAGCGCCGCGCAGCTGAAGTGCCAGCGCACTTCGTTGCGACGGTCCGAATGGGCGCCGTTGGCGATCATGCCGGCCGCGCCGCACAGGTACGCCACCGCCGCGATCCAGCCCACCGCCATCGGACCGCTGAAGCCCACGTCCTTGATCACGGTCGGGATCCAGAAAGTCAGCGTGGAGTTGGCGCACAGCAGGCAGAAGTAGATCGCGATCAGCAGCCAGACCTTGCCGTTGGTGAACAGCTTGCGCCAGTCGTGGCCGCGCTCGCCCATGGCGGCGTTGTCATGCTTGAGCGTTTCGAGGACGACGCGCTTCTCGCTCTCGCTCAGCCAGCGCGCCTGCTCCGGCTTGTCGGTCATGTAGAACCAGGCAAAGATGCCGGCCAGCACGGACGGAATGCCTTCCAGGATAAACAGCCACTGCCAGCCGTGCATGCCCTGCACGCCGCCCATCGAGGTCATGATCCAGCCGGCGAGGGGACCGCCCAGCACGCCGGCGATGGCCGATGCCGACATGAAGGTGCCGAACGCCCGGGCGCGCCGCTGCGTCGGGTACCAGTAGGTCAGGTACAGGATCACGCCCGGATAGAAGCCCGCCTCGAAGGCACCGAGCAGGAAGCGCAGGATGTAGAACTGCGTGGGCGTGGTGACAAAGGTCTGCAGCATGCAGATCACGCCCCAGCAGATCGTGATGCGCATGATGGTCTTCTTGGCGCCGATCTTCTGCAGCAGCATGTTCGACGGCACTTCGAAGAAGAAGTAGCCGAGGAAGAAGATGCCCGCGCCCAGCCCGTACACCGCTTCGCTGAACTGCAGCGCGTCGAGCATCTGCAGCTTGGCAAAGCCGATGTTCACGCGGTCCAGCCACGCCAGCACCCACAGCACGCCGAGAAACGGCAGCAGGCGCCACGAGACCTTGCGGTAGACGCTGTCTTCCGTGTCGTCGGCCGCGCCGGCGTAGATCGGAATCCCTTGCTTTGTGATTGACATGGTGTCTCCTGTCTTATCGTGTCGTTACGTCTTGCTAGTCCTGTGCGGCTTGCAGCCGGGGCGCAGGGCCCGGCGTCCGCTTGGTTGGGTGCAAGTATAGAAACGGCCCGGCAATGGGAAACGCGGGTGCTGGTATAGGCCCTATAGCAGCCGCGATATGGGCCGCAAAGCCTTGTGTGGAGCGGCTTTCCGGGGATCTGGCAGGGCCCGGCGCCCACCTATGGATTACCCCTAGGCGGGCCTTTGCACCCCCATGGGGGGCGGATCGGGCGCCGGCTGCGTAGTCGGCCGCTCGCTTTGTCCGGGTTCCACCGCGTTGCCGCGCGGTGCGCGACACGCTACAAAGTCGCCATTGGCGGCCGGGGCGTGCCAGCTTTTGCGGCGCCCAGTGCACCAGCCTCCCACTAGCTCACCGGATTCACCATGATTCGCGCCGACGATCCGTTCGACACCTACCTGCTGCGGGTGCTGTGCATCCTGATCGCGGAGCGCAGCGTGTCGCGCACCGCGATCCGCCTGAACCAGTCGCAGCCGGCGATCAGCGCGGCGCTCAAGCGGCTGCGTGCGATCTTCAACGACCCGCTGCTCACGCGCGAGAAGAACGTGATGGTGCCCACCGAGCGCGCGCTGCAGCTGGCACGCAATGCACAGGCCGCGCTCAGCGCGCTGGACAACCTGCTGGTGTCCGACGAGCGCTTCGACCCGGCCACCACCGAGCAGAGCTTTGTCGTGGCGATGCCCGACTACCTGGCGCCGCCCTTCTTTGCCCACGTGGTGCGCGAGTTCCGCCGTGCCGCGCCGCACGCGCGGCTGGTGGCCATGCCGCTCGGCTCCAGCTTCGACTACGAGCAGGCGCTGTCGGAAAGCTCGGCCGATATCGTGATCGGCAACTGGCCGAATCCGCCGGAGCACCTGCACCTGTCGGTCCTGCTGGAAGACGAGGTGGTGTGCGTGGTGGCGCAGGACAGCACGCACACGCAGCCCGGCAAGTTCACCGCGCAGGCCTACCTCGGCGCGTCGCATATCGTGCCCACGCCCTACTCGCGCGACCAGCGTGGCTTGGTCGATTCCGGGCTAAGCACGATGCGCGTGCATCGCGACAACCGCGTGAGCTGCCCGTACTTCAACCTTGCGCCCAGCCTGATCCCCGGCACCGACCTGATCCTGACCACCGGGCGCCACTTTGCCAACTACCACGCGCAGCATGTGCCGCTGGCGGTGCTCGAACCGCCCATCGACTTCCCGTTCATGCGCTTCTACCAGCTGTGGCATCCGTCGCGCCACCGCTCGGCCTCGCATATCTGGCTGCGCGGCATGCTGACCGCCGCCTCGCATGAACTGCGCGAGCTGCGCGACATGCAGCGGTAGGCGGTATCGGATTCTGTTATGCGACCTATAGGACAGGGCCTCTCGCCGCGGCGATGGGCCCTTTCTATACTCGGCCCGTATTCACCGAGTCTTCGGGATCTTTACGGGAGAGCAGTCCATGTCACAGCCACTCGATCTGGCTTCGGTCAACGCGCTGGACCACGCGGGCTTTGCCAGCGCCTTTGGCAGCGTATTCGAGCATTTTCCGCAGGCGGCACAAGGCGCGTGGGCGCGCCGTCCGTTTGCGTCGGTCGCGGCGCTGCATGAAGCCATGATGGACGTGGTGCGCAAGCTGGACGAACAGGGCCAGCGCGATTTCCTCAACCTGCACCCGCAGCTGTCGGCGCGCAATATCCGTGCGGGGACGATGACGGCGGATTCCAATGCCGAGCAGAAGAGCGCGGGGCTCGATGCGATGTCGAAACAGCAGGAAGGCGAGCTTGACCGGCTCAACGCCGACTACCTCGGGCGCCACGGCTTTCCGTTCATCATCTGCGTGCGGCACTACACGCGTGAAGGCATCTTCGCCGCGTTCGAACGCCGCATCGGCCGCAGCACGCCGCAGGAACTGGACGAAGCGCTGGCGCAGATCGCCGCGATCACGCGCGGGCGCCTCAACGCGCGCCTGCCCGCGTGAGCTTGAAATAGCGAGCCCCGCCTCGCCTGCCTACCCGGCGGCCGCTTCGTTGCGCTTGCGGAACGAAGCCACCTTGTGGCGGTTGCCGCAGAGCGCCATGCTGCACCAGCGGCGCCGGTGCGAACGGGTGCGGTCGTAGAACCAGAGGGCGCAATCGTCGCTCTCGCACTTGCGAATCAGCGCGAAGTCGCCGGACGCGAGCAGTTCGGCGGCCGCCTCGGCCAGCGGTGCCAGCCAGCCTGAGGCACCGGTCCGGTCATGGCACCGGTGCACCGTGACCGCGCCGTCCCGGTCCCGTCGCAGCTCAAGATGACTTGCGCCTTGCGCCAGGATACAGTTCAGCGCCGCCAGATCTACCGCTTCTCCATGCTTGCGCTTGTGCACCGCACCGCGCACAACCTCGCGTAGCGCCCTGGCCGCGACCAGCAGATCCTCGGGCAGCTTCTTCGGCCGCTCCGCCTGTGCGACCAGGCCGGTCGCCACCAGCCAGTCCATCACATCCGCATTGCCCTGCCAGCGGTCCGTCGGGACGCCGTCGACCTGCTCGACTGTATTGATCAGGTCGAGGGCGACGTGGTCGGCAAGCAGCCTCGGGGCCATATGGGCATCGGGTTCGTGGGTGTGGCGGGTCATGGCGCTCATGGCAGGTATCTCCTGCGAACAAGTGTAACCATCAAAAATGACATTGACAAGTTACATGACGCGATTATCCTGTAACCGTTATCGTAAACTTTTAACGGTTTCACACGGTTCTCAATGAGGAGTCTCCATGCCAAACGCCACCCCCACCATCCCGGCCGTCACCGTCCACACCGTGGAAGCGGACGGAGTCCAGGTCTTCTACCGGCAGGCCGGCCCCGCCGACGCGCCCGTGCTCCTGCTGCTGCACGGGTTTCCGTCGTCGTCGCACATGTTTCGCCACCTGATCCCGATCCTGGCGCAGCGCTACCGCGTGATCGCCCCCGACCTGCCGAGCTTCGGCTTCACGGTGGTGCCGCAAGCGCGCGACTACCGCTACACCTTCGACAGCCTCGCCACGACCACGCTGGCCTTTGTCGACGCGCTCGGCCTGACCCGCTATGGCATCTATGTCTTCGACTATGGCGCGCCCGTGGGCCTGCGCCTCGCGCTCGCGCACCCCGAGCGCGTTTCCGCGGTCATTTCGCAGAACGGCAATGCCTACCTCGAAGGGCTGGGCGACGCGTGGGACCCGATTCGACGCTACTGGCAGGAGCCCACGCAGGCCAACCGGGAAGCGCTGCATGACGTGCTGACGCTGGCAGGTACGCGCTGGCAATATGAACATGGCGTGGCCAACCCGGAGGTGATCGAGCCCGAGGCCTATTTCCTCGACGCCGCGCTGCTGGAACGCCCCGGCAACAAGGAGATCCAACTCGACCTGTTCCTGGACTACGCCAACAACCTCAAGCTCTACCCGGCATTCCAGGCGTTCTTCCGCGAATACCAGCCGCCCACGCTGGCGATCTGGGGCAAGCACGACGCTTTCTTTATCCCCGCGGGTGCGCAGGCCTACCGGCGCGACAACCCGAATGCGCGCGTGCAGATGCTGGACACCGGCCACTTCGCACTGGAAACCCATCTGGAAGAGATCGCCGGCGCGATCCTGTCGCTGATGGAGTCGGCGGCCTGGACCGCGTAGCCTGACGCAGGCGGGACGGGGCGGGAAGCGCTAAAACACTTCCCGCTTTCGCATTGGCCGATGCAATGCCGGTGGGGCCTGCGTCAGCCGACGACTTCGAGCGCGATGGCCACGAACGCCTTTGCCGCCGCGCTACGGTAAGCGCCCTTGCGCTGCAGCAGCGCCGCCGTGCGCTGCGGCGGCTCCGGCTGGAGCCGTATCTGGAACAACGCTTCATGCTCGCGCGCGACCGCGGCCGGCAGCATGGTCGCCATCCGGGTTCGCTTCACGAACGGCAAGTACCTGCCGACCAAGCCGTTCTGAGGCACGGGCCCTGTGCCCAGCCCGCGATGCCGTGCCAATTGAGTGGAAACCGTGCGATCTCGATATAGCTTCGACGGCTTTTCTTCCACACTGCATCTCACGACCTGGTCTCGCCGGGAAGTCTGGACAAAGGTGGCGCAAGGCATGCGCCAGCGCTGCTAGTCCACCAATGCGCCAGTCGGCAGATCGCCTGCCCTATCCGTCAGCAACATGCCATCCATCTTGTCAGGAGAAAGCCATGTCCACCAATGAAGTCCGCCCGCCGGCCCCCCCGTTCACCCTCGAAACCGCAATCGAAAAGGTTCGCCTTGCCGAAGACGGCTGGAACAGCCGCAACCCGGAAAAGGTTGCGCTGGCCTATACGCCGGACAGCGCGTGGCGCAACCGCGCCGAGTTCGTCAACGGCCGCGCAGCCATCATCGAGTTCCTGACCCGCAAGTGGAACAAGGAACTGGAGTACCGCCTGATCAAGGAATTGTGGGCGTTCGAAGGCAACCGCATCGCCGTGCGCTTTGCCTATGAGTGGCGCGACGACGCCAACAACTGGTACCGCTCGTTCGGCAACGAGAACTGGGAGTTCGACGAGCAAGGGGTGATGCAGCGCCGCTTTGCCTGCATCAACGACATGCCGATCAAGGAGTCCGAGCGCAAGTTTTTCTGGCCGCTTGGCCGTCGTCCCGACGATCACCCGGGCCTGTCCTCATTCGGGTTCTGATCCGGGCGCTGCGGCAACAAGGAGCGGGCTCCGGTGGCGACATGCTGCCGGAGCCTGCTTTGCATTGGGCGGACGAGCCGCTCCGGGCACTGTCGGCGCAAAAAAAACGACACAGCCCGCAGACTGCGTCGCGCGTGCGCGAAGGCTATGCCGCCCTGGCTGTTTTCTTCGCCGGGCGCGCCGCGCCCTCGATATGGCCAAGTACCCGCTTGCCCGATTCCACGATGGCCGGGCCGTGCGTCATCTGGTACCGCACGATCATGCCCTCGATGCACAGCATAGCGTCCGCCGCGACGGTCGCGGCATCTTCCAGGCCAATGCGTCGGGCCAGCGTCTCGATATAGGTCTCCAGCGATTTCTTGTGCGCCACGGCTTGCTGCAAATGCGTGGCGTCGCCCGTCGAACCGGCCTCGGCGACCATGTTGATAAACGCGCAGCCGCGGAAGTCCGCCTGCGCGAACCACACGCCAAGCGCGTCGGCGATGACCGCCAGGCCGGGCCGCTCGGCAAACCGCGCCTCCACTTCCTCGGTGAACCACTGCATCCAGAAGTCGTGCCGCCGCTCAAGGAAGGCCGTAATCAGGTCATTCTTGGAAGCGAAGTGCCGGTAGAGCGACATCTTGGCCACCTCCGACTCCGCAATGATCTTGTCGATCCCGGTCGCACGAAATCCGTCCTGGTAGAACAGGCGCGCCGCGGTCTCAAGGATCCGGTCACGTGCAGAAGCCTGTGCCATGCCGACCACCTTTTGCTCAAGTTGATGACTGGAGTATTGCAGACAGACCTGTCTCTGTAAAGGTGGAGCCGCTGCTGGGAGAATGTCCTGCAGACAGACCTGTCCTATAAATTGACGCACCGCATGTGACCGATGTGCGGACGCGCGCAAGCCACGCCACCGCGCCGACCGCCCCCTTCAGTCCGTCTCCCGCTTGCCCGCGCCAAGCTGCCGGTACCGGTTGTAATGACGAATGGCACGTTGCGTGTCCCCCAGCTCGTCATGCAGCCGCGCGGCGTTATAGTGGGCGTCGGCAAAATCCGGCGCCAGGCTGATGCTCTCGTGGTAGTTTGCGAGCGCCTCGCGATAGGCGCCGGCATCTTCCATGGCCACCGCGAGGTTGTAGTAGACCAGGGGCGCATCCGGAAAACGCGCCAGCGCCTGCCGGTACAGCTCGATCGCCTCCGCGAAGCGCGACTGGTCGCACAGCAGGCAACCCAGGTTCAGCCAGGCGTCAAGCAGGCCGGGATCCTCGGTGAGCGCCCGGCCGTACGCCGATTCGGCCGCCGCCGGATCGGCCGGCTCCAGCTCCAGCGCCATCTCGAACAGTTCGGTACCACTGAAGCTGCCAGAGGCATCATGCCCTGCCCGCCGCGCAAACTCGACCACGGTGCCGGGCCTGCCTTCCGGCTCGAAATCGATGATGCGCTGCCCGGTATCGACCTGCCAGGCACCGTACTCGTCCCTGACCGCAACTGCGCCACCGACGGCCCGCACGCGCATGCCCGTCGCAGGGCGCCCCGCGCCCATGGTATCGAGTCGCTGCAATGCGCGCACGATGTGGCGCGTGGGCACATGCGACGCCCTCAGTGACTGCGCGGTACGCAGCAACAGCACGTCCTGGAAGGCGAATTGCAGCTGACCGCGCGCACCCCGGCGCGGCGCGATCACGCCCGCGGAGACCAGGGCATTGACCACCGAGCGCGGAACGCCAAGCAGGGCCTGCACGTCGCGCAGCGTGTAGAACTCCATTGCCGGCTATTTCCTGGCCGCCCGCTTCGGCAGCGTCGTCACGGTTTCCACGCGCTTTGCGCTCTTGCGTGGCGCGGGCTCGCGCGCAGTCTTGGTGGCCGCAGGCCGCTTCTTCGCGGTGCTGAGGCTGTTGCGCAGCGCTTCCATCAGGTCGATCACCTCGCCGCCGGCGGACTCCGGCGCTTCCGCCGCGACGGTGATCTTCTTGCCGGCGATCTTCTTGTCGATCTGCTCCAGGATGCGCTGCTTCTCGTCGTCGGTATAGGCCGAGGGGTCATAGCCCTCCACCGTGTTCTGTCCGATCAGCTGCTCGGCAAGTGCCAGTTCCGCGGGCAGCACGTCGGTGTGCTCGACATGCAGGTCTGCCATCGAGCGCACCTCGTCGGCGTACAGCAGTTGCTGCAGGATCAGGCCATCGTCGCCAACGCGGATCTGGACCATGTACTGCTTGCCCTTCCACACCCACTTGGCCAGCGCACAGGTGTCGGTCTTGCGCATCGCTTCAGAGAGCAGGGTGTAAGGCTTGGCGCCCCGCTTGTCGGGCCCGAGGTAGTAGGCCTTGTCATAGTAGATCGGATCGACGGCCTTGACCGGCATGAAGGCGATGATGTCGATGGTGTGCTGTGCCGCATCTTCCAGCGCCTTCAGCTCTTCCGCCGTGAAGGTGACGTAGCGGTCCTTCTCGAACTCATACCCTTTGACCATGTCCGTGCGGTCGACGACCACGTCCTCGCGCTGGCAGATGTACTGCTGGCGCAGGCGCGAGCCACAGTCCTTGTGCAGCAGGTTGAAGGTGACGGACGATTTGCTTTCGGTAGCCGAGTAGACCTTGACCGGTATCGAGACCAGGCCAAAGCTGACGGACAGGGAGGCGATGGAGCGTGCGGCCATGGGGGGCTCCCGCGAAACAGGGTTCCTGAAAGGCTATACCGTGAGCGTGATGTCGGCAAAGGTGCCCGCTGGCAGTGGCGCCGACGGCACGAGTCAGGGTAGCATGCCGCCTTCGGCCCGGCACGTCGCGGGTACATCGCCATACAGGGCCATCAGCGCGCTGGCGATGGCATTGGTCCAACCGAATCCATCCTGCAGCGGATATTCGCCGCCGCGCCCGCCTTTGGCATGCGCCTCGCACGCTTCGATGCGGTACTTCTCCACCAGCTTGCATTCGTGGGTGTAGAGGCTGGCCACCGTGGCCAGCCAGCGCTGCGCGATCTCGCGCGCCAGCGTGTCATGGCCGTAGCGCGCCAGGCCGCGCACGGCCAGCCATTGCAGCGGCGCCCAGCCGTTGGGGTTGTCCCACTGCTGCCCGGATGAGAGTTCGGTAGTCGCCAGGCCGCCCTGGTCCAGCAGCCGCGCAGAAATCGCCTGCGCCACGGCCTGCGCCTGCGCAGGTGTTGCCAGGCCAAGGTAGAGCGGCATCACCGTCGCCGCGGTCAGGCAGCGGCGCGGCTCGCCGCGGCACCAGTCATAGTCGACGAAGGCGCCTGCTGCGTCGTCCCACATGGTCTGCATGATGGCCGCCTTGCGCTGCTGCGCGGCGGCGCGATAGTCCTCCGCATCCGCGTCGCCGGCCTGCCCGGCGAGTTCGGCAAGGCGCGTCTCCAGGTGCCACAGCAAGGCGTTCAGGTCCACCGGCAACATGGCCGTGGTGTGGATGGTCGCGAGGCTCGCGGGCTGCGCGGCGGCGGGCGTGTCGAGCCAGCGCGAGCTGAAGTCCCAGCCTGATTCCGCGGCGGCGCGCAGGTCGCGGAACACCGCATGGTGCGGCCGGCCGCTGCACAGCGCGGTCTGCATGTCTTCCAGGAAGGCTTCCTCGCGCGGGCAGCAGCGGTCGTCCCAGTAGCGGTTGAGCACCACGCCGTCGGGCAGGCGGATCACGCGCCGGTGCGCATGCCCGGGCCGAAGCGCATGCGCGCCATCCATCCAGAATGCATACTCGCGCCGCAGCTCCGGCAGGAAGTCGATGGCGCGGGCGACCTGCTCGCGCTCCAGCAGGTCGACCATCAGCACGAACACCGGCGGTTGCGAGCGGCTCAGGTAGTAGTTGCGCGTGCCGTTGGGCACCAGCCCGTAGTTGTCGATCAGGTAGGCAAAGTTCTGCACCATCTCCAGCAGCAGGCCGCCGCGGCCGCTGCCCGCCAGCCCCAGCATCGTGAAGTACGAATCCCAGTAGTACAGCTCGCCGAAACGCCCGCCCGGGACCACGTAGCGGTGCGGCAGCGGCAACAGCGACGAGCGCGGCGGGTGCTCCACCGGCTCGCGCGTCAGCACCGGCCACAGCCCGTCGATATGTTCGCGCAGCGTGCAGGCGGGATCGGAGACATAGTGGCTGTCCGGCACGATGGCGCGGGTGAAATGCGCCTGCACGAAATCGGCCAGCAGGAAGCCCGGCGAGTTGCGCTGTTCGCGGTAGCGCGCCAGGATCAACTCGGGATCGCAGTTGGGGATGCAGTCCGGGAAGGTCTTACTGTCGGCAAACAGGCCGCTGTGCTGCACGTCAACGAAGAGTTCGCCATAGCGCGACGCCGGTGACAGCGCATCGGCCTGCGCGCAGCTTGGCAGCACATGCGGCGCGGGGCATTCGCGGTGCGTGACCAGCGGCGGGCTGGCCACCGCGTGGACCTTGGCGGGCGCGGCGGACGGCCCCGCGACTGCGCCGGCGCCATCCGGCGTGGCCGGGTCCGTGCGCGGCACCGTGTAGCCGCCCGCGGCGGAGATCGTGCCGGGCGCGGGGGTGGGGTCACTGTTCCGCATAGTTCCACTGCAGGCCGCCATCGACCAGCATGGTGTCGATGGCGCCTGCCGCGGCCAGCGCCTGCTCCATCATGCGCGCGATATCGGCCACGCAGCTGGCGCCGCCGGTGACGAATGCCGTCCTGCCTGTCAGCTTCATGGGGGCGTCTCCGTGCATGAGCGCGCGGCGGGGGCGTCGCGGGCCTATGACCATTAGGAGCCGTGGCCGGCCGGGAAGTTCTCCGGCAGCCGCTATCCGCGCGGCGATGCGCGATCCGTCTTGTGGCGAGTACGAGGCTTCAGGCACTGCGAATGCCAGTGAGTCAGGCAGGCAGCCGGCAAACCCTCCGTGACCGCGCCGGCAATGTCGAGGACGGCCGGCGCTACTGGCTCAGCATGTCAGTGTAGTTCTGAGCCGCACGCTGCAACGCCCGGCGGCGCTGAGCCGGCGGGGTGAGCCGGCGGGTTGGGCCGATGACGCGAGCAGCCCGGTGCCGCAGCTCACACCTCCTTCTCGCCGTGCCGCACCGCCAGCGCCGGCGCCGCCTCCTGCGCGCCGAGCTGCATGAAGATCCACGCCGATGCGCAGGTGATCAGCCCCATGCAGATGAAGGTGGCGTGGAACGCCGGCAGCACCGCCGCCGCCTCGCCGCCGAAACGGTGCTGGAAGGTCGCGAGCAGCGCCCCCGCAGAGGTCACCGCCAGGCTCATCGACAGCATCTGCACCATCGACAGCATGCTGTTGCCGCTGCTCGCGCCCGCGCCGCTCAGGTCCTTCAGCGTGACCGTGTTCATCGCCGTGAACTGGATCGAATTGACCATGCCGAACATCGCCAGCAACGGGATCAGCAGCCACAGCGGCAGTTGCGGCGTGATCAGCGCGAACGCCGCCATCACCACCCCGACCGCAAAGGTATTGGTCACCAGCACGCGGCGATAGCCGTAGCGCTGGATCAGCCGCGTGGCGAGCCGCTTGGAGGCCATGCCGGCGGCAGTGACGGGCAGCATCATCAGGCCGGCGTCGAAGGGCGAATACCCCAGGCTCACCTGCAGCGTCAGCGGGATCAGGAACGGCATCGAGCCGTTGCCGATGCGCGCGAACAGGCTGCCCAGCAGCCCGACGCTGAAGCTGTGGATGCGAAACAGCCGCAGCGGAAACAGCGGCTGCTTGCGGCGGTTGGCGTGCAGCCCGTAGGCGGTCAGCGCGGCCATGCTGGCGATCAGCAGCATCAGCACGGTGGCGTGCTGGAAGCCGAGCCCGGCCAGCCCGTCGAGCGAGAACGACAGCGCCAGCATGGCGACCGCCAGCAGCAGGTAGCCCGCGATATCGAAGGGGCCGATGCCCGCCAGCCGCGCATTGGGCATATAGTGCACCGTGGCCAGCGCCCCCAGCACGCCGACCGGCACGTTGATCAGGAAGATCCAGTGCCACGACAGCGCCTGCGTCAGCCAGCCGCCCAGCGTCGGCCCGATCAGCGGTCCGATCATGCCGGGGATGGCGACAAAGCTCAGCGCCTGCAGGTACTGGTCGCGCGGGAAGGTGCGCAGCACCGACAACCGCCCCACCGGCAGCAGCATCGCCCCGCCCACGCCCTGCACCACACGAGCGCCCACCAGGAAGTTCAGCGTCGGCGCATACGCGCACAGCAGCGAGCCGGCCACGAACAGCGCGATCGCGGTCTGGAAGATGGTGCGGGTGCCAAAGCGGTCGGCCAGCCAGCCCGAGGCCGGGATGATCACCGCCATGGTCAGCGAGTAGGCGATCACCACCGACTGCATCCGCAGCGGGCTTTCGCCCAGGCTGCGCGCCATCGACGGCAGCGCGGTGTTGACGATGGTCGAATCCAGCGTCTGCATGAAGAAGCCGACCGCCACCACCCACAGCATGATGCGGCGGGTGCGGTCGTCGGGCGGTGGCGTGGTCATGTTTGCAGGCTCCGGTCCGGCCGGGCCCCGGCATCCCGGTGCGCGCCGGCCAAAGCCAACACCTTAAAGGGCAATCGCTGAGCAGGCAAATCCATGCGTCGGCACTCGCAGCGCTGCTGGTGGCGCCGCCCTAATCGATACGCTGGCGCTGGTCGCGGCTGAAGTAAGCAAGCCGGTGCAGCCGCCATGGTGCCTGCGCACTGTCGCGGCAATAGCCATAGCGGAAGATGTCTTCCACCGCGGGCAGGTCATAGCGCAAGTCGGTGAACCAGACGCAGGCGGCGGTTCCACCAATTGGCAGGGACGGCATGGCCGTTATGGCGGACAAGGCCGGATAGACCGCAAATTGCCTGAAATCCGCAAAGTCAGGCCGCAGCCAGAGCTGCGATGCCAGGGCCCGCTCGTCCGGCGCCTCCGGCAGCCGCGACCGCGCCATCCAGACCATGCGCCCGGGCGCCACATAGGCCCTGGCCATGGCAGGCAGGCGCCCCAGCGCCTGCCATGGCGGTATCCACGCCGGATGCCCGGCCAGGTTGACGTGGGCGACGCGGTAATCCATGTCCGCGCGGGCGATCAGTTTCCAGTTGAACGGGGAAAACGGCTGGGGCAGCGCGTCTACCCCCTGCGCCTGGAAGCCGGCGGCGCGCAAGGATTCGTTGCCCAGTTCCAGCGCCCGTTGCTTGAGCACAGCCTGGACGCCGACATAGGCGCAGAGCAGCGCCATGCCCGCCAGTGCGCCCCGGCTGCGCCACTGCGGCGCCAGGAACAGTGCCAGGGCCAGGCCGGATACGACGATGCCGCTCAGCAGCGGATCGACCAGGAAGCTGGTGCCAAGGCTGAAGCGCCGTTCGGAGCCGGGATAGAAGATGCGGGTGCCATAGACCGTGATCAGGTCCAGCGCGATATGGCTGGCCACGCCGAGGCAACTGACGGCCAACGCCTCTCGCCAGGCGTCGCGCCGGCGCGCCACCAGGCAGAACAGGCCGGCAAGCAACGCTCCCCAGGCGGGAAGCAGCAGCAGCGAATGGGTCGGCCCCTGGTGCCACTGCGCCAGGAAGCGCAGCGGATGGACCAGGAAGCCCAGGAAATCCAGATCCGGAAAGGCCCCGGCGACAGCGCCCAGCAGCAGGCGCTCGCGTGTGCTTAGCCGCTGGCCCGGGACCTCGGCCGTGGGGATGGCGAGCGCGGCCTGCGCCCCCATCAAGGCATGGGTGATCGTGTCCATCCGGACCGGGCCGGTCCCTTGTCGACTGGGCGGCGCAAGGCGAGGCGCTCGGCGCAGCGCAGTTGCCGTTCGAGCCAGGCTTGCGTGCGGCCGGCATCCGGCGAACTGTCGCGCAGCCAGAAGCCGAAGGTGGAGAGAAAGATGCCGGTCAGCAAGACCTCTTCCATCTCACGGCGCCAGCCGGATTCGGGCAGGCGGGCGGATTCCCGGATCCACTGCACGGTGCTGCTGATATGCAGCAGGCCCTGTACTTGCAGATGCAGGTGCTCCGGCTGCAGCTTGTAGCGCAGCATCTGGGCGGTGAGCTGCCGGTGCGGGGCCAGGACTTCGAGCCAGGCGAGAATGGCCTGTTCCAGGCGCTCGCGGCAGGACAGGGCGGCCCAGCCTTCGCGCGCGGAGATGCGCACGAGCGCACGATCGGCCCGTTCGAACCAGGCCTCGGCCAGGTCGTCCTTCGTCCGGTAGTGCCGATGGATCTCATCCAGGCCGATTCCCATGTCGTCGGCGATGTCGTAAAGGTGCAGCGCGTCCCAGCCGCTGCGCTCGCCGAGCATCAGGGCGACCTCCAGGATCCGGCCGGCCAGGGCTGCATCGTCGTTCATGGCTTTGCCATCCTCGGGAATGCGTCTGCGCTCTCCCTTCCAGCATAGAAAGGCAGCGCGGGCGCGAGCGCCGATTTCTGCGCCAGGTGCACGATGCCGCATCTTCGAATCGGTGTGCAGTGCGGGGCCTGCCGGCTTGTGCCCGGCTCGGCACCTGCCTCGACAATTTCCACACGCAGCCTATCTTAAGGGTGTCAGTCCAGGCGCCATCCGGACAGGCCGCCGTGCCAGCCAGCACCGGCGGCGGCCACCGTTTCGCGTGGACAGAGGCCATAAGCGCATGAAAGAGGATTCCTCCCCGAGGCAGAACTACGAGGATGCCCTGCTCGGCATCGTGAGGGAGATGTCTTCGGCAATGCGCCCGCCAGCCGAGGGCGAGGTAGCGGTTTCGCTGGACAGCACCCTCGAAGGCGAACTGGGTTTCGACAGCCTGACGCGTGCCGAGCTGCTGACCC
Source organism: Ralstonia pickettii DTP0602 (assembly GCA_000471925.1). Taxonomy (NCBI): domain Bacteria; kingdom Pseudomonadati; phylum Pseudomonadota; class Betaproteobacteria; order Burkholderiales; family Burkholderiaceae; genus Ralstonia; species Ralstonia pickettii. The sequence continues at coordinate 2,396,626 of CP006668.1, forward strand.
GCCTCGAGCAGCGCTTCGGCGTCAGCCTGCCGGAGCAGGTGCTGGCCCAGGCCGACACCCCGCGCGCCCTGCTGCGTGCCTTGCTCGCCGCCAAGGACCTGCCGCCAGAAGCGAGCGGCGCACACCTGCGGCAAGCCCGCCCTGCCCCGGCGGCACAGGCGCCCGAGGGCGCCGCCACCTTGCCGGACGTGCTGCGCTGGCACTTGCGCAGCCACCCGGACCGCACCCACATCATCCTGCAGGACGGCGACGGCGAAGACACGCAGATCAGCTTTGCGCAGCTGCACCGCCGCGCCGCGGCCATCGCCGCCGGGCTGGTGTCCCGCGGCGTGCGGGCGGGCACGGCAGTGGCCATCATGCTGCCCACCAGCCCCGGGTACTTCTACAGTTTCTGCGGCGTGCTGCTGGCGGGCGGGATTCCGGTACCGCTCTACCCGCCGGCGCGGCTGGCGCAGATCGGCGACCACCTGCAGCGCCACGCCGGCATCCTGGCCAACGCGCAGGCGCCGATCCTGATCACGGTGGCCCAGGCGCGGCCGCTGGCCGCCCTGCTCAAGGCCAGCACGGGAACGCTGCAAGGCGTGCTCACGCCGGAGGAGCTGGAGGACGGCGCCGGCGCCCCGGTCCATGCGATGCTGCGCACGCACGACATCGCCCTGCTGCAATACACCTCGGGCAGCACCGGCTCGCCCAAGGGGGTCGTGCTCAGCCATGCCAACCTGCTGACCAACCTTCGCGCCATGGGCAAGACCCTGGCCGTCGGCTCGCAGGACGTCTTTGTCAGCTGGCTGCCGCTCTATCACGACATGGGCCTGATCGGCGCCTGGCTGGGCAGCCTGTACTACGCGTACCCGCTGGTGGTGATGTCGCCGCTTGCCTTCCTGGCGCGGCCCGAGCGCTGGCTCTGGGCGATACACAAGTACCGTGGCACGCTCTCGGGCGGGCCCAACTTTGCCTACGAGCTGTGCCTGCGCAAGCTGGCCAACGCCGATCTGGCCGGGCTGGACCTTTCCAGCTGGCGCTTCGCCTTCAATGGCGCGGAGCCGGTGAGCCTGCAGACCATGCGCGCCTTCATGGAGCGCTTTGCCCGCTACGGTTTGCGCCCGCAGGCCGCGGCGCCGGTGTACGGGCTGGCGGAGGCTTCGCTGGGCCTGACCTTTCCGCCGCTGGGCCGCGGACTGGCGTCCGACCGCATCGACCGTGCCGAATTCACGCGCACTTCCGTGGCAGTGCCCGCCGGCGAACGCGAGATCCCTGGCGAGCGCGAGACCCTGGAATTCCCGTCCTGTGGCCGGCCGCTGGACGGCCACGAAGTCCGCATCGTCGACGCCACCGGGCGCGAACTGGCCGAGCGGCATGAGGGATTGCTGCAGTTCCGCGGCCCTTCGGCCACCACCGGCTATTTCCGCAATCCCGTGCAGACCCGCCAGTTGTTCGACCGCGGCTGGCTGAACACAGGGGACTATGCCTATATCGCCGCCGATGAGGTCTTTATCACCGGGCGCGCCAAGGAGACCATCGTGCGCGGCGGCCGCAATATCTATCCCTACGAGCTGGAGCAGGCCGTCGGCGCCATCCCGGGCATACGCAAGGGCTGCGTGGCCGTGTTCGGCAGTCCCGATCCGGATAGCGGCACCGAACGCATCGTGGTGATGGCGGAAACCTCCGAGAAGGATGTGCAGGCGCGCCGCGCGCTGCACCGGCAGGCGCTGAAGACCGCCCTCGACGTGCTGGGCATGCCGCCCGACCATATCGCCCTGGTGCCACCGCACACCATCCTGAAGACGTCGAGCGGCAAGATCCGGCGCGCCGCCTGCCGCGAGCGCTTCGAGCACGGACGCCCCGGCCGCGGCGTGGAAGCGCCCTGGCTGCAGATCGCGCGCTTTGGCTGGCGGGCGCTGTGGCCGGAGCTGCGGCGTGGCCGGCAGACCGCCGTGGGCCTGTCATATGCCCTCTACACCTGGATCCTGTTCGCAACGCTGGCGCCGGTGACCTGGCTGGCATCGGTTGCGCTGCACCGGCCGACACTGGGCTGGGCGCTCAGCCACCACGCCGCCCGGCTTTTTCTCAGGCTGGGCGCGGTACCCTGGTTCGTGCAAGGGATTGAGCACCTGCCGCGCGACCGGCCCTGCATCCTGGTCTCGAATCACGCCAGCTACCTGGACGGCATCGTGCTGGTGGCGGCGCTGCCCACGCCGGTATGCATGGTCGCCAAGCGCGAACTGCAGGGCCAGCGCATCCCCGGCGCCTACCTGGCCAGCATCGGCGCCGACTTCATCGACCGCTTCGACAACGTGCGCGAGCACGAGGACGTGGAGCGCGTGGTGGCCACGGTGCGTGCCGGGCATTCGGCGCTGTTCTTCCCCGAAGGCACCTTCGGGCGGGCGCCGGGGCTGCAGGCCTTCCGCTCGGGCGCTTTCCTGGCGGCCGCGCGGGCCGGCGCGCCGGTGGTGCCCATCGCCATCCGCGGCACCCGCTCGGTGCTGCGCGACGGCCAGTGGCTGCCGCGCCGGGGGCCGATCGGCGTGGTCATCGGCAGCCCGCTCTGGCCGGACGGCGAAGACTGGCCGGCCGCCATGCGCCTGCGCAATACCGCCCGCGCCGAGATCCTGCATTACTGCGGCGAACCGGATGCCCGGCGCATGACGCACCGCGATGCGAGGCGGGCCTAGTGTCCCGCGCCGCGAGGAACTCGCCATGACATCTGCTGACGAAGCAGGAAACTAGCGGCATGGATACCTTTGCCACCGCGCCGATGTGGGTCGGCTTCCTGATCCTGGTGCTGGGAACGCTGGTCGTGGACGTGTTCGTCCTTGGCGGCCGGCACGCGCACCGCGTTTCGACACGTGAGGCCCTGGGCTGGACCCTGGCCTGGTCGACCCTGGCCGTGCTCTTCGGCATCGCACTCTGGTGGCTGCTGGCCGAGAGCGCCGGACGCGAGGCCGCGAATCGCAAGGTGCTGGAGTTCTATACCGGCTACCTGATCGAGCTGTCGCTGTCGGTCGACAATATGTTCGTGTTCGCGATGATCTTCGGCTATTTCGCGGTGCCGCCGGAGTTGCAGCGCAGGGTGTTGCTGTTCGGCGTGGTCGGCGCGATCGTGATGCGCGCTGTCATGATCCTGCTCGGCGTGTGGCTGATCAGCGAATTCTCGTGGATCCTCTATGTGTTCGGCGTGTTCCTGCTGTTCACCGGCATCAAGATGCTGTTCGTCTCCAGGCGTGCCCCGGATCTCTCGCGCAATCCCATCGTTCGCTTCTTGGGCGCGCATATGCGAATCACCCCGGACTATCACGGCGAGCGTTTCTTCGTGCGCCTGGACGGCCTGCGCTACGCGACGCCGATGTTCCTGGTGGTGCTGCTGGTCGAGGCGACCGACCTGGTGTTCGCCGTCGACAGTATCCCGGCCATCTTCGCCGTCACGACCGACCCCTTCATCGTTTTTACTTCGAACATCTTCGCGATCATGGGGCTGCGGGCGCTGTACTTCCTGCTGGCCAACATGGCGCAGCATTTCCACTACCTGAAGTACGGCCTGGCAATCGTGCTTGCCTTTATCGGCGCGAAGATGCTGGCTGAGCCGTGGTTCCATGTGCCGGTGCACTGGTCTCTCGGCGCCGTCGCCGCGACGTTGCTGGTGTCCGTCCTGATCAGCCGGGTCAGGGCCAGGCACGCACTTGCGCACGCGGGGGACGAACTGGGTGGCCACTGCGCATCGCGCGAGCGCAGGGCCGGGAACCGGCGCACATGAGGAGCAATTGCCATGAACAAGATCCTGCTTGCGACCGACGGATCGGCCTATAGCGATGCGGCTGCCCGCTACCTGGTAGAAAGTCCGCTGCTCACCCGCGATTTCGTCGTGCACGTGGTGCACTGCGAACCGGATGTGCCCGGCGATATCAAGACCTTCATCGACCGGGCCACCCTCGACGCCTGGCATCGCGAACAGAACGACAAGGCGATGCAGTCGGTGGCCAGCATCCTGGGCGCAGCCGGTATCCCGTTCGAGCGCCATGGCTTCACCGGCTTCGCGCCGACCCGCATCGTCGAGTATGCGGGCAGCATCGGCGCCAACCTGATCGTGATGGGTTCGCATGGCCGCGGCGGCTTTCTCGATGCCATCGTCGGCTCGGTAGCCAGGCGAGTCCTTGCCCATGCGCACTGCCCGGTGCTGCTGGTCAAGAATTAGTGCAGCGCGGCTCAGAGGGCGGCGCGCAGGCCCACAAAGAAGCGCCGCCCGGGCGCGGGTTCGAAATACCGCCCGTTGGCCTCGTTGACGATCACCGAGCCGATGTAGCGCCGGTCGGTGATGTTGTCGATGCGGCCGAAGACATAGAGCCGCGTCGGCCCGATGCGGAATTCATAGCCCGCGCGTAGGTTGAACACGGCGTAGCCGGGCGCGGCCTGCGTGTTGAGGTCGTCGGCATAGACGCGGCTGTCGACACGCATCTCGGCGCCCAGCGTCAGCGGGGCCAGCGGCCGCCATGACAGGTCTGCGCTCAGGCTGTGGCGCGCGGTGCCAGGCAGGCGGTTGCCGGCAGCCACGGTCTGGCCCTGCGCGTTGAAAAAGCTGTCGCCGAAGTAGGCGTCGAGCCAGGTATAGGCGAGGCCCGCCTCGATGCGGCTGCCGCCGCCCTGCCCCGGTGTCCCCACCTGCCCGAGAAAGCCGCCGCGCCAGCCCAGTTCGAAGCCGCGCCGGTGCACGCCGCTGACGTTCTGGTAGACGGTGCGGCCGGCATTGTTCGATAGCGGCACCACTTCGTCATGGCTGTCGGCATCGAACAGCGCCGCCTCCAGTCGCTGCCCCGCCGCCTGCCACTTGATGCCGATCTCGCCCTGGCGGCTGGTCGATGCCTGCAGGCCGAGGTTGCTGCCGACACCGCCGGGACCGTACGCGACCTCGGTCAGCGTCGGCGTTTCGAAACCGCGCCCGAGGTTGGCGTAGATATTGAGCGAGTCCAGCGCGTGCCACACCAGTCCTAGCACCGGGCTGACATTGCTGTAGGTTGAACTGCCGCTGTCGTCGGGACTGGCCGCGGTGATGAAATGATCGTCGATGCCCAGCCGCACCCGGCTGGCGCGCACGCCACCCACCAGTTGCCACGCCGGATGGAAGGTCCAGTCGAATTGCGCGAAGGCGCCGAGGTCGGTCGCGGTATCGGTTTCATCGCGGCGCAACGGGCCCTGCGTGCCGTCCTGGTTGACGTAGCCGTTGCGGCCGTCGCGCATGCCGTTGGCTTCCAGGCCCGCGCTCCACAGCAGCGGCAGGCCGTTGGCGGTGGTGCGCCGGCTCCATGACAGCGCTGCGCCGCCGTAGGTGCGGTCGAGGTCGACGATGCCGCCGGCCGAGTTTGGCGCGGCGCCGCTGAAGCCCAGCCGCTGGTACAGGTTGCGCGTGCCGCCGTAGAGGCGCGCGGACAGGCTGTCGGTCCCGGTGAGCTGGTGGTCCACCACCACGCCGGCCTGGGCCTGCTCGACGTTCTTGCCGGTGTCGAACTGGGTCGCGGCGGGCACCGCCTGGCGCGGGTTGGCATCGGCCTGCGCGCGCGTCAGGCCGAGCGGGTCCTGCGCCAGCGGCTGGTTGAAGTAGTTGAACTGTCCCGTCACGCGCGTGCCGCTGGCGGGCTGCGCCACGACCTTGGCATTGAGCTGGTACCGGCGCGCCGCGCTGTGGTCGCGGTAGCCGTCGGTCTGGTAAGTCCAGGCATCGAGCGTGCCGCCGAGCCGCTCGTTGCCGCCGGCCAGCGCCACGCCGGCCTGCCACTGGCCATCCGAGCCGAAGCCGGTCGACACGCGGCCGGTGAAGCCATCCTTGGGAGGATCCGGCGTGAACACCTGCACCACGCCACCCGAGGCGTTGCCGTACATCTGCGCGAACGGACCGCGCAGCACCTCCACCCGGCTGGCGTTGGCGAGATCCGCCGTGGAAGCCTGGCCCTGCCCGTCGGGCATGGTGGCGGGAATGCCATCGACATACAGCCGCACGCCGCGCACGCCAAAGGTCGAACGCGTGCCGAAGCCGCGCACCGCCAGTTGCAGGTCCTGCGAGTAGTTCTGCCGGTCGCGCACCGCCACACCTGGCACGCCGGCCAGCACCTCGGACAGGTTGACCAGCGGCGTGGCGCTGCGCAGCGGATCGACCGGCACGCTGTCGACCGCGGCCGGCGCATCGAACCGGCGCTGTTCGCTGCGGGTGGCGCTGACCACCACATCGGGCAGGGTCTCGGCGGTGGCAACGGCCGCTTCCGTACCAGGCGCATCCGCGGCATGCGCGCCCGCGCCGGCCAGCGCCAGCACGGCGAGCGCCAGCGCATGCCGGGCAGGGCTCGGGATAAGGAGACGGTAGTGCTGCCTGACCGCCAAACGCTGCGTGCCGGCTGGTCTCATGGGTGGGGAAGCGGTTGTGAAGCTGGCGCAGCACGTGAGCACCTCTGGGGCGCCGGCCACAGGTGGATGTGTCGCAACTTTAACGTGTCCGAACCGTCATTACCACGTGCGGCATTGCGGGGAAAACCCGCGGGCGGAGCGATGCCATCACCAGGCTGGGCGATATTCAAAAAAATTCAATGACTGGTTGCAGGAATGTCCACGCAACCGCCCTCTCCGCTCCCTACACTGCATTCACCACCCGCCGCAACCGCACCAATCCATCACGCAGTTGCAGCATCACGGTATTCAGATTTCCGAAACTATCAGGGACCCGACACCATGACCACCACCGAACTCACCCGCGTCGCCATCGTCTACCACAGCGGCTATGGCCATACCGCCAGGCAAGCCCAGGCCGTCTCACGCGGCGCCGGCAGCGTCGCAGGCGCCGAAAGCCTGCTGATCCCGGTGGAAGACATCGACCAGCACTGGGACACGCTGGAACAGGTCGACGCCATCATCTTCGGCGCACCGACCTACATGGGCAGTGCCTCGGCGCAGTTCAAGGGATTCATGGACGCCACCTCGCGCAATGTCTTTGCCAAGGGCGGCAAGTGGGCCAACAAGGTGGCAGCGGGTTTCACCAACGCGGCCTCGCGTTCGGGCGACAAGCTGGCCACGCTGCAGCAGATGGCGATCTTCGCCGCGCAGCACGGCATGCACTGGGTCAACCTGGGCCTGCCCCCGGGCCACAACAACTCCAAGTCGACCGAAGACACGCTGAACCGCCACGGCTTCTTCCTGGGCGCTGCCGCGCAATCCAACGCGGATGAAAGCGCCGACGTGGTGCCGCCGCTGGCCGACCTGCGCACCGCCGAACACCTCGGCGCACGCGTGGCGGAAGTCGCGCAGCAACTAGCCGTAGGCCGCCGCGCGCTGGCGACGCTGAAGCAAGCCGCCTGATCCCCGGCAGCGTTGTTTCACGCGATCGGCCCCCTGGGGGCCGATTGTCATTCCGGGGCCCGCCCTCCATCCAACGTTCCCCGGCTGCCGACATGGATTTGCCCGCGCGCAAGTCCGGCACTCGCGCAAACCCTCCCGCCACGCCCGCTTGATGGCCATCAAGCGGCAGGCAAACCCCGGCCGCCGATCGCTCAGCACTACTATATCTAGTGCTAACCTGCCACGCACACACTAGATAAGGGGAACCATGAGCGATCTTCAGCGGCCCGGCAAGGGCGACCAGGTAGACGTGGGCAACGCCATGGAGGAATACCTGGCGCAGCGCGACTGGCGCGTGCGCGCCAATGCCAACCAGGGCTACAGTCTCGGCGGCCTGATCCTTAACGTCGCGGGCAAGGTCACGGCCAATTACTGGCTGTCGCATATCTTCAGCCCCGAGGCGGCGCGCGCGCATCGCGACGGCGACCTGCATATCCACGACCTCGACATGCTGTCCGGCTACTGCGCCGGCTGGTCGCTGCGCCAGTTGCTGACGGAGGGCTTCAACGGCGTGCCGGGCAAGGTCGAGGCCAACCCGCCCAAGCATATGTCGGCCGCAGTCGGGCAGATCGTCAACTTCCTCGGCACGCTGCAGAACGAATGGGCGGGCGCTCAGGCTTTCTCCAGCTTCGATACCTATATGGCGCCGTTCGTGCGCCGCGACCGCATGGACTACCGCACGGTGCGGCAGGCCATGCAGGAGCTGGTCTTCAACCTGAATGTGCCGAGCCGCTGGGGCACGCAGACGCCGTTCACCAATCTCACCTTCGACTGGACCTGCCCGCAGGACCTGGCCGGCCAGGTGCCGTATATCGCCGGTGAAGAGATGCCGTTCACCTATGGCGACCTCCAGCCCGAGATGGACACGATCAACCGCGCCTACATCGAAGTGATGATGCAGGGCGACGCGCGCGGCCGGGCCTTCACCTTCCCGATCCCGACCTACAACATCACGCCGGACTTCGACTGGGACCATCCCAACGCCGAACCGCTGTTCGAGATGACGGCGCGCTACGGGCTCCCCTACTTCCAGAACTTCGTCAATTCCGACCTGGAGCCGCATATGGTCCGCTCCATGTGCTGCCGCCTGCAGCTGGACCTGCGCGAGCTGCTCAAGCGCGGCAACGGCCTGTTCGGCTCGGCCGAGCAGACCGGCTCGGTGGGCGTGGTCACCATCAACTGCGCGCGGCTGGGCTACCTCCATCACGGCGACGAAGCTGCATTGCTGCAAGCGCTCGACCGCCTGCTCGCACTGGGCCGCGACGTGCTCGAAGAAAAGCGTCGCGTGGTGCAGCACTACATCGACGAGGGGCTCTACCCCTACACGCGGCGCTACCTGGGCACGCTGCGCAACCACTTCAGCACGCTGGGCGTGAACGGCATCAACGAGATGATCCGCAACTTCTCCGGCGACGCGGACGACATCACCTCGCCCCGCGGCCATGCGATGGCGATCCGATTGCTGGACCACGTGCGCGCGCGCATCACCGCCTTCCAGGAAGAGACCGGCCACCTCTACAACCTGGAAGCCACACCGGCGGAAGGCACCACCTACCGCTTCGCGCGCGAGGACCGCAAGCGCTGGCCCGACATCCTGCAGGCCGGCACGCCGGAGCATCCGTACTACACCAATTCCAGCCAGTTGCCGGTGGGCTATACGGACGACCCGTTCACCGCGCTGGCGATGCAGGAGCCGCTGCAGGGCAAGTACACCGGCGGCACCGTGCTGCACCTGTACATGAACGAGGCCATCTCCAGCGCGCAGGCCTGCAAGGCACTGGTGCAGCGATCGCTGTCGCGCTTCCGCGTGCCGTATATCACCGTCACGCCGACCTTCTCGATCTGCCCGACGCACGGTTACCTGAGCGGGCACCACGAGTTCTGTCCCAAATGCGATGCCGACCTGCTGGCACGCACCCACGCCGCGGCCGACGCGCCGCAAACCCAACTTGAAAAGGAGCTCACATGAACACAGACCTGCACCAACCGGCCACGCCGGCCCTCGATCCCGCACTGCGCACGCGCTGCGAAGTCTGGACACGGGTGATGGGCTACCACCGGCCGGTCTCCTCCTTCAACACCGGCAAGCAGGGCGAATTCCATGAGCGGCGCTTCTTTACAGAATCCCAGACCCATTGACGGACCGCTCCCCTGCGCCGCCCCGCCTGCGGCGGCGCAGGCGCTGCGCGGCGGGCCGGCGCTGGCAGGGCTGGTGCCGTTTTCCAGCGTCGACTGGCCGGGCAAGCTGGCGGCGGTGCTGTTTATCGCCGGCTGCCCGTGGCGCTGCGGATATTGCCATAACGCCCACTTGCAGCGACGCCATGCGGCCTACGCCTGGCCGGCCGTAGCCGACTGGCTTGCGACCCGCGCAGGGCTGCTGGACGGCGTGGTGGTCTCCGGCGGCGAGCCGCTCAGCGAAGCGCAACTGCCGGCGCTCGTGAACACCGTGAAAGCGCTCGGCTTCAAGGTGGCCTTGCACACCGCGGGCATCTACCCTGACCGGCTGGCGGCAGTCTTGCCTGCACTGGACTGGGTCGGACTCGACATCAAGGCCGACGCCGACAGCCATGACGCACTGGTGGGCCGGCCCGGCGGCTACCAAAGCGTGCAGGCAAGCCTTGCGCTGCTGCTGCGCGCGTCCTGTCCGTTTGAATGCCGCACGACCTGGGATCCGGCCTGGCTCAGCGAAGCCCGCCTGATGACGCTGGCGCGCACGCTTGCGGAGCAAGGCGTGCGGCACTACGCCGTGCAGGCATGCCGCGCGGGCACGGTGGCAGTGCCGGACGCAACCCTCAGCGCACCAGCAAGGGACGCGCTGGCGTCGTGGTTCGAGACGTTCGCCTATCGCGAAGCCTGAAGCGCGGCCAGCGCCGCCGTCCGCTCCGCGACGAAATCCCGCAGCCCGGGGCGCCCCCTCCCAAAGCAGGGTAAGCAAACCCTAAAGGCCCCGCCCGCCGCCGCCGTTAAGCAAACGTTGACCAGCGAAAAATCGCGAGACAGGCAGATGGCGCGGGTTAGCGGGAAACGCCGGCGCGGGCGCGCCGGCGTCTGCACTTTAAGGGGGGACGGTAGCAACATGCAGAATTTGGGGATTCGCATACGCCTGGGCGCGGCATTTGGCGCCATGTGGTCGCTGATGGCGATCGGGATTGCGGTGGCATTGCCGCGCATGCAGGGCGCCACCGACGCGCGCAACCTGCTGATCTCACTGGGCGCCGCAGGGCTGGGCCTGGCCGTCGCCGGCACCTGGTGGCTGGCGCGGAGCATCGAGGCGCCGCTGTCTGAGGCGGTCTATATCGCCGAAACCGTGGCCGCCGGCGACCTGAGCCAGGAATTCGAGACCGAGCGTGGCGGCGAATTCGGCCGGCTGCTGGGCGGGCTGGGCGAGATGGAAGACATGCTCACCGGCCTGGTGACGCGCATCAAGGCCGCCACCGATTCGATCGGCGCAGCCTCGCACCAGATCGCCGCCGGCAATACTGACCTTTCGCAGCGCACCGAGGAACAGGCCGCGTCGCTGCAGCAGACTGCGTCGAGCATGAGCGAGCTGACGGCGATGGTGCGCCAGAACACCGAACGCGCGCGCGCCGCCAACGGCCTGGCGGAAACCGCATCCGGCATCGCCGCGCGCGGCGGCGAGGTGGTCGGCAACGTGGTGCAGACCATGTCCGCGATCAGCGCCAGCTCGCGCAAGGTGACCGACATCATCGAGGTGATCGAAGGCATTGCCTTCCAGACCAATATCCTGGCGCTGAACGCGGCGGTGGAAGCCGCCCGCGCCGGCGAGCAGGGCCGCGGCTTCGCCGTGGTGGCCGGCGAGGTGCGCACACTGGCGCAACGCAGCGCGGCGGCGGCCAAGGAGATCAAGCAGCTGATCGACGCCTCCGTGCAGCAGGTGGACAGCGGTTCGGCGCTGGTAGGCCAGGCCGGCGAGACCATGCACGAGATCGTGCAGTCGGTGGGCCGCGTGACCACGCTGCTGGGCGAGATCACCGCGGCGTCGGAGCAGCAGAGCGCCGGCATCGCGCAGGTCAATGAGGCGGTGGCGCAGATGGACGCCGTGACGCAACAGAACGCCGCGCTGGTCGAGCAGGCGGCCAGCGCCTCGAGCGCGCTGGCTGGACAGGCCACCGAGCTGCAGCAGGTGGTCGGCGAGTTCAAGCTGGACGCCTGAACGGCGTCCTTCCATGTCAGGCCGTGGCGGTCGCCGCGGCCGGCAGCACCGCCCGCACCGCGGCGGCAAAGCGCTCGACAATGCTGTCGATATCCTGCGGCGTGCAGATAAACGGCGGCGCGAACAGCACGTGGTCGCCGTGCACGCCATCCACCGTGCCGCCCATCGGATAGACCAGCAACCCGTTCTGCATCGCGGCCGACTTCAGCTGCGCATGCGTCTTCAGCGCGGGATCGAGGGTGGCCTTGCTGCCGCGGTCGGCCACGAACTCCACACCGACGAACAAGCCCCGCCCACGGATATCGCCCAGGTTGGGGTGCTCGCCCAACGCTTCGCGCAGCCGCGCGCGCAGTTGTTCGCCGCGTGCCTGCACGTTGGCCAGCAAGTTGTCTTCAGCGATCGTCCGCTGCACCGCCAGCGCTGCGGCGCATGCCGTGGCATGGCCGATATAGGTATGGCCGTGCTGGAAAAAGCCGCTGCCGCCGACGATGGTGTCGTAGATGCGACGCGTCGACAGCATCGCGCCGATCGGCTGGTAACCCGCGCCCAGGCCCTTGGCGATGGTGACGATATCGGGCACCACGCCATCCTCTTCGCACGCGAACAGGTAGCCGGTGCGGCCCATGCCTGACATCACTTCGTCCAGGATCAGCAGCACGCCGTACTTGTCGCACACGGCGCGGATGCGCTTGAGGTAGTCGCCCACCGGGGGCACCGCGCCGGCCGTGGCGCCCACCACCGTCTCGGCGACGAAGGCGGCCACGGTGTCCGGCCCCAGTTCCAGGATCTTCGCTTCCAGTTCATCCGCCAGGCGCTGGGCGTACTGCGAATCGGTTTCGCCGGCCTGCTGGTCACGATAGGCGTAGCACGGCGATACGTGGTGCGCCGGCACCAGCAGCGGCAGGAACGGCTCGCGCCGCCACGCATTGCCGCCGATTGCCAGCGCGCCCAGGGTATTGCCGTGATAGCTCTGCCGGCGCGCGATGAAGTGGCGGCGGCTGGGCTGCCCCAGCTCGACAAAGTACTGGCGCGCCAGCTTCAGCGCCGACTCCACCGCCTCGGAGCCGCCCGAGACGAAATAGACATGGTCCAGGTCGCCCGGCGCGGCCTGCGCGAGCGTGTCGGCCAGCGTCTCCGACACCTCGGTGGTGAAGAACGAGGTGTGCGCGTAGGCGATGGTGTCGAGCTGCGCCTTGATCGCCGCGATCACGCGCGGATGGGCGTGGCCCAGGCAAGAGACGGCCGCGCCGCCCGAGGCGTCGAGATAGCGGCGGCCTTCGCTGTCGATCAGTTCGATCCCCTGCCCGGCGACGGCAACGGGCAGCTTCTGGCGCGGATTGCGATGGAATACGTGGGTCATGGTGGTGTGGAGGCGGTGTCCTCGCAGTATAAGTACGAGCCGGCCAGCTGCGCAACAATTGTTTCATGCTTATTTTCCCGCACCCACTATGCCGCCCAATCCGTGCAACACCCCACAATCCGGCTCACAGAGAACTACGAGAAACAATTGTTTCAGACGCATCACCTGACCGACAAGGACCCCGCTTCACACCGCCTGGCGCGACTTGTCCGCCGCCCGCCGCCGAGGCGCCCGCGTTGAGCCGGATGCCGCCTCACCCTGCGGCACGCCGTCGTCCAGCGCCTCCACAATCGCAATCAGGTACCCCGGCTCGCCATCCCCAGGCCGCCGGCTCAGCGACGTCGTCACCTTGGTCCACACCGTCGAGCCATCGGGCCGGATAAAGCGCTTCTTCAGCGTATAGGTCTCCACCTCGCCGTCCAGCAGGCGCTGGTACAGGGCCAGGTTCTCGTCCAGGTCTTCCGCGACCGTCAGCTCCTGGAAGGTGCGTTGCGACAGCGCGGCGTTGTCATAGCCGAGGATCTCGCACAGCTTGCGGTTGGCGCGCAGCCAGTGGCCGTTCAGGTCGACGTGCGCAATGCCCACCGCTGCCTGCTCGAAGGTCGCGCGGAAGCGCTCCTCGCTGTCGCGGTGCGCGTCCTCGACGCGCTTCTGGTCGGTGACGTCCTGCGAGGCGCCCACCATGGTCAGCGCGTTGCCGTGCTCGTCCAGCGTGACCTCGCCTTCCTCGTGGATATCGCGGTGGCTGCCGTCGGGCAGCGTGATGCGGTAGTCGACGCGGTACGGCGCCTTGTCGACGATGGCGGCGCGGATGGCGGCCTGCACGCGCGGGCGGTCTGCCTCGACGATCGATGACAGGTAGCGGTCCATGGTCACCTTGAACGCCTGCGGCGCCCAGCCGAAGATGCGGTAGGCCTCGTCGGTCCAGGCGCAGTCGTCGTTCTGGATGTTCCAGTACCAGCCGCCCAGGTGCGCGATCTCCTGCGCCTTGGCGAGCAGCGCCTCGTTCTGGCGCAGCGCAGCCTCGGCGCGGCGGCGCTCGGTGATATCGAGGCTGACGCCGATCATCTTCACCGGGCGCTGGTCGAAGTCGCGCACCAGCGTGGCCCGCGACGAGATCCAGCGCGTGGAGTCCTCGTACACCACGCGGAATTCCCACTCGTGCATTTCCTGCGCGCGCAGCGTGCGCTCCAGCACTTCCTTCAGGCGCGGCACGTCGGCCGGATGCACGCAGGCCCAGAAGTCGTCCATGTTGCGGATATGGCGGCCGAACAGCGTGACGTCGTTGGACGAGTACATGAGGCCGTCGGTCAGCACGTTCCATTCCCACGTGACGATGCCCGAGACCTCCTGCGCGAACTTCATGCGCGCCTCGCTTTCCATGATCTCGGCCAGGTGCTTCTGGCGCAGTTCCTTGATGTGCGGATCGGAGGCCGTGCTCGCCTCCAGGTCGGCGATGGCCTGCTCGCCGTAGCGCAGCCACAGCCAGTTGACGCCCAGGAAGCGCGCCAGCGCCAGCAGGCGCTCGTACTCGATCTCGCCGCCGCGGGTCCACTTGTGCACCGCCGACGGCGATACCGACAGCGCCTCGGCCACCTGCTTGAGCATGATCCTTTTGCCTTCCAGCACCCCTTTCAGGCGCGTGGCAAAAGTGTCTTCGGTCATGGGCATCCCCTCCACTTTTTTTCAACCGATGGTGAATTGAGTAACTCGAACCTTACACCATCACCGCAAAACGCGCGAATTGATAGCGTCGAACAATCAGCACACCGGATCTCATCGATTTTTTGATATTGCAGGGCCACCTTGCTCCTCACTAGACTTCACTCACATCACCAATAGTAATTTAATTTACTAATAGTGAATCGCCAAAGCACCGAGACAAACGAGGAGACAATCCCCATGCAAGAGACCACCGCCCCCGTCTGCGGCACCGCCGCCCCGCTGGCTTACACGCTGCCGGCCCACTACTACACCTCTCAGGAAGTCTTCGAGCAGGAAAAGAAGACGATCTTCGCGCGCAGCTGGGTGTGCGTGATGCACAAGAGCCAGGTGGCCGAGAACAACCAGTACGCCACGGTGAAGGTGGCCGGCGAGAACGTGTTCGTGGTGCGCGGCCGCGACGGCGTGCTGCGCGCGTTCTACAACGTCTGCCCGCACCGCGCCCACGAGCTGTTCGCCGACGGCGCCGGCAAGGCCAGGAACGTCATCACCTGCCCGTACCACGCCTGGTCGTTCGGCCTGGACGGCAAGCTGATCCATGTGCGCAACGCCGAGAACGTGCCGGGCTTCTGCAAGGACAACGCCGGCCTGACGCCGGTGCGCGTGGAGGAGTTCTGCGGCCTGGTCTTCGTCAACCTGGACATGGACGCCAAGCCGCTGGCCGAGCTGGCGGGCAGCCTCAACGACGAGATCCGCGCGCGCTGCCCGGATGTCGACAAGCTGGTGCCGGCGCACAAGCTCACCTACGAGATGAAGGCCAACTGGAAGGTGGTGGTCGACAACTACCTGGAGTGCCTGCACTGCCAGACCGCGCACCCGGCGCTGGTCGAGTCAATCAGGATGGAGACCTACAAGCACGAAGTGCGCGGCCTCTTCACCAGCCAGGTCGGCCAGACCCGCTCGGGCAGCGATGCCTTCACCTATGACAGCGACGCCCCCAACACCGACTTCGCTGCCTACTGGCTGTGGCCCAACGTCACGCTGAACGTGCTGCCGGGCGACGGCAACTACGGCGTGTTCTATATGTTCCCGGTGGATGCCGACACCACCATCCAGCACTTCGAGTTCTACTTCCGCGACAGCACGCCCACGGCCGAGCAGGAGCAGCTGATCGAGTACTACAAGAACGTCCTCAAGCCGGAAGATCTGAGCATCGTCGAATCGGTGCAGCGCGGCCTGAAGTCGCGCGGCTACCGCAACGGGCAGGGCCCGCTGCTGGTCACCGACGACAAAACCTCCGCCATCGGCGAGCACGGCGTGCAGCACTTCCAGCAGATGGTGCTCGACGCCCTGGCCGCCTGAAACGAACAACTGAACCGGAACCGCAGCAATGATCCAGACCCAGCTCTATATCGACGGCCAGTGGCAGTCGCCCATCGACCACGGCACGCGCGCCATCCTGAGCCCGGCCGACGAGTCCGTGATCGCGCAGGCCGCCGAAGCCACCCGCGCCGATGCGCGCCTGGCCATCGCCGCTGCGCGCAAGGCCTTCGACGGTCCCTGGCGCCAGACGACGATCCGTGATCGCGCCAGACTGCTGAACAAGATCGCCGAACTGATCGACCGCGATGCCGAGAAGCTCGCCCACCTGGAGTCGCTCAACACCGGCAAGACGCTGACCGAGAGCCGCACCGACATGGGCGATATCGCCGCAACCTTCCGCTACTTCGCGGGGCTGGTCGCATCCGAGTCGGGCGCCGTCAACGAAGCGCCGCACCATGTGATCAGCCGCACCCTGCGCGAGCCGGTCGGCGTGTGCGGCCTGATCACGCCGTGGAACTACCCGCTGCTGCAGGCCGCGTGGAAGATCGCGCCCGCGCTGGGCGCCGGCAATACCGTGGTGATCAAGCCCAGCAACCTGACGCCGCTGACCACGCACCACTTCACGCAACTGGTGGCCGAGCTGGACCTGCCGCCGGGCGTGTTCAACCTGGTGACCGCCGGCGCCGAAGTCGGCGCCGAGCTGGCCGAAAGCCTGGACGTGGACCTGGTGTCCTTCACCGGCGGCGCCTATGCCGGCGAAAGCATCATGAAGGCCGCCACCGGCAACTTCAAGCGCATCGGCCTGGAGCTGGGCGGCAAAAACCCCAACATCGTCTTTGCCGATGCCGACCTGGATGCCGCGGTCGATTACGCGCTCAACGCCGCGTTCTTCCATGCCGGGCAGGTCTGCTCCGCCGGCTCGCGCCTGATGATCGAAGACAGCATCTATGATGCATTCATCAGCCGGCTGGCCGAGCGCCTGCCGCGCATCGTGATCGGCAACGGCTTCCATGCCGAGACCCAGATGGGCCCGGTGCAGTCGGCGCAACAGCACGAGAAGATTTTGGGCATGGTGCAGGCCGGCATTGCCGAGGGCGCACGCCTGGTCCATGGCGGCAAGCGGCCGACGGGGGACGTGTTCAAGAAGGGCTACTGGCTGGAACCGACGCTGCTGGCCGACGTGACTGCCGAGATGAAGATTGCGAAGGAAGAGATTTTCGGGCCGGTGATCACGGCCGAGCGCTTCCGCTCCGAGGAAGAAGTGCTGCGTGCAGCCAACGACACCCCGTACGGCCTGGCCGGCGCGGTCTGGACCCGCGACCTGGACAAGGCCAACCGGATGTCGCGCGGCCTGCGCTTCGGCACGGTATGGGTGAACGACTACCACCCGTACTTCCCGGAAGCGCCGTGGGGCGGCTACAAGGCGAGCGGCATCGGCCGCGAGCTGGCCCGCGTCGGCCTGGACGAGTACACCGAACTCAAGCACAGCTATATCAACCTGGCCCCCAAGGCGATGGGCTGGTTTGGCGCCTGAGCGCAGCTGACTTCGCAATCGCGTGCGCCGAGTGGAATCCTGCCCGCCCCCGGGCTGCCACGCACGGCGTCAAGCAAACAAGGAGATTGCACCATGCAGGCAATCCATGAGTACGACTACATCATCGTCGGCGCGGGCTCGGCCGGCTGCGTGCTGGCCGCGCGGCTGACCGAGGATGCCGATGTCTCGGTGCTGCTGCTGGAAGCCGGCGGCCCCGACTGGCGCCTGGACTGGCGCACGCAGATGCCGGCCGCGCTGGCGTATCCGCTGCAGGGCACGACCTACAACTGGGCCTATGTGACCGAGCCCGAGCCGCATATGAACAACCGCCGCATGACGCAGGGCCGCGGCAAGGGGCTGGGTGGTTCGTCGCTGATCAACGGCATGGTCTATATCCGCGGCAACGCGATGGACTACGACGGCTGGGCCGCAAACCGGTCGCTGGAGAACTGGAGCTACGCCGACTGCCTGCCCTACTTCCGCAAGGCGGAGACCTACGACAAGGGCGCCAACGACTACCACGGCAGCAACGGCCCGCTGCACGTGACCACGCCCAAGGCCGATATCAGCCCGCTGTTCCGCGCCTTTATCCAGGCCGGCGAGCAGGCCGGCTACGGCCAGACCGACGACCTGAACGGCTACCGGCAGGAAGGCTTCGGCCCGATGGACCGCACCACCACCGCGCGCGGGCGCCGCTGCAGCACCTCGCTCGCCTACCTGGACCAGGCCAAGGACCGGCCGAACCTCACCGTGCATACGCGTGCGCTGGCCAATCGCATCCTGTTCTCGGGGCAGCGCGCCATCGGTGTCTCGTACATGCAGGGCGACCACGTGCGCGAAGCCCGCGCACGCCGCGAAGTGATCGTCAGCAACGGCGCGATCGCCTCGCCGCAACTGCTGCTGCGCTCGGGCGTGGGCAATGCGGACGAACTGCGCGCCTTCTGCATCGAGTCGGTCGCAGACCTGAAGGGCGTCGGCGAAAACCTGCAGGACCACCTCGAGATGTACCTGCAGTACGAATGCACCAAGCCGGTCTCGCTGTATCCCGCGCTGAAGTGGTGGAACAAGCCGGCCATCGGCATCGAGTGGTACCTGCGCGGCACCGGCATCGCCGCGTCCAACCACTTCGAGGCGGGCGGCTTTATTCGCAGCAGCGATGACTTCGCCTGGCCCAACCTGCAGTACCACTTCATCCCGCTGGCGATGAACTACGACGGCAGCAACCCGGTGCAGTCGCATGGCTTCCAGTGCCATGTCGGCTCGATGCGCTCGCCCAGCACCGGCTTTGTCAAGCTGGCCAGCCGCGATCCGCGCGCGAAGCCGCGCCTGCTGTTCAACTACATGGCGCATGACGTCGACTGGCGCGAGTTCCGTGCCGCGGTGCGCCTGACGCGCGAGATCATCGGCCAGCAGGCGATGGACCAGTTCCGCGGCCGCGAGATCAAGCCCGGCATGATGATCCAGAGCGATGCCGAGATCGACGCCTTCGTGCGCGAGCACGCCGAGACCGCGCTGCACCCGTCCTGCACCTGCAAGATGGGCGACGCCTCCGACCCGATGGCCGTGGTGGACAACCAGGGCCGGGTGCATGGGCTGTCGGGCCTGCGCGTGGTCGATGCCTCGATCATGCCGAAGATCATCACCGGCAACCTGAACGCGCCCACGATCATGATGGCCGAGAAACTGGCCGATGTGATCCGCGGCCGGGCACCACTGCAACGCTCGACGGCGCCTTACTACAAGGCCAAACCCGCGCGCAGCGCCACGCTCGCGGACGCGCCAGGGCAACAGCCGTCGGCCGCGCGAATGCCGATGCCGATGCCTGCCTGACACGGCGGCGCGGCGCCCGGGTTTCCCTACCAGATCCCTGACTGCGGCACACCTGCTGCCGGGACCAACGTCCCGGCGGGCAGCGTGCGCCCGGTTGACGCGTCGCGTCCTCACCCCACATAGCCGGCTCCCATAACAAACCCAGACCGGCTGCAAGGAGGAGACTTCCATGCTGCGCAAATGCTTTGCTCCAAGACGGGCCCTGCAAGGCGCCCTGCCCCTGATGCTGTGCCAGGCGCTGGCCGCGCAGGCGCAGGCGACCGACGATGCTGCAACCACGCTGGCCGTCGCGCCGGTGCCGCAGGTCACTGCTACCGTACCGCCGGCCGAGGCTGCCGCACCGTCGCCGCTGACGGCCAACATGACCCTGACCTCTCAGTACGTCTCGCGCGGCTTCCGCCAGACCTGGGGAAAGCCTGCTGTGCAGGGCGGCATCGACTACGCCCATCCGAGCGGCTTCTCCGCCGGCACCTGGATGTCGAGCATCAGCGACAAGTTCATCGAGGGCGGCACGGTCGAATGGGACCTGTATGCGGGCTACACCGGCACGGTGGGCGATTTCGTCTATGCCGGCCAGATCTATTACTACCTGTACCCGGGCGCGAAGCTGCAGTACGCACAGACCAAATACAACTACGGCGAGGCGGTCGCGTCGCTGACCTACAAGTGGTTCAACGTCAAGTACTGGCTGACCTACACCCGCGACTACTTCGGGTATAACAGCGCCTCGCTGCTGAGCGGCAACGACCTGCACAGCCGCGGCTCGGGCTACCTGGACATCAACGGCACCTTCGACCTCGGCCACGGCGTCTCGCTGCTGCTGCACTACGGCCAGGAGCGCGTGCGCAACTTTGCCGCCTACAGCTTCCGCGACGTGCGCGTGGCGGTATCCAAGGCCTTCGAGGGTGGCTGGACGCTGACCGGCGCCTATACGCGCGGCTGGGGGCGTACCGACGTCTATGACAACTACACCACCGGGGCGCTGGATTCGTCCGGCAACCCTTCCGTTTCCAACCCGCTGAAAAGCACGTTCCTGGTCTCGCTGACCAAGACGTTCTGACGGCAATCCTCAACCGCTGTTTTACCGCTTCATACCACCATGGCCTCCCTGGGTCTTACCGACGCGACCGGACTTGTCGGCGTTGCCGCCTACGTTGCCGCGCATTTTGCCGTGCAGGTCCTGCACAAATCCCCGACCGGCAGGTTGGCCGTCGTCCTCAACGTGATCGGGCCGAGCTGCATCCTGGTTTCGCTGACCGGCGCCTTCAACCTGGCGTCGTTTCTCACCCAGTGCTTCTGGCTGGGGCTGACACTGGTGGGGTGGTGGCGCAACCGGCGGGCGGGACGGCCGGTGGTGGAAACGCTGGGCGGCCCGCGGCCGGGACAGCCTGTGCAGCAGTAACCGGGAGGCGGCCGGCGCTGTTTGCAACGCAATCAATCTTCCGTTGCCTTGGCGCAGGGCCGCTCCTATACTCACTCTAAACACCAATAGTAACTTAATTCACTATTAGTGAATTTACAGCCAAACCGGAAGCCGCAAGACCTGTAATTGGCCGCGTGGCAACCCGGGATGACAACAGGAGACAAGGATGAGAAACGCCCCCAGAATCCCCGACAGACATTCCCGACCGTCGTAACCGACCGGCAGGCAGTACCCCTCAAGTACCTACCCAGACCGCAGACGGCAGACCGTGACGGAGCCCCGCTCCAGACAAACGGCACCCCGGGAAGCAAGGAGACAAATCGTGTATTCACAGAAAGACGCGCTGTCGCTCGGCGCGCAGGCGCCGCTCGCCCCTGCCCAGCAACAGACGCAATCAACCCAACCCCATGAACTGCAGCGCACGCTGACCTGGAAGGATGCCTTCTGGGTTACCAGCGGCGTGCCCGCGGGCGTGCTCTTCACCATCGGCGGCGTATCCGCCACCATTGGCAACCCTGCGTGGGTGATCTGGATCATCGCCATCCTGGTCGGCTTTGCGCAGTGCTTCGTCTACGCCGAGATCTCGGGGCTGTATCCGCACAAGTCCGGCGGCGCCTCGGTGTATGGCGCGCTCGGCTGGGTGCGCTACAGCAAGTTCGTCGCGCCGGTATCGGTGTGGTGCAACTGGGTGGCCTGGTCGCCGATGCTGGCGCTGGGCACCAGTCTTGCCGCCGGCTATATGCTGAGCGCGCTGTTCCCGCCCGATTCGGTCATCAATACTTGGCAACTGACGCTGCTGGACCTGGGCTTCGTCAGCAAAGGCCTGACGCTGCGGGTGAACTCCACCTTTATCCTGGCCACGGCCTTCCTGCTGATCACCTTCAAGCTGCAGCACAGCGGCGCGTCGGCCGCGGCCACCACGCAGCGCATCCTGGGCATCGCCTCGCTGACGCCGCTGGTGGTGATCGCGCTGGTGCCGATGTTCACCGGCGACATGCCGTCCACCAGCTTCCTGCCGCTGCTGCCGCTGACGCACGATGCCTCGGGCGCCGCGGTGCTGGGTGGCTGGAACGCCGCCGGCATCAGCACCGCGATGGGCGCGATGTTCCTGGCGTGCTGGTCGACCTTCGGCTTCGAGACCGCGGTCTGCTACACCCGCGAGTTCAAGGACCCGCAGAAGGACACCTTCAAGGCGATCTTCTGGTCCGGCGTGCTGTGCCTGTTCATGTTCATCGCGGTGCCGATCGCCTTCCAGGGCTCGCTCGGGCTAACGGGAATGCTGGAACCGTCCATCGTCGACGGCTCCGGCGTGGGCGCGGCCATGGCGCGCTTCGTCGGCGGCGGTGCGGTGGTGTTCAACGTGATCGTGGTGATGCTGGTGCTCGCGATCCTGCTGATCGTGATGACCTCGATGATGGGCTCGTCGCGCACGCTGTACCAGGCCTCGCTCGACGGCTGGCTGCCGCGCTACCTCTCGCACGTCAACGAGCACGGCGCCCCGACGCGCGCGATGTGGACGGACCTGGTGTTCAACCTGTTCCTGCTGCTGATGTCGAACTACATGGCGGTGCTGTCGATCTCCAACGTCTGCTATATGATCTTCGTGTTCCTGAACCTGCAGTCGGGCTGGATCCACCGCATGGACCGCCCGGACTGGGCGCGCCCGTACAAGTGCAAGAACTGGCTGCTGGCACTGGGCGCGTTCTTCGGGTTCTTCGACCTGGCCTTCGTCGGCGCCGGGGCCAACTTCCAGGGCGAGAACACGCTGCGCAACGGCCTGATCGCCGCGCTGCTGATCGTGCCGGTGTTCGTGTACCGCCACTACATCCAGGACAAGGGCCGGTTCCCCAAGTCGATGCGACGCGACATGGAACTGCCCAATGCCCGCGCCGGCGTGCTGCCCTACGTGGCGCTGATCGTCGGCGGCCTGGTGGTGTGGATCGCTGCCAAGCTGACGGTGATCACCTGACGGCCTTCGGCAGGCCGGCGCCCTGGCCGGCCTGCCTCCCTTCCCGATTTCCCTGAATTTCCGAGGTACCGCCATGACTGACACGCTCCGCGTACGCGTCGGCCGCGTCGAGCCGCTGGCCGCCGGCATCAAGCGCTTCACCCTGCAACCCTGCGACGGCGGTGCGATGCCCGCCTTCGACAGCGGCAGCCACGTGGTTGTCCATATGGACGGCGGCCGGCTGCGCAACGCCTACTCGCTGACCAGCGCGCTGGACAACCCGGCGCACTACCAGATCGCCGTGCGGCTGGAAGAGGCCTCGCGCGGCGGCTCGCGCTACATGCACGAGCGGGTGCGCGAGGGCGACGAGCTGCACATCGGCGCACCGGCCAACCTGTTCGGCCTGGACCACGGCACCGGCCGCCACCTGCTGATCGCCGGCGGCATCGGCATCACGCCGTTCATGACGCATATCCAGGCGCTGGCGGCGCGCAACGCCGAGTTCCAGCTGCACTACTGCTTCCGCAACCGGCAGTCCGCGGCCTTCCTGGACGTATTGCCGGGCACGCTGCAGCCCGGCCAGCTCCATCTCTATGAGAGCGATACCGGCACCATGCTCGACATCGCCGCGCTGATCGCCGCGCAGCCGGCCGATACGCATGTCTATGTGTGCGGGCCGTCGGTACTGAACGATGCGGTGGTCAACGCGGCGCGCGCGGCTGGCTGGGACGCGGGCCGCATCCACTTCGAGCAGTTCCGCAACGAGGTGGACGCCACCGGCGGCGCGTTCGAGGCCGTGCTGCAGAAGAGCGGGCGGACGCTGCAGGTCGGGGCGGACGAGTCGCTGTTGCGCGCCATCGAGAAGGCCGGCGTCAAGGTGGACTGCATGTGCCGCGAGGGCATCTGCGGGTCGTGCGAGACCGCCATCCTGGACGGTGAGGCCGACCATCGCGACCAGTACCTGTCGGATGCGGAGAAGACGGCGCAGAAGACCATGATGCTGTGCGTGTCGCGTTGCAAGGGGCAGAGGCTGGTGCTGGATCTTTAAGCAGGCCCGGCACTATCAGCAACCTTTCGGTTGCATTTCCCCACCCGGCCTCCTAATATGCAACCACAGCGTTGCATATCGAACCCTGACAGGAGACCGGACATGCCGACCGAAACCGACCGCATCGAACGCAGCATCCTGATAGAAGCCCCCGTGGCGCGCGTCTGGCACGCGCTGACCGATGCCGACACCTTCGGCAGCTGGTTTGGCGTCAAGTTTGACGGCGTCACTTTCGCCCCCGGCCAGCGCGCTGTCGGCAGCATCACCTACCCCGGCTACGAATACCTGAAGTTCGACGTGCAGGTCGAACGCATGGAGCCGGAAAAGCTGCTGTCCTGGCGCTGGCACCCGGCCCCGCTGGAACGCGGGCGCGACTATTCCGACGAACCGGCCACGCTGGTGGAATTCACGCTCCGGGAGGTGGACGGCGGCACCATGCTGACCGTGGTGGAGTCCGGCTTCGACCAGATCCCGCCCGAACGCCGCATGGACGCCTTTCGCATCAACAGCAGCGGCTGGGATGAACAAGTGAACAATGTCCGCAAGCATCTCACCGGCGCTGCCTGAAGCCCTGGACGTGCGGCAGTCTGCAGTGGTCTTTGCCGCGCTGGGCGATGAAACCCGCCTGCGGCTGGTGGCGGCGCTGTGCGCCGGCGGCACGATGTCGATCGCGCAGCTGACCGCGGGCAGCGCCATGACGCGGCAGGCGGTCACCAAGCACCTGGAGGTGCTGTCGCAGGCGGGCCTGGTGCGCGACAGCAAGGCCGGGCGCGAACGCCTGTGGCAGTTCGAGCCGGAGCAACTCGACGCCGCGCGGCGTTCGCTGGAGACGATCGGGCGGCAGTGGGACCATGCGCTGATGAAGCTGAAGCTGGCGGTGGAGCAAGAGCACTAACGCCCCCCTGCCCGCGCCCCGCCTTGCGCGCGGGCAATGGACACTGGATCACCCGCCGCTATACTGAGAGCCCGCCCACACAGCAACTCGCAGGCAGGCGCAGTCAGGCCCGCGCCGTCCTGCCGGAGGAAGCGCGCAATTGGCTGATCAAGACCTGGCAAGGCTGAAAATCGACCGCAGCGCCACCGCCGCGCCCGGCGCCCGCATCCGTCCCCGGCGCAGATGGGTGCGCTATGCAGTGATCGCGCTGGTCCTGCTCGCCGTCATCGGCATCGCCATCCGGCTCGCCGGCCCCCAGGCTGTGCAGACCACCACCGTCACCTCCGCCTATCCCACGCAGAACTTCACGCTGCTCAACGCCACCGGCTACGTCGTGCCGCAACGCAAGGCGGCGGTCGCGTCCAAGGCGCAGGGCCGGCTGGAATGGCTGGGCGTGCTGGAAGGCTCGCGCGTCAAGAAGGACGAAATCATCGCCCGGCTGGAGAGCAAGGACGTGGAAGCCTCGTTCGCGCAGGCCCAGGCCCAGGTGAAGGTGGCGCAGGCCAACCTGGAGTTGCAGCAGGCCGAATTGCGCGACGCTGAAGTCAACCTGCGCCGCTCCGAGATCCTGATCGTGCCCAACGCGATCTCGCGCAACCAGTACGACGCCGACGTGGCGCGGTACCACAAGGCGCGCGCGTCGATCAACAGCTCGCGAGCTTCGATCGACTCGGCGCAGGCCAATGCGCGCGCCGCCGAAGTGGCGGTGCAACAGACCGTGGTCCGCGCTCCGTTTGACGGCGTGGTGCTGGTCAAGCATGCCAACGTGGGCGACAACATCACGCCGTTCTCGGCCGCCGCCGACACCAAGGGTGCGATCGTGACCATCGCCGACATGGAAACGCTGGAGGTGGAAGCCGACGTCGCCGAATCCAATATCGGCAAGATCCGCGTCGACCAGCCGTGCGAGTTGTTGCTGGATGCACTGCCCGGGCTGCGGCTGGCCGGGCAGGTGTCGCGCATCGTGCCGACGGTGGACCGTTCCAAGGCCACGGTGCTGGTCAAGGTGCGCTTTGTCGACCGCGATGCGCGCGTGCTGCCGGACATGAGCGCCAAGATCGCATTCCTGTCGCGCGCGGCCACGGCGCAGGACCGCCAGCCGATGGTGGCAGTGCAGGCTGCCGCCGTGGTCACGCGCGACGGCCGGCAGGTAGCCTATGTGGTGAAGGACGGCAAGGCCCACGAAGTGCAGGTGAAGACCGGCGACAAGCTGGGCGAGCTGGTTGCGGTGCATGGCGTCAAGCCCGGCGACGTGCTGGTGCTTTCGCCCGGCGACAAGATCGGCGACGGCGACCGCGTGGCGCCGGCCAAGCCATGAGGATGGCGGCATGAACGCCCCCTCGCCTCCCCCTGGCGCCACGCCGCTGGTGCAGATCAGCCACGTCGCCAAGTCCTACCGCCGCGGCGTGCAGACCGTGCCGGTGCTGACCGATATTTCGCTCGAGATCGGCGAAGGCGATTTTGTCGCGCTGATGGGGCCGTCCGGCTCGGGCAAGAGCACGCTGCTGAACCTGATCGCCGGCATCGACCGGCCCGACAGCGGCACGCTGCGCGTGGCTGGGCTCGACATCACCCAGCTGCCGGAAGCCACGCTGGCCGAATGGCGCGCCGCCAACGTTGGCTTTATCTTCCAGTTCTATAACCTGATGCCGGTGCTGACCGCGTTCGAGAACGTGGAACTGCCGCTGATGCTGACCGGCCTGCCGCGCGCGGAACGGCGCGCGCGCGTGGAACTGGTGCTAAGCATGGTGAACCTGTCCGATCGCATGAGTCACTACCCGTCGGAGCTGTCCGGCGGCCAGCAGCAGCGCGTGGCGATCGCGCGCGCGCTGATCACCGACCCGACGCTGATCGTTGCCGACGAACCCACCGGCGACCTGGACCGCACCTCCGCCGCGGAGATCCTGGCGATGATGCAGCGGCTCAATGCGGAAGTCGGCAAGACCATCATCATGGTCACGCACGATGCGCATGCGGCCGCCGCGGCCGGCTCGCTGGTGCACCTGGAGAAAGGGGAGCTGATCCGTGGCGAGGTCGCCTGACTGCTCATGTACGCGCTCAAGCTGATCGCCCGCAACGCGCTGCGCCACAAGCTGCGCACCGCGCTGACGGTGTTCGGGCTGGTGATCGCGGTGCTGGCGTTCGGGCTGCTGCAGACCGTGATCGACGCCTGGTATGCGGGCGCCTCGGCCGCGTCCAGCGCACGGCTGGTGACGCGCAACGCGATCTCGCTGGTGTTCCCGCTGCCGCTCAGCTATGAGAACCGCATCAAGGGCGTCGAAGGCGTGACCATGGTGGCGCGCTCCAACTGGTTCGGCGGCGTCTACCGCGATCCCAAGAATTTCTTCGCGCAGTTCGCGGTTTCGGACAACTACCTCGACCTCTATCCCGAGTTCATCGTGCCCGAGCAGCAGCGCGCAGACTACCGGCGCGACCGCAAGGGCGCGCTGGTCGGGCGCCAGCTGGCGGACCAGTTTGGCTTCAAGATCGGCGACGTGATCCCGATCAAGGGCACCATCTACCCCGGCACCTGGGAGTTCGTGGTGCGCGGCATCATGGACGGGCGCGACGAGAGCATCATCACGCGGCAGATGGTGTTCCACTGGGAGTACCTGAACGAGACCGTGCGCAAGCGCACCTCGCGCCAGGCCGACCAGGTCGGCGTCTTCGTGCTGGGTGTCGACAACCCTGACAACACCGCGGCGATCTCGCGCAATGTCGACGCCGTGTTCCGCAACTCGCTGGCCGAGACCCTGACCGAAACCGAGCAGGCCTTCCAGCTGGGCTTTGTCGCCATGTCCAACCAGATCATCGCTGCGATCCGCGTGGTCTCCTACGTGGTGATCCTGATCATCATGGCGGTGATGGCCAACGCCATGGCGATGAGCGCGCGCGAGCGCACCGTTGAGTACGCCACGCTCAAGGCGCTGGGCTTCGGGCCCGGCTTCCTGGCGATACTGGTGTTTGGCGAATCGCTGGCGATCTGCGTGGTCGGCGGCGCCCTCGGCATGCTGGCGACGCCACCGATGGCAACGGCCTTCAAGCAGGCGGTGGGCGGCGTGTTCCCGGTGTTCACGGTGTCGCCGCAAACCATGCAGCTGCAGGCGGCATGCGCGCTGGCGGTGGGAGTCTTTGCCGGCATCGTGCCCGCGGTCCAGGCCGCGCGCGTGCGCATCGTCGAAGGCCTGCGGGCCATCGGCTAGCGGAGGCGGCCGTGGCGATCCCCCTGACCTATATCGCGCGCAACCTGTGGGCCCGGCGCCTGACCACGGCGCTGACCGCGGGCGGGCTGGCGCTGGTGGTCTTTGTTTTCGCCACCATGCTGATGCTGGACGCGGGCCTGAAGAAGACGCTGGTCACCACCGGCGAGCAGAACAACGTGGTGGTGATCCGCAAGGGCGCCGAGACCGAGATCCAGAGCTCGGTCAATCGCGACCAGGCCAGCATCATGGAGATGCATCCTGCGGTGGCCATGAGCGGCACCGGCCAGCCGCTGGCCTCGCGCGAGGCGGTGGTGCTGATCTCGCTGACCAAGGCCAGTACCGGGCAACCCTCCAACGTGGTGATCCGCGGCATCTCGCCGCTGGGCATGGACCTGCGCCCGCAGGTGAAGCTGGTGGCGGGGCGCATGTTCCGGCCGGGCTCGGCCGAGATCATCGTCGGCAGCAGCATTGCCGGCGGCTTTGCCGGCGTGCAGATCGGCGAACACCTGCGCTTTGCCCAGCGCGACTGGACCGTGGTCGGCCACTTCGACGCCGGCGGCAGCGGCTTCGATTCCGAGATCTGGGGCGACGTGGACCAGCTGATGCAGTCGTTCCGGCGCAACGCGTATTCGTCGATGGTGGTGCGGCTGGCCGACACCGCGAAGTTCGAGCGCTTTCGCGCCGAAATCGACGTCGACCCGCGCCTGGCGGACGAGGCCAAGCGCGAGCAGACCTTCTACAGTGACCAGTCCAAGGCGTTGTCCAGCTTTATCAATATCCTGGGCTTCACGCTGTCCACCATCTTCTCGATCGCCGCGATGATCGGCGCGATGATCACCATGTACGCGTCGGTGGCCAACCGCGTGGCGGAGATCGGCACGCTGCGCGCGCTCGGCTTCAAGCGCGCCAATGTGCTGGTGGCCTTCCTGATCGAGGCCGCGCTGCTGGGGCTGGTGGGCGGCGTGGCGGGGCTCGCGTGCGCGGCGCTGATGCAGTTCGCGTCGTTCTCGACCACCAACTTCCAGACCTTCGCCGACCTGTCTTTCCGCTTCATCCTGACGCCGGTGATTGCGCTGCAGACGCTGGCGTTCTCGATGACGATGGGGCTGGTGGGCGGCTTCCTGCCGGCGGTGCGGGCGGCGAGGATGAATATCGTGGATGCGTTGCGGGCGCGGTAGTGAGTAGCCGATAAGCGGTCGCCTCCCGCCGGTGTGCTCCCCTCTCCCGCTTGCGGGAAAGGGGGCGGGGGAGAGGGCAGGCGCTGCAAGGAAAGTTATGCTCGGCAAAGCCGAAGGCTTCGCTTGACGTGGTTCCGTGCTAGCCCACCCCTCTCCCCCTGAGGGGCTTGCCTTTACCCACAACTTCCGGCGGCTTACTCGTTTTTCTGGAAGATCCGATACATTTCGGTGATTTCGTGCAAAACGAGGAAGCCGCGCCAGAGGACAGTAGCACCGGGGGGATCGTCGTTTTTGCAACCCAGGTAGCCACCGAGCTTGGCGACCCAAAGGACCGCGTCGCTGAGTTTGGGTGCCTGCTCTGGTGGCTTGGTTGTGCCGTGCGTGCGGCAGTACAAGGCCTGCCATTCGAGCGATTGCAGTAGCACCGAGCAAGGGATATCGGCTTCGAGCCGGCCCAGCATAGTTGCGTACAAGATGCGCCAGCCGATTACGGCGAACAGCGCCGTGGCCCGCAGGAACCGCTCCAGCGTCCCGAACTGCCGGGCTTCGATCTGGCAGCCACTTTTCAGGACACGATGCCAGGATTCAATGGTCCAGCGACGGGCGTACCAGCTCAGCCGTTCGAGCACATCTTCCAGCGTTTGGGTGGGCATTGAACTGAGCAACATCCATTCGAGCGGCTCAACGCCTTCGGGCGGGTCGAGTTCCAGCGCGTGAATGGCAAATACTTCGAGACTCGGTAGGGCCTCTGCACCGCGGCTGCGCGGCGGTCGCAGTTGGACGGGCACACAGCGCAAAGCCAGTCGGGCGCTACGCGCCTGCCTGGCGCCGCTCCTGGGCACGTGCAGTACGGTCTCCCCAAGTACAGGAGCCGCAGCAACCGTCTCCCACAGATACTTCTCTGGGTGGTCCACGCCTCGATTCCAGGCGGCCCGCACCAACCAGTCCACCCCCGCTGGGCGCGGCGCCAGGAACACGTCATACACATCGCCCTCGCGATCGCTGACGGCAACAAGGTGCGTGTCCGGACACTGCATCTTGAGCGGCTCAAGGCATTCCAGCCCCTCCAGCCACTTCACGCTTTCCTTGTCACGAATGGACAGCGCCCGGCGCTGCCTGGCCTTGCCCGATGCTTGCGGCGCACGCACCCACGTCTTCATGCTCAACACGCCCAGTGGCAGGCCCTCAGGCGTCACCGCCAGCACGCTGTGCAACATGAATCCGTGCAAATTGCCGCCCGTGCCGTGACCAAGTCCCTCAGTCGCGGGCAAATTTGCCAGATTGAATTCCGTGGTGTCCTGCACCGCCAATACGACAGGTACCTGCTGCATGCGACCCACGGTTTGAACGACGTGGCTCGCCAGTATTCCGTCCGGGTCGACCGCCTCATTATCAAAGAAGCGATATGCCGCCTTGAGTTGGGCACCACTCAAGGCCTGCGGGAACGAAACATGGGCTTTTTGCGCCAGTCCGCGCGCCAATGCCACAAGGCGCTGCGTGCGACGTGCATCGCCCAACTGAGCGCCACCGAATTCGTCGCTGGCCCAGTCTTCCAGATCTTCCGTATCAGGCAAAATTGCCACCACTGATTGTCAACTTCACCCGAAGTTAACACCGTCCAATCCGGTTTACAACCTTTCCTATCGAGATGTGGGTAAAGGCAAGCCCTGAGGGGAGAGGGAGAAGGCCCAGACAAGCTCGGGCGGCGTTGGAGCACCCAAAACCGTTGGCTTGGCCTTGCGGGGTGGGTCTAGGGGCCGCCAATCCTTTCCTTGCCTTCTTCCCCCCGCCCGACTACAACCCCTAGTGATGCATGCTACTCGCCAGGCATCGCTGGCGGCCAGTGCGCACCCGGCACGGCCAGCGGCGCTTCACCGCAGGACTATCAGCCAGGACGCCCCCGATGAATCTCGACCTGCTGGCCTCATTGCTGACCGCCGTCGTGGTGCTGCTGATCGGTACGCTGGTCAACCGGAGCGTCGGCGTACTGTCGCGCTACAACATCCCCGACCCCGTCACCGGCGGACTGCTGTTCGCGATCGTGGCGTCGCTGGCGCTGGCGACAACAGGTTTCCGCGTGGTCATCGACCCCGGCATGAAGCCGGTGCTGCTGCTGATGTTCTTCGGCGGCGTCGGGCTGGGCGCCGACCTGCGCATGCTCAAGCGCGGCGGCAAGGCGCTGGTCATCTTCCTGATCATCCTGCTGCCTTATATCCTGGTGCAGAACGTGGTGGGCGTGGCCATGGCGAAGACGCTGGACCTGCACCCGATCTTCGGGCTGGTGAGCGGCTCCATCACGCTGGTCGGCGGCCACGGCACCGGCGCCGCATATGCCGAGCGCTTTGCCGAGGTCAACAACCTGCAGGCGGTGATGGACCTGTCGATGACCGTGGCCACCATCGGCCTGATCGTCGGCGGCATCATCGGCGGCCCGGTGGCGCAGTACCTGATCTCGCGCTACAAGCTGCGCTCGACCGCGCGCGAGGCCGGCGACACCGAGGAAGAAGCCGCCGCCATCTCGCCCATCACCACCGTCGGCGCGCTGGCGGCGCTGGCCGGCATGCTGGCCGCGGTGATCGGCGGGCGCTGGATCGCCGCGCAGATGCCCGCCGGCCCCATCACCATCCCGGGCTTCCTGTGGTGCATGATGCTCGGCATCGCCATCCGCAACCTGCTGCCCTTTATCGGGCTGCGCTTTGACGACCGCGCCACCGACCTGATCACCAATGTCTGCCTGTCGCTGTTCCTGGTGATGACCATGATGGCGCTGGACCTGGCCGAGGTGGCACTGTCCGCCGGGCCCTTCCTGCTGATCATCGCCATGCAGGTGGTGTTCATCATCCTCTACGTGGTGCTGGTGTGCTTCCGCTTCATGGGGCGCGACTACGAGGCGGCGGTGACCTCGGCCGCCTTTATCGGCTTCAACATGGGCTCGACCGCCACCGCCATGGCCAATATGCGCGCCATCACCTCCCGCTACGGGCCGGCGCCCACCAGCTACCTGATCACGCCGCTGGCCGGCGCGTTCTTCGTCGACCTGATGAATGCGTTCGTGCTGACCATGATGCTGGCGTTGCCGCTGATCGGAGGCTGACATGCGCCGCGCCTTCTTTGCCATCCTGTTCGCGCTGCTGGCTACGGCCTGGCTGGCAGGCTGCGGCGGCGGGCCGCCCGCCGAAGGCATCCGTACCGGCCTGAACGAGCGCCTGGCACAGGCGTTGCCGCCGGGCACGGTGGAGTTGGTCGGCATCGACCGGCGCGGTTCGCAGTCCGACACCAAGGCGCCGGCCGGCGAGACGCGCCGGGTGGTGTATTTCGATGCGGAGCTGAAGCTGCTGCGCGACTACGACTTCGGCGCCTGGGATTCGCCCGGCGTGGCGGGGCTGGTGTCCGCGCTCGGCTCAGGCCCGCGCGGCATCACCGGCATCACCAGCGGCGGCAACAAGGCGGGCGACATCATCCGCGCGCACGGCACCGCGCTGTACAAGCGCGAAGGGGAACGCTGGGTCAGCGTGCTGCCGGCCGGCTACCGCCCGGCCGAAGCCCCCGCCGTCGCCACCAATGCGCCGAGCGGCCCCGCAGCCATCCTCGACGCAATGCGCAAGGTGATCGAGTCCGT
The DNA here is from genome assembly GCA_000471925.1 of Ralstonia pickettii DTP0602. Classification (NCBI taxonomy): domain Bacteria; kingdom Pseudomonadati; phylum Pseudomonadota; class Betaproteobacteria; order Burkholderiales; family Burkholderiaceae; genus Ralstonia; species Ralstonia pickettii. Next base: position 2,429,233 of record CP006668.1, read on the forward strand.
GCAGAAAGACGCCTCGCCGGCACAGCGCGCGATCATCGAGCAGGAGCTGACCACCGCGCACGCCAATATCCGCGCCCGGCTGGCGCGCGCCAACGAAGGCTATGCCATCGCCGCCGGCGCCGAACACGGCCAGTACCTGCGCTTTGCGCAGGCGCTGGTGGACGGTGTCAAGGTGCGCGCGATCCCGCTGGTGACGCGCGGCGGCGAGGAAAACCTGCGGCTGCTGCGTGCCGGCAAGGTCTCGGTGGCGCTGGCGCAGGCCGATGCCGCGCTGGAGGCCTACGAGGGCAAGGGCGTGTTCGCCGGCGACGGCCCGCATGCGTCGCTGCGCGCCGTGGGCAGCCTGTACCCGGAACCGGTCCATGTGCTGGTCCGGGGCGCCGATCCGGCCAGGTCGGTCTCCGACCTGCGCGGCAAGCGCATCGCCGTGGGCGAGCGCGGCTCCGCATCGCGCGTCACCGTGCTGCGCGTGCTGGCCGCGCATGGCCTGACAGACAAGGACTTCAAGGCCGAGGAGGTCGGGCTGGGCCCGGCGCTGGTGGCGCTGCGCCAGAACCAGGTCGACGCCGTGATGCAGGTGATCGGCGTGCCGTCCGACAGTATCCGCGAGGCCATCGGCGAAATGCCGCTGCGGCTGCTGCCGCTGGATGAGCGCGCGATCGCCGCGATGGTGGCGCAGAAGGCGGGGTATTTCCGCGCCACCATCGCGCCAGGCACCTATCCCGGCCTGCACGAGCCGGTGCGCAGCCTGGCCACGGCCGCCATCCTGGTAACCGGGCCGGACCTGTCGGATACCGAGGTGGCCGAACTCACCCGGCTGGTCTATGCGCACGGCCGCGACTTTGTCGCGCGCGGCAGCGCCCAGGGCGGGCAGATCAGCGTGGCCACCTCCCGCGAGGGGCTGGTGATCCCGCAGCACCTGGCGGCGGCAAAGGTGCTGGATGGGATGGCCCGCGGCGGTGCGGCTGCGCCGGCCACGCCGCCTGCTCCACCGCCGGCCTCGGGTGCGCGGGCGCGGTGACCCGCGGCACGCTCACGCCGCCGCGGCCAGTTCCTGCGCCAACCGGCAGCGCCGGTCCAGGAAATCGCTCGCATGCCCGTTGCTGCCGGCTGTCTTGTCGACCGGCTGGTCGACCACGACAAACCCCGTCCGGCCCTGCCGGTCACGCACATAGGTGACAAAGATGCCGCGGTCGGGCGGCGGCGCCGCGGCGCCGTCATTGGCCCCGTTGCGCACCAGCAGGAACGGATCGACCGTCAGCACAGGCGTGCTGGCCGGTACAAACTTCGCGCGTACCGGCTTGCCGTCGTGGCGCAGCGCGGTCCAGCCCGTGCCGATCGCGCCGCTGCCGCCATTGACGAGCGCCCGCGCAGCCGCGCTGATGCAATCGAGGTGGATGTGCAACTGGTCCTGGCTGCGCGAACTGCGGGAATTGATCGCCAGGCCCAGCATGTCGTCAGGCACCGCCTTGCCGAGCGCCTGGCCGACGATGCCGCGCGCCTCCCAGCCGAAGGCCCACGGGTTGGCGCCCGCGCCGTCCCACGCCTTGCCGTCTTCCACGCCGGTCACCGGGTGTGCCGGGATCACCAGGTAGTGCGACACGCCAATGGCGTCCTTGTACAGCACCAGCCCGCGCGACCGGTCCACCTGGGCGCAGTCCGGATGCGATGCCGGGGCGCTGGCCAGGCAACGCTGCTGCACGTTGCGCCACAAGCCGTCGCGCCCGCCCGACAGCGTGCCGATCACGCCCTCGGCGGTACAGCCCGGCAAGGCCAGGGCCGCCGCGAGCCACCACCACAACTGCATGCCGCGCAGCCTCAGCGCCGGCATGTCACTCCGTAGAAGGTGCCCGCGCGCGGGTTGGATACCACATAGGCGTTGCGCTGCGCCCAGAACTGCGCGGTGCGGAAGGCCTCGGCCTCACGCTCGCTCCATGCCGTCGCCAGCAACGGCGCGGCTTCAGCGTCGGTGGTCGGGTAGACGCGCGCCTGGTAGCGGGCGGTTTGCAGCTCGCCGGTGCGGATGGTGCGGATCGTGACGTGGAGCGGCATAGGCATCGTCTCGTCGTGGAGATTCTGAAATCTTATCCACAGTCGTGTGTTGGTTTGATGACCGACTGTACAGGTTCGCGGCCTCGGCCGCCCTCCCATCATCCCACCATTCCCTCGGGACGAGGCTGCCGGGCAACAATGAATTGACGGACAATCTGCAGCAATCTTGAACGCCGGGAGACAGCGATGCGGGCGCCAACCTATCGAAAGGTACTGATTCTCGTGTTTTCGCACCTGGCCGCACTGGCGGCCGGCTTCGCGGCCGGCATCTACGTGCTGCCGATCCTGACGGCACAGGCCGGCGCCAGCCCGGAACAAGTGCAGAAAGTGTCACAGCAGGCCCGCTATTCTGGCACCTTCCGCAAGGACCTGGCCGGCAGCGACGCCTTCCATTGGGCCAGCGGGCGCCTCCATGTCTCGCCGCAGGCCATCGCCTTCGAAGGCGAGGTGGCACCCGGGCCGGACTACCGCATCTACCTTGCGCCGGAATTCGTCGACACCGAGGCTGCTTTCCTCAGCCTGAAGGAGCGAGCGCTGCAGGTGGCAGAACTGAAGACCTTCGGCAACTTTACCGCGACGCTGCCCGCCGGCGTGGATCCGTCGCAATACAAGGCGGTAGTGATCTGGTGCGAGCGCTTCGGGCAGTTCATCAGCGCGGCGGCGTACCGGTAAGCGAAGCGGCAATGACCCCTCGCCAGGGCGGGAAGGAAAGGGAAAAAAGGACCGATCGAGGAACCGGCCCAACGAATCCCGCAATGCAAACCGCAGGCGTCGATATGAACATCACGCGCCCGCCCGTGCGCGTGTCGAGAACGTGCCGGGCGGGCGTCGGGCGGCTACGATCAGAAGCGGTGGCGCAGGCCGATGGTGGCGCCGGTCTGGTTCTCGCCGGCGACCACGGTGCCAACGCCGTTCAGGCCCAGCGCGGAGCCGGACTTGTTCTTGGCGTAGCCCACGTTCAGGTACACGTCGGTGCGCTTGGACAGCGAGTAATCGGCCGACAACACGAACATCCACGGATCCGCATCGCTGTTGCGCGTGTCGGTGTAGTACGCGGCGCCGGTCAGCTGGAACGCGGGCGTGAAGCGATACTGCGCGCCGGCCCAGTAGACGTTGCTGCGGGTGCTGGCGGCGGTGGCGCTGGAAACGCCGTCGTCGAGCAGCCAGCGGTAGCCGGCGAACACCTTGGCGTCGCCGAAGGCATAGGCGGTGCCCACCGCGGCGCGCTTGGCGGCGCGGTCCTGCAGCGCCACGGTGGCGCCCTGGAACTGGTCATAGGCGGCGCCGACCGAGAAGCCGCCGGCGGCATACGACAGCCCGCCGCCGAAACTCTTCGCGACCTTGAATTCGCCCGGCACTTCGCCGTTGTTGTCGCGGCCGAAGCTGTAGAACGCGGTGGCGGTCAGGCCGCCGAACTTGCCGGTGTACTTGATGGCGTTGTCGGCGCGGCCGTTGAAGGCCGAATCAACGCTGTTGAGCGAGTAGCGCGGGCCCACGCCCATCGGGTCGAAGGCGCCGAACAGGTCGTACAGCGCGTTCTGCTGGCGGCCCAGCGTGACGGCGCCGAAGCCGTTCTGCAGGCCGACGTAGGCCTGGCGGCCGAACAGGCGGTTGCCCTGGGCTGAGGTGCCGGTGTCGATGTCGAAGCCGCTCTCCAGCACGAAGATACCCTTCAGACCGCCGCCCAGGTCTTCGGTGCCGCGCAGGCCCCAGCGCGAACCGGACAGGTTGCCCGAGTTCATGCGCACGGCCGTACCCTCGGCGCCATTGCTGCCCGGCATGTTGTTAATCACTTCGACGCCGGCATCCACGATGCCATACAGCGTCACGTTCGACGCGGTCTGGGCCGACGCCACCCCGGATGCCGCCGAAGCGGCCACTGCTGCCGTCATTGCAAGGAGAGCTTTCTTCACTGTAGTTTCTCTGTATTCTGTTTGATTCATGACACTGCGCCGGACCCGTCCCGAGCCAGACCCGGCCAACCTGCTTAATCCGCTTATTCCGCTTATTCCGCTCAACTTGCTTAAAGCGACTAACCCGATCAACCCGGCAACGGCGCATCGTCCGCACGAGTGGCGGCCTGCGCATTGTGCTGGCGCAATATGAAAGCCTTGTGACGCATGCTTGGCAGCAAGATGTGCCGCATAGCTCTCGGATGGGGGTTTTCCCTGTGAGCAACGGGAACGATTTGGTAGGATGCAGGCTTTTCCGACGACGGTAATGCCAGTGCCCCGTGCCGCCATGTGCCTTTGCCTCGACAGCTTCGCGTCATGAGGCTGGCAGAGATCAAGACCCGGCTTGCCCCGCGGCTTGCCTCAATGCAGGCCTTGCTGCCTGCCTCCCTGAAGCAACGGCTGTCCTCTCTGGGCGCGCGCACCGCGCGCCTCGGGCTGACGCAGCCCGGTTCGCTGCGCCCGACCCGGCGCGGCGTGCTGGTGGGCGTGGCCGCCATCCCGGCGGCCCTCTTGCTCTATGTCCTTATCCTGGTCCCGTTCACGCCCGGCATCAGCGACATCCGCAAGGCCAAGTCCGAGCAGCCAGCGCAAGTCCTGTCCGCCGACGGCAAGGAGCTGGCCGTCTTCAAGTGGGCCAACCGCGACTGGGTGCCGCTGGCGCAGATCTCGCCCAATGTGTTGGCCGCGCTGATCTCCACCGAAGACCATCGCTTCTACCAGCACCACGGGCTGGACTGGCGCCGCATCGCCTCGGCCGCGGTGCATACCTTCACCGGCGACCGCCAGGGCGGCTCGACCATCACGCAGCAGCTCGCGCGCAACCTCTATCCCGATGAGATCGGGCGCGCGCCCACGCTGACGCGCAAGCTCAAGGAAGCGATCACCGCGCTGAAGATCGAGGCGCTCTATACCAAGGACGAGATCCTCGAGACCTATCTCAATACGGTGCCGTTCCTGTACAACGCGTTCGGCATCGAGATGGCCGCGCGCACGTACTTCGACAAGCCGGCCCGGTCGCTCGACGTGCTGCAGAGCGCCACCCTGATCGGCATGCTCAAGGGCAACAGCTACTACAACCCGGTGCTCAACCCCGAGCGCGCGCTGGACCGGCGCAATACCGTGCTGGGCCAGATGGTCAAGCGCGGCAAGCTCGATGCGGCCCGCTATGAACAGTTGAAGAAGCGCCCGCTGCGCATCGACTTCGAACGCCAGACCGAGCCGCCCGGCCCCGCGCCGCATTTCGCGCAGCAGCTGCGCAAGTGGCTGATCGGCTGGGCCGACCGCAACGGCTACGACATCTACGCCGACGGGCTGGTGGTGCGCACCACCATCGACGCACGGCTGCAGGCCATGGCCACGCAGGCCGTGGTGCAGCAGGGCAACCGGCTGCAGGCGGTCGCCAACGCGGCGTGGGCGCCGCGCGCGGGCTGGGCCGCCGACAAGGCGCTGGTGCAGGCCTTCGTGCGCGAAACACCGGAATACCGCGCCGCCACCGCCGCCGGGACCCCGCCTGAAGAGGTCATGAAGCACCTGCTCGCCGACGGCGCCTTCATGCGCGCGCTGCACCAGCAGAAGACGCGCATCCAGGCCGGCTTTATCGCCATCGACCCGCGCAACGGCGAGATCCGCGCCTGGGTTGGCAGCCGCGACTACACCCAGGACGCGTTCGACCACGTGCAGCAGGCGCGCCGCCAGCCGGGCTCGACCTTCAAGCCCTTTGTCTACGGCGCGGCCTTCGAAGAAGGCAAGTCGCCCGACGACACCCTGATGGACCAGCCGGTCGAGATCGAGCTGGCCGGCGGCGAAATCTGGCGCCCCACCGACGAGGGCCGTCCCACCGGCCGCGCCATGACGCTGCGCGACGGCCTGGTCTATTCGCGCAACACCATCACCGCGCAGCTGATGCAGCAGGTCGGGCCGGACCGCGTGGCGCGGCTCGCGCGCGAGATGGGCGTGCGCGAGAGCCAGCTCGACGTGGTGCCGTCGCTGGCGCTGGGCACCAGCCCGGTCACGCTCAAGGAGATGGTGGCCGCCTACGGCACCATCGCCAACGCCGGCGACTACATCGCGCCAACCATGGTGACGCGCATCGAAGACCGCAACGGCAACGTGCTGCAGACCTTCCGCCAGGCGCGCGCCGAACACGCGCTGCCCGCGGCCACCACGCAGACCCTGCTCGACGTGATGCGCGACGTGATCGACCGCGGCACCGGCGCCAGCATCCGTTCGCGCTTCGGCATCCGCGCCGACGTCGCCGGCAAGACCGGCACCACGCAGGACAACGCCGACGGCTGGTTCATCCTGATGCATCCGGAGCTGGTGGCAGGGGCCTGGGTCGGCTTCAACGACAGCCGCGTCACGCTGCGCAGCGACTACTGGGGCCAGGGCGCGCACAGCGCGCTGCCGATGGTGGGCGACTTCTACCAGCGCGCGCTGCGCGCCCGCATCGTCGACGGCCGCGCCCGCTTTGCCGAGCACGAGGAAACCAGCCTGCTTGCGTCGCTGGGCACGCAGGTGCGTGGCTGGTTCAGCCAGCTGTTCAGCCGCGACAAGCCGGCCGAAGCGCCGGCCCCGCGCCCGGCGCCGCGCCGGCAGGCGTTGCCGGCGCAGGAGGCTGAGGTTGCGCCGCCGGCGAGCGCGCCGGCGACTGCTTCGGCGCCAGGCGCGGAGATGAGCCCGGAGGAGTCCAGCCTGGCGCTGGACCGGGGGGAATCGGTGATCGCGGTGCCGCCGGGCGTGAGCGCCGGCAGTGCGCCCGCTGCGCCGATATCGCCGGCGGAACAACCGGCTCCTGCCGCGCCCGCCTATCCGGCTGCTCCGGTCAATCCGCCCGCTCCGGCCGCGCCGCCTGCGCCCGCCCCGCAGCCATCGGCACCCTCGTCTGCCGCACCGGTCTACCCCGTCGCGCCGGCAACCATCACCTCCGGGAACGGCAGCTACTGAGCACCGGCCACGGCCAGCCGCGCGGGCCGCTGCACCAGGCCGCTACACCAGCCCGATATCCCGTGCCCGCACGCCGGGAAACACCTGCGCCAGCCGCGCATCATCCAGCCCGTAGAGCCTGCGGAACACGCCGCCCAGCAAGGCGCGATATTCATTGCGCACCGGCCAGTCCCGGTTCTGGTTCAGCGTAGCCTGCTCCACCGCCACCTGCTCGCCCGCAATACGACCGCCGCGCACCGCGCCGCCGGTGACCCAGTACACCGTGCCATGCCCATGGTCCGTGCCGCGCGTGCCGTTCTCGCGGAAGGTGCGGCCGAACTCTGACAGCACCACCACCGTCGTCTTGTTCCACGCTGGGCCCATCTCCGCCCCAAAGGCCGACAGGCCGCGGCCAAGGTTGTCGAGCAGGCCGGCAAGCTGTCCCTGCGCGCCGCCCTGGTTGACGTGGGTATCCCAACCGCCCACGTCGATAAAGCCCAGGTTGAAGCGCTCACGCATCAGCCCCGCCATGCGGCGCGCCTCGACCTCGAAGCCGCGCGCACTGAGCGAGCGGCGGTTGGCGGCCTGCATTTCCTGCTGGCGCGACGCCATCGTGCCGGGATCGCCACCTGACATGGCGGGTTGCGCAGACCGGGCCTGGCGCGCGACCGTCTCGCGCAGCTCGAAGCCTTCATCGATCAGCGACTCGAAGCGCGTGCCTTGGTACATCTGCGCCAGCAGCTTCGACTGGCGCGCATCGAACGGCGTGCGGCCGCTGCCCTTGAGCGAGACATTGGGCACGTCGCGCGGGCCAGACAGCACCACCGGCAGGCCATCGGTGAACGCCACCGGTGCGGCCTGGCCGCCCATCGCCTGTGCCAGCCGGTTGAGGAAGCCGCTGCCGCGCAGGGACGCCACGTCCTTGCGATCCTCGCCCTCGCCCGGCAGTCCTGCCTCGATGCCGTCCTGGGTCTCGAAGTGGCTGCGCGACAGGTCGTGCGTGCCGGCGAACGGCACGAAGGCGAGCTGGCCGCGCTGCCACAGCGGCAGCATGGTCGGGGCCAGCGCCGGGTGCAGCGCCCAGTCGCCAATGCCGCGCGCGGCGCTGTCGGCGGCAAAGGCGGGCGCCAGTGCCACGGCCGCGTTGGGGTCGGCGTCCGCGCCTGTCACCGGTTTCCGGATGGCAATGTTGGGCCGGGATGCATAGTAAAACTCGCTGCCGGCCGGCACCAGCACGCTGGCGGCGTCATAGCCGCCGCGCAGAAATACCAGCAGGAAGCGCGCATCGGCCTGCGCCGGCAGCGCATAGACCCGCGAGGCGATGGCGGGCAGCGCCAGCCCGAGCGTGGCGGCGCCCATCGTCTTCAGCCATTGTCGGCGTTGCATGGTTCGCTCCTTTGTCCCTCAGCGCTGCATCCATTCCGGCGAGCCGAGCAGCACGGTGTTCCATTCGGCCTGCGATTCGGCCTGTGCCAGCGCGGCGCGCGTGGCGGGGCCGAGCGTGGCTTCGATGGTGTCGTAGTACAGCTTGTTGCCGATCATCGGGAAGCGCGCGCCGCGCGGCTTGCCCGCATCGCCGGCGAAGAGACCAGCCGGCCCCGAGCCGATCGCACGCGCGATCTCGAAGCGCCGCACCATCTGCCCCGAGCTGGCCCACGCGCTCTCCGCCGACGGATAGCCGTCAGGCGTGACGTGGCCGTACAGCGGCTCGCCGAGCTGGTTCAGCCAGTTCAGCACCGGGCGCAGGTTGGTAACGGGGCGGCCGTCATAGGCGAGGCGCATCGACGACACCACGTAGACCATCGGGTCCTTGAACTTGCGCGCGGGCGAGGCCAGCAGCCGGTCCAGCTCAGGCGCCAGGAACAGCGTACGCAGCACCTGCGCGATATCGCCGTCGCTGCGCGTGAACGTCTGCGCCATGCGCTCGACCAGTGCCGGCGGCGGGTTGTCGGCGATAAAGTAGGTGGCCAGCTTGGCGCTGATAAAGCGCGCCGTGGCCGGCTCGCGCGCCAGGATCGACACGGCGCGCTCCACCTCGGCGAAGCCGGCGGGCTCGATGCGCTGGCCCAGCAGCGTCTTCACGCCGAAGTCATGCCGGCCCGGATGGAACTCGAACACGCCTTCGCTGCGATACAGCGCCGCGCGCGCCGGGGCCAGCCGCGGCGGTGGCGTGCCGCGCAGGTTGACGCCCACGCCAGTCAGCACGCGCGCCAGCTCCTGCACGTCCTGCTGAGTGTAGCGTGACCCGCTGGGGCCGCCCGATACGCCCAGCGTATGCAGTTCCATCAGCTCGCGCGCGTAGTTCTCGTTGATGCGGTTGGCGCTGCTCTGGGCGTTGTCCAGGTAGAGCAGCATCGCCGGCGCGGTGACGGTGGCCATCAGCAGGTCGCGGAAGCGGCCCAGCGCGTGCGGGCGGATCGCGCGTTCCTCGTAGTCGGGCAGCAGCAGCCGCACCTGGCCCTTGCCCGCGTAGACGTTGAAATGGTTCATCCAGAACCACGTCATCTGCTCGCGCAGCTGCGCCGGCGAATACAGCGCGCGCAGCAGGTGGCGCCGCGCGGTATCGGCCACCAGCTCGCGGCCCTGCGCGTTCAGTGCCTGGCGGGCTTGTTGTTTGCTGTCGTCGGGCAGCGCGTCGATGCGCTCGCGGGCCTCGCGCGCAGCCTTGAGTTGCGCGGCGGCATCGGCCTGCAGGCCGGGCAGTGCGGCAATGGCCGTTGCCAGTTCCGGCGGATCGGCCAGCGGCAGTGCCAGTTGCCGGTCGAGATAACCCTTGCGGCCGAGCTGGCGCAGTTCGGCCAGGCTGGTCTGGTCGGCGCCGTAGGTGACGGTGTTGAGCCAGTGCAGGTCCGCGGTGCTGTCGGTGGCACCGGCCGGCAGCTGCGCGCAGGCGCCCAGGCACGCGGCCAGGGCCAGCGCCGCGGCGGCGCGCCAGGCCGCGTACCTCGCATCCAGCCAGCCGGCCGTGCCGGGTTGTTTCGCATGCTGCACTGCATCCATGCCCGCTCCTTCGCTGTATCGCCTATGACGATGTTACGTGGCAAGCGCGTTTCCGTTGACCCGTAAGTGTGGGGGGAGTGTTACCAATGCTTCCAGCGGGCGATTGCCGGAATTGCCAAGACAGCGGCGGCGCGGCTGGCTAGCCTTGCGCTTTGCCATCCCGATCGCGCCCCTTGGGCGGAAATGCCTGCTGTCATGTCGCGCCCCCTCCCCGCCACCGCCTGGCTCCCGAGCCTCGCCTTCGTCCTGGTCTGGTCCACCGGCTTTATCGTCGGCAAGGCCATCGTGCCGCTGGCCGATACCAGCCTGTTCCTGCTGGCGCGCTTTGCCGTGGCGGGGCTGATGTTCGTCGGGTGGTCGCTGGCCGCGGGCGCGGCGTGGCCGCCGCTGCGCGAGGCGCCGCGCCACCTGCTGGCCGGTGCGCTGATGCAGGGCATCTACCTGTGCGCCGGCTACGGCGCCGTGGCGCAAGGGCTGCCGCCGGCGATCATGGCGCTGCTGGGCGCGCTGCAGCCCCTGCTGACCGCGCTGCTTGCCATCCCCCTGCTCAAGGAGCTACCTTCCAGGCGGACGTGGCAAGGCCTGGCGCTCGGTGCGCTGGGCGTCGCGCTGGTGGTCGCCCCGGCGATGCAGGTCGGTTCTCAGCCGGTCTCGCCGTGGATCGTGCTGCTGGGCGTGCTGGCCATCGTCTCGATCACCATGGGAACCCTCTTGCAGAAATCCGCCATCGCCGCCTGTGACCTGCGCGCCAGTTCGGCGTGGCAGAACCTTGGCGCCATGCTGGTCGCCGGCGTCATGGTGGCGATCCAGGCCGCTGACGCACCACTGCACTGGCACGGCAGCGCGACACTGTGGGCCACGCTGGCCTGGGCTGCGCTTGGCCTGTCCGGTGCCGGCACCTGGCTGCTGGTCAGCCTGGTGCGGCGCGGCCAGGCCGCCAACGCCGCCGCGCTGATGTTCCTGGCGCCGCCGCTGGCCGCGCTGCAGGCGTGGCTGCTGTTCGGCGAGCGGCTCGACGCGGTGCAGGGGCTCGGCATGGCGGTGGCCGGGGCAGGCGTCTGGCTGTGCCAGACCCGGGGCAGGTTGCGGCATGCCGAAGCGCGCTGAACCCTCCTCGCACGCGTCCCCGCTGGTCGAGCACCGGCGCTACCGCCCGCAACCGGACGGCCACCAGCACGGCTACCACCAGTTGCTGTTCGGCCTGGCCGGCGCCACCGAGCTGGAGATCGACGGCCACGTCTACCGCGTGGACGACCGCACCGGCCTGATCGTGCCGGCCGGCAGTCATCATGAATTTCTGGGCTTCGACGGCAACCTGCAGCTGGTGGCGGACTTCCCCGCGCACTCGGTGGCGCTGCCGGCGCGGCTGATGGCGCGCTCGCGCACGTTCTCGCTGGACGGCGCCTTCGGCAGCCGGGTGCGCGCGCTGGCGGCATGGCGCGCCGCGGCCGCGGCGCGCGGCCCGCAGACTGACTGGCAACTCGCCGCCACGCTGGCGGCGGCGCTGGCCGATTGCCTGGGCATGCCGGGCGACCAGGACCTGTTCCCACTGATGGCGGTGGACGCCTACCTGCGCGCCAACCTGGCCTCCACACTGCACGTGGCGGAAGTGGCCGGGCATTTCGGCTGGAGCGTGCGGCGCTTCCAGACGCTCTTTGCCGAGGCCTTCGGCGATACACCGCATCGCTACCAGACCCGCCTGCGGCTGGACCGGGCGGTGCAGCTGCTGTCGCAGACCACGCTGCCGCTGGCGGAGATCGCGCTGGCCTCGGGCTATCCGGACCAGACCACCTTCACGCGCAGCTTTACGCGGCGCTTCGGGCAACCGCCCGGGGCATGGCGCGAGGCAGCGTCACGGGATCGCCGGGGCTGAACACACAGCGCTCAGTCGGTGGTGCTGGGGCTCCGGAATGCCTGGCTGACGATGATCGAGCCCTGCTCAGCGAGCAATCTTTTCTGAATTTCGGAATGAATTCAGCAACAAATGCCCCCGCAATCTTATTAATCTGCCCGCTATTTTCCGTTTGCGGCACGCGGTCCGTCAGCAATGTCCGATCGGGCGAGGCTGCGTTGGCGTGCGCCGATTGCGCGATGTGCCGATTAGACTGCTCGCGGCAGCTACCCCTGTAAACGCGAAAATGACCTGCTCCCGCCGACCCCACAAGGGCCGGCGCGGCCATTCTGATCACACGGAGACAACGAGACATGAGTGCAAGCGCAGAGCATCTGCAACGCGGCCTGGGCGAACGGCATATCCGGCTGATGGCGCTGGGTTCGGCCATCGGCGTGGGCCTGTTCCTTGGCGCGGGCAACGCCATCAAGATGGCCGGGCCCTCCATCATGCTGGGCTACCTGATCGGCGGCGCGGTGATCTTCCTGATCATGCGCGCGCTGGGCGAGATGGCCGTGCAGAACCCGGTGGCCGGCTCGTTCTGCCGCTACGCGCAGGACCACATAGGCCCTCTGGCGGGCTACCTGACCGGCTGGAACTACTGGTTCCTGTGGCTGGTGACGTGCGTGGCGGAAATCACCGCCGTGGCCATCTACATGGGCATATGGTTCCCCGACGTGCCGCGCTGGATCTGGGCGCTGGCCGCGCTGGCGGCGATGGGCTCGGTCAACCTGATGGCGGTCAAGGCCTATGGCGAGTTCGAGTTCTGGTTCGCCATGATCAAGATCGTCACCATCGTGCTGATGCTGATCGGCGGCGGCGCCATGATCGTGTTCGGCTTTGGCAACGGCGGTGTCGCCACCGGCATCGCCAACCTGTGGCAGCACGGCGGCTTCATGCCCAACGGCGCCTCGGGCGTGCTGATGTCGCTGCAGATGGTGATGTTCGCCTACCTCGGCGTGGAGATGATCGGCCTGACCGCCGGCGAGGCGCGCAACCCGAAGAAGTCGATTCCGGACGCAATCAACTCGGTGTTCTGGCGCATCCTGATCTTCTACGTGGGCGCGCTGTTCGTGATCCTGTCGCTGTACCCGTGGAACGAGATCGGCGCCCAGGGCAGCCCGTTCGTGCTGACCTTCGAGCGGCTGGGCATCAAGACCGCCGCCGGCATCATCAACTTCGTGGTGCTGACCGCGGCGCTGTCGTCGTGCAACGGCGGCATCTTCAGCACCGGGCGCATGCTGTACAACCTGGCGCAGCAGGGTCAGGCGCCGGCCGCCTTTGCCAGGGTCGACCGCAACGGCGTGCCGCGCCGTGCGCTGCTGGTGTCGATCGCCGCGCTGCTGTGCGGCGTGCTGCTCAACTACCTGGTGCCGGAGAAGGTCTTCGTCTGGGTGACGGCGATTTCCACCTTCGGCGCGGTCTGGACCTGGGCCATCATCCTGGTCACGCAGATCAACTTCCGCCGCAGCCTGGCGCCGGCCGAGCGCAAGGCGCTGGCCTTCCGCATGCCGTTCTGGCCATATGGCTCTTACATCGCGCTGGCCTTCCTGGCGCTGGTGGTGGCGCTGATGGCCTATTTCCCGGACACCCGCGTGGCGCTGTACGTGGGCCCGGGCTGGCTGGTCCTGCTGACGGTGTGCTACTACGCGCTGGACATGCGTTCGCGCGGTCCGGTCAGCTACAGCGCCTGACCTGGCTGTAGCCAGCGGGGTGCGCCGGCCGGCGCGCCTCGCTACAATGGCCCCCGGGCAATCCAACGCCAGGGGGCCGAATGTCCGAGACCACCGAGATTGCGAGCCGCGCGGCCGCTGCGCCGCTGCGCAACAGCGCCGCCGATGCTGAGGCCCGCGCCATCGCGGTTGCCGATACAGTCGCGCGCACTGCCGTCGAGCAGGCCGACCATGCCATGCGCCACTGGACCGACCCCACTCCGGGGCCGGTGCGCATCGGCTCCGCACAGCACCTGCAGATGTTCTGCCATATGCTGCAGCAGACCCACAACCCCTACAAACCCGCCGTCATCGACTGGCCGGGGTGGCGCCGCCCGCTGTTCGCGCTGAAGGTGGCGCGGGTGTGGGCCTTCCTGATCCGGGAGCGCATCGGCATCGCGCGCGGCATCGATGCCGACGGCGCGGCGCAGGACGCCAACTTCACCATGAACGGCTCGGCGGCGCTGGGCGAGGCGCTGACGCCGGGCGCGATGATCGACCTGTGCCTGGTGGAGAACGAGCGGCGCATGGCCGGCTACGACGCGCGCCTGCTGCGGCCGGAAACCGTACCACGGCTGGCCCGCCTGGCGCGGCGCTTCGTCAAGTAAGCGCGAGCCATGCGCATGGCTTTTGCGTTGTCGCTGCTGTCGCTGGCGGTCTGGCTGGCGCTGCTCTTTGCCCGCGCCGGCTTCTGGCGGGTGCGCAAGCCGCATGCCGCGCCGGACCCGGCGCATTGGCCTGAAGTCGTCGCCATCGTCCCCGCGCGCAACGAGGCCGAGGTGATCGGCCGCGCCGTGGCGGGCGTGCTGGGCCAGCGCTACCCGGGCCGGGTTTCGCTGGTAGTGGTGGACGACCACAGCCACGACGGCACCGCCGATATGGCGCGCACCGCAGCCGCGGCCACGGCTCGCCCGCAGGCGCTGGCAGTCATCGGCGCGAGCGAGCTGCCGGCCGGCTGGAGTGGCAAGGTGTGGGCCCAGTCCGAGGGGCTGGCCGAAGCCGACCGGCTCGCGCCGCAGGCGCGCTACGTCTGGCTCACCGATGCCGATATCTGGCACGGACCCGGCGTGCTGGCCGCGCTGGTCGCGCGCGCGGAGCACGAGCGGCGCGACCTGGTTTCGCTGATGGTGCGGCTGCGCTGCGAGTCGGCCTGGGAACGGCTGATCGTGCCGGCCTTCGTGTTCTTCTTCGCCAAGCTCTACCCGTTTGCCCGCGTGCGCGACCCGCGCAGCCGCGTGGCCGCCGCGGCCGGCGGCTGCATGCTGGCCAGCCGCGCGGCGCTGGCGCGCATCGGCGGCTTTGCCGCGATCCGCGGCGAACTGATCGACGACTGCAGCCTGGCCGCGCGCATCAAGCCCGGCGGCGCGATCCGGCTGGACCTGGCGGACGACAGCCATTCATTGCGCCCCTATAACGACTGGCGCAGCCTGTGGGACATGATCGCGCGCAGTGCTTATACGCAGTTGCGCTACTCGCCGCTGCTGCTGGCGGGGGCTGGGGCGGGGATGGTGATTACCTACTTGCTTCCGCCCGTGCTGGCGCTGGCGGGGGGCGGGCAGTTCTGGCCGGCGTGGCTGGCGTGGGGTGCGATGGCGTGCGCCTACCTGCCGATGCTGCGCGAATACCGGCAGCCGGCGTGGCTGGCACCGCTGCTGCCGGTGACGGCGCTGTTCTATCTCGGGGCGACGATCGATTCGGCGCGGCGCTACTGGTTGCGGCGGGGTGGGCAGTGGAAAGGGCGGGCGCAGGCGCCGGTGCGGCCCTGAGGTTTGTGGTTCAGGGCCGCACCGTTACTTGCCAAGATACCCCTGCGCCCGGAACCACTCCAACGCATCCCGCAACCCATCCCGATACGGCCGCGGCACATACCCCAACTCCCGTCGCGCCTTCTCCGACGTAAAGAACATCCGGTACTTCGACATATTGAGCCCGTCCACCGTGATAAACGGCTCCTTGCCGGAAAACCGCGCCACCGCCTCCGCCGCATGCGCCAGCGGGTACAGCGGCCAGCGCGGCAGTTGCATGGTCGGCGCCCGCCGCCCGCACAACCCCGCGATATCGCGCAGCATCTGCTGCAGCATCACGTCCTCGCCGCCCAGGATGTAGCGTTCGCCGGTGCGCCCGCGCTCCAGCGCCAGGAAATGGCCCTCGGCCACGTCATCCACATGCGCCAGGTTCAGCCCGGTATCGACAAAGGCCGGGATCTTGCCGCTGGCCGCCTCGAGGATGATGCGCCCGGTCGGCGTGGGCCGCACGTCGCGCGGGCCGATCGGGGTGGACGGGTTGACGATGACCGCCGGCAGGCCGCGCTCGGCCACGAGCTTCTCCACCACGCGCTCGGCCAGCACCTTGCTGCGCTTGTACGCGCCGATGGCCTCGTGCGGGGTCAACGGCGCGGTTTCATCCACCGGCCCCTGGGCGCCGGCCACACGCAAGGTGGCCACGCTGCTGGTGTAGACCACGCGCTCCACGCCGGCCTGCTGCGCGGCCTCCATCACGGCCAGCGTGCCGTCGACGTTGGTGCGCACGATGGCCTCGGGGTCCGGGGCCCATAGCCGGTAATCGGCCGCGACATGGAACAGGTAGCGCATGCCGCGCAGCGCGGCGGCCATCGCGGCCGGGTCGCGCATGTCGCCTTCCGCCACCTCTACCGGCAAACCGGCCAGGTTGGTGCGCGGGCTTTGCGGGCGCACCAGCACCCGCACCCGGAAACCGCGCGCCAGCGCCTGGCGCATCACAGCCGAGCCGAGAAAACCCGAGGCTCCTGTCACCAGCACGTCATCGTTTATCGCCATAAAGCCGTTTTCCCGGTGAGATGAATGCGCCGCAATCCTGCCCGGGAATCGCCAGCCAATCGCCAACGAACCACCCGGAAGCCGCCCGCAGGGCCGCAGCGCTGCCAGACAAAGCCGGCGTGTCGGGTATATAGTAACCACCGTGCGGTGGAAATGTGATCTGCGGTGGATCTGCGTGCATCTCCATCCCGCCGTCCCATACATGAAACCCGTTGCAAAGAGTTGGGGGTCTTCTCTATGCAGGTGATTCTTGCTCAGCCCCGGGGCTTTTGTGCCGGCGTGGTGCGCGCGATCGAAATCGTCGACCGCGCCCTCGTCAAGCACGGCGCCCCGGTGTTCGTGCGGCATGAGATCGTGCACAACAAGCATGTGGTAGAGGGGTTGAAGGAAAAAGGCGCGCGCTTTGTCGAAGAACTGGACGAGGTGCCCGCCGGCGCGGTGACGATCTTCAGCGCGCACGGCGTGTCGCGCCAGGTGGTCGCCGAAGCCAGCCAGCGCGAGTTGCATGCGATCGACGCCACCTGCCCGTTGGTAATCAAGGTCCACACCCAGGGCCGCCAGTACGCCGCCAGCGGCCGCACGGTGATCCTGATCGGCCATGCCGGCCACCCCGAGGTGGAAGGCACCATGGGCCAGATCCCCGGCAAGGTGATCCTGGTGCAGAACGAGGCCGAGGTCGAGCAGCTCGACCTGCCCGCAGACGCGCCGGTTGCCTATGTCACCCAGACCACGCTGAGCGTGGACGACACCCGCAATATCATCGCCGCCCTCGGGCGCCGCTTCAGCGACCTGGTCGGCCCGGACACGCGCGATATCTGCTACGCCACGCAGAACCGCCAGAGCGCGGTGCGCGACCTGTGCAAGCTGGCCGACGTGATCCTGGTGATCGGCGCGACCAACAGCTCCAACTCCAACCGCCTGCGCGAAATCGGCACCGAAAGCGGCGTGCCCAGCTACCTGATCGCCGACGGCAGCGAACTCGATCCCGCCTGGGTGCGCGCCGCCAACGTGGTCGGCATCACCGCTGGCGCCTCCGCGCCCGAAGAAATGGTCGAGGACGTGATTGCCGCGCTGCGCCGGCTGGGCCCGGTGGACGTCACCACCATGGCCGGGCGCGAAGAACACGCCGAATTCCGCCTGCCGGCCGAGCTGGCCGACGTCAAGCCGTCATCGGCCCCGCGCAAACCCGGGAAGGGCGCTGCCACGGCAGAGACCGCCGCCGCGCCCGCGCCCGCCAGCGAGAACATCGCCGGCTGAACCCAACCTGAGGAAGCTGCCTTGGCCATCCCGCTCCTGCAGGTCGCCCGCGTGGGCGCCTACATCGTCGGCAAGCATCTGTCGCGGCAGAAACGCTACCCGCTCGCGCTGATGCTCGAACCGCTGTTCCGCTGCAACCTGGCGTGCTCGGGCTGCGGCAAGATCGACTATCCCGATCCCATCCTGAACCAGCGCCTGTCGGTGCAGGAATGCCTGGACGCGGTCGACGAGTGCGGTGCGCCGGTGGTGTCGATCGCCGGCGGCGAACCGCTGCTGCACAAGGACATGCCGGAGATCGTGCGCGGCATCATGGCACGGCGCAAGTTCGTCTACCTGTGCACCAATGCCCTGCTGATGGAAAAGAAGCTGGACCAGTACGAGCCCAGCCCCTATTTCATCTGGTCGGTGCACCTGGACGGCGACCGCGAGATGCATGACCGCTCGGTCTGCCAGGAAGGCGTGTACGACCGCTGCGTCGAAGCGATCCGGCTGGCCAAGCAACGAGGCTTCCGCGTCAATATCAACTGCACGCTGTTCAACGATGCCCAGCCCGAGCGCGTGGCGAAGTTCTTCGACTCGGTCAAGGCGCTGGGCGTGGACGGCATCACGGTGTCGCCGGGCTATGCCTATGAGCGCGCGCCGGACCAGCAGCACTTCCTGAACCGCGGCAAGACCCGCCAGCTGTTTCGCGACATCCTCAGCCGCGGCCGCAGCGGCAAGAACTGGGCCTTCAGCCAGTCCACGCTGTTCCTGGACTTCCTGGCTGGCAACCAGACCTACCACTGCACGCCGTGGGGCAACCCCGCACGCACGGTGTTCGGCTGGCAGCGCCCCTGCTACCTGGTGGGCGAAGGCTACGCCGCCTCCTTCCGTGAGCTGATGGATGAGACCGACTGGGACGCCTACGGCACCGGCAACTACGAGAAGTGCGCCGACTGCATGGTGCACAGCGGCTATGAGGCCACTGCGGTCGCCGACACCTTTGCCCATCCGCTCAAGGCGCTGGGAGTGAGCCTGCGCGGCGTGCGCACGAACGGGCCGATGGCGCCAGATATTGCGCTGGACAAACAGCGGCCGGCGGAATACGTGTTCTCGCGCCACGTCGAGATCAAGCTGGAGCAGATCCAGCGCGCGAAGCCGCCCGCGAACCGCAACCGGGGGGCCAAGGCCAACGCCGCCGTCACCCACTGAAGGCAACTGCCGATGGCCGCGGCGTACACGCGGCGGACGTAAAACCTCTTCCTCCAGGCACCCTCCTTCGACGGCTTCGACGGCGGTGCCGGCTCGCGCTACCAGGCCAGGCGCGAGATCAAGTCACCGGGCCCGCGGCGCCACGAAGTGTTGGCAGCGCCCCGCGCTCAGGTGTCAGGCCTGGCGCGCGTTGTGAGTGGTCAGGTACTTGACCAGCCCCTCCACCCCGCTGCGCGCGACGATATCCGCAAACTGCTTCCGGTAAACCTCGATCAGCCACGCCCCCATCATATTGATGTCATAGATCTTCCAGCCGTTGGCGGTGCGCTGCAGCCGGTAGTCGATCTGCATCTCGTCAACCCTGTTGATCACGCGCGTCTGTACCACCACGTCGGTCGCGCCGCTGGCGGCCTTGACCGGCTGGTAGCGGAACTTGACGTTCTGCTCGCGCAGTTGCGCCAGCGACACCGCGTAGCTGCGCACCAATAGCACCTCGAACTGCTCGTAGAGCTGCTTCTGCTGTTCAGGCGTGGCCGTGCGCCAGGCGCTGCCCACCGCCAGCCGCGTGGTGCGCTGGAAATCCGTATAGGGCAGGAACTGCTTCTGCACGACCGTGGTGATCTTGTCGAGGTCGCCGGCGCGGGTGTCGGGGTTGGACTGGATGGTGCCGATCACACCCTCCACCGCGGCCTGGACCAGCCGCTCGGGGCTGGCGCGCAGGTCGCCGGGCTGGACGGCCTGGGCGTGCACCGTGCAAACCATGGCCACCGCCGCGAGCGGCGCCAGGGGAAACAATGCGTGAATCTTCATGGACGTGAGTGCCGGAAAAGACAGTGGGGGCAGCGTCGTCGCTGTATGACGGCGCATGCCTGACAGTTTATAGCGGATCGCCTCGGTTCTGCCCCGGCATGCCGCATGCGCCACGCCCGCCCTCCCGTGCGCGCGCCAGCCGATATACTCCGGGTTCGTGCTCCTTCCGGATCCGCCCATGCTGACTTCGTTGCTGACTCGCATCGTCCGGCTTGCCACCTCCTGGCCGTGGCGGGTCATCGTCCTGTCGGCATTGCTGACTGCTGTCAGCGGCGTCTACGTGGCCCGCAACTTTGCGATCAACACCGATATCGGCCGCCTGCTGGACTCGGATGCGCCTTGGGCCGTACGCGACGCCGCCATCGGTGACGCCTTCCCGCAGCGCAACCAGCTGATCCTGGCGGTGGTGCAGGCGCCAGCGACGGAACTGGCCGACGCCGCCGCCAGCGCGCTGGCCGAGGCGCTGCGCCGGCAGCCGGCACGTTTCAACGCCGTCAGCCAGCCCGGCAGCGGGCCGTTCTTCGAACGCAATGGGCTGCTGTTCGCCAGCACGGACGAAGTCCGCCAGCTTACGCAACAGCTCGCGCAGGCGCGCCCGCTGGTCGGTGCGCTGGCGCACGACCCCACCCTGCGCGGCCTGGCCGATACGCTCACCACCACGCTGACGCTGCCGCTGCAGATGGGCCAGGTCAGGCTGGGCGACATGGCGAAAATGCTCGACAGCAGTGCCGATACGCTCGACCAGGTGCTGACCGGCAAGCCCGCAGCGCTGTCGTGGGCCGGCATGCTCGACGACAGCCTCAAGCCCGGCCCCGATGGACAGGTCTTCAGCTTTGTCGCGGTCAGCCCGGTACTGGACTACAGCGACCTGCAGGCCGGCGCCGCTGCCTCGCGTGCGATCCGACAGGCCGCCGCGGACCTGCAGCTGGCGCAGCGCTACCAGGCCACGGTGCGGCTGACGGGCCCGCAGGCGCTGGCCGACGATGAGTTCGCCTCGGTCAGCGAGGGCGCGCTGCTCAACGGCGTGCTGACGATGCTGGTGGTCGTGCTGATCCTGTGGA
The DNA here is from genome assembly GCA_000471925.1 of Ralstonia pickettii DTP0602. Classification (NCBI taxonomy): domain Bacteria; kingdom Pseudomonadati; phylum Pseudomonadota; class Betaproteobacteria; order Burkholderiales; family Burkholderiaceae; genus Ralstonia; species Ralstonia pickettii. Next base: position 2,449,879 of record CP006668.1, read on the forward strand.
TGGCGCTGCGCTCGGTGCGGCTAATCGTGGCGGTGCTGGCGAGCCTGTTCGCGGGGTTGCTGATCACCGCCGCGCTGGGGCTGGCGATGGTCGGCGCGCTGAACATGATCTCGGTGGCGTTCGCGGTGCTGTTCGTCGGGCTGGGGGTGGACTTTGGCATCCAGTTCGGGGTGCGCTACCGCGCCGAGCGCCATGAGCGCAACCACGTGGTCGAAGCGCTCGGGCTGGCCGCACGCGCGGTGGGTACGCCATTGGCGCTGGCCGCGGCGGCCACGGCGGCGGCGTTCTTCTGTTTCCTGCCGACCGACTATCGCGGCGTGGCCGAGCTGGGCCTGATCGCCGGCGTCGGCATGATGGTGGCCTTTGCCACCACCTTTACGCTGGTGCCGGCGCTGATCACCGTGCTGCACCCCGGCGGCGAGGCCGAGGCACCGGGCTTTGCCTGGCTGGCGCCGGTGGACCTGTTTTTCGAGCGCTACCGCAAGCCGGTGCTGCTGGTCACGCTGCTGGCGATCCTGGCGGGCGCGCCGCTGCTGCCGCACCTGCGCTTCGACTTCGACCCACTGCACCTGAAGGACCCGAAGTCGGAATCGATGGCAACACTGCTGGCGCTGAAGGACGCGCCGCAAGCCGGCACCGACGATGTCAGCGTGCTGGCACCGTCGCTGGAGGCCGCGCGCGGGGCAGCCGGCAAGCTTGCCGCGCTGCCCGAGGTGGCGCGCGTGGTCACGCTGCAGACCTTTATCCCCGATGACCAGCCCCCCAAGCTGCAGGCTATCGGCCAGGCATCGGCCGCGCTGATGCCGGCCCTCACGCAACCCACCGCAACGCCGGCAAGCGATCTGGCGCGCGTGAATGCGCTGCGCAATGCTTCACGCCAGCTGGCCATCGCCGCCGACGAGCATCCCGGCCCCGGCGCCGCCGAGGCCGCGCACCTGGCCGCCACGCTCAAGACGCTCGCCGCCGCCGACGCCGCCATGCGCGACCACGCCGAACGGGCCATCGCGCTGCCGCTGCAGCTGGCGCTTGCCAAGTTGAAGCTGGCGCTGGGCCCGCAGCCGGTCAGCCAGCAGACGCTGCCGCCCGAACTGGTGCGCGACTGGCTCACGCCCGATGGCAGTGCACTGGTCAGCATCAGTCCCAGGCTGCCGCCGGCCGGCAGCGCGCAGCGCGAAGCCGCGTTGGACCGCTTTATCGCCGCCGTGCAGCGCGTGGAACCCAACGCCACCGGCGGGCCCATCGCCATCCGCGGCTCGGCCGACACCATCATGACTGCCTTCGCACAGGCCGGTGCCTGGGCGGTGGTGTCGATCACCATCATGCTGTGGATCACGCTGCGCCGCTTTGCCGACGTGTTGCGCACGCTGGTGCCGCTGCTGGTATCGGCCATCGTCACGCTGGAGCTGTGCGTGTTGTTCGGCATTGCGCTGAACTTTGCCAACGTGATCGCACTGCCGCTGTTGCTGGGCATCGGCGTGGCGTTCAAAATCTACTATGTGATTGCCTGGCGGCACGGCAAGACCAAGCTGCTGCAGTCGAGCCTGACGCATGCGGTGCTCTACAGCGCCGCCACCACCGCCACCGCGTTTGGCAGCCTGTGGCTGTCCCAACATCCCGGCACTGCCAGCATGGGCAAGCTGCTGGCGCTGGCGCTGGTGTGCACGCTGATCGGCGCGGTGTTCTTCCAGCCGATCCTGATGGGCCGGCCGCGCGAAGACGCGCACCTCGCCCATGACAAACCCGTCCGGCCATAGCGCCCATCGATCACGCCCCCCCTTCCCCGCAGAGCGATTCGCTTCGCCTTACCCGATGCCTCCCCCCACACCCCTCTCGCAAGCCGGGCGCCCGGTCGTCGCCGCCATCGCCGTCGCCACTGCCATGCTTGCCGGCTGCGCGACCGGCCCGAATGCCAATCCGGACGATCCGCTTGAGCCCATGAACCGCGTGGTGTACACCGTCAACGACAAGCTCGACGAGTATGTGGCCATGCCCGTCGCCAAGGGCTACAAGGCGGTCACGCCTGAGCCGGTGCGCACCGCCGTCACCAACTTCTTCTCGAACCTCGCTGACGTGGGCAACTTTGCCAACAACGTGCTGCAGGGCAAGGGCGTGGACGCGGCGGAGAGTTTTATGCGGGTGGCGATGAATTCGGTGCTTGGCATCGGCGGGCTGATCGATATCGCCACGCCGGCGGGGCTGCTGAAGCATTCGCAGGACTTCGGCCTGACGCTGGGCACGTGGGGCGTGCCATCGGGACCCTACCTGGTACTGCCGCTGTTCGGTCCCAGCTCGTTCCGTGACGGCGTGGGCCTGTATGTGAATTTCCAGTTTGACCCGATCACCTATGCCGAGCCGGCGGTGCGCAATTCGCTGTTCGCGATGAACGTGGTGGATGTGCGCACCAACCTGCTGGGCGCCACCGACCTGCTCAGGCTGGCGGCGCTGGACAGGTACGCCTTCGTGCGCGACGGGTACCTGCAGCGGCGCCGCTACCTGCTGGGCGAGAGCACGGCGCTGCCGGACTACGGCGAAGACGAGGACAGCGGCGAAGCTGCACCGGCCGCCGCGCCAACCGCGCCAGCCGCGCCAGCCGCACCGGCCGCACCAGCCGCACCGACGGGCACGCCGGCGCCGGCGCAGCAAGCGGCGCCGCGCTAAGGCAGCCTAAGCTGCTGTCGCACACCCGCAGCCTTAGCTGCCGATGCCCAGCAGCACCACCTCGAACGTCAGCGTGGCATTCGGCGGGATCGTGCCCGGCACGCCGCGCGCGCCGTAGGCAGTGGACGCCGGGCAGGTCAGCTTGGCCTTGCCGCCCACCTGCATCGCCTGCACGCCTTCGGTCCAGCACGGGATCACGCGGTTGAGCGGAAACGAGATCGGCTGGCCGCGCTTGTACGAGCTGTCGAACTCCGTGCCGTCGGCCAGCGTGCCGCGGTAGTGGACCTGCACCGTGTCGGTGGCCTTGGGCGAGGCGCCGTTGCCCTTGACCAGGTGCTGGATGGTCATGCCCGAAGGCAGCGTCTGCGGTGCGGCCGCAGGCGCGACCGGGGCCGCCGCGGCCGTCGGAGCCGATGCCGCCGGGGCAGCCGCGGAAGCGGCGCAGGCGAAGGTCAGGGAGCCGAGGAAAAGCGCGAGTGTCTTCATGGGTAGCCCGTTGTGATGTCGTGATGGGGTTGTGGCAGTTTAACCGAGGCCGGAAGCCGGCCCCGGTGGGAAGAGCAGCGACCGCCCCTTGGCCGCAGCGGCACATAGCGCACAACATGCGCGCGCCTGGCCCTTTGGGCCGGATTTGCACGCCCTCGCCCGTTACACATGCCGTTTTGCCGTCTACGATGGTTGTTGACAGCCCGGCACCTGTCGGGCGCACGGAGGGTGCCATGGCACAGACGGATTCCAGGGACCTCGCGGTCTCGACACAGAGCCCCCGGTCGGTCGAGCGGTTCGAGACGGCCCTGCGCTTGCTGAACGGCTATTACGGCGACCCGCTCGCCGTCATCGACGCGGCCCTGGCGGAGAACCCGGACTTCGTCATGGGCCACGCGCTGCGCGCGGCGCTGATGGTGACCTCGGGCGACGGCACGGTAGAACCCATGCTGCGCCAGAGCGTGGAAGCCGGCGAAGCCCTGCACCACCTTGCCAATGACCGCGAGCGCCGCCATATAGCTGCCGCGCGCGCCTGGCTCGATGGCGATTTCAGCCGCTCCAACCAGCTGTACGGCGAAATCGTGATCGACCATCCACGCGACCTGCTGGCGCTCCAGGTCGCCCACCTCGGCGACTTCCTGCTCGGGCAGTCGACCATGCTGCGCGACCGCGTCGCCCAGGCGCTGCCGCACTGGGATGCCGGCATGCCCGGCTATGGCTACCTGCTCGGCATGCACGCCTTCGGGCTGGAAGAAACCCAGCTCTACGAGCGCGCCGAGGAACGCGGGCGCCGCGCGCTGGAACTGAATCCGCGCGACCCGTGGGCCGTGCATGCCGTGGCGCACGTGATGGAGATGCAGGGCCGGCTGGCGGATGGCATCGCCTGGCTGGACGCGCGCCGCGACGACTGGGCCGACGACAACATGCTGGCGGTGCACAACTGGTGGCACCTGGCGCTGTTCCAGCTGGAGGACGGCCGGATCGAAGACGTGCTGGCGCTCTACGACCGCTATATCAGCCGCCCGGCGCCCGCCATCGCGCTGGACCTGGTGGACGCCACCGCGCTGCTGTGGCGCCTGCGCTTGCGCGGCGTCGACGTCGGCAAGCGCTGGCAGCCCGTGGCGGATGACTGGCTGGGCCGCGGCGCGGCCGGCTACTACGCCTTCAACGACGTCCATGCCGTGATGGCCAGCCTTGGCGCGGGCCGGCCCGAGGCCGCCGCCGCAGGGCGTGCCGCCTTGCAGCGCGCGGAACTCGGTGACGGCACCAATGCGATGATGTCGCATGACGTGGGCCTGCCGGTGGCCGACGCCCTGATCGCGTTCGAGCAGGGCGACTACGGCACCGCCATCGAGCTGCTGGCGCCGGTGCGCCTGGTCGCGCACCGCTTCGGCGGCAGCCATGCGCAGCGCGACGTCATCAGCCTGACCCTGATCGAGGCCGCCTTGCGCGCCGGCCGCTCGAACCTGGCCAATGCGCTCACTGCCGAACGCGCCGCACTCAAGCCGATGAGCCCCAGCCTGTACCGGCTGGTGCAGCGCGCAGACGCGTGCCGCGTGTAGCGCGACCCGGTGCCCCGGACAACGCATCGCCGCTTATACTGCACAAGCCCTGAACGGAGCCCTGCCCCATGCCCAAGCTAGTCCGCAACCTGCTGCGCCCCGCCCTGGTTACCGCTGCGCTGGCGCTGGCCGCCCTGCCCGCCGTGGCGCATCACGGCTGGTCCACCTACGACCAAACCAAGCCGCTGACGCTGACCGGCAAGATCGTCGAAAGCCACTACGAGAACCCCCACGCGCACATCCGCATCGAGGCCGGCGGCAAGCGCTGGCTGGCCATCCTGGCCCCCGTCTCACGGATGGAGGCGCGCGGCGCCACCGCCGACAAGGTCGCCGTGGGCCGCGAGGTCACGCTGGTCGGCTACGCCAGCAAGGAAAAGGCGGACGAGTTGCGCGCCGAACGCATCACCGTGGACGGCAAGACCGTCGAGCTGCGCTGACCCGCTGCGCGCGGCATGCAGGCATTGCTGGCGCAATGGACTGAGTGGGGCGCCACGCTGGCGCGCCTGCCGTTCTCGGCCGCGCTGCGTGGCTCAGCCTGGGCCTACCCTGCGGTGGAGATCGTCCACCTGGCGGGCATGGCACTGCTGTTCGGTTCCATCGTTGTGGTGGACATGCGCCTGGCGGGGCTTGGCCGGCAGTTGCCGGTGACCCTGCTGCTGCGCCACGCGCTGCCGTTTTCCGTCGCGGCCTTTGTCGCGGTGGTGGGCAGTGGTGCGCTGCTGTTCCTGGCCCATGCGGATGAGCTGGCCGGCAACCCTGCCTTTCTCGTCAAGCTGTGCCTGATTGCGCTGGCGCTGGTGAACGTGGTGTGGTTCCACACCGGGCCTTATCGCAGCCTGCGCGACGCGCAACGGGGATGGGACGTCGGCACCGTGCCGCCGGCGGGCGCGCGGATCAGCGCGATCGTGTCGTTGGTGGCGTGGTCGCTGGTGATCTGTGCGGGACGCCTGATTGCCTATGTCTGAGCCGCGCGGCACACTGGCGTGCCTTGCCGTCCCTTGCCCGCGCTGCAAGCCCCTGGCACTGCCAGACAACGCTGATGGAACATTCGACAAGAACACGCTGGCTCGTGGGCGGCCTGCTCGCGCTGGGCGCGATTGTAGCCACGGCCATTGCGCTGAAGACAAAGTCCTATCTCGATTCGTCGGCGCCAGGCGCCGGCGGCTTGCGCATCGATGCCTCGGACACCGCGCGCGTGAGCCGCGGCAAACTGATCTACGCACAGCAATGCGCCGCATGCCACGGCGCCAAACTGGAAGGCCAGCCGGACTGGCGCGAGCGCCTGCCCAGCGGCCGCATGCCGGCCCCGCCGCATGACGCGTCCGGCCACACCTGGCACCACCCGGATGCCGTGCTGTTTGCGATCACGAAGAACGGCCTGGTGCCCGGCGTGACGGCGCCGCAAGGCTATACAAGCGATATGCCGGCGTTCGGCGCGATCCTGTCTGACGACGAGATCATTGCCGTGCTCGCTTATATCAAGAGCACCTGGCCGGCAAAGATGGCGGCAGCCCAGCGCGACGTGACGGAGCAGTCCAGGGCGGGACAGTAGCGCCCCCTGCCGCTTGCCTTCGGCGCGCTAGACGGTCGCCGGCGACAGCGTGCCGAGCACGGCCACCAGCGCCAGGACCAGCGTGGCGGCGCCGGACTCCATCATCAGGCTGCGCCGCAGCGCGCGAATCGCCACGCCCTGATTCCCTGCCTGCAGCGCCTGTGCCAACCGGGGACTCAGACGGAAGCGGTTGGCCGCGGCCAGGCCCAGCATCGCCACGAACAGCGCCAGCTTGCCGGCCAGCAGTCCGCCGTAGGACATCGGCGCCAGGTCTGGCAGGACCGGGCCCACGATGAACCAGTAGTTGACGGCGCCGGTCAGCACCAGCGTGGCGACAATGACGGTGCCGATGTGGGCAAACCCGTTCGACGTGCGGCTCAGCAACGCCATGGCCTGCGGGCCCGATGACGGCTTTGCCAGCGACAGCAGTACAAAGGCAGCGAGCGCGCCGGTCCACGCGCCCGCGGCCAGCAGGTGCGCCACGTCGGCACCAAGGTGCAGGTAGCGCCCGGCCCCGTCATGCATCGCACCGTGCCCGCCCCATGCCAGCGTGGCAAGCGCAATCCCGGCAAACGCTGCCAGCGCCGCCAGCCGCGTACCGGGCCGCGCTCGCCCTGGCAGGGCGGCTGGCAGGCAGAGCACCAGGGCAACCAGGCGCACCGACCAGGCCACGCCGAAATCGGTCCCGGTGACAATCATCCCGAAGACATGGCTTTGCAAGGCCGAATACCCGGCAGCCCCGCTCATTGCCTTGGCCATCACCGCGATGCTGCCCAGCGAAAGCAGGATGCCGGCTATCGCACCTGCCCGTGCCATGACCTGGCATCGGGCCGCGATCCACGAAGCACGTTCATGGCCGTGCAGCGCGTACAGGCAGAACAGCGGCAGCCCGAACAGCAAGGCCAGGTCGACATACAGCGCGAAGCGCAGCCCGACAGCGACCCAGTCCATCGGCGCTCACTTGACGGTGAAAGCGATATTCCCGGTAACGGGATGGGTATCCGACGACACGGCGCGCCAGTCCACGCGATAGCTGCCGGGCGACAGCGCACGCGCGGGCGTGATCACCATCGCCTTCGGGTCGTCGCTGCCGGAGACCTTCGCGGCGACCTTCATTGGCGCATGGTCGGCCATGCCCGGCATGCCGGTCATCACCAGGTTGGCGCCGGAGAACTGCGTGAGGAGGTTCTCCGAGAACAGCAGTTCGATCTTCTGCGGGGCGGCCACCTCGGCTTTGTCCGCCGGTGTGGATGACACCAGCTTGGGATGGGCCATGGCGATGCTGCTGGCCAGCGCGACTGTCGCGGCGACCATCGATCGAATCAGGGGGTGCTTGGCTTGCATGGTCTACTCCGGAAATTTTGTTGGTGAGCGTGTCTTGTCAGAACCAGATCCGGACGCCCGCCACGAAGCGGGTCTCGCCTGCCCGGCCGCCGGATATGCGGATCATGTCGGCCGTGTTGCCGAAGGCCTGGTAGCGCTCGAGGCCGATATACGGCGCGAACTGGCGACTGAACTCATAGCGCAGGCGCAGGCCCACCGTACCGCTGGACAAACCGCTGCCGATGCCGACCGCCGGGTCGTTCTTGCCATAGAGGTTGGCCTCGATGCGCGGCTGCAGGATCAGGCGCTGCGTCAGCAGCAGCTCATACTCCGCGGAAAGCCGCATCGCCGTGCGGCCGCTGGTGCCGACATAGGCGGTGGCATCGACCTCGAACCAGTACGGCGCCAGTCCCTGCACGCCGAACGCCAGCCAGTTGCGCGCCGGGCGCCCGCTGCCGGCGTCGTTGCGGATGCCCAGCTGGGTATCCCAGTAGCTGGCGATGGCGTGTCCCCAAAGCAGTTCGGTGCGGGCCTCGTGCAGCTTGCCCTTCGATGCCTCGCCCTCGGCCTTGAGCACCAGCTTGTTGTACGAGGTGCCGAACCACGCCTGCGCCTCGTAGGCGGCGGCGTTGCTGCCGCTGGCGTGGGCCCATTCGAGCCGGTCGACCAGCACCGACGCGAACAAGTGCTCGTCAGCCATCACCAGTTGGCGCTTGTCGCCGTGCGCGTACTTGCCGACGCCCAACTGGTAGCCGCCGGAATAGGCATGCGGATCGCGGGCGTCGGGCGGCGCGCTGCCGCCCTGCATCTTCATGTCGCCGTGGTCCATGGCCGGTGCGGACACGCCGCTGCCCTGCTCCATGGTGTCCATGCCTTTCATGTCCGTCATCGGTGCGCTGGCTGCCTCCATGCCTTCCATCTGGCTGTGGTCCATTTCCGTCATCGGGGCCGCAGCGCTGGTGGCGGGCGCGTTGTGGTGATGAGCGTGGCCGGCGTGCGGGTCCTGCGCCGAGGCGGCGCCCGTGGCGGCCAGGGCCAGCACCGCGGCAAGGATCCTGGTGGTTTGCAGCAAGGGGATTGCGGATCGGAATGCAGACATCAGGCCACCACCACTTCGCGGAACATGCCCGCATCCATATGCAGCATCAGGTGGCAATGCCAGGCCCAGCGTCCCAATGCATCGGCGGTGACCAGGAAGCTGATGCGCTGCGCCGGCTGCACGGGGATGGTGTGGCGGCGCGCCAGGAAGCTGCCGTCGGGCGCTTCCAGTTCGCTCCACATGCCGTGCAGATGCATGGGGTGCGTCATCATGGTGTCGTTGTGCAGGATCACGCGCAGCCGTTCGCCGTATTTGAAATACACCGGCGTCGACTTGCCGAACTCCACGCCGTCGAGCGACCAGGAGTAGCGTTCCATATTGCCGGTCAGGTGCAGTTCGACCTCGCGCCCGGGGCCGCGCGGGTCCATCGCGCCGCCGATGGTGTGCTGGTCGGCCAGCGTCAGCACCCGCCTGCCGTTGTTGCGCAGGCCGATGCCGGGGTCATCCAGGTTGGTGCGGGCCATATCGACGCGCATGTCGGTGCTGGCGCCGTATTCGGTGCGGGCATGGCGGGCGGTCTTGCTGGGGACTTTGAGCGGATTGCCGGCCATGCTCGCCATGGCGTGCTCGCTGTGGTCCATTGCCTTGCCGCCGGCGCCGTGCTGGCTGTGGTCCATCGCCATCGCGCCATGATCCATGCCCTGCATTGCGCCGTGGTTCATGCCGTGCATCGCCATACCGCCGTGATCCATGCCCCCCATGCCACCCATGCCACCCATCTCGCCCATCATGTCGGTCATGGTCAGCCATTCCGCCTTGTCCAACGCGGGCACCGGCGCGCTCAGCCCTTGCGTCACGGCCAGCGTGCCGCGCGCATAGCCGGTGCGGTCCATCGCCTGCGAGAAGATGGTGTAGGCATCGCCGCGTGGCTCGACGATGGCGTCGCAGGTCTCGCCTGGGCCGAAGCGGAATTCATCCACCGTGACCGGTTCGATGCCCTGCCCGTCGACCTCCACCACCCGCAGCTTCAGCCCGGGGATGCGCACGTCGTAGAAGGTATTGCCCGAGCCGTTGATAAAGCGCAGCCGCACCTTTTCGCCGGGGCGGAACAGCCCGGTCCAGTTGCCGGCCGGCGTGACGCCGTTGGTCAGGTAGGTCAGCGTGGCGCCGGACAGGTCCGCCAGGTCGGTCGGGCTCATCCGCATCTGGTTCCACATCCGGCGCTTGTCCAGCGCCTGCTTCAGCCCATCGCGCGAAGCATCGCGGAAGAAATCGACCACGGTCGGCTGGTTGTAGTTGTAGTAGTCGCCCTGCACCTTGAGCTTGGTCAGCACCCGCATCGGGTCTTCATCGGTCCAGTCGGACAGCAGCATGGTGTAGTCGCGGTCGGCCTGCATGCCAGGCTGGCCCGCGGGCGGATCGATGACGATGCCGCCGTACACGCCGGTCATCTCCTGGAAGCCCGAGTGCGAGTGATACCAGTAGCTGCCGCGCTGCGCGACCTTGAAGCGGTAGGTGAAGGTTTCGCCGGGAGGAATGCCGGCAAAGCTGATGCCCGGCACGCCGTCCATCCCGAACGGCAGGATGATGCCGTGCCAGTGGATCGAAGTGGCCTCGCGCAGGCGGTTGGTGACGCGGATGGTGACGGTGTCGCCTTCACGCCAGCGCAGCGTGGGGCCGGGCAGCATGCCGTTGATGGTAGTGGCGACCCGCGCCTGGCCGGTGAAGTTGACCAGCGACTCGCCCACCACCAGGTCGAATTCCGTGCCGCGCAGCACGGGCGCCGTACCCGCGGCCGCGTGCGCCGGCCGCCCCGCCGGTTGCGCCCAGGCGCCGCCGCCAAGGCCGGCCAGGCCGGCAACCACGCCACCGGCTACCAGCCCCTGTACGAAGCGGCGGCGGGGAAGATCGGGCAGGAGAATGCCGGTGGCTGGGTGGCGTTGCATGAATCGCGTCCGTTGTCTGAGGCACTCCAAGCGTAGCCGGGGCCACCCTACCCGCGCCTGACCTGGACATGACAATCCGGTAATCTTGGCGTCATGTTCACGCTCGCGCCGCTGGCGTAGAGTTGCCGGACCCCGCCAGCGCGGCGGGCCGGGTCGGATCGGATCGGAAGGAAGGGAGCTGATGAAACTGCTTGTGGTGGAGGACGAGTCCAAGACCGGCGAATACCTGCGCCAGGGCCTGACCGAGGCCGGCTTTGTCGTCGACCTGGTGGCAAACGGGCTGGACGGCCAGCATCTGGCGATGACCGAGCCTTATGACCTGGTGATCCTCGACGTGATGCTGCCAGACGTCGACGGCTGGCGCATCGTGCAGGCGTTGCGCGCGGCGCAGAACGCCGTGCCGGTGCTGTTCCTGACCGCGCGCGACAGCGTGGCCGACCGCGTCAAGGGCCTGGAGTTGGGCGCAGACGACTACCTGGTCAAGCCGTTCGCGTTCTCCGAGCTGCTGGCGCGCGTGCGCACGCTGCTGCGCCGGGGCACGGCGCAGGTGGCGGTGGACCGCATCCAGGTCGCCGACCTGGTGCTGGATCTCGCCCGCCGCCGCGCCACGCGCGCGGGCCGGCGCATCACGCTGACCAACAAGGAGTTCGCGCTGCTCGAACTGCTGGCGCGCCGCCGCGGCGAAGTGCTGCCGCGCTCGCTGATTGCCTCGCAGGTGTGGGATATGAATTTCGACAGCGACAGCAATGTGATCGACGTCGCGATCCGGCGCCTGCGCGCCAAGATCGACGACGACTTCGAGCCCAAGTTGATCCAGACCGTGCGTGGCATGGGGTATGTGCTGGAGGAACCGGAGCCGGCGGAGGATGGCGAATGAAAGCCCGCCTGTCGCTGACGGCGCGGCTGACCATCCTATTCTCGCTGTCGTCGGCGGCGGTGCTGCTGGGGCTGGGTGCGCTGATCTGGCTGGCGATGGACCGGCATTTTGCCGACGAGGACTACGCCGTGCTGGGCGACAACGTCCGGCTGATCCAGATGATCGCGGCCGAAGGCCCGGCGAGCGCCGTGCCGCAGCGCCTGGCGCAGACGCTGGAGCACCATCCGGGTTTCGTCGCCGAGGTGCGCACCGCCGACGGCAACAGCGTGTATGCCACGCAGGCGTTCGACTTCGGCATCGCGCAGGCCATCGCCGCGAAGCTGCCGGCGGACCGCGATACCTTCGTCTGGGGGCAGCAGGGACAGACTTACCGCGGCATGCGCGCGGTGGCCCCGATGCCGGGCGCGCAGCCGGGACCGCTGCGGATCGTGGTCGGCATGGACACCGCGCTGCACGCCCATTTCATGCAGGCGTTCCGGCAATCGCTGGCCTTCTACACGGCGCTGGCCGCGCTGGCCAGCGGCCTGCTCGGCTGGTGGGCGGCCCGGCGCGGGCTGGCGCCGCTGCGCACCATGGCCTCGCGCGCGCGCACGGTCACCGCGTACAAGCTCGATGAGCGCATGCCGGTCGAGGCCGTGCCGGTGGAAATGGCGGACCTGGCCGCGACGCTCAATGCCATGCTCGAACGACTGCAAAGCGATTTCAACCGGCTTTCGGCGTTCTCGTCGGACCTGGCGCATGAGCTGCGTACGCCGCTGACCAACCTGATGACGCAGACCCACGTGGTGCTGTCGCAGCCGCGCGATGCGGCCAGGTACCGCGATGTGCTGACCTCGAATGCCGAGGAACTGCAACGGCTGGCGCGCATGGTGTCGGACATGCTCTATCTGGCCAAGATGGAGCACGGCATTACGTTGCCAAACGCGGAGCGCATCGAGGTCGCGGAGGAAGTCGCCGCGTTGCTCGAGTTCTACGATGCGCTGGCGGAGGATAAGGGCGTGCGACTGCAGCAGCGCGGCAGCGGCAGCATCAGCGGCGACCGGCTGATGCTGCGGCGCGCGCTCAGCAATCTGCTTTCCAATGCACTGCGGCATACGCCTGCGGGCAAGGGGATCGTGGTGGAGATCGCGCCGCGCGCCGATGCGGTGATGGTGGTTGTCGAGAATGAAGGCGAGACCATTCGGCCTGAGCTGCTGCCGTCGCTGTTTGATCGCTTCTTCCGTGCGGACAAAGCGCGGGCGCGGCCGGATTCGGAGGGGGCGGGGTTGGGGCTGGCGATTACGCAGGCGATCATGGCCGCGCATGGTGGCAGTGTGGCGGTGGAGTCGGTGGAGGGGAGGACGCGGTTTGTGCTGATGTTTCGGGTGCAGGGGGATGGGATAGGCTGACAGTGCCACGGGGGCATTAGCCCGAAGTTCCATGGTGACGCCGCCGCTGCGGCGTCGCGAAGCCCTTTTCCTGATTGAGGAATCGGCTCATCGGGGGGCGTTCGATGCCCTCATTTTGTAGTCACTAAAAGTTCTTGACATTGGCGGGTTTTCTCCTATTCTTCTGGCTATGCCAGCACGAAACGGAACCGCTCACGTCGTTACGACGACCCGCAAGTACAAGGACCAGATCTATCGCACCCACCTGTTGCGGCGCAGTTACCGCGAGGACGGCGTGGTCAAGAACGAGACGCTGGGCAACCTGTCCCACTTGCCCGAGGCACTGATCGAGATCATCCGCCGCTCACTCAAGGGCGAGACCTTCGTGCCGCTGGGCGAGGCGTTCGAGGTGACACGCTCGCGCGCTCACGGCCACGTGCAGGCGGTGGCCACGGCCATGCAGCGTCTGGGCTTTGCCTCGCTGATCGCCTCCAAGCCTTCGCGCGAGCGCGACCTGGTGCTGGCGATGGTGGCCGCGCGCATCGCGGCGCCGCACACGAAGCTGGCCACCACGCGCTGGTGGCACACCAGCACCCTGGCGGAGGACTTCGGCGTGACCGAGGCCAACGAGAACGACCTGTACGCGACAATGGACTGGCTGCTCGCGCGCCAGGGCACAATCCAGAAGAAGCTCGCCGCGCGCCACTTGAGCGCCGGTGGCCTGGTGCTGTATGACCTGAGCTCCAGCTACTTCGAGGGCAACACCTGCCCGCTGGCCAAGCTTGGCTACAGCCGCGATGGCAAGAAGGGGCTGCTACAGGTCAACTACGGCTTGCTCACCGATGCGCGCGGCTGCCCAGTGGCGGTGTCGGTGCATGAGGGCAACGTGGCCGACAGCCAGACCTTCATGCCCGAGGTGCGGCGCCTGCAAGAGGAATTTGGTCTCTCCCGATTGGTCATGGTGGGCGATCGCGGCATGATCTCCAGCAAGGCCATCGACCAGATGCGTGAAGGCGGTGACCTGGGCTGGATCACCGCGCTCAAGAGCGCCTCGATCCGCCCGCTGCTCGAGCAAGGGCAACTGCAGCTTGGCCTGTTCGACGAGCGCAATCTGCTGGAGCTGAGTTCACCGGACTATCCGGGCGAGCGGCTGGTGGCGTGCCGCAATCCGGAACTGGCCAGGCTACGTGCCCACAAGCGAGAAGAGTTGCTGGCGGCCACCGAGGCGTGCCTGCAGCCGATCGTTGCCCGCGTGCAGGCGGGCAAGCTTGCCGGGCGCGATCAGATCGGCCTGCGCGTGGGCAAGGTGATCGACAAGTACAAGGTGGCCAAGCACTTTGCGCTGAGTATCGACGACGCGGCCTTCACGTTCAGCCGCAACAGCGAGGGCATCGCCCGCGAGGCGGCGCTCGACGGCCTCTACATCATCCGCACTTCGGTGAGTGCGGCGCAGATGGACTCGGCCGAGTGCGTGCGCAACTACAAGGCGCTGGCCAACGTGGAGCGCGCGTTCCGTTCGCTAAAAACGGTGGACCTGAAGGTGCGGCCAATCCATCACCGCACGGCCGATCGGGTGCGTGCGCATATCCTGCTGTGCATGCTGGCCTACTACGTCGAATGGCACATGCGTGAGGCTTGGCGCGAACTGATGTTCGCCGACCCGGATCAGGCCGCCAAGGCCACGCGTGATCCGGTGGCGCCTGCCGTGCGCTCTGCGGCAGCGCTGGCCAAGGCGGCGCGCCACACACTTGACGACGGCACGCCCGTGCACAGCTTCTCGAGCTTGATGGCCGAACTCGCCACGATCGTGCGTAACACCTGCCGCACACCCAGCGCTGGCGCTGAAGTGCCGACGTTCGAACTCGTCACCACGGCAAACGCGAAACAGAAGCAGGCTCTGGAATTGCTTCAGCAAATCCGCGTGTAGACAGAAACTGGAACCCGGGAATCACGACAAGTGCCTGTCGCAAAAGGGGAAACTCGCCCAGGCGGCTGGTGAACTTCGGATTAGAGGCGCGGCGGCACGCTTGCTACGGCTGGCATCTGGTCGATGCTCGACGGCTCTCGCCTCGGCCATGACTTCGTCGGTGACCGAGCTGATGAAGTCCGGGGAGACTTCGGTTCCGTAGCTCTCAGCCAGAAACGCCTGAATCTCGCGCACGCTCATGCCGCGCGCGTACATGGCAATAATGCGCTCATCGAAGCCGGTAAAGCGCCGCTCATGCTTCGGGATCAGAATCGGATCGAAGCTGCCATCGCGGTCGCGTGGCAATTCGACCCGCACCGGGCCGCGGTCGGTGATCAACGGTCTTGCCGCTGACACCGTTACGCTCATTGGACTGCTCGGCCGGCTTGGGCTCGCCTGGCTTATAGCCCAAATGCATGCTCATTTCGGCGCTCATCGCCCGTTCGATGATGGCCTTGTTGAACGCCAGCATCAGATCCTGGACCTCGCCGGGCGTCATCGGCCCTTTAACCAACTCGTCAAGTAAGCCGTCAGGCAAAGCCGGCAGCGGGCCGCGGGCCGCTGCCTGAGATGCCACCGTACGTTTCTTCTTCATCGGCATATCCATGGTCGTTACCTCTCATGATATGCCTCGCACACAAAATTCCGGATAGGTCCCATCAGATTCCCGCCCGCATGAATCGGTACGGTTCACCGATGTAGGTGACAAAACAGTTCAAGCTCAAAGGTAACAGGTTTCTAATGTGACTACGCAAGCCTCAGCGTGTTACCCATGTGATTGAACTCGTTTGTCACCCCATGAGGTTGCCACAGACAGACGCATCGCAACCATCAGGACCCGGACGCCGCGCGCAGCGCAGCCGAAGGCGTTGATGCGATACGGTGCTTAGCAGACGGCCTACACCCTGCATGGGGATCGTTCAAAAGTCGGTGTACGTAGGCACCGTCACTGACTCACCTGGCGTAGCAGGCTCGAACCGCGACCACGCCAAAACGGAAATCACCACCGCCCGCACCACCCACGCCGCCTCCTTGATAAAGGCCAGCCGCAGGCGACGCGCTTTTTGGTTACTTTTTGTCGCTCGGACAAAAAGTAACCCCCCCAGGAGGGCGGAACAGAGCGGTTCAAGCAACGACAACATGTCACCAGCAGCGCGAGCCGTCGAGCATCAAACCAGATGAAACCCGCAGGCAAAGCGCCCACTCCAGCAAGGAGCCAAAAAACCACCCACGCCAGGTACTTCCATTGGGGGAACTGGCGTGGGCGTGAAGACCACCGGATGCGGCTCCAGCGGCCATTCGTTCCTACGCAAATCCGCCACGGGCGAATGGCAACAATTGTGTCGACGGACGTAACAGCGGTCAGCCCGCCGGCAGCACGATCCGGAACACGGCCCCCGCATCCACCACGCTGTGCACCTCAACCTTGCCCCCATGCCGCTCGGCCACAGCGCGCACCAGCACCAGCCCCAGGCCAGCGCCATCGGGCGCCCCCTGCTGACCTTCGTGCAGCCGCGCAAAGGGCTCGAACAACCGCGCCTGGTCGGCCAGCGCGATGCCGGGGCCATGGTCCTGCACGGCGATAGCGAAATGCCCCGGCTCACGCGCCAGCGATACCGTCACGGGCCGACCTCGCGGGCTGAACTTGATGGCGTTGCTGACCAGGTTGGCGATAGCGCGCACCAGCAGCGCCGGCTCGCCCTGCACCACCGCTGGCTCGTCCGGCAGATCGATCTGCAACGACACGTCGCGCGCGTTGGCCAGCGCCCACAGCTGGTCGGTGGCATCGAGCACCACGCTACCCAGCTCCACCTCCATGAACGCCAGCGACTTCGACTCTGCGCGCGCCACGCTGATGAAATCGTCGGCCAGCGTCATGGTGCGGCGCGCGTGCGCGGCAATGCGGGACAGCACGGTGCCGTCAGCGGCCGTGGCAGCGCCATCGTTACGGTTGCGCCGCTCGTGCAACTCGATCAGCGCCAGGATCGACGCCTGCGGCGAGCGCATGTCGTGCGACAGGAAGCGCAGCATCTGATCGCGCTGGCGCTCGGCGACCCGGATCGCCGTGATGTCGGTGACGCTGACGATCAGGCCGGCCACGGCGCCCGAATCGCCGTGCAGCGGCGCGCCATGGAGCAGGTAACGGCGGTCACCGCGGCCGGCGACTTCGATGCCGCCTTCAGGGACCTGCGCGGGGGCCGTGCTGGCGCGCGCGTGGCGCTCGTGCAGCGCCTGCCAGTACGCCAGCGCCGGCGCCGGTGCGGGGAACAGCGCCTCGATCACAGCGCGGATGGCGGGGCGCGGCGGGCCGGCATCGCCTGCGGCGGGCGCGGGTTCGCCGCCCAGCACCGTGGGCGCCAGCGCCACACAGCGGCGGTTGGCCAGCATCACGCCGCCGTCCAGGTCGCAGATCGCGGTGGCATCGGGCAGGCTTTCCAGGCCGTCGGAGAGGAAGCGGCGCACGCCGCGCAGCCGCGCGCTCATGCCGTAGACCGCGCGCATGCGGCTGTCGAGTGTGGCGCCGGTGTGGCGCGGCGCCGGCATCAGGCCGGGTTCGCGCTCCAGCCGCGCCAGTTCGTCGGACAGGAAGCGCAGCGCGGCTTCCTGCCGGCGCCAGCTCCACAGCGGGTAGAACAGCAGGCAGCCCAGCACCGCCGCCGCCGGCGCGAACCACAGCCGCGCCAGCGCCAGCAGCACCAGCGAGCCGCCCAGCAGGCCCGCCAGCAGCAGCCCGGTGGCCACCAGCGCGCCGCGCGGGGGCAGCCGCAATGCAGTCAGCGCCGCCAGCAGCACCGCCAGCAAGGTGCCGGCGAGCTGCCAGCCGCGCGGCACGGCCACGATGGCGTTGCCATCGGTCAGCGCCTGCAGCGTGTTGGCCAGGATCTCGACGCCGCTCATGCCGCGCCCGTCGCGCGACACCGGCGTGGGCAGCACGTCGCCCATGCCGGTGGCCATGGCGCCGATCAGCACGGCCTTGCCGGCAAAGCGTGCCGGATCGGCGCGGCCTTCCAGCACGTCGCGCGCCGACACGCGCGCAAAGGTGCCGGGCGGCCCCGCATAGGGGATGCGCAAGCGGCCGCGGCGTTCCCAGCCGTTGCCTTCGGTGGTCTGCGCGCGCTCCTGGCGGTAGCTGTCGAGCGGACGCGGCGTGCGCCCGGACTCCGCCATCACCGCCGCCAGGTGCGGCACGCCGGCGGCCTGCACCGGGTGCGGCCCTTCGCGCAGGTAGACCTGGCGCGCCACGCCGTCGGTATCGACCACCATGTTGATATGGCCCACCGCCGCGCCCAGGCCGGCCAGCGGGTAGCGCACCAGCATGCCGGCGCCGGCATGCTCGGCCACCACCGGCAGCACCACGTTGCCGGCCTGCGCCAGGCTGCGCGCCAGCACCGCGTCGTCCTGCGGGTAGCGGGTGTCGCGCTCGGACAGGATCACGTCCACGCCGATCACGCGCGGGGCGCCGGCGGCAATGCGCTCGACCAAGTGCGCCAGCACTGCACGGCGCCACGGCCAGCGGCCGATGGCGGTGATGCTGGCGTCGTCGATGGCGACGATGACGATATCGTCGCGGGCGGGATGGTGCTGTGCGCCGATGGCGATGTCGTAGGCGGCCAGGTCGGCGCGCTCGGTCCAGCCCTCGCGCGCGGCCAGCGCCACCAGTGCCAGCACGGCGGCGGCCAGCAGGCACCATTCGATCAGCGTGCGGCGCGCGAAGGCGCGGCCGGGCGCGGGCGCACCCGTGCCCGCGGCGTCAGCGGAGCCAGATGCGGCCACCGCCGTCGGCCCGGTCGCCCGGGCCCATGCCACCGATCGCGCCGCCCTGGCCATCGCGCAGGTAGGCGAAGATCTCGATGCGCTGCGGCGCGGAGAATGCCGCGGGGTCCGGGGCCGTGCCCGGTGCCGCGCGCGCGATCCGCACGTAGTAGACGCCCGCCGCCGGGCGTGGCAGGTCGATAGCGTTGGCGGCGGCGTGCTCGTCCGCCAGCAGCGTGGCGAAGCCTGCGTCCGCTGACAGCTGCACGCGGTAGCCGGCGCTGCTATCCCCGCGCCAGCCGATATGCAGGGTGCTGCCATTGTCCTGCAGGGTCGGCACCGGCGGCGCCGGCTCGACGGTGAAGGCGACGGGCGCCGACCACGGACCCGGGCGGCCAGCACCGTCCACGCTGCGCACGCGCCACCACCAGCGGCCCGGCGCCAGTGGCCGCACGGCGGCGGATTGTGCGGCCTGGTACAGCGCGGCCTGCTGCGTGAAGCCGGCATCGGCGGCAAGCGCCAGCTCGTAGCGCGCCACGCCAGGCACCTCGGCCCATTCGAAGGCCACGGCCTCGGCATACCGCACCGCATCGGCGGCGGGCTGCAGCGTGAACGGGGCCGGCGGATTCAGGCGCACGGACACCGGCGCCTGCGCGCCGTGACCGGTCAGCTGATGCGCATCCACGGCGCTGACGCTGAGGTAGAGGGTGCCTTCGGGCAGGCCGTCGACGCGGGCGGTGGTAGCGGTGGTGATGCCGGTCCAGACCAGCTCGCTCAGCGCGGCATCACGCGCCACCGCCACGCGGTAGGCCGCGGCGCCCGCCACCGGTTGCCAGGTTGCGTCGAAGCCTGGGCCGAGCACGGTATCGGCCGGCGGTTGCAAGGCCGGCGCCGGCAGCAGCACCACCGGATGCGACAGCCGGCCATTGGCCGACACGCCGATGCCGTAGCCTGCGCCGACCGAAGCGGCTGCCGTCATGGCGCGGTCCGCCGCCGCGTGGGCGCCGCGCGCCGCGCTGACGCCGACACGGCCTTCCAGCACCTCGCTGCGGCTGCCTTCGGCGTCGGCCGAGACGCGGTAGCGGGTGCCGCGCACGCCGGTCACCATCATCGGCGTATGCAGCTCGAAGCGGCCGACACCGCCGCCTTCGGGCGCCACGCGCGTATCGGCGGCACCCTTCTCGATGCGGATCACGGTATCGGTCAGCCCGCTGCGCGCGAATGTGCGCAGGCGCCGCACCGCCACCGCAGTGGCCGGCGGCAGCGTGACGCGGGTGCGGTCCGGCAGCTCGAGCGTGACCGAGCCGCCCGCGGGCGTCTCAATGCGCGCCGCCTCGTCCAGCGTCATGCCCACCTGCACCGGCCGGCCGTTGGCCCGGACCTCGCCCTGCACATAGACCACGCGTGCCGAGGCCGCCTGTTCCGGAATCTGGCTCAGCGGGATGCGCAGCCGCGAGCCCGGCACCAGCCGGTATGGGTCGGCCACGCCGTTCAGGCGCTGCAGTGTGCGCCAGCCGTCGGCAGAGGCCATATAGCGCTCGGCCAGCGCGATCAGCGTATCGCCCGGCTCGACCAGGTAGAGGAAATCGGCGCCTTCCGCGCCCGCCGGTCCGGCCTGGACCTGCTGGACCGAAATCCCCGCGCCGAACAGCCAGGCCAGCGCGGCCGCCTTCATCCACCTACGCATCCGCCCCGGCCTCGTTTGCCTCCGCGTCGGCCGCGGAGATTTCTTCAAACCGGTAGCCGTGCGAATACACGGATGTCAGCCGCACGCCATTCTCGGCGCGCAGCGCCAGCTTCAGGCGCAGCCGCGAGATATGCGTGTCGAGCGTGCGCGAGCCCGCGCCCATGGCGCGGCCCCAGACGGCCTGCTCCACCACCTCGCGCGCCAGCAGGCGGCCGGTATTGCGGAACAGGAACAGCGCCAGCTCGTACTCGCGCGGCGACAGCAGGGCCGCCTGGCCGCCGATGGCGATGGTGCGCGTGCGCGGATCGACGGTGTAGTTGCCGCGCCGGATCAGCTCGACTTCCTGCGCGGCCTCGGGATAGGCGCGGCGCAGCAGCGAGCGCACGCGGGCGATCAGTTCGCCGGCGCGGATAGGCTTGAGCATGTAGTCGTCGGCGCCGACGGTGAGGCCCGCGACGATGTCGGCCTCGTCGGTGCGGCTGGTGACGAACAGGATCGGCGGCATGTTGCCGGACTTCTGCCGCACCCAGCTGACCAGTTCGTAGCCGCTGGTCCCGGGCAGTTGCCAGTCGACCATCAGCAGGTCGTAGGCGCGCTCGCGCAGCGCGCGCAGCAGGTCCGCGCCGTTGGCGAAGGACTCGCACTCGAAGCCGGCCTCGCCCAATATCTGCCGGATCAGTTCGGCCTGATCCGGATCATCCTCCACGGAGGCAATACGCATACCTCTACATCCTTCTGCCAGCTTCCGACTGCAACTGCGGTCTCTGCCACGGCATGTCGACGGCTCGGCCGGCAAGTCCATTCCCTGAATTCACCCCCGCAAGGGCGGCGCGGCCGTCGATCTGATCCGGCGGGCCAGGCCGAAGCCCGCCGGCTGCCGCAATGTTACCTAATCGCGGCCCCACCCGTCGAGACTCCCGATGAGGGGGTATCGGTGCGAACTGCGCCGATCCTCCCGCGAACGTCCCGCGATCTCCCATTCCCTGCGGCGATCGCGCCGGGCCCGGGCGCCCTACTGCAGCATGTAGGTTTCGTACTCCAGACGGTCCAGCTTGCGGTCCAGCAGGTACAGCGCCAGCGCCACCACGACCAGCAGCGACACCGCAAACCCGTAGCCATACCAGGCCGGCCCCAGCCGCAGCGTCAGCGCCGTCAGCGCAAGGTTCAGCACCACGAAGGTGGCGGTCAGCAGCAGCACCTCGCGGCGCCGGTCCAGGTAGAAATAGATGTTGAGCACGCCCAGCAACACCACCTGCAGGCTGGCGCCGATTACGTCCACGTAGAGCAGCGGCATGTACAGCTCGGAAATACCCAGCAGCCGCAGCACCCACGCGCCCACCACGAACAGCAGCAGCGCGGCGATGGCCTGCACCTTGACGATCTCGTACAGCCCCAGCCGGATGGTCTGGACCATGGTGTTGCGCATGTCCTCGATATGCTCGAGCGAGCTGCCGCCGCGCACCGCGTTGTAGAACGCGTCGTAGTACTCGACAAAATCGGTCTCAATGCGCACCAGGAACACCGCCATGCCCGGGATGATCGCCAGGTAGGCCAGGAACACCGGGATGTCGTAGATGATCGACGCGTGCAGCGGACCGATCACCTGTTGCCCGGTGGACGGCGCGTACCAGAACATGAACTTGTCGATCCAGATGCCGAGGTTGTACAGCAGGCCGATCGCCACCAGGCTGGGGTAGGCGTAGCGACGCTCGAACACCTCGAACGTCATGAACTGGCGGCTGGTGTAGTTGCGGTAGATCAGCGTCACCATGCCGGTCAGCAGGCACAGCTGGCCGGCGACGAAGCCGCCCAGCAGCCCTTCCAGCCCGTGGCCGCGCAGCGCCAGCGCGGCGCCCACCGAAATCGCGTAGCCGAGCAGGAAGGTCCAGACGATGGCCTTGTACTGCTTCATGCCGGACAGGAAGATCGCGGCGATCCAGATATTGCTCAGCACCACGAAGCCGGCCACCATCAGCAGCCGGTACAGCACCGACTGCTCGCCGAAGCTGAACACTGCGCAGGCCAGGCCGGTGCCGCCCGACAGCACGGTCACCAGCAGCGCCACCGCGTGGTAGTTGCTCAGCACCAGGTGGTCGCGCTTCTCGAACAGCCGGTCGGAAGTAAAGCGCGTGAACGACAGCTGCATCGGCCCGGTCAGGATCAGGCTGCCCGCGATCAGGTAGGTCACCGACACCTGGAACTGCGTGATCAGCGTGCCCGGCACCACGAAGGGCAGGCTCAGCATGCCAATCAGCAGGATGCCGACGATCGACAGGATCCACGGCCCGGAGCTGATGATGCCCGCGTACGCATAGGCGCCCAGCATGCCGGAGAGGTTGTCCCGGCGCAGCATCTTGCGCAGCTCGAATCCAATGCCCGCCATGCTCAGGCTCCTCCGTGGACCGGGCAGCGCGCGGGATTGCCGCCGCCGCGCCGGTCATGCCCGGCGCCGTCGGGTTGCGCCATCAGCCGTTGGTACAGGTCGCGGTAGCTGCCCACCATGCGCTGCTGGGTGTAGTAGCGCTCCACCCGGGCAACGCCCGCCGCCTGCGCCGCCTGCCAGCGCGCCGGGTCTTTCAGCAGCGCCAGGGCCTCGCCGGCCAGCGCCGCGGGGTCGGCAATGCGCACCACGCCGCCGGCGGCGCCCAGCGCGGCATCCTCGCCGGGCAGGCCGAACAGCAGCTCGCGGCATGAGCCCACGTCGGTGGTCACGCACGGCACGCCGGCGGCAAAGCCTTCGAGCACCACCAGCGGCAGCGCCTCGCTGATCGAGCTCAGCACCAGCACGCCCACCTGCGGCAGCAGCGCGTCGATGCGCTGGAAGCCGAGGAACCTGACCTTGTCACCCAGCCCCAGGCTCTGCGCCAGGCTGCGGCATTCGCGCGCATATTCCGGATCCTCGTCCTCCGGGCCGGCGATCCAGCCTTCGGCCTCCGGGTACTCGCGCACCACCGTGAGCATCGCGCGGATGAAGGTCTTGACGTCCTTGATCGGCACCACCCGGCCGATCAGGCACAGCACCGGCGGCACGCCCGGCTTGCGCTGGTCGCGCAGCGGCGCGAGGCGCGGCAGGTCGATGCCGTTGGGGATGCTGCGCGTGCGCGCCTCGGGGGCGCCATCGAGCACCTGGCGGCGCCGGTTGCCTTCATACAGCGCGACGATGTCATCGCCGGCGTCATAGCAGACCCGCCCCAGCGTCTCGAAAAAGCGCACCCACAGCTCGCGGAAGTAGCTGATCTGGGAGATGTCGCGCTCGAACACATTGCGGTTGTCGCGGATCCACTGGCTCTGGAACAGGTCGATCTTGCGTTCCTTGGTGTAGATGCCGTGCTCCGACACCAGCAGCGGGCGCTGGTTGCGGTGGCGCAGCAGCGCGCCGAGAAAGCCCGCGTAGCCGGTGGAAACGGTGTGGTAGACCTGCGCCGGGATCAGGCCGTCGGCAATGCGCATCAGCTGCCACAGCGGCTTGTGCATGATGCGCACGGTCCAGAAATAGTCCGTGAACGACGGGTCGGTGCAGAAGCTCCGGTACTGGTCGGTGATGGTCTGCCAGGCGCGGCGGCTGTACAGGAAGGCGTCTTCGCCCAGCGCCCCGCCCTCGCGCAGCGCCGGCATCAGCGCGCGGATCATGGCGCCGGCTTCGGCTTCGTGGCCGGGCTGGCGCAGCAGGTCGTGCAGCCGGTCCGAGGCGTCGAACGCGGCGGGATCGCCGGAACTGCCGTGGACCATCGGCGGCGGCGGGAAATCGTACAGGAAATGGGTTTCCAGGTGGACCACGTTGGGCGGCAGCCGGTAGGCCATGTCGCCATAGTCCTGGCGCCGGCTGCCAATGAAGACGATGCCGAAGCGCACGTCGGGGAACGCGCGAATCATCTGGTTGACCCAGCTCGATACGCCGCCGCTCACATAGGGGAAGGTGCCTTCGAGCAGCAGCATGACGTCGGCCGACGTCCCTTTCAGCAGGATCTCGCTCATGATTGCGCTCCGGCTTGTGCTCCGGACTGCCAGTAACGCAGCAGGGGCCGCACCAGCGGGAGCGGCGAGGGACTGTCGAACGATGCCATCAGCTGGCGCACCGCGGCGTAGTCGCGTTCCAGGTAAGCGGCTTCGGCCAGCAGCGGCAGCACGCGTTCGCGCGCAAAGCCGAGGGATTCGGCGCGCTGCAGCCATTCGCGCGCTTCGCGCGGGGCGTTGCGCACCAGCGCCAGCCGGCCGCGCATGTACCACAGCGAGGCGTTGCGGTCGTCATGCTCCAGCGCCGCGCCGGCATAGCGCTCGACCTGGCTGGCGGTGTAGCGGTAGACGTCGCCCTGCACCAGGTTCTGGTAGATCAGCTCCCAGTAGAGATCGGCCAGGCGCTTGTTGATCTCGGCGCGCTCGACGGCACTGGCGGCGCTTTCCAGCCGCGGCAGCTCGGCCAGGATCTGCTGGGTCAGCTGCTTCTCGGCGCCGTCCAGCATGCCGTAGGCGAGCAGGCGGATATCGTCGGCGCTGTCGGCCAGCAGCTCGCGCAGCACCGGGCTGGCGGTGCGCGCCGGCATCGACTGCATCGCCACCAGCGCGGTCAGGCGCTCAGGCAACGGCGCACGCGCGTTGCCCAGCTGCGCACGCAGGCGTGCGCCGCCGCCGTGCGTGACGCGCGCCATCAGGTGCGTGACGAACTCGGGCAGGCCCACGGTGCCGATGCCGCTGGCGTCCGTGCGTCGTGGGAACAGTTTCGAGAACAGATAGCTGCCAAACCACACCAGCACGCCGCCCAGCGGCACGAAAAAGCAGAACAGCGCGAGAAAGCCGTAGCTCCACGCGAACGGCACGCGCATGCGCCGCGGCAGCAGGCGCCACAGCACCAGAGCGGTCAGCGCGGCCGCCACCGCCTGCATGCCGACAAAGGCCAGCAGCAGCGCGGTACTGTTGCCGGCGCGGGCCAGCAAGGCCAGCGCGGCGAGCTGCGCGGCCAGGCCGCCGGCGCCGAGCTTAAACATGGCGGGCTTCCCCGGCTTGCACCTTCGTCTGCGCCACAGCGCCATCCACCTGGGCGCGGTGCAGCAGCTTGAGCAGCGCGTCTTCCGAGCCGGTGCCGGGCACGGCCAGCGTATAGACGCCGATGCCCGCGCTGGTGAAATCGGTGCCGAACTGCGCGCGCAGCATGTCTTCGATACGCACCAGATACGCGGAAACCGCCTGCGCATCCGACAGCGGCATCAGCGTCAGCATGGCCCGGTGATGGCTGTTGACCACCGGCCACGCCACATCCAGCGCGCGCCGGCTGCGCACCACCTGGTCGAACAGCGCGTCGCGCTCGGGGTCCAGGTCGAACACCAGCGCCACCACCGAGCTGTCGATGCCGGTCTCGCGCCGCAGCCGCGACAGACGCGCGTAATCGAGCGCGAACGAGTACGGGCAGCCCGGCGCTGCCGCCTGGATCGAACGGGTGGCGCCGGCATGCTCGACGCCATCGGCGTAGTAGCCCAGCAGCACCATCAGCATCTGCAGGTTTTCATAGGTCAGCGACAGGAACGGCATGCGCTCGACCACCAGCACGCCGATCAGGTGGTCGGAGCCGGCCAGCACCGGCGCCACCGCCACGTAGCGGGTCTGCGCATCATGCTGCAGGCCTTCGGCGCGCAGGTGCGCGAGCTGGCGCGTGTCCAGGCAGTGGCGCACCAGCGGGTCGGTGGTGTCGAGCGCGAAGAGCGGGCCGACGCTCGCCGCGGGGGCGGCGTCGATCTTGTCGCCGTCGCTCGCGTAGAGCGCGGCGGCCTCGAGCTGGCACGCCTGCGCCACCACCTGCAGCATCGGCTGCGCGCCCGCCAGCGGCTGGCCGGTGCGCACTGCCTCGTCCTGCGCCACGCCGCGCAGCTGCGACAGCGTGTCGCGCAGCGTGGTCGGCCGCGCCAGCAGGTCGTTCTCCAGCCGCGCGTGCGAGATGCGTAGCAGGTAGTGGTTCTTGGTCAGCGCCGCCAGGCGCTCGTCCAGGTAGCGGTTGACCGCGCGGGCGCGCGCCAGGCGCGTGCCCCAGATATCGCCGAACTGCCCGGCCACCAGCACCAGCAGCAGCCCGCCCAGGAAGAACATGCGCGGGAACGGGCCGCTGACCGCGCCGGCCTCCTCGAAGAAGAACCACCCGCCCAGCAGCATCAGCACGCTGCCCACGCCGATCAGCGTGCCATAGCGCAGCGCCAGGATCACCGGCAGCAGCCAGGCCCAAGGAAAGCCCAGGCCCAGCAGCAGCGGGTTCTGCGGCAGCACCAGCCAGGCCAGCCCCATCGCCAGCAGCATCGCCACCACCAGTTCGACCACGGCCGCGCGCCCATTCACCGCGGGCGCCAGCAGGCGCGCATAGCGTCCGCCCAGGCCGATGCCCTGCCCTTGCCGCGCGCGATGTGTGTTGTCAGCCGGATTGGCCACGCTTATCCCCTTGCTTCAACCGGTTTGCCGCATGCCTGCGGCATTGTCATGCTTCGCGCTAACACCTCAACCCTGCATCAGCGGCGCCAGCAGGCGGCGCAACAGCTTCTGCGCGGTGCCCGACAGCGAGGCGCGGCTCCAGCCGCTGTCGCTGCCGGTGGCCGACCAGACCACCTCGCCGCTGGCCACGTCCAGCAGCTGCAGCGAGATGCCCACCGCCGGCTCGCCGTCGACGCCGACCTTGTAGCGCCACTCCTGCACCGCCCCGGTCAGCGCATAGCGCGCCTTCTCGGCACGCGCCCATTCCAGCGCCTTGCCCACGGCCTCGCGCTCGGCGGGCTCGAACAGCGTTTCCGGGTTGAGGCTGGCCGGGTAGCGCTTGAGGCTGGCCACGCCGCCGGTCTTGAGCAGGCTCTCCGCAATCGCCTCGGCACGCAGGCCCGCCTGCGGCGTCTCGGTGTAGTTGACGATCGGCAGCACGGCGATGGTCTCGCCACGTGCAAGCTGCGGCGCTCGGCCCACGTCCGTCACCGCGCAGCCCGCCAGCCACAGCGCCGCGCCCAGCGCGCCGCACCATGCGGCCAGCCGCCTCATTGCCTTGCCCGTCGATTCCCTGGTCTCTTTGCTCATCGTTTTCCCCTTTTTCCCTCGATCCATATCCTGTTGTCAGCCGATCGCCGCACGCCCGCGCCGGCTCAGTACAGCCAGCGGTAGCGCATTCCCAGCTCCGTCAGCGGCACGCCGCCGTTGCGCGCCGCGGTCTCGTGCGAGACGAACAGCGACAGGTGGTCGTTGCCGAACACCGACCCGGCCACGCCGAGCTGCATGCGGAAGTTCTGGCGCGCGCGCGTGTCGCGCAGCAGCCCGACTTCGCCGAACGGGCGCCACTTGCGCGTGTATTCGTCCAGCAGCCCGGTGCCGAAGCCGAACAGCACGCCCGCCTGGGTAAAGCCCTGCGGCATGTAGAACCCCGGCGTGGCCGCGTCCCCGGCCGGCACCAGCGAAGCCATGCGCGGCGTCAGGCTGCCGCCGTTGGCGCTGTAGCTGGCATGCGTGCCAACCACGCGCACGGTGTAGTCAGGATAGGCGGTGCGGATCTTGTAGCCGGCCTCGACGTCATAGACGATGCCGTGCCCCAGCGCGCTGCGGTCCTGCCCGCGGAAGCTGCTGTACTCGATGCGGCCGCCGACGAACTCGCGCAGCCCGATGCGGTAAGTCGCGCCCAGCGCCGCCACGTCCTTGGCTCCGCCCACGCGCAGCGCGGCGGATTCGTCGGCGGGCTGGTTCAACCCCGCCAGCGTGCTGAACTGCAGGCGCCCCTGCCGGTTCCACTCGCCGAAGAAACGCGCGGTGGCCATGGTGTCCAGGCCTTCGCGGTAGCCCGCCGTGGCACGCCAGCGCTTGCCGTTGTCTTGATAGCCCAGCGACAGGTCGGCGCGCCGGTCGGACGACGGCACGTTCACCAGCTGCGTGGGGTCCGTGCTGCGCTGGTCGCGCCAACTGCCGCGCAGGTTCAGGTCATAGCCATCCCACAGGCGCACGCCGCCGGCCAGGCTGCCTTCGGTGTATTCCAGCGGCTTCTGGTGCGTGAAGCTGACGCGCGGCTCGATCGCCTGGGCGTTGTTGAGCAGCGCGTCCTGCAGGGTCTCCTGCAGCGCGTCGTCGGTGCGCGCCACCTCCTGGGCCTCGAACGCCAGCGTCTGCGCGGCGCCGAGGCGGTCCAGGCGCAGGTTGGCCTCGATCTGGTTGGTTACCGGCACGCGGCCGGCCTGGCGTTCCAGCACGCGGTCCAGCGCGTCCATGTCGTTGCTGTCCAGCGCCAGCGCGATCTCGGCATAGGCCGGGCGCGTCAGCGTGCGCGCGTAGTGCCTGGCGAGCCAGGCGCGCGCGAGCGGGTTGGCCTCGGACGACAGGGCCCAGGCCAGCGCCACGTCGCGGCCGGCGGCGGATAATGCCTTTTCGCGCGCGGCCTCGCGCTGCACCACGGCTGCGGGCGGCGCCACGTCCAGCGGCGGCAGCCCGGCGATATCGCCCAGCTTCGACTTCGCACCGGCGGGCCGCGGCGCGTTGCGCGCCTGCGCCGTGGCGGCACGGTCGTCGCGCAGCATCTGGATCACCAGGGCGCGCGACACATCGCCCGAGGCGAACACCTGCCCCAGCGCCACGGTCTGGCGGCGCAGTTCGGCGCGCGACGGCAGGCCCGGCTCGTCGCCCTCGGCCACGGCATCGTCTTCGTCATCGGCGCGCAGCCGCGCATGCATGCGGCCGCCTTCGGCCCAGCCGTGATGCAGTGCCACCCATGCCTGGCGGCGGGTGCGCCAGGCGGTGTCGGTTTGTCCGATGGCCTCATACGCGTCGGCGGTCAAGCCAAGCCAGAGCGGATCGGCCTGCTTGCCGTCATTGAGCTTGCGCAGGTAGTGCAGCGCCGAGCGGCCGTCCTGGAAGCGCATATGGCCGGCGGCGAACGCGCCCCACAGGTCGGGGCTGTCTTCTGCCTCGCCTTTCAGGCGGCGCATCAGTGCGCGCACTTCGTTGTCGGTGCCCATGTCGACCTGTGCCCACAGCAGCCCGCCCAGTGCCTGGCTGCTGGCTTCAGGCAGGTTGGCGGCACGACGCAGGTCTGCCATCGAGCGCTCGCGCTGGCCGATGGCGCGCAGGTATTCGGCGCGGTAGGTCAGGAAGCGGCCCGATTGCTCGGACGCCCGCAACTGCGCCGGGGTCAGACTGGCCAGGAAGCGCTCGACGCGCGCCCAGGCGCGCGCCTGGGTGTAGTAGTAGACCGTCAGCTCCAGCGCCTCCTGGCTGCCGTGCTTGCGCCAGTAGGCTTCGGCGATGCGGCCGGCATCGATCGGGCTGCGGTCGTAGTACGCCAGCAGGTTGGCCAGGTCGCGTTCCTGCACGGTGGTTTGCGCGTCCGCGCAGTCGTTGCGCAGGCTGCCTTCGGGCTGGCGCCGGCACGGGTCCTCCTGCGGGCCGGAGATCGATGCCGTCAGCTTGCGATAGCCCTCGTCGAGCAGGTCGTCGCGCTGGTTCAGCCTGGCCAGCTCGGTGAAGGTGCGCCAGTAGAGCGCGTCACCCTGGGCCGTGCCGGCGGCGGCGCGCGCAACCAGCATGGCGTCAAGCGCCTGCCTCAGGCGGCCATGCACATAGTTGGAGTTGGCGAGCTTGAGCGCATACGCGGGGCGCGGGCCGAAGCGCTCCTGCAGCTCGGTGTAGAGCGTGAAGGCACGCCCGTCCTTGCCGGCGCGCTCGGCCAGTGCCGCGTTGCGCTCCATGATCTCGCGCGCATTGGGGCCGCGGCTGAGGCCGTCCAGGAAGGCCATGGCCTGTTCCGGCTCGCCCAGACGCTCGTAGGCGGCGACCACCGCGTCCACGGTGCGCAGGTCGCCGGCGCGCGCCCGGTGGCGCAGCGCGACCAGGTAGGCGGCGTCATCCGACAGCCCCGGCGCCAGGCGCAGCACATGGTCCCAGGCGCGCTCGTCGTTGCTGGCCTGCGCGTACGCCAGCCAGTTTTGCAATGCTACTGCGGGCTGGCGGTTCCATTCGGCCACCTGCGCCAGGCGCTCGCGCCACAGCAGGTCGCCGGGCAGCCTGCGCACTGCGGTCTCGGCCACGCGCTGGGCCTGGTCAAGCTTGCCGGCGGCGAGGAAGACGCGATAGGCGAGGTCATGGTCCTCGGCGTTGAAGGG
Source organism: Ralstonia pickettii DTP0602 (assembly GCA_000471925.1). Lineage (NCBI taxonomy): Bacteria > Pseudomonadati > Pseudomonadota > Betaproteobacteria > Burkholderiales > Burkholderiaceae > Ralstonia > Ralstonia pickettii. The sequence continues at coordinate 2,480,192 of CP006668.1, forward strand.
CTTCTCGGCGGCGGCGCCCTCGGCCTTGTCAGCGGCACTGGCGGCCGCCTTGCGCGTTTGCAGCACGCCGGCGGCCTGCAGCGCATCGCGCAGCGCCAGCCCGCGCGGGCCGTCGAGGAAGACCACCCCTTGCGCGGCCCACGGCTGCGCCGCGGCGAGCATGCGCGCCGCCTGCGCAGCCGGGCGGTGCCGCAACGAAGACAGCTTCAGCAACCGCTCCACGTAGCGGGCGGCCTGCTCCGGCCGGTTGGCCGCCAGCGCCAGCCTGGTCAGGTAGCGCAGCACCTCGGGATCGTCGAGCAGCGGCCCGGCATGGCGTTCGGCTTCGGCCAGTGCCTCGTCCAGCAGGTTGCCGGACTGCAGCGTCTGCACGGCCTTCAGGAACAGCGCGCGCTGCTCGGCCAGCGTGCCGGCGCGGGCCTGGGCCGCGAACAGCGCGCGCGCGGCGTCGCGGTAGTTGCCGCCGGAGACCGCAATCTCGGCCAGTTGGCGATTCCAGAAATCGGCATGGCCGCGGTCGGCGCGCGCCAGTTCGCGGTAGAAGCCCGCCAGTGCATCGGTCGCGCCGAGCTCGCGTGCCTGCATGGCCAGCCTCTGCAGCTCTGCAATGGTCCAGCGTCGCGCCGTGGCTTCCTTGAGCAAGGCCTGCGCCTGTGCCAGGAACTGCGCGCGCTCAGGCGTATCGGGCTGCGCCGCCCAGGTACGCTGCTGCGCGATGTCGATGCGCGTGCGCAGGATCGTGGCGGACAAGTCGGCGCGCTGCAGCGCCTGCATGCGCGCCAGCATGGCCTCGGCCTCGTCCAGCCGGCCGCTGCGCGCGTATTGCTCGGCGAGCACCGCCATGAACCCCGGATCGTCCGGCGCGGCCTTGGACCACGCTTCCAGGTACGCCACGGTCAGGCCGTCCATGGTGCGGCCCTGCCCCAGCAAGCGCTCGCGCAGCGTCTCGCGCGGGAACATCAGTGCCAGGCCGACTCCCACCATCGCGGTAAAGGTCAGTACCAGCGCCGGCGGCAGCAGCCGCTCGCGCTCAGCCGGCGCAGCGGACTTCGACGGCTTGGCTGGCATGGTTCAGGTCGGTAAGGGGCGCGGTATCGACGCGCAAGGTATCGCGCTCGCGCACACCCTGGACGGTCTTGCCGTCAACGCTCACGCGGCAGTTGGCCGCGCCGGCGAGCCGGAAGAAAGGCTTGTAGTAGCCGCCGAAGGCAAAGCGCGTGACGCTGCCATCGCGCTGCCAGTTGCGCACGATGCCGTTGGCTTCGGCCAGCTGCGGAGCGCTCGCCACGGCCGGCGCGTCGCGCGTGACAAAGCGAACGTCGCCGCCGTCCAGGTGCAGGTAGACGCCTCCGCCCGGCGCCGCCGAGGTACCGGTGACCCCGCGCGCCGAGGCCAGTTCCGGCACGCCGGCGCCGGTCCAGCGCAGGTTGCGCAGGTTGCCGTCGCCGCGCACGATCCAGGCGCCGGGCTGCGTGCCATCGCCCAGCTCGCGCGCCACCGCCATGTCCTGCCAGTCCAGCACCTTGCGCACGTAGTCGGTCGAATGCAGCGGCAGCAGCGGCTGCGCCAGCACGTAGTCGTAGACCTTGCGCAGCGCCTTCAGCGACGCCACCTTGGTGCCCGAATAGCTGTGGTAGTAGATATTGACCGGCTTGAAGCGGTACGGCTTGTCGGTCAGCTCGAAGGTCTCGATCACGCGCTCAAAGCCGTAGTACGGGCCGTGCCACAGGTTGGTATAGACGTTCTCGTTCTGGTTCGGCGCGAACACCTGGAAAGTGCCGTCCGGCTTGTTGATGCCCAGCGGCGAGATCGCGGTCCAGCTCGGGTTGCTGCGCGTGATCATGGTGTCGCCGCCATTCATGTTGAGCACGCGCGCCTGCGCCGCGAGCTTGAGCGCCTGCGCCGGCGGCTGGCAGTCGCCCGACCACAGCAGCAGCGTGACCGGCTTGCCGGCGGGCGCGAGCTTGCGGTTGATGTAGTCGATCGAACCGCCGATTTCGCGGTTCAGGTCCATCGTGTAGCCGGGCACCGGCAGGTGGTAGGCCTCTTCTGCCTTGGCCTGCTTGCCCGCGCCGTGCTCGTGGCCGTGATCCTTGCCGGCGGCCTGCGCCCTTTGTCGGCCCTCGGGCACGGTCAGCGCCCAGGTGAACGGGTGCGAGAAGGTATGGCTGGCCACCTCCACGTACGGCTGCGCGAAGATCTTGCGCGCGATCGGCTCGAGCTCGGCGCTGAGCTTCGGGTACATGCCGTCGGCGCTGAGCTCGGCCTGAATCACCGACATGGTCATCGGCAGCCGGTAGCGGTCGAAGACCTCGCGGAACAGCACCTCGCCCGAGAAGCCGCCGCCCGGCATCTCCGCGCGCGAGGCAAAGCCGTCGCCGTCGATATGGATGGTCAGCAGGCGGCGGCCGTTCTCGGTAGTGACGTCGGGCACCGGCATCGCCGGCAGCCGCAGCGCCTCGCGCAGGAAGGCCAGCGGCTGCACGATCCAGCGGTCCGGGTCGGTGTTCTGGATGCCGGTCAAGACCGCGTACGGCCTGATCGCGTAACCGCCCCAGGGCGTGATTGCAGCAGCGTCATAGGTGAGCGTGCCCGAGCGCAGCCGCAGCAGCGAGCGCGACCCGGCGCCTACCTGCACCGGCACCGCGCGCGAGCGGTCGGGCAATACCGGCGCCTCGAAGCCCATCATCGGGTCTTTCGACACCACCTGCACCGGCCCCTCGACGCGGCCCCTGGCCAGGCTCAGCCCCAGGCTGTGCGCCATCGTCCCGGTCATGCGCAGCCCGAAGTCGTTCAGGAAGGCCACCGGGATGCCTTGCTCCACCTGCTTGCCGAGCCACTGACGCAGGCGCCCGGCGGCCGCGTCGTCGACCGGTCCTTCCAGCCAGATCACCACGCCGGCGTAGCGGTCGACGCCCAGGTCCGGCAGCGGTTCGCCGACGCCGGCGAACTCCACACGGTAGCCCAGGTAGTTGAGCGGCATTGACACGAAGCGCACGCCTTCGGAATTGTCGATCGACTCCCCGGGACGCTGATCCTGCAGCACCAGCACGCGGCGCGGCAGCACTTCCACGCTGCCCACGCCCACGGTCTGCAAGGCCGGATCGGCCACGTACGGCGTGATCCCCAGCGCGCGGATGCGCTGCGCGGTCTCGCGCGCGCAGCGGCGGTCCGCCGGCGCGCAATAGTCGATGGAGATCACCGGCAGCCGGTATTGCTCGCGGATGGTGCGGGCCTGCGCCAGCAGCCAGTCGCGGTCCGCCTGCGGCACCTCGACATAGCGGCCCTTGCCCTGGTCCCAGCCGCGAAACAGCGATTCGAAGGCCACGGCATAGGCCAGCCCATGGACCTGCGGCAGGATCTCGAAGCCACGGTTGAAGACCAGGCGCGCCTCGGGATAGCGCGCCTTGATGGCCTGGATCACGCGCACCATGCCCGCTTCCTGGCGCGCGCGCTCGGCATCGGTCTTTGCCACCAGCTGGTAGGAGTCGAGCGTATCGAGGAAGAAGCCGCGGAAGCCGCGCTGCCACAGCGGCGCGATCACCTTGTCGACGTAGAAAGCAGGCCAGCCTTCTGCGGCCTGGTCGACCACGCGCGCGCTCCAGGCGTCGTTGCGCCCGGTGAGCCAGGCCTGCGGGATGTCCTTGTAGTAGCGGCGGCTTTCCAGGACCTCGCCCACGCTGACATAGGCGAACCAGGCGGTGGCGGGCGTGGCGGCCTGGCGCGGATCGAAGCCGCTGTCGGGTTCGACCACGGCGATATCGAAGGCCTGCAGCGCATCGACCGGCGGCTTCGCCCCATAGTGGAAGGCGATTGACGGCATCGGCGCCCCCGGCGCCGGTGCGGCCGCCGTCGCCGCCATCGCCGCATTGACCGATACCAGCGACAGCAGCACCGCCGTGCCTTGCACCAACCGTCGCATCGCCACCGCCATCACCCCGTGCAATCGGGACCGCCTTCGCGCGCCCCGGCTCCCTGCTTCCTCCGACTGCTCCACAGCTAGCTTCCTCTTTATCTGCGCGCCGCGCCTCATGTGCGCCCGGCACGACATTTTTGGACGGTCGCCGCCGCCTTGCCCGACTTTGTCGGTCGAGCTCGGAAACTTCCGATGTTATTTGACCTGCGGATGCTATGACAGACGCCCGAGTCGCACTGTCAACAATTGTTCCGAAATTGAGACATTGTCCCTGCCTACGCGTTAACGCCCGACCCACGGCTGCCTTGCCCCCATGCACATAGGGGGCATGTTCATGGACGCGCAGCGCCCTCGCGGCAACGCGTTACGCGGGCACTGGCGACCACCAAGCCCCGCGGGCACAAACGAATCAACGGAGAACCGACCAGGTCCCGTGCGCGACGTGTCGCGACACTGTCCGCAACGACAATTCCGAACAGCTAGGTTTGAAACGCCAACATGTTTTCCCGTTCCTGTCTTTTATGTATGGCCTCGCATACAGTCGGCGCGCTCACGTATGTTCATGCATAGGATGACAACACCGACCGGTTTTGGCTTTATTTTCATAATGATATATCCGGAGCCACGGGCTTCCCCCGATTGCGGTAAGTTACCGCCGTCGTAAGAATTTGTAAAAAAGATGGCCCCACCCTGCACCGGACGGCAGCCATTATGCACGAGGTCACGGCATGGCGCCCGCTGGCGGTGCATCTGCCCAAGTTAAGCGCATAAAAGAATCAGGGAATTCACTGAACCGAATGCGAAGTAGAAAACGCTAATATCTCCTATCGGAACCTCTCATCATGATTAGGCGCTTCGCCTGATTGACACATCGGGAAAATTCGGCAGAATGATTCCCACTGTGCAGTGTGTCGTTCCGTGACGTTTCGGCCATGCCGTTTTCGGTTGTCACGACAGCGACATATCGAGGTCATATGGATGCAGTAGCGCGTAACCAATTAAGACACGCTACATGCGTTGCACACGGTGTATAACGAGCGTTTTCGCTCATTTTGAAATTCAAGGTTGAGATAGATATGGAAACCGGTACCGTTAAGTGGTTCAACGACGCCAAGGGCTTCGGCTTCATCACGCCGGACGCAGGCGGCAATGACCTGTTCGCGCACTTCTCCGCAATCGAAGGCTCGGGCTTCAAGTCGTTGAAGGAAGGCCAGAAGGTGCGCTACGTCAAGGCCATGGGCCAGAAGGGCGAGCAAGCCACCAAGATCCAGGCCCTCTGATACCGGTTTGAGTACCGGGCCGGTCCCCAAGGACTGGCCGGAGCAGGCAAGGCCCCGCAGCTTCGGCGCGGGGCCTTTTCATTTGTCTTTGCCTTTGACTTTTGTCCCGGAGCGCATGTCCCATTGCATGGCCCCGCGCTTCCTTGACCCCGCCACCGAGGAGTCTTGCGATGCCTGCCCACCGCCTGCCGCCACTGGCGCCGCTGGTCGCCGGCGCCCTGGCGCTGGCTGCCATGCCTGCGCCCGCCGCGGACGCCGGGGCCGGAGCCCTGCTCAACCGCGGCAACGACCCCTTCCTGCAGGTGTCCGCGCGCATCCCGGCATGTCCCGAGCCGGCGGGCCCGCGCATCACCGAGGCGCAATGGCGGCACGATGCGCACCACCGCATCGAACAGGGCAACCATTGCTGGACCGAGGGGCGCTGCCGCCTGTCCAACGCCTTCCAGTACGACCGCGAGATCGCCGACAGCCTGCGGCGGCGCCTCGAGACGCTGTCGGCCACGCTGCCGGGCTGGCGCGACAGCTCGCTGTGGATCACCGTCAGCGGGCGTTGGCTGGTGGTGCAGGGCTGCGTCCGGCCGGGATTTGCCGTCGCGCCCTTCCTCGCCGCGCTGGGCGAGGTGGCCGACGTGGAACGCGTGATCGACCAGACCACCGCCACACCGGCGCGGGGCGTGCCGTACGCGCGCTATGTCGCGCTGCCGGCCGGAACGCCGGATGCACCCCGGCCTGCGCCTCAGAAATCGCCTGGGAACACGCCCCAGAAGGAGCCCTGACGGCCGAAATGTTACCGGCGAGGTTTCGGACGATGTTGCTATAATCGGCCGACCCACAACCACCCTCCCGCCACTGGCCGCCCCCATGGCGCCATACGGTTCGCCGTAGCGCGTTCAGTACAGCTGGCAATACAGTTGGCAATACAGCCATCAGCGGGACGGTTTGCAGCGTGTCGAGGAGTTACGTGGCCGGTACTCAAATCGCAACGCCAGACGCCCCTGCCGCCGCAGCAGCCATGCACGGCCCCCATGCCGGACCCGCGGCCTCGGCGGGCAGCTCCTTCCATGCAGCGCTGCGCATCCTGCCGGCAGTGCAGCGCCAGGCCATGTTCGAGATCTATGCGTTCTGCCGCGCCGTCGACGATATCGCCGACGGCGACGCGCCGCATGCCCAACGCCTGGCCGCGCTCGAGGCCTGGCGGGGCGACATCGCCGCCTGCTACGCCGGCACCCCGCCGCCAGCCCTGCAGCCGCTGTGCGCGCAGATCCGCGCCTTCAACCTGCAGCAGCAGGACTTCCTCGCCGTGATCGACGGCATGACCATGGACGTCGAGCAAGACATCCGCGCCCCGGATGCCGCCACCCTGGACCTGTATTGCGACCGTGTCGCCAGTGCCGTGGGCCGGCTTGCGGTGCGCGTGTTCGGGCTGGAAGAAACCTGCGGCATCGCGCTGGCACACCACCTGGGGCGCGCGCTGCAGCTGACCAATATCCTGCGCGATATCGACGAGGACGCCGCCATTGGCCGGCTGTACCTGCCGGCGCAGGCACTGGCCGCCGCCGGCGTCCCCGCCGGGCTCGCGGCAGACGGGCCGCAGGCGGTGGCGGCGCATCCCGCGCTCGGGCAGGCCTGCGCCTTGCTAGCGCAGGAAGCGCAGGCGCACTACGACCAGGCCTACGCGGTCATGGCGCGCTGCCCTGCCCGGCAGGTGCGCTCGCCGCGGATCATGGCCGAGGTCTACCACCGCATCCTGGCGCGCCTGCGCACGCAGGGCTGGCGCGCACCGCGCCAGCGCGTGCGCCTGCCGCGCGCGCAACTGCTCTGGATCGTGCTGCGCCACGCCATTGGCTGAGCGCGGCCACCCGATGCATGCCGTGCACGGCGTCGCCGTGCGCCGGCACAAGGAGTTTGCATGTCGGAGTCTGCATTAAACGAGACCGCCTTCGCCACGGCCGCGCCGCGTGCGGAGCCAGCTGCCGATCCGGCGATGCCCGCGCCGCGCCACGCCGCGCCGGCGCTCGACCAGGGCATCGGCCGCGCCATCGACGCGCTGCTGCACCATCAGCGTCCCGACGGTCACTGGGTCTACGAACTCGAGGCCGACGCCACCATCCCCGCCGAATACGTGCTGATGGTGCACTACCTCGGCGAGACCCCGGACCTGGCGCTCGAGGCCCGCATCGCGCGCTACCTGCACCGCATCCAGAACGCCGACGGCGGCTGGCCGCTGTTCCACGAAGGCCGCTCTGACGTGAGCGCCAGCGTGAAGGCGTATTTCGCGCTGAAGATGGCCGGCGATGATCCGCAGGCCGCGCATATGCAGCGCGCGCGCCAGGCCATCCATGCGCTGGGCGGGGCCGAGGCCTGCAATGTCTTCACGCGTACGCTGCTGGCGCTGTACGGCGCGATGCCATGGTCGGCGGTGCCGATGATGCCGGTGGAAATCATGCTGCTGCCGCAGTGGTTCCCGTTCCACCTGTCCAAGGTCTCGTACTGGGCGCGCACGGTGATCGTGCCGCTGCTGGTGCTCAACAGCCTGCGCCCGCTGGCGCGCAACCCGCGCGCGGTCGGCATCAACGAACTGTTCGTGGGCCCGTGCCACAACGTGCGGCTGCCGCGCCGCGCCGCGCACCAGCACGCCGGCTGGTACGCGGCATTCCGCGGTCTGGATGCGCTGATGCGCGTGGCCGAGCCGCTCTTTCCGCGCCTGCTGCGCCGGCGCGCCATCGACGCCGCGCAGGCCTTCGTGCGCGAGCGGCTCAACGGCGAGGACGGCCTGGGCGCGATCTTCCCGGCGATGGCCAACAGCGTGATGATGTTCGACGTGCTGGGCGTGCCGCCCGACGATCCCGCGCGCGCGGTGGCGCGGCGTTCGGTCGAGCGTCTGCTGGTCGAGCACGGCGACGAAGCCTACTGCCAGCCTTGCCTGTCGCCGGTGTGGGACACCGCACTGGCCGCGCATGCGCTGCTCGAAACCGGCGAGGCACGCGCGGCCGCGGCGGTCGGGCGCGGCCTGGACTGGCTCAAGCCGCTGCAGGTGCTGGACGTGCGCGGAGACTGGGCGGTGCGCCGCCCGCTGGTACGCCCCGGCGGCTGGGCCTTCCAGTACGCCAACGACTATTACCCGGACGTGGACGACACCGCCGTGGTCGCGGCCGCGATGGACCGCTACATGCGCGCGCACGGCGCGCCGGGCCGCTACGACGAAGCGGTGGCGCGTGCCAGCGAGTGGATCGTCGGCATGCAGAGCGGCAATGGCGGCTGGGGCGCGTTCGAGCCGGAGAACACCCACCTCTACCTGAACAACATCCCCTTCGCCGACCACGGCGCGCTGCTGGACCCGCCCACCGCCGATGTGTCGGCGCGCTGCCTGTCGATGCTGTGCCAGACCGGCGCCACCCCCGACAAGAGCGAGCCCGCCGCACGCGCGCTGCGCTACCTGCGGCGCGAACAGATGCCCGACGGCAGCTGGTTCGGCCGCTGGGGCACGAACTATATCTATGGCACCTGGAGCGCGCTGTGCGCGCTGAATGCCGCCGGCCTGCCGCCGGAGGCGCCGGAGATGCGCCGCGCGGTGGCGTGGCTCGTGCAGATCCAGAACGCGGACGGCGGCTGGGGCGAGGACGGCAGCAGCTACCGGCTCGACTACCGCGGCTACGAGCCCGCGCCCAGCGTGGCCTCGCAGACCGCATGGGCGCTGCTGGCGCTGATGGCGGCCGGCGCCGCCCGGCACCCCGCGGTGGCGCGCGGCATCGACTACCTACTGCGCACGCAGCAGTCCGGCGGGCTGTGGCATGAGCCCCGCTTTACCGCGGTGGGCTTTCCGCGGGTGTTCTACCTGCGCTACCACGGTTATGCGCGCTACTTTCCGTTGTGGGCGCTGGCGCGCTATCGCAACCTGCAGCGTGGCGGCGCTGGGCACGTGTCGTGGGGCCTGTGAAAGGGCCGTTCGTGCTGGTCGTTGCCGGCATGGAATTCGAGGCGCGCATCGCTGCCGGGCCGCATTGCCGGGTGGTGCACGGGCTGCGCGGCATTGCGCTGGAACAGGGCGTGTCGGCGCTAGCCAGCCGCGAGTGCGTGGGCATCATCAGTTTCGGCGTTGCCGGCGGGCTCGATCCGGCGCTGGCGCCGGGGGATATCGTGATTGCCGACCGGGTCTGCGCGGATGGCGAGCGCTACGACGCCGATTTGTCATGGACACGGGCGATGCATGCGGCGATGGCGCATGCCAGGGTCGGCACGATCGCGGGGGCTGACCAGCCGGTGCTGACGGTTGCCGGCAAGCAGTTGCTGCGGCAGGCGTGCGGGGCGCTGTGCGTCGATATGGAATCGCATATCGCCGCGCGCATGGCGGCGGCATGCCGGCTGCCGTTCTCGGCTTGCCGCGTGGTGATCGATCCGGCCGAGCGGGCGGTGCCCGCGGCGGCCGCTGCCGGCATGGGCGAAGGTGGCAAGACCGATGTGGGGGCGGTGCTGGGCGGGTTGTTGCGGGCGCCGTGGGAACTGCCGGCGCTGTTCAGGCTGGCGGGCGATGCAGCGGTGGCGCGTGGAGCGCTGCGGGCGGCCAGGCTGGCGCTGGGCGATGAATTCGGGTTGCGGGAAGTGCTGGCGCAGTGAGCGTTCCCCGGCGCAAGCTGAGAACCTTGCTGCTTGTGTCCTCCCTCTCCCTCAGGGACCCTCAGGGAGAGGGTTGGGGAGCGGGCCGGCGTGTCGGCGGAGTCAGGCGCTGCGGTATGCCACGGCCTGCCCTCAACCAAACTTCCGCACCGCGTCCAGCGCCAGCCCGCTACCAATACTCCCGAACCGGTCCCCTTCAACGCAGCGCGCCTCCGGCAACAACGCCGCCAGCCGCTGCCGCAGCAACGGCACGCTGCTGGACCCGCCAGTAAAGAAGATGGTGTCGACCGCCGCCCCATCCACGCCAGCATCCGCCAGCATCTGCTGCACCGTTTTCTCCGTCTTCGCCACCAGCTTGTCGATCGACTCGTCGAACTCCTCGCGCGTGATCGACAGCGTCAGCCCCTGCTCCAGCCGATGCAGGTCGACCTCGGTGCTGCCGGCATCCGACAGCGCGATCTTGGCCGCTTCCACCTGGATCGCCAGCCAGTGCCCGGCGCGCTCGCGGATCAGCCGGACCAGGCGGTCGAGCTTGATGGTGTCGGCCGCGTCGCGGTAGTTGTCCATCACCAGCGACCACGCCTTGCGCGTATAGACTAGGTTGATGGTGTGCCAGCTGGCCAGGTCGAAATACTGGCTCGACGGCATCGCCTTGCCGTTGCGCAGCTGGCTGCCCAGCCCCAGCAGCGGCATCGCCCGCGCCAGGCTGAGCGCGCGGTCGAAGTCGGTGCCGCCGATATGGACGCCGCCGTTGGCCAGGATGTCTTCGCGCCGGTCGCTGCGGCGGGCGCGCTCGGGCGACAGCCGCACCAGTGAGAAGTCCGAGGTGCCGCCGCCGATATCGACCACCAGCACCAGCTCCTCGCGCGAGATCCCGGCCTCGTAGTCAAACGCCGCGGCGATCGGCTCGTACTGGAAGGCGATCTCGCGAAAGCCCGCGTCGCGCGCGATCCCGGCCAGCGTATCTTCCGCAAGCTGGTCGGCGGCGGGATCCTCGTCGATAAAGAACACCGGCCGGCCCAGCACCGCGCGCGAGAACTCGGTGCCGGCGGCCTGCTCGGCACGGGTCTTCAGTTCGCCGATGAAATGTGCCAGCAGCTTGCGGAACGGCATCGCCTGGCCCATCACCTCGGTGCTGTCGTCCATCATCGAGGTGCCGAGCAGGCTCTTGAGCGAGCGCATCAGCCGCCCTTCATAGCCAGCCAGGTAATCGCCCAGCGCGGCGCGGCCGTAGCTGACCAGCGGGTCTTCGGCGTGGAAGAAGATCACCGAGGGCAGCGTCGCCTTGCCGTCTTCCAGCGGCAGCAGCGCCGCCGGCCGGTCGGGGCGGCTCCAGCCCACCGTTGAGTTGGACGTGCCGAAGTCCAGGCCGCATGCGTTTGACATCATCGAATTCCGTTTTCCTACACCGCAGAAAGTGGCCCGCGCGGCGCAAAGCCGGCGTGGGCGGGGGCGTCATTGTAGGGCAGTCGCGGGGCCGGTTGCGAGGCGCGGGGCAATCGGTGTTGCCTGCGCACCATTCTCAGACGGCGCGCAGCAGCGCAACGTGCCCTGCGCTGAGCGCGGTTCAGCCGGCCAGATCGGGCGTCGGCTCGAGCAGGGACGTGGCCAGCGCGCGCGTGGTCGCCGGCGCCGCCATCGACGACGCCAGCACATAGCGGTCGCGCCCGTGCTCCTTGGCGTGGTAGAGCGCACGGTCCGCGTCGGCGAACAGCGTGCGCCACAGCCCTTCCTTGTTGCCTGGGCCGCCACGCAGCTGCGCCACGCCGATGCTGACGCTGGCATGGCCCTGCCCGGCCGGCAGCTCGATCGCGCGCACCTTGCGCAGGATCCGGTTGGCCAGCGCCGAGGCCTGTTGCTCGTCGGTATGCGGGCACAGGATGCAGAACTCCTCGCCGCCGTAGCGCCCGGCCACGTCCGAGGCGCGACGCGAGTTGTCGAGCGCATGCGCCACCTCGCGCAGCACCGCATCGCCGGCATGGTGGCCGAAGGTGTCGTTGACCTGCTTGAAATAGTCGATGTCGATCACCAGGCAGGCCAGCGGCGCACCGTCGCGCTGCCAGCGCGCCACCAGCCCGAGTGCCGACATCTCCAGCGCGCCGCGATTGAGCAACCCGGTCAGCGCATCGACGCGCGCGCCGCTTTCGTTGTGCGCGACGATCTGCTCCATCGCCATCACGGTAAAGCCGAACAGGCCCAGCAGCGTGGCGATCAGCGGCGCCAGCACCCAGCCCGAGCCGGCCGGGTTGGCGAAGAACAGCGTCACGGGGGCGGCGCCCAGCGCAGGGAGGCTCATGGCATGGCTGAAGCCGGCCAGCTGCGTGGCCAGCTGCACCAGGCTCGCCACCAGCACCAGCGGCGCGCCAATGCTGCGGCGCCCGCGTCCGGCACGCGCCAGCGTGGCGAAGGTCGCCAGCGACACCAGCGCCAGCACGCCGTAGACGACGCGCAGCGTGATCTGCGGCCCGTCGGGCAGGCCGGTGGTGCTCACCATCAGCCCCAGCACGATCACGCCCGCGCCCGCCAGCGCGCCGGGGTGTGCCGGCACGCCGTAGTACACCCGCACGCCGCGGTAGATCACCAGCCAGCCGGCGACGAACGCCGCCGCGCCGAACGTGCCCAGATGGCCCGAGCCACCGGCGGCGCCGGCCGCGCTGAGCGCCAGCGCCAGCCCCGCGGCGGACACCAGCACATGCCCGAAGGCCCACAGCCGCCCCGCCTCGCTCGCGCGCAGCGCGAACACCAGCCCCGCCGCAATGATCAGCGTGCTGCAAAAAAACACCATCATGACGACCGCAATGGTCTGCTGGTCCAGGTGCACGGGGATTCCTCAAGGAGGCCGTCCGCCCTGCCGTCAATATCGATCGGCGGGCATCGGGTCACAGGGGCTGTCGTAAAGCGCGGGTTGCGCGCGACATCGCGCATGATAGCCCGCGCGTACTGCCCGGTGGCACCCCCGACAAGCCGGGTCGGGTATACGCCGCAAGACTTGCCGTCGTGCCCTGCGAAAGCAGTACTGTCCGGCAACACGCCGCTCCCCATGTCGGCGTCAGAGCATGTGCTCTATAAATCATATCGGCCTGCGCCCCTTCATCGCAGGGCGCCGCACAGTCGAAGTGATCTACGCGTTGATTGCACGTTGGCGTTTTTCTGCAACACCTTGGCGGGCTGCGGAGCGGCAGCAAGCGCCTTCGCCTTCCCACGCTGGAACCGATGCGCCACATTGCGTGCGCGTATTCGCCACTCTGCCCCTGGTTGGCCGATCTGGCGCGGAATTAGAGGGGAAGTACCCCGCTTTTGGTTAAGCAGCCACTGCACGGCGTGGATAGAATCATGCGTTGCCTATCGTCGCAATGTTTTAAAGCCGTGCTATCCCAACCTGGTATGACCGTTCCCCTTCTCTCGCTTGGCGCCATCCTGGATGACTTGCGCAGCGCTCCGCGCCCGCTGACTTCCGCCGAGTATGCGTACCTTGCCCACCTGCGGCAACGTATCGTCACGGGCGACGCCGACCTGTGGACCACGCTCGAGACCGCGGGCGTGCCCTGCAGCGAGCGCCGTCTGTCACCCGAGGTGGTGCAGGCGCTGACGGCCATCGGACAGTTGCCGATGCACTGACCGCATCGGCGCCCGGCAACGGGCGCGCCTGATTGCGGACAATTCACCAGACCAACTCAGAAACAGATCGCTACAAGCCACCTGGTGCCACCGCTACGATCGCTTCACTTCGATCCGCCGGGTGACGGTCCAGCGTGGCCAGCGCGCATGCGCATGGTGCAGCCGCCCGCCCCGGCAAGGGCAAAGGCATGGCTTTCCATCTCAACAACAGGCGCGTCAGCTTCCTGTCGTTGCGCGCATTCATCGCACTGATGCAGCACCGTGACACCACCCGCGCCGCGCGCGCGCTGGGCATCCAGTCACAAAGACTCCTTTACCAGATCCGTGGCCTCGAGACCGCGCTCGGCACGCTGCTGTTCCGCGTGGGCAGTCCGGCCTGGCTGCCTACGCCCATCGGCGTGAACGCGCTGCCCAAGGTGATCGCCATGCTCGCCATCTGGGACCAGCTGGAACCGGCGACATGTGCCCGCCAGCACGACACCGCGGCGCCGCCGGCGGTCAACGACAGCGGGCGCGACGGCCTGGGGTTCTGGGTGCGCCAGTCGACCATGTAGCGGCTCAGGCCAGCCGTTCGCAGCTGTACGCTTCAGTCCGGTAGGGAAAGGCAACCTCCGCGCGGCCGGCCAGTGCCGCATGGCCGTCGATGAGCGCCTGCAGCCGTACCCGCACCCGAGCCTGTTCTGCTGCCGGCAGCGCGGCGATGAAGCTGACCGACATCACCCGGTCCACGATTACCTGCTGCGGCGGGCCGACATGCGCATAGGGCAGGCTCGCCAACGCCAGCGGCCCGAAGCCCGCGGCAGGAAAGACGCGCTTCCAGTCGCCCTTGTAGAAGCGCGGCGCGTCGCCCTCATACGGCGTCATGATCGCCGTCAGCCGCGCGATCCAGTCCACGCGTTCATCGCGCACGTTCCACACCAGCCCGAGCCGGCCGCCGGGGCGCAGCACGCGGCGGATCTCGGCCATCGCTCTGGCATTGGCAAACCAGTGGAAGGCCTGCGCGCAGGCCACGGCATCGACGCTGGCGTCGGGCAGCGGGATCGATTCGGCACTGCCTTCCAGCGCCTGCACTGCAGGCAGCGCGCTGGCGAGTTGTGCGCGCATCTGCGCGACCGGTTCCACCGCGATCACGGTGGCGCCGGTCCCGGCCAGCCGGCGCGTGAACTTGCCGGTGCCCGCGCCCAGGTCGAGCACGGTGCGGCCGGCGCGCAGGCCGAGCGTGTCGCGCAGCCAGATATCGATTTCAGCGGGATAGTCGGGGCGTCCGCGCGCGTAGGTATCGGCCTGGCTGGCGAATCCCTGCGCGGCGGCTTCGTGGATGGCGGTCATGGGGGCTCCGGTTGCGTACCGGTGCGGTAGCCTACTCCGCATGACCGCAGGCGGCAAGCCTACTGCTGCATGCCCCAGCGGCGCACCGTCAGCCGTTCGAGCGTGGTGAACACCAGCCCCTCCACCAGCAGCCCGATCAGGATCACCGCGGCCAGCCCGGCGAAAACGCGGTCGGTGTAGAGCTCGTTGCGGTTCTGGAAGATAAACCAGCCCAGCCCGCCCTGCCCCGACGACGCGCCGAACACCAGCTCGGCCGCGATCAGTGTGCGCCAGGCAAAGGCCCAGCCGATCTTCAGCCCGGACAGGATCGCCGGCAACGCCGCCGGCACCAGCACCAACGCGACATAGCGCAGCCCGCGCAGGCCGTAGTTGCGCCCGGCCATGCGCAGCGTCGGCGGCACCCCCCGGAAGCCCGCGTACATGTTCAGCGCCAGCGGCCACAGCACCGAATGGACCAGCACGAACACCAGGCTCTTGGTGCCAAGCCCGAACCACAGCAGCGCCAGCGGCAGCAGCGCGATCGCGGGCAGCGGGTTGAACATGGCGGTGAGCGTGTCCAGCACATCGCGGCCGAAGCGGGTGGACACCGCCAGCGAAGTCAGCGCGAACGCCAGCACGATGCCCAGCGCATAGCCGCGCAGCAGCACGGAGATCGACAGCGCCGCCTTGCCAGGCAGCTCGCCACTGGCAACCGCGTCGGCGAAGGCGCGCAGCGTGGCCAGGCACGAGGGCAGCAGCAGGTCGTTGTCCTGCACGCGCGCCACCACTTCCCACACCAGCGCGAGCGCCAGCAGGATCACCGCCTTGCGCAGCCAGCCATGCTGCCACAGCTGTTGGTGCCACGGCAGCGCGCGTGCCAGCGGCGCTTCGGTAAAGGGTTCGGGCTCGCGTTCGTATTCGGGGCGAAGCACGTCGGCGAACGCCACGGTCGGTTGCGTCATGATGCGGTTCCTTCAGGTTCAGCGGCCAAATTCAGCGACCCACAGCGCTGCGCGCGCGCTGTGGCTGCGCGTCGGCGGCGGGGGCGCCGAACAGCAAGGTGTGGATGCGTTGCGCGGCGGCCTGGAACTCGGTGCCGCCCTGGCTGGCCAGGGTGAACTGCTGGCTGTTGAGCTCGGCGCGCACGCGGCCCGGATGCGGCGACAACAGCAGGATGCGGCTGCCCACCACCAGCGCCTCTTTGATCGAATGCGTGACGAACAGCAGCGTAAAGCCCGCGTCGTCCCACAACGCCAGCAGCTCTTCCTGCATGCGCCGGCGCGTCAGTGCGTCGAGCGCGGCGAAGGGCTCGTCCATCAGCAGCACCTTGGGGCGCATCGCCAGCGCACGCGCAATCGCCACGCGCTGCTTCATGCCGCCCGACAGCGTGTGCGGGTAGGCATCGGCAAAGTCGGCCAGCCCCACTTTCTCCAGGCTGTCCATGGCACGCTCGCGCGCCTCGGCCCGCGACAGCCCGCGCGCCTGGCGCAGCGGGAACATCACGTTCTGCACCACGGTCTTCCACGGCGGCAGCTGGTCAAACTCCTGGAACACCACGATGCGGTCCGGGCCGGGCTGCTGCACGCGCCGGCCTTCCAGCCGGATCTCGCCTTCGCAGGGCGGCACGAAGCCGGCCACGGCCTTCAGCAGCGTGGACTTGCCGCAGCCGGACGGCCCCAGCAGCACGAAGCGGTCGCCCGCATGCACGTCGAAGCTGACGCGATGGGTGGCGCGCACGATGCGCTCGGGCGTGCGGTACTCCAGTGACACCCCATCGACCTGCAGCAACGGGGCAACGCGGTCGGACACCACGCGCAGGTTGTGCGTCGCCATGATCAGCTCCCCTGCGCGGTGACGGGGTCATGGAAGAAGTAGTCCTGCCAGGACTTGGGCTGGTTGCGGATCGCGCCCACGCGGTGCATGAAGGCGGCCAGCGCAAAGGTGTTCTGCGGCGCCACGCGGAACTGCACCTGCGGGTTCTTCAGCACGCGCAGCAGCAGCGCGCGGTCGGTCCTGGCCTTGCTCTGGCGCAGGTAGATGTCCGCCGCAGCTTCCGGATTGGCGGTGGCGAAGACAGCGGCTTCGGCCAGCGCATCGACGAAGGCACGATAGGTCTTGGGGTTGTCGTTGCGGAACTTCTCGGTCGCGTACAGCACGGTGGACGAGCTGGGGCCGCCGAGCACGTCATACGAATTCAGCACGATGCGCGCGTTCGGGTTGCCGGCCAGTTCCTGCTCCTGGAACGGCGGGTTGCCGAAGTGGCCGGTGATCTCGGTGCCGCCGGCGATGATCGCGGCCGCCGCATCGGGATGGGGTATCGCGACGGTCCACTTGTCGAGCCGGTTGTATTCCTTGTCGCCCCATTGCTTGGCGGCGGCGAGCTGCAGCACGCGCGACTGCACCGACACGCCCACTGCCGGCAGCGCAATGCGGTCCTTCTCGGTGAAGTCGGCAATCGACTTGACCTTGGGGTTGTTGCTGACCAGGTAGTACGGGAAGTTGCCCAGCGATGCCACGCCACGCACGTTCTGCTTGCCGTGGGTACGGTCCCACAGCGTCAGCAGCGGGCCGACGCCGGCGCCGGCGATATCGATGGCCCCCGACAGCAGCGCATCATTGACCGCGGCACCGCCGGACAGCTGCGTCCATTCGACCTTGATGTCGACGCCCTGCTGCTTGCCGTGCTTTTCGATCAGTTGCTGATCGCGTGCCACATTGAGCAGCAGGTAGACCACGCCGAACTGCTCGGCGATGCGCAGCTTGCCTTCGGCATGTGCCGCGCCGGAAACAGCCAGCCCTGCGCTCAGTACGAGCAGGCCGATCTTGCGGGAAAAACGAGAGAACATGGTCGAAACTCCGGGGAATACGTTGGACCGGCGCTCGCCGATGCGGGCGCCTTGTGTATGACTTGCATGACTTGCGCAAGCGTTTCCGCTTCAGCGCGGCACGTCGCCTTCGATGGTGGTGCGGTACATCACGCGCCGCAGCTCGGGCGGACAGCCTGCGGCCAGGTGCAGCAGCGAGCGGTTGTCCCAGAACACCAGGTCGTGCGGCTGCCACTGGTGGCGATAGATATGCTCAGGCCTGGTGCTGTGCGCGAACAGCTGGTCGAGCAGGTCGCGGCTTTCATCCTCGGGCAGGCCGACGATGCGCGTGGTGAAGTGCTCGCTGACGAAGATCGCCTTGCGGCCTGTTTCCGGATGGGTGCGGACCACCGGTTGCAGCACCGGCTTGACCTGTGCGATCTGGTCGGGCGTCAGGTTCGGCCGCCACGGGCTGCGCTGCTGCAGCTCGGCATAGCGCGCCAGGTAGGTGTGCTCGGCCTGCAGGCCGTCCACCGCCTTCTGCAGCGCAGGCGGCAGCGTGTCCCATGCGAGGTGCATGTTGGCGAACAGCGTATCGCCGCCTTCGGCGGGCAGTTCGCGCGCATGCAGCAGTGAGCCGAGGCTCGGCTTTTCCTTGTACGACAGGTCCGAATGCCAGAAGTGGCCGGCATCGCCCAGCCCGATCGGCTTGCCGTTCTCGACCACGTTGGACACCACCAGCACTTCCGGGTGGCCCGGCAGCTGGAACTGGTGCAGCACGTGGATCTGCAGCGGCCCGAAGCGGCGGCTGAATGCGATCTGCTGCGCGGGCGTGATCTGCTGGTCGCGGAACACCACCACGTGATAGTCCAGGTGCGCGCGATGGATGCGGGCGAAGTCCGCATCGGACAGCGGTTGCGACAGGTCGAGCCCGATCACCTCGGCGCCCAGCGGGGCATCGAGCGGGCGGATTTCGAAAGCCTCGGCGAAGGTCGTGGAAGGCGGTGCGCTCTGGTGGCGCGAAACACTGGCGTGGGCAGTTGCGGTCGTCATGGCAAGCGATGGCATACGGGGGAGGCCGGTGCGGCTCCCGTGACAACTGTCCCGGGATGCCGCGTACAAGCTTGCACTGTAGGGAGCCGGCCAGCGCACCGTCAACGAATCAAATCGCTGGCCCTTATCCGCTTATCGCATATCCATGTCTGGACATTGGTGCGAGTGCGCCCATGGCTTGCCCTTGCCGGCACTGTGGTGCGCTGCAGGACGCCACGCACGCGCAGTGAGGCCATATGCGCAAAGCCGATAACCAATGCCGCAATCATTCGTTCAGGTACGGCTGCGGCGCCGCTTATCGTGGAGCCGTTCTCCACTCCGACAAGGCCTGCACGATGAAGCCCCAGCGTCGCCCCGCTGCCCATGCCCCGCACACGCTGAACCGCCGCGACATGCTGCGCTGTGTGGCCTGGTCCGGGCTCGGCCTGGCCGCGTCGCTGTCGCCGCTGCCCGCATTCAGCGCCAGCGCCTCCGCCCGCCCTGACGTGATCCACATCGGCGTGGCGCAGCCAGCCACCGGCACGCCGCCGAGCTTCGCCGGCAGTTCGCTGGCGATCGCCCATGCGCGCGGCTGGCTGGAGGAATCGTTCAAGCCCAGCGGTACGCGCGTCGAGTGGTTCTTCTTCAAGGGCGCGGGCCCGGCCGTCAACGAGGCGCTGGCCAATCGCCAGCTCGACTTCGCATTGCAGGGCGACCTGCCTTCCATCGTGGCACGTGCCGCAGGCCTGAAGACGCGGCTGGTGCTGGCCACCGGCGTGCGCGCCAATATCTACGTGGGCGTGCCACCCGACTCGCCGCTGAAGACGGTTGCCGACCTGCGCGGCAAGCGCGTGTCGCTGTTCAAAGGCACCAACATGCATCTGCCCGCGCTGCGCCTGCTCGAAGCCAACGGGCTGACCGACAAGGACCTGCGCCTTCTGAACCTCGATACGGCCGGCTACCTCGCCGCATTGTCCACACGCGATATCGACGCAGCCATCGGCGCCATGGACATCCTGCGCCTGCGCGACAAGGGCGCGGTGCGCATCTTGTATTCGAGCAAGAACCAGTCGCCGATCTACACGCGGCAAAGCCATGTGCTGGTGACCGATGACTTCGCCACGCGCTATCCGGAAGCGACACAGCACCTGGTCAAGGCCGCGGTCGAGACCGCGCGCTGGGCCTCCGACGAAAGCCATCGCGAAGACGTGCTGCGCACCTGGGCGCGCGCCGGTACGCCCTACGACCACTGGAAGGAAGACTTCGACGGCGAGCCGCTGCGCGTGCGCCTGAATCCGAACTTCGATCCCTTCCTGGTCAGCCGCTACAAGGATGCCACCGAGCAGGCCTATCGCTTCCGGCTGAGCCGCGCGCGCTTCGACGTCGACCAGTGGATCGACCAGCGCTTCCTGAAGGCCGCGCTCACCGAGCTAAGCCTGCAAAGCTATTGGCCCATCTACCAGCCCAACGGCAAGATCCTCGGAGCCTGACACCATGTCCGCCGCCGATTCGCTCTCACTTCCCGCCGCCGCTGCCCCGCGCGCGGCTTCTCCCCGCAGGACACCAGGCTGGCAACACGCCACGCGCTGGCTGCTGGCCTGGCCGGTACCGCTGACGCTGCTGCTGATCTGGTACGTCGCGGCCCGCAATGCATGGATCCCGCCGCAGGTACTGCCCGCGCCCGAAGACGTGGCCCGCACGCTGGCCGACTTGTGGCAAAGCGGCGAGCTGCAGGCCAACCTGGCGATCAGCGCGCTGCGCGTGGCCGGCGGATTTGCCGTGGGCCTGGCCGGTGGGCTGGCGCTGGGCGCGGCGATGGGACTGTCGCCGGCCCTGCGCGACTACGTTTATCCGACCTTCAAGGCCTTCAGCCAGGTGCCGGTGCTGGGCTGGCTGCCGCTGCTGATGCTGCTGGTCGGCATCGATGAAGCGCTCAAGGTGATCCTGATCGCCAAGGCCGCCTTCGTTCCTGTTGCGCTGAACACGTACAAGGGCATCGGCAGCGTTCCCGTGCGCTACCTGGAAGTGGCGCGCGTTCTGCGGCTCACGCGCTGGCAGACGCTGTCGCGCGTGGTGCTGCCCGCGGCGGCCGCGCCGGTGTGGAACGGCGTGCGCTACGGGCTCACGCATGCGTGGCTGGCGCTGGTGGTGGTGGAGTTGCTGGCCTCGTCCGAGGGGCTGGGCTACATGATCGTCTACGGCCGCCAGCTGTTCCAGCTCGATATGGTGATCGCCGCGGTGGTGGTGGTGGGCGTGGTCGGCTTTACGCTCGACAAGGCGCTCGCGCTGGCCGAGGGCGCGGTGCTGCGCTGGCGCAAGCCGGGCTTCTGAGGCGAGGCAGCGATGACGATTTCCGCAAACTCCGTGCGCCGACTCTCTGTGCCCCGCGCCTTGCGCGGCTGGGTCCTGCCGCTCGCGCTGCTCGCGTTGTGGTGGGCCGCCGTGCGCTTCAACTGGACCACCTCGCCGCTGCTGGTGCCGGTCTCCAGCGTCTGGGACGCCGCCGTGCGCCAGGTGCAGAGCGGCGCGCTGTTCGTGTCGCTGTCCGCCAGCCTGTGGCGCGACCTGGCTGGCTTTGCCATCGGCGCCACCGTGGGGCTGGTGTTCGGCGCGGCGCTGGGGCTGTCGCGGCTGTTCGAGCGGCTGGCGGGCCCGAGCTTCCACACCGTCAAGCAGATCTCGCTGTTCGCGTGGATTCCGCTGATCTCGGTCTGGTTCGGGCTGGGCGATGCCGCCAAGGTGGTGTTCCTGTCGCTGGCGGCGTTCTTCCCGGTGGTGCTCAATACCTTCGAAGGCATCCGCGCCGTGCCCGCCGACCTGCTGGAAGTGGCGCGCGTGCTGCGCTTTACCCGTGTGCAGGTGCTGTGGCGCGTGGTGCTGCCATCGGCGGCGCCGTCGATCTTCGCCGGCATCCACCTGGGGCTGATCTATGCATGGCTGGCGACGCTGGGCGCGGAGTACCTGCTGGTCTCGGGCAAGGGCATCGGCAACACCATGGTCGACGGGCGCGAGAACTTCTGGATGGACCTGGTGATCTTCGGCGTGATCGTGGTCGGCCTGGTCGGCTTCACGCTGAACTGGATCGCCAGCCGTATCGAACGACGGTTGCTGGCGTGGCGCGGACGCTCGGTAGCGGCCGGCTGATCTAACCTGACTGACGGAGAACCCCATGCCACATGCCGGCACGCTCAGCATCGCGCACCTGCACAAGCAATACGAAGTCAAGGGCCGGGCCCTGCCCGTGCTCGAGGACATCACCCTGACCATCGCTCCCGGCGAGTTCGTCAGCATCGTCGGCGCCAGCGGTTGCGGCAAGTCGACCTTGCTGCGGCTGGTGGTGGGGCTGGAGGAAGACTACCGCGGCGAGATCCTGCTCGACGGCAAGCGCGTGGCCGGCACCAGCCTGCAGCGCGGCATCGTGTTCCAGGAGCACCGGCTGTTCCCGTGGCTGACGGTGGAACAGAACATCCGGCTGGCGCTGCTCAACCTGCCGGGCAGCACCGCCGAGAAGGAACGCAGCGTCGCCGAGCATATCGCGCTGGTCGGCCTGCGCGGCTTCGAGCAGGCGTATCCGCACCAGCTCTCCGGTGGCATGTCGCAGCGCGTGGCGATTGCGCGCGCGCTGGTGACGCGCCCGGAAATCCTGCTGCTCGACGAACCCTTCGGCGCGCTCGATGCAATGACCCGCGCCTACCTGCAGCAGGAGCTGCACCGCATCTGGCAGGCCGAAGGCATCACCATGATCCTGGTCACGCACGACGTGGAGGAAGCCGTCTTCCTCGGCGGCCGCGTGGTGGTGATGGAGCCGCGCCCCGGCCGCATCCGCCGCATCGTGCCGGTCGACCTGCCGCATCCGCGCGAGCGCGCGGGGCCGCCCTTCGCCGGCGTGCGCGATGCCGTGCTGCGCGAGTTCGCCGGGCAGGTGCCGACGGAGCAGCCCGAACTCGCACCCGCCTGACCCAATCCTCTTTCCTCCCCGGAGCCTCGTGATGACACAAGCCAATACCCCGCAAGACCAACCGGTCCAGCTCGACATCCACCCGGTCGCCGGCCGCATCGGCGCCGAAGTGCGCGGCGTCGCACTGCACGGCGACCTGCATCCCGCTACCTTCGCGGCGATTCGCGCCGCGCTGCTCAGGCACAAGGTGCTGTTCTTCCGCGACCAGGTGCACCTGGACGATGCGGCGCAGCAGCGCTTTGCCGGCCAGTTCGGCGACACCGTGCCGCACCCGACCGTGCCGTCGCGCGACGGCACGCAGCTTCTCGAACTCGATTCCGAGCACGGCGGGCGCGCCAACTCCTGGCATACGGACGTGACCTTCGACCTGGCCTATCCGGCCGTGTCGGTGCTGCGCGCGGTGACCATCCCCGCCGCCGGCGGCGACACGGTGTGGGCCAACACCGCCGCAGCCTACCAGGACCTGCCTGAGCCGCTGCGCGAGCTCGCGGACAAGCTGTGGGCGCTGCATACCAACGACTACGACTACGCCGCCAGCCACGTCAATGCCAACAGCGCCAGCCTCAGGCGCTACCGTGAACTGTTCACCTCGGCGCTCTACGAGACCGAGCACCCGGTGGTGCGCGTGCATCCCGAAACCGGCGAACGCACGCTGGTGCTGGGACATTTCGTCAAGAAGCTGCTGGGCTACTCCGCGACGGATTCCGCGCACCTGGTGTCGGTGCTGCAAGGCCACGTGCACCGGCTCGAGAACACCGTGCGCTGGCGCTGGCGCACCGGCGACGTTGCCATCTGGGACAACCGCGCCACCCAGCACTACGCCATCAACGACTACGGCGATGCGCACCGCGTGGTGCGCCGTGCGACGGTTGCCGGTGACGTGCCGGTCAGCGTGGACGGCCGCCGCAGCGTGGCGGTCAAGGCGGGCGTGCGCCGCGAGGGCAGCGCGCCGGCCAACCAGTCCGCCGACGCCGCGCAGCAGCGCGCCGCCTGACCCGGCCAGCCACGGAGGGCATCCATGTCACAGCACAAGCCGCCGCGCCAGCTGCATCTCGGCGCCTTTGTCCAGGTCACCGGGCATCACGTCGCCGGCTGGCGCCATCCCGGCGCGCAGGCCGACGCCGGCCGTAACCTGGCGCACTACGTGGCGCTCGCGCAGCGCGCCGAGGCCGCGGGCTTCGACGCGCTGTTCCTCGCCGACGGCGTGGCCATCCGCGGCATGGACGAAGCCACGCTGCCGCGCACCGCGCGCGCCGCAACCTTCGAGCCGCTGACGCTGCTGTCGGCGCTGGCGGCGGTGACGCATCGCATCGGCCTGGTGGCGACCGCCTCCACCACCTACAACGAGCCCTATCACGTGGCGCGCAAGTTCGCCTCGCTCGACCACCTCAGCGGCGGCCGCGCGGGCTGGAACGTGGTGACGTCGGTCAGACGCCGAGGCGCACAATTTCAGCCTGGAGCGCCATCCCGCGCATGCCGACCGCTATGCGCGCGCCGAAGAATTCGTCGACGTGGTCACCGGGCTGTGGGACACCTGGGAGGACGACGCCTTTCTCTACGACAAGGACAGCGGCCTGCATTTCGATGCGGACAAGCTGCACGCGCTCGACCATCGCGGCGCGCATTTCCAGGTGCGCGGACCCCTCAACGTCGCACGTCCGCCGCAGGGCCATCCCGTGATCGTGCAGGCGGGTTCTTCCGAGGCCGGGCAGGAACTGGCCGCGCGCACCGCCGAAGTCATCTTCACCGCGCAGCAGTCGCTGGCCGAGGCGCAGGCCTTCTACCGCGGCCTGAAAGGCAGGCTGGCGCGCTACGGGCGCTCGCCGGACCAGCTCAAGATCCTGCCGGGCGTGTTCCCGGTAGTGGGACGCAGCGAGGCCGAGGCGCAGGAGAAGTTCGAAGCGCTGCAAAGCCTGATCCATCCGAGCGTGGGACTGGCGCTGCTGTCGCAGCATCTGGGCGGGATCGACCTGAGCGCCTATCCGCTGGACGGCCCGCTGCCTGAAAACCTGGTGGAACCCAACGGTGCCAAGAGCCGCTTCCAGCTGGTCACCGGACTGGCGCGGCGCGAGGGGCTGACCATCCGCCAGCTGTGCCTGCGCGTGGCCACCGCACGCGGCCACTGGTCGATCCACGGGACGCCGCAATCCATCGCCGACCAGTTGCAGGCGTGGTTCGAAAACGAAGCGGCCGACGGCTTCAACGTGATGCCGCCATGGCTGCCGGGCGGACTCGATGACTTTATCGAGCTGGTGGTGCCGGAGCTGCAACGCCGCGGCCTGTTCCGCGAGCGCTATACGGGCACCACGCTGCGCGAACATCTTGGCCTGCGCCGGCCGGAAAACCTGCGCTGGCGCCAGCCGGTGGCGGTCGGGGCCTGACGGCACGGCCTGCTTGCTCCCCTCTCCCGCGTGCCGGAGAGGGGGCCGGGGGAGAGGGCAGGAGGCTCAAGGGCTGAGGGCGGCGGGTTAATACCGTTGGCTTCGCTCAGTCTGTTTCCTGTCGGCCACCCTCCCGCTTCCCCCGCGCCTCCAGCAAGAAATATCCCACCGAACCCACCACCAGCGGAATCAGGTAATACAACGCCCGGTACGCAATCAGCGCCGCCACCAACAGCGCATGCGGCACCTGGTCCCCCAGCATCGCAAAGAACACCGTCTCGATCACGCCAAGGCCGCCCGGCACGCGGACCACGACGCCCGCGAGGCCGGAGGCCAGCAGCACCCCGAGCACCGTGAAGTAGTCCGCATGCGTATGCAGCAGCGCATGCATGATTCCGGCCACGGCCATCCAGTTGCCGGCCGACACCAGAATCTGCAGCGCGGCAAAGCCGACCGACGGCACATAGATGTCATGGTCGCGCACAGTGCGATGCCGGCCGTGCCATACCGCACAGGCGGCCATGTAGCCCGCGGGCGCGGCCAGCATCAGCGCACCCAGCAGGCGCGTCGCCACCGGCGGAATGCCCCACTCCGGCGGCAGCACCACCAACTGCCCGGCCAATATGGTCCCCGCCAGCAGCGCATAGCCGAGCCAGTTGCTGGTCACCGCCACCGCGAACACGCTCCAGACCTGCGGCGCGCTGAGTCCCGCGCGCGAATACAGGCGATAGCGCACGCCCGCGCCGCCGAGCGTCGCCCCGAGGTTGAGGCTGAGCGTGTAGCTGACATAGGCGATCGCCATCGTGCGGCGCACCGGCAGCGGGTGTCCGGCATAGCGCACGCCGAGCACGTCGAACTGGCTGTACAGCAGCCCGGTGAGCGCGACGCAGCCGACGGCCGGCAGCAGCGTACGGCGATCGAAGCCGCGCAGCGCGGTGATCACCGCATCCCAGTCGATGGTCCCAAGCTTGCGTGCGATCAGCGCCACCACCGCGGCAATGAACACGATGCCGATGGCACGCCGCCACATCGGCCAGCGCGCATGCTGCCGGATTGCGGAGATGGCTTGCGCGACCACTATTCAGCCTCCCCTTCCAGCACGATCACGCGGCCACGGCGGCGCGGATCGCCCTCGCGCGGTGCCACCAGCCGCGGCGTATGCGCGGGCAGCCAGCCCGCCCATGCCGGGAAGCGGCGCAGGAAGTGGAACATCAGCGTGGATCCGGCGGCGTCGAGCAGGGTGCGGTCGTGCTTGCGCGCCGGCACTTCGCGGCAGCGCTCGGCGATCAGGGCCTGCAGCCGTGCGCGCAGCAGGCGCGCAAACCCGGGCTCGCGGATCACCAGGTTGGCCTCCAGGTTCAGCGACAGGCTGAGCGGGTCGAGATTGCTCGAGCCCACGGTGGCCCAGGCGTCGTCGACCACGGCCACCTTGCCGTGGAAGGGACGCTCGACGTATTCCAGGATCTGCACGCCGGCGTCCTGCAGGTGGCTGTACAGCAGGCCACCCGCGCGCGCCACCCATGGCATGTCGGGCTTGCCCTGCAGCAGCAGGCGCACCTGCACGCCGCGCTGCGCGGCTTCGCACAGGGCATGCAGCAGCCGGTAGCCCGGCAGGAAGTAGGCATTGGCGATCACCACCTCGCGCCGCGCGGCGCGGATCGCATCGAGGTAGGCGAACTCGATATCGTTGCGATGGCGGTGGTTGTCGCGCGTCACCAGGCGCACCGTGGTGGGCGCAGCCGGGGCGGCGCGGCCGTGTACGCGCGGCGGCGGCGGGCCGGGGCAGGCCTCGGGCATTGCGCGCAGCAGGAAGTCCTGCACCTGCCGGGCCGCGGGGCCGCGGATCTCCACCGCATAGTCCTGCTTGGCCCGCGGACCGAAGTCATACAGGTGCTGGGCCGAGAAGTTGATGCCGCCGACGAAGGCCACCTCGCCGTCGATGGCGACCAGCTTGCGGTGCATGCGCCGGAAGATATGCGTGCGCACGCCGAACAACCGCCGCCGCGGCGAGAAAGTGCAGAAGTGCACGCCCGCCCTGACCAGTTCGGCGACGAAGCCGGGCGGCAGGTCGTGCGAGCCGAAGCCGTCCACTGTGAGGGCCACGCGCACGCCGCGGCGTGCGGCGTCCAGCAGTGCCGCTTGCAATTTCTTTCCTACCTCGTCGTCGAAGAGGATAAAAGTTTCCAATAGCACGCTTTCACGCGCGCGCGAAATCGCGTCGAACACGCGCGGAAAGTACTCTTCGCCGTTCTCTAGCAGGCGAATGCTGGCGGGGGCGGACGGCAGCGGTGTCATGGCCGGAGTGGAGCCGCAAACACCGTGCCAGCGCCGGCATGACACCGTGGGCTCCCCGGCAAGTGTGGCTATTGACGCCACCGGCCGTGGCGCCAGCGCGCCAGCAATGCCGCCAGCAGCACCCCGGCCAGCAGTCCGGCCAGCGCCGCCACCACCACTGCCATCGACGGCGCATCGGCCTGCCGCGCGCCTGCCAGCGGGCCCAGCGCCTGCCAGTCCGCGGGCGTGATCTGCGTCATCGCCGCGGCGCCGTCCAGCCCGTAGACGCAGATCTCGCCGCCGGGCAGCTGGCAGAAGCGCTCGCGCGGGCAGCTCTTCAGGATCTGCTGCGGCGCGCCCTCGCCACAGCGGGCGCCGGCGCTGCGCAAGACCTGGATCGTGACTTCCGGATGCCGGGTGAGTTGCTCGGGCATGTCGGCCTCGCATCGGGGTGGCGATGGGATCCAGCGTAGTGCAACGGTACCGCGCGCGGCAGGTCGCCCGGCCGGCGCCAGCAGGCGCTTGTGCGCAGCACGACAATCGCCCCCGCCATCCCGCGGCAAATGCCCTACACTCGACTACACACCCGGGCACGCCCACAAGGCACGCCCGGGACCACAACACGACACGCGCATCGAGAGACCTGCCATGTCCACGGTTGCGAGCTTCGAGATCGGCTACACCCGTTATCTCGCCCCGCCAGGCGACACGTCTTCCCCCACTTCCCCTCCCCCACCCCTTGCCCGCGATCCTGACGCGCTGGTGACGCTGTACCAGGCGATGGTGCTGACGCGCCAGTTCGACCTGAAGGCGATCGCGCTGCAGCGCACCGGCAAGATCGGCACCTTTGCCTCGGCGCTGGGCCAGGAAGCCATCGGCGTGGGCGTGGCGCATGCGATGCGACCGGAGGACGTGCTGGTGCCGTCGTACCGCGACCACGCCGCACAGTTTGTGCGGGGCGTCACGATGACCGAGAGCCTGCTCTACTGGGGCGGCGACGAGCGCGGCAGCGGCTTTGCCGCAGCGCCGCATGACTTTGCCAACTGCGTGCCGATCGGCACCCAGGTATGCCACGCGGCCGGCGCCGCGTATGCGTTCCAGCTGCGCGGCGAGCCGCGCGTGGCGGTCTGCCTGCTGGGCGACGGCGGCACCTCCAAGGGCGACTTCTATGAAGGCATGAACATGGCCGGCGCGTGGCACGCGCCGCTGGTGATCGTGGTGAACAACAACCAGTGGGCGATCTCGATGCCGCGCAGCAAGCAGACCGCGGCGCAGACGCTGGCGCAGAAGGCCATCGCGGCGGGCATCCCGGGCGAGCAGATCGACGGCAACGACATCGTCGCGGTGCGCCACCGTGTCGGCGAGGCGATCGAACGCGCCCGCGCAGGCGGCGGGCCCGCACTGATCGAGGCCATCACCTATCGCCTGGGCGACCACACCACGGCCGACGACGCCTCGCGCTACCGCGACGAGGCCACCGTCAAGGCGCACTGGGAGGAAGAACCGTTGCTGCGGCTGCGCACCCACCTGCTGGCGCTGCAAGCGTGGGACGCCGCACGCGAAGAGGCACTGGTCAAGGCGTGCTCGCAGAAGGTCGCGCAGGCGGTGGAAGCCTACCTGGCGCTGCCGCCGCCGGACCCCGCGGCGATGTTCGACTGCCTGTACGCGACCATGCCGGCCGAACTGCAGGCGCAGCTGGAGACGGCACGGCGCTTCGCGGCGCCGCACGGATAGCGAGGCACTGCAGCGTACGGCCCGAACGATCCTCACGCGACATAGCGAGCGAACCATGGCGGAAGTCAATCTGGTCGAAGCGGTCAACCTGGCGCTGGCCCACGCGCTGGCCAACGATCCCGACGTGCTGCTGCTGGGCGAGGACATCGGCGTCAACGGCGGCGTGTTCCGCGCCACCGTGGGCCTGCAGGCGCGCTTCGGCGCGGCGCGGGTCATGGACACGCCGCTGGCCGAAGGCGGCATCGTCGGCGCGGCCATCGGCATGGCGGCGATGGGGCTGAAGCCCGTGGCCGAGATCCAGTTCACCGGCTTTATCTATCCGACGGTCGACCACATCATCAACCATGCCGGGCGCATGCGGCACCGTACCCGCGGGCGCTTGTCCTGTCCGATGGTGGTGCGCTCGCCGTTCGGCGCCGGCATCCATGCGCCCGAGCATCATTCGGAGAGCCCGGAGGCGATGTTCGCGCATATGCCGGGCCTGCGCGTGGTCGTGCCGTCGTCCCCGGCGCGTGCTTACGGCCTGCTGCTGGCCGCCATCGCCGATCCCGACCCCGTCATCTTCCTGGAGCCCACGCGGCTGTACCGGCTGTTCCGCCAGGAGGTGGCCGACGACGGCGCGGCGCTGCCGCTGGACACCTGCTTCACGCTGCGCGAAGGCAACGACATCACGCTGGTGAGTTGGGGCGCGATGATGCAGGAAACGCTCGCCGCGGCCGACGAACTGGCCGCCGAAGGCGTGACCGCCACGGTGATCGACGTGGCCACGCTCAAGCCGCTGGACCTGCAGACCATCCTGGATTCGGTGGCGCGCACCGGGCGCTGCGTGATCGTGCACGAGGCGCCCCGCACCGCCGGCTTTGGCGCCGAGATCGCTGCGGGGCTGGCCGACGCGGGGCTCTATTCGCTGGCCGCGCCGGTGCAGCGCGTGACGGGCTTCGATACCGTGGTGCCGCTGGCGCGGCTGGAATATACCTACCTGCCCAGCGTCGCGCGCATCGTCGACGCGGCGCGCAAGGCCATGGCGGCATGAGCTGAATGATTGGCAAGGGTGGGCAAGGAGTGACGATGAGAGTCTTCAAGCTGCCCGACCTGGGCGAAGGCCTGCAAGAGGCCGAGATCGTGACCTGGCATGTCAAGGCAGGAGATACCGTGGCCGCGGACCAGCCGCTCCTGTCGGTGGAGACGGCCAAGGCCATCGTCGAGATCCCGTCGCCCTATGCGGGCACCATCGGCAAGCTGTTTGCGGAGCCGGGCGATATCGTGCACCTGGGCGCGCCGTTGGTGGCCTTCGAGGGCGCGGGCGAGGATGCCGATGCGGGCACGGTGGTGGGCTCGGTACAGGTCGGCACGCGCGTGGTCAATGAAGCCGGGCCGCCGGGTGCGGCGGCGCCCGTGGCCGGCATGGCGGCGCGCGTCAAGGCCGCGCCGGCGGTGCGCGTGCTGGCACGGCGCCTCGGCGTGGACCTGGCGATGGCGACCGCCTCCGGTCCCGAAGGCGTGATCACCGCCGACGACGTGGAGCGCGTGGCGGCCACACTGGCAGAACTCGGCGCGCCGGAAGTACTGCGGGGCGTGCGCCGCGCGATGGCGCAGAACATGGCGCGCGCGCAGAACGAAGTGGCCGCGGCCACGGTGATGGACGATGCCGATATCCATGCCTGGCAAGCCGGCGCCGATGTCACCATCCGGCTGGTGCGCGCGCTGGTTGCCGGCTGCCGCGCGGAGCCCGGACTCAATGCCTGGTACGAAGGCCAGACCGGGCGCCGCCATGTGCTGAAGAAGATCGACGTCGGCATCGCCGCCGACCTGCCCGAAGGCCTGTTCGTGCCGGTGCTGCGCGACGTGGGCAACCGCGACCCGGGCGACCTGCGCAAGGGCCTGGATCGCATGCGCACCGATATCCGCGCGCGCACCATCGCACCGGAGGAGATGCGCGGCAACACCATCACGCTGTCCAACTTCGGCATGATCGCGGGCCGCTATGCCGCACCGATCGTGGTGCCGCCTACGGTGGCGATCCTGGGGGCGGGCCGCGTGCGGGAAGAAGTGGTGGCGGCGAAAGGCGTGCCGGCCGTGCATCGGGTGATGCCGCTCAGCCTGACCTTTGACCATCGGGTGGTGACCGGTGGCGAGGCGGCGCGGTTCCTGGCGGCGGTGATTGCGGACCTGGAGCTGGCGACGTAGCAGGACTTCGCAGGGACTCACAGTACGGGAGCGTCTGGAAAACGCTGCCACCCCTGGCGAACAGAGAAAACTGTCGGGCTTCGGAGCTGGTTGGCGCTGCAAATACGCTGTATATAATGCGATTCCAATTGCCGCCGCCGTCACCCAGCCGGGACCGCCTGACACCCCTCATGGAATCCAAAACCGCCCGCCTCACCATCCTGATCGATCCGGACAAGAAGAAGGCCTTCGAAACCCTGTGCGCCTCGCAGGACCTGACGCCCTCGCAGGTGGTGCGCCAGCTGATCCGCGACTACCTGGCGCAGCATGGCGTGGAATACGCCACCAAGGCACGACCGGCGGGCAATACCCGGCCGAAGAAGTAAGCCAGCGCAAGGCCTCGCCCACTAGATTCCCGCATCTCCCGCCAGCACGCTGCAGCGCCTTGCCGCGTCCGCCAGCGAATCCGCGTAGTTCTCCTCGCCCAGCACCGCCATCACCCCCGCGCGCGCCAGTTTCTGCCGGACGCGCCCGTTGGCTTCGGCCAGCACCACCGCCACGCCACGCTTGCGCAGCGTGCCGATCACCGCTTCCAGCGTCTGCAAGCCGGTCATGTCCATGAAGGGCACGCGCCCCAACCTGATCAGCAGCACGCGTGGATCGGTATGCGTCTGCACCAGCGCGCGCTCGCAGGTCTCCACCGCGCCAAAGAAGAACGGGCCCTCGATCGAGTAGACCATCACGCCCGGCGACATCCGCATGGGCAGGCCGCCCTGGTCGCCACCGGCCGTGCCCAGTTCGCGCTCGATCTCCAGCGCATCCTGGTGCGCCACTTCCACCGAGGCCGACATGCGGCGCAGGAACTGCAGCATGGCCAGGATCACGCCGATATTGACCGCCACCACCAGGTCGGTCAGCACGGTCAGCGTGAAGGTGATCAGCAGGATGGCCACGTCGGCACGCGGCGCCCGGCGCACCATGCGCGCGAAGTGGCGCACCTCGCTCATGTTGTACGCCACCACGAACAGGATCGCCGCGAGCGTGGGCAGCGGCACGCTCGCCGCCAGTGGCGCCAGGAACAGCAGCACCATCACCAGTGTCAGCGCATGGACCACGCCAGCCAGCGGGCTGTTGCCGCCGTTGCGGACATTGGTGGCCGTGCGCGCGATCGCGCCGGTGGCAGCAAACCCGCCAAAGAGCGGCGCCAGGATATTGGCGATGCCCTGGCCCACCAGCTCCTGGTTGGAATCGTGCCGCGTGCCGGCCATGCCGTCGGCCACCACCGCCGACAGCAGCGATTCGATCGCGCCCAGCATGGCGATGGTGAACGCGGGCCCGGCCAGCTCGATCACGCGCGCCAGCGTGACCTCCGGCAGGGTTGGCGCCGGCAGCCCGCGCGGCAGCCCGCCAAAGGCACTGCCGATGGTGGCCACGCCGTCGAAGCCGAACAGCGCCTGCACCGCGGTCGCCACCACCAGCGCCACCAGCGGACCGGGGATGCGGTGCAGCCAGCGCACCCGCGGCGCGCCCACCACCAGCAGCAGGCTGCCGAGCGCCAGCGCGGTGGTGGCCGGATGCCACTGCGGCAGGGCCTGCAGCAGGTGCCAGAATTTTTCGTGGAAATGCTCGCCAGCCACCGCAGGCAGGCCGAAGAAATCCCGCCACTGCCCGACGAAGATGATGACGCCGATGCCCGCGGTAAAGCCGACGATCACCGGCGCCGGGATAAACCGGATCACACTGCCCAGCCGCGTCAGGCCCATCGCCAGCAGGATCAGCCCGGCCATCAGCGTGGCGATCTGCAGGCCGTCGATGCCGTAGCGCGCGGTGATCGCGGACAGCACCACGATGAAGGCGCCTGTGGGGCCCGCAATCTGCAGCCGGCTGCCGCCGAACAGCGACACCGCCAGCCCGGCGACGATGGCCGTGTACAGGCCCTGCTCCGGCTTGGCCCCGGAAGCGATCGCGAACGCCATCGCCAGCGGCAGCGCCACCACCCCGACGATCACGCCCGAGACGAGGTTAGGCAGCCAGTTGCCGCGCCGGAACAGCCCGGCCAGCCATGCTTCGCGCAGCGCGATCATGCGTAGATCCCTTTCAGTCGTGGGGTGGGCGTGAAGGAGTGCGGGTGCATCGGATGATAACAGTATGTTAATTCCCATAACATGCCGGCCCGGCACTTGCGGCTTGCGCCGCGGGGCGCAAGGACCTGGCATGAAGGCGTGCAAAAAGCGCGCCGGCACGCCCGCGTCACCCTGTCGCTATCAGCGCCCAATTCCTATACTGGATGGGCTCGCCCGGCAGTCCGGGGGACGGGCCAGGCGGAGGCGGTAAATTATTTCGCAATCGGAGGCCCACCATGTTCAAGCACCTCCTTGTCCCCACCGACGGTTCGCCGCGCGCCGAAGCCATGGCGGCCCGCGCCATGACGTTTGCCAGCCGCATCGAGGCCCGCGTGACCGGCCTGCATGTGATTCCCGAGTACCACATCCTGACCTACCGGCTGACCAGCCTGCAGGACACCAAGGACACCTTCGCCGCCGAAGCCGCGCGCCACGCGGACACCTTTCTCGCCGCGCTCAGCCGCGCCGCGGGGCAGGCCGGCGTGCCCTGTGAAACCGTCACCGCCACCGACGACCATCCCTGGCAGGCCATCATCCAGTGCGCGGAGCAGCGCGGCTGCGACCTGATCGTGATGTCCTCGCACGGCCGGCGCGGGTTGCAGGCACTGCTGATCGGCAGCGAAACGCAAAAGGTCCTGACACACAGCGCGATACCGGTACTGGTATTCCGCTAGGCGCCAAGGCAACAGCGAGCGTCGCCGGCCGGCGACGCGCTTTTCCACCCCAATGCCAACTTGCAAGGAGCGCAACCATGGCGATTAGACTGGGCGAACAAGCCCCCGACTTCACCGCCGACACCACCGAGGGAAAGATCAATTTCCATGAGTGGATCGGCGACGGCTGGGCCATCCTGTTCTCGCATCCCAAGGACTTCACGCCGGTATGCACCACCGAACTGGGCTATATGGCCGGGCTCAAGCCCGAGTTCGACAAGCGCAATACCAAGATCATCGGCCTGAGCGTCGACCCGGTCAGCGACCACCAGCGCTGGGCCAAGGACATCGAGGAAACGCAGGGCCATGCCGTCAACTACCCGATGATCGGCGATGCCGACCTGACCGTGGCCAAGCTCTACGACATGATCCACCCCGAGGCCAGCGGCAGCGGCCCGCGCACGGCGGTCGACAACGCGACCGTCCGCTCGGTGTTCCTCATCGGTCCGGACAAGAAGGTCAAGGCCATGCTGGTGTACCCGATGAGCGCCGGGCGCAATTTCGATGAAGTGCTGCGGCTGCTGGATTCGCTGCAGCTCAACGCCAAGCACACCGTGGCCACGCCGGTGAACTGGAAGCCGGGCGAGGACGTCATCATTCCGACATCGGTTTCGGACGAAGATGCCAAGAAAAAATACCCGCAAGGCTTCAAGACCCTGAAGCCTTACCTGCGCACGGTGGAACAGCCCAAGTAATCGGGGAGCCAGGAAAGGGAGAGCGAGCGACAGGGAGCGCAGCAAGAGCGTGGAGGTCACGCAAGACCGCAGGCAGGCGTCCCGGAGCAGTACCGGCCGGGACGCCCTGACTTGTCCACAGCATCTATCCACAGGTTCAGTGGATATCCCCCCTCTTGACAACCGCAAAGGGCGCGCCGGCGCTGGAACGCACTGGAGTGCCCGTTTTATAGGCAACCTGTTTACGTACGGGAATGCTTGCGGCCGCTTGCATTTTGTGCCTATTGCTGCCTGCCG
Organism: Ralstonia pickettii DTP0602; assembly: GCA_000471925.1. NCBI lineage: Bacteria > Pseudomonadati > Pseudomonadota > Betaproteobacteria > Burkholderiales > Burkholderiaceae > Ralstonia > Ralstonia pickettii. The sequence continues at coordinate 2,515,084 of CP006668.1, forward strand.
GGCCGGCAGCGAGGGCAGCAATAAAAATGGCGGCACGATGGCCGCCGTTCGATGATTTTGTGACGATTCCAAGTCAAGGCCGCAATGACCGTCGGGAAACCGTCACCGAGTGCTCAACGCGTCAGCACATCGCGGATGGTATCCGCCAGTTCCTTCGCAACAAACTTCGCCACATAGGCGTCCGCGCCCACCTTGCGCACATGCTCCTCGCTGGCCTCGCCCGACAGTGACGAGTGAATCACCACCGGCAACTGCTTCAGCCGGCTGTCCGCCTTGATCTTGCGCGTCAGTGTAAAGCCGTCCATCTCCGGCATTTCCAGGTCGGTCAGCACCAGCGCCACCTCGTCGTGCACGGACTTGCCATGGCTGGCGGCCTCGGCAGCGATCTTGTCGAGCAGGTCCCAGGCCTCCTTGCCCGACTTGGTCATCACCACCGGGGCGCCCAGGGCCTTCAGCCCCTGCTCGATCAGCCCACGCGCCAGGGCCGAATCGTCGGCGGCAATCACCTTGGCCCCCGGCCGCAGGTTCAGTTGCGGTCCGACCGCGCCCGGGTCGACGTCCGGCTGGCGCTTCGGCAGCACGTCGCGCAGGATCTGCTCCACGTCCAGCACCTGCACCAGCCGCGCGTTGTCCGTGCCCGCATCGAGCTTGGCGATGCTGGTCACATGGCCGGTGCGCACGCTCGCCTCGGCCGAATGCACCTGGTTCCACTCCAGGCGCACGATTTCCTCCACCGCCTCCACCGCAAAGCCCTGCGTCGAGCGCGCGTACTCCGTCACCAGCAGGATGCCCAGCCCGCTGCGCGGCTTGCAGCCAACCAGCCTGGGCAGGTCGATCACCGGAATCACCTGGCCGCGGATGTCGGACATGCCCAGGATCGACGGATCGGCGCCGACCACCGTGGTCACCGGCGGCATCACCAGGATCTCGCGCACCTTGAACACGTTGATGCCGAACAGCTCCGACTGGCCGGACTGCTCCGCGTCGCCGAGCCGGAACAGCAGCAGCTCGAACTGGTTGTTGTTGGTGAGGTTCGTCCGTTCGTCGATGTCCCTCATGGAACTGCTCATGCGTCGCTCCCGTGCCTGCGTTGGATGGTGTTTCCCGCCGTCGTTGTCCTGTGCCTGCGGCCGCGGCGGATGGCGGGCGGCAGGGGTCATGACTGGATATCGGCCTGGGGAATGGAGAGTTGAGGGACGCAGCGCGACGGGCTGCGCGGCGCAGCGGTCCGGGGCACGCCATCACAAGGCGGCACGCCGCGGGGGCGTGCCGCAAGCTCGGATTTCGTCGTTGGATATCCGGATTGCTTCGTTCCGTCGCGACAGGGTCGTCCATATAGTTGTTTCCAACTTGTCATAACAAGATGTCGATCCGATGACGACCCGGACCAACGCGGAACCCACACCCGAAACAGCGGAACTGTCCGAAGCGACACCGATCCCGCTGCCGCTCTACACCCAGATCAAGGACGCCCTGCGTGCCCGCATCCTCGACGGCACCTATCCGCCGCATCACCAGATGCCATCGGAAAGCGAGCTGGGCGAGCGCTTCTCCGCCAGCCGCATCACCGTGCGGCAGGCACTGGGCGACCTGCAGAAAGAGGGCCTGATCTTCAAGATCCACGGCAAGGGCACGTTCGTCTCCAAACCCCGCGCCTTCCAGAACATCACCTCCCTGCAAGGCTTTGCCGAGGCGATGTCGAGCATGGGCTACGAGATCCTCAACCAGGTGCGCAGCTGCAAATGCGTGCCGGCCAGCCGCCACGTTGCCGCGCAATTGCGGCTGCGCGAGGGCGATCCGGTGGTGGAGATCAGGCGGGTGCGCCTGCTCAACCGCGAACCGGTGTCGCTGGAGCTGACCTGGGTGCCCGAGGCCGTCGGCAAGCGGCTGGTCACGGCCGACCTGGCCACGCGCGACATCTTCCTGATCCTGGAGAACGACTGCGGCGTAAAGCTCGGCCATGCCGACCTCAGCGTCGATGCGATCCTCGCCGACGAAGACCTGACCCAGGCCCTGCGCATCCAGGAAGGCGCGCCGGTGCTGCGCATCGAACGCCTGACCCACGATGCGCAGGGCACGCCGATCGATTACGAGTTTCTCTACTTCCGCGGCGACGCGTTCCAGTACCGGCTGCGCGTCGACCGGCACAAGGCTGCACCCGCGACCGTGGCGCCAGCCACAACCTCCACCAAGGCCGCAGGCCCGGCCCGGCCTCGCAACCCTGCCAGCAAGGGGAAGTCCTCCGCATGAACACCCTGACTCACGAATACGACATCGTTGTCGTCGGCGGCGGCACCGCCGGTCCGATGGCCGCGATCAAGGCCAAGGAGCGCAACCCCGCGCTGCGCGTGCTGCTGCTCGACAAGGCGCACGTCAAGCGCAGCGGCGCCATCTCGATGGGCATGGACGGCCTGAACAATGCCGTGATCCCCGGCCATGCCACGCCCGAGCAGTACACCCGCGAGATCACCGTGGCCAACGACGGCATCGTCGACCAGTCGACCGTCTACGCCTACGCGCGCCACAGCTTCACCACCATCGAGCAGCTCGACCGCTGGGGCGTCAGGTTCGAGAAGGACGAGACCGGCGACTACGCGGTGAAGAAGGTCCATCACATGGGCTCTTATGTCCTGCCGATGCCGGAAGGGCACAACGTCAAGAAGGTGCTCTACCGCCAGCTCAAGCGCGCCCGGGTGGAGATCACCAACCGCATCGTCGCCACCCGCGTGCTGACCGATGCCAACGCCGGCGCCTGCGGCGTGATGGGATTCGACTGCCGCACCGCGGACTTCCACGTGATCCGCGCGCGCGCCGTGATCCTGTGCTGCGGTGCCGCCGGCCGCCTTGGCCTGCCCGCCTCCGGCTACCTGATGGGCACCTACGAGAACCCGACCAATGCCGGCGACGGCTATGCCATGGCGTATCACGCCGGTGCGGCGCTGGCGAATCTCGAATGCTTCCAGATCAATCCGCTGATCAAGGATTACAACGGGCCGGCGTGCGCCTATGTAACCGGACCGCTGGGAGGCTATACCGCCAACGGCAAGGGCGAGCGCTTTATCGAATGCGATTACTGGAGCGGCCAGATGATGTGGGAGTTCTATCAGGAGCTCCAGGGCGGCAACGGCCCCGTCTTCCTGAAGCTCGACCATCTCGCGGAAGAGACTATCCAGACCATCGAGACCATTCTCCACACCAACGAACGGCCCAGCCGCGGACAGTTCCACGCCGGCCGCGGCACCGACTACCGCAAGCAGATGGTGGAGATGCATATCTCGGAGATCGGCTTCTGCAGCGGCCACAGCGCCTCCGGCGTGCATGTGAACGAACGCGCCGAGACCACCGTGCCGGGCCTGTATGCCGCCGGCGACATGGCCGCGGTGCCGCACAACTACATGCTGGGTGCCTTCACCTATGGCTGGTTTGCCGGGCAGAACGCGGCCGAGTATGTCGTTGGCCGCAGCCTGCCCGAAGCCGATGCGGCCCAGGTGGAGGCGGAGCGTGCCCGCGTGCTAGCGCCGCTCGCGCGCGAGCACGGCCTGCCCCCGGCCCAGGTGGAATACAAGCTGCGCCGCATGGTCAACGACTACCTGCAGCCGCCCAAGGTCACGCGCAAGATGGAAATTGGCCTGCAGCGTTTCGACGCCATCGCTGAGGATATCGACCAGATCCGCGCCGCCAATCCGCACGAATTGATGCGCGCGGTGGAGGTGATGGCGATCCGCGACTGCGCGGAAATGGCGGCACGTGCCTCGTTGTTCCGCACCGAGAGCCGATGGGGTCTCTATCACCACCGCGTGGACTATCCGCAGCGCAATGATGCGGAATGGTTCTGCCATGCCCACCTGAGCAAGGACGCATCCGGGCGCATGGTCAGCCACAAGCGCGCGATCGAACCGTACATCGTCCCGGTGGATGGCGACGACGCCACCGCCTACCAGCGGCTGCGCGTCAGCCGCGGTGAATCCGCAACGTCAGCCACCGCCACTGCCAAAGCCACCACCCTGGCCGCCGCCTGAAGGAAACACTGCCATGGCCTACACACCGCATGAGATCGCCCAGCGCAGCAGCGCGCCGGTCACCATCGATGAAGACAAGTGCATTGCCGACAAGGGCTGCACCGTCTGCGTCGATGTCTGCCCGATGGACCTGCTGGCCATCGACCTGACCAAGGGCAAGGCTTACATGCAGTTCGACGAATGCTGGTATTGCATGCCCTGCGAGAAGGATTGCCCCACCGGCGCGGTCCGGGTCGAGATCCCGTACCTGCTGCGCTGACGCGCTTCGTTTTCCTGATTCTCCGGAATTCCGCGCAAGCCCGATGCGCCCTGCTTTCCCTGCCCGACAAGCCCCCCTTAGCCCGCGCGTGCATGCGTCCGCCAAAGACAACAGAACAGATCAGAGGAAACCCATGAAAGCATCCACCAGCACCATCCGCCTGCTCCTTGCGCTGGCTGCCGCCAGCTTGGCCGGGCCGGCCAGCGCGGAAGCCATCCGCGTCGCCATCGGCACGCAGGACACCACCATCAACTGCGCCACCGGCGGCCTGCTGATTCGCGAGCTCAAGCTGCTCGACAAGTACCTGCCGCGCACCGGCAAGTACAAGGACGTCAGCTACGACGTGCAATGGAAGAACTTCACCTCCGGCCCGCCGCTGACCAACGAGATGGTGGCGGACAAGCTGGACCTCGGCGCGATGGCGGATTTCCCCGGCTCGCTGAATGCCGCGGCCTTCCAGAAGGCCGGCAAGAAGAGCCTGTTTATCGCCCCGCTGTCCGGCAATGCGATCGGCACCGGCAATGGCATCGTGGTGCCGGCGGACTCTCCTGTCCAGTCGCTGGCGGAACTCAAGGGCAAGACCATTTCGGTGCCCTTCGGCTCCACCGCGCACGGCATGCTGCTGCGCGCGATCAAGCGGCAGGGCTGGGACCCGGACAAGGACGTGACACTGGTCTCGCAATCGCCTGAAGTCGGCGGCTCGGCGCTGCAGGCGCGCAAGGTGGACGGGCATGCCAACTTTGTGCCGTTCCCGGAGCTGTTCGCCTTCCGCGGCTTTGCCCGCAAGATCTATGACGGCGCCCAGGCCGAGGCACCCACCTTCCACGGCGCGCTGGTGAACGCGGAATACGCGCAGAAGTACCCGGAGATCGTGGTGGCCTACCTGCGTGCCGCGATCGAGGCCGACCGCCTGATGGCAGCGGAGCCCGAGAAATACAGCGAGCTGATCGCGAAGGTGACCGGCATCGACGCCGAGGTGGACTACCTGTTCCACGGCCCGCTCGGCCTGCAGAACCGCGACTACACCTGGAAGCCGGAGTATCGCCAGGCGCTGCAGACCTCGATCGAGACGCTGAAGCTGCTCAAGCGCACCGATGCCGACCTCAGCGCCGATAGCGTGATCGACGACCGCTATATCCGCGAAGCCTTCCGGCTGGAAGGGCTGGATTACGCCGCGCGCCTGAAGTCTTACGACAAACAGCCGCTGGCGGCCAAGGACGCCGCCACAGGCAAACCGATCGCCGATCCGAAACTGGCCGCACAGCTGTGGCTGCAGGGCGAGCCGAAGGTGCGCGCCTATGCCTCGCCGGCGGCGGCGTTCGCGGCGCTCAGGCAGGCCGGCAAGGATGGCAAGAAGGCGCGTGTGCTGTATGTGCATGACCGCAACACCGGCCTGAAGCTGCTGGCCGACAAGGCGTGGTACGTGCAGGACGGCAAGGGACAGGTGAGCGCCTTCCTGCTCAAGGGCTCGGCCGATAGCTGGGCCAGCAGCCATGGCGGCAACGTGCGTGACTTTGCCGCGGTCAGCGGCAGCGCTGTCGCCGTGGCCAGCCACTGAAGCGGAGCGCAGCGATGACCTCGATCTCTCTTGAAGCGGCGGCGCCCCCGGCTGCGCCCGCCCCGGCGGGCTTGGCCCGGGTGCGGCTGGCCCGCTGGCTGGTGCGCGTCGCCGCCTTGGCGAGCTGCATCGCGCTGTGGCAACTGGCTTCGTCGCACCGGGCCCACCTTGGCATCGTCACCTTCGCCAACGTGCCGGCGCCCAGCGACGTGGTGCCCGCGGCCTGGCAGCTGCTGCAGTCGCCCAAGCTGGTGCTGCACCTGGGCAACAGCTTGTACCGCGTGTTCGCCGGCTTCGGCGCGGCGGCGCTGACGGGTATCGTGCTCGGCATGGCGATCGGCCGCTCGCGCTGGCTGGAGGACCTGCTGCTGCCGCCGCTGGAGGTGCTGCGGCCGATCCCGGGCGTGGCGTGGATTCCGCTGGCGATCCTGATGTTCCCCTCTTCGGAACTGAGCATGATCTTCATCACCTTTATCCGAAGTTCCATGGTGACGCCGCCGCTGCGGCGTCGCGAAGCCCTTTTCCTGATTGAGGAATCGGCTCATCGGGGGGCGTTCGATGCCCTCATTTTGTAGTCACTAAAAGTTCTTGACATTGGCGGGTTTTCTCCTATTCTTCTGGCTATGCCAGCACGAAACGGAACCGCTCACGTCGTTACGACGACCCGCAAGTACAAGGACCAGATCTATCGCACCCACCTGTTGCGGCGCAGTTACCGCGAGGACGGCGTGGTCAAGAACGAGACGCTGGGCAACCTGTCCCACTTGCCCGAGGCACTGATCGAGATCATCCGCCGCTCACTCAAGGGCGAGACCTTCGTGCCGCTGGGCGAGGCGTTCGAGGTGACACGCTCGCGCGCTCACGGCCACGTGCAGGCGGTGGCCACGGCCATGCAGCGTCTGGGCTTTGCCTCGCTGATCGCCTCCAAGCCTTCGCGCGAGCGCGACCTGGTGCTGGCGATGGTGGCCGCGCGCATCGCGGCGCCGCACACGAAGCTGGCCACCACGCGCTGGTGGCACACCAGCACCCTGGCGGAGGACTTCGGCGTGACCGAGGCCAACGAGAACGACCTGTACGCGACAATGGACTGGCTGCTCGCGCGCCAGGGCACAATCCAGAAGAAGCTCGCCGCGCGCCACTTGAGCGCCGGTGGCCTGGTGCTGTATGACCTGAGCTCCAGCTACTTCGAGGGCAACACCTGCCCGCTGGCCAAGCTTGGCTACAGCCGCGATGGCAAGAAGGGGCTGCTACAGGTCAACTACGGCTTGCTCACCGATGCGCGCGGCTGCCCAGTGGCGGTGTCGGTGCATGAGGGCAACGTGGCCGACAGCCAGACCTTCATGCCCGAGGTGCGGCGCCTGCAAGAGGAATTTGGTCTCTCCCGATTGGTCATGGTGGGCGATCGCGGCATGATCTCCAGCAAGGCCATCGACCAGATGCGTGAAGGCGGTGACCTGGGCTGGATCACCGCGCTCAAGAGCGCCTCGATCCGCCCGCTGCTCGAGCAAGGGCAACTGCAGCTTGGCCTGTTCGACGAGCGCAATCTGCTGGAGCTGAGTTCACCGGACTATCCGGGCGAGCGGCTGGTGGCGTGCCGCAATCCGGAACTGGCCAGGCTACGTGCCCACAAGCGAGAAGAGTTGCTGGCGGCCACCGAGGCGTGCCTGCAGCCGATCGTTGCCCGCGTGCAGGCGGGCAAGCTTGCCGGGCGCGATCAGATCGGCCTGCGCGTGGGCAAGGTGATCGACAAGTACAAGGTGGCCAAGCACTTTGCGCTGAGTATCGACGACGCGGCCTTCACGTTCAGCCGCAACAGCGAGGGCATCGCCCGCGAGGCGGCGCTCGACGGCCTCTACATCATCCGCACTTCGGTGAGTGCGGCGCAGATGGACTCGGCCGAGTGCGTGCGCAACTACAAGGCGCTGGCCAACGTGGAGCGCGCGTTCCGTTCGCTAAAAACGGTGGACCTGAAGGTGCGGCCAATCCATCACCGCACGGCCGATCGGGTGCGTGCGCATATCCTGCTGTGCATGCTGGCCTACTACGTCGAATGGCACATGCGTGAGGCTTGGCGCGAACTGATGTTCGCCGACCCGGATCAGGCCGCCAAGGCCACGCGTGATCCGGTGGCGCCTGCCGTGCGCTCTGCGGCAGCGCTGGCCAAGGCGGCGCGCCACACACTTGACGACGGCACGCCCGTGCACAGCTTCTCGAGCTTGATGGCCGAACTCGCCACGATCGTGCGTAACACCTGCCGCACACCCAGCGCTGGCGCTGAAGTGCCGACGTTCGAACTCGTCACCACGGCAAACGCGAAACAGAAGCAGGCTCTGGAATTGCTTCAGCAAATCCGCGTGTAGACAGAAACTGGAACCCGGGAATCACGACAAGTGCCTGTCGCAAAAGGGGAAACTCGCCCAGGCGGCTGGTGAACTTCGGTTTATCGGCGCGCTCTTCCCCATCCTGCTCAACACCATCCACGGCGTGGAGCGTACCGATCCCCGCCTGGTTGCCACCGCACGCAGCCTGGGCGCGGGGCGCTGGACCGTCTTCCCCGAGGTGCTGCTGCCCGCCGCGCTCCCCAGCATCGTCACCGGACTGGCAATCGGCATGGGCACGTCCTGGTTCTGCCTGGTCACCGCCGAGATGATTGCCGGGCAGTACGGCATCGGCTACTACACCTGGGAGGCGTACAACCTGCAGAACTATGCGGATATCGTCGTCGGCATGCTGCTGATCGGTGCCTTCGGCATGGGCAGCAGCGCGCTGATCAAGCGCGTCGGCGCCTGGCTGATGCCGTGGACCCGCCTGCAGGAGGTGCGCGCATGACCGGGACCAGCCAGAACATCCGCGCGGGCCGCCTGCAGGTGCGCGGCCTTGACGTGGCGCTGGGCAACGGCGATGCAGGTTTTACCGCCGTGCACCAGCTTTCCATCGATATCCCGGCGGGGCAGTTCGTCTGCATCCTCGGGCCCTCCGGCTGCGGCAAGTCCACGCTGCTGGGCACCATCGCCGGCCACCTGCCGGCCGCGGCCGGCGAGATCCTGCTCGACGGCGTGCCGGTGCGCGGCCCTGCCCCGGAGCGTGGGCTCGTGTTCCAGCAACACTCGCTGTTTCCCTGGAAGCGCGTGCTCGACAACGTCGGCTTCGGCCTCAAGATGCAGGGCGTGCCCGCCGCGGAGCGCAGGCGCGAGGCGCAGGCCCTGCTCGACCTCGTCGGCCTGGGCAGCTTCGCGCAGCGCTACCCCGCCCAGCTCTCGGGCGGCATGCAACAGCGCGTGGAGATTGCGCGCGTGCTGATCAACCGGCCGCGGGTGCTGCTGATGGACGAGCCGTTCGGCGCACTGGATGCACAGACCCGCGCCTATATGCAGGCGCTGCTGCTCGACGTCTGGGCGCAGATGCGCACCACCGTGGTCTTCGTCACCCATGACATCGACGAGGCGCTGTTCCTGGCCGACCGCGTGCTGGTGATGTCGCACCGGCCCGGCCGCATCCTTGAAGACATCCTCGTTCCGTTCGACCGGCCTCGCGATGGCGACCTGCTGACCGATGACGGCTTTATCCGTCTCAAGCGCCACTGCCGCGAGCTGCTGCACGAGCACTACCGGGGCGGCCCGCTCCAGGGCGTGCCCGCTCCCATCCAAAGCGCGCTGGCGACTGCCGCCTGACTGCCCTATTGCCCCGACTTATGCCGCACGTTTTCGCCTTGCCCGACGATTCCCTGTTTGACCTTCATCCCGCCATTGGCGCACTGGCGCCACGCCTGGCCGACCCCGACCCGGCGATTCGCCGGGTGGCGGTGCTCCAGTTGGCCGACCTCGAAGATGAAGCCGGTGTGCCCCTGCTGCTGCAACGCCTGCAAACCGATCCGGCCGAGACCGTGCGCGCCGAGGCCGCGCGCACGCTGGCCAGCTGGGAGCTGGAAGCGGTCGTGCCGGCGCTGGCGGCGGCGCTGGCCGACCCCTGCCGCGACGTAGCCGAGGCTGCGGCCCAGGGCCTGTCGGAACTGAAGGATCCCGCCTCCGGCGCCGCCTTGCTGCCATGGGTGTCGCACGACGATCCCTTTGTCCGCGCGGCCGCCTGGCGCGGCCTGCGCGAGCTGCGCTACGCAGCGGGATTCGATGCGGCGATGGCCGCACTGTCCGACGCGGCGGCCTCAGTGCGGCGCGAAGCGGTGACTGTGCTGGGCTGGCTCAAACGCAGCGAAGCCCTGCCCGCGCTGGCCCAGGTCGCCGCCAGCGATGCCGACACCGAAGTCAGGCGGGCCGCCGCGGGCGCGCTCGGCCTGGCAGCGGACCCGTCAGCGCGCGACGCCCTGCTCTCCGCCTTGCGCGACGGCGCCTGGCAGGTGCGGGAAGAAGCCGCGCAGACGCTGGGAAAGCTGAAATTCCCCGAAGCCGTGCGTCCGCTGATCGATGCACTGGAAGATCCCTACTGGCAGGTCCGGCTGCAGGCTGCGAGAGCCCTCGGCAAGCTGCGTGACCGCGCGGCGCTGGTGCCGCTGACGGCGCAGCTTGTTCATTCGATCAGCAACCTGCGCAAGGAAGCTGCCCTGTCGCTGGGAAGCCTGCAGGACGCTGCGGCGCTGCCGGCGCTGGCCGCCGCGGCGAACGACGCGGATCCGGAGGTACGCAAGGCGGTATGGATTGCGCTGGCACAGATCGGCCAACCGCAGGGTGAGGCATGAGCGGCGGCATGGTTGTACCCACGCGCCTGGAGCTTGCGCCCGCCGAAGGCAGGCTGCGCATCTGGTGGCCGGACGGACAGTGCCAGTCACTGGACCATGCCCGCTTGCGCGCGGCATGCCGATGCGCCGCCTGCCGCAGCCTGCCTTCTGAAGAAGGGGCAGCGCAGGCGGTGCGCATCACTGCCCTGGAGGAAATGGGCTACGGCATCCAGATCGTGTTCAGCGACGGACATGACCGCGGCATCTACCCCTGGCCGTATCTGCAGGCGCTGTAGGCGGGCATCTACCCTCCCGCCAGCGCCTGCAGGATATGCACCTCGTCCGTCTCCTTCAGCGCCGCATCCAGCCGCATCAGCTGCGTACGGTTCACGAACACGCGGATATACGGCCGCAGCTTGCCCTGCTCGTCGACGATGCGAAAGCGCATGCCCGGAAACTGCCGGTCGAGATCCTCGAGCAGTTCGCCGATGCTGGCACCATGGGCTTCGACGTACTCCCGCTGCCCGGTGTAGGAGAAGAGCGGCGTCGCGATGCGGACCTGCATGGATGTTCTCCGGATCGACTGTTGCTTCGTTACGCGGGCCGCGCCACGGTGACGGCGTACACCTGCGGCAGATGGCTGGCGAGGCATTGCCATGAATCGCCCTCATCGCCGCTGGCCCAGATCTCGCCGCCAGTGGTGCCGAAGTACACGCCTACCGGCGCATGGCCGTCGGTGGCCATGGCCTGGCGCTTGACGGTGAACCAACCCTGTTCGGGCGGCAGGCCGCGGTCCTGGCGCTGCCAGCTTTCGCCGCCGTCGCGCGTGACGTAGGCCGCCGGGCGGCCGCCGGGGCTGACGCGGGGCCAGACGTCGCTGCCATCCATCGGGAAGACCCAGACGGTGCGCGCATCGCGCGGGTGGGCGACGATGGGAAAGCCGATGTCGCCGACCTCGGCCGGCATGGCTTCACCGATGCGCTTCCACACGCCTTCACGCCGGTTCATGCGGTAGATGCCGCAGTGGTTCTGCTGGTACAGGATGTCGGGCGCGGCGGGGTGTTGCAGCACGCAGTGCGGATCCTGGCCGTATTCCGGGTTGGGATCGGGCAGGAAGGTGGCGAGGCTGCCGCGGTTCAGCGGCTGCCAGTCGGCGCCGCCGTCGGTGCTCTCGAACACGCCGCCGCTGGACATGCCGATATAGAGATGCCGCGCATCGCGCGGATCGACCAGCACGGAATGCATCTTGGGGCCGTCGGGCGTGCCGTCCTGCTCGCCGCCGGTCCATTCGCGCCATTTCGGATGATCGTTGAAGCCGGTCACCGGTTCCCAGGTCGCGCCGTGGTCCGTGCTGTGGAACAGGCCTTGCGGCGAGGTGCCGGCGTACCAGGTGCCGGGCTCGCTGGCGTGGCCGGGTGTGAGCCAGAACACGTGGTCGACGACGCGGCCGGTTTCACCTTCCGGCACTTTGTCGAAGCCGGGCGGGCGCGTGGCTTCGGTCCAGTTGCGGCCACCGTCGGGGGAGCGGAACACGGTCGGGCCAAGGTGGCCGGTGCGCGCGGCCATCAGCATGCGCAACGGTTCGCGCGGGTCCTGCACGATGTGGTGGATGGTGTGGCCGAGGAACGTCGGGCCCTGGATCTGCCAGTCGCGCCGCGTGGCGTCGCTGGTCAGGAACCAGGCGCCCTTGGTCGTGGCGACCAGCAACATCACGGGGCCGGTGTCGGGGGCAGTGGAAGTCGTCATCTTGGCTCCTGCAATAAGGCCGTCGAACGATGTTTCCGAGTCTAGTACATGTAGACAGTGTTCACAATTGACGCTTGAGCCGATCTGCGTGGGCGGCTGCAAGCTCCCGCGAACCGGCCGCGAAGTAGTACGGAGTTAAAAGAGGATATCCGCAGGTTGGGTAGACATTGCCGCTCATGTATGGCATAAGCAATGTTCCTTCCGACATCGCCGCCCCGACGACCATGTTCCGCCCCGTCCGCTTCGCCGCACTGAACCGCCCGGCCCTGCCGGCGGCAGGCGTGCGCGCGGGCACCGCGCAGCGTCCGGGCGTTGCCATCGACCAGGCCGCCATCGGCCAGGTCCGCCGCGCCGTGCTTTTCCTGGCCGTGCGGGCAGCTCGGGGCACCACCCTCCAACCCTGAGCTTTCCCGCACGGCCCATGTCGCGGATGCCATCCGGTATCCGCCCGAACATGCAGCCAGGAGAAAGCCAGTCATGCCACCGCTCTACCGCCATACCGTTTGCGCCATGGTGGCGCTTGCCGCCCTCTACCTGATCCTCAATCCCTGAGCCGGGTGGAGTGCAGCCATGTTGAACCGCCATGCCCTGCGCCTACCGGTGCAGGCCTTCTCACCGCTCGCGCGCGCGCTCGAACTGCGCATCGACGTAGACCTCGCCCCAGGTGACATCGAGCGCGAGCTCGGCGCCCTGCACGACCGCATCGGCCGGCCCGGCGACCGGCTGCACGCGATGCCGTCCTTGCCGGCGGGCGCGCCAGGCCTGCGCCTGCGCTACCGCGAGGCGGACGGCGAGTATTACGTGTATGTGGAAGACGTAATGCAGCGCCGGCTGGCGGGCTATACCGTCTTCAACCGGCTGATCGAGGTCGGCCGCCGGGCCGATCCCTGGGTGCGCGCGCCGCATACGAAGTTTGCACCCGCTTACCAGCGCCGCGGCCTGGCCACGGCGCTGTACCGCTGGGCGCTGGATGGCGGGCTGTGCCTGCTGAGCGGCGCGCGGCAGTCGGCTGGCGCCAATGCGCTATGGCAGGCGCTGGGCAGCGACTATGCCGCCGGCTATGTGGACTTGCGCCACAAGACGCTGACGTGGCTTGGCGAGACGGTCAGCGCCGGGGTCCGGGATGGGCTGCACACGCGGATGCTGCTGCTCGGGCAGGGCTGGACGCTGCAGGCGTTCATGGACCGCACCGGCATGTACTGACGGGAAAAAGGACAGTGTTCAGTTCAGAGATGCGTGATGGGCGCGGCGTCGCGGGCATTGCCCAGGTACAGCGTCCAGCCGCGGGCGAACCAGTCGCGCACGCGCGCCGCCAGCGAGCGGCCGGAACCCATGCGGGCGTAGCAAGCGATGTCGCGGGCGGCCGCCGGCCGGGACTTGGACTGGACGGGCTGGCGATAGAGCGTGTCGGCGAGCACTTGCATTGTGGTTTCCTTTCCGGACGGAGGGGATAGACAGGGGCCTCATGCTGCACACCAAGCCATCGCATGGCCGGCCGAATGAGGCGATTCAGGGTTATCCCTAGTATAGAGAAGTTACGCCCGAATCATCCGGGTCTGCCCCTATAGGCCCTATATCAGTCGCGTGATAACGCCAGGCCGTCCAAAGCGCACTTGGGAAAGATCTCCCGTCTCAAGAGGCTGATTGCTCACATTCGATATTCCCCCCGGCACATGCCGCGCATTTTCCGGCCGTTATGACGGAATCCGCGCGGTCACCTAGCCTTCAGCCTTGCCCAGATCACGCCCGCACAGAAGGCACCGACAAGCCGGCACACCGATAAAAGAGGGTCGGCCAGGTTCCGGCCCGATACCCAGAACCAAGTGAGACAAAGCCTGACGACGATCCGTACGACGGACGTTGCAGCGCCCGCAAGGAGACAGATCACCATGATCGAACAGCCCTATCCGTCGTCGGTGACGGAAGCCGATGCCACACGCCCCCAGGTCCCCCAAGTCCCGGAAGTCAGGAACCGGCTCGATGCCTATTTCCAGATCACCGCGCGCGGCAGCACCCAGCGGCGCGAAGTGGTGGCCGGCGTCACCACCTTCATGGCGATGGTCTACGCGGTGTTCGTCGTGCCCGGCATGCTGGGCAAGGCGGGCTTTGACACCAGCGCGGTATTCGTCGCCGTATGCCTGACCACCGCGTTCGGTTCGCTGCTGATGGGACTGTGGGCCAAGTTGCCGATTGCGATCGGCTGCGCGATTTCGCTGACCGCGTTCATGGCCTTCGGGCTGGTGCTGGGGCAGGGCCTGTCGCCGGCCGTCGCGCTGGGCGCCGTGTTCCTGATGGGCGTGGTCTTCACCGCGATCTCGGTCACCGGCGTGCGCTCCTGGATTCTGCGCAACCTGCCGGCCGGCGTGGCGCACGGCACCGGTATCGGCATCGGCCTGTTCCTGCTGCTGATCGCCTCGAACGAGGTCGGCCTGGTGGTCAAGAACGCCCACGCCGGCCTGCCGGTGTCGCTGGGCAAGATCACCTCGTTCCCGGTGGTGATGTCGGTGCTGGGCCTGGCCGCGATCTTTGGCCTGGAGCGCCGCAAGGTGCCGGGCGGCATCCTGCTGGTGATCATCGCGATCTCGGCGCTGGGCCTGGCCTTCGATCCGGCGGTAAAGTTCACCGGCGTGTTCGCGCTGCCGTCACTGAGCGCGCCGGGCCATCAGTCGCTGATCGGCGCCATGGACGTGCGCGGCGCGCTGTCGGCGGCGGTGCTGCCGAGCGTGCTGGCGCTGGTGATGACCGCAGTGTTTGACGCTACCGGCACCATCCGTGCCGTCGCCGGACAAGCCGGACAGCTCAATGCCGCCGGCCATATCCACAACGGCGGGCGCGCACTGACCGCGGACTCGGTCAGCTCGATCTTCTCGGCAATGTTCGGCGGCGCCCCGGCCGCGGCCTATATCGAATCGACCGTGGGCGTGGCCGCCGGCGCCAAGACCGGCCTGACCGCGGTGGTGGTGGGCCTGCTGTTCGTGGCGGTGATGTTCTTCTCGCCGCTGGCCGCGCTGGTGCCGTCGTACGCCACCGCGCCGGCGCTGATGTACGTGGGCCTGCTGATGCTGTCCAGCGTCAGCCGCCTGCATATGGACGACCTGGTCGATGCGCTCGCGGGCCTGGTTTGCGCCGTATTTATCGTGCTCACCTGCAATATCGTCACCGGCATCATGCTGGGTTTCTGCACCCTGGTGGTGGGCCGCGTGGTCGCCGGCGAATGGCGCAAGCTCAATCTCGGCACGGTTGCCATCGCCATCGTGCTGGCCGCGTTCTATGCCGGTGGCTGGGCGATCTGACCGATGCCTGCCGCGTCCCGGGCACCGTGCCCGGGACGCTGACAACGAGTTGTCTCCTCCACCGTGATCCTGGTGGATTTCAAGCCCGGGCTTCCTGCTTTCCCGGGCTTTTTTTTTGCCTGTCGGTTTATTCAGCCGCTGGCGAAATAACGCTTCGCCAAATCCCGCCTCACTGCGCCGGACTCACTGGGATTCCGCGCTCGCGTTCTGCATCGCGGCCATATCCATGTACACCAGTTCCCAGACGTGCCCATCCAGGTCCTGGAAGCCGTGGCCGTACATGAATCCCAAATCCATCGGCGGCTTGTAAGTATTGCCGCCCGCCGCCACCGCATCGCTCACCATTTGATCGACGCGCGCACGGGTTTCCATCGACAGGCAAACCAGTACCTCGGTGAATTTGCGCGCATCGCAGATGTCGTTGGGCGAGAAGCTGCGGAACTTCGCTTCGGTCAGAAGCATGACGAAAATGTTCTCGCCCACGATCATGCAGGTGGCGGTCTCGTCGGTGAATTGCGGATTGAAGGAAAAGCCGAGCCGGGTAAAGAAGGCGATCGACTTTTGCAGGTCGCGGACGGGCAAATTGACAAAGATCTGCTGGTTCATCGGGGGCTCCGGTAGTCGTGTCGGACGCTGCGCGGCGCGCAGACAAACAGTCTAGGCGCTAAACCCCCCGGATGCGCGATTTTGATTGCCGTTAAAACGAGGGCAAACCCGGGCATTGAACCAGGCAATGCGGACCGCATTGTGTGGTGTGAAACGATCGATTCGGGCCGGCAATCAATCTGTCCGTGCATTCTCCGTTATTTTTTGTAAAATTTTTTATGTCAACCGCCAACGCAATTTCTAGTACCATGCAGCGGCCTATTTGCAGAAAGGGGATATAAATGGCGACATACAAGCAACTCCTGGCTGAGAAGGAAGCGCTGGAAGCCAAGCTGAATGAAGTGCGCGCATCGGAAGTGGCCGGCGTGATCGACAAAATCCGCGAGCTGATGACCGAATATGGCCTGACCGCTGAAGACATCCTGCCCCGGCGCAAGCGTGGCCGCCCGGCCGGCACGGCCAGCAGGAAGGCGGCCTCGGGACTGCCTCCCAAGTATATGGATCCCAAGACCGGCAAGACCTGGTCGGGTCGCGGCCGTGCCCCGGCCTGGCTGGGCAAGCGCCCGGAACGCTTCCTGATCGAGCAATAAACCAAGGCTGGCGATTAAGAGGACGGGCGCGCTGAAACGCCCGTATTAATCGCCGGATCCCGATCGCCAGCGCCGATCGCCAGCGCGCTGTCACAGCGCCTGGCAGACATACTCCTTGCGCAGCGCCCTGAAGCCCTGCTGGGTTGGCTCGCTGGTGAGGCGCGCGCCCCCGTCCGCGAGCGGCTGCATGCGCAATACCTGCGCCGAGCACTGGCTCGCCGTCTCGTCCCGCTGATAGCGGATCTCATATTGGCTGCCGGCCTGCGGCACGAACGACACGCCCGCGGCACAGCGCATCTCCGGCAACGGGGGCGCCGCGGCCGACGTCGCCGCCAGGTAGATGCGTCGCCCGGCCTCGACCAGCCGCTCACGCGTGCGCGCGGGCGGCTCAGGCGAGCGCCCTGGCATGTCCAGGCCACGATCCCGTCCCATCGCCGACAACTGCTTGCCCATCCCCGCCAGGACCAGCGGCCGGGCCGGCACCGGGCATTTGGCCGGATCGACCACGGTGAACGAGGTGTTGTCGTCGGTGCTGGTCAGCAGGCGCACGCTCGCGGTGGGGGCGCCGGACGGCACGCGGTACTGGGCCACGCAGCCGGGCAGTGCCACGGCGGCGGCGAGCAGCGGCAACAAGACAAGGCGGGGCGGGACTGCGGACGACCGGTCATGGCGCATGGCGGCAGGCAGGTGGAGTCGCGGTTAGGCCAACCAGGTTGGCCGCAGTATGGCGGCAGAAGCCGCACAGATGGCGCACGATGGCGGCACGACGCCAACCCATCGAAGGCACGGGCGACGTCGGGCGCGACCGGCATGCACCAGAGCCCGCCAAGCATAACGGTTTACGCCGCGTCGCGGCAGCCGCACAAACCCATGTTGAAAACCCCGACGTGATATCCACAGAATCTGTGGATATCCTCCCCCACACCAGCCCGGAAAGCCCAGTCTGTGCGCCAACGCACCGGACCGCACAAATTTTAGGCAACGGGTTGCATCCCACTCCCGGCCCGGCTCTGCGCGGCCTCGCACGCATTCGCCCCTTTGCTTAGCCGGCTAGGCCACACTCCGACACGCCTTGTGCCCTTGAAGGCGCGCATGGCACCGCGTAATCTTTTTGTTACCGGGGGCTGCAATGGCGCTTGTTGCGCCGACCAGCCAGACAATGACAATGACAATACAAGAGCCCAACCAAACCGGGCCGTTGCCTCGTGACCTGCTGCACGCGCTGCGTGAAGGCGGTTACGACGTTTCGGCACTCGCGCCCGCCCCGGAATCCGATACCGACTTCCCGTCCGCCGCGCCGGCGGCCGGCCCCCAACAGGCCAGCCATCTGCTGTGCGCCGTCTACCAGGCCACCGGCGACCCGGCCATCGGCCTGTGGCTGGGCAGCCGGATGCAGCCCGACCTGCTCGGCCTGGCCGGCTTGCCCGCCATGGCCGGCCCGTCGCTGGGCACCGCGCTGCGGCGCATCGCGCGCTACCAGCGGCTGATGTCGGGCGACCGCATCGAACTGCGCCGCCAGGGCGACGAGGCCTGGGTCTGCATCTGCCCGAGCGAGCCCGAAGCGCCCGACACCCGCCCGCGCATCGACATGGAACTGTGTTCGCTGCTGGCCTTCGGGCGCCAGTTCACGCGCAAGCCGCTGCATCCGCTGCGCGTGTCGCTGCGCATCGGCCAGCCGGACTGGCACCTGCGCTATACCGAGGCGTTCGATTGCCCGGTGCGCTTCGGCGAGCCGGAGGACGCGATCGTGTTCGGCCGCCGCGACCTGGCGCTGCGGCTGATGGCACGCGCCCGCCCCAGCCCGTCGACACAGTCGGCCACGGGCGAGCCGCGGCCGTCGGCGGCGTCGCTGGACGATGTCCGCGCCGCCCTGCAACAGCTCGCGGGCGAACGCGCGCTGAGCCTGGCCGCGGTGGCACGCCACCTCGACGTCAGCGAACGCACGCTGCAGCGCCGGCTGATGGCCGCGGGCACGGGCTTCCGGGCGCTGTGCGAGGAAGCGCGCCGCGACCTGGCCGGCCGCTTCCTGACCGAGGGCGCGATGTCGCTGGGAGAGATCGCGTTCCGGCTAGGCTTTGACGATGCCAACTCGTTTTTCCGCGCCTTCCGCCGCTGGACCGGCATGACGCCGGGCGACTACCGGCGCGCGGCGGCGCACCCGCCCGGCTAGCGCGGAGAGCGGGGCCGGCGCCTTACGCGCCGGCCGCCTACTCCCACGGCGGGTTGTCGCCGAAGCGCCCGGCCAGGAAATCGACAAAGGCGCGCACGCGCGGCGGCACCAGCCGGCGCTGCGGCATCACCGCGTAGATGCCGGTGTCGGCCACCGGGTAGTCCGCCAGCACCTGTACCAGCCGGCCGGCGCGCAGGTCGGCGCAGACATGCCAGGTGGAATGCAGCGCGATGCCAAAGCCGGCCAGCGCCGCATCGGACAGCAACTCGCCGGTATTGGCTTCGATGCGCCCGCGCACCCGCACGGCCATCTCGCCGCCAGTGCCATCGCCCAAGCGCCAGATATCCTGCCGCCCCTGGCTGCCGACCAGCACCAGGCAGTCATGCCGCGCCAGGTCCTGCGGCGTCTGCGGGATGCCGCGCCGCCGCAGGTAATCGGGCGAGGCGCACAGCAAGCGCTGGTTGTTGGCCAGGCGCCGCGCCACCAGCGTGGAGTCGTCGAGCGCGCCGATGCGGATGGCGAGGTCAAAGCCCGCGCTGACCAGGTCCAGCACGTTGTCGGTCAGGTTGACACTCATCGTCAGCCCGGGATGCTGCCGCAGGAATTCCGGCAACAGCGGCGATACGTAGAGCCGCCCGAATGATGACGACGTGGTAATCCGCAGCGTTCCCGACACGCCGGTGCCCGCTTGCCGCAGCGACGTGCTCAGCGCCTCCAGGTCATCCACCAGCGCGCGGCCCTGCTCGGCCAGCACCGCGCCCTCGGGCGTGGCATGCAGCCGGCGCGTAGTGCGATGCAGCAGGCGCACGCCCAGGTCGCGCTGCAGCCGCTGGCTGGCCACCGCCACCGACAAGTCCAGGCTGCGCGCCGCGGCGCTGATCGAGCCCAGGTCGAGCACGCGCAGGAACAGGCCGATATCGCCGATCCGGTCCATGATTATCAAAATTCCATTGAAACTGATTATGGATCATGCCGGTTTTTGCTGAAGACGGAAAGGCGCAGACTGCGGCCTTCCTTTCCTCGCCGACCGTTCCTTCAGAAAAATGGCCTCCCCAGTTTCCGCCCCCGCCTCATCAGGCACCACCCCCGCCGGCGCCCCGCCCGCCCGCGGCCGGTTGCCCGTCGCGCTCTATGCCCTGACCGCCGGCTCGTTCGGCATCGGCTGCGCCGAGTTCGTCATCATGGGCCTGCTGCTGCAGGTCGCCGCCGACCTGCAGGTGACCATCGCCGCGGCCGGCATGCTGGTGTCCGGCTATGCGCTGGGCGTATTCGCCGGCGCGCCGGTGCTGACGCTGCTGACGCGGCGCATGCCGCGCAAGGCCGTGCTGCTGGCGCTGATGGTGATCTACACCATCGGCAATGCGGCCTGCGCGCTGGCGCCGGACTACACCACGCTGATGATCGCGCGCGTGCTGACCTCGCTCACGCACGGCACCTTCTTCGGCGTCGGCGCCGTGGTGGCGACCGGGCTGGTGCCGGAAGACCGCCGCGCCTCCGCGATCTCGGTGATGTTCTCCGGCCTGACGCTCGCGACGCTGCTGGGCATGCCCGCCGGCGCCTGGCTGGGCCTGCACCTGGGCTGGCGCGCGACCTTCTGGGCGATGACACTGATCGGGCTGCTGTCGCTGGCGGTGATCGCGCTGCTGGTGAAGAAGAGCCGCGACCACAGCGCACCGGTGGCGCTGCGCGACGAGTTGGCCACCATCGGCCGCCCGCAGGTGCTGCTGGGCCTGCTGATGACGGTGCTGCAGTCGATGGGGATCTTTGCGGTGATCACCTACGTGCAGCCGCTGCTGACGCGGGTGTCCGGCTTTGGCGAAGCGGCAGTGTCACCGATCCTGCTGCTGTTCGGTGCCGGCATGATCATCGGCAATATCCTTGGCGGCCGCTTTGCCGATCGCACGCCGACCCGCGCGGTGCTGGCGACGCTGGCCACGCTGACGCTGGTGCTGGCGGCGATGACCCTGGCGATCCACAGCCAGGTGATGGTGGTGGCGTTCGTCGGCATCCTCGGCATTGCCGCCTTTGCCACCGTCTCGCCGCTGCAACTGCGAGTGCTGCGCCACGCCCGGGGTGCCGGCGAGAACCTGGCGTCAAGCTTCAACATCGCCGCCTTCAACCTCGGCAATGGCATTGGCGCATGGCTGGGCGGCGTGGTGGTTGATCACGGCCCGGGGCTGACAGCATTGCCGTGGGTGGCCGCGCTGGCACCGCTGGCTGCGCTCGCGGTGGCATGGCTCAGCGTGAGGTTGGAAAACGGCAGCCGCGCCGCCGTGCCCGTGGCGCAAGCCTGCCCCTGACCCCGCACCTCAGCCCGGCTTGCCGTCCACCCGCGGGCGCATGAGCCGCGCCGCATAGGTCAGCGCGTAGAGCGCAAACCCCGCCACCCAGCACGCGCCCGCACCCCAGACCCAGTGCAAATACCCGGCCGGCCATAGCATCGGCCCGAACACCCGCAGCACCGCGGCGGCAGCCACCAGCCAGTACGCCGCGGTTTCCGCGCGGCCCGCTGCCAGCATGCGTCCGGTGTGGCCCAACGCGGTGCGCGTGATCATGGCGATGATCGCCACGCCGAGCACGCCGACGGTGAAGGCATGCGTCGCCAGCCCGGCCATCACCAGTCCGAGCGCGCCCAGTGCCTGCAATGCCAGCGCCACCGGCAGCCACGCATAGGCCAGGTGCAGCACCCACAGCAGCGGCCGGTTGCCCACCGCGTAGCCGCGCCAGCCTGCCACGCGCACGGCCAGCACCGCGGCCGCCAGCAACGACAGCGCCGCCGCCAGCCAGCCCGGCAGGGGCAGCAGCCCAGAGGCCAACCCCAGCACCGCCGCCGGCACCACCATGCGGTCCACCTGCCGGTATTGCCGCAGGCGGAATCCCGGGATCGCATTGGTCGTGAACATCGGGATCACGCGGCCGCCGATCACCACCACGAACAGCGTTACCAGCGCGACGCCGGCGCGGCACGCCTGCATCGCCGCGCCATCCTGGCCGCGCGCCTGCAGCCACAGGCTGGCGATGTCAGCGACGGCAAGCAGCCACAGCGCCAGCGCAAGCGGATAGTTGCGGCGGTTGCCGGCCTTTGCCAGCGTGCGCGTGAAGGCCAGCGCCGCCAGCGGCAGGAACGCGCCCTCGATCACGAAGGCCGCGATGCCCGGCGCCACCCACATGCCCACGCGCCCCGCCAGCCACAGCAGGAACAGCACCGCCAGCGCGGCGCCGGTCGGTGTGGGCTGCCCTGTCCATGCGCGCCCCGCGGTGAACAGGAAGCCGACCACGATGGCAGCGGCGAAGCCAAACACCATCTCGTGCGCATGCCAGAACATCGCCGGGATCGCGGCTGCCGGACCGACCGCATTTACACCCGCCAGCATCGCCGACCATGCCGCGATCGCCAGCGCGGCGAACACCGCCCCGCCCAGGTAGAACGGCCGGAACCCCAGCGCAAACAGGGCAAAGCCGCGCGGCGGCGGCCCGGCGGGCGTCTTGCCGGATGGCGACGGGCGCCGGGCGGGAAGGATCGGGATGGTTTCCATGGCGGAAGAAAGAAGTCAGGTAGACCGGCAGCGCCGGTGCGGTGCGCGCCGGATTCTTGATCCAGCGCAGCATTGCCGCATGCACACGAACGGATGCGTCGGTGCTGCAAGCACGATAGCACCGCCGCCGCGCCGATGGCCTCCGTCGGTAGAACTACCTCCAAAGGCAGATCGCTCCCTCGCCTGCGCTGTGCTGCCGGCGAATAGGCAGCGCAGGTGACCGCCCCTACTCTGGCATCACCCCCGCCAAAGTTGACACAGGAGCATGGCCATGGCCACCCAACCACGCGCGCCGGAGCCCGTACCGCCCGGTGCCGCAATCACGCTGGCGTCGAGCACTTTCGCCTTCACCATCTGCTTTGCCGTCTGGATGCTGTTCGCCGTCCTCGGTATTCCGCTCAAGCAGGAACTCGGCCTCAACGACACCGAATTCGGGCTGCTGGCGGCAACCCCCGTGCTGAGCGGCTCGCTGATCCGCGTGCCGCTTGGCATCTGGACCGACCGCTACGGCGGCCGTATCGTCTTCTTCGTGCTGATGCTGGCCACGGTGATCCCGATCTGGCTGATCTCGTACGCGCACAGCCTGTGGCAGCTGCTGGTGCTGGGCCTGTTCGTCGGGCTGGCCGGCGGTTCGTTCTCGGTCGGCACGCCCTATGTGGCGCGCTGGTTCCCGCGCTCGCGCCAGGGCCTGGCGATGGGCATCTTCGGCGCCGGCAACTCGGGCGCGGCGCTGACCAAGTTCGTCGCGCCGGCGATGATCCTGGCCGCCGGCACCTGGGCCGCGGTGCCGCGCGTGTACTCGGTGGCGATGCTCATCACCGCCGTGCTGTTCTGGGTGTTCTCGCGCAGCAATCCGGCCCACCTGGTGAAGTCCAGCGTCGGCTGGCGCGAGCAGCTCGCCGTGATGCGCGACCCGCGCGTATGGCGCTACTCGCAGTACTACTCGGTGGTCTTCGGCGGCTATGTCGGCCTGTCGTTGTGGATGACCAAGTACTACATCGGCGAATACGGCTTCGACATCAAGACCGCCGCCTTCCTGGCCGCGTGCTTCTCGCTGCCCGGCGGCGTGCTGCGCGCCATCGGCGGCTGGATCTCCGACCGCTACGGCGCACACCGCACCACCTGGTGGGTGATGTGGGTGAGCTGGGTCGGCTTCTTCCTGCTGAGCTATCCGCAGACGGATTTCATCATCCAGACCATCAGCGGCCCGCAGGCCTTCCGCATCGCGCTGACGCCCACCGTCTTCACCTTCCTGCTGTTCGTGGTCGGCATCGCCTTCGCCATCGGCAAGGCCTCGGTCTTCAAGTTCATCTCCAACGACTTCACGCACAACATCGGCGCGGTCTCGGGCGTGGTCGGCCTGGCCGGCGGGCTGGGCGGCTTCGTGCTGCCGATCCTGTTCGGCATGCTGGCCGACCTGACCGGCGTGCGCAGCAGCTGCTTCATGCTGATGTACGGCACCGTATGCGTGAGCCTGGTGTGGATGCACTACAGCCAGCGCGGCGAGCGCCGGCGCAAAGAACAGGCCGTCGGCCTCACCCAGGCCGCCTGACGGCCCCTGTCACGCAAACAACCAAGGCACACTGTCATGTCATCTTCCGTACTCACCCGCTGGGAGCCAGAGAACAAGGCCTTCTGGCAAAGCCAGGGCGAACGCATCGCCTACCGCAACCTGTGGATCTCGATCCCGGCGCTGATGCTGGCCTTCGTGGTCTGGATGCTGTGGAGCGTGGTGGCGGTCAACCTCGACCGCGCCGGCTTCCAGTTCACCAAGAACCAGCTGTTCTGGCTGACCGCGCTGCCGGCGCTGTCCGGCGCCACGCTGCGCATCTTCTATTCCTTCCTGGTGCCGGTCTTCGGCGGGCGCCGCTTCACCGCGATCTCCACCGCGCTGCTGCTGATCCCGGCGCTGGGCATGGGCTTCGCGCTGCACGACCCGTCCAGCGGCTATCCGACGCTGCTGGTGCTGGCGCTGCTGTGCGGGCTGGGCGGGGCCAACTTCAGTTCGTCGATGGCCAATATCAGCTTCTTCTTCCCCAAGGCGAAGAAGGGGCTGGCCACGGGCCTGAATGCTGGCATTGGCAACCTGGGCGTGTCGGTGGTGCAGTTCGTCACGCCGCTGGTGGTGTCCGTGGCGGTGTTCGGCGCGCTCGGCGGCGAGCCCCAGCAGTACCAGGCCAACGGCGCCACGCAAGACCTGTGGCTGCAGAACGCCGGCTTTATCTGGGTGCCGTTCATCATCGTCTCGGCGCTGGCGGCGTGGTTCGGCATGCATGACATCGCGGATGCGAAGGCATCGTTTGCCGAGCAGGCCGTGATCTTCAAGCGCAAGCACAACTGGCTGATGTGCTGGCTGTACGTGGGCACCTTTGGCTCGTTCATCGGCTTCTCGGCGGGGCTGGCGCTACTGACCAAGTCGCAGTTCCCGGGCGTGAACCCGACCGCCTATGCCTTCCTGGGGCCGCTGGTGGGTGCGCTGACGCGGCCGGTAGGTGGCTGGATCTCCGACAAGCTCGGCGGTGCGCGCGTCACGCTGTGGACCTTCGTCGGCATGATCGCGGCAGTGTTCGCGGTGCTGGCGGCGCTGCCGCATGACGGCGCCGGCGGCAACTTCACCTTTTTCCTGGCCGCCTTTATCGCGTTGTTCGCGCTGACCGGCATCGGCAATGGCTCGACCTTCCGCATGATCCCGGTGATCTTCCTGACGGAGCGCCAGCGCGCTGCCGCAGGCAAGGGCGATGCCGCGCAGCGGCAGGCGCTGCAGGAGGCCGGCAAGGAATCCGCGGCGGTGCTGGGCTTCTCCGGCGCGATCGGCGCGTACGGCGGCTTCTTCATCCCCAAGAGCTTCGGCACCTCGCTGGAGCTGACCGGCGCACCGGATGCCGCGCTGTACTGCTTTATCGCCTTCTATGTCAGCTGCATGCTGGTGACGTGGTGGCACTACGCGCGCCGCAACGCCCCCATGCCCTGCTGACCGTCTTGCCGGCCGGACTAGTTCTGTCGAACTAGTCCCGCGCGCGGCACCTAGCCCGATCGCCATGCGGCGGCTGTTCCACCAGCGAATTGGCTGCCGCCCTCCTCCCCCATAAGCTGAGGGTGTCCCTGCAAGCGCTCCCGCAACAGCCGGAGCGCCCGCAGAAAAGCACTCGCGGAGAACAAAGCAATGAGTCATTTCCTGGATCGACTGAAGTTCATGTCGCGCGTCAAGTCCACCTATGCGGACGGCCACGGCGCGGTGGTGAACGAAGACCGCAAGTGGGAAGACGGCTATCGCAGCCGCTGGCAGCACGACAAGATCGTGCGCTCGACCCACGGCGTGAACTGCACCGGCTCCTGCTCCTGGAAGGTCTACGTGAAGAACGGCCTGATCACGTGGGAAACCCAGCAGACCGACTATCCGCGCACGCGTCCGGACCTGCCCAACCATGAGCCGCGCGGCTGCCCGCGCGGCGCCTCGTACAGCTGGTACGTCTACTCCGCGCAACGCGTCAAGTACCCGATGATCCGCGGCCGGCTGATGGAGATGTGGCGCGAGGCCCGCAAGACCATGGACGCGATCGCCGCCTGGGAATCGATCAGCCAGGATCCGAAGAAGGCCGCGCGCTACAAGAGCGTGCGCGGCCAGGGCGGCTTTGTGCGCGCCGACTGGAACACGGCCACCGAGATCATCGCCGCGGCCAATGCCTTTACCGTGAAGAAGTTCGGCCCGGACCGCGTGATCGGCTTCTCGCCGATCCCGGCCATGTCGATGGTGTCGTATGCCGCGGGCGCGCGCTACCTGAGCCTGCTGGGCGGCGCCTGCCTGTCCTTCTACGACTGGTACTGCGACCTGCCGCCGGCCAGCCCGCAGGTCTGGGGCGAACAGACCGACGTGCCGGAATCGGCCGACTGGTACAACTCCACCTACCTGATGGTGTGGGGCTCGAACGTGCCGCAGACCCGCACGCCCGACGCGCACTTCTACACCGAGGTCCGCTACAAGGGCACCAAGACCGTGGCGGTGTCGTCCGACTTCGGCGAGATGGTCAAGTTCGGCGACATCTGGCTGGCGCCGAAGCAAGGCACCGACGCCGCGCTGGCGATGGCCATGGGCCACGTGGTGCTGAAGGAATTCCACGCCAGCGGCAGGTCCGCCTACTTCCGCGACTACGTGAAGCAGTACACCGACATGCCAATGCTGGTGCTGCTGCGTGACAACCAGGGCACGCTGGTGCCCGACCACTTCCTGCGCGCCTCGCACCTGGCCGATAACCTCGGCGAAGCCAACCATCCCGAGTGGAAGACCCTGCTGGTCGACGACGCCACCGGCGAGATCGTCGCGCCCAATGGCTCGATCGGCTTCCGTTGGGGCGAAGGCGCACACAACGGCGGCGAGAAGGTCGGTCGCTGGAACCTGGAGATGAAGGACGGCGGCAGCGGCCGCGCGGTCGAGCCGCGCCTGTCGCTGCTCGGCAAGGAAGACGAGGTGGTAGAAGTGGGCTTCCCCTATTTCGGCGGCGAACACGACGAACTCCTGCGCCGCCGCGTGCCGGCCCGCCGGCTGACGCTGGCTGACGGCAGCACCGCGCTGGTGGCCACCGTGTACGACCTGCAGATGGCCAACTACGGCGTGGATCAGGGACTCGGCGGCCCGAACGTTGCCGCTTCGTACGACGATGACGTGCCCTACACCCCCGCCTGGCAGGAAAAGCACACCTCCGTCCCGGCCCGGCTGGTGACGCAGGTAGCGCGCGAATTCGCTGACAACGCCGACCGCACGCAGGGCAAGAGCATGGTCATCGTCGGTGCCGCGCTCAACCACTGGTACCACAACGACATGATCTACCGCGGCATCATCAACCTGCTGATGATGTGCGGCTGCATCGGCAAGAGCGGCGGCGGCTGGGCCCACTACGTCGGCCAGGAGAAGCTGCGCCCGCAGTTCGGCTGGGCCCCGCTGGCCTTCGGCCTGGACTGGTCGCGCCCACCGCGCCAGATGAACGGCACTTCGTTCTTCTACAACCATACCAGCCAGTGGCGCCACGAGAAGCTGGGCGTCGACGAGATCCTGTCGCCGACCGCCGACCGCAAGCGCTACGACGGCCTTTCGCTGCTGGACCTGAACGCGCGCTCGGAACGCATGGGCTGGCTGCCGTCGGCGCCGCAGCTCGGCACCAACCCGCTCGACGTGGTCGATGCGGCCGAGCGCGCCGGGCAGGACCCGGTCGCCTACACGGTCGAGCAACTGAAGTCCGGCAAGCTGCAGTTCGCCTGCGACGATCCCGACAACCCGGCCAACTTCCCGCGCAATATGTTCGTGTGGCGCTCCAACATCCTGGGCAGCTCGGGCAAGGGGCATGAGTACTTCCTGAAGTACCTGCTGGGCACGCAGAACGCCGTGTTCGGCGACGAGGATGATGCGATCAAGCCGAGCGAAGTCAACGTGCGCCCGGCCGCCGAAGGCAAGCTGGACCTGCTGACCGTGCTGGATTTCCGCATGAGCACCACCTGCCTGTACGGCGACATCGTGCTGCCCACCGCCACCTGGTACGAGAAGGACGACCTCAATACGTCCGACATGCACCCCTTTATCCACCCCCTGTCCGAAGCGGTGCAGCCTCTGTGGGAAAGCAAGACCGACTGGGAGATCTACAAGGCCATCGCCAAGAAATTCAGCGAGATCGCCGGGCCCTACCTCGGCACGCGCAAGGACCTGGTTTGCACGCCGCTGCTGCACGACACCCCGGGCGAGCTCGGCCAGCCGTTCGAGCCGAAGGACTGGAAGGCCGGCGAGTGCGACCTGATCCCCGGCAAGACCGCGCCGTCGATGACCGTGGTGGAGCGCAACTACGCGGACATCTACAAGAAGTTCACCTCGATCGGGCCGCTGCTGGACAAGCTCGGCAACGGCGGCAAGGGCATCAACTGGAACACGCAGCATGAAGTCAAGGAGATCGGCCAGCTCAGCCATACCGTGAAGGAGCCCGGCGTCAGCCAGGGCCGCCCGCGGCTGGAAAGCGCGATCGACGCCGCCGAGATGATCCTGACCTTCGCGCCCGAGACCAACGGCCATGTCGCCGTCAAGGCATGGGAAGCGCTGTCGAAGATCACCGGCCGCGACCACACCCACCTGGCCGAGGGCCGCGAGCACGACAAGATCCGCTTCCGCGACGTGCAGGCGCAGCCGCGCAAGATCATCTCCGCGCCGACCTGGTCGGGCCTGGAATCGGAAGAGGTCAGCTACAACGCCGGCTACACCAACGTGCATGAGCTGATCCCCTGGCGCACCCTGACCGGCCGCCAGCAGTTCTGGCAGGACCACCGCTGGATGCTGGACTTTGGCGAAGGCGCGTGCGTGTACAAGCCGGCCATCGACACCAAGACCGTGGCGCCGATGCTGGGCAAGAAGCCCAACGGCAACCCGGAGCTGGTGCTGAACTGGATCACGCCACACCAGAAGTGGGGCATCCACTCCACCTACTCGGACAACCTGCGCATGCTGACGCTGTCGCGCGGCGGCCCGCACGTGTGGATCTCGGAGGTCGAGGCCAAGGCCAACGGCATCCGCGACAACGACTGGGTCGAGGTGTTCAACGTCAACGGCACGCTGACGGCGCGCGTAGTGGTGTCGCAGCGCGTGCCCAAAGGCATGTGCCTGATGTACCACGCCCAGGAAAAGATCGTGAACGTGCCCGGCGCCGAGATGAGCGGCATGCGCGGCGGCATCCATAACTCGGTCACGCGCGCCGTGACCAAGCCCACCCACATGATCGGCGGCTACGCGCAGTTGGCCTACGGCTTCAACTACTACGGCACCGTGGGCAGCAACCGCGACGAGTTCGTGATCCTGCGCAAGATGAAGAAGGTCGACTGGCTGGAAGGCCCGCTGGTGGAATCGAACAAGGAAGGAGCAACGCAATGAAGATCCGCGCCCAGGTAGCCATGGTGCTGAACCTCGACAAGTGCATCGGCTGCCATACCTGCTCTGTGACCTGCAAGAACGTCTGGACCAGCCGCGACGGCGTCGAGTACGCCTGGTTCAACAACGTCGAGACCAAGCCCGGCATCGGCTACCCCAAGGAATGGGAGAACCAGGACAAGTGGCAGGGCGGCTGGAAGCGCAACGCCGACGGCACGCTGGAGCCGCGCCAGGGCGGCAAGCTGAAGATTCTGGCGAACCTGTTCGCCAACCCCAACCTGCCGCAGATCGACGAGTACTACGAGCCCTTCACCTACGACTACGAGCACCTGCAGAAGGCGCCGCTGGTGCAGACCCCGCCCACCGCGCGCCCGGTGTCCGTCCTGACCGGCCGCAAGATGGAGAAGATCGAGTGGGGCCCGAACTGGGAAGACGATCTCGGCGGCGAGTTCAGCTCGCGCGGCCGCGACAAGCTCTTCGACGACGTGCAGAAGGAGATGTACTCGACCTTCGAGAACACCTTCATGATGTACCTGCCGCGCCTGTGCGAGCACTGCCTGAACCCGGCCTGCGTGGCCTCGTGCCCGTCGGGCTCAATCTACAAGCGCGAAGACGACGGCATCGTGCTGGTCGACCAGGACAAGTGCCGCGGCTGGCGCATGTGCATCTCGGGCTGCCCCTACAAGAAGATCTACTTCAACTGGCAGAGCGGCAAGGCCGAGAAATGCCTGTTCTGCTATCCGCGCATCGAGGCCGGCCAGCCCACGGTCTGCTCCGAGACCTGCGTCGGCCGCATCCGCTACCTCGGCGTGATGCTGTACGACGCCGACCGCATCGAGCAGGCGGCATCGGTGGCCGATGAGCGCGACCTGTACCAGTCGCAGCTCGACGTCTTCCTCGATCCGCACGACCCGGCGGTGCAGGCCGAGGCGCTGCGCCAGGGCATCCCGCAAACTTGGCTGGACGCCGCGCGCAAGTCGCCGGTTTACAAGATGGCATGCGAGTGGAAGATCGCCTTCCCGCTGCACCCGGAGTACCGCACCCTGCCGATGGTCTGGTACGTCCCGCCGCTGTCGCCGATCCAGTCCGCGGCCGAGGCCGGCCACATGGGCATGAACGGCGTGATCCCTGACGTGAAGAGCCTGCGCATCCCGGTCAAGTACCTGGCCAACCTGCTGACCGCCGGGGAGGTGATGCCGGTGCTGTCCGCGCTGGACCGCATGCTGGCCATGCGCGCCTACAAGCGCTCGCAGGTGGTCGACGGCGTGCAGGACCTGGCCGTGCTGGAGCAGGTGGGCCTGACGCCCGCGCAGGTCGAGGACATGTACCAGACCATGGCCATCGCCAACTACGAGGATCGCTTCGTGATCCCGTCCTCGCACAAGGAGATGGTCGAGGACAGCTTCAACGACAAGGCCAGCTGCGGCTTCACCTTCGGCAACGGCTGCTCGGGCGGCACCTCGGACGGCTCGCTGTTCGGCAAGAAGCCGCAAGGCAGCGTCCACTTTGTCGACATGCCCAAGTCGCGCAAAAAAGCCGTGATGAGCTGAGCGCGTGCCCGCATCCACGAATCGCCCGGAGTAGAACATGCCCCTCTATCCCATCCTCAGCGCCCTGCTCGGCTATCCCGAGCAGGAACTGCTGGACGCCCTGCCCGAGATCGACGCCGCGCTGGCCGAATGGCCGCAGGCGCGCGAGCTGCTGGCCCCCGTGACCGGCCTGCTGCGCAGCGAGTCGCTGATCGCGCTGCAGGAAAACTACGTCGCCACCTTCGACCGCAACCCGGCGCACTCGCTGCACCTGTTCGAGCACGTGCACGGCGAAAGCCGCGACCGTGGCCAGGCCATGGTCGACCTGATCGAAGAGTACCGGCGCGACGGCTTTGAACCTGCCGCGTCGGAACTGCCCGACTACGTGCCGCTGTTCCTGGAGTTCCTCGGCGCGCTGGTGGCCGACGACAAGGAAGCGCGCGCCGAGCACTTGCTGGGCGACGCGATCCACGTGCTGGCCGCGATCGGCGACCGCCTGGCGCGCAATGAAAGCCCGTACGCCGGCGTGTTCGCGGTGCTGCGCACGCTGACCGACGTGCAGCCGCAACCGCAGCAGGAGCCGCCGGTGCGCGACATGGACGAGGCCCTGGAGACCTTCGGGCCGGGGGCCGACGGCGTGGAACCGCTGCTGGCGCCGCAGGGCGGGCCGCAGGCGGTGCGCTTCTATCCGCGAGGCACGGCACCGGTGCCGGTGCCAGCGGCTTGCTGAAATGCTTACACGAACCGACTGTTTGCGCCCCTCTCCCCTGAGGGGAGAGGGAACACAGTTGGCTGACATAAACGCCGAAGCAAGCCCACAGCCCCATCCACCCCGCGCCAGCAAAGGCAACTTACTGAGCTAACACCATGGCAACGCTCCACCAATTCCTCTACGGCATCTACCCGTACATCGCTGCCGCCATCTTCCTGTTCGGCAGCCTGGCCCGCTTCGAGCGCGAGCAATACACGTGGAAGACCGACAGCTCGCAGGTGCTGTATCGCGGCAACCTGCGCACGGGCAACATCCTGTTCCACTTCGGCATCCTCGGCCTGTTCTTCGGCCACCTGGTCGGCCTGCTGACGCCGGTGGCGGTGTGGGATGCGCTGGGTGTCTCGCACGGATTCAAGCAGGGCGTGGCAATGGCCGCCGGCGGCGTGATGGGCACCATGTGCCTGGCCGGCCTGCTGATCCTGCTGCACCGCCGCCTGAGCAATGCGCGCGTATCGGCCGTCACCCGCACCGGCGACAAGGTGCTGCTGCTGTGGCTGCTGGTGACGCTGCTGCTGGGCCTGTCCACCATCTTCGAATCCGCCGGCCATATGGATGGCCACATGATGGTGCAGCTGATGACCTGGGCGCAGCACATCGTCACGCTGCGCGGCGACGCGGCCAGCCATATCGCCGATGCGCCCCTGCTGTTCAAGGCGCACCTGTTCATGGGCATCACGCTGTTCGCGATCTTCCCGTTCACGCGGCTGGTGCACGTGTGGAGCGGCTTCGCCTCGGTCGGCTACCTCGGCCGTGCCTGGCAACTCGTGCGTAGCCGCTGAGCGCCGCAACCCGACAAGGAGAACAGCATGCCTGTCACCGTCAACGGCGTGGAACTGCGCGACGCCGATATCGAATGCGAGCTGGACCACCATCACGATGCGGTCAACCCGGCGCGGCTGGCCACCATCTCGGCCATCCTGCGCCAACTGGTGCGCACCGAAGCCGACCGCATCGGCCTCGCCGCCGAAGGATTGGACGACGACACCCTGGCACAGGCGCTGCTGGAACGCGAGGCCGGCATCCCCGAGCCCGACGAAGCCAGCTGCCGCCGCCACTACGACAGCCGCCCCGAGCGCTTTCGCGACGGCGAATGGGTCGAAGCCGACCATATCCTGTTCCAGGTCACGCCGCGCGTACCGCTGGACGCGCTGCGCGAGATCGCCGCGCAGACCCTGGCGCTCGTGCGCGGCGATCCCTCGACCTTTGCCGAGCATGCCCGGGCGCTGTCCAACTGCCCCAGCGGCGCCAACGGCGGCCGCCTGGGCCGCGTATTCCGCGGCGAGACTGCACCGGAGTTCGAGCGCGCGCTGTTCGCGGCGCAGCAGGACGGCGTGCTGCCGCAACTGGTCGAAACCCGGTTCGGCCTGCATATCGTGCGCATCCTCGAGCGCTGCCCCGGCACGCGCCTGCCCTTCGACGCGGTGCGCGGCGATATCGCCCGCGCCCTCGCAGCCGCCGCGCGCGACCGCGCCTGGAAGCAGTACGCGAGCTTGCTGATCGGCCGCGCGCGGATCGAAGGCATCGAACTGGAAGGTGCCGACAGCCCGCTGGTGCAGTAGCCACCGTTCTCTTACCAACGCCACCGGAAACCGCCATGCATCAGATCGAACATCTGCTCAAAGGCTTCGAGCGGTTCCAGCAACGCTACTTCGACGACGAACCGCGGCTGTTCGACAGCCTGCGCTCCGGCCAGCAGCCGCCGACGCTGCTGATCGGCTGCTGCGATTCGCGGGTCGACCCGGCCCTGCTGCTCGGCTGCGACCCGGGCGAGCTCTTCACCGTGCGCAATATCGGCAACCTGGTGCCGCCCTGCACCGGCCGCCATGAAGGCAGCCTGCACGGCGTCTCCGCCGCGATCCAGTTCGCCGTACAGCAATTGCGCGTGGCACGCATCATCGTGATGGGCCACGGCGGCTGCGGCGGCATCCGCGCCTTGCTGGCGCAGCCGTGCGACGCGGGCGATCATCCGCCCGACGAAGATGAAGAAGCCGACTACCTCGGCGCCTGGGTGCGCATCGCCGCGCCGGCGCGCCGGCAGGTTGAACAGACGCTCGCGCACGCCAGCCCGGCGCAGCGCCAGCGCGCCTGCGAGCAGGCGGCGATCCTGGTATCGCTGCGCAACCTGCAGACCTTTCCGTTCGTGCGGCGCGCGCTCAGTGCGGGCGACCTGACGCTGCACGGCTGGTACTTCGACTTGCAGGCCGGTGCGCTGCTTGCCTACTCACAGCGCGCCGACGCGTTCCTGCCGCTGGTATGCCCGCTGCCGGCCCAATCAGAATCCTGACATCATGAGTCCTTTTATCCTTGGCATCACCGGCACGTCCGGCAGCGGCAAGACCACGTTGATTACTGCATTGCTGCCCTGGTTTCGTGCCCGCGGCCTGACCGTCAACGTGGTCAAGCACAGCCATCACCCGCTGGAACTGGAGCCGCCCGGCAAGGACAGCGCACGCTTTCGCGCCGCCGGCGCGGCGGAGGTGATGGTGGCTTCGCCGTATCGCTATGCCATCGTGCGCGAACTGGTGGATGAAGCTGAGCCGACGCTGGCCGAGCAGGTGGCGCGACTGCGGGGTGCTGATATCACACTGGTAGAGGGCTTTCGGCGCGAGGCAATTCCGCGGATCGAGGTCTATCGGCCGGCGCATGGTCGTGCGCCCTACTATCCTGGTGATCCTTCCATTGTTGCGTTGGCTACTGATGCGCGGATGGATACGATGTTGCCATGCCTACGGCTGGATGATGTGGCGCAGGTGGGGGCGTTCATTCTCGCGATGAAGGATCAAGGGGCCGACGCTCGACCGCCCGCGTTGCTGGTGACATGTTGTCGCTGTTGAACCGTTCGGTTCCGCGCTCCCCGCGTTGCTGGTGACATGTTGTCGCTGTTGAACAGCTCGGTTTCGCCCTCCCCGCGTTGCTGGTGACATGTTGTCGCTGTTGAACCGCTCGGTTCCGCCATCCCGGGCCTGTACGGGATTTTGTGTGTAGGGCATAACATGTCGAGAAGGAGCATGTATGCCACGCAAACCAAAAGCCACACCCCGGGACCTTCCGAGCATCCCCAAGGAGCTAATTGATCAGCTCGTCAAAGGTCCGATGACTGCTGAGGCGGTGCAGGATGCCGCCATGGCGTTCAAGAAGGCCCTGATCGAGCGGGCGATGGGCGCGGAGCTGGGCCATCACCTGGGCTACCCGGAGGGTGCTGAGCGCCCCGAGAATGCCACCAACCAGCGCAACGGCTCCAGCGCCAGACGGTGCTTACCGACACGGGACCGCTGCGCCTGGCGATCCCGCGCGACCGCGACGGCAGCTTCGCGCCCATCCTGATTCCCAAGCACGACCGGCGTTTCACTGGCTTTGACGACAAGATCATCGCCATGTATGCCCGCGGCATGACGGTGCGCGAGATCCAGGCGTTTCTGGTCGAGCAGTACGGCACCGAGGTGTCGCCTGCGTTCATCAGCTCGGTAACGGATGCGGTCATGGAGGAAGTCACCGCCTGGCAGGCCCGCCCGTTAGAGGTCATGTACCCAGTGGTGTTCTTCGACGCGCTGCGGGTCAAGATGCGCGAGGATGGCGTCGTGCGCAGCAAGGCGGTCTATCTGGCGCTGGGCGTGCTGCCCGATGGCACGCGTGACATCCTGGGCCTCTGGATCGAGACCACCGAAGGGGCGAAGTTCTGGATGAAGGTGTTCAACGACCTGAAAACGCGAGGCACCCAAGACATCCTGATCGCGGTGACCGACCGCTTGAAGGGCATGGAGCAGGCCCTGAACGCGGTGTTCCCGAGCACAACACTGCAGACATGCATCGTGCATCTGATCCGCGGCAGCTTGGACTACGCGAGCTGGAAGGACCGCCGTGCGGTGGCGGCCGCGCTCAAGCCTGTCTACACAGCAGCCACGGTAGAGGCCGCACAGGCGGCGCTATTGGCCTTCGAGCAAAGCGACTGGGGCAAGCGCTACCCGCCGATTGCAGCCTCCTGGCACCGCGCGTGGGACCGCGTGATTCCATTCTTTGCGTTCCCGCCAGCCATCCGCAAGATCATCTACACCACGAATGCCATCGAGAGCATCAACGCGCAACTGCGCAAGATCATCAAGACCCGCGGACACTTCCCGAGCGATGAAGCGGCCACCAAGCTGCTGTGGCTAGCCTTGCGCAACATCACCTGCAAGTGGGGCAGCGCCACGCACGACTGGAAAGCAGCCATGAACCAGTTCGCGATCCTCTACGAGGATCGCTTCACACAACCCCATCGCTGAGATAGGATCAAAGGCCTGCCTGCCGGGCAGCCTGCCCGGCAGGCAGGCCTTTAGCCTTGCACACAAAAATCCTGACACCCCCGCCATCCCCGCGTTGCTGGTGACATGTTGTCGCTTTCCTTCTTGGCACACCGACAACTACCTTGACACACGCCGCTCGGACAAAAAGTGACCCGCCCAGGAGGGCGGAACAGAGCGGTTCAAACAGCGACAACATGTCACCAGCCGCGAGAGCCGTCGAGCATCAGACCAGATGCACGCCACAGGCACACCCCATAACCACCCCTGCCCACGATCAACACTCTCAAACACAGGCCTCCAACCCGCCTCCCCGTTTGACCCCAGTCAATCCCACACCGCCAGTGTTTCACCATGATGACCCCAGACGCCAGGTGCCCAACACACACCCCAAGCACCGCGACCTAGCTTTCCTCAACCCGCTGACCCACAGCATCATGAAAGCAAAAAGCCGGCTGTACCCCGCAATCGCGGCAATACCGCTCTCACTCTGTCTGGGACTACCACAGGCAGCCACCACCGCGTCAACGGCCGCACCCAAGGCCGAACAGAAAGCAGCAATCCCCACCCTCACCGCCACCGAATTCGACCACGCCAGGCAGATCTACTTCGAGCGCTGCGCCGGCTGCCACGGCGTGCTGCGCAAAGGCGCCACCGGGAAGCCGCTGACGCCTGACATCACCCGCGCACGCGGCACTGAATACCTGAAGATTTTCATCAAGTACGGCAGCCCCGCCGGCATGCCGAACTGGGG
This sequence comes from Ralstonia pickettii DTP0602, assembly GCA_000471925.1. Classification (NCBI taxonomy): domain Bacteria; kingdom Pseudomonadati; phylum Pseudomonadota; class Betaproteobacteria; order Burkholderiales; family Burkholderiaceae; genus Ralstonia; species Ralstonia pickettii. The sequence continues at coordinate 2,551,763 of CP006668.1, forward strand.
CACCTCCGGCGACCTCTCCGATAAGGAGGTCGACTTGATGGCCCGCTACATCCAGCTCGATCCCCCGACACCACCCGAGTTCTCGCTGGCCGATATCGAGAAAAGCCGCAAGGACATCATGCCGGTGGCCCAGCGCCCGACGAAGAAGATGAACCAGTACAACCTGGACAACCTCTTCTCGGTCACGCTGCGCGATGCCGGCGAGGTGGCGCTGATCGATGGCGACAGCAAGCAGATCATCAATATCGTCAAGACCGGCTATGCCGTGCATATCTCGCGCATGTCCGCATCCGGGCGCTACCTGTATGTGATCGGCCGCGACGCGCGGCTGGACCTGATCGACCTGTGGCTGCCCAAGCCTGACATCGTTGCCGAAGTGAAGATCGGCATGGAAGCGCGTTCGGTCGAGACCTCCAAGTACAAGGGCTATGAAGACAAGTACGCGGTAGCAGGCTCGTACTGGCCGCCGCAATACGTGATCATGGAAGGCGACACCCTCAAGCCGCTCAAGGTCGTCTCCACCCGCGGCATGACGGTCGACAACGAGTACCATCCCGAGCCGCGCGTGGCCTCGATCGTGGCCAGCCATTTCCATCCGGAATTCGTGATCAATGCCAAGGAGACCGGCAAGATCCTGATGGTCAACTACTCCGACCTGTCCAACCTGAAGACCACCACCATCGATTCGGCCAAGTTCCTGCATGACGGCGGCTTCGATTCCACCGGCCGCTACTTCCTGGTCGCGGCCAATGCGTCGGACAAGATCGCAGTGGTCGATACCAAGGAAGACAAGCTGGCCGCGCTGATCGAAGTAGGCAAAACCCCGCACCCGGGGCGCGGCGCCAACTTCACGCATCCGAAGTTCGGCCCGGTCTGGGCCACCAGCCACCTCGGCGACGAAGCCATCAGCCTGATCGGCACCGACCCCGCCGGCCATCCGGCGCAGGCGTGGCAGGTGGTGCAGACCCTCAAGGGCCAGGGCGGCGGTTCGCTCTTCATCAAGACGCACCCGAAGTCGTCCAACCTGTGGGTGGATACGCCGCTGAACCCGGACGCCAAGCTCAACCAGTCGGTGGCGGTGTTTGATACGCGCAACCTGGAAGGCGGCTTCAAGGTGCTGCCCATCGCCGACTGGGCCGAGCTGAAGGGCGCGGGCGCCAAGCGCGTGGTGCAGGCCGAGTACAACAAGGCCGGCGACGAAGTCTGGTTCTCCATCTGGGGGACCAAGGACGGCGAATCCGCGCTGGTGGTGGTCGATGACAAGACCCGCACGCTCAAGACCGTGATCAAGGACAAGCGCCTGGTCACGCCGACCGGCAAGTTCAACGCCTACAACACGCAGCACGACGTCTATTAAGCCAGCGGCCTCGCACCGCCTCTGCGGTGCGAGGCCCAAACGCCATTCCCACAACGGAGAACACCATGCGAACACAACAAACCTTGCCTTCCCTGCTGGCGGCCGTCGGCTGCGCCCTGTTGCTCGGCGTTGCCATCCCCGGTGTTGCCCACGCCACCCAGCAGCTCGCGTCCAGCAAGGCCTGCCTGTCATGCCACGGTATCGACAAGAAGATGATCGGACCCGCCTTCAAGGACATCAAGGGCAAGTACGCCGCCAGGAAGGACGGCCAGGCGCATATGGTCCAGTCCATCATGAAGGGCAGCAACGGCCAGTGGGGCCCGGTGCCGATGCCGGCCAACGCGGTCAGCGACGCTGAGGCCAATACGCTGGCCAAATGGATCCTTTCGCTCTGAGCCGGCATGTCGTGCTGGCGGCGCTGGCCGCGGCCATGCTGGGCGCCGCGCCCGCTGCGTTCGCCCAGCCTGCGCCCACGCGGAAGGCGCAGCTCGCGCACTGGCTGCGCGATGACTGCGGTGCCTGCCACGGCATGACGCTACGCGGCGGGCTGGGTCCGCCGCTGACGCGCGAGGCGCTGGCCGGCAAGCCGCGGGAGAGCCTCGTCGCCACCGTGCTTTACGGCCGGCCCGGCACCGCGATGCCGCCCTGGCAACCCTTCATGACGCAGGATGAAGCCCAATGGCTGATCGATCGACTCCAGGCCGGCAACCCGCCGGCCGTGGCGCCACCGGCAAACTGATCCGGGGCATTGCGGCGGCCCTCGGCGCAATGCTCGCTGCGACGCTGCTGGCCGCCTGCGCCACCACCGTGCGCGGCACCGGCGATCTCGGCGTGGTGGTGGAGCGCGCTGCCGGCCGGCTGCAGATCGTCGAAACCACCGGCATGACGCGGCTGGCCACGGTGGACGGTTTGGGCGACCTGTCGCACGCCAGCGTGGTGTTCTCGCGCGATGCGCGCTACGCCTATGTGTTCGGCCGCGATGGCGGGCTCACGCGCGTGGACCTGCTCAGCGCGCGCATTACCCACCGCATGCTGCAGGCCGGCAACAGCATCGGTGGCGCGATCTCGCAGGACGGTCGCGTGGTGGCCGCGCAGAACTACGCGCCGGGCGGCATCCGCTTGTTCGACGCACAGACACTTGAGCCGCTGGCGGACCTTCCGGCCATCGGCAACGATGGGCGCCGCGCCAAGGTGGTGGGCCTGGCCGACCTGCCCGGCCGGCGCTTTGCCGCGAGCCTGTTCGAGTCCGGCGAGATCTGGATCATCGACGCGGCCGACCCGCGCCATCCGCAGGTGACGCGCCTGCCCGCTGGCCGCGAGCCGTACGACGGGCTGGTCACGCCCGATGGCCGCTGGTACCTGGCGGGTCTGTTCGGCGAAGACGGCCTGGCCCTGGTCGACCTGTGGCAGACGCCGCCGCAGGCGCGACGCATCCTGTCCGGCTATGGCCGCGGCAGCACGCCGATGCCGGTCTACAAGATGCCGCACCTGCGCGGCTGGGCCATGGCGCAGGGCCTGGCGTGGCTGCCGGCGATCGGGCGGCACGAAGTGCTGGTGGCCGATCCCGCACGCGGCTGGCAGCAGACGGCGCGCGTGGCGCTGGCCGGCCAGCCGGTGTTCGTCATGGCGCGCCCCGACGGGCGCCAGGTCTGGGTCAACTTTGCCTTCCCCCACAACGACACCGTACAGGTGATCGACACCGCCACGCGCGAGGTGGTGCGCACGCTGCGCCCCTGCCGCGGCGTGCTGCATATGGAATTCACGCCCAAGGGCGAGGCGCTGTGGCTGTCCTGCCGCGACGACAACCGCGTCGAGGTCTACGACACCGCCAGCCTCGCGCGCATCGCCACGCTGCCGGCGGGCAACCCCAGCGGCATCTTCTTCACCGCGCGGGCGCAACGGTTTGGCATGTGAGACGCCATCATGTACGACGAGCGAAACCTCTATGACTGCCTGCAGCGCGACTTCCCGCTGCAGCCCCGCCCCTACCAGGCGCTGGCCGAACGGCTGGGCCTGTGCGAGCACACGCTGCTGACGCTGCTGGCGCGCGACTTCGGCGCGGGGCGCATCAGCCGCGTGGGCGCGGTGTTCGCGCCCAATGTCATCGGCGTCAGCACGCTGGCCGCGCTGTCGGTGCCGCCGGCACAACTGGACCGCGTGGCGGCGCGCGTCAACGCCTGCGCCGCGGTCAGCCACAACTACGCGCGCGGCGGACACCCGTACAACCTGTGGTTCGTCGCCGGCGCGCGCGACCGGCGCCTGCTCGATGGCGCGCTGGCGAGCATTGCCAGCGATGCCGGACAGGCGCCGCTGGATCTGCCGATGGCGCGCGAGTACCACATCGACCTCGGCTTTACGCTCACGCACCGCCCTGCCCGCGGTAACGCGCCGACACACCGGCGCACGCGCGGTACCACACCGCCAACGCCGCCGGTGACGCTGGACGACAACGACTGGCGCCTCGTGGCCGCACTGGAAGCCGGCCTGCCGCTGACGCCCCGCCCGTTCCATGAACTGGCGCTGCGCACGCGCATGCCGCTGCCGCGCATCCTGGAGCGCCTGGCGCAGTGGTCCGCGCAAGGCGTGATCCGGCGCCTGGGCGTGGTGCTGCACCACGGCCGCTTCGGCTATCGCCACAACGCCATGTGCGTGTGGGATGTGCCGGACGCCCGCGTCGACGCCGTCGGCCTGCGGCTGGCCCGGCTGCCGCGCGTGACGCTGTGCTACCGCCGCGTGCGCCGGCTGCCTGACTGGCCCTACAACCTGTTCGCGATGATCCATGCGCGCGACGCGCACGACCTGAAGCCCGCGCTGGAACATATCCGCGCGACCGCGGGCCTGGACCAGACCCCGGGCGCGGTGCTGGTAGGCACGCGCTGCTACCGGCAGCGCGGCATGCGCTATGCCACGCAGGTGGCGGCATGACTGTCCACTGCGATCCGCTCGACGCGCTGGACCGCCGCATCGTCAACGCGCTGCAGCGCGGCCTGCCGCTGGTGCCGCGCCCGTATGCCGAAGCCGCCGCCGCGCTCGGCATTGCCGAGGCCGAGCTGCTGGCGCGGCTGCACGCGCTGCTCCAGCGGGGCGTCCTGACCCGCTTCGGTCCGCTGTACCAGATCGAGCGCGCGGGCGGCCGCTTCGTGCTGTGCGCCTGCCACGCACCAGCCGATCGGCTCGAAGCGGTGATCGCGGCCATCAATGCCCATGCGGAAGTCGCGCATCACTACGCCCGCACCCATCATCTGAACCTGTGGTTCGTGCTGGCCGTGGCGCGCGCACAGGACGTGGCGCCCACGCTCGCGCGCATCGCCGCGAGGGCCGGCGTCCAGGTCCTGCCGTTCGCCAAGGAACGCGAGTTCTTCGTCAACCTCTACCTGCCCGCCTGATGCCCGACCCTGACGCTCCTACCGACCCCGCGGGCCCGCCCGATGCCATCGACCTTGCCCTCATTCGCGCCACCCAGGCCGGCCTGCCACTGGTGCCCGCGCCCTATGCCGAGGTCGCGGCCGGCCTTGCCCTGAGCGAGGCAGAAGTCATCGCCAGGCTGGCGGCGATGCAGGCGCGCGGCGTGCTGCGCCGCATCGGCGCGGTGCCCGACCACTACCGGCTGGGCTGGCGCGCCAACGGCATGACCGTGTGGGACGTGGACGATGCCCGCGTCGATGCGCTGGGCGAGCGCATCGGCGCGCTGCCCTTCGTCAGCCACTGCTACCGCCGCCCGCGCCACCTGCCGCACTGGCCCTACAACTTGTTCGCGATGGTCCACGCGCGCACGCATGAAGACGCGGCGCCGCAGATCACCCGCATCGCTGCGCTGCTGGGCGATGCCTGCCGGGCGCACGACGTGCTGTGGTCGACCCGCATCCTGAAGAAAACCGGCCTGCGCCTGCCGCCGGCCGCACCAGCCAACCAGGAAACCCGCTGATGTTCCGCCTGTCCCGCTTCATGGAAGCCCTGCGCGATGCCGGGCCGGTACCGCCGGCGCGCAAGCCCGCCGGCCCGGTGGTGATCTGGAACCTGATCCGCCGTTGCAACCTGAACTGCCGGCACTGCTACGCCACCTCGGCCGACACCGACTTCAAGGGCGAGCTGGATACCGCCGAGGCACTGCGCGTGCTGGCGCAGCTGCACGCCGCGCGCGTGCCGGCGCTGATCCTGTCCGGCGGCGAGCCGCTGCTGCGCCCGGACCTGTACGAGATTGCCGCACGCGCACGCGAACTCGGCTTCCACCTGTCCTTGTCCTCCAACGGCACGCTGCTCGATGCCGGCCATGCCGCGCGGCTGGCCGCGGCCGGCTTCGACTATGTCGGCGTCAGCCTGGACGGGCTGCCTGCCACGCACGACCGCTTCCGGCGCAGCGATGGTGCTTTCGGGCAGGCCCTCGCCGGACTGCGCGCTGCACGTGCGGCCGGGCTGCGCGTGGGCGTGCGCATGACGCTGACCGAAGCCAACGCTGCGCAGTTGCCGGAACTGGTGGCGCTGAACGAGCGCGAAGACATCGACAAGTTCTACCTGTCGCACTTCAACTACGCCGGCCGCGCGCGCAGCCACCGCGCCGAAGACGCGCACCACGCCCGTACCCGCGCCGCGCTCGACTGGTTGTTCGAGCACGTCTGGCAGCGCGCACAGCAAGGCCATGCCGGCGACTTCGTCACCGGCAACAACGATGCGGACGGGGTCTACCTGCTGTACTGGATCGCGCGGCGTTTCCCGCAGCGCGTGGCCGATATGCGCCGACGGCTGCAACACTGGGGCGGCAATGCCACCGGTGTAGGCGTGGCCAATATCGACAACCTCGGCAATGTCCACCCCGATACCATGTGGTGGCACGTAACGCTGGGCAATGTGCGCGAGCGCCCGTTCGGCGAGATCTGGGCCAGCCGCGCCGATCCACTGATGGCGGGCCTGGCCAGCACGCCTCGTCCGCTGCAAGGGCGCTGCGCCACCTGCGCGCATCGCGCGATCTGCAACGGCAATACGCGCGTGCGTGCGTTTGCGCTGACCGGCAATCCCTGGGCAGAAGACCCAGGCTGCTACCTGAGTGATGCGGAGATCGCGCACGGCCCCGCCACGGAGGTCGCCGCATGACGACCTTGTTTCGATGGCTGGGCGCGCTGGCAATGGCCTGCGCCATGCAGGCTGCCCATGCGGCCGAACCGGCCCTGGTGTACCGCCAGCACTGCGCCGCCTGCCACGGCGCCGACCGCCTCGGCGGCATGGGTCCGGCGCTGCTGCCGGAAAGCCTGGAACGGCTGCGCGCCAGCGAACTCGACAGCGTGCTGCGCGATGGCCGCGCCGCCACGCAAATGGCCGGCTTCAGCGGCACGCCGGCCGAGCCGGATTTGCAGGCGCTGGCGCGCTGGCTGCGCACGGCGCCCGCGGCGGCCCCGCAGTGGAACGAGGCAGCCATCCGCGCCAGCCACATCGTCCACCACGCGCCGGGCAGCCTTCCGGCCCGGCCCGTATTCAGCGCCGATCCGCAGAACCTGTTCGTGGTGGTCGAGGCCGGCACCCACCATATGACGGTGCTCGACGGCGACCGGCTTGCACCGATCCATCGCTTTGCCACCCGCTTTGCGCTGCACGGCGGCCCCAAGTTCAGCCGCGACGGCCGCTACGTCTACATGGCCAGCCGCGACGGCTGGGTCAGCAAATACGACCTGTGGAACCTGGCCTATGTGGCGGAAATCCGCGTCGGCCTGAACACGCGCAACGTTGCCGTCAGCGACGACGGGCGCTGGGTGCTGGCCGGCAACACGCTGCCGCGCACGCTGGTACTGCTTGACGCCGGGGACCTGTCGCTGGCGCGGGTGATCGACGTCAAGGGGCGGCAAGGCGAGCTGTCGCGCGTATCGGCCGTCTATGACGCGGCGCCGCGCCACGGCTTTATCGCGGCGTTGAAGGACATCCCCGAGGTCTGGGAGATCCCGTATCCCGATGCCGCCGGCACGCCGCTGCCGACGCTCACACCGCGCGTGATCGCGCTGGACAATGTGCTTGACGACTTCTTCTTCGACCAGCCCTACCGGCATATCCTGGGCGCTTCGCGCAGCGGCGGCGGCCAGGTGATCGACCTCGACGCGGGCCGCAAGGTGGCGGCGCTGGCGCTCGGCGGCATGCCGCACCTGGGCAGTGGCATCACGTGGCAGCGCAATGGCCGTGAAGTGATGGCGTCGCCCGACCTTGGACAGGGGCGCATTACGGTGATCGACATGCAGAGCTGGCAGACCATCGCCACGGTGCCGGCCAACGGCCCGGGCTTCTTCCTGCGCAGCCACGAGAACACCCCGTACGCCTGGGCCGACGCGATGATGAGCCCCCGGCGCGACACGCTGCAGGTGATCGACAAGCAGACCCTGCAGGTGGTGGGCAGCGTCACGCCCGCGCCGGGACGCACCGCGGCGCATGTGGAATTCACGCGCGACGGGCGCTATGCGCTGGTCAGCCTGATGGAGCGCGACGGCGCCATCGTGGTCTATGACGCCGCCACGCTGCAGGAAGTGAAGCGCATCCCGATGGACAAGCCCATCGGCAAGTACAACGTGTTCAACAAGACCACGCGCTCGGCCGGCACCAGCCACTGAAGCGGTGTGGCAGGAGTCCCAAGTGAACCCTCCCCTGAAGCCCGGCAAGGTCTGGCTCGTCGGCGTCGGCCCCGGCAGCCCGGACCTGGTCACGGTACGCGCGATGCGCGCGCTGGCCGCCGCCGACGTGTGGCTGGTTGACGACCTGGTGTCGCCGCAGATGTCGTGCTACGCCAGCCCCGGCACCCATGTCGAGTGGGTCGGCAAGCGCGGCGGGCGCTGCTCGGTCAGCCAGACGCGCATCCAGCAACTGACGCTGGCGCACGCGCTGGCCGGCCGCACCGTGGCGCGCGTCAAAGGCGGCGATCCGCTGCTGTTCGGCCGCGGTGGCGAGGAGGCCGCCTTCCTGCACGCCCACGGGGTGCCGGTGGAAGTGGTCAACGGCATCAGCAGCGGCATGGCCGCGGCGCAGGCGCTGGGGATTGCGCTCACGCACCGCGCGCACTGCCACGGCGTGACCTTCGTCACCGGCCATACCAGCGAGCACGGCTCGCCCGACTGGCAGGCGCTGGTGCGCGGCGGCACCACGCTGGTCATCTACATGGGCATGAGCCGGCTTGCGGCAATCCGCGACGGCTTGCTGTCGGCAGGCATGCGGGCAGACATGCCGGCCGCGGTGGTGATGCATGCTGGTGGCGAGTGCGAGCGCGCCTGGACCGGCACGCTGCGCACGCTGGCGGATGCGCTCGCGGCGGGGCTGGCGAGCCCGTCGGTGGTGCTGGTGGGCGCCGTGGTGGCCGAAGGCGTGCCGGCTCTTGCCGCATCGCGCTAGGCCCGCGTGCACGGGACTCCCGGTAGCGCGCGGGATATGGCACCATCGGGCACCATCGTTGCCACGCCCCACCCGCATTGGACGCCGAAAGTGGCTGCCTCCACACATCACTCTCCCAAGCTGCACCTGACCGCCGAGCGCGGCTTTGCGCTGCATGAAAGCCGGCAGGCCAGCTTCCGGCGCGAATGGCATACGCACGACTGCAGCATGCTGCTGTGGCCGCGCACTGGCCGCCTGCGCAGCGTTTGGGAAATCGAGCGGAGCGAGCGGGTGCAGCAGGCAGGCCCGGTAGCAGCCATGCTGGTGCGCGGCGGCGCCGTGCTGCTGCCGGCATCTACGCGGCATTTCACCGCGGCCGAAACCGGCCGCCAGCATCACGGCGAACTCTACCTGCCGCCCGACCGGTTGCGCGGGCACCGGCACTACGGCGCGCTGCGGCTCGACGGCGCGGCGCTGGCGATGCTCGAGGCGCTGCTGGCACCCGCGCTGGCACCGGCTAGCGCCGAACTGCTGGTGCGCGCGATCGTCGGCCAGGTCATGGCCAGCCCGGTGCTGCCGCTGCCCGAAGAGCCGGCCTCGCTGGCGCTCCGACTGGTGCGCTGTTTCACGGCGGCGCTGGAGCGCGAGCAGCCGCTGCCGTCGATCGATGCCGTCGCCTGCAGCCTGGGCGTGTCGGCGCGGCAGCTGCAGCGCGCCTGCCAGCTGGAATTCGGCGCCAGCCCGGTGGCGGTACGGCGGCGCGTGCTAGCCACGCATGCCCGCACCCTGCTCGCCGAAGGCCAGCCGGTGGCGCGCGTCAGCGAGCGCCTGGGCTTTGCCAGCAGCGGCCACCTGGCGCGACTGCTGCGCGAGGTGCCGCCCGCGCGCTGAGCGGGCGGGCATCGGCTCAGCCCTGCGTCTGCGCGGCCAGGCAGGCCTCCAGTTCGATCTCGATCCACGCCCCGTCAGGCAGGCTCGCCACGCCCACGGCGGTGCGCGCCGGGAACGCTTGGGCAGGGAACGCCCGCGCCAGCACCGACGAAGCGGCATCGAGCACCAGCGAGAGCCGCGTGAAGTCCTCATGCGCGCGGATAAAGCCGCGCAGCCGCGTGACCTGCCGCACGCCGGCCAGTTGCCCGCCGGCTGCGGCCCGCAGCGCGGCGAGCGCATTCAGCATCGCCACTTCGGCCGCGCGGCTGGCGGCCGCGATATCGTTCTCCGTGACGCAGCAGCCGGCCATGGCAATGCCATCGCGCCGGGGCGTCTGCCCGCTGAGGCTGACGCGGCCATCGACCACGCAGGCCGGCGCGTAGCTGCCGCGCGGCAGCGGCGCGGGCGGTAGCACGAAGCCCGCGGCCACGAGCCGCGCTTCCGGTGTCGGCGCATTCATGGCGTGCTCCACCGGACCGCGCCGCTGAGCCAGCAGCCCTCGACCGTGCGATCCGGGCCGAGGCGCGGCGCCACCAGGATCTCCGACGGCCGGCCCATGCTCTCGCCCTGGCGCACCGCCAGCACCAGCGCATCGCCGCCGGGCGCGGCGGCCAGGTGGCCCCACAGCGCGGCTGCGGCAATGCCGGTCGCCGCGTCCTCCGGGTAGCCGGATGCACGGGGGAACTGCCGCGCATGCACGGCACGCGTGGCCGGCGCCGCGGGTGGATCCTCCGGCGCGCCCGGGGCGTAGGGATAGAGGCCGGTGGATCCGATCGCTTCGCACAGCGCCTCCACCTCTGCGAACCTCGGTTGCAGCGCGGCCAGCGTGGCCACATCCGGCAGCGCCACCAACGTCTTGACGCGGCTGGTGGCCGCATTGGTCATCGGGTACGCGGCGGCATGCGCGGGCAGCCCCAGCACGGCAGCCACGGCGCGGCGCTGCGCTTCGTCCAGCGGCTGTGTCTGAACGCGCGGCTGCGAGATCCACACCCGCTGCGCAGCCTCGTCCCAGCGCGCGTGGACCACGCCGCTCAGGGTCTCGATGCGCGCGGCCGGCGTGCGCCAGCGGCCCCACTGCCGCAGCGCCCACAGCGCGCCCACGGTGGCGTGGCCGCACATCTCCATCTCGTGCCGCGGCACGAAGAAGCGCAAGCGCAGGTCGGCATCGGCGCGCGTGGGCGGCAGGATAAAGGCGGATTCGTGGCCGTGGCGGGCGGCGACCTGCTGCATCTCACTGTCGCGCATGCCGCTCGCGTCCGCGACCAGCGGCACCGGGTTGCCGCCGCCCGGGGCGCGCACGAACACATCGATCAGTGTCTCGGCGCCGCGCGCGGGAACGATGGGTGGCGTGGGCTTATTCAATCGTCGCTCCCACCGAACGGGCGATCGCGCCCCAGTACGGAATGTCGTGCTGAACCGTGGCCAGCATCTCCGCAGGCGTGCCGGCGCGTGCGGTCACGCCCTTGTCCGCCAGCTCGCGCACGGTGTCCTTGTCGGCCAGCACCCTGTTGAGCGCCTGGTTCATGTGCGCCACCACCGCCGCCGGCGTGCCGCGCGGAAACACCAGCCCATACCAGAGCTGTTGCGAGAAGCCCGGCACGCCCTGGCTGGCAAAGGTCGGCACGCCGGGCATCAGCGGCGTGGCCGCGGTGGTGGCGACGGCAGTGAGCTTGTTGGCGCGGATATACGGCGCCAGGCCGACGGGGTTGTCGAACATCAGCTGCACCTGGCCGCCGATCAGGTCGGTATAGGCCGGCGCCGCGCCGCGGTACGGCACATGCGTCAGCGGCACTTTGGACAGCGCCTGGAACTGCGCGCCGATCAGGTGCGATACCGTGCCCACACCCACCGAGCCGAAGCTGTGCGGGGTCTTGTCCTGGCGCAGCTTGTCGAGCAGCGTCTTCATGTCCGGCGCCTGCAGCGCGCGGTTGACCGCCAGCACGTAGGGCGAGGTGCCGAGGAAGCCGGCATAGGCAAAGTCGGTAGCGGGCTTGTACGGCAGGCGGGGATAAACACTGGCGCTGACCGCATGCGTACTGGTGGTGGCCACGCCCACCACATAGCCGTCGGGCGCGGCACGCGCGACGAAGGTGGAGCCGATGGTGCCGCCGGCGCCGCTGCGGTTGTCGATCACGACTGGCTGGCCCAGCTCGGCCTGCAGTTTGGGCTGGACGATGCGCACCAGCAGGTCGGTGCCGCCGCCGGCCGGGAACGGGACCACCAGCGTGACCGGCTTTACCGGCCAGTCCTGAGCGCCGGCACTGCCGGCGTGGACAACACAGAGCGCCGCCAGCAGGCAGGCTGGGACGCGGGGCATGAGGGATGGCGCGGTTGCCATGGGCGTTCTCCTTGAATGAACGCCTCGAGTCTAGGGAGCGCCCCGGCCACGGCCAAACCGATATGCGACAGGCATCGATCCAAAATCGGACTGCCTGCCGTCCCGGCGCAATCAGATGGCGGCCCTGGCGGTCAGCCAGCCCTCTTCCGTGCTCGCGGCCGCGACCTGGCTCGCGATCGTGTCGCCCAGGCGCGTGGCATCGGCATAGACGGAGTCATGCTTCACTTCCGAGACGCCGTGCACGCCCGCGCCGCCTGCAGCGGCCATCGCCAGGTGGCCGGCGGCCGCACCGATGCCGGCGGTTTCCGCCACGCCCGGGATGTTGCCACTGTCGGCATCGGCGACGAAGCTCTGCAGCGGCACCGCGACGCCGTTGGCCGGCTTGTACGAGATCCGCACGTCGGCGCCGACTTCGCTCTTGCCAGCACCCAGCCCAATCAGCAGCCGGCGGCGGCCGCTGCCTTCATCGATCTTGCGAAAGTCGCCCGCGACGATCAGCGCATTGGCGCCGGCCGGCACCGGTGCGTCCGAGCGCACCGCATTCAATCCCTTGGCCTTCAGTTGGCTCACGATCTCGTCGGCGACCTGCTCGCGTGCTTCCGCCGCGGCCCGCGACTGCGCGCCGGCGGACGAGCCGCCCGTCGCCATCATGCTGACCTTCTGCGCGAGGCCGCCATCCAGCTGCACCTGGCCGGCATCGGCGTCGAACGCGCGGACCACGATGACGTCCGCGTGCACCGGCTGCAGCAGGCCCGTCTGGCTGATGCCGGTAACGCCGGCGCTGGCGCAGCCCGCGCTCAGCATGGCGGTGGCGGCAAGCGCGGCGATGGTCAGGCGTTTGGTCTGGGTGGCGATGGTCTGGATGGGGTTGCGCATTTGTGGATCCTTCTTTGGCACGTCGGTGCCGTCGGTGATGGGGGAAAGCTGTCACCGACAATCGTTCGACTACAAGTCGCAAACCATCGGAGAGCCTGTCATCGCGCTGTGCGCTTCGGTTTTTCCGGGCGCTGCATCGCGGTGACCGAAGTATCGGAAAAACCCCGGGGATGCGCCATGTGGGAATTATTTCGCGCGATGTCACGGCGCGATGCCATGCGCGCGCGCCCTCGCGCTAGGCGGAGGGGGCTTGCAACGGCAGCGCCACCACGGCCTCGAGGCCGCCACCATCGCGTGCGCGAAACTGCAGCGAACCGCCATGCAGGCGCGCAATGCGCTCCACGATGGCCAGTCCCAGGCCGGTGCCGCCGGCGTGGCCGCGCGCGTTGGCGCCCCGGCTGAACGGCGCCTTGAGCTGCTCCAGCTCCTGCGCAGCAATGCCGGTGCCGCGATCGCCCACGGCCACGTAAGCGCATGCTGCGTCGCGCCAGGTGCGCACGCTGAACCCCGACTTGCCGTACACGACAGCGTTCTGCATCAGGTTCATCAGCAGCCGCATCAGGCTGACCGGCCGGAACGACACCGGCGGCAGCTCGCCCAGCGACAGCTCGAACGCGTGGCCGAGGCCGGCGAAGTCCGATGCGAGTTGCCCGACCAGCGCATTGAGGTCGCCCGGCTGCGGCAATTCCTTCTCGCCACTACCGGCGTAGTCCATGAACTGCTGCAAGATGGTCTCGATATGGTCCAGATAGCCTTCTGCCGACGCCACGAAGGCGTCGTCGGCGCCGCGCGGGATCGCCATCGCCATCGCCAGCCGCAGCTTGGTCAGTGGCGTGCGGATATCGTGCGAGACCCCGGCCAGCATCAGTGCCCGCGTCTGCTCGGCCTGACGCAACGCCTGCGTCATCTGGTTGAAGGCGCTGCCGACCTGCGCGATCTCGGTGGGGCCGTCGGTGGGCAGCGGCGGCGGCGTTTCGCCCGCGCAGATCTGGCGCGCCGCGTGCGCGAGGTCCTGCAGCGGGCGGTTCAGGTGCCGCTGGAGCAGGTAGCCGGTCAGTGCCGCCAGCAGCGCCAGCGCCAGGGATAACGCCAGCGCCGTGACGATGCCGCCGGCGCGTGCATCCTCGGTCATCGGCAGTGCGATCCAGCGCGGCGAGCCGGCCACATGCAAGCGGATCCACAGGCGCTCGCCGTCGCCGCTCTGCCAGCGCACCGGCATGTCGGGTGGCAGCTGGCGGCGCAAGGCTTCGAGGAAGACGTCGCGCTGCCAGGTGCGCATCAGGTGCGCCAGGTCCGGCGCGGGCGCCGGCGCGGCGTGGGCGGGGTCCTGCAGCTGCGCGCCCAGCCGCGCGGCAGCCGCGCCGCCGGCCCCGGGCGGCAACGTGGCCAGCACGCCGTCGAGCGTCTTCACATAGTCGGCGAAGATGATGGCAGCGCGCTCGATGCGCGGGCGCTGCACGAAATGCAGCAGCACGCTCAGCGAGCACGCCTGCGTAATGGCCACCAGCGCCACCAGCAGCGCGATATTGCGCGCCAGCAGCGAGCGCGGCAGCAGGCGCATCACGATTCGACGCCGGCCACCAGCATGTAGCCGACGCCCCACACGGTCTTGATAAAGCGCGGCTTGGACGGATCCGCTTCCACGATCTGGCGCAGCCGCAGGATCTGCACGTCGATGCTGCGGTCGAGCGCATCGTGGTCGCGCCCGCGTGCGCGGGCGAGCAGGTTCTCGCGGCTGACGGCCCGGTTCGGCGACGACCCCAGCGCGTGCAGCAACAGCATCTGCGCGGAATGCACCTCGACCAGCTCGCCGGCGCGCATCAGGGTCTGCTTGCCGACATCGAAGGTGAAGTCGCCGAAGCGCAGCGTCTGCGTCGTGACGGTCGGATCGCCGGCCGCGATCTTCTGCCGGCGCAGCAGCGCGCGGATGCGCGCCACCAGCTCGTCCGGCACGAAGGGCTTGGCCAGGTAGTCGTCGGCGCCGGTCTCCAGGCCCGCGACGCGGTCGACCGGGTCGCCCTTGGCGGTCAGCATCAGGATCGGCAGCGTATGGCCCTCGGCGCGCAGGCGCCGGCAGATGGTGAGGCCGTCTTCCGGCTCCATCATCAGGTCCAGCACCAGCAGGTCGTGGGGCTCGCGCTGCAGGTACTTGTCGAGCTGCTTGCCGTCGGCCACCGCGCGCACGCGGAAGCCGTGCCCCGACAGGAACCGTTGCAGCATGTTGCGCAGCTCGGCTTCATCGTCGAGCACGACAATCCTGTTCACCTGTTCCATGGTGGGTCTCCGGCGATGCCGGCCTCCGGTGCCAACCTTCAGCGCGACATCATCTTCTGCCTCATGAACGCTTCGATCTGCGGCAGCGTCACGTAGCCGGCGCGCTGCGTGTCGATCTGGTCGAAGTGGCTGGCAACCATCGGCATGCCTGCTGCGGCCTGTGCGCGGGTCAGCTTGCCGTCGCGCGTGGTATTGGCACTGGCAAAGCGCGCCTGCAATTGCTGCAGCGCACGCTCCACGCGCGGGCCGCCGGCTGCCGGCATCTCGGCACTTTGCGCGGACGCGCCTGCTGAAACAATACACAACATAAGCACTGCAATCATCTTCTTCATGATGGACTCCGTGGGGTAGCCGGCCATGCCGGCGGGTGGATGGAAACCTGATGGCCCTCAGGCCAGGTGGGCGGGCACCCAGACGGCGCCGGCCCAATGGCCAGGCACCAGCACCGCCGCCCTGACCGGACGGGCGACGTAGACGGCGCGCGGCGCGACATAGACGGCACGCGGCAGCGGCGCGGACCGGACCACCACGGTCGGCAGCGGCGCGGTGGCCACCACGACCCTCGACGGCGGCGGCGGCACGACAACGCTGGCCGGCGGCGCGGCGACCACCACTTTGGCGGGCGGCGGCACGTAGACCGTGGCCGGCACGGGCGGCGGCACATACACCGTTGCCGGCGGGGGCGGCGGCGTCACTACCACTGGCGGCGTGCTGACGGCCACCGTCGCACCGACCGCCGTCATGCTGGCGCCGGTGGTCACCGTGGTGCCGTGGACCACGGTGGCACCGCTGCCGGTGGTGACGACGCCCGGCGCGACCTGGGTAGCACTGCCCGAATGGGTGACGGTGCCGCCCTGCGCACCGGTCACGGTGCCGTAGCGGTTGCAGGTCGACCCGGCGCAGCTCGTCGAGGCCGCATGGCCGGCGGTATTGCCATTTGCGCCAGTGACGGTGCCCGACGACGAGTACTGGCCGACGCCTTCACGCGTCACGCTGCCCGAGGTGGTGGCGGTCTGGCCGTTGGGCCCGGTCAGGTCGCCGCTGTGCGAGCAGGTGTCGCCGGCGCAACTGGTGCTGCCGTCGTGCTGCACCGAGCGGCCGTTCGGGCCGGTCGCGGTGCCGGCGTTGCTGAACTGGCCCGGCGCGGCGCGGGTCACGGTGCCGGTGTTGGTGGCCAGGCCGCCATAGGGACCGACGACGCCGCCGGCATGCGAGCAGCTGCCGCCACCGCAGGCACCAACGTGTGCGCCGTTGTAGACGCCACGTGAGGTGTAGGCCGTGCCGTGGCCGGACCAGGCGGCGAAGGCCGGGGTACTGGCAAGAATCACCAGCGCGCCGGACGCGATACCGAGCAGGCGCGGCACACGGTGGAAGCGGGAGGGTTGGGTGGGCAGGATTGTCATCGCAGGTCCTTCAGGTTCGGTTCATGCCGCGCACCGTGGCGCGGCGACGGGACGAACTATAGGAAAGGGGCCTGTGTTTTTCGCGGTCGAAAAAATGTCGCGGTGTTACGCCGGCGCGCCCCGCATGCAAGCGCCGGATAGCGCTGCGCATCGCGGCTTTTCATGGCCTGCCGCCACGCCGCCGGCCATGACATACGGCGAAATATTTCCTGCATGGCGCAGCCCGGGCCCACCCACTACATTTGCCTCACCGACGCGGCGACGGCCCCCTCCGCAAAGCAAAGCGTCCCACCTCACTGCACTGGACCCATCATGCACAACCTCGGAAAACTCACCCTCTACGTCACGGCGTTCGTCGTGGCGGTCTCACTGGTCGAAGCCTTCGTGCTGGCACGCAAGGCGCGCCAGCAAGGCAAGGCCTACCCCTGGCATGAACTCGGGATGTCGCTGGCGGACCTCGTCGGGCGCAAGCTGTTCGCGCTGCTGCCGCTGTCGCTGGCCACGCCGATCTTCTCGTTCGCCTGGGAACACCGCATCTTCACGGTCGAGATCAACAGCGCGCTGGCGGTGCTGCTGCTCTTCCTCGGACAAGAGTTCTGCTACTACTGGTACCACCGCGCCTCGCACCGCATCCGCTTCTTCTGGGCGACACACGCGGTGCACCACTCGCCGAACGAACTGACGCTGGGCACCGCCTATCGGCTGGGCTGGACCGGAAAGATCACCGGCACCGCGATGTTCTTCGCGCCGCTGGTCTGGCTCGGTGTTCGTCCTGAAGTCGTGCTGGCCGCGCTGAGCCTGAACCTGCTGTACCAGTTCTGGCTGCACACCACCTGGATCCCGAAGCTGGGCTGGCTCGAATACGTCTTCAACACCCCGTCGGCGCACCGCGTGCACCATGCCTCGAATGTCGATTACCTGGATGCCAACTACGGCGGCGTGCTGATCATCTTCGACCGCCTGTTCGGCACCTACGTAGAAGAACGCGAGGACGAACCCTGCCGCTACGGCCTGGTCAAGCCGACCACCACGCACAACCCGATCGTCAACCAGTTCGAGCACTGGGCCAGCCTGTTCCGCGACATGGCCAATGCCGGCAGCGTGACCAAGGCGGTGGGTTACCTGATCATGCCTCCGGGCTGGGCGCCCGACGGTGGCGGCGAGACCACGGAAAGCCTGCGTCGCCAGGCGGAAGCGGAACGCGCGGTGATGGTTAATGTGAGGTGAGGGGTGGCGGGCCAGTGCCAGCACGACTGGCCCGCTGTCAGCCCGACGGCAAGATCGGGCGGCGACGCAGATGGAGACTATCAAGCGCGGCGATCCCGCGCTTTTTTTGTTTGCGGGTGATGCGCCAGCGTTTCGGCTCGCCAGACTCAACAGCGGTAGGCTGCGCCATCCCGCTCGAGCAAGCGCAGCAGCGCCGTCCACTCGCGATCGAGGTGGACGGTGTCAAGGTAAGCGTAGTCGTCGTGCTGCCTGGCGGCGTGCTCGCAGACTTCAGGCGAAGGGATGATCAATTCCTGCCCCGCGGACAAGGTCGTTACCTGGATCTCGCACGCGCGGTTCAGGTAGAACATCCGGGTAAAGGCCTCGGCGACGGAGCGGCCCGTGGTGAGCAGGCCGTGGTTGCGCAGGATCAGGTAGTCCTTGCTGCCGATGGACTGCACGATGCGTTCGCGCTCGTCCAGCTCCAGCGAGATGCCTTCGTAGTCGTGGTAGGCCACGCGGCCGTAGAACTGCATGCTGATCTGGTTGACGGGAAGCAAGCCGCATTTCATCGCCGCCACGGCCATGCCCGCGGTCGTATGCAGATGCACCACGCACTCGACATCATGACGCGCCATGTGCAGCGCGCTGTGGATGGTGAAGCCGGCCGCGTTGACCTCGAATCGCTCGTCGCCGATCGGCCGGCCGTTCACGTCGATCTTCACCAGGGACGAGGCGGTGATCTCATCGAAGAACCATCCGTGGGGGTTGATAAGGAACTGATCCCCGGTGCCGGGCACGCGAGCGGAAATGTGCGTGTAGATCAGGTCCGTCATCCCGAACTTCGCCGCAAGGCGGTATGCGGCTGCAAGCTGGACCCGCGTATCCCATTCCTCCCTGGACATGTTGCGGGGTACGCGATTGATATGCGGATCGGTCGTCGAGATCATGATGGCGGGTGTCGTCTCTTGTCAGGTATCGAATTGCCGGGAAGCCGGCGCGGGCGGAAATGCGTAAGTGGCTGCCCTGATATTCTTGTCCGCCACGGCACGGGCTGACAAACAAGAAAAACGTCGGGCGAGGGCAAGCCTAGATTTACGGGTCCCATGCCCCGTGCTATAACGGTCGCGGCATCGACGCCCGACGATCACGCCAGGCAAGCTTGCACGGCTGTGCCATCCTCCCCGGGACATGCCGCGACGACTGGCGCACTTCCTGCATAGCAAGGCATTGACTCCCAGCCGAGGTCGACCATCGACCGACCGAGGAGCCCCCGACTCCTCCCGATTCAAAGACCTATGCAATACAGACTGCCGCCCCTGAACACGCTTCGCATTTTCGAGGCCATCTATCGCCGTGGCTCCATCCGCCAGGCCGCCGCCGAACTTTGCCTGACGCCGCAGGCGATCAGCCAGCAACTGAAGATCCTGGAGTCCTCACTGGGGCTGAGCCTGTTCGAGCGCAGTATCCGCAGCCTGACGCCCACCGAAGCCGCCAGGCGTCTCTACGGCCCCGTCAAGCAGGGGCTGGACCAGTTCGCCGAGGGCGTCAGTTCCGTGACCGGCGAAACGGCCAGGAAAAGCCTGTACCTGCATGTGAGCCCCTATTTCGCTACCCACTACCTGGTGCGCAATCTGGGAAACTTCACGGCCGACCTGCCCGAGCTGGAATTCCGCATGTCCGTCGGCGTGGAGATGGTGGACCTCGATCATCAGGGCATCGACGCCGCCATCCATTGGGGCTACGGCGGCAGCAGCGCACTGACCGAGATCCCGCTGATCGAGGATCTGAAAGTGCTGGTCGCCGCCCCGTCGCTACTGGCGCGCCAGCCTATCAGCTCGCCGGAGGACCTGCTGCACCACAGCCTGGTCCTGCCGCTTGCCAGGAACTCGCTGTGGCAAGACACGCTGGAGATGCTGGGGCTTCAGCCGAAGGCCAGCCAGCCTGTCCTGCAACTGCATACCCACGATGCCATGCTCGAGGCGACCCTGGCCGGGCTGGGAATCGGCTTTATTTCCTACCTGGACGCGTTGAAGCATATTGAAGCCGGGCAGCTGGTGGCGCCGCTCGGCGTGGATCTGTTGCGACGGCTGCCCCTGGAGAAGAGCCCGCGCTTCTTTCTCTGCTTCAAGCAGGAGCGCGCGCACGCGCCGTTGCTCAAGCACTTTATCGAATGGCTGCTCGAGTACGTCTGCCAGCCCGAAGTGGTCGGCTACGAATCGAGATGCCGGCAGCGCAATGA
Source organism: Ralstonia pickettii DTP0602 (assembly GCA_000471925.1). Taxonomy (NCBI): domain Bacteria; kingdom Pseudomonadati; phylum Pseudomonadota; class Betaproteobacteria; order Burkholderiales; family Burkholderiaceae; genus Ralstonia; species Ralstonia pickettii. The sequence continues at coordinate 2,571,724 of CP006668.1, forward strand.
CCTGGGGCCGGCAGCCGCGTGATACGGCGCCGGCCCCAGGTGGAAGCCGAGGTCTGAGCCGGCCGCTCAGTCGGTTTTGCCTGCCGCCGATGCAAAGGCGTGCGGGTAGTCATGCTCGGCCTGCTGACGGCTCAGGTAGCCGAACGCGACGTCACGCCTGACCAGGTCCTGGGCACGCTCGCTGGCCTGCCCGTTGCCGCCGCCACCAGGCAGGTCAAGCACCAGCCTGCGGCCCGACGGGATCGCTTGCTTGCCCTTGGTCTTCAGGATCGTGCCATCGTCAAGCGCTACTCGGCCGACGGCACCGTCGCCGCCGCCGTTATGGCCCCTCGCGGGGAACGCCACGCGATCGAACATGGCGTTGAGGCTGAACTGGTAACCCTCGCACGCACTGATCTCGATGTGCTGCCCCAGGCCGCCCCGCCACTTTCCCGACCCCGACGAGTCCGGCCGCAGCTCCTTGCGCCAGATCACGATCGGGCCGACGCTCTCGGTCACCTCCACCGACATGGCATGCACCCCGCTCGGGAATGCCGTCGCGCTGAGCCCGTCGCTGGCCGGACGCGCTCCCGTGCCGCCGGTGTTGAACATCAGGACTTCATGCTGGCGCCCGCTGGTCTCGGGGGCGATGCCCTCGAAGCGCATCTGCAGGTTCCACAGCGCACTGGCGCCTTCGGCGGGAACGGTCCGCGGGCACAGCGGCTGCAGCGCGCCCAGGATGACGTCCGGAATCAGGTGACCCAGCACGTGCCGTACCGACACCGGACAGGGCCGCGGCGCGTTCAGGATGCAGCCATCCGGGGCTGAAATGTCGAATGGCAGCAAGGAGCCCCAGTTATTGGGAATGTCCGGTGCGATCGCGCACTTGAGCGCATAGCAGGCGTAGGCCTTGGTGTAGGTCAGCGGCACGTTGATGCCAAAGCGGCTGGTGCCCGAGGTGCCGGCGAAATCCGCATGGAGCGTGCCGGACCGGGCCTCGACCGCCACCTTCAGGTCGATCGGGCGCTCGTAGCCGTCAACCGTCATCGCATAGCGGTGTTGCCCGCCCTGCAGCGCCGCGATGCGTGCCCGGGTGGCCCGCTCGCTGTGAGCGAAGATGAAGCCAGCCAGGGCTTCGAGATCCGGGAGCGAGAATTCGTCCAGCATCGCGTCCAGGCGACGCCGGCCGGTCTCATTGCAGGCCGCGAGCGACTGGAAGTCGCCGATGACCTGGTCTTGCTCGCGCACGTTGGATCGCAGGATCGCAATGAGATCCTGATTGAGCTCCCCGCGCTTGTAGAGCTTCATCGGCGGAATGCAGATCCCCTCCTCGAAGACATCCCCCGCGTCCGGCCCGAAGCCCCTGCCACCGATGTCCACGACATGCGCGGTCGATGCGAAGTAGCCGATCAGGCGGTGCCCTCCGCCGTGCGGGCGGAACACCGGCGTGATCACGGTAATGTCATGCAAATGCCCCGTTCCCATCCAGGGGTCGTTCGTCACCAGCACGTCGCCGGGCTCCAGTCGTGCCGGCTCGAACAAGCGCGCGAAGTGTGCCACCGACTCTGCCATGGAGTTGACATGGCCGGGCGTGCCGGTGACGGCCTGCGCGACCATGCGGCCCTGACCGTCGAAGACCCCGGCGGACAGGTCGCCTGCCTCGCGCACGCTGGTGCAGAATGCGGTGCGCATCAGGGTGATGGCCTGTTCCTCCACCACCGAGATCAGGCGGTTCCACATGATCTGGTGGTGTACGGCGATTTGGTTGCTCATGGTTCCACTCCTCAGTTGCGGCGCTCGATCAGCAGGCTGTCATCCTGCAGCCGCGTGACCCGGTAGTCTGGGCTGACATAGGTAGAAGTCTCGCGTTCGACGACGATCAGCGGCCCGTCGATGCCGACACTTTGCACGAGCTGCCCGCGCTCATAGATGGCACAGCGGTGTTGCTGCCCGGTCTTCGCATCGAAGACATCCCGCCATGCCATGGGCGGCGTGGCGGCCGCGCCCAAGGGCGCCTGTCCGCTGCCGTCAGGCACGCGTTGCGGCGCGTTCCGCCCGGTCCGCAGCGACAGCGACCAGCTGACGACCTCGACGTCGAGGCCGTCGACGGCATGCCCGAACAGCTCGATATAGGAGGAGACGAAGCGGTCGCGCAGCGTTGCCGCGCTGGCCGCGTCAAAGCGTTCGATATCCACGGGGATGGGGATCTCCCAGCCCTGCCCCGCGTAACGCATGAAAGCGCGCAGCTCCCGGATGGTGTCGCCCTGGTAGCCGGCATCGCGCAGGAAAGACGACACCTCCGCCTCCATCTGCCCCAGGAGCCCGGTAACGGTGCCGGCATCGAATTCGCCCAGGCGCATCACGGCGCTGCGCAGCGACTCGTAGGAGAACGGCGCGCGAAGAAAACCGATTGCCGACCCGACTCCCGCTCCGGCGGGCACCAGCAGCCTGCGAATGCCCAGCTTCTCGCACAGGCGCACGGCGTGAAGCGGGGCGGCGCCCCCATAGGCGATCATGGTGTATTGCTCCAGGTCGCGGCCATTCTCGACTGCATGCATGCGCGCGGCGTTGGCCATGTTTTCGTCGACCACTTCCGCAACGGCATGGGCAGCCTGTAGCGGTTCGCTGTCGAGCGGTCCGGCGATGTCGTTGGCCAGCGCGAGCTCCGATGCGGCACGGTCAAGCTGGATGCTGCCGCCGGCAAAGCGGCCGGGATCGAGCTTGCCCAGCACCAGGTCGGCATCGGTGACCGTGGGGCGTTCGCCTCCGCGGCCATAACAAGCCGGTCCCGGCTCCGAACCTGCGCTCGCCGGGCCCACGCGGACCTGTTTCAGGTCGTCGACGTGGGCAATGGAGCCCCCGCCCGCGCCGATTTCGATCATCTCGATCACGGGGATCGAGATCGGCATCCCGCTGCCCTTCTTGAAACGGTAGGTGCGCGCCACTTCAAAGACACGTCCCGTCTTGGGCACCTGGTCCTCGATCAGGCAGATCTTCGCCGTGGTGCCGCCCATGTCGAACGACACTACGTTCGGCAAGGCATGACGGGTGGCGATATGGCTGGCGAAGATCGCTCCGCCCGCCGGGCCGGATTCCAGCAGCCGGACGGGAAACTCGGCGGCGCTGCGCAACGACATCAGCCCGCCGCCCGAGTGGATCAGATACAAGGGGCACCGCATGCCTTCCCGGGCCAGTGCATCGGTAAGCCGGTTCAGGTAAGAGGAAATCAGGGGCTTGACGTAGGCATTCGCGCAGACGGTGTTGAATCGCTCGAACTCCCGGATCTGCGGCGAGACCTCGCTGGAAATGGAGATGGCGATGTCCGGCAGGGCCTGCGCGATGAGATCGCGTACCGCGCGCTCGTGCGCGTCGTTGCGATAGCTGTGCATCAGCCCGATGGCAACGCTTTCGTACTCACCGGCGCGCAGTTTCCGTATCACCTGATCGACACCAGCCTGGGCCAATGGCACCAGTTCCCGCCCCCGCGCGTCCAGCCGTCCGGCTACGGTGAAGCGGTCATTGCGCGGAATCAGCGGGGCCGGCAGTTCGATGCCCAGGTCGTACTGCTCGAACCGCCCTTCGGTACGCATCTCGATAACGTCGCGAAAGCCCTCGGAGGTAATAAAGGCCGTGTGCGCGCCGCGCCGCTCGATCAGCGCGTTGGTGGCGAGCGTCGTGCCGTGGATGATCGTGCCGATCTGCGCCACCGCGATGGCGGCCTCGCGCGCGGCGGCCTTCAGTCCCGCGACGATCGCGCGCTCAGGCATTTCATAGTCGGTCAGGATCTTCGCCGTGTAGATCTTTCCGTCGCACTCCAGGGCGACGTCGGTGAAGGTGCCGCCGATATCGACGCCCGCCCTGATGTTTTGCGTGTTCGTACCCATTGTCTCGATGCCCTTGCCTCAAGTGGTTTGCCGCGACGGGTGCGTTGCACCGATTGCTTCGACGTCGCGATGCAATGCATCTTCGGCGATCGATGTGGCGGGTGACAAACAAGAAATTGATGCGCTAGGGCAAGCCACACTGATCCGGGATAAACCCTAGGCCTGGGCAGAAGCATGGAAGCGAGGCGCGGTCCGGTGGCCGCCATGCACCACCAGTGTGACGAGGCGGCTGTGCGATGCACCAGTTCCGACTTGGGGTTTCCACGGAACCAGCAAGGCTTGTCCTGGCGCCATCAATTTCTTGTTTGTCGCCGGCGATATCGATCGCCGATGATGCCCGTATGGCGACCTTGGGCCGCACGGCACCACAGGTAGAGCACCCGACGAACCTGGCGGCTGGATTGCGCTTGTTCCTTCTTACGCCAGGTACGCTTTATCCCCACCTAGAGGATGATTGTCATGAAGTTTGCTGTTACCTTCTTCGCCGCGTGCCTCACGCTGACCTCGACGCAGTCGCTGGCGCAGCCGGCCGAATATCCCACCAAGCCGATTCGCCTGGTTGTGCCGTATCCGGCAGGCGGGTCGACCGATGCGGTCGCACGCCTCGTCGGTCAAAAGCTCTCCGCGAAGCTGGGCCAGCCTGTCGTGGTCGAAAACAGGCCGGGAGCGAGCGAGACCATCGCCGCGAGCTTCGTGGCCAAGTCCCCGGCCGACGGCTACACCCTCTTCCTCTCCACCATGACGGGGCTAACGGTCAACCCAAGCCTGTTCAGCAAGCTGTCGTACGCCCCGCAAAAGGATTTCGCCCCGATTGCCCTGGCGGCAACGATCCCCAGTGTCGTCGTCGTGAATCCGAACGTGCCGGTGCAATCCATGGCGCAGTTGCTCGACTACCTGAAGGCCCGGCCCGGCATCGCCTATGCATCGGGAGGAAACGGAACGCCGAACCACCTTGGCATGGAGTTGTACAAGAAGGCGACCAACGTGAGCCCGATGCACGTCCCGTACAAGGGTGGTGCGCCGGCGCTGCAGGACCTGATGGCTGGCCAGGTTCAGGTCATGCTCGGGCTGATACCCGAGGCGATGCCCCTGGTCAAGGCGGGCAAGCTGAAGGCCCTGGCGGTAACCACCGCGAAGCGCGTTCCCGACTATCCCGATCTGCCTACGGTGTCTGAGTCGGGAGTGCCAGGATTCGAGCTGATCTTCTGGTCCGCGTTCGTGGCGCCGGCCGGTACGCCCAAGGAGATCGTCACGAAGCTCAACCAGGCCATCGACGGGATTCTCCATGAGAAGGAAACCGTCGCCAAGATGACCGAGATGGGACTCACTCCCGCAGGCGGATCACCGGAACAACTCGGCGCGCTGATCAAGAGCGAGACCGTCAAGTGGAAGAAGGTCGTCGACGACGTGGGGATCAAGCTGGATTGATCCCCTGCGCTGGCTCCCTCGTGACCCAAGGCATCCGCTTATGTGACGTTTTTGTGCAGCACGGGACCAAAGCGGAGCCATCCTTTCATCATTGTGACGGCGTACAACATGGAAAAAGTGAAGTTTATTGAGATGAAGGCCGGTTCGGCGGAAGAGTTCCAGATGCTTGCTGCCCGCGACGAAATCTATAGCGACGGGTTGCCGCGTCGGCTCATCGATATGCTGAAACTACAGGCGAGCGATGACGGCGGTTACCAGGTGAATCGTCTCGAACATGTGCTGCAGACCGCGACCCGCGCCTACCGGGACGGCGCGTCCGAAGAATGGATCGTGGCCGCCCTGCTGCACGACATTGGCGACGTCCTGGCCCCGGACAATCATTCCGCCGTCGCCGCCGAGATTCTCAGGCCGTTCGTCTCGGAAGAGATCTGCTGGGTGATCAGGCACCACGGGGTCTTCCAGGGGTTCTACTACTGGCACCATATCGGCCGGGACCAGAACGCGCGCGAAGCCTTTCGCGGCCACCAGTATTTCCAGTCCGCCGAACGGTTCTGCGAGAGATGGGACCAAAGATCATTCGATCCCGATTACGACACGCTGCCGCTGCATGTCTTCGAGCCGATCGTGGAACGCGTATTTGCGGCAAAGCGGGCAACATGAGAACTGACGCGGGAAGATCGAAGGCGCGGCGATGCCGCGCTTTTTTTTTTGCTTCGCCGGGCGGCTCAGTAAGTGGCCACGCCGGTGTCAGCTGCCCGGGCTGGCATCCATCGCCGCGAACACTTCCGCGGCCAGATGGAAGGCGGAGTTCGCCGCGGGCACGCCGCAATAGATCGCGGTTTGCAGCAGCACCTCCTTGATCTCGTCACGCGTCACGCCATTGTTGGCGGCGGCGCGCAGGTGCAGCGCCAGTTCTTCCGAGCGGTTCAGCGCCACCATCATGGCGATGGTCAGCAGGCTGCGCGTATGCCGCGGCAAGCCCTCGCGCGTCCAGATCTCGCCCCAGGCGTAGCGTGTGATCAGGTTCTGGAACTCCTCGTTGAGCGGCGTCAGCCGCGCGAGCGAGCGATCGACATGCGCACTGCCGAGCACGTCGCGCCGCACCGAGAGGCCGGCGTCGTAGCGCGCGTGGTCGTCGGTCACGGGCAGGCGGCCGTGCACGAAATCGATCAGCGCGGCGGTGAAGCGGCCGGGCTGCTCGAAGCTGGAGATATGCGCGGCAGGCAGTTCGACGAAGCGCGCGCCGGGAATCGCATCGGCCAGCGAGCGGCCCTCCTGTGCACTCGTCGACGGATCCTGGCTGCCCGCGATAACCAGCACGGGCACCGTGATCGACGACACCCCCTGGCGGAAGTCGGCGTCTCGCACGGCCGCGCAACTGGCCGCATAGCCGCGCGGATCGAGCCCCGCGAGCACGCTGCGCAGGCCATCCAGCGCGCGGTCCGCCGTGGCGGCAAACCCCGGCGTAAACCAGCGCTCGACGGAAGGCGCGACCATCACGGCCATGCCGTCGCGCAGCACGGTGTCGATGCGCGTATTCCATCCATCCGCATTGCCGATCTTCGCGGCGGTATTGGCCAGCACGATGCGGGAGAAGCGCTCGGGCGCATGGATGCCCAGCCACATCCCCGTGAGACCGCCCATCGACAGGCCGCAGAACACCGCCTGCCCGATCCCCAATGCGTCCAGGATAGCGATCACATCGTGCCCGAGTTGCTCGACGGAGAAGGCATCGCCTGGCGCGGTCGAGCGGCCGTGTCCGCGCGTGTCATAGCGCACGACGCGAAAGCGCCCGGCCAGCGCGGCCGCCTGCGGGTCCCACATGGTGTGGTTGGTGCCGAGCGAGTTGGAGAAGAGGATGGCCGGGGCGGACTCGGGGCCGTCGACGGTGTAGAAGAGGCGGGCGCCGGCGTGGTCGAGATAGGGCAATGCAGTCTCCTTGGGATCGCGGGCGGCCGCGTGGCCGGCGCGTCGTGGTGGTTCGGGTCTGGGGGCAGTCAGTGCACAGTCAGTCCGATGTGCGCGCGGCCAGCGCGGATTGCCATGCCTGCACGGCGGCATCCGCAAAGGCCGATGACTGGCCCGCGTAGTTGGCGGGATCAGCAAGGCGGTCAAGCGTGGCGTCATCGAGCAGGCAGGCATGGGCGGGATTCTCCTGCAGCGTGCGCGCGAGGGCTTCGCGCAGGCTGGTCCCGTCGGCCACGGCGCGCTGCGAGGCGTTCTCCACCAGATGGTGCGCCTGCAGCCGGCCGATCCTGCCACCGAGTTCCAGCATCGCGGCCTCGCCGAGGATCAGGCCGTGCGTGAGATCGAGGTTGGCACGCATGCGCGCCGCATCGACCTGCAGCCCTGCCACCACCTCGCCCATCTGGCGCAGCGCGCCCGCAGCCAGCGAGACGATCTGCGGCAGCGTGTCCCACTCCGCCTGCCAGCCGCCGAGCGCGCGCTCGTGTTCCTGCACCATGCCGGACAGCATCGTTGCCACCAGCGGCGGCACACGTACCGATGCCGTCAGCACCGCCGCGCAGCCGACCGGATTGCGCTTGTGCGGCATCGTGCTGGAGCCGCCGCGCCCGGGACCGGCGGGCTCGGCGACTTCCGCCACCTCGGTCTGCATCATCAGCGAGATATCGCGTGCCACCTTGCCGAGCGTGCCGGTCAGCATGCCAAGCGTGGTGGCAACCTCGACCATGCGGTCGCGATGCGCGTGCCACGGCAGGACGGGTGCGGCGAGATCCAGCTCGCGGGCCAGCGCAGCGGTCACGCCGGCGGCGGCATCGCCGAGGCTGGCAAGCGTGCCCGCGGCGCCACCGAACTGGAGCGCGCGGGCCTGCGCGCGCGTGGCATCAAGGCGGCCGAGATCGCGGCGCAGCGCGTCGAGCCAGCCGGCGGCCTTGAGGCCGAAAGTGGCCGGCAGTGCGTGCTGGAGCCAGGTGCGCGCGACCATCGGCGTGGCGCGATGCGCGGTGGCCAGCGCGGCGCAGGCTGCGCCCAGGCGGACCAAGTCGGTGTCGAGCGCGCGCAGCGCAGCGCCGAGCTGGAGCACCAGCGCGGTATCAATGATGTCCTGGCTGGTGGCGCCCCAGTGCACGAAGCGCGCGGCTTCGGCATCGCGCGCGGCGACCGCGGCGGTGAGCTGTTTGACGAAGGGAATGGCGAGATTGCCGGCGGCGACCGCTGACTGTGCGAGCGCATCGAGGTCAATGACGCCGACGTCGCCGCAGACGTCGGAGATGACCGCCGCGGCAGCGGCCGGAATCACGCCGCATGCCGCTTCCGCACGCGCGAGCGCGGCCTCCACGGCGAGCATGCGTTGCACCGTGCCGGCATCGGAGAAGATGTCCAGCACAGCCGGGCTGCCGAACATGGGGTCGGTGAGACGCGTGACTGTTGGCATGGGGGCGGGCGATGGGTAGCGTGCGTGGCCGTGACGTTTGACGGCCACCTGATTATGCGTCTGTCGCCGCAGCCAGGGCAGATGCCCCGGCTGCCGGCGTGGCCGGGTGCGCGGCCCTCAGATATCGAAGAACACGGTCTCGTCCGGCCCTTGCAGCACGATATTCCAGCGCAGCGTGCCGTTGCCGGCATCGCTGGCAACCAGCGTGCTACGCCGCTCGGCCGGCACCAGCGCCAGGACCGGGTCGGCCGCATTGGCCGCGGCCTCCTCCGGGAAATACACCCGCGTGGCGACATGCTTGACCAGTCCGCGCATGAACACCGACACCATGATGTGCGGCGCCTGTGGCCGGCCGTCCGGACCGGGCACGGTGCCCGGCTTGACGGTGACGAAGCGGAACGAGCCGTCGGCCTCGGTCGGCACGCGGCCGAAGCCGGTAAAGCCGGGCACCAGCGGCAGCTCGCGCGCATCGTCAGGGTGGCGGTAGCGGCCGGCGGGGTTGGCCTGCCAGATCTCGACCATGCCGTCCGGCACGGGCTCGCCGTTGCCGTCGGTCACGCGGCCTTCGATCACGATGCGCTGGCCGGCCAGTTCCGGCGCGCTGGCGGTCAGGTCGGCGCAGTTCAGGCCGCTCAGGCCGATATGGAGATAAGGGCCGACAGTCTGGGATGCGGTGGCGTAAAGCATGGTCTTACTCCATCGGCGTGGCATCGCGGCCACGCAGCACGATATCGAAACGGTAGCCGAGCGCGTATTCGGGCTGGGTCGTCTCCCAGTCGAGGCTGGCGACGAGCCGGTCGCGCGCCTTTTCGTCCGGCACGCAGTTGAAGATCGGATCGAACGGCAACAGCGGATCGCCGGGGAAATACATCTGCGTCACCAGCCGCGTGGCATAGGCGTTGCCGAACAGCGAGAAGTGGATATGCTGCGGCCGCCAGGCATTGTGGTGGTTGCGCCAGGGATAGGCGCCAGGCTTGATGGTCTTGAACTGGTAGCGCCCGCTGGCATCGGTGACGGTGCGGCCCTCGCCCGAGAAATGGGGGTCGAGCGGCGCATCATGCAGGTCGCGCTTGTGCACGTAGCGGCCGGCCGCGTTGGCCTGCCAGACTTCGATCAGCGCATTCGGCACCGGCCTGCCATTCTCGTCCAGCACCCGGCCGGTGACGAGGATGCGCTCGCCGATGGGCTCGCCGCCGTTGCCGACGGTGAGGTCGTTATCCCCTTCGCGGACGAACTCGGCGCCGAAGTTGGGCCCGGTCACTTCAGACAGCGACTGCGGCAGCGCAATCAGCGGCTGGCCCGGCGAGCGCTTCTGCGTGGAGGCATAGGTATCGAAGCGGTATTCGGGCTGGGTGTCCCAGTAGGGACGGCGGTACTGGGCAAGACGGGTCATCGCGCAGTCTCCTTGTCATTGGAATGGTTTGACTTTAAACAACACATAAAGTCATGTAAATTAAGATTCTTGCGAAATACGATAACTTTTTGGCATGAAACCCCATCCCGCGCCTATGCCACCGCCCGTACTCGAAATCTTCCGCAATCGCGTGCGGCTCCGGCATCTCTATTGCTTCGTGGCAGTATCCCAGACCCAGCACCTGGGCCGCGCCGCCGAACGCCTGGGGCTGACGCAGCCGGCCGTCTCCAAGACACTGAGCGAGCTCGAGGAACTGGCCGGCACCCGCCTGCTGGTCCGGCAGCGGGCCGGCACCGAACTGACCACCGCCGGCACGCGCTTCCTGCGCCACGCCCTGCGCATCCTCGCGGATATCGATGCGGCGGCGGACAGCATGGCCGGCGCGGATGCGCTGCCGCAGGAGCGCATCAGGCTGGGTGCACTGCCGAGCGTCGTGCCGGCAGTGCTGACTGACGCCCTGCTGCGTTTCCGCGCCGCGCATCCCGAGGTCGGCCTTGCCGTGCAGACCGGCATGAACCGCAACCTCATCGACCAGCTCAAGGCGGATGTGCTCGACCTCGTCATTGGCCGGATGGATGACCCGGTGGCCATGGAGAGCCTGTGGTTCGAGTCCCTGGGCCCGGACTCGCTGGCGCTGGCGGTTCGCCCCGGGCATCCCCTCGCCGCCGTATCGCGGCCAACGCTGGTCGACGCGCTGGCGTGGCCGCTGGTCATCCCGGCCGCGGGCTCGATTCCACGCCACAACACGGAAAGCCTGCTCGCCCGGCACGGCCTGCCCCTGCCGGGCGGCTGCGTGGAAACCGCGGACGCCTATCTCGGACGGCTGCTGGCCCGGCAGAGCGACAGCGTGTGGGCAGCGCCGCTCTCTGCAACCAGGCGCGCGGTATCCGAGGGGGATCTGGTACTCCTGCCGATCGATACGCAGGGCACCGAGGAGCCGATCGGCCTGCTGCGGCACGGCGACCGCACGCTCACGCCGATGGCCGAGGCGCTGGCGAACTGCATTCGCGCCGCGGCCCAGCCTGCTTCCGCTCAGTGACTTGCGATGCTCGCGCCGCCCTTGACCGGGTCGCCGGCAACCGCCGCGGGGCGGCTGCTGAAATGCTTCACCAGCAGTGCGCCGGCTGCAAGGAATGCCGGCACGGTGAGCAGCGTAAAGATCGTGTCGAAGCCCAGGTGCAGGCGCAGCAGTTCAGCACCTAGCAGCGCACCGGTGATGCCGCCGAAGCGGCCGATGCCAAGCATCCAGGCGACGCCGGTGGCGCGGCCCTGCGTCGGGTAAAAGGCCGCGGCCAGGGAAGGCATCGACGACTGGGCGCCGTTCATGGCCGTACCGGCGATGAAGATCAGCACGCCCAGCAGCACCTGGCTGCCGGTGCCGTGGCCCACTGCGTAGATCAGCACGCCGGTTGCGGCGTACGTGATGGCGATGACCTTGTTCGGATTGAAGCGGTCCATGAACCAGCCGGCCGCGATGGTGCCGATGCCGCCGCCGAGCGGGAACAGCGCCGTCAGGAATGACGCGTGCTGGATCGAGAAGCCGGCGTCCTTCATCAGTGTCGGCATCCAGCTCGTCAGCAGGTAGAAGATGACGAGGCCCATGAAGTAAGTGGACCACAGCATCGCCGAGCCCAGGCGATAGCCGGGAGCCAGCACGGTGCCGATGGCGGATCGGGTCGCCGGGGCCTGCTCGCTGATGATGAAGCTTTTGGCCTCGGGCAGGTCCGCGCCGGTCACGCGCCGCAGCACCTTGCGGATCTGGTCCGCCGGATACTTGCGCAGGACCATGTAGCGCACGGACTCCGGCAGCAGCACCACCAGGAACAGCGCGAGCGCAAGTGGCACGATGCCGCCAAGCAGCAGCACACTGTGCCAGCCGAAGTGCGGAATCACCGCGGCGGCGACAAAGCCGCCAGCCGCGGAACCGAGCGGAAAACCGCAGAACATGGTGTTCACGAGCACGGCACGGCTGCGTTGCGGCGCGAACTCCGAGGTCAGCGTCACGGCATTGGGCATGGCGGCGCCCAGGCCCAGGCCGGTCAGGAAGCGCCAGACCGTGAGCCAGCCCAGCGTGGGCGCAAACGCGGTGGCGAGGCTGCAGGCGCCAAAGAAGAAGACCGACAGCACCAGCACCTTCTTGCGGCCGACACGATCGGCCAGCGGACCGGCGAAGATCGCACCGAAAGCAAGGCCGAACAGGGCCGCGCTCATGACGGGCCCGAGGGCTGATTTCTCGATCCCCCAGTCCTGCACCAGCGCCGGCGCGATATAGCCCATCGCCGCGGTATCGAATCCGTCAACGGCAACGATCAGGAAGCACAGGCCAAGAATGAGCCACTGGTAACCAGTGAATCGCTGGCCGTCGATCAAGGCCTGGACGTCTGCGACGCCGCCTTTGGTTTGGGTGGGATGTGTCACTGCTGTCTCCGTTTGCCTGGAAATCGCACTAACCGCCCTCCAGGCAGGACATGCGATCATGTTCTAATAGCGAACTAATGTTCCCTAATTGAACGAATCTTAGGCAACGGGCATTGCGACTCAAAATTGGCGTAAACCCGGCAGGAAATGGGGCAGTCCAGCGGCCGTGGGCATGCGGAATTCACCAGGATTCTTGCCCTTTGCGGCCCGGGGTTGGCCATTTTGGCTTCATGGAACGGTGGTTTCTATCAAGAAAGAGGCTAGTCGCGAAACTTATTCACAGACTACCCCTGCGACAATCCGATCAGATAAGGAAATTTCATGTAAAGAGCGCCAACTCTCAATTTACATTCCGAAACCCGCGACCTATAGTCCCTGGCCCCGCTGCGCCGAGCCGATGCAATCCCGCGGCGACGTGCCTGTCCAACGTATCAGGACATGGGGCTACCACAAGGCACGGCCGAACCGAATCCCATCCAATCATGCAACGCCTGCTTCTCATCCTTGGCTGCCTGCTGATCGCAGCCGCCGCTGCCTGGCCCTGGCTGTCGAAGCTGCCGCTCGGGCGGCTGCCCGGCGATATCCATATCGTCCGGGACGGGTTCAGCTTCTACTTTCCGATCACGACCTGCATCCTGGTGTCGGTGCTGGTGTCCGTCGTGATCTGGATCTTCCGGCGCTGAGCACTGCGAGGTGGCTAGGCTTCCGCCTCCGTCCGGAACACCGCCATCGCCCGCTGCATATGCAGCGCCTGCTCCTGCAGCGACTGCGCGGCGGCGGCGGCCTCTTCCACCAGCGCGGCATTCTGCTGCGTGACCTGGTCCATCTGCGCAATCGCCTGGTTGACCTGGGCGATGCCGGTGCTCTGCTCGCGCGAGGCGTGGCTGATCTCGTCCATCATCGCGGTGACGCGCGCGATCGCGCTGACGGTGTTCTCCATGGTCGCCGCCGCATCCAGTGCCAGCGTGTTGCCGGCTGCCACGCGCTCTGCCGACTGCGAGATCAGCGCGCGGATCTCCTTGGCCGAGCTGCCCGCGCGCTGCGCCAGCCCGCGCACCTCGGTCGCCACCACGGCAAAGCCGCGTCCGGCCTCGCCGGCGCGCGCGGCTTCCACCGCCGCATTGAGCGCCAGGATATTGGTCTGGAAGGCAATGCTGTCGATCACCGCGATGATGTCGACGATGCGGCGCGAATCGGCCTCGATCTGCTGCATGGTCTGCTGCATGCGGCCCACCGCCTCGCCACCGGCCAGCGCAATGCCCGAGGCTTCGCGCGCCAGTTCGCTGGCCTGCCCGGCGCTGCCGGCGTTCTGCTGCACGGTGGCGGTGAGCTGCTCCATGCTGGCCGCAGTCTGCTCCAGCGACGAGGCTTGCTCCTCAGTGCGCTGCGACAGGTCGATATTGCCCTGCGCGATATCGCCCGCCGCCGCCAGCACGTTGTGGGCGCCGGCCTTGGTATCGCCGATCAGCGCGCGCCAGCTGTCCACCAGCGACAGCAGGTGCCGCTTGACGTCGCTGAACTCGTCGCGCCCGTGCACCGCCATGCGCAGGCCGAGGTCGCCGGCATTGATGCGCTCGACCATCCCGGCCACCTCGCGCACGTCACTGCGCATGCCGCGGCTGAAGCCGATAAACAGGTAGAACGCGATCGACACCGTGACCAGCGCAACCCCCGCCAGCAGTGCGAACTGCCGTTTCTGCGCGGCGATGCGCTGCGCAAGCATCGCGCCAGCAATGGCGGAGAACGCCTTGTTGGCCGCCAGCACGCCGTCGATCGCCGCGCTCGCCTCATCGAAATACGCCTTGGCCTCGATGTCGATGCCGCCCGCGCCCAGCATGCGCACCTTGAGCGTGCGATAGAAGTTGTCCATTGCCGCCAGTTTTGCCAGGGCCGCGTCCACCTGAGCCTGGTGGGCGGGCGCGTTGTAGCGCACGCGTGCAAGATCGCGCCGCACCGCTTCCAGCCCTTCGTGGATCTGCTCGGCCAGTGCGCCAAGATCGGCCTGTTGCGCCGCATCCGCATAACCGCCGCGCGCAATGATGCCGGCGCCGCGACCGCGCGCCAGCGCGCTCTGCTCGGCCAGCCGGGGCATGGGGCCCGCCAGCAGGCTGATCAGATAGTACGAGGCGGCTTCGCCGTCCAGCGCCAGTTCGGAGCGGTCGGCCACATCACCGATATACAGTTGCGTCTGCCTGACCAGCGCGCTGTGCCGCGCGAACAGCGGCCCGGCTGTGGTGTTCAGGCCCAGGCCGCGAATCTGCTGCCAGTCCTGCTCCAGCTTGCGCGCGCCGTCATCGAGGCCGAAGGCGGGATTCTCCGCGGCCGTGCGGATCAGCTGGGCGAGATTGGCGGCGGCGTTGTTATCCGCGCCGTCGAAGGTCGGGCGGAAACCCGCATTGCCCGCCAGCACGGCATTGGCGGCGCCGCGACGCACCTGGGTCTCGCGCATGAAATCGAGCGCGTGCTCGACGATGGCAAGCCCGCGCATCTCGCTGTCGGTGGCTCGGATCGCATGCGCGGAAGCGCTCAGCACGACATACATCGCGCCACACAGCGGCACCAGGAAGAGCACCGCGATCAGCGTGAGCTTCTGGTTGATATTGAGGCGCGCCATCAGGCGCTCGGCGGGGCGTAGGAAGGGGGTCATGGGGCTCGATGGAACGGGGTGGTTACCGTCCTATCGGCCGTGTTTTCGGGGGCTGAAGGCCGTTTGGCAAAGACTTTGATGACGCTCAAAGAGGGTGCAGAAAATGCCCCTGGGTGGGGCGAAATGCACGGCTTGTGGGCGGAAATCCAGCGTTTTCCTCCGCTCCGTGCACGCCTCAGTCTGCGCGCGGATGCGCCAGGAAAAACCGCAGCATCTCCGCGCTGGCGTCGGGCCCCTTCGGATCGGTGTAGCTGCCGCGACCGCTGCCGCCCGACCACGCGTGTCCGGCGCCGTGGATCACCCAGTACTCGGCGTCGATGCCGGCGGGCGTCGTGATCTTGCTCAGCGAGTAGTCGTGACCCGCGCGCGAGGTCCCGCGCTGCTGGCCCTTGCGCGCCGCGCCTTGCTCGAATGGCGCCACCAGCCCGCTGCCGTTGGACGGGTGTACGGTCTTGTCGGCATCGCCATGGAACACGATCATCGGCCTGGTGGGCGGTAGCGGCTGCGCGCTGTTGCCCTTCGACACGCCGATGCCCTTGCCTCCCCGCATGGCGCCCAGCGCGGACGGCAGGTCGTGCGCGCTGCCCGCGGGCAAGCCCGAGTGAATGCCAGCCGCCGCGAACAGGCCGGGATAGCGCTGGATCAGCACGGCCGCCATCGCGCCGCCGGCGGACAGGCCGGCTACATAGACGCGCCGGGCGTCGATGCCGTGGGCGGCGATGACCTCGCGGGTCATGCCGGCAATCAACGAGGGCTCGCCGCGGTCGGCTTGCTGGTCGCCGGGCCGGAACCAGTTCCAGCACTTCGTTGGGTTGGCGTCGGTCGGCTGGATCGGGTACAGCACGGCGAAGCCGAGCCGCTCGGCAAGTTCATTCATGCGGGTGCCGGCGGCGAAGTCGTCGGCGTCCTGCGTACATCCGTGCAGCATCACGACCAGCGGCATCGGCTCGGCATGCCGGCCGGCCGGGATGTAGAGCTTGTACGCGCGGGTGCCGGCCTGGTTGGCGTAGGTGCGCTGGGTGAAGTGCCCGGGTTCGGCGCGGGCAGCGGTTTGTGCGGGCTGGGAAGCCGGGGCAGCAGAAGGCGCGCGGGCCGCCGTGCGCTCCAGGCCCACGCCATCGGGGCCGCGGGTTCGAACCGCAGCCCCGTCATGGGTCAACAGGCGTTCGACCACTTGTGCCGGCATTGGCGCCGCCGGACCGGGCTGCACAACCGCGGAAGCGTGCTGGCGCAGTGCCCGCTGGATGACCTCGGTGGCCTCCATCGGGCCTGCCGTCTGCAGCAGCTGCATGGCCTCGTACATCGAAGCGAGGAACGCGTCATTCATTCTCATCATTGTTTCCAGGCAACCTGGCGAACCAGGGGCGGCGACATTGCCGCGAACTACCGTATTCGCCCGGCCAGCGCAGCCTTGACTGCAGCCGGGGCGTGAAAGGCGCCAAGTACCACGACGGACTCGATGGTCGCCAGGGCAAGCTCCGGACTGACATCCGACGCAATGCTCGCCAGGCCGAGGACATGGATATCGAGTCGTTCATTGGCCGCGCGCGCCGCCTCCAGGTCCTTCTTGGTGAAGTGCTGCAGCCCGAGGACCAGGGCGCGACGGCTCACCGTTTCCTGGATAACCACCGCATGCGCGACCAGTTGGTTCCGGATGGCTGTCCGGATCAGATCAGAGCGGTTCGAGTAAAAGCCTTCTTCGACCAGCAGGTCGATCTGCCCCAGGTCTACCGGGCCGAGGTTGATGGTGATTTTTTCCGTATCACCGGTCTTCGGTTTCGTCAGGGGTGAGGCTTCGGTTTTCTGAGGGGTCATGTCTTCATTCAGCGTTGGGCTCAACGATGCAAGCACGCGCATAACCCTCCAATCCCCATCCATGCGCCATCCATGCACCATCCATGTGGATGGTCGATTTATAGGAAACGGGCGGTGTCAGGTCAAGGCAAAAGTCAGAATGTGCCCGATGGGATGCTTGTGAGGGAATCTGCAGCGCACAAAGCCGGCGGTTTATCCGGCAAGCCGGTCACCGTGTGGCGTCGAACCCATCGGGAAGGAAGGGGGCGTCGGCGGATGCCGGCGTCAAGGGGCGACCTTGCGGAGGAAGCGGCACCGGATCGGAGGGCCACCCGGCATATGACGTCAGAGTTGCGAGCCGATCAGCGAAGCCATCCGGTCGCGCAGCTTTTCGGTCCAGGGGCGGTTGACCCACTGTGTGTACGTCACCGGGCGCGACAGCGTCAGGTCCCCCTCGAAGATCCGGGTCTGTTCGGCGGCAAAGGCGGCATCCAGGATATTGAGCGTGGCTTCGTCGTTGAGGCGGAAGGACCGGTTGTCGAAATTGGTCGACCCGACCGACACCAGCAGGCCATCGACGATCAGGACCTTGCAGTGATACATCGTCGGCGCGTACTCGGCAATCAGCGCGCCCGCCTTGAGCAGCGCGCCCCAGCGGCCGCGCGAAGCCGAGCGTACGGTTTCTGAATCGATATGCTCGCCCGGCACGATCACCCGCACCCTGACGCCTCTTGCCAAAGCCGCCAGCAAGGCTTTTTCTGTCAGTTCATCCGGCACGAAGTAGGCCGCGGACAGGTCGATGGCCTGGGCCGCCGCCGTGATGGCGAGGTGGTACATCAGCGCCATGCTCTCGCTGCCGCCCGTGGGGGAGCTGCTGAACATCTGGGCGCGGCCGTTGCCGACCGGCGGCAGTTCAGGGAAGTAGTCCGGGCCATGCGGCACCGCGCCGCTGACCTTGATCCAGTTGTCCAGGAACACGGACTGCATCTGGCCCACCACGGGGCCTTCCACCTGGAAATGCGTATCGCGCCAGTGGTCAGGATCCTGGGCGTTGCCGGTCCATTCCGGCGCGACGCCGACGCCGCCGGTAAAGCCGATCGTGCCGTCGACCACCAGCACCTTGCGGTGCGTGCGGTTGTTGAGCTTGCCGACGGTGTACCAGCGCACCGGGTGATAACGGCGCACGTCCACGCCGGCACGGGTCATGAGGCCCAGCGCGGACTCGTCGATCTTGGAACTGCCGACCGCGTCCAGCAGGACCTTCACCTTGACGCCTGCCTGCGCGCGCTCGGCAAGGGCCTGCGCGAACTCGTTGCCGATATCGCCCGACCAGTAGATGTAGGACTCGAAATTGATGGTCTTCTTCGCGCCGCGGATCGCGCCCAGCATCGCGGGGAAGATCTCGTCGCCGTTCCTGAGCACGCGGTAGCGGTTGCCGTCGACGACCGGCGGCCCGAGCAGGACGCCCAGCTCGCGGGCGAACTGGGGGTCGGCCAGGCCGTAGAGCCGGTCGAGGCGGCGCTCGATGCGTTTTTCGCCGCCGATCAGGTTGTACGCCACGATGCCGCCTAGGGCGAGCACGAGAACGACGGCAACCAATGCGAGCATTCGGCCCCTTCTACGCATGCCTGGAAAGACGCGGCGGCGGATCACGCAAGCACCATGATGTCTGGCCCCAGGGGTTCACCGGCAAGCTGGCGACCGCCACAGGATACGTCATTACCGGATCTCCGCTCGCCTGCGCGGCGTATCAGCGACGCTTCGGTGCAGTTGACGCGCGCTTGATCCGGCCGCCCAGGCCGCGCCTGGCGTCGGGCAACTCCACCACGCCCAGTCCCGGAATCGCCTGGCGCACCGCGTCGATAAAGAACCTGAGCTTGGCCGGGTAGAAGCGCGCGTAGGGATAGACCAGGTACATCGGCAACGGATCCGCCTGCCAGTCCGGCAACAGGTGCAGCAGTTCGCCACGGGCGAGGTCGTCGGCGAAAATCCAGGCCGAGCCCACGCCGACGCCCAGCCCCAGCCGGGTGGAGGCGCGCAGCGCGTACAGGCTGTCGGTGCTGACGCGCGGCCGGAAGCCGATCCGGCGGCGCTCGCCGCTGGCCTGGTGCGACAGCTCGATCTCGTTCCGATAGAAGGTGCGCAGCGCGAGCCAGGGCAGGTCTTCCAGGTCCTCGGGCCGGCGTGGCAGCGGCCTGCCCTCGAACAGCGACGGCGCTGCGATGACCAGGCGCGGTATCTCGGCCAGCCGCACCGCGACCACGCCCGGCTCATGCACCTCGCCCACATGGATAGCGCAATCGATGGCTTCGGCAATGAAATCCGGGGTGCGGTCGTGCAGCAGCCATTCCACCGAGACCTTGCGATATTGCTGCAGGTAGCCGGCCAGCGGGCCGACCAGAAATTCCTGGCCGAAGGCATGGGGCACCAGCACGCGCAGCGTGCCCTCGGGCTCGTAGCCGACCCCGCGCAGGTCGGCCTCCAGCGTCGCCCAGTCGGCGACCAGTTCCTTGGCCCGCTCGTAGCAGCGCTCGCCGTCCTCGGTCAGGTTCATCGCATGCGTGGAGCGCTGCAACAGCCGCACGCCCAGCATCCGCTCCAGCGTCTGCAGGCGGCGGCTGATGGTCGGCTGCGTGGTGTGCATCTGCGCCGCAGCCATCGACAGGCTGCCTGACTCGACGATGCGCACGAAGGTCTGCATCAGTTCGATGCGGTCGGCCGTGGTAGCGCCGGGGCCGGGAGCCTGCTTGCGCGGCGCCTGCCGCCGCGTCGATGGCGTGGGGACCGCCTGGCGCTTCATACGTGCCTCGTATAGCCATTGTTCACGGCACACGTCTACCAGAACGCGGCCGGCTGGACAACACTTCCCCCCATTCCAGACACCAGATCCAAGGAAACACAATATGTCCGCCCTCGACGCTACCTCCGCGTCCGCGCCCGTTGCCAGACCGGCCCTGCCCGGCAGGCTGGTGCTGCTGCTCGCCGCCGGCGCCGGCGCGTCGGTCGCCTCGCTGTACTACAGCCAGCCCATGCTCGGCATCATGACGCCGGACCTGCGCACGTCCGATACGGTGGTCGGCGCCATCCCGACCCTGACGCAGCTCGGCTATGCGCTGGGCATCCTGCTGCTGGCCCCGCTCGGCGACCGCTTCGACCGCAGGCGCATCATCCTGGCCAAATCCGTGGTGCTGGTAGCCGCCTTGCTGCTGGCGGGCTTCGCGCCCGGCATCGGCATGCTGCTGGCCGCCAGCCTGGCGATCGGCCTGTCTGCCACGCTGGCCCAGGACATCGTGCCCGCGGCCGCGACGCTGGCGCCCGACGCCGAACGCGGCAAGGTGGTGGGCACGGTGATGACCGGCCTGCTGCTGGGCATCCTGCTGTCGCGCGTGGTCAGCGGCTTTGTCGGCGAGCATTTCGGCTGGCGCGCGATGTTCCTGGCGGCAGCGGCGAGCATCGCCGCGATCGCGCTGGTGGCACGGCGCCACCTGCCGCGTTTCACGCCGACCGCGGTGCTGCCGTACCGGGCGCTGCTCGGGTCGCTGGCCACGCTATGGCGTGCGCATCCGGCGCTGCGCCGCGCCGCGCTGGCGCAGGCCCTGCTGTCGGTGGGCTTCAGCGCGTTCTGGTCCACGCTGGCGGTGATGCTGCATGGCGCGCCCTTCCATCTCGGCAGTGAAGCCGCGGGAGCGTTCGGCCTGGCCGGCGCGGCCGGCGCGCTCGGTGCTCCCATCGCCGGCCGCATTGCCGACCGCCGCGGGCCTGAGCTGGTGACCCGGCTCGGGGCCGTGCTGACGGCGCTTTCCTTCGCCGCCATGCTGCTGTCGCCGCTGCTGCCCCCCCAGGGCCAGCTGTGGCTGATCGGCGCCAGCGCGATTGGCTTCGACCTGGGCGTGCAGGTCACGCTGGTGGCGCACCAGACCATCGTCTACGGCATCGACCCCGGCGCCCGCAGCCGCCTGAACGCGGTGCTGTTCGTCGGCATGTTCACCGGCATGGCCGCGGGCGCCGCCCTCGGCAGCGTGACCCTGGCGCACTACGGCTGGACCGGCGTGGCCGCACTGGCCAGCGCTGCGGCGCTGGCAGCGCTGGCCGTGCGGATGCTGCCGCAGGCGCGCCTGCCTTGACCGTCGCGACGGTTCCGAAGCGTGGGAAGGACCATGCTGTGCTGCAGCACGCTGGCAGCAAGACAAGTGGCGCGGCTCCCTTATTGTGGATGCCGCGCCATTTTTCTTGAAGCAACAAGCTTGCAACCCTTACACGCTCTGCAATGGTTGCACGCATCCAGCCGCCGCAGCGCCCTGCCAGGCGGCCCGGCCGCACGGTACGAATCTTGCCGTTTCCTGAATACCCGCCCGCGGGGCCGCACGCTTTTTTCGCGTCGGCATCCGCTCATGGCGCCAAACTCACATACTCAGGAAATCAGCATGAGCTACTACTACGACGAACGCCAACGCGACGAACGCCAGCGCCGCCATGCATGGGACGACGACGACTGGCAGCCGGAATCCGAGCGCGATCACTGGCAGGCGCAGCGGCGGCGCCAGCAGCTGTCACCGGGGCAAACCAGCTATGGCGGCCCGGCCCGCCCGGCCGGCGACTACAGCGAGCAGTACAGCGCGCGCCGGTATCCCGAACGGCCCGGCGCCCGGGACTATGAAAGCCGCTCTGGCAGCCGTGACGAACGCTACGGCAGCCGAGAAGACGACCGCTCTGGCCGCTATGGCAGCCGCGACGAGCGCTTCGGCAGCCGCGATGACGACCGCTACGGCCGCTATGGCAGCCGCGACGAGCGCTTCGGCAGCCGCGATGACGACCGCTACGGCCGCCGCGAAGAAGGCCGCTACGGCAGCAGCGGCAGCAACCTGCGCTACGGCCTGAACGGCGGCTACGGCTGGGAACGCGCTGGCGAATGGCGCGATCCGCAAGCCTGGCAGCGCGACGACGATTCCGCCGAACGCCAGTGGCGCGAAAGCGCCGAGCGCGCGC
The DNA here is from genome assembly GCA_000471925.1 of Ralstonia pickettii DTP0602. NCBI lineage: Bacteria > Pseudomonadati > Pseudomonadota > Betaproteobacteria > Burkholderiales > Burkholderiaceae > Ralstonia > Ralstonia pickettii. The sequence continues at coordinate 2,593,671 of CP006668.1, forward strand.
GCGCCCCCCACGAAGCGGCGCGCAGCGGCGAGCACGATCCGTCCTTCAGCGAACTGCGCAGCGACACCCGTTACTGGACCGAACCCGGCAACGACTGGGACGAGGAGCAGCGCTACGGCCGCCGCTACAGCCGCGAAAGCGCACGCCGCCGTGGCTGGGAAGTCGGCGAGCGCGATGACGACGGGGATGATGACCGCGAGGACCATGGCGTGCTTTACAACCTCGGCCGCCGCATCGGCGAGGCCGTCGGCGACTTGTTCGGCAGCTCCGACGACGAGCGGGAACGCGAACGCGGCTATGGGGGCTACCATGCGCCCTACCATGAACGCGAGCGCCACGCGGGCCCGCGCGGCTATCAGCGCAGCGACGACCGCATCCGCGACCAGATCTGCGAGCGCCTCAGCTATGCGCGCGGCGTGGACGTCAGCGACGTGAGCGTCGAGGTCAGCAGCGGCGTGGTGACGCTGGCGGGCACAGTGCCTAGCCGCAGCCAGAAGTACTACATCGAAGACCTGGCCGACGGCACCTACGGCGTCACGGAGGTCAGCAACGACATCCGCGTGCGCCGCGAGGGCACTGGCATCGCCGGCAGCACCGCCGCCACCGGCACCCCGGGCAGCACCGACGTGTCGGGCAGTACATGGCGCGCCTGATGCGCTGACGCGCTGACGCAGCAAACCGGCCGGCACCCGCCGGCCGGCCTCGTTCCTGGAACCCTGCAACGCGGCATGCCCACGCTCAAGATCGCCACCTTCAATATCAACGGCATCCGCAGCCGGCTGCCGGCGCTGCTCCGCTGGCTGGAGCACGAGGCGCCGGATATCGCCTGCCTGCAGGAACTGAAGACCGCCGACGAGAGCTTCCCCGCCCGCGAGATCCGGGAAGCGGGCTATGGCGTGACCTGGCATGGCCAGAAGTCATGGAACGGGGTCGCGATCCTGGCGCGCGACAGCGAGCCGGTGGAAGTGCGCCGCGGCCTGCCCGGCGACCCGGACGACAGCCACAGCCGCTACCTGGAAGCCGCGGTGCAGGGCATGGTGATCGGCTGCCTCTACCTGCCCAACGGCAACCCGCAACCGGGACCCAGGTTCGACTACAAGCTGGCATGGTTCGAGCGCCTGATCGAACACGCGCAGACCCTGCTCGACAGCGGCCATCCGGTGGTGCTGGCGGGCGACTACAACGTGGTACCCACCGACGAAGACATCTACAACCCGCGCTCGTGGCGCAAGGACGCGCTGCTGCAGCCGGAAAGCCGCGACGCTTACGCGCGCCTGCTGGCACAGGGCTGGACCGACGCGCTGCGCGCGCGTTACCCCGACGAGCGCATCTACACCTTCTGGGACTACTTCCGCCAGCACTGGCAGACCGACTCCGGCCTGCGTATCGACCACCTGCTGCTGAGCGCCGACCTGGCACCGCGCCTGCGCGATGCCGGCGTGGACCGCTGGGTGCGCGCCGAGGAGCATCCGAGCGACCATGCGCCGGCGTGGGTGGTGCTGGACCGGCCTGCTGCCACGCGGCGCAAGCGGGCGGTTTAGGGCCAGGCGCGGTGCTAGGCGCCCGCCACGCTCCCCTCCGCCGCCAGCCTGTCCCGGATAAACCCCAGGAACGCGCGCACGCCCTCGGGCAGCGTGCGTCCGGCCAGCGTCTGCAGTTCGATCGCGCGGCTCTTCATGCCGCGTTCGCGGATCGCCGCGGCGTGCAGCTCGCCGCGGCGCAGCCGGTCGCCCACGGTCACCGCACCGGAGATCGACAGGCCGCCGCCATGCAGCACGAAGTTGGTCAGCGTCTCGAAATGGTTGGTCACCAGCACCGGCTCGAACACCACGCCGCGCTCGCCGCAGGCGATGTCGAACAGCTGGCGCACGGTGTTGTCGCCCTCCGGCAGCGCCAGCGGATACGGCTGCATCTGCGCCAGCGTGACGCTGCGAAAACGCGCCAGCGGATGGTCCGGGCGCATGATCGCGATCACCGGCGCCGGCTGCCGGTGCTCCACGCGGATGCCCTGTTCCGCGGCACGGCTGTAGGTGATGCCGATATCGGCGTCGCCGTGCAGCACGATGCCGGTGACCTCGGCCGGCGGCGCCACGCGCACGTGGAAGTGCAGCCCCGGATAGCGCTCGCGGAACTCGGCAATGATGCGCGGCAGGAACTCGATGGCAAACCCGGCCGAACTGGCCACGCGCACCCGGCCCCGGCGCAGGCCCTGCAGCGCCGCGATCTCCGACACCACGCGATCGGCCTCGAGTGCGCCGCGCAGCGCATAGGCGGCCAGCAGCTCGCCCGCGGCGCTGGCGACCATGCCACGCGGGCGGCGGTCGAACAACGGCACGCCCAGCAGCGCCTCGAGTGCACCCACCTGGCGGCTGACCGCCGAGACCGTGACGTTCAGCCGCTGCGCCGCCTCGGTCAGCGAGCCGCTGCGCACCACTTCCAGGAAATAGCGCAGCGAGGTGTCTTGCAGACGATGCGACAGCATGGGGCGGCCTCCGGCTCGGTGGGCGTGGCGGTTTGCGTTTTACGCAAGGATATTTGAAAAATTCATCGATTGTGGGAAACCCCGCGGCACCCGTATGCTTTCTCACAAACCACAGGAGACGCCGCCAGCCATGTCGCCCGAACCACTCCCCACCGATCCCATCGTCGAACTCGACGCCGTCGCGCTGTCGCGCGCCATCCATGCGCGCGAGCTCTCGTGCGTGGAAGTGCTCGATGCCTTCCTCGGCCAGATCGACCGCCACAACCCGCGCGTCAACGCCATCGTCGCCCCGATGGAGCGCGACACGCTGCGCACGCAGGCCGCCGGGCTCGACGCCGAACTTGCGCGCGGCGCCAGCCGCGGCCCGCTGCACGGCTTTCCGCAGGCGCCCAAGGACATCAGCCCGGCCGCGGGCATGGTCACCACCAAGGGCTCGCCGATCTTTGCCGGCCAGGTCAGCCAGGCCGACGCGGTGGTGTTCGAGCGCATGCGCGCCGGGGGCGCGCTCTTTGTCGGGCGCACCAATTCGCCTGAGTTCGGCCTCGGCGGCCATACCTACAACCCGGTCTACGGCACCACGCGCAATGCCTTCGACCCGGCGCGCTCTGCCGGCGGCAGCAGCGGCGGCGCGGGCGTGGCCGTGGCGCTGCGCATGCTGCCGGTCGCCGACGGCTCCGACATGATGGGCTCGCTGCGCACGCCGGCGGCATTCAACCATGTATACGGCCTGCGCACCTCGTTCGGCTGCGTGCCGCACGGGCCGGCAGACGAGGTCTTCTTCCAGCAGTTCAGCGTGGCCGGCCCGATGGCGCGCAACGTGCCGGACCTGGCGCTGCTGCTGTCGGTGCAGGCCGGCTTCGATGCGCGGCTGCCGCTGACGCGCCGCACCGAGCCGCCGGGCACGTTCGCGCTGCCGCCCGAGCGCGACTGGACCGGCGTGCGCATCGGCTGGCTCGGCGACCTTGGCGGCCACCTGCCGACCGAACCCGGACTGCTCGACACCTGCGAGCAGGCGCTCATGCACCTGCGCACGCTCGGCTGCAGCGTCGATGCCGCACTGCCCGCGTTTGACCTGGAGCGCTTGTGGCGGGCGTGGATCGACCTGCGCAGCTTCTCGGTGGCGGGCGCCAATGCCGCGCTCTACCGCGACCCGGCCACGCGCATGCTGCTCAAGCCCGAGGCGGTGTGGGAGATCGAGCGCGGGCTGGCCCTGTCCGGCAACCGCGTCTATGAAGCGATGTGCGAGCGCAGCGCGTGGTACCAGGCGCTGCGCGCCTTGTTCGAGCGCTTCGACTACCTGGTGCTGCCGGTCGCCCAGGTATTCCCGTTCGATGCGAACTGGGACTGGCCGCATGCGGTCGACGGCCGCGACATGGACACCTATCACCGCTGGATGCAGGCAGTGGTGCCGGCCACGATGGCCGGGCTGCCGGCGCTGGCCGCGCCGGCAGGCTTTGGCCCGCAGGGCCTGCCCGCTGGCCTGCAGATCATCGGCCCGGCGCAGGCCGACGCCGCGGTGCTGCAGCTTGGCCATGCCTATGACCAGGCCGGCGGCTTCTCGCGCATGCGCAGCCCCTGGCTGGCCTGAACGCCCGCGCCACCGGGCGGCCATCCATGGCGGCCGCCCGTCGTGGCCATCGCTTGCTTCGAATTCCCCCAACTGCCGGCAGGAGTGATTTCCGATGACCGCAATGCCCCCGAAGCTCTTACTCGCATGCGCCAGCCTGATGGCGCTGGCCGCGGCCCCGGCCGCGGCACAGACCTGGCCCGACCGTCCGCTGCGGCTGGTGGTGCCGTTCGCCGCCGGCGGCGCCACCGATGTGCTGGGCCGCCTGCTGGCGGTCGGCCTCGGCGAAAAGCTGGGCCAGTCCGTGGTGGTCGAGAACAAGCCAGGCGCCAGCACGGTGATCGGCGCGACCCAGGTGGCCAAGGCCGCGCCCGACGGCTATACGCTGCTGCTCGGGGCCAGCACCACGCTGACGCTGAACCCGGCGATCCGCCCCAACCTCGGCTATGACCCCATCAAGAGCTTTACGCCGCTGGGGCTGGTCGCCGACATGAGCCTGGTGCTGGTGGCCAACCCGGACACGCCCATCCGCTCGCTCAAGGACCTGGTGACGCAGGCCAAGGCCAGTCCTGACAAGTTCTCCTACGGCTCCTTCGGCACCGGCTCGTCGGTGCATTTCGGCGGTGAGATGCTCAAGTCGGCCACCGGCATCCGCATGGTCCACGTGCCCTTCAACGGCAGCGCGCCCAGCCTGACGGCACTGGCCGGCGGCCAGGTGCAGGTGGCGGTCGACACCATCGTGGCCACCCTGCCGCTGATCAAGGGGGGCAAGATCCGGCCGGTGGCGGTGCTGTCGCCGCAGCGCCTGCCCGCGCTGCCGCAGGTGCCGACGGTGGCCGAGAGCGGCTATCCGGGCTTCCAGATGGGCACGTGGTTCGCGCTGCTGGCACCCGCCGGCCTGCCGGCGCCGGTGCAGCAGAAGCTGGAGAAAGCGCTGGCCGAGGTCGCCAACGCACCGGCGACCAGGGCCCGCATGGCCGAACTCGGGCTGACGCCGGCGTGGGGCAATGGCGCGGCGGTCAAGGCGCGGGTCGAGAAGGAACTGCCGGAGATGCGGGCGGTGGCGGCGCGGGCGGATATCCGCGGCGAGTGAGCCAGCGGGGGAGCGCAATGGCGGGCGGCTGGCCGCACTCCCCCGACCCTACGCCACATGCGCGGCGAAGCCCGCCTGGCCGGGCGCGATCTCCTCGCGCAAGGTCAGGTGCGGAATGTGATAGTCCCCCGCATTCTGCGGCCTGAACGGAATCGGCGCCGTCGTCCCGAGTGTGTCCAGCCGCTGGCTTAGCTCGTGGCGGATCGTGGCAAAGCGCGCGTCATCCACCCGGCTGGTCCGGTACACCACGTACGGCGGCAGCACGTCGAATCCCGGGTAGTACAGGATCCCGTGATGGATCGGGAACAGGATGTCGTCGATCGGGCCGTTGATGCCGCGCGGGCTGTAGTGCGATTCCCAGCCACCGGTGGTGACAATCAGCATGGCGCGCTTGCCGGCGAGCATGCCTTCGCCATAGCGGTCGCCCCAGTGTTCGTCGGAGTGCTCGCCCACACCGTAGGCAAAGCCATAGGCATAGACGCGCTCGACCCAGCCCTTCAGGATCGCCGGCATCGAGAACCACCACAGCGGGAACTGCAGGATCACCGCATCTGCCCAGCGCAGCTTGTCCTGCTCGCGCGCGATATCGTCGCTCTGCAGGCCGTTCTCGAAGGCGTGTTTCGAGTCCAGTGACGGATGGAACGGCGCGGAACCGGGCCGCGCCTTGCTGTCGGCCGCGTCGAGCTGGGCTTTCCATTGCATCGCGTAGAGGTCGGAGACCTGCACGGTATGGCCGGCATCGCGCAGGCGCTGCACGGCGAAGTCGCGAATGGCGCCGTTCAGCGAGGTGGGCTCCGGATGGGCGTAGACGAGAAGTACGTTCATGATGGCTGCTTCCAGGGATTGCGAAAGTGAGGCCAGCATAGGGCGCGCTCCGGTATATTGGAAATGAATATCCGATATCGCAGGTATTGTCATGACTAATCTCAGGCGCCTGGACCTGAACCTGCTGGTCACGCTGGACGTGCTGCTGTCCGAGCAGAATGTGACCCGCGCCGCGCAGCGGCTGAATTACTCGCAACCCTCGGTCAGCGTCCACCTTGCCCGGCTGCGCGACTATTTCGGCGACCCGTTGCTGCTGCCCGGCCCGCGTGGCATGCGCCCCACGGCCCGGGCCGAGGCCCTGCGCGAACCGTTGCGCGAGGCGCTGGCCGCGCTCGAGCAAACCGTGTCGCCGGACACGCCGTTCGATCCCGCCGCCGCCACGCAGACCTGGCGCGTCGCCGCGACCGACTATGGGGAATCGACCATCGTGCTGCCAGCGCTGCAGGCGCTGCGCGCCGCGGCGCCGGGCGCGCGGCTGGCCGTGGTGGAAATGGTCCCCTCGCGCATTGCCAGGCAGGCAGAGCAGGCCGAGCTCGATCTCGCCTTCCACACCAGCGATGGCGCACCGCCGGGGATGCACCGGCGCGCGCTCTTTTCCGAGCGCTACGTGTTGGTGGGCCGCGCCGGCCATCCACGGCTCAAGCGCCGGCCTACGCTGGCGCAGTTCTGCGCGCTGGACCATGTGATCGTTTCGCCGGACGGCGGCGGCTTTTACGGGGTCACGGACGAGGCGCTGGCCAGCGTCGGCATGCAGCGGCGCGTGGTGTTGTCCGTGCCGCACTTTCTATTCGTCACGTCGGCGGTGGCCAGCACCGACCTGGTGGCGATGCTGCCGGCCCGGCTGGTGCGCGGTGCGACGGCGCTGCAGGTGGTGGAACCGCCGGTCGAGGTGCCTGGCTATGAGATGTCGATGCTGTGGCACGAGCGCGTGCATCGCGACCCGGCGCACCAGTGGTTGCGCGAGCTGATCGCTGCGTCGGTCTGAGCCACCGCGTATCTGTCGTGTTTTTGCATACAAAATTGGAATACAATCAAGACTTTCAACGCCGCGGCAGGCCTGCGCACTGCCGCTTCCAGTTTTGGAGGAGACCCATGACGTTCAGTGAAACCGGCCTGACTTCCCGCCATGTAGCAGCACTCGCGCCGATCGAGGATTACCTGCAAGGCCATATCACCGGCAAGGCGGAGTACATGTACAAGGCCTTTTCCCCCGACGCCCGCATCGTCTCGTTCCGAGACGGCGCACTGCACTCGCTGTCTGTCGAGGAATTCGTCTCGGCGCGCTGCCCCGGCCACCCCGCGCCGGACGAAGCGCAGCGCAGGCGCTTCATCACGCAGTTCGACGTGGTGGGCAATGCCGGCGTCGCCAAGGTCGTGCTGGACTATCCGGAAGTCGTCTTCACCGACTACATGACGCTGCTGCAGATCGACGGCGCCTGGAAGATCGTCAACAAGACCTTCAGCGCGGCGCCGCGCGGGCAAGGCAAGTAAGCGTCAAGGCCGGCAGGCGGGCCCCAACCCAGGGGCCCGCCCCTGCTCACCCCGGCAGGACGGCCGTCGCCTCGATCTCGAACAGCATATTGTCCAGCGCCAGCCGCGGCACCGGGATCAGCGTGCAGGCCGGCACCGGCTTGTCGGCCCACATCTCGCGCAGTGCGGCACCGAAGGTGCGCAGCCGGTCGTGCGAGTGGTCGACCACCAGCACCGTGAGCTTGGCCACATCGCCCACGTCGGCACCCGCGGCCTGCAGCGCGATGCGCAGGTTCTGCATGGCGCGCGCAACCTGGCGCGGGAAATCCGGCGCGAGGCCGCCGGCGGCATCCTCGCCGCCCTGCCCGGCCACATACACGATGCGGGCAGGTCCCTGCACCACGGCCACGTGCGAGTAGCCATTGGGACGCGGGTCATACAGATCGGCAGGATTGAGGAAGCTTAGCGAGTCATTGGGGCGGGCATGCGGCGACATGGTCTTCAACTCTGTATCGAGGAATGGCGAACAATGGAGCCGCAAGTATCAAACCTCAACTTAGCTTGAGGTCAAGCAGAGCCATGGTGGTAGCATGGGCATTCTTTGGCCCGACTGCTGCTCCCTTGCCATGGCATCCGCGAACAAGCCCGACACACCGCGCCGGCGCCGCCCGGCGCCCGCCGAAGCACTGCTCTCCGTCGGCGAAGTCGCCGCGCGCACCGGCCTCGCGGTGTCCGCCCTGCATTTCTATGAATCGCGCGGCCTGATCGCCAGCACCCGCAGCGGCGGCAACCAGCGCCGCTATCCGCGCGCCGTGCTGCGCCGCCTGGCCGTGATCCGCGTGGCCCAGCGCATGGGACTGCCCCTGGCGGTGATCGCCTCGGCCATGCAGAAGCTGCCCGATGGACGCGCGCCCACCGTCGCCGACTGGCGCCGGCTGTCCGCCAGCTGGCGCGACGATCTCGATGAACGCATCCGCACACTGACGCAGCTGCGCGACCAGCTCGACGGCTGCATCGGCTGCGGTTGCCTGTCGCTCAAGGCGTGCCCGCTGCGCAATCCGCAGGACACGCTGGCGGGCGAAGGCCCGGGGCCGCATTTCCCGGGCGCGGCGCAATGACAACCGCAGTGGCGCTTATTTGAAAGTCTGCAGGTAGGCCAGCAGGTCTTCGATCTGCTTGTCGTTGCCGATGCCCCAGAAGCGCATCCTGGTGCCGGGCACGACCTTGCCCGGCGAGCGGACAAAGGCGTCCAGCGTGTCGCGCGACCAGACCACTTTCGATGCACGCATGGCGTCTGAGTACTGGAAATCGCTGGTGCCGCCCGCTTGGCGGCCGAAGATGCCGTTCAGGTGCGGGCCAAACCCGGCACGCGCGTTGCGGCCGACGTGGTGGCACGAGGCGCAGCGCGCGGCGAACAGGGCCTTGCCGGCCTGGAGGTCCGGCTCGGCCCGGGCGGGGGCGACGGTGAGGCCGGTCAGGGCAAGGGCGAGAAATACGGTACGGCGCATGAGGCGAGAGCTGCAGGTGGGGCTTTGGTGCGGGACTGAATGATACAGGGCATGGCCCCGACGACCGGCGGCGCCACCACCACCACGGCGCAGCGCAGCTTACACCCCGTCACATTTGCAACACTTCGCGCGGCCTATATTACGAGCCCGCCCTCTACAGTGAGCCCATGTCCAACGCCCCCTGGGAGGCAACCATGAAACGAATCGTCGCCATGGCAGTAGTCGGTGGTGCAATGCTTGCGGCCAGCGCCGGCGCCTATGCCGGTGTGAATATCGACATCGGTATCGGCGTGCCGGGCGTGGTGGTGGCCGAGCCAGCGCCGGTCTATCGCCCCGCCCCGGTCTATCGGGCGGCCCCGGTCTATGCGCCCGCACCGGTGTACGCACCGGCGCCGGTAGCCTATGCGCCGCGCCCGGTGGTGGTGGCGCCAGTCCCGGTGCGCTATGACCGCTACGACGGCCGCGACTATCATCGCGCCTATCACCGCGCCTATCACCGCGAATACCGCCGCGAATGGCGCGAGCGCGAATGGGCCCGCCACCACGGCCATGACGGCCCGGGCCGCCGCTGGGACTGACGGGACCGGGGATGCCTGGCTTGCCTTCCTGCACGGATTCGCAAGTCACGCTACCCTGTCGGCACTGTCACAACGTGCCGAGGGCCGCGACCCCGCGGCCCTCCCGGGAAAAAGCCCATGACCCACCCCCTGAGAATCGACTTCGTCTCCGATATCGCCTGCCCCTGGTGCGCCGTCGGCCTGTCTTCGCTGCGGCAGGCGCTCCAGCGCCTGGGCGATGCCGTGGACGCCGAGATCGTCCTGCACCCCTTTGAACTGAATCCGGACATGCGGCCCGAAGGCGAGGCCATTGTCGACTACCTCGGCAAGAAATACGGTCGCACGCCGGCGCAGATTGCCGAGTCCCAGGCCATGATCCGCGAGCGCGGCGCCGGCGTGGGCTTTACCTTCGGCGAGCGCACGCGTGTCTACAACACCTTCGATGCGCATCGGCTGCTGCATTGGGCAGGCATCGAAGGCAAGCAGCTGCCGCTCAAGCTGGCGCTGCTGGGCGCCTACCATACGGATGGCAAGGATCCCAGCAATCGCGAGGTGCTGGTCGAAGCCGCCGAGTCGGTTGGCCTCGATGCTGCGCAGGCGCGCAAGTTGCTGGAAGGCGATGACTATGCCAACGAGGTTCGTGCCGAGGAGCGTGAGTACCAAGGCATGGGTATCCAGTCGGTTCCGTCCATCATCTTCAACAACCGCTACCTGGTCACCGGCGGGCAGCCGGTGGAAGCCTTCGAACAGGCCATCCGCGAAATCCTGGCCGAGGCGCAGCAGCCCGCGCAGGGCTGAGCGGACCTGCTCTGCAAAGAACAAAACCCGCCCGGAACACCGGGCGGGTCAGTACTGCCACTTCTTTTCCGTCGTTCAGCGCACCGCCGTCTTCATCCGCGCCGGCACCGCATCCGCCGCCATCGGCGTGCGGTTCACCAGCCCCAGCACCACCTGCCAGGCAAACGACACCGCACCGACGATAAACACCACGTCGCCAAACGTACGCACCCAGCGCAGCGTCTGCAGGATCGGCTGCTGCATGAATTCCTCACTGCGCGCATACCAGGTGCCATGCTCGACGCTGGCCAGGAACTGGATGATGCCGACCGGCAGCAGGCTGGTGCCGATCATCAGTACCAGGCCTGCATTCAAACCCCAGAAGGCGGTCTTCATCAGAGCGGGGCTCAGCCGGTAGGCCGGCCGCACATAGCGCAGCACCAGCAGCGTGAAGCCCAGTGCCAGGAAGCCATACACCCCGAACAGCGCGGCGTGCGCGTGGACCGGCGTGGTGTTCTGGCCCTGGATGTAGTACAGCGCGATCGGCGGGTTGATCATGAAGCCGAACACCCCGGCGCCCAGCATGTTCCAGAACGCGACCGCGACAAAGCACATCAGCGGCCACTTCAGGTCTGCCATCCACGGCGCGCGCTGCTTCAGGCTCCAGTTCTCCCAGGCCTCATGGCCGAGCACGATCAGTGGCACCACTTCCAGCGCGCTGAAGGCGGCGCCCACTGCCATCACCGGCGTGGTGGTGCCGGCAAAGTAGAGGTGGTGGAACGTACCGGGGATGCCGCCCAGCATGAACAGCGAGGCCGATGCCAGGCTGGCCGCGGTCGCCATCGGACGCGACACCAGCCCCAGCGTGGAGAAGATGAAGGCCAGCGCCGTAGTGGCAAAGACCTCGAAGAAGCCCTCTACCCACAGGTGCACCACCCACCAGCGCCAGTACTCCATCACCGTCAGGCTGGTGCGCTCGCCGTAGGCCAGGCCCGCGCCGTAGAACAGGCCGATCGCCACCACCGACGAGGTCAGCAGCGCCAGCAGGTTGCGGTCGGTGCCGCGCGCACGCAGCGCCGGCAGGATGCCGCGCATCATCAGCACCAGCCAGATCAGGATGCCGGCGAACTTGCCGATCTGCCACAGGCGGCCCAGGTCGACATACTCATAGCCCTGGTGGCCCAGCCAGAAGTTCAGGTGCGCGGGCAGCTTCTGCGCGATCGCCAGGTAGTTGCCGGTGAATGAGCCCACCACCACGACCACCAGTGCCCAGAACAGGACGTCCACGCCCAGGCGCTGGTACTTCGGGTCCTTGCCGCCGTTGATCAGCGGCGCGAGGAACAGGCCCGCGGCCAGGAAGCCGGTGGCGATCCAGAACAGCGCGCTCTGGATATGCCAGGTGCGCACCAGTGCGTACGGGAACCACTGCGATACATCGATGCCGTAGAACTTCTGGCCTTCGACGGTGTAGTGCGCGGTAAAGCCGCCCAGCAACACCTGAAACACGAACAGCGCGACCACCAGGAACAGGTACTTGCCGAGTGCGCGCTGCGACGGCGTCAGTGCCACGGACAGCAGCGGATCGCGCGCCGGCGCCTGCGGCGGCGCTTCTTCCTTGCCACGCAGGAAGGCCCACGCCCACACGAGGAAGCCGACACCAGCCAGCAGCACCACCACGCTGATCACCGACCACACCACGTTCTCGCTGGTGGGCTGGTTGCCGATCAGCGGCTCGTGCGGCCAGTTGTTGGTGTAGGTGGCCTCATGCCCCGGGCGCGCAGTCGATGCCGCCCACGCCGTCCAGAAGAAGAACTGCGTCAGTTGCTCGCGCCGTTCGGCGCTGGGCAGCGTGTTCTCCTTCATCGCATAGTGCTCGCGCGTGGTGTGCAGCGCCGGCGCGTCGGAGAAGAGCTTGTCGTAGTAAGCCGCGGTGTTGGCGATGGCCTGCGCGCGGCGCTTGGACACGGTCAGCACGTTGGTGTCCGGATCGGTGGCATTGCCGCGGTATTCGGTGCGCAGCTGTTCGCGCAGCGCGCCTTGTTCGGGCGGAGTGAGCTTGGCGAAAGGACGGCCGTAGGCGTCCTGCGCGGCCAGGTCCAGCCACGCGGTCAGCTCGCGGTGCAGCCAGTCGGCGGTCCAGTCCGGCGCCTGGTAGGCGCCATGGCCCCAGATCGAGCCGAGCTGCATGCCGCCCACGGACTGCCATGCGGTCTGGCCGTCGAGGATATCGTCGCCGGTAAAGAGCGTGCGCCCGTCGGCCACGACAACCTTGGCCGGAATTGGCGGGGCCTGCCGGTACACCTCGACACCGTAGTAGCCGAGCAGGGAGAACGTGACCGCCAGCACGGCGATCAACAGGAACCAGAGTCTGCGGTAAGAGCCCATGATGCTAAGTCGTTGGTTGTGGTTGCGTGCGGGCCGGCTCAGGCGTGCGTCGAGCAGGAGCAGGCCGGGGCCTCGGTGGCCGCGGCGGGCGCTACGGCAATCTCGAACAGCACGTTGTTTTCCAGGTGGATGTGTTCCATCAGGTCTTCGCGCAGCGTGCGCAGCCCGAGGTAGAGCGCGCGCCACGTATTGCAGGCCGCGCGCGGCAGCGTGATGTCGTTGGTCAGTGCCGCCAGCCGCTGCAGCGCCTGGCCGTGGTCGTCATGCTCCAGCCGCATCACGGCGATGGGGCGGCCCGCGGCGGCATGCATGCCGCGCGACAGCATCGGGAACAGCACCTGCTCTTCCTTCTGCATATGGGTTTCCAGCTCGCCGAGCATCCCGGTCAGGTGATCCGCCAGGCCGAGCGGACAATCGGGCCGGTCGCCATGGACCTGCTCGACGCGTCGCGCCAGGCGGATCAGCTCGGGCAGTTGCTCGCGGTGGCGCGCGTGGAAGCGCGTGAGGATATGCCCGATCAGCGCGGCGGGCGCCGCGGCACTCCAGTCGTGGGCCGCGGGCTCGCCTTCGTCCTGCAGCACGCGCAGCTGGGCTTCGATGGCGGCGGCGTTGAGACCCTTTTCCTGCGCCGCATCGCGCAGCGTCTGCTTGCCTCCGCAGCAGAAGTCCAGCGCGTAGTCATGGAAGATCCGCGTGGCACCCGGAATGCGACGGGCGAGCTGGCCGAGGGATTGGTCCTGCAAAGTCATGATGTTTCTCCGGTGGGGAAAGTTACGCCTGCATGACTTACGCGAGGAGCGTGCCTGAAAAAAACCCATCCGGATCAATGACTTGAAACACGGAAGGTCATAAATACCCTATACTTCGCGCGGTACTTATGACCCGACGGGTATTTTTCACCATGCTACCGAGCGCGATGTATCCCGACCTGCTGGCCGACCTCGTCACCGACCTGCCGCAAGCGGTTCGCCTGCAACGCCTGGTCAGCGTCCTGCGTACACATTTCCGTTGCGGCGCGGTGGCGCTGCTGCGGCTCGAGGAAGACCATCTGCGCCCCGTTGCCGTCGACGGCCTGGTGCGCGATGCGCTGGGCCGGCGCTTTGCCGTGGGCCTGCATCCGCGCCTGGCGGCGATCCTGGCGCGGCGCGGCGTGACCTGCTTCCACCACGACAGCATGCTGCCCGACCCGTATGACGGCCTGATCGACGAACACGTGGGCGAGCCGCTACCGGTGCACGACTGCATGGGCACCAGCCTGGAAGTGGACGGCCAGCCGTGGGGCGCGCTGACGCTGGATGCGCTGACGGTCGGCACCTTCGATACCGCCGCGCAGGCCGAGCTGCAGCGGCTGACGGTGATCGTCGAAGCAGCGATCCGCACCACGCGTCTTGAGGCCGAGATCCGCGCGCTGCAACTCGCGCGCGGCACCCAGGCCACCGATGAGGGCGTCGCCGGCAATGGCGAAATCGCCGGCGAGATCGTCGGCCAGAGCGAAGCCATCGCCAACCTGCTGCATGAGCTGGAAGTGGTGGCCGATACCGAGCTGCCGGTGCTGCTGCTGGGCGAGACCGGCGTCGGCAAGGAACTGTTCGCACACCGCCTGCACCGGCAGTCGCGCCGGCGCGCGCAGCCGCTGGTGCATGTCAACTGCGCGGCACTGCCCGAGTCCCTGGCCGAAAGCGAGCTCTTCGGCCACGCCCGTGGCGCCTTCTCCGGCGCCACCGGCGAACGCCCCGGCCGCTTCGAGGCCGCCGACGGCGGCACCCTGTTCCTCGATGAAGTGGGCGAACTGCCGCTGGCAATCCAGGCCAAGCTGCTGCGCACGCTGCAGAATGGCGAAATCCAGCGCCTGGGCTCCGACCGCCCGCGCCGCGTCAACGTGCGCGTGATCGCAGCCACCAACCGCAACCTGCGCGAACACGTGCGCGACGGCTCCTTCCGTGCCGACCTCTATCACCGCCTGTCGGTCTACCCGATCCCCATCCCGCCGCTGCGCGAGCGCGGCAACGACGTGCTGCTGCTGGCCGGGCGCTTCCTGGAGCTGAACCGCGCGCGGCTCGGCCTGCGCAGCCTGCGGCTCTCAGCCGCCGCGCAGGATGCGCTGCGGCGCTACCGCTGGCCCGGCAACGTGCGCGAGCTGGAACACGTGATCAGCCGCGCCGCGCTGCGCGCCGTCAGCCGCGGCGCGGACCGCAATGACATCGTGACGCTGGAGGCGGAGTTGCTGGACCTCGACGGGCTGGAATCGCCTGCGTCGGCGCACCAGCCCGGTGCGGGCATGACGCGCGCCTTTGCTGCACCGGCATTGGAGGCGGGCACGACGCTGCGCGACGCGGTGGAGCAAACCCAGCGAGCCTGTATCGAGCAGGCGCTGCAGTTCCATCATGGGAACTGGGCGCAGGCGGCGCGGCAATTGGGAGTGGATGCCAGCAATCTGCATAAGCTGGCGAAGCGGTTGCGGTGCAAGTGAAGGCACGGATCATGCGTGCCTGCGCCATTTGTGTGTCACCAGCATGTCGTCGCGCGGATTTCCGTCCGGCGCGTCACCTGAATGCCGCTGGCACCCATCCGTCATGGCGACGGGTCGGCTTACCGCTTAAGCTAGTCAGCATGCCGTCCGTGTGGGCGGCGCGCAGGTGTGCCGCCGCCATGGCCACCGCCATCGGACGACTCCGCCCTGCCCCCTGCCGGCATTGCGAACCCACCGGAGAGTTCCGTGATGATGACCGCAACCCAAGTCTTCTGGCCCCAGCCCTTCTGGCCCTTCCCGACCTATTTTGCCGGCATGCACCAGTATGAGTCCATGCAGTCCGACCTGGCTGACAACCTGCGCCGGATGGCCGAGCTGAACCTCGAGTTCGCCCGTTCCATGTTCGACGAGCTGCGGCTCGATGCCCTGGGCGTGATCATCTTGCAGGACCCGGAGGAGTTGTACGCGCGCGAGATCGCCAGCGAGCTGCCTCTGCTCGGCGGACCGCTGCGCTACGTCTCGGCCATGATGGAACTGATGGCGCGGGCGCAGCAGAAATGGATCGATGGCTGGGGCCACCTGCTGATGCGGGGACAATTTGCTGACTGGACGGTCGGTCGGGATGGCGTGACCGATGTGCCGTCCTGGTCGATCCGCGAGACGCCGCGACCGCAGCCCTCCGGGGAGTAAGCCGGCCCGGGCCAGTCACGCCGTCACGACAATCTTCCCGCAAGGCCGCAGCGCCCCTGACGCGAGCCCGTCCAGGATATAGGCCTTGTCAGTGCCGTATCCGGCACTGAAGCTCGACCTGGCCTTCAGCGACCGCTTCTCCGATCCGGTCGAGGATGGCCACACCCCCTCTACCGGCGGTCGGGGCAGCGGCGCCCATCGCTGTTCCCCCGTCCCGACCACCCGCCGCTGACGCTCATCCCGTCCAACCGGCTACGGCTGGACGACAACCGGCCCGCGCAGCCCGGTATCATTCATGCCGATGAGAACGCGAACCCAATATGCCAGCGCCCGAGCCAGGCGCCGAACCGGCACGGCACGCCACCATGCGGGCCCCAACGTCCCCACCGGGATGCCCCGCGGCGCCAGCGCATAGGCCCATCGCTCCAGGACGCGCCCGTCTCCATGCCTTCCTACCCCCTGGTTCTCCTGCTCACCATTGCTGTCATCTGCAGCATTGGCATGGTCGTTGCCACCTGGACGCGGCGCGACGATCCCACCATCCAGGCCTTCCTGGTGCTGGCCGGCGGCGTGGTGATCTGGAGCGGCGGCCGCCTGCTGGAAATCAGCTCGACCGACCTGCCCGGCCGGATCCTGTGGTCCAAGGCGCAGTACCTGGGCATCGTGGCCGTGCCGATCGGCTGGCTGGTGGCGATGGTGCACCTGAGCCGCCCGCGCTACGTGGTGCCGTGGTCCAGGCTGTGGCTGCCGGTGCTGGCCGCGGTGGTGACGGTGGTGCTGGTGTTCACCAACGAACGCCACCACCTGATCTGGCAGCGCATCACGCTGATGCCGCCCGGGGTCGCGCCCGGCGCCGTGTTCGAGCATGGCCCGGGCTATGTGGTGGTGGCGGCGTGGTCGTATGCGCTGCTCGGGCTGAGCCTGTATTTCCTGGTCACGGCGGAAGTGCCCAACGACGCGCTGTCGCGCCGGGGCCGCGCCATCCTGGCCGCCGGCCTGGCGTTGCCGCTGCTTACGCATGTCGCTTACCTGAAGCGCTGGACCGGCCCGCTCGGCGGCGACCTGACGCCGGCGACGTTTTCGCTGATGGCGGTGCTGGTGTGGTTCTGCGCGCTGCGCACCCACCTCGACGATATTGGCCACTATGCGCGGCTGCGCGTGTTCGGTGCGCTGCGCGAAGGCTGCGTGATCGTCGACAGCCGGGGCGCGGTGGTCGAATTCAACCCGGCCGCCGCGCAGTTGTGGCCCGCGCTGCACCGCGGCAGCGCCGTGCCGGCCGGCTGGCAAGGCGCGCTGGAGCGCTCGCTTGCCGCCGCGGATAACAGCGCCGCCCAGCCCTTCGTGCCGCCGGGCGCGCCCTTCGAACTGACGGTGGAAAGCGTCGCCAGGCTGGACGGCAGGCAGATCGGCAGCCTGGTGTTCATGCGCGATATCAGCCGGTTCCAGTCGCGCGAACTGGCCCTGACCGCGCGGCTCGGGCAGACCGAGGAACAGTTGTCGCAGGTGCAGGCCGACCTCGATATCGACGCGCTCACCGGCATCCCCAACCGG
The DNA here is from genome assembly GCA_000471925.1 of Ralstonia pickettii DTP0602. Classification (NCBI taxonomy): domain Bacteria; kingdom Pseudomonadati; phylum Pseudomonadota; class Betaproteobacteria; order Burkholderiales; family Burkholderiaceae; genus Ralstonia; species Ralstonia pickettii. The sequence goes on from CP006668.1 coordinate 2,611,046, forward strand.
CGCTACTTCCAGCGCGAGTCGCTCGCGGCGGTGACGCGCGCGTTCGATCGCAACCAGGCGCTGGGCTTGCTGATTCTCGACGTGGACCTGTTCAAGCAGTACAACGATCTGCACGGCCATGTGGCCGGCGACGACTGCCTGCGCCAGATCGCCACGGCCCTGACCCGGACGCTGGCGCGCCCGCAGTTCTGCGCCCGGCTCGGCGGCGAGGAATTCGCGGCGCTGCTGCCCGACGCCTCGGGCGAGGAAACCCGGGCCGTCGCGCGCCGCATGGTGGAGGCCGTGCGCGACCTCGGCATCGCGCACAACGGCACGCCGGTCCAGCCCGTGGTGACCATCAGCGTCGGCGCGGTGTGCACGGTGCCCGAAGCGCCGCGCCTGGAGCCGCTGCTGCACCGTGCCGACAGCGCGATGTATCGCGCCAAGCGCGCGGGCCGCAACCGCTTCCTGCTGGACGGGGACGCGTAGCGCGCCGCTACGCGCCGCCTGCCGCCAGCGCCCCCTGCAATGCCACCAGGCGCGCCGCCGCCCGGCTGACCCACGCCGGCCGCGGCGCGGCATCGAGCCAGTACTTGACCTCCAGCCCCAGCGCCGTATCGCCGCTGATCACCAGCTTGCGCTGGAAAAACAGCGTATCGGTATCCGCCTCGCCGCCCAGCAGCCGCAGGTAGTCCACCGCGCAGGCGCGCAGCGTCAGCGCGGGCGCCGGTCCTTCGGCCGCGGCCGTATGGAAGCGCCCGCCTTCGCAACGGAACGGCACCTCCAGGCCAAGGTCCTGCACCGTCAGCAGGAAGGCATGCCCGTCCAGCGCCGCGGGCGGCTCCAGCCAGCCGGCACGGCGCGCCAGTTCCAGCGCCGCCACCAGCGGCAGCGCGCGCGCCCGCGCGGGCATGCGCCGATGCACGCCGGCCATCACCTTGTGCAATGCGTTCATGCCCGCGCCTCCCAGGCGATGCCGGCGCTGCCATGCCAGTAGCCATTGCAGGGCTGCGCGCCGGCCGGGACGATGCCACTGGGGGCAGGCGCCTGCACGCCGGCACGGATCGCGGCAAGCTGCCGCACCACCTCCAGCGTGCCGGTCGAATGCGGGCTGACGCGCAGCATCTGCACGCCCATCGCGGCCATGGCCAGCGCCTCGCCGCACAGGTCCAGGCAGGTGGCGCTCTGCGTCTGCACGCCGTTGAGCGTGAAGAATGCCTGCCCTTCGCCGGTGGCGGCCACCAGGCCGTCGGGGTAGTCCATGCAGCGGAACTCGCAGCTGTCCTTGCGCAGCCGATGGTGGCGCGCGGTGAAGCACCGCGCCGAGAAGGCCAGCGGCATGCGGCCCCAGACCAGGGCTTCGACACGCATGCCCTCGGGCCGGGCCGCGGCCAGCGCGCCAAGCGTACGGCCGTCCATCTCCACCGGCGCGACGCAGCCCACCGCGCCCAGGCTTGCCAGCCACGCCAGCGTATCGGCGTGATAGGCGTTCAGGTGCGGGCCGCCGACAAAGGGCCGCCCACCCATGCTGCGCACCGCGCCCAGGTCGTTGGCCTCGACCAGGTAGTCGTGCTGCGCGCAGGCGCGGCGCATCCAGGCGATATCGGTGTCGGACTCCACCAGCACCGGGGTGGACAGCACCACCTCCTTGCCGGCGTCGCGCAGCATCTGCGCGAGCGCCAGCCAGTCGGCATGGCGCAGTTCATGGCGGCGGGTGCAGACCGTTTCGCCGAGGTAGACGCGCTGCACCGGCGCATCGGCGACGGCGGCGTAGAACTGCAGCACTTGCTCGCGCGGCCAGTAGTACAGCAGCGGGCCCAGCGCGATGCCGAAGTCCGGCAACGCGGTGTCGGTGTCGGTGTCGGTGTCGGTGTCGGGCATGGGAAACTCCATCGTGGCCGGCATGGCCATATCAACGCAAATCGGTTCCATCGACATCACCGCCACGGCCGGTCGTAGGCGCCCTGCGTCACCTGGTCGCCCTCGGCATGGCGGCCGAGCGTGCTCTGCCATTCCTGGCGCGGCGCAAAGCGTGCCGGGTCGGCACAGGCGGCGTCGATGGCCGCGCGCAGCACGCCGACCACGTCGCCCACATAGCGCGGGCTGCGCTGGCGGCCTTCGATCTTGATCGCGGCAATGCCCATGTCGATCAGCGACGGCAGCAGCGACAGCGCGTTGAGGCTGGTCGGCTCTTCCAGCACGTAGCCGCGCTCGCTCTCGACGTCGAAGCGCCCCTTGCACAGCGTCGGATAGCCGGCGGGCTCGCCTGGCGCGTAGCTGTCGATCAGGATGCCCGACAGCCGCGCGTGCATGGTGCCGTCCTGCTCAGTCCAGCGCACCGCGTGCGCGGGCGAGCAGACACCCTTGTTGTTGGGCGAATCCCCGGTGGCGTAGGACGACAGCAGGCAGCGCCCCTCCGCCATCACGCACAGGCTGCCAAAGCCGAACACCTCCAGCTCCACGCTGGTCTGGCGCGCCAGCTTGCCGATCTGCGCCAGCGACAGCACCCGCGGCAGCACCACGCGGCGGATATTGAAGCGCTCGCGCATCAGCTCGATGGCATCGGCGTGCGTGGCCGAGCCCTGCACCGACAGGTGCAGGCGCAGCCCGGGATGGCGCTCGCAGGCATAACCCATCAGGCCGGCGTCGGCCATGATGACCGCGTCGGCGCCAAGGTCCGCGGCCGCGTCCACGGCGCGGTGCCACTGCGGCACTGCGCCCATCTGCGCAAAGGTGTTGATGGCGAACAGCACTTCGGCGCCGCGCGCATGGGCTTCGGCAACGCCGGTGCGGATGTCGGCCTCGGTGAAGTTCAGGCCGCCGAAATTGCGTGCGTTGGTGGCGTCGCGCAGGCCCAGGTAGACCGCGTCGGCGCCGTGCTGCAGCGCCATGCGCAGCGCAGCGAGCGAACCGGCGGGCGCGACCAGCTGGGGCCGGCGCGGCGCGGTTGCGCCGTCGGGCAAGGCTGGGGAAGCAGGTGTCATGGGTGATGGCGCCGACGATGGCGCAGGAGGCAGGACAGCGGCCGATGCTAGCCAAGCGTTCGCGACAGGGGCTTGATCGCGCGCAAACCGGCACCAACGCGCGGCACCAACGCGCACACGGCGCACGCGGACCTATGCCGGTCGGCGTAGGCCGATGGCAGGGCACGCCCGTGCGCTTGACCTGCGGCAAACGCGGACCCCTGGCGCTGTGCCACGCTTCCGCAATCACCCCCATCGCGCCAGGCCGCATGCCGGCCCCGCGCGCACCACCTTTCCGGAGAGCGTTAATGAATGAACACTGGCTCAAGCTGGCCGGCCGCCGCCTGTTGCCCATCGTGCAGGGCGGCATGGGCATCGGCATCTCCGCGCACCGGCTGGCCGGCACGGTCGCGCGCGAGAACGGCGTTGGCACCATTGCCAGCATCGACCTGCGCCACCACCATCCCGACCTGGTCGAACGCACCAGCGGCCCGCGCTGCACCCGCGACAAGGCCAACATCGAGGCCGCCAACCTGGAGGCCCTCGACCGCGAGATCCGCGCCGCGCGCAGGCTGTCCGAAGGCCGTGGCCTGATCGCGGTCAACGTGATGAAGGCGGTGGGCTCGCATGCCGCACTGGTGCGCCAGTCGTGCGAAAGCGGCGCCGATGCCATCGTCATGGGCGCCGGCCTGCCGCTGGACCTGCCCGAGCTGACCGCCGGCCACCCCAAGGTGGCGCTGATCCCGATCCTGTCAGAGTCGCGCGGCATCGGCCTGGTGCTGCGCCGCTGGATGAAAAAGGGCCGCCTGCCCGATGCCATCGTGATCGAACACCCGGCGCATGCCGGCGGCCACCTCGGTGCGGCCACCATCCAGGACCTGTCCGAGCCGCGCTTCTCCTTCTCGCGCGTGCTGGCCGAGTGCCGCGAGTTGTTCCAAACGCTCGGGCTGGCGTGGGACAGCATTCCGCTGATCCTGGCCGGCGGCATCGACAGCCACGCCAAGGTGCGCCACTGGCTGAACGAGGGCGCAGCCGCGGTCCAGCTTGGCACCGCCTTTGCCGTCACCGAGGAATGCGATGCGCATCCGGCCTTCAAGCAGGTGCTGGCCACTGCGCGGCCGGAGACGCTGCGCGAGTTCACCAGCGTGGCCGGCCTGCCTGCGCGCGCGGTGCTGACGCCGTGGCTGGCGCGCTACCTGTCGAGCGAGGCACGGCTGCAGCGCCGCGCCAAGGTGCGCGAATGCCTGGAGGGCTTCGACTGCCTGCAGACCTGCGGGCTGCGCGACGGCATCGCCCGCATCGGCCAGTTCTGCATCGACCTCAAGCTGGCGCAGGCGGTGCGCGGCGATGTGGAGCGGGGGTTGTTCTTCCGCGGCCGCGGTGCGCTACCGTTCGGGGAGGCGATCCGGCCGGTGGCCGAGCTGATGCACTACCTGCTGACCGGGGAAAAGCCCGCAGCGCTGGCGCCGGCCGCGCAGGCTTGACGCGCGCAACCCGGCGCGCAACCCGGCGCGCAATCCCGCGTGCCCCGCCTTGCGGCGCGGCACGCTTCATCTGTTCTTCCTCGTCTTTTTTTGCGCTCAGGCCGCGGCCAGTTCCGGCCCACCCGCCTGCCGCGCCAGCCCCTCCGGATCGAGCAGGTAGATCTTGCCGCGCTCGATGCGGACCAGCCGCTCCGCGCAGAAGCGATGCATCACGCGCGACAGCGTTTCCGGCGTGATGCCGAGCTTGGAGGCGATCACGCGTTGCGTGCACGCCAGCCAGGTGCGGCGCGTGGCAAAGGCCTGCTCGCGCAGGAAACCCGCCACGCGCTGCAGCGCGCTCTGCAGGCTGACGGCTTCGATATCGCGCATCAGTCCGTGCAGCCGCCCGGACAGGTTGCGCAGCAGCTGTGCGGCAAGCAGCGGCTCCTGCATCAGCGCGTGCCACAGCGCCGCCTTGCCGATATGCAGCACCACGGTGCGCGCCTGCGCCTGGCAGGCCATGCGGCGTGGCACCCCGAGAAACAACAGGTCTTCGCCGAACACCGAGCCGGGACCGAAGACTTCGATGGCGCGCTCGCCGGTCGGCTCTTCGCCGGAGGGCGACAGCAGGGCCAGCTTGACCAGCCCCTCCATCACGATAAACAGGCCTTCGCACGGCTCGCCGCAGCGGAATAGGTATTCGCCCTTGCGCAGGCAGCGCAGTGTGGCGGCGGCGCGCAGCTGCGCCAGTACCGCTTCATCGACGCCGCGGAACAGCGGCAACGCGTCCAGGCTTACGGCTTCAATCATGGTGATGACCTCCTTCGGCACCCACGCCCACATGGCGCGGCGGCAGGCCGCCGCGCTTGCGCATCTGGCGCATGCAGCGCAACGCGCCCAGCAGCTGCCAGCCCAGCCACGCATTGGCGGCCGCCAGCAACACGCCGCCGGCACGCGCCAGCCACGCCGGCGCCAGCGGCACCGCCAGCAGCAACAGGTAAGCCGCCAGCAACAGCCAGGCCTGGCGCTGTTGCCGCGCCGGCGCAATGATGGCCTGCATGGCCGGCACGCGCGCGCGCGGCGGCAGCAGCCGGCGCAGGTGCAGCCAGGCCAGGAACGGCACGATCTTGCCGAGCATGGCCGTGACCGGGAGCACGCCCGCGCCGACCAGCGCCATGGTGCCGGCCCACCATGCCAGCGGCAGGTCCACGCCGGGCATGGCGACGGCGACTCCCGCCAGCAGGGCCGCACCCAGCATGCTCGCGCAGGCCACCGGCCACAGCAGCCAGAGCGGATCATGGCGCCGCCGCGCGCGCAGCGTGCCGGCCAGCCCGCAGGCGGCCAGCGCGGCGACAAAGGCCAGCCACAGCAGCAGCACGCCGTGCGCCAACGCAGGCACTTCTGTCCATAACAGCGCCGCGGCACTGAACGCCGCCAGCGGCAGCCAGTGTCCCAGCGGCAGCCAGCGCTCCAGCGCGGCGGGCAGGCGCCGCGTCTGCCAGAACATCGGCACGACGGTGGTGGCCACGCCCGTCACCAGCGCCGCCAGCCAGCCACCCAGCGCCCAGGCCATATGCAGGTCCAGCACCTGTGCCACCGGCACGCGCCACCAGCCGCCGAGCGTGCCGGCCAGCGCCATGCCGCACAGCACCGCGAGCGCCAGCGGCGCGCCGATGCCGGCAAGCGTACGGGTGGTGGCATCGACCGCGACCACGCGCCGCCCCGCGGCCAGCAACAGCACGCCGGCCAGCAGCGGCACCGCGGCGGCAATCGCCGCCGCGCGCAAGGCCATGGGCTCGCCGCCCAGCAGGCCAACTGCCAGCGCCGCGGCCATGCCCGCGCCCGCAGCCGCCACGAACGGCGCCAGCGCGCCCGTGCCCGGCACGGACACGCCGGCCACCACCGGCATCATCTGGAACAGCGCGCCCACCATCACCGGCAGCAGCATGCCCAGCGCCAGCATGTGCACGGCCACCAGCGCCAGCGGCGCGAACCGGTCCGGCAGGCCGTCGGCCGGCCCCGCCGCGAGCAGCACGCCGGCCGCCGCGCCCAGCCACGGCGCCGGCATCAGGCAGCCGAACACCACCGCCGGGCGCGGCGCGCGTTCGTAGTCCAGGTTGGCGGCTTTCATGCGGCGCGTGTCGTGCATTGACGATGCATCGGCCAGCCCTACGCGAGGCCGGCGAGCACGGCGTCCAGGTCGGGCAGCAGCGCGCGGCACATCGGAAACAGCACGTTCTCTTCCTTGACGTTGTGCTGCTGCAGCAGCACCACCAGCGTGTCGAGGTCGGCCGCCAGCGCATTGCCGTCATGCAGGGCCAGCCATTCACGCGCGTTGTCCAGCAGCGCGCGCACCGCGTCGTGCTCGCGGCGCATCACGGCGGTGGGCCCGCCGGCCATGCCGGTGGCCTGCTCGAAGGCTGGGAACAGGCGCGCTTCCTCGGCGTTGAAATTGCCCTCCAGCGCGGCTTCCAGCAGCGCGAACGCGCCGGCGGCCCTGGCCCAGTTTCCTTCGCGCGCGGCGGCTTCGAGCCGTGCCAGCGCGTCATCGCAGTCGCGGTGCTGGCGCACCAGCAAGTCGGTTCCCGTGGACATGGTTTGCGGTCTCCCGGATCGGTATTGACCGGATGCTAGAGCGCGCCTTGCCCGCGGGATTTGATCCCGGATAAGTCCGCCGGTGAAAGCGCGTGCCATGCGGGGAGGCGCGACGAAATATCACCCCATGACATATCTGGTGTGGTGTCAGCTCCACTGTCCTGGCTGCGATCGCCCCGCCAGGCTCCTGGCCCGATGCGTCGCTGCCCGCACATCCGAGCACCAAAACCCGGGTTTAGTTGATCTGGCGCAGGAAGCCGCCCTGGCCAGCCGCCGACAATGGCTGACGAAATGCGCGCGCCCGAGCGCCGTAGCCTCCAGGTAGCCCCCAGGTAGCCCCCGATACCGAACCATGCCCCAAACCGACCCCCCTGCCGCTTCCGGCCTGCCGGCGCTGCGCCACCGCCTGTCCACGCGCATCATCTCTCTGTCGCTGGCGGTGCTGCTGGTCGTGCTGGGCATGATCTCCGGCACGCTGTGGCTGTCCTGGAAGCTAGAAGGCGCCGGCGCCGCCATCAACGACGCCGGCAGCCTGCGCATGCGCGCCAACCGCGTGGCGATCGAGCTGTCGCTGGCGCAGGAGCGGCGGTCCGACGCGCTCGCGATGCAGGTGCATGCGCTGGACACCACGCTGGCCCAGTTGAAGAAGGGAAACCCGGCGCGGCCGCTGTTCTTGCCCGACGAGCCCGCCATCCACGCGCAGATGGCGCGCGTCACGCAGGACTGGCAGCAGCTGCTGCGGCCGCTGGCGCTGCCGGATGGGGGCCACGCTGCCGCGCCGGACCAGTACATCGCCGCGCTGCCCGGCTTTGTCGCGCAGGCTGACCGCCTGGTCGGCATGATCGAACACGACAGCGCGCGCAAGACCGACCTGCTGCGGCTGTCGCAGGCAGCGCTGGCCGCGATGGCGTGCGTGGGCACGGTGGCGGTGATCTACCTGCTCTACCTGTGGATCATCCTGCCGGTGCTGCGCCTGCAGGACGGCCTGCAGCGCATGGCCGCGCGCGAGTTCTCGCTGCGCCTGCCGGTGGAAAGCCGGGACGAGTTCGGCACGCTCAACGAGGGCTTCAACCGCATGGCGGGCGAGCTGCAGGGCCTGTACCAGGACCTGGAGGCGCGCGTGGCGCAAAAGACCGCGGAGCTGGAGCGCCAGAACCGCGACCTGGAAGCCCTGTACGACATGGCCGCCTTCCTGAACCAGGCCAGCGACGCCGAAGCCATGGCGCGCGGCTTCCTGGAACGTGTGATGCGCCAGTTTGACGCCGAGGGCGGCAGCGTGCGCGTGCTCGACAGCCGCCACGGCAGGATGCACCTGCTGGCGGCCACCGGGCTACCGGCGTCGCTGGCCGATGCCGATGCCTGCGCCACTGCCGACGCCTGCCATTGCGGCGACGCCACGCGCGCGGCGGTGGTGGCCATCGCCGACCTGCGCACGGCGCCGCGCGGCGGCATCGCCGCCGGGGACGCAACGCCCTGCGCGCGCAGCGGCTTCCAGGCGCTGGCCGCGTTCCGCATCGAAAGCCAGCGCGGCGCCACCGGCGTGTTCGCGCTTCATTTCCGCGCGCCGCGCACGCTGCCGCCGTCGGACCGCCAGCTGCTGGAAACGCTCGGCCAGCATCTTGGCACCGCGCTGGAGCACCTGCGGCTGTCGGCCACCGCGCGCCAGCTCGCGGTGGTGGAAGAGCGCAACCTGGTCGCGCAAGGCCTGCACGACAGCATCGCGCAGGGCCTGAACTACCTGAACCTGCAGGTGCAGCTGCTCGACGCCGCAGTCACGCGCGACGACCTGGCCGAGACCCGCGAGATCGTGCCGATGCTGCGCCACGGCGTGGAAGAGAGTTACCAGGACGTGCGCGAGCTGCTGAACAACTTCCGCTCGCGCCTGGGCACCGGCGAACTGCGCCCGGCGGTGGAGGAAACCGTGGGGAGGTTCCGCCGCCAGTGCCGCACGGAGGCCGCGCTCAGCATCGACGACGATGGCGCGGGCCGCCCGCTCTCGCCCGAGCAGCAGCTGCAGGTGCTGTTCATCCTGCAGGAGGCGCTCTCGAATGTGCGCAAGCACGCCATGGCCGCGCACGTGACGGTAGCGCTGCGCCACGGGCGTGAGTTCCGCCTGGTGGTGCAGGACGACGGCGAAGGCTTCGATCCCGACGAGCTGGCCACGCGCGCCGATGCGCATATCGGCCTGAACATCATGCGCGAGCGCGCCGCGCGCCTGGGCGCGCAGCTGCACGTGCAGGCCGGCCCGGGGCGCGGCGTGCGCATCGAACTCGTCCTGCCCGCCACGGCGCAAGCCGCCGCCCGCCCCGACACCAAGACTACCCAGACCACCGGAATCCAGCCATGACCATCCGCATCCTGCTGATCGACGACCACACGCTGTTCCGCTCCGGCATCCGCGCGCTGCTGCAGCGGCAGACCGATTTCGAGATCGTCGACGAAGCCGCCGACGGCGTGGAAGGCATCAAGCGCGCCAAGCAGCACCGCCCCGACGTGATCCTGCTGGACCTGAACATGCCGGGCCTGTCGGGACTGGAGGCGCTGCAGCTGCTGGTGGAAGACCTGCCGCAAACCGCGGTGATCGTGCTGACCGTGTCCGAGGAAGCCGAGGAACTGGCCGCGGCGCTGCGCAGCGGCGCACGCGGCTACCTGATCAAGAACATCGAGACTGAAGCGCTGATCGCAGGCATCCGCCGCGCCGCCGCCGGCGAACCGGTGATCTCCGACAGCATGACCGCCAAGCTGGTGGCGCAGTTCCGCGCGCCGGCACCGCTGGCCGTGCCGCGCCAGGACGAAGCCCCGCGCCTGACCGCGCGCGAGCGCGAGATCGTGCAGGGCCTGGCGCGGGGCGAAAGCAACAAGGAGATCGCGCGCGATCTCGGCGTGGCAGAAAGCACGGTGAAGATCCACGTGCAAAACATCCTGAAGAAGCTGAACCTGGCCAGCCGCGTGCAGGTGGCGGTCTATGCGGTCGAGCACAGGCTCACCGAAGCCGGCTGAGGCGCTTTGCGCACTGCGCTGCCGTTGCGCCACCATGGGCGGTACCAGCGAGCGCCACAGCCGTTGTGCGGCGCGCCACGCGCCAGCCGTGCGCTCCCGGCGTCGTCCGATTCCTACACCGATTTCAGCCCTTGTCCGGAGGGACGTACGCGTGCCTTGTTCTACGCTGGATTCTGAGTAGTGGCCTTTTGTGCAAACCCCTGCGGGTCACTTCGGAACGGAAGCCGCGGCTTCCCCGATCCACGAACAAGGAGCACGCCATGGGTATCGGCACCATCCTTCTGATCATTCTTATCCTGCTGCTGGTCGGCGCGCTGCCGGCATGGCCGTACAGTTCCGGCTGGGGCTACTGGCCAAGCGGCGGCCTGGGCCTGATCGTCCTGATCGTGGTGCTGCTCGTGGTGCTCGGCAGGATATAGCGTCCTGGCTAGCCAGCGGGCGATGCACGCCGGCACACACCCGCGCGCACGGCGGCAGCGCAGCGGCGCCTGCTTGCAGGCTCCGCCTGAGCGGCCTATAACGAAGCGCGGGCGTGTGCCGGTGCATCGCCTGGTTCCTCTCCACCGGTTCTTTTCCACCCTTCGCAAGGAGACTGACATGCCAGCAAAATCCAAGGCGCAACAGCAGGCCGCGGGAGCGGCGCTCTCCGCAAAGCGCGGCGAAAAGAAGGCCGGATCGCTCAAAGGGCCTTCACGCTCGATGGTCAAGTCGATGAGCGAGAAGGAACTCGACAAGATGGCATCGACCAAGACCAAGGGCATGCCGAAGCACAAGTCGGAAAGCTGATCCGCGCGGGCCCGTTGCCTGGGCCAGCGAGACAGGGGCAGGCCATCGCGCCTGCCCCTTTGCATTGGTGGTGTGCCGCTCCGCGCAGGTTATTTTTCGCTTATCCCTTCGGGCTGTCCGCGCGCCCCGCCTTTCCGTTGCCCGCATCCTTCCCCTTGGCGGCGGCTGCGCCATTGCGGCGTTTGCCCGCAGCCGCACCGCAGTAGCCCGGCAAGCGCCGGGCCTTGGCGCTGCGCGCCAGCCGGATCGACTCGGCCAGCGCCAGGCCGAAGCCGGCAATGCTGTGCATGTCCTGTTCCACCCGCTCGCGCAGGAAGCCGGCCCAGCAGAAGTCCCCATAGGCATTGCCCGGCTTGCGGTAGGCCCCTGCCTCGCGTGTAAACGCGGCGAGGCTGCGATAGGGGTCGTCACGCATGCCCATCACGGTTGGCGGCAGGGCTTTCGGGCCCAGCAGCTTGCCGTGCTCGTCATAGGGGTGGACATGACCGAGCCGGCGCATGCGCTTCCAGAACGCCGACGCGCTCATGTGACTGAGATCGTGCAGGATCTGCACCGGCGCCCACTCATAGCCCAGCTCCACCCAGGCGCGCGCCCAGTGGTGGTGATCGACGATATAGAGGTCGCCGCCCGGCCCGGCGATGGTCTTCAGGCGATGGCGGCGCAGGAAGCGCCGCAGCGCGTCCAGGTCCTCGGGATCGGCGTGGCGCCGGGTCACTTCGATCTTGTGGTTGACGTGGACGTAGCCCAGCGTCAGCTGCGTCGGGCGCAGGCGCGCCAGTTCAGCCATGGCCTTGCCGCGCAGCCGGCGTGGCGCGGCGGCGCGCTCCGTGCCGCTGCGTCTGGCCTCGCCGTCGTCTGCCGCGCCCGCGCGGCGCTCAGTCGTGCTCGACACGCTTGCGTTCGACGTAGTGCTCCAGCTCGCTGCCGGGGTCCTCGTTGCCGGTGCTTTGCTCGGCAACCGCTTCCCGGGCGATCGGGCGTGGCCAGAACTCGCCCTCGCCGTCCTGCACCGGCTCACCGTGCGTGGCAGGGTCGAAATCGGTCCACTGGCCGCATTCCCAACTGCCCTGGGCACGCTCCACGTCGCTGGCGCCGGCTTCGCGCAGCACGTCGACCACGACCGAATCCAGGCCGTTGGTGACGCACGCGGCCAGCATCACGCCACCCGGCGGCGCGGCGCCGGCGGCGCCCTGTCGCATCGACATGATCGATACGTCCCACACGGAGAACCCGCGTGTGAACAACGTGCGCGCCGCGTCTTCCGCACTGGCGAGCGATTCAAAACGTCCGGCTACGATCGGTGACATGATGGCTCCCTGATTGATATCGGCAATGGCCGTGACTGCTCAATTCGCATTGCAAGAGCCACGCCCGCGCGTGATGCAGCAACCCTGGCAACGCTTGCGGCATGTTGCGGAGCATGGCGCACGCCGCCCGTGCAATATTTGCAAAACGCGGCCCCGAACTACATGCGCGGCGCCGCGGCGCGCGGCCGGGATCAACCGTTGACGACTTCCCCGCCGTTGATGTGCAGAATCTGCCCGGTGATGTAGCTGGCAGCGTCCGACGCCAGGAAGACATAACCCCCCGCCACTTCGAACGGCTGCCCCGGGCGGCCCATCGGCGTCTTCTTGCCGAACTCGGCGACTTCCTCGGGGGTGAAGGTCGACGGGATCAGCGGCGTCCAGATCGGGCCGGGCGCCACGCCGTTGACGCGGATGCCGCGCTCCACCACCTGCAGCGCCAGCGAACGCGTGAACGACACGATCGCGCCCTTGGTAGCAGAGTAGTCCAGCAAATGCTTGCTGCCACGATACGCGGTCACCGAAGTCGTGTTCAGGATCGACGAGCCGGGCTTCATATGCGGCAGCAGCGCGCGGGTCAGATGGAACATCGCGAACACGTTGGTGCGGAAGGTCGCCTCGACCTGCTCGGCATCGATGTCTTCCAGCGATTCCTTCGGGTGTTGCTCGGCGGCGTTGTTGACCAGGATGTCGAGCTTGCCGTACTGCTGCAGCGTCTGCCGGGCTACGGCCTCGGCATGCGCATGGTCGGCCAGGTCCCCGGCGATCGCCAGGCACTTGCGGCCGGCGGCCTCGACCAGTTCGACGGTCGCGCGCGCGTCGGCATGTTCGTTGAGGTAGGCGATGGCGACGTCGGCGCCTTCGCGCGCGAACGCCACCGCGATGGCGCGGCCGATGCCGCTGTCGCCGCCGGTGACCAGCGCCACGCGGCCCTTCAGCCGGCCGCTGCCGACATAGTCATCCGCGCCGCTGTCCGGCTGCGGGCGCATGGGGGCTTCCAGCCCTGGCTGGCGGTCCTGGTGCTGGGGTGGAACGCTCTTGCGTGTGGAGGGTGTGGAGGGTGTGGACATGGTTCTCTCCTGACTGCGGGGGCCGCTTGTTGCGCGCATCGGACCAGCCGGGGAGACGCGCAAGAGCCTTTGCACGTGCTGCGCAAGTTCCATGCCGCGAACGGCAAGCCGCGGCCGTTCTGCCCGGCGGCGCGCACGCGCCAGCGCCGCCGCAGCGTGCCTGCGGCGGCGCCCGTAACCGTTACATCGCCCGGCAATCCTTACAGCGCGCCGCCGCTGCGTGCGGCCCACGGGCAGCGCCGCAGCGGGGCACGGTTTTTGCGGCCTTTTCAGGCATGAACGTTCAGGCCCGCTTGCCGCACCGCCGCACCTGCAAGGCGGCGGCCCGCACGGGCCGCCACAGCCAGGAGGCACATATGTTCAACTTCCGTAATGACCGCGGCGGCCGCAGCCGCGGCAGCCACGAAGCGCAGCGCCGCGAAGGCGGCCAGCCGGAACGCCGGCGCGACGAGCGCCTGGGCAGCGGCTCGGAAGACTGGGGCCAGGAATGGGGCGAGGACTGGCGCGGCGAAGACAACGGCCAGGGCAGCGCTGGGCGCGGCAGCCAGGCGCCGCAACGCGGCGGCGCGTGGTACCAGCAGGACACGCCGGCGGGCCAGCGCCGCGGCAGTTGGGGCGAACAGGGCTACGGCGCCGCGGATACCGGCGGCACCGGGCATCCGTACAGCAGCGGCTATGGCGGCTATCGCCCGAACCCGCAGGACAGCGGCTATCGCAGCCAGGAGCGCGAATCCGGCTATGGCTACCGCGACGAGGACCGCTTCGGTCCGCGCGGCCGCAGCAGCGAACTGGGCCCGCGCGATGAAGGCTACGGACGCGCCCGCCAGGGCGCCGGCGAAGGCCGCGGCTGGCGCGGTGAGGACGAGCGGCGCGAACGCAGCGAATGGGGCGAACGCGGCGGCCGCGCGATGCACTGGCGTGAAGGCATGGAGCGCGATCGCGAGGAGCGCGCCGGCCAGCCCAGCTATGGCGGCGGCTACTTTGGCGACGCCGGCCGCGGCGGCCAGTCGTACAGCGGCGGCCAGCGCGTATATCCGGACGATCCCGGCTACCACCGTCGCACGCCCTATGCCGAGCAGGCCGGACAGGGCAGCCGCCACGCCGGGCGCCGCGCGGTAGGCCCCAAGGGCTACCACCGCCCGGACGAGCGCGTGCGCGAAGACGTCTGCGAACGCCTGGCAATGAACCCGTATATCGATGTCGGCGAGGTCACGGTGGAGGTCGCCAACGGCGTGGTAACGCTGGACGGCACGGTGCGCGAGCGCCGCGAGAAGTACGTGATCGAGGAGATCGCCGATGCGGTGTTTGGCGTCACCGAAGTGGATAACCGCCTGCGCGTGCAGCGCCAGTCGGGCAGCGCGTGGGCAGCGGGATCCGAAGTCGGCGGCGATGAGACCTTGGGCGGCCGCAGCGGCAGCCTGGGCACATCGGGCACCGGCGGCACCGGTGGCAGCACGAGCGGCACCGCCTCGGGCACCAGTCCCGCCGGCACCTCACCGGACCGCACGCTGAACAAGAGCTGACCGCCAACCATGACGACGGGCGCGGCCCTGCCGCGCCCCGCCCCTGCCCCTATGCCTCGCTCTCCACGCAAACTCAGGCCCGACAGCAAGTTGATGGTGCCGCTGGACATCCTGCATCCCACCCAGATCACGGTCGGCGCCTACCACGTCGCGCAGAAGGTCCACACCACCCGGCGCGTGCCGCCGGAGCATCGCGCCGCGTTCCTGGACCGGCACCGGGTACATCTGGTGATCGGCCCGGAGCAGGCGCTGTACGTGGTCGATCACCACCACTGGGTGCGCGCCTGGCACGACCTGGGCCTGACCCATGTGCCCGGCCTCGTGCGCACTGACCTCAGCGACATGGATGCGCGCGCATTCTGGCGCCACATGGTGGCCAACCACATGGTCCACCCGTATGACGAGCACGGCCGGCGCCGCCCTCTGACGGAGCTGCCGGACGCGATCCACGACATGCGCGACGATCCCTACCGCAGCCTGGAGGCATTCGTGCAACTGGCCGGCGGCTACCGCAAGGTAAAAACGGCCTACCCGGATTTCCGCTGGGCGGACTACTTCCGGCGCAACGTGCCGGGGCCGTTCGACACGCAGCACCACTTCGCCATTGCCCTCGCGCGCGCGTTCCAACTGGCGCATACGGCGGGTGCGCGCGAACTGCCCGGCTATATCGGCCCGCTGCCCTGCTGAACCCGCTCGCCGCGCGCGCTCACTTGCCGGCCCCGGAGGTTGTCTTCGCCAGCAGTTGCAGCAGCCGCGCCTCGTCCGCGCGCAGCCGCGTCGCCGACGGCGCCTTGCCGCGTGCCTGCAGCGCGCCGGCAAGGTAGGCGTCGATCACCTCCGGATGCACATAGCACTTGCGGCACACCGCCATGGTGTTGCGCAGCTGGTGCGCCACCTGGCGGATCGCATCCGCGACGGCCTTCTTGCGCGCGCTCTCGCTGTCCGCTTCGGGCAGCTTGCGCAGGATCGCGAGCGCATGCACGCTGCCGGCCCAGGTACGGAAATCCTTCGCCGTAAAGTCGCCGCCGGTGACTTCCTGCAGGTAGGCGTTGACGTCGGCCGAGCCGATCTCGCGGATCTCGCCGTCGCTGTCGCGGTACTTGAACAGGCGCTGCCCCGGCAGGTCGGCACAGTTGCGCACGATGCGCGCGAGGCGCGGGTCGTTGACCGAGACGTCATGCGTGATGCCGCTCTTGCCGTTGAACTGGAAGCGCAGCCGGCTGCCGCGCACGGTCACATGGCGGCGGCGCAGCGTGGTCAGGCCGTAGGTGCGGTTCTGCCGAGCGTAGCGCGGCGAGCCCACACGCACCAGCGTGGCGTCCAGCAGCACCACCACCGCGGCGACCACCTTCTCGCGCGGCATGCCGTTGCGGCCGAGGTCGCGCGTGGCGCGCGCCCGCAGCCGCGGCAGCGCGGTGCCAAAGGCCAGCAGCCGGCCGTATTTGTCGGTATCGCGCAGCACCGCCCATTCGGCGTGGTAGACGTACTGCTTGCGCCCGCGCGCATCGCGCCCGGTGGCCTGCAGGTGCCCGCGCGGGTCCGCGCAGATCCACACCGATTCATAGGCCGGCGGGATCGCCATCGCGGCGATGCGCGCCAGCGTGCCGGCATCGCGCACGCGCTCGCCGTCGGGACCGATATAGCGGAAGCCGCTGCCGTGGCGGCGGCGCGTGATGCCCGGTCCGCTGTCGTCGACATAGCGCAGGCCCGCGTCGCGCAGCACGGCCTCGAGCGTGACGGCGGCCTCTGTGGTCGCCAGCGCGCTATCCATGGCCGTCGCAAGGCTGGCGCGGGCACGCTATTCCGCGCGGGCCGGCGGGGCGCTCGCGCCTGATGGCGACGTGCCGGTGCCCGACATGGCGCCCGCCATGCCCAGCTCCTCCTCGTGCTCCGGGGGCGCGGGCCGCGGCCTGGGTGGCACCGCGCGCTCCGCGCTGACCGGGCCGGCGCGCGCGACGGTGATCATCTCGCGCAGCCAGTTGACCAGCAGGCTGGTGTAGGCGCGCTGGCTTTCCTCGTCGGTCAGGCCGTGGTCGGCGCCCTTGATCATGCGGTAGGTCATCGAATTGGCATGCAGGCAGGCGTCGACATAGCTCATCACCGCGGCGTGCGGCACCACCTGGTCGCTCTCGGATTCGATCACCAGCACGTCGCCGGCGAAGGCGCAGCAGGCGCGCAGCGCGCGGTTGCTTTCCGGGGGCACCACGCTGCGCCGATAGCTGACCAGGTCCTGTTCGCGATGCAGCTGGCGCTTGGGCAGTTCCCAGCCGGAATCCATGTACAGCGCCGGCGCGCGGAAGCTCATCCAGCGCACCGGGCGCAAGGTGGTCAGCAGTGCGGCGAGGTAGCCGCCGTAGCTGCTGCCCACCACCGCGATCGCGTTGCGGTCCACTTCGGTCTGGCGCACCAGCAAATCGTAGGCCGCCACCACATCGGCGAGGTTGCGCATGCGGGTGACGGTTTCGTACTCCGCGCGCGTACCGGCATGGCCGGTCAGGTCGAACGTCAGGCAGACACAGCCCAGCCCCGCCACCTTGCGCGCGCGCGCCAGGTACTGCTGCTGGCTGCCGCCCCAGCCATGGACGAACAGCACCCCGGGCAGCTTGGTTTCAGGACTGATCAGGGTGCCGGCAATGGTGCCGCCCTCGGTCTGTATCTGCAGGAGTTCTTCATGCGTTGCCATCGGATTCACGCTCCAGTCGTGCGTATTTGGTCAGAGGACCGACATGGCGGTCCTCTCCCTGGAAATAGATCTCGGCATCGTCGGGCACCTGCACGCCGTTGCCGTACACCTCGCGGGTCGAGGCCACCACGCGCGTGCGCCTCGGATCCTCGCGCAGCGCCGCCAGCGCAGCCAGTTCGGCGCCGGTCGCGCCGCCCACGCGCCAGGACTGCTCCAGCACGCCGCCCAGCACGCACTCGCGGTCGGCACTTCCGGCCGCGGGCCCGAAGGCCACGTCATAGTTGCAGCGCGACAGCACCATGCCGCCATAGCAGGCCAGCGCGGCGTCGTGGTACACCATCGCCGCGCGTACCGCGGCCTGCGTGCGCGCATCGAATGGTTGCTCCAGCAGCGCGTCAAAGCCGCCGCGCACCACCGTCAGCGTCGAGCCGCCGTACACCTGCTGGCCGCGGTTGTTGGCCGTCAGCCTCTGCGTGCCGCAGTAGGCGGCACGCAGGCCGGCCAGCTCCACCTGCCCAACGCTGTAGGTCTGGGGCGCGTCCAGGTCGCGCTCCAGCACCAGGCCGAGGGTTTCGACGATATCGGCCTGCATCGCGTCCAGCGCCTCGTCCAGCGCGCGCTCGCTGTCGACCACGCGCTGGCCCAGCCCACCGATGCCGCAGGGCTCCTTGAGCCGCACCGGTCCCAGCGCCAGCAGGCGCTTGCCGGCCACGCGCGCGTCGGCCACGGTGAACGCGGTAAAGCCCGGCAGGGTCGCGCCCACCACGCGCTGCACGAAGCCCTCGCACCAGCCCTGCGGTGCCGCCGCGCCCGGTTCCACCAGGCCGTGCGTGATCGCCTTGGTGGCCACGAACGCGTACGGCACCACGCCGCCAAAGAGGTCGCTCTCGCCCTGCACGCCGAGGCTGGCGGCCAGGTCGGCGCCCACCAGCGTCTGCGCGGGCACCAGGTAGGGCGCGGTTTGCCCCGCGCCCGGCGCGGCGTAGGCACCGGCGAAGGCATAGCCCGCGATATCGGCCACCTTGCGGGCTATATTGGCAAGGGTCGTGCCATGGTGGCTGTCGGCATCGCCCAGCGGCTCGCAGCCGTAGACCATGACGCTGCGGCCCGGCGGCGAGGCCGTGGCGGCCCTGCCCGCGCGTTTGCGCTTCGTTGCCTGGTTGGGATCG
This sequence comes from Ralstonia pickettii DTP0602, assembly GCA_000471925.1. NCBI lineage: Bacteria > Pseudomonadati > Pseudomonadota > Betaproteobacteria > Burkholderiales > Burkholderiaceae > Ralstonia > Ralstonia pickettii. The sequence continues at coordinate 2,629,581 of CP006668.1, forward strand.
GACACGGCTGGCTCCTTGCTGGGTTGTGCGCGACGGCACGGGGGGAGGCGACGGCATGGCGGGGCCCGGCGCGGCCCGGCTAGGGGCTGACCGCGGCGGTAGAACCGGTATCCGCCCGCACTGGCTCATCCTGTGCAGGCCCGCGGCGCGACGCGCGCGCCTGCAGCTTGGCCGCGTGGTTCTCGCGCGCCTCGTCCAGCGAATGGCTGCACTTGATACCGTCCTCCTTGTCGGCCAGCTCGGCCAGGTGGCGATAGAAATTGACCAGCTGGCGCAGTTCCTCTTCGTCCAGGTCTTCGATCGACACCAGCATGTTGCTGGCTTCGCGATGCGAGGCCAGCAGTTCGTTGAGCTTCAGGTGAACCGCGACCGCGTCCTTGTTCTGGCTCTGCTGGATCAGGAACACCATCAGGAAGGTGACGATGGTGGTGCCGGTATTGATAACGAGCTGCCAGGTCTCGGAATAGCCGAAAATCGGCCCGGTAATGCCCCAGGCCACCACCACGCCAACGGCCAGCACGAACGCGGTGGGCGAGCCCGCCTGGCGCGTGGCGGCACCGGCGAAGCGGTCGAACACATGCAGCATGCGGGCATGTTTGCCGGAATTGGGCTGATGGCCAATGCCCGGCAGGATTGGACTGGTCTTGCTCATCGTTGCGCTCCCGACATTGAACCGCCACGCGGCGGCATGCTGATTTCATTGTATGGAGCGCGGTGCCAAAGTGCAGCGGGCGCAGTCCTACAACGCGCGCTGCACTTGTACCGCCGTTGGCGTTGTCCGGGCTGCGGCGCGACTTTCCTTTCTACATCGGGTGATAAATCTTGCCGACGCCACCGGTGTGCGGAGTGGAAACGCTCGCATGCGCGACGGCGCGTTGGCGGGAATGCTTCTTGCGCCGGTCACAGGCTACGCAGCGAAGGCGGGGTACGCCTTCAGATGTTCGATTCCAGCAAAGGAGCAATGATGAACCGCAACGCCTCCTCAGCCGCCGATGACGAAGCCCTGCGCGTGGCCATACGCGCCGAGATTGCCGCGGCCTTCGCTGGCCGCTTTCCTGAAGGCGTCACGCTCGACGTGGTGGATCGCCGCGTGACCGTGCGCGGCTGCGTGGACGACGTCGGGGTCGCGCAGCGCATCGAGAAGGCCGCAGCGGTCAGCGCGGGCGTGCTCGGGGTACATAACGAACTGTCGCTGCGCCGCCAGCCCGCGCCCGAGCCAAAGGGGCAGCCGCAGCACAGCGGCATGAACGCGGATCCCGCGCGCAAACCGTCGGGGCAGGTCCACCATAAGGTGTGAAAAAAAAGAAAAGGCCCGGCGCCGGATCCATGCCGGCGCCGGGCCTCCCCCCGGATGACCGCATAAGCTACTTGCGGTCTTCCCATGGATCGTAGCGATCCGCTTCCCAATACGGCGAAATCCCGTAGTACTGGTGGATGCTGGTGGCCCACTGCGAGTCGGCCATGCTCGGCCAGTGGTCCTTGTCGAACCCCGGCGCGGCCTTGAGCCGGTCCTTCTCGACGCCGAGCACGAAACACTTGCGCCGCGTGTCCAGCGTCAGCGCCGACCACGGCAGGGCGAACAGCTTCTCGCCGATGCCGAGGAAGCCGCCCATGGCCATCACTGCGTAGGCCACGCGTCCGCCCAGCACGTCGATCATGATGTGGTCGATGGTGCCGATATCGTCGCCCGCGGGGTCAACCACCTTGTTGCCCTCGAGCGTATCGGCGGCCATCACGAACGGGCCGGGACCCGGGGAATTGCGGTCGATGCCGCCGACGATCGATGCGCCGCGCGGCTGTTCGCCCGGGGATTCAGGTTGGACTGGATTCATGGACACCTCCGTTTATGCCTTGGGATGGAAGGACGCCGGCGCTGGCATCGCCCGCGCCCGCACTGCGCTAGCTGTATTCGCGCGTTCTCGGGTTTTCCGCCGGCACCGGCGGCACGGTCGGATCGAAGTCTGCCCAGCGGCCGTCGACCCAGCGGCCATCGGCGCGCTCCACGTCCTTGGCGCCGCCCTGGCGCAGCAGGTCCGCCACCGCGGCCGGGTTCCCGCGGGCCACATGCGCGGCCAGCACCACGCCGGCGTTGCGCACCGCCGGCTGCCCGGTCAGCGGGTCGCGCCGCACGTTGCGCGCGAGCGCCAGCGCGCCGGCCAGCGACCCCAGGTAGGCACCGAGGCCAACGGCAAACACCATCACCAGGATCGACAGCGGCGGCGCGGCCGACACCGCGGAAATCAGCGCTGCGCCCAGTGCCGCGCCCACCGCGGCGCCGATCAGCACGCCGGCGATGGCACCGATGCCCGACTTGCGCGCGCCTGCATCGGCGGCGTGGTCGCCGCCCAGCGGATAGGCCGCGTGTTGTCCCGGCGGGTTGACGTAGAACAGGTTGAGGTCCTTGTCCGCAAACCCGTGCGCCTTCAACCGGCTGGCTATGGTTTCTGCGGCGGAAAAGCTGTCGAAGCGACCTGCAATGATGGCGGACATGCTGGCTCCTTTTCGTTCATCCGATGGGTTCGGGCCGCAGCGCAGCGCCGGTGGCGCCGCGCTGCCGCGCATGGACTAAAGGTGGCTGACGTGCTCGCTCTCAGCGGCGGCCGGTCGAGCCCTTGCGCTGACCGGCTGGCTTGGCACCTGCGGGCTGCTGTTCGCTGCCGCGCTTGAGCTTCCAGTCGACATCGTCGCGCGCGGTCTGCGTCTTCTTCTCGGCATGCATGGCCGCGCTTGGCGAGATCGGGTCGCTGGCGGGGAAAGTCATCTCCAGGGAATCGTCGACGGCAGCTTGGTAGGTCTTGCCTTCCTTGCGCGGCTTGTCACCGGCCTTGGCGACCTTGCCGGTTTCGGCACGGCCGGCGCGTGCGCCAGGACTGGCCATGGCGGACTTGCCGGTCTTCGCGGCCGGCTTGGCGGCAGGCTTCGCTGACGGCCTGGCACTTGCCTTGGCGGCAGGCTTGGCGGAAGGCTTGGCGGCTGCCTTAGCGGCTGACTTCGCCGCAGGCTTCGCGGCCGGCTTTGCCACGGCCTTGGCTGCGGGCTTTGCGGCAGGCTTTGCGGCCTTCATCGCCGCGCCGCTCTTGCCGGCCTTGCCTGCGGAAGCAGCCGAAGCGCGCGAGCTGCGGGCGGCCTGCGCCTTGTCGGACTTCATGTCGGACTTCGCGCCGGACGACTTGCGGGCAACCTGCGCGGCCTTCTCGGATGGGCGGCTGGCTTTGGGCATGGTTGGTCCCTCCTTGGTTGAGTAACTTACCCATGCAAGGCGCGGGCCAGATGCCAGGCGGATGGCACATGCGGGCGGGAGCGGAGGCAGGGCCTGCCGTGGGGGCCGCCATGTTGCCGTGGGGCTGCGGTCAGGCTGCGGCGGGCGCGCCGCGCTCTGGCAAGCGGTACGCGTAGCGCGCACCGCACGCCTGTAAAAACTACATCGCCATGGAAGCGTTATGAACGCACATTGAGGCCGTCATCGCGCCGCGCGCGACCGCTCACCCTCCGCGCACATGCCGCGGGAACCGGACCGCGATGCAGACGCTGATCTTGTCGCTGTCGCAGCCATCGCTTTCCGCGCTCAGCACGGCGCCATGCAGTTCCACCATGCGGCGGGTCAGCAGCAGTGCGGTACTTTGCCGCGCCGGTGGGGCGCCATCCGCCGCCGGGGGCCGGCGGCCAAAGAAGTCGGTCAGTGCGGCCAGCCGGCTGGCGCTGCGCTGCTGGTCCAGCGGCGGGCTTTCGGTGATGCGCAGCCTGACGTGGTCGGGCTCGCCGGCAATTTGTACGGCGATCGTGCCGCCGGCCGGGGCGCGCCAGATGCAGTGCACCAGCAGGTGCCGCAGCAGCGGCGCCAGGCGCGCCGCGTCGGCGTCGATGACGTAGGCGGAATCACCGGCGCCGTCGGTGGTCACCGGCGACAGCAGCACCCCGCGCGCCTCCGCCGCCGCGCGGCGATCGGCAATGGCCTGGGCCACGGCTTCGAGCAGGTCGACCTGCTGCCAGCGCGGCACCGCCTCGTCGGCGAGCAGCCGCACCCCTTCTTCCATTTCCTCGATCAGCGCGAGCTGTTGCTGCATGCCGGCGCGAATGCCGTCCAGCGCGCGCTGCGCCGGCGCGGGTGCAGTATCGAAGGCGCGGTCCAGCACGTAGGCCCAGCTCTGGATGGCATTGAGGGAAGAACGCAAGTCGTGCGCCGACTGCTCGATCAGCGCGCTCACTTCCTGCACGCTTTGCACGGCCAGCCCGTCCAGCGAGGCGGTGGCATCGCTGCGCGCTCCTGCATGGCCAGCGCCATGCAGGGGAGGACGGTCAGAGACGTCCGGCGTGCCGGATTGCGGCGGTTGCTCAAGCATCATCGTGTCGGCCTGGTTGGCTACTTTGGCTGAAGCAAGAAGCGTGCGGCACGGGGGCACCGTAGGCCACCACGGGACGCGAACCGCCGCAACCGCTTGCCGGCACGCACGCCGTCACCCGGTGGCGGACGAACCGTTGTCGTTGCGCGAGGCGCGCAACCACTCCGGCAATTCGCCACGGGCGGCATAATCTTCCAGCCGGTTGTACAAAGTCTTCAGGCTGATGCCCAGGATCTCGGCCGCGTGCTTCTTCACGCCGGCGCACTGCTCCAGCGTGGCGAAGATCAGCTGCCGGTCAGCGTCGGCCAGCGACATGCCCACCGGCACCGACACCACCGCCGCGCCCGGCGCCTGCGTGGCCGCCACCTGCAGCGGCACCTGCACTTCGGTGATCAGGTCGTCGTCGGCCATGATGAAGGCCCGCTGCACGAAGTTGCGCAGTTCGCGCACATTGCCCGGCCAGGCGTGCAGGCGCAGGCTCTCCAGCACATTCGGCGCGAAGCGGCGTTGCGTGCCCTGTTCGGCATTGAGCTGGTCCAGCATCAGGTTGGCGATCTGGAGCACGTCGTCGCCGCGCGCGCGCAGCGGCGGCAGCTCAACTGGGAACACGTTCAGGCGGTGGAACAGGTCGGCGCGCAGCTTGCCGTCCGCCACCGCTTCTTCCGGGTTGCGGTTGGTGGCGGCCAGCACGCGCACGTCGGAGTGGCATTCACGGTTTGTGCCCACGCGCATGAAGGTGCCGGTTTCCAGCACGCGCAGCAGCTTGACCTGCAACTCGGCCGGCATCTCGGTGATTTCATCGAGGAACAGCGTGCCGCCGTCGGCGCGCTCGAAATAGCCCTTGTGCTGGCGGTCCGCGCCGGTAAAGCTGCCACGCTCGTGGCCGAACATCTCGCTTTCGATCAGCGTGGGCGAGATCGCGCCGCAGTTGACCGCCAGGAACGGCTGGCGCCGGCGCGACGAAAGCTCGTGCACGGTCTGCGCGGCCAGCTCCTTGCCGGTACCGCTTTCGCCGATCAGCAGCACGGTGGCCTCGGTGGGCGCCACGCGCGCGAGTTGGTCATAGACTACCTGCATCACTTCGGAGCTGCCCATCAGCCGGCCGAAGCGGCCATAGCGGCGCAGTTCGCCGCGCAGCGAATGGATCTCGGCGCGCAGCTCGCCGGTGGTGGCAAGGCGCTTGAGCACGGTCTGCAACCGCGCCACGTTGATGGGCTTGACGAGGTAGTCGGTGGCGCCGGCGCGCAGCGCCTCCACGGCGCTTTCCACGCTGGCGTAGCCGGTGGTGAGGATCACCTCGACGCCGGACGCGCCGACCTCGTCGAACAGTTCCATGCCGTTGCCGTCGGGCAGGCGCAGGTCCGCGACGATCGCGTCGGGCATGCGCCAGCCGATCTGCAGCCGGGCTTCACGCAAGGTGCCTGCGGTGGCGGAACTGAAGCCTTCCATGGCCACGATCTCGGCCAGCGCGGCGCAGGCGTTTTCATCGTCATCGACAATCAGGATGTGGGGCATACGATCCGTCAGTGAGACCTAATAGAGTCCTGAGCGCAACCCTGCGCGCGCCTGGCTCTCCGTGCATTGCGGCGGTAGCTTTTGGGCTGGCTCCGGCCGGGGGCAACGGGAACGATCCGCCGGCACGCTCCATGCGAGGCGTGGCTCGGCGGCAGGTACAGGCGACGACACTGGCACTGCACCGGGGGTTCTGCACTGCGTATTGCAAGTCTAAGCGCGGGCAGGCACGGTCGTTGCCGGTGTCCGTCTGACACGGCTGTCGGAACTTTCCGCGCCTGTTCACGCACGTCTGGCAAGCCCCCGTGGCAAAGGCTAGCATAGGAAGTTCCCACCTTCCCATGACTTGACTCGCCCCGCTGCGAGGCCTCCGAGGCGCCAGTGACCGTGACAGTGACTGCCAGCACACCGCGGCGCAGCAACGCCGCCTCCCATTCCAGCCACCCGGGCAGCGCGTCCGGGGGAGAGCCCGCGCCGCGCCGGGCGGTGCCGTCGCAGGTGACGCTGCTGTGGGAGAGCACCGCGCCCGCGATGCGGCGCTTGCTGGCGCAGATCGAGCGCGTTGCGCCCACCGACGTCACCATGCTCGCCGTAGGGGAAAGCGGCTCTGGCAAGGAAGTGGTGGCGCGGGCCGTGCACGAGCGTAGCGCGCGCCGCAAGGGTCCCTTTATCGCCGTCAATTGCGGCGCGATCCAGCCCACGATCATCGAATCCGAACTGTTCGGACATGAAAAAGGCGGCTTCACCGGTGCGATCGAGCAGAAGGCCGGCTACTTCGAGCAGGCCCAGGGCGGCACGCTGTTTCTCGATGAAGTCACCGAGATGCCCCTGGAGATGCAAATCAAGCTGCTGCGGGTGCTGGAGGGGCGCACCTTCCACCGCGTCGGCGGCGACACGATGATCGTCACCGATGTGCGCATCCTGGCGGCCACCAACCGCGATCCGGTCGAGGCCGTGCGCTCAGGCCACCTGCGCGAGGACCTGCTGTACCGGCTGGCCGTGTTCCCCTTGCATATTCCGCCGCTGCGCGAGCGCCTGGACGATATCGTGCCGCTGGCGCGCCATTTCCTGGCTGAGTACAACGCCATGGAGCACACCGACAAGGCGTTCTCGGCCGCGTCGCTGGACCGGCTGGTGCGCTACGACTGGCCTGGCAATGTGCGCGAGCTGAAGAACGCGGTCTACCGCGCCTTTATCCTGGCCGACAAGGTGGTGGAAATCGGCAACCCCAACCTGGCCACGCAGCCACCGCGCCCGACCACCGTCGACGGAGTGGTCAACGTGCGCGTGGGCACCACGCTGGCCGACACCCAGCGCGAGATCATCATGGCCACGCTGGCGCGCTTTGACGGCGACAAGCGCCAGGCCGCGCGCGCGCTCGGCATCAGCCTGAAGACGCTATACAACCGGCTGGACGCTTACCGCTCGCTCTAGGACTGGTCCGGCGGCTGGCCCTTGCCCGCTGGCTGCGCCAGCGCGTGCGACAAGGCATCGAGCGCCAGTGGCTTGGTCAGGTGCGCATGAAAGCCCGCCAGCTGGCTGCGTCGCTGCTCCTCGGCGGTGCCGCGCCCGGTCAGCGCCAGGAACTGCACGCCGCGGTCCGCGCCCGCCTGGCGCATCGCCTGCAGGACCTCATAGCCCGACATGTCGGGCATCTCCAGGTCGAGCAGCACGCAGTCGGGGCGGAATTCGCCAGCCACGGCCAGCGCCTGCTGGCCGCCGTGGGCCGCGCGCGCCTCGTGGCCGAGCAGGGACAGCAACTCAGCCATGCTGTCGGCCGAATCCGCGTTGTCGTCCACCACCAGCACGCGCCTGCGCGGCACCGTTCCCGGCGGCCGCGCGTCCGCCTCGCGCGCGCGGCCGGTGACGCGGGGCAGGATCACGGTAAAGGTGCTGCCCTTGCCGGCGCCGGCGCTGTCGGCCTGGATCGCGCCGCCATGCGCTTCCACTACCGCCTTGGCCAATGCCAGCCCGATGCCCAGCCCGCTGCGGCTGCCGGCCTCGGCCTCCTGCGAGAACAGGTTGAAGATGCGGTCCATCGCCGCGAGCGGCAGGCCCCGCCCGGTGTCGGACACGGCCGTGACCACGCGCGCCGGCTCCACGCTCACGCGCACGCTGACGGTGCCGCCGCACGGCGTGTACTTGGTGGCGTTGCTGAGCAGGTTGAGCAGCACCTGCCCCAGCCGCGCCGCGTCGGCGCGCACATAGGGCGAGGTAGCCGGCAGTTCCACGACCAGTTGCTGGCCGGCGGCGTCCAGCATGGGCCGGATCGCGTCGAGGCTGGCGGTCACGACATCGTTGTACGAGGTCGGCGTCAACTCCATCTTCATCTTGCCCGCGGTCACGCGGCCGACGTCGAGCAGGTCGTTGACCAGCCGCTCGAGCTGGTGCAGCTGCCGGTCGATGATCTCGGCGCAGTGACGGATGCGGGTATCGGCGGTGGGCGTCAGCGCAATCACCTCCACCGCGTTGCGCACCGGCGCGAGCGGGTTGCGCAGTTCATGCGCGAGGATGGCCAGGAACGACTGCAGCCGGCGGTTGCCGGTCTCGAGCACCTCCAGCCGCAGCGCGTCGCTGAGGTCGCGCGCGGTCCACAGCAGGCCGTTGGGACAGCCGCCGGCGTCGCGCACCAGCACGATGCGCGCCTGGCAGCGCACGATGGTGCCGTCCTTGCGCGCCACGCGCTCGTCGCCCGCCCACTGCCCGCAGGCGCGGGCGGCATCCAGTGCCACCCGGTGGCGCCCCGCGGCAGCGTCCTGGCGGGTGTAGAGCAGCGCCAGCGGCTGGCCCACGGCGTCGGCTTCGGCATAGCCGGAGAGTGCCTGCGCACCGACATTCCAGCTGCGGATGGTGCCGTCGAGGTCCAGTTCGCAGATCGCGGTGCCGGGCAGGCTATCGGCCAGCAGGCGCAGGCGCGACTCGGCCAGCGCGGCGTGTTCGGTGGCAGCCTGCTGCACGGTGATGTCGCGGCAGGACACCACGAAACCGCTGGACGCGGCCGTGGCTGCATCCCCGTTCGGCGACGGCATGCCCGGCATCTCCGCGCCGATCGCCAGCATCATGCAGTCCGCCTGCAACAGGCTGCCGTCGCGGCGCACGCGCCAGCCCTGGTCGCGTGCACTGCCGGTTTGCGCGGCCATGCACTGCAATTGCTGCGGCAGGCCGGCGGCAATGTCATCGGGGCGGTGCAGGCAGGAAAAGTGGCGGCCGAGGATCTCGTCGGCGCTGTAGCCGAACACCTTGCGCGCGACCTCGGGCCATAGCGCGATGCGGCCGTCCGCATCGGTCTCGAACACGGCGCAGTCTTGCACGGCATCGAGCAGGCGCCCGTATTGGATGGCCTGCTGCTGCGTGGGATGGCCCGCCATGGCGCCCCCTGGTTCGCCAACGGGTGACGCGCGGACACCTTTTGCCGTTTGCGGCTCGGCCATGAGCGCACCTTCTGCATAGGTGGAGATGGAAATCGGCAAGTCCCGGCCGGAACCGCGCGGCGCAGGGCCAAATGCCCGCCATTTGGCGGGCATCCGTGTCAATGATAGGCGCTCGCGGCCCATGCGCCACCCGTTCTGGCTTCACCAGGCCTCGCCGCACCCTTTCGGGGGAGCACAGGCATCAAAGGGGCGAAAGCCCCGCGTGGAACGGCTCCGCACGCGGGGCAGCATGGCACCTAGCGCGAACGCCGCAACTGGACCATTGCGGCCAGCGCGGCCGAGGCGCCGACCACCAGCGCGGTCGTCAGCATCGGGTACCGCGCCGTGGTGGTGTACGGGCACGAGTGCAGCGCACCTTGCGTGCCGCCGCGCTCCTGCAGCCCGCTGCCGCTCCCGTAGAGCGCATTGTCCTCGAGCGGCCCGGCCGGGTGGCGGGTCTGCTGGGCCCGGCCGATAAAGCGGCGCATAAAGCGGTCGAAGGTATGCGGCGCGTGGTAGGCCGCCGCCGAGAAGGCCTTGGCGGCGGCGCCGACGAACAGGTCGCGGCGCGGGTTCTCGGCCGCGAACAGGATCGCGTCGGCGGCCAGCGCCGGGTCATACAGCGGCGGCGGCAGACGCGGCTCGACATCGAGGAAATTCTTGGCATGCCGCGCGAGCGGCGTTTCCAGCCCGGCCGGCTTGATCAGCGTCACGCTGACGGGCGCCTGCTCCTGTTCCAGCTCCACTCGCAGCGAATCGGTAAAGCCCTTGATCGCATGCTGCGAGGCCGCGTAGGCGCTTTGCAGCGGCAACGGGCCATCCGATGCCTCGCTGCCCATGTTGATGATGGCGCCGCCGCACTCGCGCAGGTGCGCCGCCGCGGCCAGCGAGCCGTGCACGGTGCCCCAGTAGTTGGTGTCGAACAGCCGGCGCTGGTCTTCCAGCGGCACATCGCAGTGGCGCCCGAAGATGGTCACGCCGGCGTTGTTGACCCAGGTATCGAAGCCGCCGAAACGCTCGATGGCCGTCTGCGCCACCCGCGCGACATCTTCATGCTTGCCCACGTCGGCCGCCACGGTAATGACTTCGGCGCCATGCTCGCGCAGTTCTTCCGCCAGCTGGTGCAGCGAATCCTCGCTGCGCGCCACCAGCACCAGGCGCGCGCCCTGCTGCGCTGCCTTGCGCGCGGTGACCAGGCCCACGCCGCTGCTGGCGCCGGTCAGCACAATGACCTGTGAGCCGATCTTTTTCAGGGTTGGTTTCATCTGCCGCTTCCTCCTCGGATGGCCCCGGCACGGCGCCGGGCATGCCTCTAGCTAGTCGCAAGGAGTATTCCCGTCCGGTGCGCCAAGGCGCACCGGTACGGGCGCGGATAACGTCGCGAGACGGGTGCCGCAGAATTACAACGCCCGGTAAGAACCACATACCGCGTCCCCAGCCCACGGCGCCTGTAGGACGGGCGCCGATTTCGGCAAGGCCATGTGCTGCCTAAGCTGGATGCATTCCCCTGCAACCGGCGACAGCCATGGCCAAGACGACGCGGCAGGATCCAGGTGAAGGCCGCACCCCGGCAAAGCGCACCGGCAAGCGCGCGGGTACTGCCGCCGCCAAGGCGCCGCGTGCGGCTGCGCGCAAGGCGGCAGCGAAGTCCCCAACCAGGACCCCGACCAAGTCCGCTACCAAGTCCGCTACCAAGGCAGCGGCCCCCGCGCGCAAGCGCACCGCCGGCACGGCGCCCGCCGCGCTCGACAAATACCGTCGCATGCGCGACTTCGGCGCCACGCCCGAGCCCGGCGCCGCCGCGGCGCGCGCCCGGCCCGCGCCACGCAAGCGCGCCGGCGAGCTGTCTTTCGTGATCCAGAAGCATGCCGCGCGGCGACTGCACTATGACTTCCGCCTGGAACTGGGCGGCACGCTGAAGAGCTGGGCGGTGCCCAAGGGCCCCAGCCTGGACCCCGCCGACAAGCGCATGGCCGTCCATGTCGAAGACCATCCGATGGAGTACGCCGGCTTCGAGGGCGTGATCCCCGCCGGCCACTATGGCGCCGGCACGGTGATCGTCTGGGACCGCGGCAGCTGGGTGCCGGTGGGCGACGCCGAAGCCGGGTATCGCGCCGGCAAGCTGAAGTTCGAGCTGCGCGGCGAGAAGCTGCATGGGCACTGGACGCTGGTGCGCATGCACGGCAGCCGGCAGAAGGCGCAGGGCGAACAGGACGCCTGGCTGCTGATCAAGGAACGCGACGAAGCCGCGGTGCCGGCGTCGGAGTTCGATGTGGTCGAGGCCATGCCTGACAGCGTGCTGGGTGGCACCGAACGCAAGGCCCCGGCAAAGCGCTCCCCCACCACGGGAAAGGCAAAGCGCGCGCAGAACCCTGACGACGCGGAGGCCGCACCGGCAGGCACCTCAGTGAAGGCCCTGAAGCCCCCGCACGGGGCCGCGCGCGCGGCACTGCCCCTGGCGCTGGCGCCGCAGCTGGCCACGCTGGTGGAAAACCCCCCGTCCGCTTCCCAGGCCTGGCGCTACGAGATCAAGTTCGACGGCTACCGGCTGCTGGCGCGCATCGACGGCAAGGACGTGCGCCTGTTCACGCGCCAGGGCCATGACTGGACCGCCAGGTTGCGCGCGCTGGCGCGCGACGTCGGCGCGCTGGGACTGCCCGACGGCTGGCTCGACGGCGAAATCGTGGTGATCGGCAAGCATGGCGAGACCGACTTCCAGGCGCTGCAGAACGCCTTCGACACATCGCGGGTGGAGGCGATCCAGTACTTCGCGTTCGACCTGCCGTACTTTGCCGGCCATGACCTGCGCAAGGTGCCGCTGGTGGCGCGGCGCGCGCTGCTGCGGCGGATCTTCGAGCACAACACCTCGGCGCGGCTGCGGTTCAGCGAGGACTTTGAAGCGAGCCCCGAAGAGATGCTCGATGCCGCCTGCCGCATGAAGCTGGAAGGCGTGATCGGCAAGCGCGCGGATTCCAGATATGTGAGCGCGCGCAGCAACACGTGGATCAAGCTCAAATGCACGCTGCGCCAGGAATTCGTGGTGGCGGGCTTCACCGACCCCAAGGGCAGCCGCGAAGGCATCGGCTCGTTGCTGCTCGGCGTACATGACAGCGGCGGGCGGCTGCGCTACGCCGGCAACGTCGGCACCGGCTTCGACACGCGCATGCTCGGCGTGTTGCGCAAGCAGCTGGACGCGCTGCGCGCCGATGACCCGCCGTTCGACACGGTACCCGCCGGCGTCAAGGGCCACTGGGTGCGGCCGAACCTGGTGGCCGAGGTGTCGTTCGGCAGCTGGACGCGCGAAGGCCGCGTGCGCCATGCCGTCTTCCATGGGCTGCGCAGCGACAAACCCGCGAGCGCGGTGTCGGTGGAACGCCCGGCCGAGGCTGCCGCGAAGGGCAAGGCCGCGGCAAAGACCGTAAAGGAGACTGCCAGGGCCGACAGCACGAAGACAGGAACCGGAGCAAAAGCGAAATCAGGCGCGGCGGCAAAGCGCCCCACCGCCGCCGGCGGCAAGGTTGCCATCAGCAATGCCGGGCGCGTGATCGACACCGCCTCGGGCCTGACCAAAGGCGACCTGGTGCGCTACTACGAGCGCGCCGCTGCACTGATGCTGCCGCACCTGCGCGGGCGCCCGATCGCGATGGTGCGCGCGCCCTCGGGCGTGGGCGGCGAGCAGTTCTTCCAGCGGCATGGCGACACGCTGCGCGTGGACGGCATCAACGTGCTCGATCCCGGGCTGTGGCCGGGGCATCCAGCGCTGCTGGAAATCGTCTCGGAACAGGCGCTGGTCGCGGCCGCGCAGCTCAACGTGGTGGAGTTCCATACCTGGAACGCCAGCAAGCGCAGCATCGACCGGCCCAACCGCATCATCTTCGACCTGGACCCGGGCGAAGGCGTGGCATGGTCGCATATGCAGGAGGCCGCCGCGCTGATGAAGGCGCTGCTCGACGAGCTGGGCCTGGCCAGCTTCCTGAAGACCAGCGGCGGCAAGGGCCTGCATGTGGTGGTGCCGGTCACGCCGCGCGCGGGCTGGGACGAGGTCAAGGGCTTTGCCCATGACGTGGTGCGCCACGTCGCCGCGACCATCCCGCAGCGCTTCGTTGCCAAGAGCGGCGCGCGCAACCGCGTGGGCAAGATTTTCATCGATTACCTGCGCAATGGTGTCGGCGCCACCACGGCAGCGGCGTTTTCCGCACGCGCGCGGCCAGGGCTGGGCGTGTCGATTCCGGTGTCGTGGGAAGAACTCGACGCGCTGGAAGGCTCGGCGCAATGGACCGTCGCCAACGTCGAGCCAAGGCTGGAAGCGCTGGAAGCGGACGACCCCTGGGCGGACTACGCTGGCACGCGGCAGGCCATCACGCGGGCCGCGGCAAGGCTCGGCCACGTGCGCTAGCGACACTGGCGCGGGCCGCGGCGCCCGGCGCAACTGGCGGCGCCAACATCGAGCGGCACATTTCTTGCCACGTTCCCTCCGTGATCACGCCCCATGAGCACGCCCGCGACGGGCACGTCGCGGCACTGCCTGCAGTGCCCGACGACTCAGCAAACACAGGAGGACACCGCGATGCGCCGACTTGCTATTCCCCGGAAGATACGCGCCGCCGGCGCACCTGATACCGCCGCGCCGCGTGGCTGCCGCGCGCTGCACCGGCTGCTGGTGTCCTGCGCGATGCTGTCGTTCGCGGCCGGCCCGCTGCATGCACGCCTGCCCGCCCCCACGCCGGAGCAGCAGCAGGCAGCCGAGGCCAAGAAGGCCAAGGAGGCAGAAGCTGCCAAGCTCCAGGCCGATGCGCTGGGGCGCGTCCAGGACCAGCTGGCTGCGCGTTTCGGCAAGGGCAGCAGCGCGGGGGCCACGACCGAACCCGGCAAAGTCCCGCAGAAGGCCGCCGAGGCGCCGGGCACGGCTGGCCCGCATGGCGGCACCTCGCCCAGCGCGGAAGCCCACAGTGGCGAAGCCGCGCGCAAGTGAGCGAGGCAGGCACCGGCCAGCTTCGTGGCAATGATGACGGCAAAGCGGCCAACGCGCCGCCTGCCCGGCACGCCTCTTGCCACTGCCACGCATGACGGCCTCAGTGAAGACCGCGACCATGCCGACGCCAAGGGGGAACGATGATGGATCACTTCTGTACGCATGTAATTACGACAACCAGCAGGCGCACCAGTGGGGCAACAATTGCAAACGGCCAGAGCCGGCCGGCGCAGTTTTACACATCGACCTGGTGCGGCGCGGCCATGCCGGCGCCCCCGCTGGCTTCTCGACCGGCGCGCCGGCGCACGGTTGCGTGACGCCATGACTCCGCACACCCCCAACCCCGCGCCCCTTATCCTCAACGTCGACGACCGCGAGGGGCCGCGCTACGTCAAGAGCCGCATCCTGCACCGCGGCGGCGAGTTCTCCGTGATCGAAGCCGCCACCGGCCATTCCGCGCTATCACTGGTCCGCCAGCATGCGCCGGCGCTGGTGTTACTGTCCGCACGCCTGCCCGATATCAGCGGGCTGGACGTGTGCCGGCTGCTCAAGGAGGACCCGCACACCGCACGCACGCTGGTGCTGCTGACCTCGTCCGGGTTGGCGCAGTCGCGCCAGCGGGTCGAGGCGCTGAACTGCGGCGCCGACGGCTACCTGGTCGAACCCGCCGAGCCCGAGGAAGTGCAGTCGAGCATCCAGGCCTTGCTGCGGTTGCGCGGCGCCGAGGATGCCTACCACCGCACCTCGCAGGCGCTGCACGAGAATGAAGACATGTTCCGCCAGCTGGCCGAATCGATGGCGGACGTGGTCTGGATCCTGGACCCGGTGCAAAAGCGCCTGCTCTTTGTCAGCCGCTCGTTCGCGGCGCTGTGGGGCCATTCCGCCGAGCAGCTGATGGAAGATCCGCGCCGCTGCCTCGACCGCCTGGTGCCCGCCGACCGTGCGCGCGTGGAAGCCGCGTTCGAACGCATGCTGCGCGATGGGCGCATGGATATCGAGTTCCAGCTGACACGCCCGGGCGGCGAACTGCGCGAAATCCGCGCGCGCGCTTTCCCCGTGCGCGGCGCCAGCAAGGACGCTGAAACCGCAGGCGCCGAAGACAGCCCGCCGCTGCGCATCGCCGGCACCTGCCAGGACGTGACGCTGCACAACCGCGCCGAGCGCGCGCTGCGCGACGAGGAACGGCGCAAGGACCGCTTCCTGGCGATGCTCGCGCATGAACTGCGCAACCCGCTGGCACCGCTACGCAGCGCCGCGGACCTGCTGCAGCAGCTGTCGCCATCGCGCGAGGACATGTTCCGCGCGCGCGACGTCATCGGCCGCCAGCTGCACCACCTGACGCGGCTGGTGGACGAACTGCTCGATATCTCGCGCTTCAACCAGGGCCGCATCACGCTGCGCCAGGACCTGGTGGAGCTGCGCACCGCGCTCAATACGGCGGTGGAAGCGGTGCGTCCGGTGCTGGACGCCTACCGCCATACGCTGCGCCTGTCGCTGCCCGAGCAGCCACTGCCGGTGCGCGGCGACCTGGTGCGGCTTACGCAGATCTTCAGCAACCTGCTGCACAACGCCGCGGCCTACACGCCCGCGGGCGGACAGATCACAGTGGATGCCACGCTCGACGACGCGGGCCACGTGATCGTCAACGTGCGCGACAACGGCACCGGCCTGTCCGAGGCGCTGCAGCGGCAGCTGTTCGATCCGCTGGCGCCGCCTGAAGACGGCGCGCCCCCCGAGCCTGCGCACGGCGCCTTCCCCCATGAAGGGCCCGGCATCGGGCTGACGCTGGTGCAGAAGCTGGTGCGCCTGCATGGCGGCGTGATTCGCGCCCACAGCCCCGGCGCCGGACAGGGCAGCACCTTCACGGTGACGCTGCCGGTGGAGCCCTGGCAGAAGTGGCATCCCGGCACCGGCAAGGCCGCGCCGCGCAGCGGCGTGCCGCGCCGGATCATGGTGGTCGACGACAACGTCGATGCGCTCGAGGCCATGACCATGACGCTGCAGACCCTCGGCCATACCGTGGTGACCGCCCCCGATGGCCCCAGCGCACTGGCGCGCGCGCCCGCTGTACGGCCGGAGGTGGTGCTGCTCGATCTGGGCATGCCCGCCATGGACGGCTTCGAGACCGCGCGCCGCCTGCGCGCGCTGCCCGAGATGCGCGGTGCCACGCTGGTCGCGCTGACCGGCTTCGGGCAGCCCGAAGACCGCCGCCGCGCGCTGGAAGCGGGCTTCGACCAGCACCTGGTCAAGCCGGCCGACCTGGAGGCGCTCACGCGACTGCTGGATGCACTTGGCAGCGAACGCGCGTAGCGGCCGCAACCGAACCAACCCGCAACAAGGAGCCTCCGTGCATACCACGCCTGAACCCGACATCCCGACGCGCAAGCCTGAAAGCCCGCCGCCGGAGCACCCCCCGGGCATCCCCGAACCCGAACCCGTGGCCGACCCGCCGCCCGGGGATACGCCGCCTCCGCCGCCGCAACGTGCAAGCAGTGCCAGCGCGCCCCCGCGCGCTTAGCGCAAAGGAGCCGTCAAGTGTCCCGCATCATCTGGAAAGGCGCCATCACCTTTGGCCTCGTCAACATTCCTGTCGTGCTGCGGCCCGCGTCGCGCAACCAGACGCTCGACCTGGACCTGCTGGACGTGCGCGACATGGCGCCGGTGGGATACCAGCGCATCAACAAGAGCACCGGCAAGCCGGTCGACAAGGAACATATCGTCAAGGGCTACCAGTACGCCAAGGACGAGTACGTGCTGCTCAACGACGAGGATTTCCGCCAGGCCAATGTCGAGGCCACGCAGACGGTGGATATCGTCAGCTTTGTCGACGCGGAAAGCATTCCGCCCTATTACTTCGACACGCCGTACTACCTTGAGCCCGACAAGCGCGGCGAGCGCGGCTACGCACTGCTGCTCGCGACCATGCGCCGCACCGGCCGCGCCGCGCTGGCGCTGGTGGTGTTGCGCGCGCGGCAGCACCTGGCCGCGCTGCTGGTGCATGACGATGCGCTGGTGCTCAACACCATGCGCTTCGCCGACGAAGTGCTGCCGATATCCGAACTACACTTGCCCAAGGCGGCAAAGGGCAAGGCCACCGGCGCGCACGCGCGCGAGGTCGAGATGGCGACCAAGCTGGTCGAGGACATGAGCCAGGACTGGGAACCCGAGCAGTACCGCGACACCTACCGCGACGACCTGATGGCGCGCATCGAGGAAAAGATCGAATCCGGCAACACCCACCAGCTGACGCAGCCTGCCGAAGAGGAAGAGACGCCGCGCCAGGGAGCCAAGGTCATCGACATGGTGGCACTGCTGCGCAAGAGCCTGGATCACCGCGGCAAGGCGGAGGAAGAGCCGGCGCGCGGCAAGGAACGGGCAAAGGCCGAAGCCGAGGACGCCGAAGAGGAGACCGGGAGCGAAGGCCGCACGCGCCGCAAGGCGCCCGCGCGCCATGCGGCGGCGAAGAAACAGACGACGGCCAAACGGGCTGCGGCGCCGGCAAAGCGTGCCGGCACGGCCACCAAGCATGCGCCGGCGAAACGCGCGCCGGCGGCGCGCAAGAGTACCGGCACCGCGCGGAGGAAGCAGGCGGCGTAGTGCCAACGAACTCCGAACTCCGACGCGGAAGAGGAGATCGGTTTTGAGTGCGCCAAAGCCGCCCGAGCGTGCCTAAGCAAGGTGTTCTCCCTCTCCCCTCATGGTCCTCATGGGGAGAGGGACCGGGGTGAGGGGTGGTCTAGCTAAGAACCACACCAAGCGGGGCCTTCGGTTTTATCCAGCTCGACGCGCGCTTTGACGCGCCCCCTGCCCCCTCACCGCACCGACACCTTCAAGTTGTCATTCACCGACGACACACCCTCCACACCGCGGATCGCGTCCAGCGCCATGTCGTGCTGCTGCTTGCTGGGCACCGTGCCGGTCACATCGACCTTGCCGTTGGTCGTCTTCACATGGATGCCGGTGGACTTCAGGTCCTTGGTCGCCAGCAGCTTGGTCTTGATCTTGGTAGTGATGGCACCGTCCTCGACCGCCTGCTTGGCCTTGTCGGCGCCCTCGTCCGGAGCGGCGCTGCGATCGGGATCGGCGCGTCCGGGCATGCCCGGCGCGGAGTTGACGGGCGCCGCGGGCGCATTGTCCGCCGCAACGAAGATCAGGCCGCTCTTGTCGAGTGCCAGCGCGCTGCCGGCAGCCGCCGCCAGCGCTGCGGACACGCATGCCATCCGCAAGGTGCGCGCGGAGGTTCGGGGAATTCGCATGGCTTTCTCCTGTACGGGTTCCCAGTGCGTTCGCCGCAACGCATGACTCGCACGCCGCACGAACCACTGGTAAGGCATTTTTGTGCAAGCTCCGTACCCGCGTGACCTTAGGCCGCCACGCATGCTTTACGACGCTCCGCGTGTGTAAATCGGGCCACCTGTTGTAAAAGCGGGCTACCTGCCGCAGTGCCTTATCCGATCCATGCGGCCTGCCATGGTTCGGAACGCGCGGCGCGGCGGCGCTGTCGTGCTTGGCATGGTGATTGCGAGACAGCTATGCGGCAGTTCGCCGCGCCAAGGAGACTAGCAATGGGACAGCAGCAACAGCCGGGTCAATCGCAGTCGGGCCAGAAGCAACAGGAACAGTCGCAGACGGGCCAACGCGGCGGCCAACAGCAGCCAGATAAACAACAAGGCGGCGGTCAGATGGGTAACCAGGATCGCAAGCAGGATCAACAGCAACAGCAGGATCGCGGCAGCTCGCAACCGGGCCAGCAAGGCGATCAACGCAGCGGTCAGCAAAGCGGCCAGCAGGGTGGCCAGCAAAGCGGTCAGGGCGGACAACGCCAGCCGTAAGCCGGTCAACCAGCCCCAGTAGCTGACGACAACAGGCAGCTATCCGGGTATGTGCGGCAGCAACATGCGGTGTTGCCGCAGGGGCATACGCCGGAAATTGACAGGCCGGAACTCCCGCGAGGGAACTCCGGCCCTTTTTGTGCAGCCGCCTCTGCGGCACGGCCTGCGCACGCCGGCCGCATCCCGTGTATGCTGGCCGTGACATCCTCCTTGCAGCGCCACCGCTCTTGTCCAGCTTTACCGACCCCGCCACCGGTCGCCCTCCGCAGCGCCCGCGCGGCCCGCTAGACCATCTCTCCGCAAAGCTGCGCGGGCGTGCCGGCGCGCACGTGCGCGCGCTCACGCGCAGCAACTCCGGCCTGAGCCTCGACTATGACAACCCGCCCGGCGACCCCGGCCTGTTCGGCCCGGACGCGGTCTGCTGGCGCGTGCATGCGGACTTCCCTTCGATGCTCGCCGGCGGCGTCAGCGCGCTGCTGCTGCAGACGCTGCATCCGCTGGCGCTGGCCGGCGTGTGGGACCACTCGAGCTTTCGCACCGACATGCAGGGGCGCCTGGGGCGCACTGCGCAATTCATCGCCGGCACCACCTACGGCAGCCGTGCCGATGCCATGGCGTTGATCCAGCGCGTGCGGCGCATCCATGCCGGCGTGGTGGGCGTGGCGCCGGACGGGCGGCACTATGCGGCCTCCGACCCGGCGCTGCTGACATGGGTGCACGTGGCCGAGGTGTCGAGCTTTATGGCGGGCTACCTGCGCTATGTCGGACCGCTCGGCGAGGCCGAGCAGGACCGCTACTACGACGAGGTCGCGCGCATCGCGCAGATGCTGGGCGCCACCGATGTGCCGCGCTCGTGCGCCGCCGTGCAGGCCTACCTGGAAGCGATGCGGCCGCAGCTGCAGGCCAGCGAGCGCACCCGCGAGGTGGTGCGGCTGGTGCGCAAGATGCCGGTCGCCAACCCGCTGCTGCAGCCGGCGGTGCGCATCATGGCCGATGCGGGCATCGCCCTGCTGCCGCCGTGGGCGCGGCACGAACTCGACCTGGACGGGCCGTCGATACGGCGCCCCGCCGCGCTGGCCGGCATGCGCGTGCTGGCGCCCGCGCTGCGCTGGGTGCTAGGGGCCGGCCTGGCGGCACGCGCGCGGCGGCGCGTGGCCCGCGGCGAAGGGGCCCCTGCCGGCTGAGCGCGCGACTGCCGCTACGCTATTCCGCGGCAGCCGCCGCGCTGGCGGTGCTGCCAGGGCTGCCCCGCAGCACCGTCTCCGGCAGCCGCGCCACCAGGAAGGGCGCCAGCAGCGATACCCCCGCACTCATCAGGAACAGCAGCCGGAAGGCATGCTCGGCGGCCTGCCGCACCGCGGCGGCATCGCCATCGGCCTGGCCGCCCGCCATCACGCGGTGGAACATCTGCATCAGCACGTCTTCGCCGCCGCCCAGGTCCGTGACCGCCATGCCGCCGTGACGCAGCAGTGCGATCAGCACCGTGGTCAGCACCGCCACGCCGACCGCGCCGCCCAGCATGCGCGAGAACGCCGTCAGCGCGGTGGCCACGCCCACATGCTGCAGCGGCACCGCGTTCTGCGTCGCCACCAGGCCGCTGGGCAGCTGCAGGCCGATCGCGAAGCCCAGCGCCACCATCACCAGCGCGCTCAGCCACGCCGAGCGCGGGTCAACGAAGGCGAGCGCCACGATCGCCAGCGGTGCCACCAGCGAGCCCGCCATCTGCAGCGGCTTGTAGCGCCCGCTCCACGACATCAGCCGCCCGGACGCGAACGCGCCGAACGGGATCGCCAGCGTCAGCGGCACCAGCCGCAGCGCCGCGGCATCGGCCTGCGCACCGCCCACCACCTGGAAGCGCAGCGGCAGCAGCACCGACATCGCGATCAGCTGGAAGAAGCACAGGAACAGCGTGATGCAGCAGATCGCCACGGTCGGCACGCGCAGCATGGCCAGCGGGATTACCGGGTCGGCCGCGCGGCGCTCCTGCCAGATGAAGAGCACCAGCGCGGCGAGCCCGGCGACCAGCATCGCCAGCGTGTCTGGCCGCCACGGCGACTGCCCCTGCCCGAGCCGCGTCAGGAACACCAGCACGCCGCTCAGGCCCGCGCCAAACAACAGCGCGCCAATATAGTCGATGCGGTGCCGGCGCCCGCCCGCGGGCAGGTGGCGCAGCGCGCGGCGCACGGTCACGAGCGCGAGGAACGCCAGCGGCAGGTTGATCCAGAAGATCCAGCGCCATGACAGGAAGTGCGCGAGATAGCCGCCGATCACCGGCCCCGCCATGCTGGCCACGGCCCACACGCCGCTGACATAGCCCTGGTAGCGCCCGCGCTCGCGCAGCGGCACCACGTCGGCAATGGTCGCCTGCGATACGGACAGCAGGCCGCCGCCGCCCAGGCCCTGCAGGATGCGCGCGAGGATCAGCTGCGGCATGGTCTGCGCCAGCGCGCACGCAACCGAGGCCAGCAGGAACAGCACGATGGCAAAGGACAGTACCGAGCGCCGGCCCAGCACGTCGGAGAGCTTGCCGTAGATCGGCGTGGTCACCGTGGACGCCACCAGGTAGGCGGAGATCACCCACGCCATGTTGTCAAAACCGTTGAGCTGCAGCGCGATATCGGGCAGCACCACCGCGACGATGGACTGCTCCAGCGCGCCCAGCAGGATCGCCAGCATCAGGCCGAAGATCACCTGCATGACCGGGACCGGCGCAGGCGAGGCGGTAGCGGGAGCGGAAGTGCTGGCGGCCGCAGGCTGCGGCGGCTGGGGGGAGACGGCGGTCATGGGCACCTGCGAACGGCGGGATCGCGGCCGGGTGCAACGGTACCTGGGGGTACGGGGGCGCTGCGCGGTGGCCGGGCCTGCTCTTGTTGCGGAGTCAAGGAGAGCGCCTATTGTAGGCGCTTCGTGCAGCCGTTGCTGGCTGGGGTGCCGGCGCCGATGCCGCTACCCGGTCAGAAGGTTTCCCAGTCGCCCGCGTCGGCCATGGCGGGCAGTGCCGCGCGCCGGCGCGGCGCCGCTTGCAGCACCGGCTCCTGGCGGCGGTGGGTGACGGGCGGGCGCTGGCGGGTCGGTGTGGTCGGCGCCCGCGCCGGCAGCACGGATTTTTGCGGCTTGCGTTCGACCGGCGGACGGCTCGCGGCGGGGACGGCCGGCGGGCGCCCAGCGGACGGCCTGGGTTGCGGTGCGGGCGGTCTGGATTGAGGAGCGGCCGGAGCAGGCCGGCGTGCGGGCGCGGCGGCGGTCGGTGCCCGGGCGGCGGGCTGCGCCCGTACCGGCGCGGGCCGCGCGGCGCGCGGGGCAACCGGTGCCGGCTCGGCCGGCATCGCCGGGACCGCGGCCCTGGGCGGAGCGGTGCGCGGGTTCGCGCGCGGGGTGGGACGCAGCGGGGCACGCGGGGCAGCCGCGGGAACGGCTGCAGCCATCGCGGCAGCCGTCTCGTGCGGCGCCTGCGGCGCCTCGGCCTCCACCTCGAAACGCCCGACCTCGGCCACCAGCCCGTCGGCCTGGTGCAGCAGGCTGTGCGCGGCCGCGGCGGCCTGCTCCACCAGCGCGGCGTTCTGCTGGGTCACGCCTTCCATCTGCGTCACCGCCAGGCTGACCTGTTCGATGCCGGCGGTCTGCTCGGTGCTGGCCGCCGAGATCTCGCCAATGATATGCGTCACGCGCCCGACGGCGCCGACGATGTCGTCCATGGTGCGGCCGGCCTCCTCGGCCTGGCGCGCGCCTTCCCGCACCTGGCGCACCGAGCCGCCAATCAGCTCGGCGATCTCCTTGGCCGCCGCCGAAGAACGCTGCGCCAGGCTGCGCACCTCGGTCGCCACCACGGCAAAGCCGCGCCCCTGCTCCCCCGCGCGCGCGGCTTCCACCGCCGCGTTGAGCGCCAGGATATTGGTCTGGAAGGCGATGCTCTCGATCACGCCGGTGATTTCCGCCACCTGCGACGAAGACTTCGAGATGCTGTCCATGGTCTGCACCACCTCGCGCACGGCGCGGCCGCCTTCGGAGGCGACCTCCGACGCGTTGACCGCCAGCTGGCTGGCCTGGCGCGCATTGTCGGCATTCTGGCGCACGGTCGAGGTCAGCTGCTCCATCGACGCCGCGGTCTGCTGCAGCGACGCGGCCTGCTGCCCGGTACGCTGCGACAGGTCGGCATTGCCGCGCGAGATCTCGCGCGTGGCGCCCTCGATCGAGCCTGAGGCGCGCTGGATCCCCTGCACCAGCCCCGACAGGTGGCCGAATGCACGCTCCAGCGCGGCCAGCATGCGCCCGGTCTCGTCGCGGCTGTGCACCGCGACGCGGTAGCGCAGGTTGCCGGTGGCGAGCGCCTCGGCCGCCTTCAGTGCCTGCCGTACGGGCCGCGTGACCGAACGGGTGATGGCGATGCCCAGCACCACGGCCAGCGCCGCCGCGGCCGCCGCCATGCCCAACAGCAGGTTGCGGGTCCAGGCGTAGCTGGCGCCGGATTCCTTCACCGCCTCGACCGCGCTGGCACGGCCCATCGCCGCGATGCGGTCGAGCTGTTCGAAATATGGCCCCTGCGCGGCCGGCAGCGTCACCACCAGCGCGGCGCGCGCGCCGGCGAACTCGCCGGCGCCGAGCTGGCGCAACACCATGTCGAGCTGGCCGTCGTAGGCCTGGCGCGCCGCGTCCAGGTCGGCAAAGAGCTTCTGCAGGTCCGGCCGGCCGGAAGCCGCCGTCACCTTGCCCATCTCGGCCAGCGTTTCCTGCATCGACTTGCGCAGCGCCTGGATGCGCTCGGCATTCTGCGCAGCCATCGCCGGGTCCTCGGTCAGCGTGGCGTCGCGCACCATGATGCCGACCTCTTGCGCGTGTTCCTTGACCCGGTTCAGGTCCAGCACCTTCAGCAGGCGGCCCTCGACGGTCATGCGCATCGCGTCGTTCATGCCGCCCAGGGCAGCCACGCCCGCTACGGCGATGCCCACCAGCAGCACCACCACCAGGAAAAAGGCCAGGGACAGGCGAACCCCTATGCCTAGGTTTCGGAACCATGCCATCACAACGCTCCCTTCTGAACTGGATATGTTTTGTTCGTATGAGCGCGGTCCTGCCAGCCAGGCGGCAGCGCTGGCGGTCTATCGGCGTTCAGCGAACACTTCTTGAAGGGAAATGAGAATTGATGGCAAAAACCCCCGCTATTCGGAGGATTGCGCAAAGCCGCGGCGGCTTTTAATCTCGGCGGGCATTCCGACCGGTCGGTTAATTCCGACCGTAGCGCCACAGAGCGCGGCCCAAACGACGTGGGTCAAAAAAAGAAGCCCACGCGCGGGGTGCTCGTAGGCTTTCCAGGACTGCTTGAGCCAACCGGCTCTGGTGATGAATATAAACGCGCTTACATGAGGTGTAAATCCCGTTTCTTTCAGGGGATTCCCTTATGACACTAAGCGTCTGCTTGCGCACTTTTAGTATTTTGCACCCCTTCGCCACACCGGGATACTTTTAGCAGGAGTTGGCGAATTTCCCGCGAGCCCTTGGCACGACAGCGGTCGCCCCCTCGCCCACCGCAAGGATTGTGCGATGGCAAGTCTGTTACAATACCACGTACGAGATAGCAAGGTTTTTTGTAGAGCAGGGCCTCTAGTTGCAGAACGACGCTCTGCCCGTCAAGGTTTGTAAAACTTTGTTACTCTCAACCTTGAAGTATTCCCCTTCTCTTCTGGCAGCGCCAACCGCCGGCACCTGCGTGACGCCCCGGGGTCCGAGCGCCGGGCCCGTCGACACCGTGGCCCCGACGGCCAGCCCCACCGCCGGTACCGAGAGCGGATGTTTCTCCTGCCGCCCTGGCCGTGCCGCTCCCCATGCCGCCGGCCAACGGACCGTTATCAGCCGCCAGAACCCTTGTGGGCTCTTCCGGAGTCGTCGTGAAGAAGAAGGAAAGCGGGCCCAAGCGAACCCGCCGCAAACAAACGCAGTTCCAGCAACTCGCGGCACATTCCAACAGCCGCGCCCCGGTGGTCGTGCACCTGTCCAACGGCACGCGGCTGCAGGGCATCGTCCTGGCCACGGACGACTACATGCTGCTGCTCGGCCGGCAACTGGACGACAACCAACCCACCCTGGTCTACAAGCAAGCCATTGCGCTGATCACCCCGGCCGCCGCTCCCGGCACCCCGGGCATGGCCGACGTGCCCGAACTGCCCGCGCCGGTGACCCGGCCGGACTTCGTGCCTATCTATATACCGCGCACCCGCAAGCGACGCTGAAGCTGGCGCCGCCGGCGCGCATGCCACGCCCTTCCAGCCGTCCCACGCCAAGGGGCGGGATGCCTTCGTTCGCCCGTCGACACCCATCGAACTATCGCAGAGATCACTCTAAACCTTTGCCGAGCTCGGTCGATAACCCAAGCAACGGAGGCACTCTACGCCCTGCAAAGCAGGCAGCCAACGTTACGGCACTAGCCGGAATGCCCAAAACTTTGCATATAGGAGTCGTACCATGGCGCAAGTCATTAACACCAACTCGTTGTCTCTGATGACTCAGAACAACCTGAATGCTTCGCAATCGTCGCTGAACACGGCAATCCAGCGCCTGTCGTCGGGCCTGCGCATCAACAGCGCCAAGGACGACGCCGCCGGCCAGGCCATTGCGAACCGCTTCACCGCCAACATCCGCGGCCTGACGCAAGCCCAGCGCAACGCCAACGACGGTATCTCGCTGGCTCAGACGACCGAAGGCGCGCTGACCGAAGTCAACAACAACCTGCAACGTATCCGTGAACTGAGCGTGCAGGCTGCCAACGGTTCGAACTCGGCTTCGGACCTGAAGTCGATCCAGGACGAAATCAAGCAACGCCTGTCGGAAATCGACCGTACCTCGGCCCAGACCGACTTCAACGGCGTTAAGGTGCTGTCGTCCGCCGCCAAGCCGCTGACCGTCCAGGTTGGCGCCAACGATTCGGAAACGATCACCATCGACCTGGAAGAAATCAGCTCCTCGACGCTGAACCTGACCAGCTTTAACGTCAATGGCCCGAAGGCCAAGGGTGCCAACACCTTCAACGGCGCCGCCGTAGCGACCACGGCTGCGCACGCGGCTGCCGGCGACTTCCAGAAGGTGTTCGGTTCGAGCACCGCGCTGACCACTTCATCCGTTTCCGAAGCTACAGGCGGCACCCTGGCCACCAAGCTGGGTATCGCCGGCGGCAGCGTGAACTTTACGAACAGGGCCATCGTTGATGGCAATGACAACTGGTTCGCGGAAGTCCGAATCAGCGCCGGTAGCGCTGCTGAATCCACGGCTCTCAAGGCCAGCGGCTTCGACATTGCCACCGGCACGGAGCAGGTTTTCTACATCGGCATCGACGCTGCCAACCCGACGTCGACCGGGGCATCGGGCACGACCGCCAATTACAGCATCGACACCTCGAAGCTCGACGTGTCGTCCCTGCAGCGCGGTGCGACCAGCAACCCGCTGGCCTCGATCGACGCCGCCCTGCAAAAGGTGGACGACCTGCGCAGCTCGCTGGGTGCCGTGCAGAACCGCTTTGACTCCGTGATCGCCAACCTGGGCACCACCGTGACCAACCTGTCGGCTTCGCGTTCGCGCATCCAGGACGCTGACTACGCAACGGAAGTGTCGAACATGACCCGCGCGCAGATCCTGCAACAGGCTGGTACCTCGGTGCTGGCGCAAGCCAACCAGACCACGCAGAGCGTGCTGTCGCTGCTGCGTTAATCGCAACGGCAACGGGCATGAAAGGCTGGGCCGCAAGGCCCGGCCTTTTTGCCCGCGGAGCGTTTCGCAGGCAGACCGCTGCCTGCAAAGCGTTTCAAACCGAATGTGAACCACGCCAACCCGGACGGAGCAGACCATGGCGCCTTCCCCGACAGTGAACCCGAGCGCAATGCGCCTGCCATCCGATGTGCTGGCGGGCGCGGTCGCTTCCGTGGCCCCGGTGCGTAGCGCCGGCCAGGCCGTTCGCCGGGATGACGCCGCCGCTCCGGCTACGCTAGCCGCGGACGCCGCCGACACCGTGGAGGCGGGCGCCGCCATCGGCGAACTGGTCGATGCGCTCAAGACTACGTCGATCGCCCTGCGCTTCGAGATCGACGACACTACGCACCGCGTCATCACCAAGGTGATCGACAGGGAAACCGGCGAACTGATCCGGCAGATGCCCACCGAAGAGGTGCTGCGCGTCGCCCGCGCCATCGACAAGCTGCAGGGGCTGTTCGTCAGCCAGGCGGCCTGAGCCACCCTGGGCCGCAAGCCGGCGCAGCGCACCCGAACAACAGTTGAAGAAGAAGAGGCACGACAAGCATGGCAACGATCTCCTCCCTCGGCATCGGTTCCAACCTGGACCTGAACACGCTGCTGCAGAACCTGCAGACGGCTGAGCAGGCGCCGCTCACCGCGATCACCAACCAGGCCAAGAGCTACCAGACCAAGCTGTCGGCCTACAGCCAGGTGCAGAGCGTGCTGTCCGCCTACCAGGCTGCGGCCAAGAAGCTGTCCGACGCCGCCACCTTCGGCGCGGTCAAGGCCGCCGTGGGCTCGGCCGACGTGATGTCCGTGACGACTGCCGCCAACGCGGTGCCCGGTAACTACAGTATCACCGTCAACACGCTCGCCACTGCGCAGTCACTGGTCAGCGGCAACGTTGCCGACCAGAAGGCCGCGATCGGCGGCGGCGAGATCGTGTTCGATTTCGGCGAGGCCCTTGCCACCGGCGGCGCGGCAACCAGCACCAAGAAGGTCACGATCCCGGCCGGGTCCTCGCTCGAAGGCATGCGCGACGCCATCAACAAGGCCGGCATCGGCGTGACCGCCAGCATCGTCAACGACGGCAGCGCCAGCCCCTACCGCCTGGTGCTGACCTCCGACAAGACCGGCACGCAGGCCACCATGCGCGTGTCGTCGACCGATGCGGCACTGAACAACGTGATCGCCTTCGACCCGGCCGCAGCGGCCGGCGTCAACAAGATGGAGCAGAAGGTGCCGCCGGCCAACGCGACGCTGAAGATCAACGGCATCGACGTGGTCAGCCAGAGCAACACGGTAGTGGACGCGGCCCAGGGCGTGACCATGAACCTGGCCAAGACCGGCACCACGTCGCTGGTGGTCACGCGCGACAACGAGGCGATCAAGGCCGCCATCCAGGGCTTTGTCACCGCGTACAACAATATCCAGAGCACGGCCAAGTCGCTGACCGCCTTCGATACCGACGCAGGCACCTCCGCGGCGCTGACCGGCGACACCACGCTGCGTGCGATCCAGTCGCGCCTGCGCTCGATGCTGGGCGGCGCCATGGACGACGGCAATGGCGGCAAGGTCACCCTGATCGACATCGGTGTCACGTTCGAAAAGGACGGCACCATGAAGCTGGACGACACCAAGCTGACCAAGGCGCTGAATACCAACCTGGGCGGCGTCACGAACATGTTCTCCAGCACCGCGAATGCCGGCGGCCTGGGCAAGCAGGCGAGCGACTATATCGATGGCCTGAGCAAGACCGACGGCGCGCTCAAGGCGGCCCAGGACGGCATCACCAAGACGCTGAAGGGCCTGGAGGACAACTATAACCGCGTGGAGGATCGCGTCAACGCCACCGTGGAACGCTACAAGGCCCAGTTCACACAGCTGGACTTGCTGGTCGCGCAGATGAACCGCACCAGCAGCTACCTGACGCAGCAGTTCTCCGCGCTGAACAACACCACGACGAAGTAAGCGCCCAGCGCAAACACCGCAAGCCAGAGGAAGCCAGCCATGTTCGCCCGCCAAGCCGCAAACGCCTACGCCCAGGTGGGCGTCCAGACCGGTGCCATGAGCGCCAGCCCGCACAAGCTGATCGCCATGCTGTACGACGGCGCCCGCGCTGCCATCGCGCGGGCGAAGTTCCACCTGGAGGGCGGCGACGTGCCGGCGCGCGGCAACGCCATCTCGAAGGCGATCGACATCATCGACAACGGGCTGCGCGCGGTGCTGGACCACGAGGCCGGCGGCGAGATCTCTGCCAATCTCGAATCCCTCTATGAATACATGGTGCGCCGGCTGATGCTGGCCAACCTGCGCAGCGACGCGGCCCTGCTGGCCGAGGTCGATGCCCTGCTCGAAAGCCTGGCCTCGGCCTGGGCGCAGATCGATGACACGGCCCAGGGCTCCGACCGGCAGCCCGCCTTACAGGACAACTGAAATGGCTTCCCTCCCTGAGTTTTCCCCGATCGTCACCTGCTACGAGGAAATCCTCGCGCTGTCTGCACGCATGCTGGAGGCTGCCCAGGCCGCCGACTGGGACCAGGTCACGGAACTCCAGCGCTGCTACCTGGCGCGGGTGGACCGCCTGCGCCAGCTGGACCACGACGCGCCGTTCTCCGACTCGGAGCGCATGCGCCGGTACCAGCTGCTGGACCGCATCCTGACCTACGATGCCCGCATCCGCGACCTGGCCGTACCGCAGCTGAAGAAGCTTGGCGACATGCTGACCAGCTCGCGCCGCCAGTTCGAATTGTCCGCCGCTTACGGCGCTACAGCCTGACGATCGCCTGACGACAACGTCAGGCCGACCGCGGCGGGCCACCGGGTCCGTCGCGCGCGTCTTCCACCCCGCCTGCATTTCCTCCGACCCGTATGACCGGCATCCATCTGCCTCCAGGCCTGGCACCCGGTCAGGCCCCGGACCCGCAACAGCTGCGCACGGCGCTGGTGATCGACAAACTCGCCGCGCTCCAGCCCGTGCCCGAGGCCACGGAGTCGAATGTCCAGAACTCCACCGGCCAGGCGATCCGCCACAGCCAGCAGGCCGCCGGGCCGAACGGCGTACCGGGCCAGGCCGGGCTGCTGCCGGGCACCTCGACGCGGGAATCGCTGAGCGCGGCCGCGCGCGCCATCCTGGCGGTGATGGACGGCATCGAGGCCCAGCCGGTCCGCCCTGCGGCGCCATTGCTGGGCAGCGCGCCCACGCCGGCCTCCGCGCAAGCGGCGGCCGCGGCGCTGGCCAATGCGGTGGGCCAGAGCGGGCTCTTCTATGAATCGCACCTGGCGGAGTGGGTCGCCGGCGCGCGCGCATTGCCCGGCATCCGGCAGGAGCCGCAGGCAAGCGTGCCACGGCCAGCCGCATCGGCTGCGGTGGCCCAGCCACAAGCGCCGGCCGGCAACGCGCCGCCCTCCGCGCTGCTGACCTACAACGGCACCGCGCCCGGCGCCGAACCGCCCAGGCCTTCGGCACCGCCCCTGATCCCTGCCTCGCAGGTGCTGGCCGAAGCGCTGGCGTCGCCGCGCGATCCGCGCGTGGCGCACAGCCATGCGCCCGCCGAACAGGGCGTGCGCCAGGGCGCCGGCTCCACCGCGCCATACAGTCGCGAGGCCGCGGCCGACGCCGCGCCGCCGCGCCCGTCCGTGGCATCGATGGCAACGCGGGCCTACCAGGCCACCGCCGATGCCGCGCGTGCCCCGGTGCCCGACGCGCTCGCGGCGCATGCGTCGCGCGCCGCCGATCCGGGCGATGCCGCTGCCGCCGATGCCGCCAGGCAGTCCGCGCCTGCCGGCCCCGCCATCCATCCCGCCACCGAGGGCGTGGTGCGCCAGCAGCTGGAACTGCTGGCCACGCAGCAGTTCCGCTTTGCCGGCGAGGCCTGGCCCGGCGTGCCGATGGCATGGGAGGTTCGCCGCGCCGACTCCGACGCCGGCGGCGCCGCGCCGGACGATGCCAGCCGGCCGTGGTCGAGCCGCCTGCGGCTGCAACTGCCCAACCTGGGCACGGTCGAGGTGCTGCTGACGCTCGGCCCGTCCGGCCTCGAAGCGCGCGTGGCCACCGCCGAAACCGATATTGCCGCGCGCTTTATCGCCGCACGTCCGCTGCTGCGCAGCCGGCTGGAAGCGCAAGGCATCCCGTTGCAGCGCCTGAACGTGCAGACGCAGGACGACGCCGGAGCCAACCCATGAGTGAATCCAGCCAGGACCGCGGCGCGGCCATCGCGCTTACCTACCGGCACAGCGACAAGGCGCCGCGCGTCGTCGCCAAGGGCTATGGCGTGACCGCCGAGGCCATCATCGCCCGCGCCAGAGAGGCGGGCGTCTATATCCATGATTCACCCACGCTGGTCAACCTGCTGATGCAGGTCGACCTGGACAGCAATGTCCCGCCGCAGCTCTATGTGGCGGTGGCCGAGCTGCTGGCGTGGCTGTACGAACTGGAAAGCGTCACGGCCGACGCGCCGGCGCCATAAGTCGCGCGGCCGCACGCGGCGGATGCTGCCCGCCGCCCGCCGCACCCTCCTTCCAGCCCCGAGAAATAGGCGCGATTTGGGCCTGTTTTTCCGCCGGTGATGCGAGGAACCGTTTGTTACATTCCCCTAGCCTTGCCCCGTCATGCGCGGCAATGGCCCATACCTCGTCACCGGAGACCGCCGCAATGCCTCGCCATATCCCCGCCGCCGCCCCGCCGCAACGCCTGCTCGACAAGGCGCGCGCAGAATTCCAGGCCGGCGATTTTGCGGGGGCGATGCGCACCCTTGCGCAGGCGGAGAGCACGGGCATACGCTCCGGCGACCTGCATTTCATCAAGGCGGCGTCGCTGCTGAACCTGGGCCGCATCGAAGAAGCCCAGCCCGCGGCGGAGCTGGCCGCGCAGCTATACCCGCGGCATGCCCGCGTGCTGGCCCTGCTGGGCCTGATCGAAGTCCAGCGCGCCCAGTACAAGCGCGCCGCCAAGGTGTTGAAAATGAGCCTGGATATCGATCCCAAGGGCGACGGCGTGTGGCAGGAGTACGCGTCGGTGCTGTACCGGCTGGCCGACTACGAAGGCTCGCGCCAGGCCGGCGCCCGCGCGCTGCAACTGACGCCCGAGGATCCCGCCGCGCTGGGCAACTACGCTTCCGCGATGCGTGAGACGGGCGAATCGGTGGAGGCCATCCCCTACTTCCGCAAGGCCTGCGCGATCGCACCGGCTCATCGCCACAACCGCACCAACCTGCTGTTCGCATGTCTGTACGACCATCGCATCGACGCCGCCCGGATCAAGGCGGAAACGCAGGCCTGGGCCGAAGCACTGGCCAGCCAGTCGCCCGCCGCGGGTGCTCCCTGGCAGGCGCGCCCGGGCCGGGTGCGCCTGGGCATCTTCTCCAATGACCTGCGCCTGCATGCCTGCGCCTACTTCCTGATCCCGCTGATTGCCAACCTGGACCGCAGCCGCTTCGAACTGGTGCTGGTGTCGCTGAATCCTTCGCAGGACCGCGTCACCGAGAAGATCCGCCAGTATGCCGACGAGTTCCTCGACGTCTCGCGCCTGGGCGAAGCCGAGGTCGTGGCGCAGGTGCGCAGCGCCGGGCTCGACGCGCTGATCGACCTCGGCGGCTACGCCGGCGCTTCGCCGCTGACCTATATGGTCCACGAACTGGCGCCGGTGCAGCTGACCTGGCTTGGCTATCCAGGCACCACCGGCATGAAGCAGATCGGGTATCGCGTCACCGACAGCATCGGCGACCCCGACGGCTGCGACGACAACTACACCGAAACGCTGCTGCGCGCGCCGGTGTTCTGCGCCTACCATCCGCTGGTCAGCAACCCGCTGGCCATCTACGAGCCGCGCTACCGCGTCAATGAGACGCCGGCACTGGCCAACGGCTACATCACCTTTGGCTCCTGCAACGGCATGGCAAAGCTGACGAAACCCACGCTGGACCTCTGGAGCGCGGTGCTGGCCAACTGCCCCGGCAGCCGCCTGCTGATCGAGGCCAGCGGCCTGGACCAGCCCAGCCTGCGCGAACGCATGGAGCAACGCCTGCGCGCCCACGGCATCGACACCTCACGGGTAGAACTGGTAGCGCGCTCCAGCGCAAACCAGTACCTGACCTATCACCGCATCGACATCGCCCTGGACACCACGCCGGTCACCGGCGGCACTACCACCTGCGACTCGCTGTGGATGGGCGTGCCCGTCGTCTCGCTGGCGGGCGGCATGTTCCACCAGCGCGTGTCGGCGCCATTCCTGCACGCCACCGGCCTGGACGAACTGATCTGCGACACCCCGCAACGCTATGTCGAAGTGGCCTGCGCACTGGCCGACGACGTCGAGCAGCTCAATGCACTGCGCCTGTCGCTGCGCCAGCGCGCCGAACAGAGCGCGATGTGCGATGCCGCCGGCTTCGCGGCGTGGCTGGAAGAACGCCTGGGCGAACTGGTCGCCCCGGCCAAGCCGGTGCCGCCGCGCGAATTGTCGCCGGCGCAGGGCGTGTATTTCGGCGGCACCTGGCACGGCTACAACGATATCGTGCTGTCGGTGGCGGCCCACCTGCATCAGCGTGAATACACGCCGCTGCGCAACCTGCTGGAAAACCTGACCTCGAGCTGGTACCGGCACTGGATGGTCGCCTACGCGCTGGCCATCACCGAATATGAAAGCGGCGACAAGGCCTATGCCATCGAGCTGCTGGTCGAGGGTATCGGCATGCGCCCCTATGCGCTGCCCCTCTATCGCCTGCTGGCACACTGGCTCGATGAGGGCAAACTGGACAAGTCCTCGCTGGCGCAACTGCTGCACGAGCAGTTCGGCCTGATGCTGGAAACGCTGGAAGCGTCGCCGGTGCCATCGGTGTTCGAGATCCTGGGGATCGAAGTGAAAACGCAGGCCGCGGCGGCACCGGAAGCCGCCGAGGTACCAGTATGAAGGCAGTCATCCTCGCCGGCGGCCTCGGCACCCGCATCTCGGAAGAGTCGCACCTGCGCCCCAAGCCCATGATCGAGATCGGCGGCAAGCCGATCCTCTGGCACATCATGAAGATGTACTCGGCGCATGGCGTCAACGAGTTCGTGGTCTGCCTGGGCTACAAGGGCTACGTCATCAAGGAGTACTTCGCCAACTACTTCCTGCACATGTCGGACGTCACCTTCGACATGCGCGAGAACGGCATGACCGTGCACCAGCGCAAGGCAGAGCCGTGGCGCGTGACGCTGGTCGACACCGGCGAGGACTCCCTGACCGGCGGGCGCCTGCGCCGCGTGCGCTCCTACCTGACTCCCGGCGAGCCGTTCTGCTTCACCTATGGCGACGGCGTCTCGGACATCGACATCTCCGCCGAGATCGCGTTCCACCGCGCGCACGGCAAGCGTGCCACCGTAGCCGCGGTACAGCCGCCCGGCCGCTACGGCGCGCTCGAGCGCGACAACGACAAGGTGGTGGGCTTCACCGAGAAGCCGCGCGGCGACGGCGCCTGGATCAACGGCGGCTTCTTCGTGCTGCATCCCGACGTGATCGACCTGGTCGAGGACGACCACACCAGCTGGGAAGAAGCCCCGATGCGCAAGCTCGCGGCCAGCGGGCAGATGGTGGCGTTCGAGCACCGCGGCTTCTGGCAGCCGATGGATACGCTGCGCGAGAAGAACCTGCTGGAAGACCTGTGGCAATCCGGCGCCGCGCCGTGGAAGACATGGTGATCGACCCGCGTTCCGGGCTCCCGGGGAGTTTTGGCTGCTATCGCGGTCTGAGCGTCTTCGTGACCGGCCACACCGGCTTCAAGGGCGCATGGCTCGCGTTGCTGCTGGCGCGCCTGGGGGCAAAGGTCAGCGGTTACGCGCTGGCGCCAGCGACCAACCCCAGCCTGTTCGCGCTGGCCGGCGTGGGCGACACCATGGTCGCGCACACCGTCGGCGATATCCGCGACACCGTGTCGCTGCGCGCCGCGATGCGCGCGGCCCGGCCCGAACTGGTGCTGCACCTGGCGGCGCAGCCGCTGGTGCGGGCCAGCTATCGGGATCCGCTTGCGACCTGGTCCACCAACGTGGTCGGCACCGCCAACGTGCTCGACGCCGTGCGCGATTGCGATACCGTGCGCGCGGCGGTGGTCGTCACCACCGACAAGTGCTACGAGAACAAGGAATGGCCGTGGGGCTACCGCGAGACCGATGCGCTCGGCGGTCATGATCCCTACAGCGCCAGCAAGGCCGCGGCCGAGTTGGTGGCGGCCAGCTACCGCCAGTCCTTCCTTGCCGGGCGCGGCGTGCTTCTGGCCACCGCGCGCGCCGGCAACGTGATCGGCGGCGGCGACTGGTCCGCCGACCGGCTGATCCCCGACGCCGCACGCGCCGCGGTCGCCGGCGCCACCCTGCAGATCCGGCATCCGGACGCCACGCGCCCCTGGCAACACGTGCTGGAGGCGCTCTACGGCTACCTGTTGCTGTCATCGCGGCTGGTGGCGGGCGAGCAGGACTTTGCCACCGCCTTCAATTTCGGGCCAGACAGTGCGGACAATGTCTCGGTGGGCACGGTGCTGTCCGGCCTGCAGCAGCACTGGCCGGAACTGCATTGGATGCCCCAGCCGCAAGTCAATGGCCCGCACGAAGCGGGCCTGCTGCTGCTGGACTGCGCCCGCGCGCGCCAGATGCTGGCGTGGCGCCCGCGCTGGCGCCTGGAACAGGCGCTGGCCGAAACCGCCGACTGGTATCGCCGCGTGCTGCGCGAGCCCGGCCAGGCCCGCGCCATCACCGAACAACAGATCGAGGCGTTCTGCGCCTGACCCGCACCGCAACCTGACGCCGCATGAACCCCGACCTCGCGATCCAACCGGCCTGCCGCGCCTGCGGCGCGCCGCTCGAACAGACTGTGGTGGATCTCGGCCTGTCGCCGATCTCCAATGCCTTTATCCGCCCCGAGCATGCCGCTCAGGGCGAGACCTTCTATCCGCTGCACGCCATGGTCTGCGGCCAGTGCTGGCTGGTGCAGCTGCGCGACGCCACGCCGGCGGCGGCGCACTTCCATGACGACTACGTCTACTTCTCGTCGTATTCGACGTCCTGGCTGGCGCATGCGCGGCGCTATGTCAGCGCGATGCGCGAGCGCTTTGCGCTGGGCCCGCACAGCCGCGTGATGGAGATCGCCAGTAACGACGGCTACCTGCTGCAGTACTTCGTGCAGGCCGGCGTGCCGTGCCTGGGAATCGAGCCAACGGCGAATACCGCAGCAGCGGCGCGCGACAAGGGCGTGCAGACGCGCGAAGTGTTCTTCGGCGCCGACAGCGCGCGCGCACTCGCCGCCGACGGCTGGCAGGTTGACCTGCTGCTGGGCAACAATGTGCTGGCGCATGTGCCGGACATCAACGACTTCGTCGCCGGCATGCCGGTGGTGCTCAAGCCCGAAGGGGTGGTCACGCTGGAATTCCCGCACCTGCTGCGGCTGCTGGACGAGAACCAGTTCGATACGCTGTATCACGAGCACTATTCCTACCTGTCGCTGACCGCGCTGATGCCGGTGCTGGCACACGCCGGCCTGCGCGCTTTCGACATCGAACACCTGAGCACGCACGGCGGCAGCCTGCGCCTGTACGCCTGCCAGATCGGCGCGAGCCACGCAGTCACGGCCGCGGTGCAGGCCTGTCTCGACGAAGAGAAGGCTACCGGGCTGGCTTCGACAGCCCGCTATGCAGCCTTTGCCGAACGCGTGCGCCAGGCCAAGCGCGACCTGCTGGGTTTCCTGATCGATGCCAGGCGCGCCGGCAAGCGCGTTGCCGCGTATGGTGCAGCCGCCAAGGGCAACACCCTGCTGAACTACTGCGGCGCGGGGGCCGACCTGGTCGATTTCGTGGTGGACCGCAACCCGGCCAAGCAGGGCAAGCTGCTGCCGGGCACGCGCATCCCGGTGCTGGCGCCCGAGGCCATTGACGAGCGCCGGCCCGACTACCTGCTGATCCTGCCTTGGAATATCCGCGACGAGATCATGCAGCAGATGGCCGGGATCCGTAGCTGGGGCGGCCGGTTCGTCACCGCCATTCCGCAGACGGTGGTCCATCCATGATCTTCACGCCGACCCGCATCGACGGCGCCTGGCTGGTCGACCCCGAGCCGCTGCACGACGAGCGCGGCTTCTTTGCCCGCACCGTCTGCACCGACGCATTCGCCCGGCACGGCTTGGACGCGTGCTTCGTGCAGCAGAGCGTCTCGCGCAACACGCGCGCGGGGATCCTGCGCGGCATGCATTTCCAGGCCGGCGCCGCCGCCGAGGACAAGCTGGTGCGCGTGACCACCGGCGCCATCCATGACGTGATCGTCGACCTGCGCCGCGATTCGCCGAGCTACCTGCAATGGCAGGCTTTCGAGCTGTCGGCGCAGTCGCAGCGCGCCGTCTATATCCCCAAAGGCGTGGCCCACGGCTTCCAGACGCTGACCGCGCTGTCGGAGGTGTATTACCAGATGACGGTGCCCTTCGATCCGCACAGCAGCCGCGGCCTGCGCTGGAACGACCCCGATATCGGCCTTGCCTGGCCGGACTGCGAGCACCGGCTGATCTCGCCCAAGGATCTCGCGCTGCCGACGCTGGCCGAGTTGGACGAGCAGGCGCAGCGTTGATTCCACCTTCTACCGAACCTATCCGCCGAGACACCATGAGCACCGAAGCATTCCAGAAGTTGTCCGCCGCGCTGCAGGCAGTCGCCAGCAACGCCACCGCCCGCGACAAGGTCATCGCGCTGTGCAAGGCCATCGAGCAGGACTTCGGCGGCTATGCCGGCAGCGTGCGCGATGACATCACCGGCCCGATCGTGGACGCGCTGCACACCGAGGCCACGCGCCTGCGCAAGACGCTGGCCGACGGCACCGTGTTCGAGTTCCTGTACCGCACCAAGATCGCCCGCGACTTCCTGATGAGCACGCCGGAACAGCCGGACCACGTGTGGGAGCCGCAGACCACCAAGCTGCTGCTGGCACTGTCCGCGCAGGGCGGCCACGCGGTAGTGGGCGGCGCCTACTTCGGCGACCAGGTGGTGCTGATGGCGCGCCGGCTGGCGCAGGCCGGCGGCACCTGCCATGCGTTCGAGCCGAATCCCGACCAGCTGAGCATGCTGCGACGCAATGCCGAGCTGAACGCGGTCGGCAATATCCGGAGCTGGCGCCTGGGGCTGTGGTCCGACAGCACCTCGCAGCTGCGGCTGGTGGGCCACGACTCGTTCGCGCATGCCGAACGCGCCGAGGCGGGGGCAGAAGTTGACGAAAACTCGTCCAGCTTCGCCACCATCACCGTCGACGACTACTGCGCGCAGCAAGGCATCGACAAGCTCAGCCTGATCATGCTGGATATCGAAGGCGCCGAGCTCAACGTGTTCCGCGGCGCCACGAGGCAGCTGGCGCGCCCGGCCGGCGAGGCGCCCAACCTGGTATTCGAGGTGCATCGCCACTACGTCGACTGGAGCCAGGGGCTGCAGAATGCCGAAATCGTGCGCGAACTGGCGCGCTACGGTTACCACGTGTATGCGGTGCGCGACTTCAATTCGAATGTCGACATGCAGGGCCGGCCGATCGAGCTGGTGCCGGTCGACAACATCTACCTCGATGGCCCGCCGCATGGTTTCAACATGGTGGCGGTCAAGGACCCCGCCATCCTGCGCTCGGCGGATTTCGCGCTGTGCCCCGGCGTCAGCCCGAAGCTGCTGTGGCACCGCGACCCGGCGCTGCACCACCCGATCCACTGAGCGCCGCACGTCATGCATTGCACTGTCATCGGCGGCGCCGGCTTTGTCGGCCGGCGCCTGGTCGACACACTGCGCCGTGCCGGGCGCAACGTCTATGTCCCACAGCGGGGCGATCCCGAGCTGCTGGCACGCGACCTGGGCAAGGTCTACTACTGCGCCGGGCTGACCGCTGACTACGCGGCGCGCCCGTTCGACACGGTGCAGGCGCATGTCGGCCTGCTGGCAGACGTGCTGCGTGCCGGCCACTTCGCGCACCTGGTCTACCTGTCGTCGACGCGGCTCTATGACAGCGGCGCGCTAGCGGCCGGCGACGAGGCCGAGCCGCTGACGCTCGACCCGATCAACCCCCGTGCGCTCTATGACCTGTCCAAGGCGCTCGGCGAAAACCTGTGCCTGACGCAGGCGCCGGGCCGTGCCGCCGTGGCGCGACTGTCGTGCGTGTTCGACTGGGACGACGACGCGCCCGGCTTCCTGTCCGAGTGGCTGCAGCGCGCCGCGCGCGAACGGGTGTTCCGCCTGGAGACTGATGCCGGGTTCGTGCGCGACTACATCCATCTCAATGACGTGGTGGCGGCGCTGGTCGCACTGTGCGAGACACCCGCCACCGGCATCTTCAACGTGGCCAGCGGCGCCAACGTGTCCAACGCCGAGCTGGCCGCCGTGTTTGCGCGGCACGGTTGGTCGGTCGAGCTGGCGCGCGCGTCCGCACCGCAATCCGCGGCGCAGTGCAGCGTAAAACGGCTGCATGCGCTCAACGTCGTCCCGCGCGACGTACGCGACGTGGTGGACGCACGGCTTGAGGAGATTCAACGATGGAACTGATCGGGCAGACCCGCGCCAGCCTGGCGGCCTATACCTGCAACCAGATCGGCTCGCTGGTGCCGGACGGACAGGCCGGCGCCCTGCTGCCGGTCATCACGCGCAACCTGGACGAGGCGCTGGAACGCACCGGCCGCTGCATCGACGCAGTGAAGATGTGGAAGCCAGGCACCTTCAACTACCTGCATTCCAGCCAGCACTGCCAGTACCTCTATTACCTGGCCAACACGATCTGGCGCAACGAGCGCGACGCACAGGCCTGCACGCGGCTGTTCCTGCTGAACAAGGCGCTCAACGGCATCGACCTGTTTTATGAGATCGAGATGCCGGAAGTGTTCTTTATCGGCCATTCGGTCGGCATAGTGCTGGCCAAGGCCACCTACGGCAACTACCTGGTGCTCTACCAGAACTCCACCGTCGGCAAGAACCACGGCGTGGCGCCGGTGATCGGCAAAGGCGTGGTGATGTATCCCAACTCCGCCATCATCGGGCGCAGCCATGTGGGCGCGGGATCGGTGCTTGCCCAGGGCGTCGGCGTGATCAACCGGGATACGCCGGGCAACTGCCTGGTGTTTGGTGGACAGGGCGGCGAGCTGGTCTGCAAGCCCGCCGCGGAACCGGCGATCGCGGAGTACTTCCGCCTCTGACGCCCGCCTGGGAACCGCCGCGAAGCAAACGACCCCTGCCCGCTCGCGCGGTGCAGGGGTCGCTGGCATGGTTCCCGGGCCGGCTTACACCCCCATATTCATCATTTCCTGATACGCCGCCACCAACCGATTCCTCACCTGCACCCCCGTCTGAAACGAGATATTCGCCTTCTGCAGGTCGATCATCACATCATTCAGCGCCACGCCGGGCTTGCCCAGCTCGAACGCCTCGGCCTGGCCGTAAGCGCGTTCCTGGGCGGCGTTGATGCGGCCCAGCGAGCGCTGCAGCTCTCCGGCAAACCCGCCGCCGGCGACAGGCGCAGCCGACTGGCTGGCGTTGTTGTCCGAGGCAACCTGGGGCAGGCCGCGCAGTTGCTGCAGCATGGCCTCGATGGAAGTGATAGTGGTCATTGGCGTCGTCATGTGCCGGCCGCCGGCGCGGGGCGCCGGGCCCGGACTGGCTCGGTTCAGTCAATGGCGCGGCCCTTTGATCACATGCCTGCAGGAAAGGCAGGCGGTCCGCGCCGAGTTTCAGCCCGAGCAGAGTACCCGCCGCCCCTTTCGCGCCATGGACCGAATTCGGACAGAAAACCCGGTCTGTTCGCCCGATTGTCGGCCTCAAGTCTGGCCGATCATTGCCACCGTGCCGGAGAAGCGCGGGCTGTCGCCTTGCGCCGGGTTCCGGGACATCGCCAGACAACCATCCATTCGGGAGTACGCGTGTTTTATCTGCAGCGTAATGTGAGCCGTGCCGACGACCATGGCGGTCATCTTCGCCCCCGCCGTGGCGACCATCGCGGCACAGGAGCACGCGCATGACCGCGGCAGTGGCGCTGCCCGGGCGCTCGGCCGAGGTGCTGGAGCGCCTGAAGGCCAACCCGAAGCTGCCGCTGATGCTGGCCGGCGCCGCGCTGGCCGCGGCCATCGCCGTGGGCGTACTGTGGTCGCGCAGCCCAGACTACAAGGTGCTGTACAGCAACCTGTCCGAGCGCGATGGCGGCGCGGTGCTGCTGTCGCTGCAGCAGATGAACGTGCCGTACAAGTTCGCCGAAGGCGGCGGTGCGGTGATGGTGCCGGCCGAGAAGGTCCACGAAATCCGCCTGCGCCTGGCGTCGCAGGGCCTGCCCAAGAGCGGCACGACTGGCATGGAACTGATGGACAACCAGAAGTTCGGCATCAGCCAGTTTGCCGAGCAGGTCAACTACCAGCGCGGGCTCGAAGGCGAGCTGGCACGCTCGATCGAATCCATCGCCGCGGTGCAGTCGGCCCGCGTGCACCTGGCCATTCCCAAGCCGACGCTGTTCGTGCGCGAGCGCCAGAAGCCGACCGCGTCGATCGTGCTGCAGCTGCACCCGGGCCGCGCCATCGATGAAGGCCAGGTCGCGGCGATCAGCCACCTGGTGTCGTCGAGCGTGCCGGAACTGACGCCCAAGTCGATCTCGATCGTCGACCAGCACGGCAACCTGCTGTCGAATACCGGCAACGAGCGCATGCTCGACGCCACCCAGCTCAAGTATGTCAATGCGCTGGAACAGAACTACCTGAAGCGCATCGAAGCGATCCTGACGCCGATCGTCGGCAAGGACAATGTGCGTGCACAGGTCACCGCCGACGTCGATTTCTCCATCGTCGAGCACACCGACGAGAGCTACAAGCCCAACCAGGATCCCACTCGCACGGCGATCCGTAGCCAGCAGACCAGCGAGTCGACCCAGCAGGGCGCGACCCCCCCGGGCGGCGTGCCCGGCGCGCTGTCGAACCAGCCGCCCGCTGCCGCCGTCGCGCCGGTGACCACGCCGCAGACGCCGCGGGCGGGCCAGGCGCCTGGACAGGCGGGAGCGCCGGTGGCCGGGCAGCCGGGCCAGCAAGGGCAAGGCCAGGCCGCGCAAGGCGCGGCCGCGACCGCATCGAGCGGCCCGAGCAGCAACCGCCGCGACTCCACCGTCAACTACGAGCTGGACCGCAGCGTGCGCCACGTGCAGCAGGCACCGGGTGGCGTGCGCCGCCTGTCGGTGGCGGTAGTGGTGAACTACCGCCAGATGGCCGACGCCAAGGGCAAGCTCGTCGCGCAGCCGCTGCCGCCGGCATTGCTGGCGCAGATCCAGAACCTGACCAAGGAAGCGATGGGGTTCTCCGCTGACCGCGGCGACTCCATCAACGTAGTCAACAGCCCGTTCACCGCAGACCGCGAGGCCGTTACGCCCGAGGTGCCGCTGTGGAAACAGCCTGAAATGATCGATCTTGCCAAGACCGGCGCAGGCTACCTGCTGCTGACGCTGCTGGCGCTGTTCGTATGGTTCAAGGTGGCGCGCCCGATCCTGCGCCGCTACACCACGCCGCCGCTGCCGGCACCGGAAGCCAGGGACGAAATGGAGGCGGTGCTGCTGCCGCCGGAAGAGCCGGCCAATCCGGAAGTCCTGCGACTCGCCGCCAAGTACGAAAGCGACCTCGCGCTGGTGCGCGACGCCGCCCAGCGTGACCCGCGACTGGTCGCCAGCGTGATCAAGAACTGGATTTCCAATGACAACCGCTAAAGCCATCTCCGAATCGGGCCTGCAGAAGAGCGCCATCCTGATGATGGCGATCGGCGAGGACGCCGCGGCCGAGGTATTCAAGCACCTGTCGCAACGCGAGGTGCAGGAACTGGGCTCGGCCATGGCCACGCTCAGCTCGGTCACCCGCGAGGAAATGGCCGGGGTGCTGGGCGAGTTCCGCTCCGAGACCGAGCAGTACCTGGCGCTGAACGTCGATTCCAGCGCCTTTATCCGCAGCGTGCTGAACAAGGCGCTGGGCGAGGAACGCGCGCAGTCGGTGATCGAGGACATCCTGGAATCGCGCGATCCGGGCGGCGGCATCGACTCGCTGAACTGGATGGATTCGACTGCGATCGCCGAGCTGATCCGCGACGAACACCCGCAGATCATCGCCACCATCCTGATCCACCTGGACCGCCAGAAGTCGTCCGAGGTGCTGGCGCTGTTCACCGACCGCCTGCGCAACGACGTGATCCTGCGTATCGCCACCTTCGGCGGCGTGCAGCCGGGCGCGCTGCAGGAACTGACCGACGTGCTGACCAAGCTGCTGGCGGGCCAGAGCCTGAAGCGCAGCCGCATGGGCGGCGTACGTACGGCCGCGGAGATCATCAACCTGATGAGCACCGCGCACGAAGAAGCCGTGATCGACGGCGTGCGCCTGCACGACGGCGACCTGGCGCAGAAGATCATCGACGAGATGTTCCTGTTCGAGAACCTGCTGGAGGTCGACGACCGCGGCATCCAGCGCGTGCTCAAGGAAATCGCCACCGAATCGCTCATCGTCGCGCTCAAGGGCGCGCCGCAGGAGCTGCGCGACAAGTTCATCCGCAATATGTCGACCCGTGCCGGCGAGATGCTGCGCGAGGACCTGGAAGCGCTGGGTCCGGTGCGCGTGTCGCAGGTCGAGGCCGAGCAGAAGGCCATCCTGCAGGTGGTAAGACGCCTGGCGGATGCGGGCGAAGTCCAGATCGGCGGAGGCGACGATGCCTATGTCTGAGCGCGGCTCGGCCGCACGCCACGCGCTGCGCGGCGAATCCCTTGCCGGCGGAGCCGGCGGAGCCGCTGCCGCCGATCCCGGCGGCTTTGCGCCGTTCGAGCCCCCGCGCCGTGCGCGCGGTGGCGCGGCCGGCTGGCAGCGCTGGCAGATGGGCTCGCTCGATCCGCGCGAGAGCGAGCCACCCGAGATGATGCCGCTGGTACCGGCCGAGCCCGCGCCGCCGCCGGTCGACTTCGAGGCCCTCGATGCGATGCGCGAAGGCGCGCGCAAGGAAGGCTATGCCCAGGGCTACACCCAGGGCCAGACGCAGGGCTATGGCGACGGCCATCGCGAGGGCTATGCCCGCGGGCTGGAAGCCGCCCGTAACGAGGCCGCGCAGCTGCAGGCGCTGGCCGCGAACTTCCGCGGCGCGCTCAATGGCGTGGACGATCAGGTTTCGCGAGCGCTGGTGTCGCTGGCGCTGGACGTGGCGCGCCAGCTGGTGCGCAGCGCCGTGGCGGAGAACCCTGACGTGCTGCTGCCGGCAGTGCGCGAGCTGCTGGCCAGCGAGCCCGCGCTGTGCGGCTCGCCCAGCCTGCTGCTCCATCCCGACGACGTGGCGCTTGTGGAAACCCACCTGCACGGCGAACTGCAAGCTGCCGGATGGACCGTGCGCGCCGATCCGACGGTGGCGCGCGGCGGCTGCACCGCCAGCGCCGCCAGCGGCGAGCGCGATGCCACGCTGCCCACGCGCTGGACGCGCGTGGTCAAGGCGCTGGGCCGCGACGACCGGTGGGAGCCGCCGCATGCCTGACACCGCCGCGCACGATACGACCGCGCCGGATAGCGCCGCAATCCCGCATACGCAACGCTGGATCGGCGCGCTGAACACGGCATCCGCCGGCATCGCCGGACTCGACAGCAAGC
This sequence comes from Ralstonia pickettii DTP0602, assembly GCA_000471925.1. NCBI lineage: Bacteria > Pseudomonadati > Pseudomonadota > Betaproteobacteria > Burkholderiales > Burkholderiaceae > Ralstonia > Ralstonia pickettii. Next base: position 2,673,962 of record CP006668.1, read on the forward strand.
GCAGCTGCGGTCGCCTGACCCGCGCCGCGGGCCTGGTGCTCGAAGCCGTGGGCCTGCGCATGCCGGTGGGCAGCGACTGCCTGATCGAATTGCCTGCAGGGCAATTCACTACCGACAGCAACGCCCCGCGTACCGCGGAAGCGGAAGTCGTTGGTTTTGGTGCGGATCGTCTGTACTTGATGCCGCAATCCGATGTGGTCGGTTTGCTGCCTGGCGCGCGTGTCTATCCGCTCGAGCCGTCGCCGCAACCGGCTGGTGCGGCCATGCCGCGCGAGCCGGGCTCCAAGCGCTTGCCGGTCGGCGCGGGCCTGCTCGGCCGCGTGCTCGATGCGGCTGGCCGTCCGCTAGACGGCCTCGGCCCGCTCACCGCCGCGTTGGAAGTGCCGCTGGCCGGCGAACAGATCAACCCGCTGATGCGGGCCCCGATCGAGACCGTGCTCGATACCGGCGTGCGGGCCATCAACGGCATGCTGACCGTGGGACGCGGCCAGCGCATGGGGCTGTTTGCGGGCTCCGGCGTGGGCAAGAGCGTGCTGCTCGGCATGATGGCGCGCTACACCAGCGCCGACGTGATCGTGGTCGGCCTGATCGGCGAGCGCGGCCGAGAAGTGAAGGAATTCATCGAGAACATCCTCGGCCCCGAGGGCCGCGCGCGTTCGGTGGTGGTGGCCGCGCCGGCGGATACCTCGCCGCTGCTGCGCATGCAGGGCGCGGCCTACGCCACGCGCCTGGCCGAGTATTTCCGCGACCAGGGCCAGCATGTGCTGCTGATCATGGATTCGCTCACGCGCTACGCCATGGCACAGCGCGAGATCGCGCTGGCCATTGGCGAGCCGCCGGCGACCAAGGGCTATCCGCCTTCGGTCTTTGCCAAGCTGCCGACGCTGGTCGAGCGCACCGGCAACGGCCCCGAAGGCGGCGGCTCGATCACCGCGTTCTACACGGTGCTGACCGAAGGCGATGACCAGCAGGACCCGATCGCCGATTCCGCGCGCGCCATCCTGGACGGCCATATCGTGCTGTCGCGCAGCCTGGCAGAGGCCGGCCACTACCCGGCCATCGACGTGGAAGCATCGATCAGCCGCGCCATGACCGCGCTGATCCCGAACCAGCAGTTCGGCTCGGTGCGCCGCTTCAAGCAGCTGATGTCGCGCTACCAGCGCAACCGCGACCTGATCAGCGTGGGCGCCTACGTGCCGGGCAACGACCCGGAGCTGGACCTGGCGATCCGCCTGCACCCGCGCATGGAAGCCTTCCTGCAGCAGGACATCCACGAACGCGCCGGCTACGACGACGCCATTGCCCACCTGCACAGCCTCTTCGACAGGAGTGAACATGGTCAAGCATTCACCGCTTAATACCCTGGCGGACCTCGCCCAGAACGACACCGACGCCGCGGCGCGGGAACTGGGCCGGCTGCAGGGCCTGCGCACGCAAGCCGAGCAACAGCTCAACCAGCTCACGCAATACCGGCAGGAATACCGCGCGCGCATGCAGGTCGTGGCGGCCGAGGGCATGACCTCCAGCCGCTGGCAGGATTTCTCGCGCTTTCTCGATTCGCTCGACCACGCCATCCGCCAGCAGACCGCTGCGCTGGCCAAGGCCGAGGCCGACCTGCTGGCCGGGCGCAACCACTGGCAGCACCAGAAGCGCCGCCTGAACTCCTTCGACACGCTGATCGCGCGCGCCGAGGCCAAGGAAGAACAGGTCGCCGCGCGCCGCGAGCAGCGCGCCACCGACGAATACGCCGCCCGCCTGGCCCGCACCACGGCCAGCCGGCTCAGCTAAGCCCGGACCGTTTTACAGACCACATGATCGATATCAGCCAGATTGTCAGCAGCGCCGCCAATGCCGCCGATGCGAACCGACGCGCCGCGGCAGATACCGCCGCCGGCGGATTCGGCGACGCGCTGACGCGCGCACGCGAAGCCAGCAAGCCGCAAACTCCGGCGCCGGCCGCAAAGGACACCGCTGCGCAGGACAAGGGCGCCGCCAGCGACAGCAAGCCGGCCGCCGCCCAGCCGGCGCCTGCCGACGCCGGCAAGCCGCAGCAGGCGGCCTCGACCACCAAACCTCACACGCACGGCAGCGAGGACAAGGACGAAGACGACACCACCGCCGCCGCGCCCACCGACGCAGCCGCTGCCGCCGCACTGGCTATGCTGCTGCCGGCCACGCCGGCTCCGTCGACTGCAGGCGCCGTCGGCGGTGTTGGCGACGCGGGCAGCAGCGCCGCGCTGCACGCCGCACTGGCTGGCGCCACGCAGCCGACCGCCGCTGCCGCCCCGGACACGCAATCCGACGCCATGCAGCCTGCCGTCACGAAGCTGCCGGACACGCTGCAGGGGGTCACCGCCGAAGCCAGGCCCGCCCAGCCCTCCGTCGCCGACACACTGGCCACCATCGCCTCGCAGCGCGCGGCCATGCAGGGCAACGCCGCGGCAGGAACCGACGGCAAGACGCCGGCCGCCGCGCCGCAGGCCGTGCCTGGCGCCGCCCTGGACGCGCAGCGGGACACTGGCGGGCAGTCTGCAGGCCAGCGCCCGGACAGCGGTATCGGCCAGCAGCGCGCCGATCCGCTTGCGGCCACTCAGGACGCAAAGCCCGCCGCGGCACCGTTTGCCGCCGCGCAGGCCGCCGCCCGCACCGGCGAGACCACGACCGCGACGGCCAGCGCCGACAGCACGCCCGCGCTGGCGGCCACGCTGGCCGGCCAGCAGACCCCGTCAGCTTCCGCCGCCGCGGTCGCAGCTGCCAGCCGCCCCGTGGTCGCACCGCCGCTGTACGACAGCCAGTGGCCCCAGGCCCTCGGCCAGCAGATGATCCGGCTGAGCACGCAAGGCCAGCAAAGCGCCGAGCTGCAACTGAACCCGCCCGACCTCGGGCCGCTGAAGGTGGTGCTTAACGTGGTCAACGACCAGGCGCAGGCGCAGTTCGTCTCGCCGCACCAGGCGGTGCGTGCCGCGGTGGAAGCGGCCCTGCCGCATCTGCGCACCGCGCTGTCGGAAAACGGGATCCAGCTCGGCCAGACTTCAGTGGGGTCCGACGGCTTCGCCAGCCAGGCGGGGAATGGGCAGCAACAGCAGTCGCCGGGGAATGGGCGGGGGCAGGCGGGATTTGGTGCCGGGGTGTTGGCCGCTGCCGAGCCCGCGGCGGCTCCGGCTACCGCGACCGTGCGGCCGGCGCGGACGCCAGGGCGTGGGGAGATTGATACGTTCGCCTGATGGCGCCCCCGGGACGGCGCATGGTTTTGCCGCACGGGAGATGCAACAAGGCCGCCTTGCAGGCGGCCTTTTCTTATGGCGTTTCCGGTCGATCAGGGGCGCAGCAGGTCAAACCCGCCCAGCGCGACCACGCCGCTCAGCGCAATCATGGCCGGCGAATCGCCACCGAGGATCAGGACGGCGGCGGCAAGCCAGGTGACGAGGCTGTAGGCGAGGAGGCGTTTCATGATGCGGGGGACCGGGCAGCTGGCCGCCGGCCGGCGAAATTCGGCAATTCAGTATCATAAGTATAAACCCCGATAACCCCGTTCGCAGCGCCGGGTTTTTGTGGCGACACGTGCATTTGGACGCTGCTATCCGCACCTTCGGCATACAACCAGGCTCGATACCGTCGAAGCCGCCTTTCGCGTGCTGGGCAAGCGACTGGAAATAACCGTCAGCTGACATGCCTGCATACTTGGGCAGGCAAGGAGGACAATGCAAGGGATTGCCGCTGCCAGCGCCTCCGGCCCCTGCCCCATGACTTTCGACCTCTTCGACAACCTCGACGACGCCGCCCCCGCCACACTGACCTCCGAGCCCCTCGCCGATGGCGCCGTCGTCCTGCGCGGCGTTGCCCGTCCCAACGCCGAATCGCTGCTCGCAGACGTGCAGGCCATCGCCACCGCCGCCCCCTGGCGCCACATGATCACGCCCGGCGGCCTGAAAATGTCTGTGGCCATGACCAACTGCGGCCACGCCGGCTGGGTCTCGGACGCCCGCGGCTATCGCTATGACCCGATCGACCCGCTCAGCGGACAGCCGTGGCCGGAGATGCCGGCAAGCTTCCGCCAGCTGGCCACTACTGCGGCGGCGCAGGCCGGCTTTGCCGGCTTCGAACCAGACGCCTGCCTGATCAACCGCTACGAACCCGGTACTCGCCTGTCGCTGCACCAGGACCGCGACGAGCGCGATTTCAACGCGCCCATCGTCTCGGTGTCGCTGGGGCTGCCCGCCATCTTCCTGTTCGGCGGCATGCGCCGCGCCGATCGTCCGCAGCGCGTGCGGCTGGCACATGGCGACGTGGTGGTATGGGGCGGGCCGTCGCGGCTGGCGTTTCACGGCGTGGCGCCGCTGGCCGACGGCGACCATCCGCTGCTGGGGCGGCTGCGCATCAACCTGACATTCCGCAAGGCGTTGTAGCGGTCGTCGCCAGCTTTGCACTTTGCGCACGGTTTTCTACAGTCAAGGGACTGTCCAGACCGCCACCGCGCAAAGGCCCACACCATGCATCTCGACGGCTCCTGCCATTGCGGCGCCATCCAATTCTCGCTCGAAGCCGATTCCCCCTACCCGTACATGCATTGCTATTGCTCGATCTGCCGCAAGACGGCCGGGGGCGGCGGCTATGCGATCAATCTCGGCGGCGACGCTGCCACCCTGCGCGTGCGCGGCCGCAAGCATCTGGGCATCTACCAGGCGGTGATGCGCGAGCCGGGCAAGCGCGCGCGGCGTTCGCCGGCGCAGCGGCATTTCTGCGTGAAGTGCGGCAGCGCGCTGTGGCTGTGGGACCCGCGCTGGCCGGACCTCGTGTATCCGCATGCGTCTGCCATCGACACGCCGCTGCCGCGCCCGCCGGAGGTGGTGGAGGCGGGGCTGGATTCTGCGGCGCCGTGGGTCGATGTGCCCAAGGGCAAGGGGCACGTGCATTGCGCGACATGGCCCGATGAATCGCTGGTCGACTGGCACAAGCGGCACGGATTGCTGTCGCGCTGAATCGAGGTCGAGGCGCTCGGGCGCTTACGCCGGCAGGAACCCTTCCACCGTCAGGTAGCGCTCGCCGGTGTCGTAGTTGAAGCCCAGCACGCGCGCATTGGCCGGCAGTTCGGGCAGCTTCTGCGCGATCGCGGCCAGCGTGGCGCCGGAGGAGATGCCGACCAGGATGCCTTCTTCGCGGGCGCAGCGGCGTGCCATCTCGCGCGCGGGTTCGGCATCGACCTGGATCACGCCGTCGAGCAGCGAGGTATCGAGGTTCTTCGGAATAAAGCCCGCGCCGATGCCCTGGATCGGGTGCGGCGCCGGCGCGCCGCCGGAGATCACCGGCGAGGCCACCGGCTCGACGCCATAGACCATGAGCTGCGGCCACTTGTCCTTCAGCACCTTGGCGCAGCCGGTCAGGTGGCCGCCGGTGCCGACCCCGGTGATCAGCACATCCAGCCCCTCGGGGAAGTCGTTCAGGATTTCCTGCGCAGTGGTGCGCGCGTGCACGTCGACGTTGGCCGGGTTCTCGAACTGCTGCGGCATCCATGCGCCCGGCGTGGCGGCGACCAGTTCCTCGGCGCGCGCGATCGCGCCCTTCATGCCCTTCTCGCGCGGCGTCAGGTCGAAGGTGGCGCCGTAGGCCAGCATCAGGCGGCGGCGCTCGACCGACATGCTGTCGGGCATCACCAGCACCAGCTTGTAGCCCTTCACGGCCGCGACCATGGCCAGGCCGATGCCGGTGTTGCCCGAGGTCGGCTCGATGATGGTCCCGCCCGGCTTGAGCACGCCGCGGCGCTCCGCGTCCTCCACCATCGACAGCGCGATGCGGTCCTTGATCGAAGCGCCGGGATTGCTGCGCTCGGACTTGATCCAGACCTCATGGCTGTTGCCGAACAGGCGGTTGATGCGGATATGCGGGGTATTGCCGATGGTCTGCAGGATGTTCTCTACCTTCATGTCTTCTCCGTGAGAGGTGCGGCGGCACGGCTGTGTCGCTGCGTGGCTCGAATGATCGGACGATTCTAGTGCAATACGCCGCGTGGCCTGCTCGCGTATGATTGAGCCCGCCCGCGCGTCCTCGTTCGCCCCGCATTCGCTTCTTCCCTCTTCCCCTCGCATCACCGCCGTTCCCGCAATGTCTGCACATTTCCTGCTGTCTTCCCTGCTGATCTTCGGACTTGGTGGTCTGCTGGGCGCCGTGGGCGGGCTGTTCGGCATCGGCGGCGGGCTGATCGCGATTCCCGCGCTGGGGCTGCTCTACGGCATGGACCAGCAGCTGGCGCAGGGGACCGCGCTGGTGATGATCGCGCCCAATGTGGTGATCGGCTTCTGGCAATACCGCAAGCGCGCGGACATCGCCTTGCGTACCGCGGTGGTGCTGGGATTGTCGGCGGTGCTGGCGACCTGGCTGTCGGCGCGTGCCGCCACCGCGATGGATGCGCAGCTGCTGCGGCGCGTCTTTGCCGTGTTCATGATCGGGCTGGCGCTGTACTTCCTGTGGCGCCTGCTGCCGGGTCGTGCCATCACGGCGCAGCAGGCGCGCGTGTCGCCGCGCTGGATCCCGCTGGTGGGCGTGGTCGGCGGCGCGTTCTCGGGGTTCTTCAGCGTGGGCGGCGGCGTGGTGGCCGCGCCGGCGCTAGTGGGCTTGTTCGGGCTGCGCCAGGCGGCGGCGCAAGGGCTGGCGCTGGCACTGGTAACGCCGGGGGCGGTGGTCGCGCTGGCCACCTATGCGCACGCGGGCCACGTCGACTGGGCCAGCGGCATTCCGCTGTCGCTGGGCGGCATGCTGACGATCTCGTGGGGCGTGGCGCTGGCGCACCGGATGCCGGAGCGGCGCCTGCGCGCCGCGTTCGCCGTGTGCCTGATCGCGACGGCTATCGTGATGCTGGTGCGCGGCTGAAGCGCGCCGCGGCTTACTTGCGGAACACCAGGCTGAGAGCGCTAGCGCTGCGCTGCTTGCGCGGTCTTCCTCCGTTACCGGCCGGGCGGCGGTATCGTAGATTCATCACTTTTGCTGGCCGTATCTTGCACGGTTGGTGGTCATCCGGCTTGCCCTATCACATCAACCATCTGGTGTATGACCTGCGCCACGACTATTACTTAGTCTGTAGAAATAAGTTCGAGGCCCGTGTCCAGGGCAAGGGTTCATAGGACTCATTCTTCTGGCGGATATGAAGGCAAGAGTTCACGGGCCTACCCTTTCCGGAACAACGACGGGGGAGGGAGCCATGAAAAGATCAATTTTGGCGATCGGCATTTGTCTGATTGCTGCGCAAGGCTGCGCGACGAAGCATTATGGGCGTCAGGGGACGGTGACAGATTTCGAACGACAAACTCTGAGCTGCCGCGAGATCGCGCTGGAGCAAGCCAAGGTCAACGGCTTCATACAGCATGTGGACAGGGAAAGCCAGTTCGACGGCCGGTCGGTCCTCGCCTTCCTGGGCGACTTTGGGATCGGCAATGTGATGGAACAGAGCGCGGCCACAGAGAGCGCCACGGCGCGCATGCACGACCTGCAGGCATTAAGTGTGCAGCGCGGCTGCGGCGTGGAAACGCGAGCCGCTGCAGCTCCTGCATCAGCCCTGCCGAAACCCGTACTCCCTACGCCCCGCCCCGGCCCGCACTCACACAGTGTGGAGGCTCTGGCCAATCGGGACATGTGCATGCCGGTCGGTGCCGCGCTGCTGGTCGCAAGCAGTGAAGCCGGCGACATGTATCGCGTGAACTGCATGGGAGGCATGATCCGCGAATATGCTTGCGCTGGTGCGAGTTGCAGCCCGGCTCGGTAAGTTCCCACGTCACGCGGGACCCGAACCGCCACTGCAAAAAAACGGTACCTATCTGATTCTATTTGACGTAGAACACCAGGCTGAAGTTGTTGGCCGGCATCGGCACCGGCTCGTCGCAGCGCATGCCTTGCGCCGCGCCCAGTGCGATCACATCCTCCATGTCGCGCACGCCCCAGTCCGGATCCGTGGCGCGCAGCTGCGCGTCGAAGGCCGCGTTGCTGGGCGCGGTATGCGCACCGCCGCGGCGGTAGGGACCGTAAAGGTACAGCACCCCGCCCGGGCCCAGCAGCTTGCCGGCGCCGGCAAAGAGCGCCTCGGCCGCGGCCCATGGCGAAATATGGATCATGTTGATACAGACCACCGCGGCGGCAGCGTCGATGCCCCACGGCTGCCGGCACACGTCGAGCGCCAGCGGCGGACGTACGTTGGCCACGCCCGCATGCGCGGTCCACGCGGCGATCGACTCGCGCGCGGCAGCATCGGGATCGCTCGGTTGCCAGGTCAGGCCGGGGAGTGCGGCGGCAAAGTACACGGCATGCTGGCCGGTGCCGCTGGCGACTTCCAATACCGTGCCGCTGGCGGGCAGCACATTGCGCAGCACTGCCAGGATCGGCTCGCGGTTGCGCTCGGTGGCGGGCGCCATGCGGCGTGCGTCGGGATCTCGGGTCTGGTCAGTCATGGGAACGAGAGCAATGCGGGGGAATGACTAGCGTAGCAGAGTCGGGGCGCAAAGGCGGCCAAGCGCAGAGCGATGGCGGAGTCTTGCCGCACCGCGTCAACGGTGTGCCGGGATGCGGTAGATCACGCGTTCGTACTTCGGCGACGAAGACCTCCCCACCACCGCGCCTCCGGGCGCTTCGGCGATCCGGCGGCTGGGCCAGTTCTGCTCGGCCACGGGGTAGCCGCGTCGTCGCCGCAAGACGGCGACAGTACCGCAAGCTGGCCGCACTGGGCATGCGGGTGGATGCGACGGAAGCGGGCTGACCGCCTCCGAATAAAAAGCGGCAGGCAAATGCCCGCCGCTTTCACATCCGAACTTCGTTGCGCTTTCAGGCCTTCGCCAGCTTCACCCCGGTCGGATCCCCTGTCAGGTACCCCACCGCCGAGCCGAACCGGTCCTTGTAGTTGGCCCGCACCAGCGGATCCAGCATGGGCTTGACGATGTCATGCAGCGGCGACTCCCAGTCCCCGACGTGCTGGAAGTTGCTCATGATGTAGGTCCAGCCGTTGATCTCATCGACCGCATGCAGGCCGGTGGACTCGGCGCCGGCCGGGCACGACAGCACGCGGCTGAGCGTCCTGGTATCGACGTTGTAGGCCCACAGGAAGTTGTTGACGTGGGTGTTGCTGTCCTCACCGACAAACAGCGTGCGCAGTTTTTCCGAGAACTTCAGGTTGTCCGGGGTGGCGACCTTGTCCGGATTGGCGAAGTTGCCGAGCGCATCCTGCTGCTTCATCTTGCCGCCGCCGAGGTCCTCGGAGACCAGCGCGGGCACGGCGGCCATGTCGACCGGCACCCATTCGCTGTTCATCGCAGCGCCGTTCTTGTCGGCCTGGCCGCCCTTCAGGTTCAGCTCATAGACGGCGCCCGAGTACGGGCCTTCGACCTGGATATCGCCGGCGTTGGCGGCATTGCCCATGAGCATGCTCGCCTCGATGCGCGACATCGCCGAGTAGGCCTTCTTGTCCTTGATGTTGACCGTGGTGCCTTCCATCTTGGTAAAACCCAGGCTGCCGCCGACCAGCGCGGCGTAGCGGTGGGTTTCCAGGCAGGCCGCGGCCTTTTCCATGCCCGGCACGAGCTTCACCCAGTTGGGCTTGCCGTTGTACAGGATGCGCGTGTAGCTGGTATCGGACGGATCGGCGGTCTTGACGTCCATGATGTCGGCCAGCCTGATACCGCCGTCGACCAGCGCGCGGATCTCGGCGCTGGTGGCGCTGCCGAGCTTGATCCATGACAGCGTGGCGCTGCCCGGGCCCACGCCCGAGGTCTGGTGCCACTTGGCCACGTACAGCGAGCCACTGGACAGGTCGCGCGCCTTGTCGGCGATAAACAGGAACAGGCCGCCGTTGGTGGCGTCGTCGCCCATCAGCACGGTGCGCTCGTCGGGCATCACCTGCACCAGCTCGTGCGAGATGCGGCCCAGGCAGTAGTGCTTCTTGATGGTGCCGGTGCCGTCCGGGTTGACCGTGACTTCCGGCAGGTGGCCGTAGTTGTAGGCGTTGGCGCGGGCCGGGTCGCCGTACAGGTTCTGGCTGTAGCCCTGCAGCTGCTTGACGGCGTTGACGTCCATCAGGTCGGTCTCGTACTCCTCGCTCGACAGATGGGTGTTCCACGGCGACAGGCTGGCGCCGCAGGTGATCCACAGGCCGTTGACGTCCGCGGTATCGACGTTGTGGTACTTCACCGGGGTCAGCTTGCCGGTGGCGGGGTCCTGGTCCAGCGTCACGATGGCGATCGGCGACGGCAGCAGGCCGTACATGCTGACGTTGTTCTGGTTGCGCGTGGTGTACTCGAACTGCACCACGGCGAACACGGTGTTGCCCTTGACCCCGGCCACGGTCGGGTTGGCCACGGTCAGCAGCGAGCTGCCGTCCGGCGCGTCGGAGAAGAACTGGCGTTCCTTGCCGGCCACGGAGGTATCCATGATCGGCTTGTTGTTGATGTCGTAGTAGCCGCCGGCGACGATGGTGCCGCCCTTGCCGTCGGAGAGCGTGTCGCCGGTGACGAAGAACGGCTGGTAGGCGAGCTTGTAGGTCTGGCTGCTGCCGTCGCTGAACGACACCTTCAGGCTCGAACCCACGGTGGTGGTCGCCATGGCTGCCGCGTCGGCCAGCGTGGGCGCGCTCATCGGGACGAACTCTGCCGTGGTGAAGGTGGCGGCAGACGCCGGGGCGGGAGCGGGTGCGGCAACGGCGTCGTTGCCACCGCCGCAGCCTGCCAGCAGCCCGGCCGAAGCGAAGCCAAGCGGCAGCATCGGCGCGCCGGCCAGGAGTTTCAGCGCCTTGCGGCGGCCAACATCAGGTTGTTCATGCATTTTCTTGATCCGGGGAAAAGGATGGATTTGGTTTTTGACTGCGTGATCGCTCCGGCCAGCCGCGAAGGCGGCCGGGCACCTGTTGGCACAGGCGGGCGGCGGGCGGCATTGCGCTCGTCCGCTGCGGATCGTATGGCGCGTATATGACACCAGGTTGACGATGCAACACAAAATCGCCGGGCGCCCTGCGATGACATGGCGGCCGCTGCGGTACACTCCCCGTTTGCCTTCCGCGGCCCCACAGGCGCGGAAACCGAGTGCCGGCCGCCGCCGTTTCTCCTGCCTTCCATTCCCTCCGCTTGCCAACCTACACGCTAGCCAACCCCGTCCAGGCCGAGATCGAAATCCGCAAGAGCCGCTTCCTGGCGCTGGCGCTGCCGGTGGCCGACCGGGAGGCCGCGATGGCCGCGCTCCAGGCGCTGCGCACCGAGCATCCGACCGCCACGCACGTGTGCTGGGCGCTGCTTGCTGGCGGCGCGTCGGGCATGTCCGATGACGGCGAGCCCTCCGGCACGGCGGGACGGCCGATCCTGGAGGTGCTGCGCCACCATGACCTCGACGGCGTGCTGGCTGCGGTGGTGCGCTACTACGGCGGCGTCAAGCTGGGGGCTGGCGGGTTGGTGCGCGCTTACACCGATGCCATCGCGGCGGCGCTGAAGTCGGCCGAACGTGTCGAGCGCATCGCTTATGGCACGCTGGTGGTGGCGGTGGACTATGCCGACGAGCCGCGCGTGCGGCGCTGGATCGAGCAGGAAGCGCAGCATGGCTGCACGCTGGCCGACACCGCCTATGGCGTAATGGCCACCCTGGTCATTCGGCTACCTGCCACCCAGGTCGACGCGGCTCGCGACGCGCTGCGCGACGCGACGCATGGCCGTGCCCAGTTTCCGCAAGCGGAGGATGGTGCGCATGGCTGAGGGAGAGACGGTGGATTCGGACGAGGGCGCGGAATTTACCGCACGGGTGCTACCGGGCGACGTGAGCTTCACCGCGCCTGCGGCGCTGAGCTTGCTCGAAGCCGCGCTACTTGAAGGCGTGGCCTTGCCCAACTCCTGCCGCAATGGGACCTGTCGCGCCTGTGCCAGCCGGCTGCACGCGGGGACGATCCGCTACCGGATCGAATGGCCGGGGCTAAGCCTGGATGAGAAGGAGGAAGGCTTGATCCTGCCGTGCGTGGCCTGTGCGGAGAGTGATGTGGTGATTGAGCCGGTGACGCTGGGTTAGCGCGAAGCGGCTCGTGGAATCGGTCAGCCTGGCGTGCGCCAGATTTCGTACCCCATCTGATCGAAGTCGTCCGGCACCTGGCCGAGGCCGGCCATGAATCCGAGCCCCTCACCCCCCAGCCGCCAGAAAAAACCGCAGCGCCATCTTCAACCCATCCGGCCCCGCCGGATCGGAAAACGCATGCCCGCCAGCCCCGCCGCTCCAGGCATGCCCCATCCCCTCGATCCGCACCAGGCGCACGTAAGGCCACTTGCTCGCCGTCCAGTCGAACACATCCACCGCCCGCCGCATCCCGCGCTGGATGCGCCGCGCTGGCACGCCGGTTAGCGGGTGCGCCCCTTCCGGCTGCAGGTTCATCCACATCGCTGCGGTCGCGGTGGCGTTGCTGAAGTCGACCACGCCATCGGCATCGCCGTGCAGCAGCAACAGCGGCGGCGGGCGGCGCCCGGCCAGCCCCACGCGCATGGCCTGCATGGCCTGCGCATCGGGCCCGCGCTGTCCGCGCATCGCGCGCGTCGCCTGCGCGGCATTGGCTGCGCTCCAGGGCACCGCGCCGGAATGCGAACCCACCGCGGCAATGCGCTCCGGGTAGCGCAGCCCGAGCATCAGCGCCATCGCACCGCCCGCGGACAGGCCCAGCACGCTGATGCGGTCGGGCGCGACCGGATGCCTGCGGCAGGCGTTATCGATCAGTCCCATCAGCTGCCCCGCCTCGGCAGCGCCCTGCACCGAAGGGCGGAACCAGTTCCAGCAACGCTGCGCGTTGGCCTGCGAGCTTTGTTCCGGCAGCAACACCACCCAGCCGGATTCGCGCGCCACTGCGGCGGCACGCGTGACCGCGGCAAAGCTCGCGGCGTCCTGGCCGCAGCCATGCAGCAGCACCAGCATGGGGGCGCGATGCGAGGCGGTGGCGCCGGCCGGCACGAAGATGCGATAGCGCCGCGGCGTCAGCGGCCCGCCCCAAGCGCCCTCCTCCCAGCGTCCGCTGCCGCGGCTCTCCGGGGCCTGCACGGGTGAGACCACGCCGGTCAGCGCGCGCTGGGTGGCGGCCGTGACCACAGCGGATTGCTTCACCGCGTTGCGCACGATGGCCTCGGTCATCGGCTTGGTGAAATTCTTGTTGACCGCGCGCTGCATGCGGCGGGCGTTGCGGGTAGCGGTCTTGTTCAGCGTGGACCAGAGTCTCGCGCCGGAAGAGCGGGGCATGCGGCGTCCTGTCGGCATGGGTAACCCGTGCATCATATGCCGAGTCGCGAAGGGTGCGAGGCAGACGAGGCGTTTGAGGGGGGAATGCGGAAAAGTCTCCAGGTTGCATGCAACGCGCGCCGGATGACTGCCTACAATGCAATGGCCGTGTCGCCCCGAGGCACGGACAGGAGGCAAGCATGATCGATGCAACAAGCCAGTTCAGGCCTTTGGATCCGGGCCGCGTCAACCTGATGGATCCGCTTGAAGTGCAGTACTGGTGCCGCGAGCTGGGCTGCAGCCAGGACGATCTGGAACACGCCGTCGATGCCGCCGGCGACCATATCGCCGCGGTGCGTGCGCAGCTGGAAGAAAACCCGGGCTACCAGGCCGGAATGCGGCCCCATTAAGTCCCCTCAACCCCTGCCAACCTCCCAACCCTGCTACCCGTCGTTCCCGCGCGAGCGGGAACGACGGCGAAGGTCTTTGCCCGACGCCAGGGCCGCAAGCCTCAGCGCGCGAGGTTGAGCGCCTTCGGCAGGCGGATCTGGACAAACTCGCTGTCGTCCGGCGTCTTGCTGCGCGATGCGCTGTCATTGACCGTCCACCTGACCACGCTGTAGCCGGCCGCCTCAGCGAAGCCACGTCGAGCGTATCGGCAGCCGCCGGTGTCAGCCCCGGCTGCGGGTTGCTGCCGCGCGCATCCCGGCCATACCAGAGATAAGCGCAATGCAGACCGGAATTCAGCAATGCAATGTTCGCCGGGCAGCGGTTTTGCTGCATGATTTCGGGCCCGGGGCGACGACCTGGCACGAAGACCAGACCGACCGGGGCATCGGAAAACATGGGGTCACCTACACGAGGACGCATCGACATGACCATCAAGCTGCCGACTTTCACCATCTGTGCAGCCCTGCTCGCCCCTGCCGCGTGGGCAGGCAACGAACCACACTGGAGCTACACCGGGCCCACCGGCGCACCGCACTGGGCCGAACTCGACGCGGGCTACAAGACCTGCGCGCTGGGCAAGCACCAGTCCCCGATCGATATCCGCACCGGCAAGGCCAAGCGCGCGGACCTGAAGCCGATCGGCTTTGCCTATGCCGCGGCGCCGGCCACCGTGGTCAACAACGGCCATACCGTCCAGGTCAACCTGCCCGCCGCGGGGCAGATCGAACTCGATGGCGTGCCCTACAAGCTGCTGCAGTTCCACTTCCACACGCCCAGCGAAGAGAAGATCAACGGCAAGACCTATCCGCTGGTGGCGCACCTGGTGCACCAGAACGCCGAAGGCAAGCTCGCGGTGGTGGCGGTGCTGTTCAAGTCCGGCCGCGAGAACGCCGCGCTCAAGCCGGTCTTTGCCAGCCTGCCGGGCAAGGCCGGCGAGTCGCGCGAGCTGGCCGCGCAGCTGGATGTGGCCGCGCTGCTGCCGGCGCAGCAGTCCTACTGGGCCTTCACCGGCTCGCTGACCACGCCGCCGTGCAGCGAGGATGTGCGCTGGCAGGTGCTGAAGACGCCGGTGGAAATCTCGCCGGCGCAGCTGGCGGCATTCCGCCAGCTGTACCGGATGAATGCGCGGCCGGTACAGCCGCTGAACGGGCGCGTGGTGCAGGCGGGGCAGTAAGTGGCCGCCTGATACTGACCCGATGGGTTACCGCCTTGGGTGCTCCCTCTCCCGCTCGCGGGAGAGGGAGCAAGCCAGCAGCGTGCAAGTTTGCCCGCAGTCTGATGCCATGCGGGGACTGCCGCGCTCACGACAACCCGCGCATCGCCAGCTCTCCACCCAACACCAGCAGGCCACAGAAAAACAGCTTGCGGAAACGCTCAGCACTGATCCGGTGGCGCAGCCACTGGCCAATGAACATGCCGCCCAGCGCGGGCGCCAGCGCCAGCACCGAGGCGCCCAGCACCGGCATATGCAGCAGCGAACCGCCCAGCGCCAGGCTCACCGCCAGCGCGATGGTCGACACGGTGAACGACAGACCCAGCGCCTGCACCAGGCTTTCCCTTTCAAGTCCGAGGCCCTGGAGGTAAGGCACGGCCGGGATCACGAACACGCCCGTCACCGCCGTGATCGCGCCGGTGACCAGCCCGACCAGCGGGCCCATCCAGCGTTCCGCGTGCGCCGGCACCACCAGCTTCACAGCGGCGAGCCCCACCACCGCATACAGCACCAGTGCCACGCCGAGCGCCGGGGTCGCATGGGTCATCATGCCCGCCGGCACCAGCGCCGCGCACAGCCACGTACCGGCACAGATCGCCACCAGCATCGGCCACAGCCGCAGCACCAGCAGGCCGAAGCGCGGGCCGCTGACCAGCTGCACCACGTTGGTCACCATCGACGGCGCCACCAGCAGCGCGGCGGCCTGCGCGGGCGGCATCACCAGCCCCAGCATGCCCACCGCGACCGTAGGCAGGCCCAGACCCACCACGCCTTTGACGAAACCGGCGAGCAGGAAGGTCAGGCCAATAAAGGCGGCTTGCGTGCCGATTGTTTCGATCGTCATCGCTGCCCCCTTCAGCCTGCCTTGTGATCGTGCACGGCGCGGCTGTCGGCGGGCGCCTCGTCGCGCTCGTTCATGCCGTAGTCGCGCAGCACCTGCGCCACGCGCAGCCGGTAGCCGGCGAACACGCCGCCGCGCCCGGCGGCCTGCGCCTGGCGGTGCGCCAGCGTATTGCGCCAGGCGATCACGGCGGCCTCGTCGCGGAAGAATGACAGCGACAGCATCTTGCCGGGGTTGGTCAGGCTCTGGAAGCGCTCCACCGAGATAAAGCCGTCGATGGCCTCGAGTTCGGGGCGCAGGTGCGCGGCGATGTCCAGGTAGGTGTCCTTGCGGCCCGGTGCGGGCTCGACTTCGAAGATGATGGCGATCATGAGGGTCTCCGGTGATTGCGTTGTTGGGCTCAGAGGAAGTGCGGCATGCGCGCGTTCAGCGACGGACGATAGCGGAAAGCCTGCGCCAGCGCTGCGGGATCGGCGCCGCGCTCCAGCAGCGCCGCGACCGTGGCGGCGGCCAGCGCCTGCGCCAGCCGCTCGCCGGGGCAGGC
Source organism: Ralstonia pickettii DTP0602 (assembly GCA_000471925.1). Lineage (NCBI taxonomy): Bacteria > Pseudomonadati > Pseudomonadota > Betaproteobacteria > Burkholderiales > Burkholderiaceae > Ralstonia > Ralstonia pickettii. Next base: position 2,690,210 of record CP006668.1, read on the forward strand.
GTGGCGGCCGTGGCCGAAGGTCCATGGGCGTGCACCGCCGGCGAGGCCGCTGCACGATGCCGCCGCCAGCAGGACCAGCACGGCATCGCCCGCCTTGACGGCATGGCCGCATAGCTGCGCATCGGCGGCGAGGAAGCGGCGCGTATTCTGCACCGGCGGATCGTCTTGCGCGACCCGGGCGACCACGGCTTGCAGCGCGAGGTCCGACGCGCCGCGGCCCAGCCGCAGCAGCGTGTTGCCGGCCAGCGCGGCGGTGGCTTCGCAGGCCTGTACCAGCAGGCCGATGGTGTTGGCGGCGACAGCCTGCGCATCGATGCCGGCGGCGTGCGCGGCCTGATGCAGCGCCGGCAGCGGACCGTCGCCGGGCGTGGTATCGGCCAGCCATGCGCCCAGCCATTGCGCGGCCTCCGCACCGGCGCGCACGGTGTGCGCATCGGCCAGTGGCGACTGCGCGGCGGCGAAGGCCGCTACGCGCTGCGCAACCGCCGTCGCCCCGTCGCCTTCGGCAACGGGCAAACCGAGCAGGTCGGCCACGGTCACCACAGGCAAGGTGAAGAGCCAGCGGTTGACGCGCTCTCCGGGCGTGCCGGTGGCAGCGCCGGCATCGATCACCGTTGCCATCGCCGCCGCACGCAGGGCCGCGGCGGCCGGGTCGATGCCTGCCAGCATCGGCATCAGGATCTGCTTCAGCGGCGCATGGGCAGCGCCATCGTTCATCCGGATCAGCCGGCCGAACAGGTCGCCGGCAGCGGTGCCGGCCAGCGCGGGCGGCACCGGCTGCGCGGGCGGGCGTACGCGGCAGTCGGGATGGGCCAGCACTGCCGCCACTTCACGCGGGCCGGCGGCGACCCACAGGCCGAGGCGCTCGTCGCGGAAGAATGGCCGGCGGGCGGCCAACTCCCGGTAATACGGATAGGGGTCGGGATGGATGACGGCGCTGAGCGGGTCGATCCCGGTATCGGGCAGGGTGGCTGTCAGCATGGCGGCACATTGGGGGCTGAATGTGCTGCCAGTTTGCCGCGTGCGCGGCGCAAACGCTTCACGGTGTCGTGAAAGATCGATTGCGCCGCCAAGAGTCGCCGGGTTCCCGGGTACGCGGGAACCACGTGTCTTTGATGCGTCTTCACGCGCCGCTTACGTCTCCACCTGCACGAACTCCCCCTCCCCCTGCGCCGCCTCCGCCGCCGCCTCGTCGTTCCTGTGCGCCAGCCGATACAACACCGGCAGCACCAGCAATGTCAGCGCCGTCGACGACAGAATGCCGCCGATCACCACCGTGGCCAGCGGCCGCTGCACTTCGGCCCCCGTGCCGGTCGCCAGCGCCATCGGCACGAAGCCGAGCGAAGCCACCAGCGCCGTCATCAGCACCGGCCGCAGCCGCGTCAGCGCGCCCTGGCGGATGGCGTCATCGAGCCCCTGCCCGCCCTCGCGCAGCGAGCGGATAAACGACAGCATCACCAGCCCGTTGAGCACTGCCACGCCGCACAGCGCGATAAAGCCCACCGCCGCCGAGATCGACAGCGGGATGCCGCGCAGCCACAGCGCCAGGATGCCGCCGGTCAGCGCGAACGGGATGCCGGTGAAAACCAGCAGCCCGTCCTTCACATTTCCGAACATGGCGAACAGCAGCACGAACACCAGCCCCAGCGCCAGCGGCACCACCACGCGCAGGCGCTCGGTGGCGGACTGCAGCTGCTCGAACGTGCCGCCCCAGCTGGTCCAGTAGCCCGCCGGGACCTGCACGCGCTCGCGGATGGCCGCCTCGGCCTCGGGCACGAAGCTGCCGATATCGCGCCCACGCACATTGGCGCTGACGACGATGCGGCGCTTGCCGTTCTCGCGCGAGACCTGGTTGGGGCCGGGGGCGAGCTCCACCGTGGCCACCTCGCTGAGGGGGATATAGCTGGTGCGCGCGGCACTGTCCTTCGGCAGCGCCACCGGCAGGCGCCGCAGCGCTTCCACGTCCTCGCGCACCGCATCGGGCAGGCGTACCACGATATCGAAGCGCCGGTCGCCGCTGAAGAACGTGCCCGACGTCTTGCCGCCGATCCCGATCGCCACCGCATCCTGGATATCGCTCATGTTCAGGCCATAGCGCGCCGCCTTGTTGCGGTCGATATTGACGGTCAGCATCGGCAGGCCGGTGGTCTGCTCGACCTTGACTTCGGCAGCGCCCGGGATGCCTTGCAACACAGCGGCGATGCGGTTGGCGGTCTGCTCCAGCACGGCGTTGTCGTCGCCGAACACCTTGACCGCCACGTCCGAGCGCACGCCCGAGATCAGCTCGTTGAAGCGCAGCTGGATCGGCTGCGAGAATTCATAGTTGTTGCCCGGCAGCTTGCCGACCTCCTCGCGGATCGCCGCGATCAGTTCGTCGCGGGTGCGCCGTGGCTCGGGCCATTGCGACCTCGGCTTGAGCATGATGTAGCCATCGGAGATGTTCGGCGGCATCGGGTCCGAGGCGATCTCCGCGGTGCCGGTGCGCGCGAAGATGCGCTCGATCTCCGGGAACTTCACCCTCAGCGTGGTCTCCACCTGCTGCTGCATCGCCACCGACTGCGTCAGGCTGGTACCGGGGATGCGCAGCGCCTGGACGGCAAGGTCGCCCTCGTTCAGGCTGGGCACGAACTCGCTGCCCAGCCGCGTGGCGATCGCCAGGCACAGCGCCACCGCGACGCCGGCAAAGGTCAGCACCACCGGCGTGGCCGCCAGCGAGCGCTCCAGCAGCACCGCATAGCGCCGGCGCGCCCACGCCATCAGCCGGTTCTCGCGCTCGGCCACGCGGTTGCCGATGGCCAGCGCCACCGCCGCCGGCACGAAAGTCACCGACAGCACCATCGCCCCCAGCAGCGCCAGCACCACGGTGATGGCCATCGGGTGGAACATCTTTCCCTCGACCCCGGTCAGCGCGAAGATCGGCAGGTACACCACGATGATGATCAGCTGCCCGTACAGCAGCGGCCGGCGCGCCTCGCGCGCGGCGGCAAAGACTTCGTGCAGGCGTTCGGAGCGCGTCAGCACACGGCCGTGTCGTTCCTGCGCATGCGCCAGCCGGCGCACGCAGTTCTCGACGATCACCACCGCGCCGTCGACGATGATGCCGAAGTCCAGCGCGCCCAGGCTCATCAGGTTGGCGCTGACGCGGTAGTGCACCATGCCCGTGAAGGTGAACAGCATCGACAGCGGGATCACCAGCGCGGTGATCAGCGCCGCGCGCAGGTTGCCGAGGAACAGGAACAGGATGGCAATCACCAGCACCGCGCCTTCGAGCAGGTTCTGCTTGACCGTGGCGATGGCCTTGTCGACCAGCGTGGTGCGGTCGTAGACCGTGATCGCTTCCACGCCAGCGGGCAAGGTGCGGTTGATCTCCGCCATCTTGCGGTCCACCGCCTGCGACACCGTGCGGCTGTTCTCGCCGATCAGCATGAACACCGTGCCCAGTACCACCTCGCGGCCGTTCTCGGTGGCGGCACCGGTGCGCAGCTCGCCGCCGGTCTGCACGGTGGCGACGTCGCGCACGCGGATCGGCTGGCCCTGCGCGGTGCCGACGATCACCTCGCGGATATCGTCGAGCGAGCGCACCTGGCCCGGCACGCGCACCAGGTATTGCTCGCCGCGCCGCTCGATATAGCCGGCCCCGACGTTGTCGTTGTTCTTCTCCAGCGCGGCCACCACGTCGGCCAGCGACAGGCCATACGACGCCATGCGCTCCAGGCTGGGTGCGACCACGTAGGCGCGCGCATGCCCGCCGATCGCATTGACCTCGGTCACGCCCGGCACGTTGCGCAATTGCGGACGGATCACCCAGTCCTGGATCTCGCGCAGGTCCGCGAGCGTGTAGGGCGTGCCATCAGGCTTGCGCGCGCCGGGGTCGGCCTCGACTGTCCACAGGTAGATCTCGCCCAGGCCGGTCGAGATCGGCCCCATCGCGGGCGTGATGCCGGCGGGCAGCTTGTCACGCGCTTCCTGGATGCGCTGGTTGACGAGCTGGCGCGCAAAGTGGATATCGGTGCCGTCGCGGAAGATCACCGTCACCTGTGACAGCCCGTAGCGCGACAGCGAGCGCGTCTGCTCCAGCCCCGGCAGGCCCGCCATCACGGTCTCGACCGGATAGGTGATGCGCTGCTCGGTCTCCAGCGGCGAGTAGCCCGGCGCGGCGGTGTTGATCTGCACCTGGACGTTGGTGATGTCCGGCACCGCGTCGATCGGCAGCCGGGTATAGCTGTACAGGCCGAGCGCGGCCATGGCCAGCACGGCCAGCAGCACCAGCCAGCGCTGCTCGATGGCAAAGCGGATCAGGCGTTCGAACATGGCTGCCTCCCGCTCAGTGCTCGTGCCCGGCGCTGGACTTGCCCAGCTCGGACTTGAGGATGAAGCTGTTGGCCGCGGCATAGCGCGCGCCTGGCTGCAGGCCTTCGGTAATCTCCACCAGCTTGCCGCCGGTGCGGCCCGTCTTGACCGGCTGTACCGCAAACCCGCCCGGCACCGCGACGAAGACCACACTCTGGCCGTCGACCTGTTGCACCGCATCCGCGGCCACCGTCACCGGCGCCTGCACCGGCACACCCAGCACGCTGACGGTGACGAACAACCCCGGGCGCCACGCCATGCCAGGGTTGGCCAGCGTCACGCGCGCCTTGGCGGTGCGCGTCTGCTCGCCCAGCAGCGCGCCGACGTAGGACACCTTGCCTTCGGCCTGCGTGTCGGAGGCGCTCGAGTGCACCGTGACCGACTCGCCCACGCGCACCTGGTCCAGGTCGCGCGCTGACACCACGAACTCGGCCCATACCGAACTCAGGTCGGAGATGGTGAAAACGCTGGCGTCTTCCTTGACCGCCTCGCCCAGCGACAGGTGCTTTTCCACCACGATGCCGTCGAACGGGGCGCGCAGCGCGAACTGGTTCAGGCTGCCGCCCTTGCCGGCGGGGGCCTCGGTGGCGCCGATCGCGGTCAGCTTCTGGCGCGCGTTCTGCACCGCGATCCGGGCTTCTTCCAGCGCCGTGCGCGCCTGCTGGTAGTCCTGTTCGGCGGAGATCTTCTCCTGCCACAAGGTCTTCTCCCGCGCGTAGGTGGCGCGCGCCAGCGCCTCGCGCCGCTGCGCCGCCAGCAGTTCGCTGCGCTGCTCGGCGAGCGCCGTGCTGGCGATCACTGCCAGCACCTGACCCCTGGCGACCTGCTCGCCCAGGTTGGCGGGCACCGCCTGCGCCACGCCCGCCACGCGCGGCACCACGTGCGCGGTGCGGTCGTCGTTGAAGCGGATCTCGCCCGGAAAATCGACGCTGCTGCGCAAGGGCGCGGGACCGGCGGTGGCGAGGCCGATGCCGGCCTGCTCGATCTGCGCGGGCGTCAGCGTGACCAGGTGCGGCTTGCTCTCGGCTTGCGGCGGCACGGCAGGCGCGCTGGCGCCGCCGTGGTCGGCCGCTTTGTCCCCGTCCTTGCCGTGCGCGTGCTCGTCGCCATGTTCGGCGTGTCCATGTCCGGCCTCCTCCCCGGCGCCGCCGCCCTTGCCGGTAAAGAGGATCGCCGCGCCGCCCAGCAGCCCGACGACCAGGATGGCCACCACGGCGGCCCGTTGTTGCTTGCTCATTGCCATGCTTGAAGCCTTCCGTATCAGTGTCCGAGGATGCGGTCGATGCTGGCCGCGGCGTCATAGGTGCGGGCCAGCACGTCCAGGTAGCGGATGCGTGCCTGGAACAGCGTGCGCTGGGCGTCCAGCACGTCGAGGAAATTGAACTTGCCCGCCTCGAAGCCGCGCGTGGCGGCGGCATAGGCCTGCTCGGCCGCGGGCAGCACCGAGGACTGCAGCGTCTGCGCCGCGGCGCGTGCTACCGAGAGCTGGGTCGAGGCCTGCTGCAGTTCGTTCGCCAGCCGGATGCGATTGGCGGCATGCGCGTCCTGCGCCTTGTCGGCGCGGCGCAGCGCCGCGTACAGGTTGCCCTGGTTGCGGTCAAAGAGCGGCAGCGGGATGGCTACGCCCAGCACGGCCATATTGCGGTTGGCCTCGTTGTCGCGCTTGGCGCCGAGGCTCACGGTGACATCCGGGTACTGGCGGCTGCGCGCCACCGCCACTTCGGCGCGGCTGCGCTCGGCCGACAGCCGGCTCGCCGCCAGCAGCGGCGCGTCTTCCAGCGCAGCCTGCAGCGCGGCGGGCGCGGGTCGCGACGGCAGCGCATCGAGATCGCCGCGCGCCTGCGCAAAGCCGGGCGCGGTATTGCCCCACAGCGCGGCCAGCGACTGCCGCGCCGATTGCAGCGCGCCGGTAGCTTCGGCCAGCTCCAGCTCGGCATTGGCCTGCTCGACCCGGGCGCGCGTTTCTTCCAGCGGCGCGACCTTGCCCGCGGCGACGCGCCGCCCTGCGGCCGCGGCGGCCTTGCTGGCGATGCCGACCGAGCCCTCGGCCAGCGTCACGCGCTCCTGCGCCACCAGCACGCCGAAGAAGCGCGCGATCACCGCCGCGCGCAGCTCGGCACGCACGCTGCCCAGCTCGGCCTGCGCCAGTTCGCGCCCGCGCTCGGCCACGCCGATGCGCGCGGCGCGCTTGCCCCCCAGCTCGATCGGCAGGTTGAACTGGCCGGTGGTGTTGCGCGTAGCGCGGCGCGTGTCTTCCATCAACACCGCCAGCTCCGGATTGGGCAGCACGCGCGCCTGCGTGACGTCGCCTTCGGTGGCGTCGAGTTCCTTGCCGGCGGCCGAGAGCGCGAAGCTGCCGGCTTCGGCCAGCGCCAGCGCGGCGTCAAGCGTCAGCGTGCCGGACGGCTCCTGCGCGGCGGGGGATGCCAATGGCTTGCCATCCACGGGCGCCATGGCGGGAGGCGGCGTCTGGGCGACGCCGGAGAACGGGCTGGATAGGGCGGCCGCCAGCCCAAGCGGCAGCAAAAGTCTTCGCATCGAATTGCACCAGGAAAGAAATCGGGGAATTCGGCGAGACGCCTGACGTCAGGGCATCAGGGAGAGCGGGGAAGCGCGTCGTCTCGCCGGCTAGGCGAGACGCAGCCACTGCGGACGGTCGGGCGCCCGCGCGCTGTGGGACGAGAAGCCTGGCTGCGAAGCCGGCGGCGCCAGTTCGACGCGGCGCATGGCCTGCACCTCAGGCGCATCGGCGCGCGCGAACGGCAGCGAGGCGATATGGCAGATGCCACAATCGGGATCGGCCAGGCCGAGCTTATCGGCGTCGGCGGCCTTGTCGCTGACCGTGCCGCCGGGCTTGTCGCTGGCTTTGCTGTGCGCACCACTGTCGGCTTTGTGCTGGTGCTCGTGGTGCCCCAGATGGGCCTTGGCCGATGCCGCCACCTCATGCCGGCAATACGCCGCCGCTCCCGCCCAGGCGAACTGGAGCGGCAGGATGAGCGCAAGGAGGATGAGGAGGAGGCGTTGCATGGTCGGGCGGCTTGCGCTGGCATCCGACGTGGCGGAGACAGCGAGCCGCAAGTTTAACCGAGTGGTGCCGGCCACTATCGCGACGGGGTCATTACATTTGCGTCATCGCCGCGATACCTGGCGGTCTGCACCCCTCTCCCGCGAGCGGGCAAGGGGAGCATCCACGAGGGCCGGTGGTCGCATCTAAACGCGTTCACATTACGACGCGCGGACACCCAGTCGTTATTCAATTTTTCTGAATAACTTATCCAGCACAAGCCCACTTTCCAGGCCGCTACCCCGCCTATAGTTCGTTACATGAACGGCACACACGCAACACAACACGTTCTGACAAATTCAACGAACAAGACCTGGAGAAATTTCATGACCAAGACCACCCGCCTCGTTTCCGCGCTGATCCTGTCGCTGGCCGCCCTGGGCACCGCGCAAGCCGCCACCGCCGCCGAACAGCTGCCCGGCGACAAGTACGGCTACAACTTCCGCACGCAAGACGTCTTCACCGACGGCGCCCGCGCCGGCAAGGCCGACCCGTACCTGGACGGCGCCCGCACGCTGGCCGCCATCACGGTGCCGGGTGACAAGTATGGTTATGAATTCCGCTCGCACGACGCCTTCACCGACGGCGCCCGTGCCGGCAAGCCCGACCCGTATGTGGACGGCGCCCGCACGCTGGCCGGCCTGGAGCGCAGCGGTGTATCGGCATCGCCGGCGCGCAGCTTCGATCCCTACACCGAAGGCAGCCGGGTTGGCGCGTTCGACCCGTACGGCGAGGGCGCACGTGCCTGATCGCATCGACAGCAGTCCGCAAGCTCAAGACGAAACGGCCAGCGCCTTTGCGCTGGCCTTTTTTCTTGTCTGAACGGCTGGCGGATCGCAGCTGCAGGCGGGCAAGCCGCAGCATCCAGGGCCGCACGGCCTGGCGCATGACGCCGGGTTTACGTTAGTTCGCTGCAGCACAAGCTGTCGGGGCGTATCGCCCTAGGGCCCCGCCAGCCCGCCTTCCTACCATTAGCTCACCGCCCCTTGGCCCATGCCCGGTGTGCGGCGCAAGCGGGATTCCAGGCAGGGCGGTTCATGACCTTCACGCATTCCCGTTGCTCCCATCGCCGTTCGCCGCGCCTGTCCGGCCGGGCCCGCGCCCTGGCGGAATCCCGCACCACAACAAGAAGGAGACAACATGCTGCATGACCTGCCTGCCCGCCCCGATACCGTGCATTGGGGCTATTTCGAAGCCACCAGGGCGCCCGCCCTGACCGTCAGGAGCGGCGATATCATCCGCGCGGAAGCGGTCACCCACCACGCCGGCGACGCACCCGACCTGATGATGGACCATGCCGTGCGCGCCATCTACGAGCAGATCCCCCATGAGGACCGCAATCCCGGCGTGCATATCATGACCGGTCCGATCTTTGTGGAAGACGCGAAGCCCGGCGACGTGCTTGAGGTCCGCTACCTGCAGATGATTCCGCGCTTCCGCTTCGGCGCCAACGTCGCCGCGCATTGGGGCCAGCTGTACCCGGAGTTCGAGAAGGAACGCGTCACCATCTACGAGCTGGACAACGCATCCAACACCGCCCACGCCCTCTATGCCTACGACTATCCGGGCAAGCTGACCACCCCCGGGAAGATTGTCGACCAGCGCGAATGCTGCCGGCAGCCCGCGCTGGCCGGGGTGCGCGTACCGGTTCGGCCCCATCTCGGCACGGCCGGCGTGGCACCGGACGCCCGGGGGCGAGTCTCCACCGTGCAACCCGGCCGGCACGGCGGCAATATCGACAACTGGCGCATCGGCGCCGGCGCCACCATGTACTACCCGATCGAAGTCGACGGCGCCTTGTTCTCGATCGGCGATCCGCATATCTCGCAGGGCGATGGCGAAATCAGCGGCACCGCCATCGAGGCCTCGCTGAACGTGCTGTTCCAGGTGGTGCTGCGCAAGGACTTCCACTTTCCGTCCCCGCTGCTGGAAACGCCTGACTGCTGGGTCGTCCATGGTTTTCACGAGGATCTCGACGAAGCCGGCAAGAACGCCGCGCGCGACATGATCCAGTTGCTGACCGAGCAGCAAGGGCTGTCGCGCGACGACGCCTATTCGCTGATGAGCGTGTCCGCCGATTTCGGCGTCACCCAGGTTGTCGACGGCACCCAAGGCATCCATTGCACGATGCCCCGGGCAATCTTCCCGCCCCGGCAGAAGGGTTGAGCGCCGCCCAGGCCCGCATTCCGAAACCATGCCGCCGGGCGCCGCGGCCAGCCATTGCCCGCCCGGGCGGCCGATCGAACGGAGAGTTCATGCAATACGTCTACATAGGTCGCAACGAGATCGTTGCGCTGGTCGTCGGGCTGGTCACGGGCACGCTGTACGCCTGGCTGGGCCTGCCGATCCCGGCACCGAACGTCATGGGCGGTATCTTCGCCATCCTCTTTACCTATATCGGCTACCTGATCGTCCACGCCTGGCGCCGCAGCATCACCTTCGGTCGCCCGCCGGTACGCGACGCCGTCACTGCGGATTCATGAGCATGGGGAATGCAATGGTCGAGATCGCATTGGGCAGTACGGAATTGCAGGCCGCGGCCGTTGGCCTGGTGACGGGGGTTGTTTACACTGCGGTACGCGCCCCGATCCCTGCACCAAACGTGCTTGGCGGCATCTTCGCCATCTTTGGCACGTTTGCCGGCTTTGTTCTGGTGGCGGCCATGCGAGGACAGCTGCTGTTTGGCTAGCCACGGTGCCAGCCTTCGCACGGCAAGGCAGAAACGGGGTAGGCGGCGCGTCTACCCCATTACCGTTGCAGGCCGATGCCAGGGAGGCTGAACTTGCACCTGTCGCCATTTTCCACCGAAGCCTATCCGCGCAACCGGCGCGGCGCCGCGTGGCGTGACCAGCTCAGGGCGGTGCGCTTGCGCTGTGAGAGCCTGTGCGCGGACCACACCCTGCACGGTGCGATCCAGTCCAGGGCGACAGCCGCCGGCATCGAGCTGGCCTATATCGCGTCGGTGCCGCAGACGCTGGCCGTGACTGCCGGCGAAGGCCGCGGCCTGATGCTGCTGATGCTGGCCGAGGGCGAAGCCATGCTGGGCGCGACGCCGGTCCGCGAGCGCCTGCAAGCCGGTGACATCCTGTGCGTACCCGAGGGCGCCGGCCCGGAGCTGGCGCTTGCCACGCCGTTCCGCCTGCTGGCTGTCCATCTCGGTACGGCGCTGACGGCGCGCATCGCCGCCCCCTTGCCGCGCGCGGCGATGCGGTTGGGCGGCGACACCGCGACACTGTTCGCGCGCGTGCTGCAATCGATCGCAGAGAGCTTCGAGACCATCGTCGCGGCGGAGCCACGGGCGCTGCAGCCCTTCGACAGCACCATCCCGGAATTCCTGACCGCCGCGCTGGCAAACGTCCAGCCCCGGCCGCTTCCCGGCATGACGTCGTCACGGGCGGCGATCTTCGCCAGGGTCTGCGGGCGCATCGATGCCCGCCTGGCCGAGTCGGGCCTGAGCCTGGCCGCCATTGCGGCGGACGAGCATGTCTCGGCGCGCTATCTGCAGAAACTGTTCGAGAAGTCGGGCAGCAGCTTTTCGGCGTACCTGCGCACCAGCCGACTCGAACGGTGCCGGGCCGACCTGGCCAATCCGCTTTACGACCGTCTGACGGTCTCCGATATCTGCTATCGCTGGGGCTTCAACGACCCTTCTTACTTCAGCCACGCCTTCCGCGACCAGTTCGGCCTGTCGCCGAGCGCATATCGCGAGCAAATGACGCTCGCCCCGGCCAGGCTGCTGACGCAGAAGGTCTCGCGGGGCCTGCCCGTCAACGCGCGGCTCCCTGCGGCAGCACCGGACGATGGCGCGTCCAGGACCAGGACGCCCGTGCAGCCGGCCCGCGCAGGAGCGCATGACGGGCGCCTGGGCGAGCGGCACCACTGGCTTCGCGCCACCGACAAGACCGTCCACTGGGGCTATCTCAGCCACGACCTGGCACCGGTACTCGAGGTCGAATCGGGCGACAGGCTCACGCTCGAAACGCTGACGCAGCATGCCGCTGACGACTGGGAGCGCATGGTCGCAGGCGACGCCGGCGCGGAGAGCGTGTTCCACTGGACCGCGCAGCAGAAGAATGTCAATCGGCGCGGCGCGGGCCCGATCGATGCCTCGGTCTATGGCCGCGGCGCGGGCGAAGGCTTCGGCGTGCATATCTGCACCGGCCCGGTGGCCGAGCGCGGCGCCATGCCCGGCGATGTGCTGGAAGTCCGGATCCTCGACGTGCGCCCGCGACCGTGCGCCGATCCGCGTTTCGCGGGCAAGGCGTTCGGCGCCAATGCGGCGACGTGGTGGGGCTTCCACTATCGGGACATGCTGACCGAACCGCGCGAGCGCGAGGTCGTCACGGTCTTCGAGATCGATTGCGAGCGCGCCGACGGCCGGGCACGCGCGGTCTACAACTTCCGCTGGACCCCGCAGCGCGACCCGTTCGGCGTGCTGCATCCCACCATCGACTACCCCGGCGTGCCCGTCGACCACGCCACCATCGTCAAGCGACACGACGTGCTGCGCGGCATCGACATCCCGATTCGCCCGCATTTCGGGGTGATTGCGGTGGCCCCGGCTCAGGACGGGCTGATCGATTCCATCCCGCCGTCGAGCTTCGCCGGCAACCTCGACAACTGGCGGGTCACGCGCGGCGCCAGTGTCTTCCTGCGGGTGGCCGTGCCTGGCGCCCTGCTCTCAGTCGGCGATCCGCATGCTTCCCAGGGGGATTCCGAACTGTGCGGCACCGCCATCGAATGCTCGCTGACCGGCGAATTCCAGCTGATTCTGCACAAGGCCACGCAGATCGCTCCCGGCGCGCCGTTTGCAGACCTGACCTACCCGCTGGTCGAGACGCCGGATGAATGGGTGCTCCACGGCTTCAGCTCGCCAAACCACCTGGCCGAGCTGGGGCAGAAGGCACAGAGCCACATCTACCTGAAGTCGACCCTGGACGAGGCCATGCGCGATGCGTTTCGCAAGGCACGGCGCTTCCTGATGTCGGTCAAGGGCCTGAGCGAGGATGAGGCGATCACGCTGATCTCGGTTGCGGTCGACTTTGGCATCACGCAGGTGGTCAATGGCAACTGGGGGGTGCACGCGATCATCCGCAAGTCGCTGTTCGCGGGCGCATGACAGACCGCGCCGCCTAGCCGATCCCCCGGAACTGCCCGCACAAGCGGAACACATCTTCCGACAACGGAATCCCCTTCGCCTTGCCATAGCGCGTCGCCAGCTTCAGCAATTCCTTGATATCGCGCCCGCTCGCCTTCGGATAGGCGCGTATCAGCACTTCGATCAAGCCATCGCCCAGTTCCGCGCCGAACTGCGCGGCCTGCAGCCGCCACAGCCGCCGTGCATCGTCCTTGCCGGGCGTCTCGTAGTGGATGGTGGCGATGCAGCGCGACAGGATGGCATCGTCGACATCGCCGATGCGGTTGGTGGTCATGAACAGCAGGCCATCGAAATATTCCAGCGTGCGCAGGAATTCCGCGACGATGGCGTTGTGTTCGAGGTCGTTGTCGCGGCAGCGGATATAGACGTCCGCTTCATCGAGCAGCAGGATCGCGTTCCAGCGCATGGCGCGGCGCAGGATCCCGGTCAGCGTGGCGCCGACCGACGCCGCCGTGGTGCCGAGCTGCCCCGAATGCACGCGATACAGCGGCTTGCCGACGACCTCGGCATAGACCTCGGCAGTGAGCGTCTTGCCCAGCCCCGGCGCGCCCTGGCACAGGATGGTGGTGCCGCCGGACTTGCCCGGCACGAAGTCCGGCACCAGCACGTCCATATGCGAGGTCAGGATATCGATCAGGTCGCGGTGATGGGCCGGCAGCACCAGCTTGTCGCGCAGTTCGGGCTGATAGCGGTATTCGGACAGGTGCTGCACATGGACCCAGATATTGCGGTGCCATTCCAGGTGGAACAGGTGCACATAGCAGTGCAGCGGCACCTGCTCGAAGCCCTCGTCCACGCCGGCATCGCGCCAGAACTCCGGGTCGCAGCTCATTTCGAAGCGGCGCTCCAGCCGTTCTTCGTCGTTCACGCACCGGGCCGGCGCAACCTCGGCGATGCGCGTCAGCTCGACGCTGCCCTTGGCATCGACCGTCAACGCCGAGCGCGCGGCGACGAACTGCGCGCCGAAACGGCGCTGGTAACGCACGAAGCGCCGCGCGTGCTGCTCGTATTCCTGCCGGAACTCCGCGCATTCCTTGTAGAAGCCGAACTCCGCCAGCAGCTCCGGGATGGTGCGGTTGGCGATATCGTCGCGCGTGATCACCATCGAGGTGGTCATGCCGGCGCGGCGCTTGTGGTGGTCGGTCAGTTCCGAGTTGGCGGACTGCATGGTATTGGCCAGCATGTCGACCACCACGTAGGGCATGCCCTGGTCGGGCGCGACATAGCGCATGCGGCGCACCAGCCAGGGCAGCAGCACGCCGTCGCGGTTGCGCTGGTAGAGCCAGCCATCGATGGCATCGCGCGCCAGGTAGGCCACCAGGCCCGGGATCAGCTGGTCGAGCCCCGGGATCGTGCGCGCCTGCGGAGCGTTGTGGATATTGTCCAGCGCCAGCATCTGGAACATCAGCGCGCGCTGGTTCTGCGACTTGCTCAGTGTGTACAGCGAATTGAGCGCGTGCGCATCGAACAGTTTGCTCGACACCAGCATGTCGCCGTGGCACACGCCATGCTCCTGCAGCTGCTTCGCCAGCGGCGATCCGGTTTCGATCAGCGCCAGCAGGGGATCGACCAGCGCCTGCGGAATTTCAAAGTCCATGGACCACACTCCGGTTGATTGGCTTGCCCGCGCACGCCGGGGTCCGGCGTGTCACTGCAGGAAGAATTCGATCGCCTGGTCGACGACCGGCGGATGGATGACGTGCAGGCCATCGAACTCGACGTAGCGCACGTCGTAGCCGGCGGCCTTCAGCCTGGCCGCATTGGCACGGCCGCTGGTCGCGATTGGCAGCTGCTCGTCGTCCAGGCCGTGCGCCACGAACACCCGGGGCGCGCCCTCCTGCATGAACACCGACATGAAGCCGCCGGAGAACGCCATCACATGGCTGGCGATATCGCCGTTGGTGATGCCAAGCGAGAGCGCGTAGCTCGCGCCGTCGGAGAAGCCGGCAAAGCCCAGCCGTTGCGGATCGATCCGGTAGCGCGAGGTCACCGCCGTCAGCGCCTGGTGCAGCCGCTCCAGGTCGGGGCCGTTGCCGCCGATCACGATGTCCCAGGTCGGAAACATTGAATGCGGTGCCAGCACCAGGAAGCCGTGGCGCTGCGCATGCGACTCCAGGTGGGGCAGGACCTTTTCCGGGAAGCCGCCGGCGCCATGGAACATCACCAGCAGCGGCACCGGCGTGGCGGGGTCGAGGCTATCCGGGACGAACAGCACGGCATCGCGCGCGCCGGCCACGCCCAGGTGGTGGCGCCCGGGCGGCAGCGGCGCGTGGCGCGGTTCGGCAGGGGTAAAGGACAGGCGACCAAACAGCGAGGGATCGAGCATGGCTGGTGTCGGTGGCTTTGTGATATTCTGTATATTACATACAAAACCACGCCACAGCCACATCATGTCGCCATAGACCCTCTCAGGCGCCGATTGCGTAACACGTAGGCAGCTCGTGAACGGGGGGCCAGTTCCCTGGGGCCGGCCCTGACCGTTGGATAGCGCGCAGGTGGGGGACTACATGGCGGTCTTGCCGCCGTTGACGCCAAGAATCTGACCCGAGATATACCTGGACCGATCTGACGCCAGGAAGACAATGGCATCGGCGACCTCTTCCGCGGTGCCGATGCGACCGGCCGGGATGGTCGCGGCAACTGCCGCGATCCGCTCGGCGCCTCCCGCAATGCGCTCCAGCATGCCTGTGTCGATGGGGCCAGGCGCCACGGCATTCACGCGTACGTTGGACCTGCTTGCCTCCAGGGCAGCAGCCTTGGTCAGGCCCTCGATCGCGTGCTTGCTCGCGACATACATCGGATTCTGCGCATTGCCGCGGCTTCCCATCGTGGAGGAAAGGTTCACGACAACGCCCTGCTCCTGCGCCAGCATCACGCGCAACTCGTGCTTCATGCTGAGGAACGTCCCCAGGACATTGGCGTCGAAGGTCGCCGAATAGGATTCGACAGTCTGGTCGACAATCGACCCGCCCGTTCCTTCCGTTCCTGCACTGTTCACTGCAACATCGAGCCGTCCAAAGCGCGAAACGGTGCGGTCGACGAGTTCGCGGACTTGCTCCTCGTTGCTGACGTCGGCCGCGACAAACTCGGCCTCGGCGCCCATGTCGCGGAGTTCGGCAACAAGCGCGGCGCCGGCAGAGACATTGCGGCCGGAGCAAACCAGCTGAGCGCCCTCGCGACCGAATGCGAGCGCGGTTGCGCGGCCAATCCCGGAGGTAGCTCCGGTAACCAGAACGACGGGGCGAGTCATCATGTATTCCTCTTTTGTCTCAAAACAGAACTAATGGATCGGATTGATTCAGCCTGGGATCCGTCAAGGATGAGTCCCCGGCTCCCCGCTTGCGCCAGTCCGTGACACTGCAACCAAACGCGGCGTGGAACCAATGGCAGAAACTGCTCTGCGCCGAAAAGCCCAGCAGCCCCGCGACCTCCCCGATCGGTAGGTCGCTCTCTTGCAGGTGGCGCATCGCCAGCTCCGAGCGCACCTGGTTGAGGAGGGCTGAGAATGTCAGCCCTTCGGCGCTGAGGTAACGGTGCAGCGTGCGGCGATCGACGCGCAGGAGATGCGCCACCTGCTGGGTCGTGCAGCGCCCACCCGGTAGCAAGGCCAGGATCAGTTCCCGGCATGATTCGCGCACGCCTTCTTCGCGGTGCCGCAGCGCCGCCTCCAGGTAGTCCCTCGCGAAGCGCGCGGCGCCGGGATTGTCGGGCGTGCGCGCAATTTGCAGGTCCGCCGCCGCGCAGACCAGGCCGTTGAATGGCTGGTTGAACGTCGGGCTGCGTCCGAAGAAGGCGCGGTGCGCCGACGCGTCGACGGGCGGGCGGTGCGTGAAGCAAATCTGAAGCGGCCGCCACTGGGGACCGATCAGCTCGCGCAGGATGCGGAACTTCACGCCGACCGCCAGTTCCGTTGCCTGCCGCATGGCCACGCCGGGACTGGGCAGAAGCTCATCGCGGATGATCACGGCCGGCCCGGCGTCCTCGATGCGAGTCATCAGGGTGGCGCTAAGCAGTTTCAGGTAGCGGCACAAGGTATCGAGCGCCTGCCGTGGGGTAGGTTCTTCCTTCAGCACCAGGCTGATGGGCCCCAGGTTGGAGAAGCTGCGCCGCGCCGCCAGCCGCAGGGCAAGGTCCTCCACGCCGGTAGCGCGCGCGGTGACCTCGAGCAGTTCGCGCACGGCGTGGCTGGGGATGGGCGTTTCGGGGTTTTCCAGCAAGCGCGCTGAAAGTCCCACGCCTCGCAGGAAGGCATGGGGATCGCGCCCGAGCGACTCCACCAGTTCGATGTAGCCGTTCAGGCTGGCGCTACGGATAAGTTTGCCGACGTATTGCATAGCTTTCGCGACTGCCTCGGAGCCCCATGACGACCGGCCGCGAATGCGAGGAACGGTGCGCGGTTGCGCACAGCGGGTCAGAACGCGACCGCATGCTTTCCTTTCAGTTGCAGCATGTCGCGCGTTTCATCGGGCGTCGCCACTTCCAGGTTCAGCGATCTCAGGATCGAAACAATGCGCTGCACTTGCCCGCCGTTGCTCGTTGCGAGCCGGCCCGGCCCATCCCAGAGGGAATCCTCGAGCCCCACCCGGACATTTCCGCCCATCGACGCTGCCATGGTGGCAAGCGGAAACTGGCTGCGGCCGGCGCCCAGCACGGACCAGTAGTAGTCCTTGCCGAACAGCCGCTCCGCCGTCCTGCGCATATGCATGACGTCGTCGGGGTGAGAGCCGATTCCGCCCAGCAGGCCAAAGACCGACTGAATGAAAAACGGTGGCTTGAGGATGCCGCGGTCGATGAAATGCGCCGCCGTGTAGAGGTGGCTGGTGTCATAGCACTCGATTTCGAACCGGGTGCCATGGTCTGCGCAGGATTCAAGGATGTAGCGGATCTCCTTGAAGGTATTGCGGAACACCCGGTCTTCCGAACCTTCCAGGTAAGGCCGCTCCCAGTCGTACTTGAATTCCTTGTGCCGGCCAAGCATCGGATACAGGCCGAAGTTCATCGAACCCATATTCAGCGAAGCCACTTCCGGCTTGAGCTGCAACGCGGGCTGCAGCCGCTCTTCCACCAGCATGTTTGGCGCGCCGCCGGTGGTGAGATTGATCACCACATCCGAACGCTCGGCAATGGTCGGAAGAAAGGCCCGGAACAGCGCCGGGTCCTGCGACGGCTGGCCGTTCTCGGGCTTGCGCGCATGCAGATGGACGATCGAGGCGCCGGCTTCGGCGGCCGCGATCGCCTCCCGGGCGATCTCATCCCCCGTAATCGGGAGGTAAGGCGACATGGTCGGCGTGTGAATTCCGCCGGTCACGGCGCAGGTCACGATGACCTTGCTTTGGGGTGCTGCCATGACTGGTGTCTCCGCTTCATTCAGCCTTGAAGTTGATCGAGCGCAATAGCTTGCCCTGGCGTTCGTGGGATTCACGCACGTCCGCGGAAAGCTCTTCGCTGGTAGCCGCCGAACCGACCTCCATGCCCAGTTCCTCGACCTTTTTCCGGACTTCCGGCGATTGCGTCGCCTTGAGCGCGGCGTCGCGCATCTTCGACACCACAGCTGGCGGTACGCCTTGCGCTGACCAGAGCCCCATCCAGCTGACTTCCTTGAGGTCGGGGAATCCCAGTTCGGCGAAGGTCGGCACATCAGGGAGCGCGGGGACCCGCTTGGGGTAGGCAATGGCAAAGGCCCGTAGCTTCCCCGACTTGATGAACGGAAGCGAAGTTGCCGGGCCGTCGAACATGAGCGGAACGTGCCCGCCCATGACGTCCTGTAACGCAGGCGGCGACCCCTTGTAGCTCACGTTCCCCGCCGTCAGTCCGGCAAGGCGATTGAATTGCACAGCGATGGTCTGGCTACGCATGCCGGGACCGAAATTCGCATAGTCGACCTTGCCCGGGTTCGCCTTGACATAGGTGATCAGTTCGCCGAGGCTTTTCGCGGGCAGGCCGGGATTGCCGACAAGTACGAGGCCCTGCCGGGTAAGCTGTGCAATCGGAACGATTTCCTTGAACGGGTCGTAGGACACCTGCATGGTGTGGGGCACTTCCGCGGCAATGCCCTTTTGAATCAACAGGAAGGTGTAGCCGTCCCGCGGCGCCGACAGCAGGCCATGAACGCCGATCGTTCCCGCTGCGCCGGCCTTGTTCTCCACGATCACAGGCTGTCCGAGCGGGCGTTGCAGCTCATGCGCAAACAGGCGCGCCAGGATATCTGCCGTTCCACCCGGCGGGGCGCCAACGATGATCCGCACGGGCTTGGTCGGCCACTCGGCGGCATTCGCCGCGGGCGCGGCCGACAGCAGTGGAACAAGGGCAATCGTGAGCGCCAGGGCCTGGCGCGCAATCGAGGGGGCGCGTTTCATCGAAATTCCTTTCGTGGTGCCAACTGGGTGGCGACTGAACACAGATTCTGTGGGGTCGCTCCGCCAGGCGCTTTGCATTGCACGACAGAGTCTTTGCAAATCGCGCCAAGGGCCCGGCCTGCCGGCGGCAAGCGAAATCCTGCAGCACCCGGGATAGCAGGCATGTCTAGAGCGCCGCTTGCGGACGTCGCCACTTCTCGTTTTCTTCTCTGTCCCAAATAAGCAAATGAATGTCCCCGATAAGCAAGCGGGGAATTGCGGGTGCCCGGGATACTCGGGGGAACGGATCGAAGCCGGATGCCTCCTGCTGAACCGACCGCAACCTATCCCCCTGGAGAACAAACATGAATTTTCTCGACGGCCACCTCTTCCCCGAAAACCAGCAACCCCTGATCATCACGGCCGCACCCTATGCGCCCGGCTGGTTGCCTGGCGACTTTCCCGAGGACATCCCGGTCACGATGGAAGACCAGATCCAGAAGGCGGTGGACTGCTACAACGCCGGTGCCACGGTGCTGCACCTGCATGTGCGCGAACTCGATGGCCGGGGCAGCAAGCGCCTGTCCAAGTTCAATGAACTGGTTGCCGGCGTGCGCAAGGCGGTGCCCGAGATGATCATCCAGGTCGGCGGTTCGATCTCCTTCGCCCCCGAGAACGAAGGCCAGGCCGCCAAGTGGCTGTCTGACGATACCCGCCACATGCTGGCCGATCTCGAACCCACGCCGGACCAGGTCACGGTGACCGTCAACACCTCGCAGATGAACGTCACCGATCAGGCCGAAGATGCGGATTTCAGGGGCACCTCGCGCGCAAACCCCGCGATCTTCGACGCCTACAAGGAAATGACGGTGCCCGCGCAGCCGGGTTGGGTGGAGGAGCATGTCCGCCGCCTGACTGCCAAGGGCATCCAGAGTGCATTCCAGTGCTACAACCTCAACAGCTTTGAGTCGGTGGAGCGTCTGATGCGCCGCGGCTTCTACAAGGGCCCGCTGGTCATGAACTGGGTGGCCATCGCCGGCGGCATGGATACGCCCAGTGTCTACAGCCTCGCAAACTTCATTCGAGCTGTGCCCGATGGCGCCGTGGTCACGGTGGAAAGCAACGTGCGCAACGTACTGCCGGTCAACATGATGGGCATTGCCGCGGGCCTGCACGTGCGCTGCGGCACTGAGGACTGCCTGTGGAACCAGTCCCGCACCGAGAAGATGAGCACGGTGAAGCAGATCGAGCAGCTGGTGCGGATCTCGCGCGAGTTCGGCCGCGAGATCGCCACCGCGAAACAGGCGCGCGAGATCTCGAAGATCGGCGTGTTCTATGACACGGTGGAGGAATCCCTGCAGGCGAACGGCTTCGCCCCCAATCGCAACGGGGGCAACCAGGGCTTCCTGCGCAAGACGTTCTGAGCGCGGATCAGCGACAACTGACGTTGTCGGCTTGCCGGGAGAGCGGCCGGACGGTGGCGCATGTGTGCAGTGCACGGGAGCCGGCGAGCGGGCGCCTCCGGCCGCACCTCGCGATAGGTGTTTACTCCAACTTCTATATAGGAATCTTGACACAGCCTGGGGCTGAAAATACCTTCACTGTCAGCAACGCCGCGTCACCGACCGGCGACGATTCGCCTGAGATCCCATGAGCATCCTGATTCGCAGCGCCCTCCTGGTCAAGTTCTCCGAGATTGCCCGCACGCTGGGTGTCGACCCGGAGCGCATGATCCACCACGTCGGGGCCGACCAGTCCTGTATATGTTCGCCGGACCTGCATGTCCCGGAAGCGTGGCTGGCCGAGGTGCTGGATTCCACCGAGCAGGCCTCCAGCTGCGCTTCGGTGGGCCTGCTGATGGCGGAAGCGTGGCGGCTGTCTGACTTCGGCCCCATCAGCCTGCTGCTGCAGCACCAGCCGACGCTGCGCCATGCACTGGGGCAGGTGGAGACCTATCGTCACCTGCTGAGCGAGTCCCTTTCCCTCCACGTCGAGGAAGCCGACGATATCGCCATCGTCCATCAGCAGTTGATTACGGAGAGGTCCGAGCCGGGAAGGCAGCGTGTCGAGCTTTCGGTCGGCGCGCTGCTGTGCCTGATGAAATCGATGCTGGGGGGACGGTGGAAGCCGCGCAGCGTGCATTTCTCGCATGCCGCGCCCGCAAGCCTTCATATCCACCATCGGCTGTTCGGCACAAGAGTCGACTTTGGATGCGACTTTAACGGCATCATATTGGACCAGCAGGACCTTGATCGACCCAATCCGCTGGGCGACGTGAACCTGTCCCGCTACGCCAAGGAGTTCCTTGACCAGAATTCGCGCGGCAGACAGGCTTCCATGGCGTCCAACGTCCGTCGCGCGGTCCACATGCTGTTGCCGCGCGGCCGAAGCGGCATCGACCAGGTGGGCGAGAAGCTCGGGATGAGCGCCCGCACGCTGCAACGACGGCTTGAGCAGGAAGGCGAAGAGTTCTCCTCCGTGGTGAATGAGGTCCGACGCGGCCTGGCCAACCGCTACCTTGGGGACCACAGATATCCCGTGTCCCAGGTCGCGATGCTGGTCGGGTTCTCCGAGGTAAGCACCTTCTCTCGCTGGTTCAGCGCGCAATTCGGCAAGTCACCGACGCGCTGGCGCGGCGAACTGCTTATGTGAGCAGGCTAGCCATGCCAGTACCGTGGACCGCCTGACGACCGGGTCCGCATCGATACCCTCGGCCCGACATCAGCGCCTGGCAGGAACGCCTCGATTGCATCCAGGCGTGCGCACGCGATCTGCTTCCATTCTTCCGCGAAGGCAAGCTTCGCCTCCCGATCGACCGCACCTTCCCGATGGATGCGATCGCCGACGCCTACGCGTACATCGCGAGCAGCCAGCACATGGGCAAGATCGTGCTCGTTGCCGATTAAGTTCCGGGCTCGCTCAGCGGCAGCGTTGCCACTTTCCGTGGTCCTGGCGCGACTCGCCAAATTGTGGCGCGATGGGTCAAGCGCGCGGTGACGCGAGTGCCGACAATCGAAGCCAGGCTATCTGCTACCGGCCGGTGGGCCTGTCAATCTCACACGCCAAAGGAAGAGTCGTTATGCAAGTCAATCCCCTCACATGCTCGATTGGAGCCGAACTGTCGGGCGTGAATCTCGCCGACGTGGCGCGGGACGATACGCTGTTTGCGGAGATCAAGGCACTGCTGTTGAAACACCGGGTGCTGTTCTTCCGCGACCAGGACATCACGCGCGCCGACCATGTTGCATTCGCCAGGCGCTTCGGTGAGCTGGAAGACCACCCTGTCAACAATACGGTACCGGGGTACCCGGGCCTGATCGAGATCTACAAGAGCGACAAGCGGGATCATTTCGAGAATACCTACCACACCGATGCGTCGTGGCGCGCGAGCCCGCCCAAGGGCGCGGTGCTGCGCTGCATTTCGTGCCCGGACGTGGGTGGCGACACCATCTGGGTGAACATGGTCGAGGCCTACAAGAACCTGCCGGAAGAGATCAAGCAGAAGATTGCGGGTCTGCGTGCCAAGCATGGGATCGAGCATTCGTTCGGCGCGATCATGACCACGGAGGAGCGTGAGGAACTGGTGCGGAAGAACCCCCTGGTGGACCACCCGGTGGTCAGGACGCACCCGGAGACAGGAGAAAAGATCCTGTACGTGGGACCGTTCTCGACGCACTTCATCAACTACCACACGCCGGAGAACGTGCGCGTCGGCCAGGACAAGACCCCGGGCGCAAGCCTGCTGCTGAACTACCTGATCAGCCAGGCTGCGATTCCGGAGTACCAGGTGCGCTTCCGCTGGAAGCCGAACAGCGTAGCGATCTGGGACAACGTGGCGACACAGCACTACGCCGTGAGCGACTACTGGCCGGCGCCGCGCAGGATGGAACGCGCCACGATCAAGGGCGATCGCCCCTTCTGAGGATGGTACGCGCCCGGCACTGCATAGGCGCGACCGCATTACCACGAGACGCTGGCCACGCCACGCATCCCGCCGTCGCGCGGGAACGTCCACGCCTAACTATGAACTCGAACTCCATGACCTCCAACAAGCTGCCGACGGTTGTGATCGTCCCGGGCCTGCGCGATCACATGCCCGATCACTGGCAAACGCTGCTGGCCGAGCATTTGCAGAAGCAAGGCAGAGCCGTACACATCGTGCCCCAGATCGACCAGGACCAAAGGCTGCGCAGTGCGCGGGTGGCCAACCTGGATCGCGTCGTGAGCGGCATCGAAGGCCCGGTCATCCTGGTGGCCCACAGCGTCGGCGTTCTGATCACCGTGCACTGGGCGCAACAAGCCAGCCGCGAAATCAAGGGGGCGCTGCTGGCCGCACCTCCTGATTACGAGACGCCCTTGCCCGCCGGCTACTCCGACCCGCAGACGCTGGCGAGGAATGGCTGGACACCGGTGCCGCGCGAGCGCCTGCCGTTTCCCAGCATCGTCGTCGCCAGCCGCAATGACCCGATCGGCAAGTTCGAGCGCATCCGCGAGCTTGCGCAGGACTGGGACAGCCGCTTCGTCGACGCCGGCCACGTCGGCCATCTTTCGCCAGCCGATGGATATGGCACGTGGCCGATGGCGGAGGAACTGATTCAGGAGTTGTAAGCAGCAGCAAGGGCTTCAGCTGTCAGGTGAAGCCCGTGGGACCGTTCCATGGCGGCAACGGCAAGGCAAGGCCCGGCCTGCGGGCAGTAAGCCGGCAGCCAGGTCATTGCGAATCAACCAAGAACACAGACAAGGGAGGCAAGGTTGCAGATGAGGAAGGACAAGAACAAGCGTTGGGTCAGGCAAGGGGAAGCGCTGAAGTCAGACGGACGGGCTCGATGGACAGGCTCGCTCATCACCCTGGCCGCACTGGGCACTTTCGCCGGCGTGGCCTCGGCACAATCGAGCGTCACCCTCTATGGGGTGGCTGACATGGCCATCGAGTATGTCAATCATGTCGGCGTGGTACCGACCGCCGCCAATGGATTCAATCCGGGGCCGGGCAACAGGGTTTACCGCATGGACTCCGGCGGCCTGGCAGGTTCCCGCTGGGGTCTGCGCGGCGTGGAGGACCTGGGCAGCGGCACCAAGGCGATCTTCGTGCTGGAATCGGGCTTTAACCTGGATACCGGCACGCTGCAGCAAGGTGGCCGCATCTTCGGCCGTAATGCGTATGTTGGCCTGCAGAGCGATCGCTACGGGCAGATCACCTTTGGTCGCCAGTACACGTCGCTGTTCGATGTAATGGCAAACTTCGTTCCGGCTGCCTACGGAACGCTGTATGAGCCGTCGGCAGTGCTGCTCGGCCCGAACTTCCGCGAAGACAACACCGCGAAGTACAAGGGTGTCTTTGGTCCGCTGAGCGCCTCGGCGCACTGGTCCTTCGGCACCGGACTGGCCTTGCCGCAAACAACACCCGGGGGCGTTGCATTGGGTGGAAGTGGCGAGGTACCCGGGCAGTTCCGTCGGGACTCCGCCTACGGCGCAGGGCTGAGCTACAACGGCGGGGCGTTCGGCGTGGCCGCTGGCTACGATCAGCTGAATCCGACCATTGGCACCGGCACCGGCACCTTCAAGAGTGCTGCCGTGGCGGCCAGCTACACGTTCGGCACCACCGCCAAGATCATGGCCGGCTACCGCTGGAACATGAACAAGGATCAGAGAGATGTCCTGATAAAACGGGATGACTTCTACTGGATCGGCGCCAGCTACAAGGTCATACCCGCGCTGGAACTCACGGTCGAGTACAACTACGACAACGTCAGGAACCTGTTCGGCAGTACGTCCGTTGCCAATCCCTGGCAGGTTGCATTCATTGCCACCTACGGCTTCTCGAAGCGCACTGACGTCTACCTGACCACGGCGTTTTCCAAGAACGCTGGCCTGACGCTCGACTCGGCGGCGAATGGCTATGCCAGCAGCCTCGCTCTTGGCAACAGCTATTCCCTGGGCAGGGGCGAGAGCACCATGCTGGGTGCCGCGATTGGCGTTCGGCACAAGTTCTGATGTGCAGCCGGTCTGCAAGACGCGTATTTCGCTGAGTCAGCCGTGCTCGGTCTAGCCCACCGCTCATGCTACTGACCTGGCGTTGCACTTCATTAGCAGAGGTTGTCTCCGCCTGAATGCCGACCATCCGCTAAGCGACACTTTCCACGTCATTCCCGGCTTCAGAGGATCCACGGGCATAGGCTTGTGGATCCTCTTTTTGATTTGAAGCAGGCGCTGATTCATTCCAGATCCGGACCCACGCATCCGGCACCATGGCATGCGTACCAGGCTGACAGCCTGGTCTCTCGACAACGCGCCACGAACCGCGCCCTGCCACGCTCCGAGGCCTCAGTCGCCGTTTCGGTCTGGCTCTGCATCGTATCGCCGCGCAAGTCTCTGCGCATATCGATATGGCCTTTCCTTCGTTCCCCCGCCGGCCCCCGTTCCCTATCCTGAGCCCCTACGCATCCGTCAGGGAGGGACTCACTCATGAACGCACCGTTGGACTTCGATGCCCGGCATGCGCTGCGCGCCGCGCTGGAACAGGTGCCGGCGCTGGCGCAGGACATCGGCGTCGACGCCGCCGCGCGCGAGGCGCGGCGCGTGCTGCCCTATGAGGGCTTCGCGCTGTTCCGCAAGTCCGGACTCGGGCTGCTTAGGCTGCCAGTGGAATGGGGCGGGCTGGGCGGATCGCTGGTCGACCTGTTCGAGGTCATCGCCACCATCGCGGCCGACGAATCGAATGTCGCGCACGCGCTGCGCATCCACTTCGACCAGACCGAATTGCTGCGCCTGGCGCCGCGCTCGGCGTTCAACGACCTGCAGGTACAGCGCATCGTCGAGGGCGCGACCTTCGGCGGCGCCTCCACCGAGCGCGGCACTTCGCGCCCGGGAGAAATCACCACCGCGCTGCGCCGAGACGGCGACCACTATCGCCTGAGCGGCAAGAAGTACTACGCCACCGGCACCGCCTTTGCCGACTACGCACGCATCAACGTGCGCGACGCCGACGGCGCCGACGTCTTCATCATCATCCCGACCAACCGCCCCGGCTTCAGCGTGGTCGACGACTGGGACGGCATGGGGCAACGGATGACGGCCAGCGGCAGCCTGTTGTTCGATGACGTGCAGGTGTTCGCCGATGAAGTGGCGCCGCGCGCCAACAGCACGCTGGCCGGACGCCATTGCGGCGCGCTGCGCCAGCTGCACCTCGTCGCGGTGGCTGCGGGTATCGTGCGCAATGCCTGGGCCGATGCCCGGCACTATGTGCTCGACCATGGCCGCCCGGTGCTGCACAGCCCGGCGCCGACCGCGCGCGAGGACCATTTCATCCAGCAGGTGATCGGCGACCTGGCCGCGCACAGCCATGCCATCGACGCGCTGGTGCGCGAGAACGCGCGCGTGCTGGACCGTTCGGCCGATGCGCTGCTGGCGCAGACGGACGACGCCGGAGCGCTGGTGCTGGAAGGCGCCCTGGCAACGGCCCAGACCCAGCTCGTGGTCAGCAAGCTGGCGCTGCACGTGGCGGAGCGCTTGTTCGAAGCCGGCGGCGCTTCGGCGACTGCACGGCGGCACAACTTCGACCGTCACTGGCGCAACCTGCGCACGATCTTCAGCCACAACCCGCTGCTGCACAAGGCGCGGGTGGTGGGCGCGTACCACCTCAACGGCGACACCACGCACCTCACCGAAGGCCGCGTGTTCTGAGGAAGCGGCCCGGAGACCCCGATGACAGCAAGCCCCTCGCAGCGACAGCTGCACCTCAATATCAACGCCCTCCATGCCGGCTTCGTGCCGTCGGCGTGGCGGCTGCCCGCCAGCGATCCGCGCGCGTTCTTCGACGTCGGCCACTACGTGCGCGTGGCGCGCATCGCCGAAGCGGGCAAGTTCGACGCGATCTTCCTGGCCGACAATGCCTCGATCGCCGACCAGATCAACTTCCGGCCGATCACGGCGCTGGAACCGACCCTGCTGCTTGCCAGCGTCGCGGCGGCCACCACGCATATCGGCCTGGTAGCCACGGCATCGACCAGCTACAACGAGCCCTACAACATCGCCCGCCGCTTTGCCACGCTAGACCATGTCAGCGGCGGCCGTGCCGGCTGGAACGTGGTGACCACGGCCGATGCCGGCTCGGCGCGCAACTTCGGCCGGGCCGCGCCGCCCGAGCACGGGCATCGCTATGCGCGCGCCGACGAGTTCACCCGCATCGTCAAGGCGCTGTGGGACAGCTGGGAAGACGACGCCTTTATTGGCGACAAGGACAGCGGGCGCTTTGTCGATACCGGCAAGCTGCAGCCGATTGCCCACCACGGCACGTTCTTCGACGTGCAGGGGCCGCTGAACCTGCCACGTTCGCCACAAGGCCATCCTGTCGTGTTCCAGGCCGGCGGATCCGCCGATGGCCGCGAGCTGGCGGCGCTGCATGCCGAAGCGGTGTTCTCCGCCTCGCAGTCGTTCGACGAGTCGCTCGCCTACAAGCGGGAGATCAATGCGCGCGCCGAAGCGCTCGGGCGTGGGCCGAACGCGGTGAAGGTGCTGCCGGGCCTGACCACGATCATCGGCGCCACCGAGGCGCAGGCACGGCAACGCCGCGACGAGCTGGTCGACCTGATTCCGTGGGACTACAGCCTCACGCGCGTAGCGGGAACGCTTGGCATCCCGGTGGAGCGTCTCAGCCTGGACGCGCCGCTGCCGGATAACCTGCCCCTGCCCGCCAACGGCAACCACACGTTCTTCCGCGCCACCGTGGCGCTGGCGCAGCGCCAGCGCCTGACGGTGCGCGCGCTGATCCGCGAACTCGCCGGCGGCGGCGGGCATCGCGTGATCGTCGGCACGCCCGAGCAGATCGCCGACGACATCGAACACTGGTTCCGCCACGGCGCCGCCGACGGCTTCAACCTGATGCCCGATGTGCTGCCGGATGGCCTGCAGCACTTTGTCGACGGCGTGGTGCCGATCCTGCAGCGGCGCGGCATCTTCCGTACGGAATACGAGGGCACCACGCTGCGCGCGCACCTGGGCCTGGAAAGACCGGCGGGACGCTTGCCGGCGCAAGCCGCGGCGTAAGCGGAAGTCCGCATTTGCCGGTTCGCCAGCGCCGGCACCCCATCGCCCGCGTCGCGATGTGCTCAGGAGGCGCCCGCCAGCGGCGGCACTCCCTCGCACACCGGCAGGCGGAACATGAACTCGCTGCCGCCGCCGCGGCGGGCGCGGACCTGCAGCGTGCCGCCATGCGCCTCGATGATGGAACGGCAGATGGCGAGCCCCATGCCCATGCCGTCCTCCTTGGTCGTGAAGAACGGCTCGAACACCTGGCCCAGCACCTCGTCCGGAATGCCCGCGCCCCGGTCCTGCACGCTGACGACGACGGTGTCCTGCTCCCGGTACGAGGTCACGACCAGCTCGCGCTGCTCGACCGGCGTTTGCGCCATCGCATCCAGCGCATTGGTGACCAGGTTCAGCACCACCTGCTGCAGCTGGACGCGATCGGCTTCGACCGTCGCCAGTCCCGCCGCCAGGCGCGTGACGACCTTGACGTTGTGCTCGTCGGTATCCACGCGCACCATGCTCAGCACTTCGCGCAGCACATCGTCGGGCTGCAGCGGCGTGAGCACCGCGGGGGCCTGCTTGGCCAGCGCGCGCAGCGCGCGGATGATCTCGGCGGCGCGCATGGCGTTCTGCTTGATATCGGTGAACCCGTCCAGCGCCTCGGCGATCTCTGGCCTGGGCCGGTTCAGCCAGCGCAGGCTGGCGTCCACGGTGGCTACGATAGCCGTCAGCGGCTGGTTCACTTCGTGGGCGATCGACGCCGCCAGGCTGCCCATCACGGTCAGGTGCGAGGTGCGGGCCAGTTCCGAGCGCGCCGTGTGCAGGTTCATCTCGGCGGCGACGCGGCGGTTGTTCTCGTCGATCAGTTGTTCGTACAGGCGTGCCGTCTCCAGCGAGATCGCGACCTGCGGTGCCAGCACTTCCAGTTCCGCGATCCGGGCTGCATCGAAGACCCCCGGGGCCAGGTTGTTTTCCAGGTAGAACACGCCGATCAGGCTGCCGCCCCGCAGCAGCGGCAGGCACAGCACCGAGCGCAAGCCGTTGGGGATGGCGCCCTTGGTCCGGATCGACGGCGCCTCGACCATGGCGTCGTCCAGCGCCAGCGTCTGCCGGGTTCGCAGCACGCTGTTAAGCACCGCCAGCGGCAAGGCCTGCTCGGTCGGCACCGCCGCGCCGAGCGCAACCGCCACGTTGCCATCGACCACGCGGCCGGAGGCTTCGATCATCGGCTGCTCGCCGCGCATCAGCAGCAACAAGCCGTACTGCGCGCCGGCATGGATCACGACATGGGTCATCAGGGTTTCGATCAGCCGGTCCATGACGATCTCCGTGGACATCGCCCTGGCAGCCTTCATGCCCAGTTCCCAGCGCGCCGCGGTGTGCTTGCTGTCGGCGGCACCGGCGGCGGCCTCGCCAGGCCCTGCCTCGTCCAGTTGCGGATAGCCCGTGGTCAGCAGCATGGCCTTGTGATCCGCGCCCCAGCGGCGATAGCCGGCGCGGGCCGCGCGCAGATGCTGCGCCGCCGCCGTCGGCAGGCCGCTGGCTTCGCACAGCATGCCGGCAAGCTCGTGCGCCAGCGCCTGTTCGTGGACGAATCCCGCGGCGGCGGCGGCGGTGGCCGACTGCTCATAGCAAGCCAGCGCCTGCAGCGCATCGCCGCGCAGGCGCGCCAGCTCCGCGTCGACCAGCAACAGCTTGCCGTGGAAGGTCAGCGGGTTCAGCGCTGCCCAACGCGCGAAGCAATCACGATGCGCGGCCAGGGCACCCATGACCTGGCCGCGATCGGATGAAGCCGCGGCCGAGCGCGCCAGCCCGATGGCAAGGTACAGCCGGCAATCCGACACGTTGAAATGGGCCGGCGCCGACCAGATCAGCGCCTTGGCTTGCGTCAGGCTGCGCACTGCGTTGTCCCATTCCTGCCGGAACACAGACGCCATGCCGTCGTAGAGCCAGATCCAGAACCTGGTCGGCAGCGAGATGCTGCGCGCGACCCGCTGTGCCGCGGTCATCTGGCGGCTGGCCTCGCCATGTAGCGCAGCCTCGTCGCCAACGCGCAGCCGATGCAGGAAATGATGCTGCGAATACAGGATCAGTTCGATATCCCGGTACTGGACCAGCCGCGTCAGCGCCAGGCCACGGCCGATCTCTTCCTCCACCAGCCGCAGGTGCTCGCCCATGGCGAGCAGGTCGGAGGCGATATGGTTGCAGGCATAGCAGGCCATGCCGATATCGCCCGAGGCCCGCCCCAGCGTGACCGCGCGCTGCGCATGGCCCAGCGCGTAGGACAGCGGCCGGGTCCAGGCGCTGACCTGGTCGACCGCCACCAGCGTGGCGATGCGCTCGGCCTCGTAGCCATGGCGGTCGATCAGGTCCATCGCCGCCTGTCCCCAGGCGAGCCCGTCCTCGTATTCCTCGTACAGGCTGGCGATGAAAACGCCGAACCAGGACAGGCCATACGGCGATTCAGGCGTGGCGCCGTGCTCCAGCGTCAGCTCGACCATCTTGGCCACGTGCAGGAAGCTGATACCGTCACGCACGAACAGCGAGGAGATCAGCGTGGACAGCAGGCCCATGGCAGTCTGGATGCGACTGTCGTTGGTCGCCGCCAACATGCCCAGGCTGTCGATGGTCCGCGTGCCCAGCGCCGTCCTGACCGCGTCATAGGCCTCGCGCATGCGCGCCGGCGTGGGGCCGCGCTCCAGGTGGATTTCGAGCAGCGCCAGGCCGGACAGCGCGGCGTTGATCGCGCCCTCGTAGTCCGAGCGCACGGTCTGCAGGCTGGCCTTCAGGCGATGCACGGCGGCCTTGTCCGGCGCCGGCAGGTCGCGCGTGAGCAGCGCATCGATCTGGCGCGATGCATGCTCCAGCTTGGCCTGTGCCAGCAGGCATTCGCAGTGCAGCAGGCTGGCGGCGTAGGCAAGCGCGTAGTGCGTCGACCACCACGACGGCTGCATCAGCGCGAAGGCCGTGTCCGTGTAGCGCGTGGCCTGCGCGATCGCGGCGCTGCGCTTGGCGCGCTTGCCGGCCAGCAGCAGCACCGGCACGAAGGCGACGCGCTCCGCTTCCGACAAGGCATGGCCGGCCGCGCGCTCGATCTGGTTGCAGATCTCGAAGGCATACCCGGCGAGCTGGTCCTGCCAGTGCTCGATCATGATGCCGGCGATGCGGGCATGCGCGGCCGGGCGGTCCCGTGGATCGGTCATGGCATACGCGGATTCCAGCACTCGGTCATGCTGGAAGGCATAGCCGTCCGGCACGCGCACCACCAGTCCCGCGTCCATGAACGGGCGCAGCCGCTCGCTGACCTGCAGCGGGCTGAGCTGCGCCACGCACGCCAGCAGGCCTTCCTCGCAACGCATGCCCACGCACGCCAGTTGCTGCAGCAGCGCCGTGCCCACGCCGGGCAGCCTGGCGAAGCGCCGCGTCATCAGGTCGACCACGCTGTCGGTATACCGGTTCTGCGCCGCGTCGGCCTCGCTCCATTCCCAGCCGCCGCTGTCGTCGCCGCGGTCGTTGCGGTAAGTCAGCACGCCATCGTCGACCAGTGCGCGCAACAGCTGGTACGAGAAGAACGGGTTGCCCGCGGTCTTGGCATGCACGGCGCGCGCCAGCGCCTCCACGCGCGCTGGCGGCTCGTTGAGCGCGGCCGCCACCAGTTCTGTCAGGTCCTGCCCGGCCAGCGGCCTGACGGCGATGCGCGTGACCGGCAGCGCGCCGGAGCGATTGGCATGCAGCAGCCAGGAGAAGCGCTGCTCGACGTCATGGCCGTGATCGCGATAGGCGGCGATCAGCAGCAGGTTGGCCGGCCGTTGCGCGGTGAAGGCTTCGAGCAGGGCGATGGTCGACGCGTCCGCCCATTGCAGGTCGTCGGCGAACAGCACCAGCGGCGCGCCCTTGTCGGCGAAGGCGGAGAACGTGGCCAGGATGGCGGTCTCCGCGCGGTCCTGCGCCTGCTGCGCCGGCACGTCGGACAGCGGCGCGGTGCGGCCCAGTATGTGCCCGGCCTCGGGCACCAGTTCGGCGATGGCCCTGCCCTGCCCCGCCAGCGCGCCGAGCCAGCGCTCCCGCAGCGGCGCCAGCGCGGCTTCCGGCGCGCCCAGCAGGGACAGCGTCAGCGCCCGGATCATCTGCGCGACCGGCGCGTAGGGAATATCGAGCTGCAGCTGGTCGCTCTTGCCGTTGGCGAAGCACACGCCCTGCTGTCCCGCCTGGCACGACAGCCAGGCCGCCAGCGCGGACTTGCCGGTGCCGGCGGCGCCGGCAATCAGCACAAGTTCCGACTTGCCGCTGTGGCTGACGCGCGCCAGTGCATCGGCGAGCATAGCGGTTTCACGCTCGCGGCCGAAGAGTTCGCCTGACACGTTCAGCGTGGAGGTCGCTCCGGCGGCATCGAGCGCGAACGGCGTGATCTCGCCGTGTTCGCGCCAGTCCGCCTGGCAACGCAGCAGGTCGGCCAGCAGCGAGGTGGCGCCGGCGTAGCGGTCCGCCGGGTCCTTGGCCATCAGCCTGAGCACGATCGAACCCAGCACGGGCGCAATGTCTGGCTGGCGCGCCTGCGGCGGCACCGGCTCGATGGCGAGATGGGCGTGCTGCCAGGCCGTGGGCGAGTCGGCCATGAACGGCAGCGCGCCGGTCAGCATCTGGTAGAAGGTGACGCCGAGCGAATAGAGGTCCGACCTGGCGCTGGTGCGCACCTGGTCGTGGCGGGCGACTTCAGGCGAGAGATACGCCAGTGCAGCCGGACCGGGATGCGGGACCACGGGCGGCATCACGTCGAGCGCCGTGGCATGGTCAAAGCCTGTCAGGCGCACGCCGGCGCTGCCGTCGACCAGCAGGTTGTGTGGCCGGATATCACCATGCAGCAGGCCGTGCGCATGCGCGGCCGCCACGGCACGCGCGCTGCCGATGGCAAGTTCGAGAAAGCGCGCGAGGGGCATGGGGCCAGCGGTCAATGCGGCGGCGAGCGTCGACGACGCCCCGGCCCCGTACACCACCACCATGCGGTCCGCCGTGCGCAGTGTCGCCACCGGCACGGCCGCCCATTCCGCCTGCAGGCGCCCGGCCCAGCGCGCTTCGTCCTGCAACGGCTCGCACGCTGGCAGCGGCGCGCTGCGGGCGAACCAGCGGGCCTGCGTGTGCGGGTCGGTGCGCGGGTCGGACAGTTCGAGATAGCTGATGCCGCCCGACACATGGAGCACGGTCTGCGCCACCCGCATCAGCCAGGCGTGGTCGAAGGTCAGCTCGGATGCCCGCTTCGGGCGGTTGCCAGACGTCATGGGTGCAAGGATTGGTCGGAGGGCCCGGAGGCAAGCTCATGCAGATCCCGGAATGAAACCCGCTTCGCCATGCCGCCCAATGGCATGTTCGAGTGCCGCATGCGCCGCCCAACCGCGAGGAAGATGCGTGCGTCGTCCCAGTTCAAGAGGTGAGGCGCCGCCCGCGCGGGCCGGCCATTCAGTCGCCGACCTTGCAGATGCCGAGCTGCTGCGCCATCAGCACCAGTTCCGCGAAGGTGCGCGCCTTCATCTTGCGCATGGCCTGGCCGCGGTGGATCTTCACCGTCACCTCGCTGATGCCGATCTCGGCGGCGATCTGCTTGTTCAGCAGGCCCGCCACCGCCAGGCCCATGACCTCGGTTTCTCGTGGCGTCAGTGCCTGGTGGCGGGCGCGCAGCGCTTCGACCTGGCGCAGGCCCTCGCGACGCAGACGGTCCTTCTCCAGCGCGGCCGCCACCGCATCGAGCAGGTCCTGGTCGCGGAACGGCTTGGGCATGAAGTCTTCGGCGCCCGCCTTCATGGCCGCGACGGTCATGGCGATATCGCCGTAGCCGGTCATGAAGATGATCGGGATGGGGATGCCCATCTGGCCGAGGCGGGACTGCAGGTCGAGCCCGCTCGGGCCGCGCAGCCTGACATCGAGCACCAGGCAGCAGGGCGTGTCGGGCACGGGGAACGCCAGCAGTTCAGCAGCCGAGGCGAACAAGGTCACGTTCAGGCCGACCGAGCGAAACAGGCTGCCCAGCGCGCGGCGCAGCGCGGCGTCGTCGTCCACCACCAGTACCATCGCGTCATCGCTCGCACTGGCGTCGGCAGGCTCCAGGCTTTGGGATGTCACGGTCAGATCTCCAGTCGCTCGGAACGGTGACGCCGATTATAACCAGCAAGTACGTCACCGCAACGACCGCGCGTTGAGCACGGCAGTGACGCACTGGCCACTCATACCAATGTATTAGTCGGATGCGCGCCAGCCACCGCATCCCCCGCGAAGCTGCGGCCGCCCACGCACCATGCCGGCGCATCCGGGGCGGCACCGACTAATACGAACATACGACTGGCCGCAGGCGCCGATGCCAACTAGTCTTCCACTGGACTGCGCTGCGGTCATCCCCCGGATCCGGCGATCCCTCTCATGCGCGCCTGCGCTCAACCCTGTCCCAAGGAACGACATCATGTCCAATCCGAAGCTCGAAGTCCTCACCCCGCACAACAGCCAGCTGATCATCATCGACCACCAGCCGCAGATGGCGTTCGGCGTGCAATCGATGGACCGCCAGGCGATGAAGAACAATGTCGTCGGCCTGGCCAAGGCGGCAAAGATCTTCAATATCCCGACGACCATCACCACCGTCGAGAGCGAGTCATTCTCGGGCTTCACCTATCCGGAACTGCTCGACGTGTTCCCGGACCAGAAGACGCTGGAGCGCACCTCGATGAACTCGTGGGACGACCAGAAAGTCCGCGACGCGCTCAAGGCCAACGGCCGCAACAAGGTCATCGTCGCCGGCCTGTGGACCGAGGTCTGCAACACCACCTTCGCGCTGTGCGCGATGCTTGAAGGCAACTACGAGATCTACATGGTGGCCGATGCCTCCGGCGGCACCAGCAAGGAAGCGCACGACTACGCGATGCAGCGCATGGTGCAGGCCGGCGCCGTGCCCGTGACCTGGCAGCAGGTGCTGCTCGAATGGCAGCGCGACTGGGCCCACCGCGACACCTATGACGCCGTGATGAAGCTGGTCAAGGAGCATTCGGGCGCCTACGGCATGGGTGTCGACTATGCCTACACCATGGTCCACAAGGCCCCGCAGCGCACGGCGACGCCGCACGAGTCGGTCGCGCCGGTGCCGGCCCGCTGATCTCGCTGAGCTTGCTAAGCGAGCGTTCGACATAAGCGAGCGTTCGACAGCGTCGTCCCACTCTCCCTGGAAAGGATCTCCCATGAGCTTCGTCACCACCAAAGACGGCACCCGCATCTTCTACAAGGACTGGGGCGCGGGCCGCCCGGTCGTGTTCTCGCACGGCTGGCCGCTCAATGCCGATGCCTGGGATGCGCAGATGCTGTTCCTCGCGCAGCAGGGCTTCCGCGTGATCGCCCATGACCGGCGCGGCCACGGCCGCTCGGACCAGCCCGCGCAGGGCAATGACATGGACACCTACGCTGACGACCTGGCGGCGCTGCTCGACGCGCTCGACCTGAAGGACGCGACGCTGGTCGGCCACTCCACCGGCGGCGGCGAAGTCGCGCACTACATCGGCCGCCATGGCACCAGCCGTGTGGCCAAGGCCGTGCTGATCGGCGCCGTGCCGCCCCTGATGCTGAAGACCACGGCCTATCCCAACGGCCTGCCGGTCGATGTGTTCGACGGCATCCGCAATGGCGTGGCCGAGAACCGCTCGCAGTTCTACAAGGATCTGGCGGTGCCGTTCTTCGGCTTCAACCGTCCGGACGCCAAGGTCTCGCAGGGCACCATCGACGCGTTCTGGGCGCAGGGCATGGCCGGCGGCATCGTTGGCCAGTACGCCTGCATCCGGGAGTTCTCGGAGGTGGACTACACCGAGGACCTGCAGAAGATCGACGTGCCCACGCTGATCCTGCATGGCGATGACGACCAGATCGTGCCGATCGATAACTCGGCGCGTCTGTCGGCCAAGATCGTCAGGCAGGCTACGCTCAAGGTCTACCCGGGCGCCTCGCACGGCATGTGCGTCATCAACGCCGACGAGGTCAATGCCGACCTGCTGGCCTTCCTGAACGCATAAACCTTATGTCAGTTACCCGCCGGCAATTCATCGCCTCCGCTGCCGCCCTGGGCGCGGCGGCTTCTTCAGAGATCTTAGCCATGCAGGCAAGCACCCCACCCGACCTCATCCTCGTCAACGGCAAGTTCGCCACGCTCGACAAATCCAACCCGCAGGCGGATGCCGTTGCCATCCGCGACGGACGCTTCGTCGGCGCCGGCACGCGCCAGGACATCATGAAGCTGGCCGGGGCGCAGACGAAGGTCGTCGACCTGAAGGGCCGGCGGGCCATTCCCGGGCTGATCGACAGCCATATGCATATCATCCGCGGCGGCCTGAACTACAACATGGAGCTGCGCTGGGACGGGGTGCGCTCGCTGGCCGATGCGATGCGCATGCTGAAGGACCAGGTCGCGCGTACCCCTGCGCCGCAGTGGGTGCGCGTGGTGGGGGGCTTCACCGAGCACCAGTTCGCCGAGAAGCGCCTGCCTACCGTGGAGGAGCTGAACGCCGTGGCGCCCGATACGCCCGTGTTCATCCTCCACCTGTACGACCGCGCGATCCTCAACGGCGCCGCGCTGCGCGCGGTGGGCTACACCAAGGACACGCCCAACCCGCCCGGCGGCGAGATCCTGCGCGATGCGCGCGGCAACCCGACCGGCCTGCTGCTGGCCAAGCCCAACGCCACCATCCTCTATGCCACGCTGGCCAAGGGCCCGAAGCTGCCGCCCGAATACCAGAAGAACTCCACGCGCCATTTCATGCGCGAGGTCAACCGGCTGGGCGTTACCGGCGTGATCGACGCAGGGGGCGGCTACCAGAACTATCCCGAGGACTACAGCATCATCGAGGAGCTGCACAAGGAGGGGCAGCTCACGGTGCGGCTGGCCTACAACCTGTTCACGCAAAAGCCCAAGGAAGAACTCAGCGACTTCAAGACCTGGACGTCGAAGGTAAAGCCCGGCCAGGGCGACGACCTCTACCGCCACAACGGCGCCGGCGAGATGCTGGTCTACACCGCGGCGGATTTCGAGGATTTCCGCGTCGAGCGCCCCGACATGGCGCCGTCGATGGAGGCCGACCTCGAGCCCGTGATCCGCCTGCTCGCCGAGAAGCGCTGGCCGTGGCGCCTGCATGCGACTTACGACCAGACCATCACGCGCTCGCTCGACGTCTACGAGAAGGTCGCCAAGGACATCCCGTTCGATGGCCTGAACTGGTTCTTCGACCACGCCGAGACCATCTCCGACCGCAATATCGACCGTATCGCCGCGCTCGGCGGCGGCATCGCCGTGCAGCACCGCATGGCCTACCAGGGCGAGTATTTCGTCGAACGCTATGGCGCGCGCGCCGCAGAAGCCACCCCGCCGGTGAAGAAGATGCTGGAGAAGGGCGTCAAGGTCGGCGCCGGCACGGACGCCACGCGCGTGGCCTCGTACAACCCGTGGGTATCGCTGTACTGGCTGACCACCGGCAAGACCGTGGGCGGCATGTCGATGTACCCGCAGGCCAACCTGCTCGATCGCGAGACCGCGCTGCGGCTGTGGACCGAGGCCAATACCTGGTTCTCGTCGGAAGTCGGCAAGAAGGGCCAGATCAAGGTGGGCCAGCTCGCCGACCTGGCGGTGCTGTCGGCCGACTACTTCAGCGTGCCGGGCGACGAGATCCAGGACATCACCTCGGTGATGACCATTCTCGGCGGCAAGGTGGTCTATGGCGATGGCGACTTCGGCAAGCTCTCGCCCGAGATTCCGCCGGCGATGCCGGACTGGTCGCCGGTGCGGCACGTCGGCGGCTACCAGCCACGGCCGCAGGCGCGCAAGCTGGCGCTGAACACTGCTTGCGGCTGCGCCAGCTCGTGTGGCGTACACGGCCACGCGCATGCCAAAGCCTGGACCTCCGGCGTGCCGACCTCGGACGAGGGTTCGTTCTGGGGCGCGCTCGGCTGTTCCTGCTGGGCATTCTGAGCCTCAACCTGATGCGGAGACCCGGCCATGACTGAACCGACTACCTCGCTGACGCCGGCCTCCGCTGGTGGCGCCACCCATCCGCTGCCCGGCTGGTTGCGCTGGCTCGCGTTGCTGCTGCTCTGTGCGGCCTACCTGCAGGGCGGGCTGGTCAAGCTGGCCGACTTCCCCGGCGCGATCGCCGAGATGCAGCACTTCGGCCTGTCGCCGGCGGTGCCGATGGCGATTGCGACCATCGTGCTGGAGCTGGGCGCCTGCGCCATGATCCTGCTCGGCTGGCGCCGCTGGCTCGGCGCGCTGGCGCTGGCAGCCTTCACGCTGGCGGCCACCTTCGTCGCCAACCGCTTCTGGCAGGCGCCGCCCGATGCCCGCTTCATGATGGCCAATGCCTTCTTCGAGCATCTTGGCCTGGTCGGCGGCTTCCTGCTGGTGGCGTGGCATGACCTGCGCGAACGCACCGAGCGCAAGGGACTCACCGAAAAGGACAGGTGACCGGCATGGCAGAGCAAGCAATCCGCCCTTCGCCCGCGCCCGCCGGCGGCGGCACCTTCGCGCCGCTGGCGCAGGCCACCTTCGCGGTGCTGTGGGCCGCGACGATCCTCGGCAATATCGGCAGCTTCATGCGCGACGTGGCCAGCGCCTGGCTGGCCACCGACCTTTCCACTTCACCGGCCGCGGTCGCCACGATCCAGGCCGCCGCGACACTGCCGGTCTTCCTGCTCGCAATTCCCGCCGGCGTGCTGTCCGACATCCTGGACCGCCGCCGCTTCCTGATCGCGGTGCAGGTCGGGCTGGCCATGGTCAGCGGCACGCTGATGGTGCTGGCCTGGCGCCAGGCGCTGACCATCGAGATCCTGATCGGCATGGCCTTTCTCGGCGGCATCGGCGCGGCGATGATGGGCCCGACCTGGCAATCGATCGTGCCGGAGCTGGTGTCGCAACAGGAACTCAAGCGCGCCGTCGCGCTCAATGCGCTCGGCGTCAACATCGCCCGTGCGATCGGTCCCGCCGCCGGCGGCCTGCTGCTGGCGGCGTTTGGCGCGGCCACCACGTATGGCGTGGACCTCGTCAGCTATGTCTTCGTGATCGCCGCGCTGCTGTGGTGGAAGCGCCCGGCGCGTGAGGCCGACCCGCTGCGCGAACACTTCTTCGGCGCGTTCCGCGCCGGGATGCGCTTTACCCGCGCGCACAGCAAGCTGCATATCGTGCTGGCGCGCGCCGCCGTGCACTTTGCCTTCGGCAGCAGCATCTGGGCGCTGTTGCCGCTGGTGGCAAAGCAGCTGCTGCACGGCGGCGCCAGCCTGTATGGCGTGCTGCTGGGCGCGGTCGGCCTCGGCGCGATCCTCGGCGCGCTGGTGATGCCGCGCCTGCAGCGCAAGCTCGATGCCGACGGGCTGGTGCTGCTGTCGGCCATCGTCACCGCGGTGGTGATGGCGGTGCTTTGCATCGCGCCGCCGGTGTGGGTCGCGCTACCGCTGCTGCTGTTCCTCGGCGCGGCCTGGATCACCGCGCTGACCACGCTCGGCGGCGTGGCGCAGGCGATCCTGCCCAACTGGGTGCGCGGGCGCGCGCTCGCGGTCTACCAGATGGTGTTCAACGGCGCCATGGCGGCAGGCAGCCTGGTGTGGGGCTTCGTTGCCCAGGCGCTGGGCATTTCCGGCGGCCTGCTGGTGGCCGCGGGCGGCCTGGTGGTTGCGGCGCTGCTGCTGCATCGCCTGCGGCTGCCGCGCGGCGAAGAAGACCTGGGGCCCGCGCAGCACTGGCCCGAGCCGCAAGGCGCCGACGAGATCGCCCACGATCGTGGCCCGGTAATGATCCTGATCGAGTACTGCGTGCGCGCGGACGATCGCGACGCCTTCCTGCGCGCGGTGCACCAGCTCTCGGAAGAACGCCTGCGCGACGGCGCCTTCAACTGGGGCGTGATGGAAGACCCGGCCGATCCGGAGCTGCTGACCGAGTGGTTCCTGGTCGAATCGTGGGCCGAACACCTGCGCCAGCACCGGCGCGTCCCCCATGCCGATGCTGACCTGCAGCGCGAGGTCACGCGCTTCCATACCGGCGCTACACCACCGCGCGTGCGCCACCTGCTCGGCGTCGGCCTGCCCGCGGCGCCGTCCCGCCACTGACATTTTCCAGGAGCCCTTCCGATGAAGCTCTACCTCGTTTCCCTGGCCGCCGGCATCCTGGTCGGCATCATCTACGCCGTGATGCAGGTCCGCTCGCCGGCGCCGCCGGTGGTGGCGCTGATCGGCCTGCTCGGCATGCTGATCGGCGAACAGGTGGTGCCGCCGATCAAGCGCATGCTGGCGGGCGAACCGGTCACCGCCGCGTGGTTCCATGCCGAGTGCATGCCGAAGATCACCGGTACGCCCGGCCCCACGCTGAGCGCTGCCAGCAAGAGGCCCGCCGCGGACGATGCCGCGCACTGACGCGGCTTCGCTCGCGCTGCTCGGCGCCGGCCTGGCGCTGCTGTGCGCGCCGGCACTCGCGGCGAGCAGCGTGACGGTCTATGGCCGCCTGAACACCGCCATCGAATACAGCCGCGCCAGCACCGCCACCGACGGCACCGACCTCGGCAGCGTCGTGCGCCAGACCAACAATCGCTCGGTATTCGGCCTGCGCGGCGAAGAGGAGCTGGGCGGATCACTGAAGGCCGTCTGGCAGATCGAAAGCAACCTGTCGCTCGATACCGGCGAGGGCCAGATCGCCAGCCGCAACTCGCGCATCGGGCTGCAGGGCAGCTACGGCCTGCTGTTCATGGGGCACTGGCACACGCCTTACACCGAAGCGACGATGGGGTACGACCCGTACTACCCCACCACGGCCGGCTACATGGCGCTGATCGGCAATGGCTCGGCGTCGAGCACGGACAACGTCGAGAACACCAGCTCGTTCGACCGGCGGCAGAAGAACATCCTGCAATACCGCACGCCCCAATGGCGCGGCGTGAGCCTGTGGCTGGGCTGGGGGTTGCCCGAGGAGAAGGCCTCCGTCCCGCGCAATCCAGCGCTGTACTCGGTCGCCGCGGTCTATGAGCGCGGGCCGCTCAACGCAACGCTGGCCTGGGAGCGCCACCAGCACTACCAGGCCGCCGGCCGCAACGACGATGCGCTCAAGGCCGGCATGGCGTGGCAGGTGCTTGCCGGCACGCGCATCGCCGCGGTGTATGAGCACCTGCACTACCGCACCGATAGCGGCGACCTGCAGCGCAACGCGTACTACGTCTCGCTGGTGCAGCAGGCGGGAACCGGCAGCGTACGCATCGGGCTGGCCTATGCGGCCAACGGCACGGGCTCGTCGACCGACACCATCGGCTTCTTCCGCAGCGGCGCGCAGACGGGTGCCACGCAGTTCACGGTCGGCTACGACTACCCGCTGTCCCGGCGCACGGCGCTGTACGCCTACTACAGCCGGATCAACAACCAGCGCAACGCGGTCTATGACTTCGCCATCAACGACCTGGGCATTCGCGCCGGTGCCGACCCACAGACCTTGGCGCTAGGCATGCGGCACAACTTTTGATGCTTGCGTGACCTCCGCCATCGCGCACGGATACTCAAGGAATTCGCGTGACTGCCACCCTCGTGATTGCCATCGTCGACGACGACGCTGCCGTGCGACACGCCATGGGCCGGCTGGTGCGCTCCTTCGACCTGGCGGTGGAACTCTACGCGGGCGGACAGGAACTGCTGCAATCCCCCTCGATCGGCGGCATTGCATGCGTGATCACGGACGTGCAGATGCCTGGCATGAACGGCTTTGTGCTGTGCGAGGCGCTGCGCGCGCGGGGCTTGCAGATGCCGGTCATCTTCATGACGGCATTTGAGAAGGAACGCTATGAGCAGCGCGCCCGCGCGGCAGGAGCGGCCTGCTTTATCAGCAAGCCGTTCGAGGACACGGAGATCATCCGGTGTCTCGAACAGGTGCTGGGTGCGCCGCGGCACGAACTGTAGATAGACCGTCCGGATCACCCCACTACCAGCGCGGCAGCAGCCATTGCCGCGACCAACACGTCGCGGCGAAAGCACTCCGCTGGGCGGCAAACGCACCCGGCAATCCATTCCTGATCGGGAAATTCCCGCTTTACCTCCGAAGCGCTTGCCCTCAGCATAGGCAAGACAGGTGGGCAGGCCAGCCAAGTACCAGCCAGCACCTGTCGCAAAGCGCACAAAGTTGAGGGACAGGAGACTACCCGGATGGACACTTCACGAGCAACGCCCCCGCAAGGCGGCATGGCCACGGCCATGCCGTTTTCCCGCTGGAGCGCCTTGTTGAGGGACCGTTTCGGGCTGGAATGTGACCTTCCCGCCGGAAATCCCTTTGTCTCGGCAGTCGGCATCCAGAGCATGGATGACATGGATGTGGCGGATGTGCGGATGAGCCCCCAGGTGCTCACGCCTGTGCGATCCACACCCGCAAATGCCCCGGCGCTTTACGTCAAGCTGGTGGAAAGCGGCGGCATGACGCTGGAGCGCAGGGGGTTCCGCCAGCGCTTCGAAACGGGAAGCATCGCCGTGGTGGATCCCGCCAACCCGTTCACGGAGACGATCGACGACCAGACCCACCTGATCGTGGTCTCATGCCCGCGCAGCACCTTGCGGCAGCGCGGCATTCGCTGCCAGCTCGACGGCTGGCTCGCGCCGGATCCCCTTTTGCCGGATACCCAGGTGATACAAGGCATGATCCGGATGGCGGGCACGCACGGTCATGCGGTCCGGGAACGGACCCGGGCCAGCCTTGCGAACCATCTGCTGGGCCTGATGGATATCGTCATCGGAGAAGATCACCGTTGTGCCAGGACCCGGGCGGCCGACGCCATCCGCCTGCGCGTCGACCAATTTCTTGAGCAGCACCTGGGCGACGCGGGACTGAGTGCGAACGACATCGCAAACGGGATGAAATTGTCCGTGAACTACCTCAACCGGGTCTTCAAAGCCGACAACACCTCGCTGATGCGATACCTCTGGTCGCAACGTCTTGAACGTGCCCATCAGATGCTGGCCTCCCCGCAGTTCGCGCACCTGAGTATCGGCGAACTCGCGTGGCGCTGTGGCTTCTCGACGGCCGCGCACTTCAGCCGCCTGTTCCAGCAGCGTTATGGCATGACGCCGTCGGCGCAGCGCC
This sequence comes from Ralstonia pickettii DTP0602, assembly GCA_000471925.1. Lineage (NCBI taxonomy): Bacteria > Pseudomonadati > Pseudomonadota > Betaproteobacteria > Burkholderiales > Burkholderiaceae > Ralstonia > Ralstonia pickettii. The sequence goes on from CP006668.1 coordinate 2,733,253, forward strand.
GCCTGGCCCGCGCGGACAACCGGATTCCGTGCACCAGCCGCTAGTCGCGGCGGCCTGCACAACCCAGACAAACGATTCGCACAACCCAGTCAATTTTGCGGACGCAGTTTGATCGATGATCGTTGCTGCCGGGATCCACCCGGAACGATCAAGGAACTGCGATGACTGACACCTCCCTCCTGCTTGGCAAAGACCTCTGGCATGCCAGGCTCTATACCGGCGAGTGGCAAGCGGGGACGCTGCCTCCCGCCGAGGTTATCGAGCCCGCGACCGGCGCCCCGCTGGGGCCGCTCGCGCTGGCGGACGCGGAGCTGGTCTGCCGCTCGGCGGCAGACGCCAGCCGCGCCCAGCCCGCCTGGTACGCCACGCCGTATGAAGCCCGTGCCAAGGTGTTGCGTACGGCAGCCAACCTGGCCGAAGCCCATTTCGAAGAACTGGTCGACTGGCTGGTGAGGGAAAGCGGATCGACACGGAACAAGGCGGCATTCGAAGCGTCCGTGACGATCAAGTTGCTGCACGAATGCAGCGGCCTGCCTTCGCGCAGCCAGGGCGAGGTGCTCCCTTCCACGCCCGGCCGGCTCAGCCTTGCGCGCCGCAGGCCGCTTGGCGTGGTCGGCGTCATCTCGCCGTTCAATTTCCCCTTGTATCTCGCCATGCGAGCGGTGGCTCCGGCCCTGGCCGTGGGCAATGCCGTGGTGCTCAAGCCGGACCCGCGCACCGCCGTCTGCGGCGGCCTGGTGATCGCGCGCCTGTTCGAACTGGCCGGCCTGCCCAGGGGCGTGCTCCATGTGCTGCCCGGCGGCGCGGATGCCGGCGCGGCGCTGACCACTTCACCGCATGTCGCCATGATCCAGTTCACCGGCTCGACCGGTGCCGGGCGCAAGGTCGGCGAGGCCGCCGCGCGCAACCTCAAGAAGGTCTCGCTCGAACTGGGCGGCAAGAACTCGCTGATCGTGCTGGACGACGCGGACCTCGACATCGCAGTGGCCAATGCCGCCTGGGGTGCCTACCTGCACCAGGGCCAGATCTGCATGGCGACCGGACGGATCCTGGTGCAGCGCCCCATCTACGCCCGCTTCCTGGACCGGCTGGTGACGAAGGCAAAGACGCTGGTGGCCGGCGACCCCGCACGTTCCGATGCGGCACTGGGGCCGCTGATCAACGCACAACAACGGGATCATGCCTACCGGATCGTCCAGGCGGCGCAACAGGCCGGCGCCACGCTGGAAGCCGGTGGCAGCTATGAAGGCTTGTTCTTCCAGCCCACCGTGCTGAGCGGCGTACAACCTGACAATCCCGCGTTCCGCGAGGAGATCTTCGGGCCGGTGGCGGTCGTGGTCCCCTTCGACAGCGACGACGATGCGATCCGCATGGCCAACGACACCGAGTACGGCCTTTCAGCCGCCATCATCTCGCGCGACGTCGGCCGTGCCATCAGGCTCGGCGAGCAACTGCGCACGGGCCTGCTGCACATCAACGACCAGACCGTCAACGACGAGGTCGTGAACCCGTTCGGCGGGGTTGGCGCTTCCGGCAACGGCAGCAGCATCGGCGGGCCCGCCAATTGGGAAGAATTCACCCAATGGCAGTGGATGACCGTCAAGGGCGAAGCCCCGTTCTACCCGCTCTGACCGGCAGAAGCGCGCCCGCAGGTATCGGCGGCTCAAGGCATGCCGCCAGCCTCCTGAGCCAAGGCATCCAGCAATGCCTTGGCCTGCTGCCAGTCTGCCGAGTCGAAACCTTCCGTGAAGGCCTCTTGAAGGCCCGTCAGTATCTGCCGTGCCGCTTCCGTCTTGCCCTGCTGTTGCCATAGCCTGGCCAGGCTCAGCGCCGCGCGCAGCTCGAGGGACTTCGCGCCTTGCCGGCGGGCGATCTCGATGGCCTGGTGAAAGCATGCTTGCGCCGCTTCCTGTTCCGTGCCCGCGGTCGCGCATTGCAGCAGGAGCTCGCCTTTGAGCCGATGCAGCTCCGCTTCATAGTAGCGCTCGCCTGTGTTGGCGACAGCGGCCAGGGCGTCGGCAAGCACATCCAGTCCCGCCCGCGCCTGTCCCGCGGACGCATACGCCGTGGCCAGCAGGCCGAGAAAATGCGGCCGTGCCAATTCGGCGCCCAGGGCCTGGTATGCGGCCAGGCCCTCGCGCATCCGAGCGATTCCCGCCTCCTCGCGCCCCTGCTCTGCCAGCGCCCAGCCGCTGATGACGGTTGCCCACGCCAGCCAGAACGGGAACCCTTGTTCAGTCGAGAGCGCGATGGCGGCATCGGCGCATTCTTGCACCAGTTGCACCTCATGCCGGTACTGATGCGCTTCGGCAGAATGGACCAGGGCGAGCGCCAGGTTGAACGGGTGAGGGAGCTGACGGGCCAACGCCAGCGCCTCCTGGCTCTTGTCGCGGGCCTGGGCCGGATACCCCAGGTGCCACAGCACCTGTGCCAGGAAGCTGAGGCCACGGACCCCCGCGTCCTGCCCGTAAAGACCGACGTGGAGGTGCTGCTGTTCGGGCTGATAGTGGGCAAGCCCCTGCTCCAGGTGAGTCCGGGCGGCGCGGAATTCGCCCTGAAGGTAAGAGGTGATTCCCAGCGCGACCTCGGCGTGCCCCATCAACACCGGATCCTGTGCGTTCTCAGCCAGGCTGAGCATCGCCTCTCCGAGTTCATGCGCCGTTTGATGCTGCGCACGAATGGAATAGAACGTGCGCAAGCCAAACTTCACCTGGAACAGCTGCGAGGTCTCGCCTTCCATCTCGCACAAGCTCAGCGCCCGCTTGTAGTTGGCCTCCACCTCGTTCGAGGAAAAGCTCCTCGCGGCGATCAGCGCCGGCCCAAGCGCGACGCGCAATGCAATTTCCTGACGCGTGCGTTCTGGCGTCTGGGGCAAGCGTGCCACCAGTTCCAGCGCCGTACCCAGATGACGGATGGTATCGAGGTGTGCCGAACGCTCAAGCGCCTGCCGCCCGGCGCAGAGCAGGTATTCAACCGCCTTCGGCGTATTGCCGCTGAGGCTGTAATGGTGGGCCAGTTCGCTGCAGTGGTCTTTCAGCTGATGACGGAAGAGCGATTCGATGGCCCGCCCCGTGCGTTCATGCAGCGTGCCGCGCTGTTCCGACAGCAGCGAGTTGCCTGCGACTTCCTGGGTGAGCGCATGCTTGAACGCGTACTCGACCTCCGGAAAGCCAGGCCGCCCGTAGATGAACTCTCCGGCCTGCAGGCTGGCCAGCAGTGCGTACAGCGGGTCTTGCTCCAGCCCGGTGACCTTGCGGATCAGGCTCAGCGGGAACTCCTTGCCGATCACGGCCAGGGTCTGCAGCAGTTCCTTCTCCGCGAGGGGGAGCCGATCCATGCGCGCCGCGAGCACGCCCTGTACGGTGGTCGGAATATGCAGCGCGGCAGGGGTCTTCTCGATGCGGTAATGGCCAGGTTCGCCGAGCAGCGCATTCTCCTCGGCAAGGGTCTGGACCACCTCCTCCATGAAGAAGGGATTGCCCTCGGTCTTCTCCAGGATCAGCTGCCTGAGCGGCCCGAGGCCGGGGTCATCGCCGAGCAAGGCGCTGAGCAAGCTTTGCGCCTCGTCCGGCCCCAGCGGAGCGAGCCGCAATTCGGTGTAATTGCCCTTGCCACCCCAGGCGCAGCGGTACTCGTGCCGGTAGTTCACCAGCAAGAGAATGCGCGCATCCGCCGCGCGCTCGACGATGTAGGCGAGGAAAGCCTCGGTCTCGCTGTCCAGCCATTGCAGGTCCTCGAACACCAGCTGGACGGGCTGGTTCTGGCTCTCGCGCACCAGCAGGCGAGTGATGGCCTCGAAGGCGCACTCGCGCCGGAGCGTGGCGCCCATGTCAGCCACCGCCGAGCCAGGCTCGCCCAGGCCCAGCAGGTAGAGCAGATAGGGCATCTGGCCTTCCAGGCTGCGCTCCAGCGTCAGCACCTTGCCCGTGAGCTTTTCGCGGCAGCGCCGGTCATCGTCCTGCGCGGTGATCTGGAAATAGTTCCTCATCAGTTCGATCAGCGGCAAATAGGCAAAGGCCTTGCCGTGCGACACCGAGAAGGTCTCCAGCACCAGGCAACCGCGCTGCGAGCGCGCCTTGAACTCATGGAACAGCCGCGACTTGCCGACGCCGGCCTCGCCCACCACGGCGACGATCTGCCCGTTGCCGGCCGTGGACAGTTCCAGCGCCCCGTGCAGCGCCGCCAGTTCGGCCTCGCGGCCCACGAAGCGCGCCAGCCCGCGATGCGCCGCCACTTGCAGGCGCGTGCGCAGCGCGCCCAGGCCAAGCACCTCGTAGACCTCCAGCGGCTTGGGCACGCCTTTGACCTGGGCCGCGCCCAGGGCCTTGAAGTCGAAATACCCCTCCGCGAGCTTATGGGTCGAGTCGCTCACCAGGATCGAGGACAGCGCGGCCATCGTCTCCATCCGCGAGGCGATGTGAATGGTGGGCCCCACCGGCTCATAGTCGGTCCGCAGGTCGTCCTTGCGGATCGAGCGCACCACCACCTCGCCCGTGTGGATGCCCACGCGGATCTGCAGCGAGATGCCTTGCTCCAGCCGGATCCGGTCGCTGTGCCGGCGCATCGCCTCCTGCATGCGCAGCGCGGCATACAGCGCGCGCTGGGGATGGTCCTCGTGCGCAATGGGAGCGCCGAACAGCGCCAGGATGCCGTCGCCCAGGGACTTGGCCACATAGCCTTCGTAGTAGTGCACGGCCTCCATCATCAGTTCGACGACGGGGGTAATCAGGCGCAGGGCCGCTTCCGGGTCGCGGTCGTGGATCAGGGCGGTCGAACCCGCCATATCGGCGAACAGGACGGTGATGGTCTTGCGTTCGCCGCTGGTCATGCCGCGCGCCTCCAGCGCGGCTTGCTCGGCACGGATACGCTCGGCCAGATGGGGCGGGGTGTATTGGACGGGAGCCGCGGCAGACGCTTGCGGCAAGTCGCCGACGGGCGTGCCGCAGGCATTGCAGAAACGCGCGGCCGGATTCAGTGCCTGGCCGCAGCGAGCGCAGAGGCGTGCCAGCCTGGCGCCGCACTGCTCGCAAAAATTGGCGCCCTCGGCATTGTCAATTCCGCAGATTGTGCAGCGCGCCATGGAGCCTCCGACTTTCGCTCAGTCAATTAGACGCCGCATTTTCTTTCGTCGCAAGACGTTGCTCCGGGTCGGGCCCGACTGCGGAAATCGAGTCATGCATGCCGGCGGAGGCACAGCGCCAAGGCAGTCCCATGTGGCGCAGCAGAAACCTCGCCAGTAAGTTGTACAGGCTTAACCAGCTTGCTGCCGAAGATGATCCACGAATGCCCGGGCCGCATGCGAGACCGCTTCGTAGTCGCGAACACCGATCACCAGCGGCCGGGTTGCCCATTCCGCATCGATTGCCACCGCTTTCAACTTCAGGGTGCGCGCCAACGGCCGCAGCACGCCGCGAGGCATGAGCGCCAGACCAAAGCCGCCAGCCACCAGCTGGCACATCGAGTCGAAACTGCTGACCCGGATTCGCTGCTTCAACTGCACACCGTCCTCCTTGGCCTGGCGCTCGAGGACAGCATGTACGGAGCTTTGGGTGTGCGGCACGACAAGCTCATGCTGGGCAAGTTCGAAGAAGGACACACGACGCTTGCCCGCGAACTCGTGTCCCTCCGGGACAGCGACAACAAGCTCGTCAACACGGTATGGAAACACCTGCAGGCCGGGCGCCGGCGTGTGGGCCGAGAACACGCCGACCTCCACTGCCCCTTCGGCGATGGCGCGCACGATCGCTCCGCCAGGATGCTCCTCGATATCCAGCCGGATCAGCGGGTACTGCTTCATGAAGGAGTGCAGGTCCGGCGTCAGGAACTCGACCAGCGCTGAATTGATGGCGTGCAGCCGCACATGGCCCTTGATGCCGTCGGCATACTCGCTGAGCTCGTTCTCCATCTGGTGAAGCGTGTGCAGCAGTTGCCTGGCGTAGTGCAGCAGGGCCTGGCCTGCGGGCGTCAGCCCGACGCCGCGCGGATACCGCACCAGCAGGGCACAGCCGACCTCTTCTTCCAGCTCGGCGATGCGCTTGCTGACGGCGGAAACAGCAAGGTTGCGGCGCGCCGCGGCGCGCGTCAGGTTCTGCTCGTCCGCGACGGTAACAAAGACTTCCAGACTGGTCAGGTCGTATCGCATCGCAGTGGCTGCCTCCGTGGGCGGACAACGCGCAGATTCTATCTCCCGCGTGGCTCAGCTGTCGGGCGTAATCCTGGCGTCGGCGACGATGCGCGCGAACTTCGCCGACTCTTGCTGGATGAAGGCCTTGAATTGCTCCGGCGACGACGGGCTCGGGTTGCCGCCCAGTTCGCGCAGCCGGGCGTCGAGCTTGGGATCCTTGAGCGATTCGGCCACCGCGGCGTTCAGGCGCGCCACCACCGGCGCGGGCGTGCCCTTGGGCGCGAACAGGCCGAACCAGTTTTCCAGCGTATAGCCCTTCAGGCTCGCCGAATCGGAGATCGCGGGAATTTCCGGCGCCAGCGGGCTCTTGCCCTGCGACGTAGTGCCCACCGCGCGCACCTTGCCGTCCTTGATGAACTGGCGCGCCCCGGCGAGGCTGACGAAGGTCATCTCGATATTGCCGCCGATCACATCCAGCAACTGATTGGAGGCGCCGCGATAGGGAACGTGGGTGAGCTGCACGCCCGCCTGCCTGGCCATCAGCTCGCCGGAGAGATGCTGCGGATTGCCCACGCCGCTGGTGCCGTAGCGCACCTTGCCGGGATTGGCCCTGGCGTACGCGATCAACTCGTCGATGGTCTTGTACGGCAGCGACGGATTGACGACGACGACGTTAGGCACCTTGACGATCAGGCTGATGGGAAGCAGGTCCGTCTGCGGCGCGTACTGCATGCGGCTCTTGTAGACGGACGGGTTGATGGCGGTTTCGCCGGCGGAGCCCATCAGCAGGGTGTAGCCGTCGGCGGGCGCCTTGACCACGGCCTGGGCACCGATCATGCCGCTGCCGCCACCTTTGTTTTCCACCACCACCGGCTGTCCGAGCACGGTGCGCAGCTTCTCGGCAAGCACGCGCGCCATGGTGTCGACGCCGCCGCCCGCGGAAAAGGGGACGACGATGGTGACCGGGCGCGTCGGATAGCTGCCCTGGGCCAGCGCGGCGCCGGATACCAGGCCGAACAGCAACACCGCGAGGAGGCGCTTCGGCAATCGCCGGTTGAAGAATGGCAGGTTCATGGTGTCTACCTCCTGATTGTGTTTGTCGCTGATGCTTGGTCAGGACGGCGTGGCCGCCCCTCGGTCATTCGTCCGAGCCGTGCATCTTGCGCAGGCCCTTGAAGACGAACGGAGCGATCAGCGCGGCGGCGGCGATGGCCAGCAAGGCAGCCGAGCCGGGATGGGAAAGGAACACCCACGGATCGCCCAGGCTCATCTGCATCGCCCGGCGGAACTGGCTTTCGGCCATGGGCCCCAGGATCAGCCCGACGATCATCGGCGCCACCGGGTAATCCAGGCAGCGCATGGCAAAGCCGATGAGGCCGAACACAACCAGCATGGCGAGTTCGACGATCGAGGGATTCGCCGCCAGCGTGCCCATTGCCGCGAACACCAGGATGCCGGCATACAGCCACGGCTGCGGCAGCTTGAGCAGCCGCACCCAGATGCCGATCAGCGGCAGGTTCAGCACCAGCAGCATCACATTGCCGATAAACAGGCTGGCCACCAGGCCCCACACCAGGTCGGGCTTGTCGGCGAACAGCAGCGGGCCGGGCACGAGCCCGTATTGCTGGAAGCCGGCCAGCATCATCGCCGCGGTCGCCGAGGTCGGCAGGCCGAGCGTCAGCAGCGGCACCAGCGTGCCGGTGGCGGCGGCGTTGTTGGCGGCCTCCGGTCCGGCGACGCCTTCGATGGCGCCGCGACCGAACTCATCCTTGTGGTCGGTCAGCTTGCGCTCGATGGTGTAGGACAGCAACGTCGGCACTTCCGCGCCGCCAGCGGGCAGCGCACCGATCGGGAAGCCGAGCGCGGTGCCGCGCAGCCAGGCCTTCCATGAACGCTTCCAGTCGGTCGCGGTCATGCGCAGTCCGCCCTTCACGGCTTCGATCTTGTCCTGTACACCGGTGAAGCGTGCGGCCGAGGAGAAGGTCTCGCCCATCGCGAACAGGCCGACGGCCAGCGTCGTCACCTGGATGCCGTCGAGCATCTCGGGTACGCCGAAGGTCAGGCGGGCCTGCCCGGTCAGCTTGTCGATGCCGATCAGGCCCATGCCGATGCCAACGGCCAGGCTGGTGAGGCCGCGCAGGGTGGAATCGCCGAAGGTCGCCGATACCGTGACAAAGGCCAGCACCATCAGCGCAAAGTGAACTGCACGGCCACGTCGACCAGCACCGGCGCCAGCAGCGCCAGCCCCACGGTCGCCAGCGTGCCGGCCACGAAGGAGCCGATGGCGGCCGTGGCAAGCGCCTGGCCTGCGCGGCCGGCGCGCGCCATGCGGTGCCCTTCGATCGCGGTGGCGATCGAGGCCGCTTCACCCGGGGTATTGATCAGGATCGCCGTGGTCGAGCTGCCGTACATGCCGCCAAAGTAGATCCCGGCGAACATAATCAGCGACCCGGTCGGATCGAGCTTGAACGTGACCGGCAGCAGCAGCGCCACCGTCAGCGAGGGGCTGATGCCGGGCAGGATCCCGACCATCGTCCCGAGCAGCACGCCGATGCCGGCGAACAGCAGATTGCCGGGCTGCGCCGCGACGGCGAGGCCCTGTGCAAGAAAAGTAAAGACATCCATGACGACTCCCGCTCAACCGAAGACCAGGCGTTCCAGCGGGCCGCCGGGCAACCCCAGCGACAATGCCTTGGCGAAGAACGCATACACCAGCAGGTTCAGGACCAGGCCGATCGCGGCCGACCTGAGCATGCGCCGTTCGCCGAAACCGCGCGCGGTGGCGATGAACAGCACCGTGGCGCCCAGCACGAAGCCAAGCTGCAGCTGCAGTGCGGCGATCAGCGCCAGCAAGCCGGCCAGCACGCAGCCGACCGCCTTCCAGTTCATCGGCCCGCGCGGCGCCGTGGCCTCGGCCGTGCCGCGACGCACAGCGACCACCAGGTGCCCCACGCCGAGCACGGCGAGCAGTACGGCCACGAAGCGCATGCCTGCAGAGGGGCCGACGCCGGCGGCCGGCGGCGGCGGGAGCTGGCTCGCATCGATGAACACGACCAGCGCCAGCAGCAACAGCCCGGCGCCGACGATGGCCTTGGCAGGCTCGAAGCGCTTGATCGTGGCGGGCGTGGCGGGGGTGGCGGGGGTCACGGCGCCTCGACCGCGGTCTGCATCAGTGGACATCGCTTTCATTTCGCCAGTCCGATCGAAGCGAGGATGTCGCGCACGCGCGCCTGTTCGGTCTTCAGGTAGGCCGAGAACTTGTCCGCGGGCAGGTAGGCATCGTCCCAGCCGCGGGCCTTCAGGATCTTCTGCCATTCCGGCGACTTCACGGCCTTCTCGACGGCAGCGGCCAGTGCGGCGGCCTGTTGCGGCGACACGTTGGGCGCGGCCACGATGCCGCGCCAGTTCAGCAGCTCGACATCGAGCCCTTGCTCCTTTAGCGTCGGCACGGCGATGCCGGGCAGCCGTTGCGCCGACGAGACCGCCAGCGCGCGCAGCTTGCCGGCCTTGATCTGGCTCTCGAACTCGTTGTAGCCCGACACGCCCGCCGTGACGCGTCCGCCCAGCATTTCCGCCAGCGCCTCACCGCCACCCGAGAAAGGCACGTAGTTCAGCCGGGCCGTGTTGCCGCCCGCCGACTTGACTACCAGTGCCGCCAGCATATGGTCCGCGCCGCCTGCCGAGCCGCCGGCCCAGACCACCTTGCCGGTATCCGCCTTGATGGCTGCCGACAGATCCTGGATCGTCTTCAGCGGCGAGTTGGCAGGTACCACTACCACCAGCGGATCGGCGGTGAGGCGGGCGATCGGCGTGACCTTGTCGAGGCTGACCGGCGCCTTGTTGGTGACTACCGCACCGAGCATGGTGATGCCCATCGTCATCAGCTGGTTGCCGTCGCCCTTGGCGTTATTGACGAACTGCGCCAGGCCCACCGTGCCGCCGGCGCCAGGGATGTTGTTGACCTGCACGCTCTTCGCTGCGCCGCTCGCGACCATGGCCTGCTGCAGCGAGCGCGAGGCGCCGTCCCAGCCGCCGCCGGGCGCGGCCGGGGCGGTGATCTTCAGTTCCAGTGGTGCCTGTGCGTGGGCAAGGTGCAGGGGCACTGTAGCGGTAAGCAGCGTCAGCGCCGTGGCGGACGCAAGCCGGTTGATGATGGCAAGCATGGAGTCTCCTTTTTTCAATCTGTTCGGTGGTCTGTGCCGGCAGCGCGGCTGCCGGTGCAGGAATGCAGGTCCGCCTGAGGCGGTGGACAGCAGGGCGTAGGTGGTTGCCCTGTGCGTGGTGTTGTCTCCGAAGTGCGGGGGCCGGGCCGGCCGCAGCAACATGGATTTTGTTTTCTTCGATGCTATGCAGTGGGGACTGCGATGAAAAGTGAGGAATGGCGAAAGTATCGTTCGCGATCGGAGAATGATCCGGAGGCAATGGCAAACCGGAGCGGCCCAATAAAGCCTTGGTTTACAGGAGAAGCGCGCCAGACGGCACGTCGCTTCCGCAATGCGGATGCGACCTCAGAGGCTGGCGATCGTTATCAGATTGGAAACGCAGATCACCGGCTCGTCACTTTGTTGCGAAGAGCCGGTTCGTGCTGCTGCCGCTCGCTACCTGCGGGACAGCAAAGACTACTCAGGCAAGGTTTTCTGCAGGCGCGACCGACGCACCGGCGATCCGATGGCGTGCCAGCGCTTGCGCGACAAAGCCGCTTGCCTTCATCTCCTCGACAAACGCATGCAGGTATTGCGCGGCGCGGCTGCCCCGGCTCTGCGCGATACCCATCGCCTGCCGGATGACCATGAAGCGCTCGTCCAGCAAACGCAGTCCAGGGTGCTTCGCTGCATCGGCTTCAAGCTGTTGCCTGACGCCGGCGGCCACTTCCAGGCCTTGTTCGAGGAAGGTCTGTGCCACCGCCGGCGATGTCGGCGCGGCCACGATCTGCGCCGCCTTCAGCTCGCGCGACAGGAACAGGTCGTAGGCGCTGCCCTTGCCAACCGCGACGCGGTTGCCTGCCACATCGACCTCTGCGTTGCTGCGGATCGGCGAGTCGTCGCGCACGAGGTAATAGCCTTCGATCAGCACATAGGGCGCCGTGAAGCGGATCGTCGCGGCGCGCTTGGGATCGACCGCAAAGAAGCCGACGTCGGCCTCTTCGCCGGATACGACCTCGACGGACTTGCCGGCGGCATCGACCACGACCAGTTTCAGTTCCAGTCCGAGTCTTTGCGCCAGCGCGTTGGCGAGGTCGACGGACACACCGAACGGCTGCCCGTCCTCGCCGCGATTGGCCAGGATGGGATTGCCGAGGTTGATGGAGGCGCGCAGCACGCCGGTCGGTGCAAAGGCGGCGAGGAGTTCAGGATCAGGGCGCATGGGAATACAGGTCAGGGTTTCAGTGTGGCAATGGACTTGTCGTAGTGCATGACGTCGTGGCGTTGCTGCCGCTCAACCCGCCGGCTGCGCGAGCGTCTTGTGCAGGATCAACGGGATGACGCCGCCGCGGCGCAGCAGCTCGACTTCCAGTTGTGTCTCGACTGCGGCCGTTGCCTCGATCTCGTCGACGGCGCCGCTGGCGCGCACGATTCGCACCGGGATCCGGCAGCGCGGCGCGATCGCATGCGCGGGGGCATCCACGTGGATCTTGTCGCCAAGCTTGATATGCAACGTGTCAGGCCCCGCGTTCCTGGGCAGCCGGACCGGCAGGATGCCCATGCCGATCAGGTTGGAGCGATGGATCCGCTCGAAGCTCAGCGCAATGACCGCCCGGATCCCCAGCAGGCGCTGCCCCTTGGCGGCCCAGTCGCGCGATGAGCCGGTGCCATAGCGTTCGCCGGCAACCAGCACGACCGCATCGCCATCGGCGCGGTAGCGTTCGGCCACCTCGAAGATCGGCTGCACCTGCCCGCCGGGAATGTGCAGCGTGTGGCCCACCGGCACCTCGGAATGCAGCAGGTTGACCAGCGTCTTGTTGTAGAACGCCGCGCGCATCATCACTTCCCAGTTGCCACGGCGCGAGGCGAACACGTTCAGGTCGTCGCGATCCTCGCCGCGCGATACCAGGAAATCAGCGATAAAGCTGTCCTTGGGAATGGCGCTGGCCGGCGAGATATGGTCGGTGGTGATGTCGTCGCCGAGCACCAGCAGCGGGTAAGCCTCGTACGAACCGAGCTGGCTGCCCTGGTCGATCGAGGCAAACGGCGGGCGGCGCAACGCGGTCGACGCCGGGTTCCACGGATAACGCGGCGTGTCGGGCGAAGGCAACGCATGCCACAGCGGGTTCGCGGTGGCAACGCGGAACGCGTCGCGGTAGTCGGCAGGCTGGGCGCCGCGCGCCACCAGTGCGGCGATCTCCTCGCGCGTCGGCCACAGGTCCTTCAGGAACACCGGCGTACCGTCCGCGCCGGTCTGGATCGCGTCCCGGCTCAGGTCGGCTTCGGCGTTGCCCGCCAGCGCAAACGCGACCACCAGCGGCGGCGACATGATGAAGCCCAGGCTCAGGTCGGGATGGACCCGTCCCGGGAAGTTGCGGTTGCCCGACAGGATCGCGACCGGCAGCGCGCTGCCGTCGGCGATGGCGTCGTGGATCGGCTGGGTCAGCGGACCGGAGTTGCCGATGCAGGTTGTGCAGCCGTAGCCGACGATGTCGAAGCCGACCGCCGCCAGGTCTTCCATCAGCCCGGCGCGTTCCAGATAGCGCGCGGCGGCGGGCGATCCCGGCGCCATCGAAGTCTTGATCCACGACGGCACGCGCAGGCCAAGCGCGCGCGCCTTGCGTGCGACCAGCGCGGCGGCGACCAGCAGCGCGGGGTCGGTGGTATTGGTGCAGCTCGTGATCGCCGCGATCGCGACCGGGTGCTTCGGCATGTCCGGGCGGGCGCGCGACGGGGTGAAGTCAAAGGGCTGCAACGCGCGTGCCGTGTCGGCATAGCCGAGCAGGTCCTGCGGCCGGCGCGGGCCGGCGACGTGCATGCCGACGGTGCCGAGGTCCAGGTCGAGCACGGTGGTGTAGCACGGCTGCGCCTCGCCGTCGAACCAGAGGCCGACGCGGCGGGTATAGGCCTCGACCAGCGCGATCGCGGCCTCGTCGCGGCCGGTGCTGCGCAGGTACGCCAGGGTGTGCTCGTCCACCGGGAAGAAGCCGGTGGTGGCGCCGTACTCGGGCGCCATGTTGGCCACCACCGAGCGGTCGCCGGCAGACAGCGTTGAGACGCCGGGGCCGAAGAATTCGACGAACTCGCCCGAGACACCGAGGTCGCGCAGGCGCTTGGTGACGGTCAGTGCCAGGTCGGTCGCCAGCACGCCGGCCTGCAGCGCACCGGTCAGGCGCACGCCGATGACGTCGGGGATGCGCTGCATCACGGGCATGCCGAACATCACCGTCTGCGCCTCCAGCCCGCCGACGCCCCAGCCCAGTACGCCGATGCCGTTGATCATGGGCGTATGGCTGTCGGTGCCGATCATGGTGTCCGGCACCGCCCACGGCTCGCCGCCGCGGGTCTCGGTCTTGACCACCGTCGCCAGTTGTTCGAGGTTGATGGTGTGCATGATCCCGGTGCCCGGCGGATGAATGCGCACGCCGTGCAGGGCCTTGGAGGCCCAGCGCAGGAAGCCGTAGCGCTCGGCGTTGCGGCGCGTCTCGGTTTCCAGGTTCAGCGGCACCGCGTCGGCGCGGGCGTAGTACTCGACCGCCAGCGAGTGGTCCACCGACGAATCGACCGGCAGCACCGGATTGAGCAGGTTCGGGTCGCGGCCGGCTTCGGCGACGGCATCGCGCATCGCGGCGACGTCGACCAGGGCGGGGGTGCTGGTGGTGTCGTGCATCAGCACGCGCCCGGGCTGGTAGGCAATCTCCACCTCGCTGGTGCCGCGCTCGAGCCAGGCCAGGATGCCGGCGACGGCCTCGTCGCGCTCCCTGCCCTCGGCATTGCGGATCACGTTCTCCAGCAACAGCCGGAGCACGACAGGCAAGCGCCACAGCCTTGCGCCGATGAGGGCGGGAAGGTCAACGATGCGATAAGTGGCGCTGTCGACACTCATCGACCCTGCCGGGAAGTGATTAGTGTTTTCCATGACTGTATTTTTGCATGTGTTTGCTCAAAAATGCAATCAAGCGAAAACCCGAAGCCCTATGTCAACACCCTCAACGCTCGAGACGGAAGTGCAGCATCGATACCCTGGCGCAGGCTGCCCTCACCCCGTACAGAGCCGACGCCGGCTCTTGCAAGGCGCAGCCTCCGCCGTCGCCCTCGCGGGGATTGGCGCGATCGCCATTCCCGCGCATGCTGAGCACAGCGTCAGGACCAACACCCATCCATCGAAAGGAAAGTTCATGTACGCCTATCTCGGCTCACGGACCACCCGTGATCGCAACGCCCGCGGAGAAGGGATCAGCGTGTTTCGCGTGGATGCGGACACCGGTGCCCTGGAACCGGCCCAGGTGGTCAAGGACCTGGTCAATCCGTCCTTCCTGGCGCTGAACCGGCGGGGCGACCGCCTCTACAGCGTGCATGGCGACATGAGCGACATCAGCGCCTTTGCGGTCGACCGCGCCACCGGACGCATCGAGTTCATCAACCGGCAGAGCACCCACGGCAAGAACCCGGTGCACCTGGCGCTGGACCCGACGGGCAAGTACATCGTGGTCTCGAACCACATCGGCGCCAGCCTGGCCGTGCTGCCGCTGACCGATGACGGCGCACTGGGCGAGATGACGCAGCTGGTCAGGCTGGACGGCCCCATCGGGCCGCACCGTACCGAGCAAAAGCAGGCCAAGCCGCATTTCAACCCGTTCGACCCGTCCGGCAACTTTGTCATCGTCCCGGACAAGGGGCTCGACCGCACGTTCTCGTTCCGCTTCGAGAAAGGCAAGCTGACACCGGCGTCGCCTGCCTTTGTCGAGTCACGGGAGTCGGCCGGGCCACGCCACGTCGTCTTCCATCCCAACGGCCGCCATGCCTATGTCGTCAATGAGCTGGACTCGACGGTCACGACGTATGCGTACAACTGCGCGACCGCGCAACTCACGCCCGTGCAGATCCTGCCAACCTTGCCCGAAACCTTCACCGGCAACAGCCGCGCGGCCGAGATCGAAGTGGATCGCAGCGGCCGCTTCGTCTATGCGTCCAACCGCGGCCACGACAGCATCGCGGTGTTTGCCGTCGACCCGGGAACGGGCCTGCTGCGCTTTGCCGGCACGGACCTGTCGCAGGGGCGCACGCCGCGCTTCTTCGCGACCCATCCCAACGGGCGCTTGCTCTACGGGCTCAATGAAGACAGCGACACCATCGTCGCCTTCCACATCCATCCGTCGTCGGGCCGGCTGTCGCCCACAGGGTTCAGCGCGCAGACCGGCAGCCCGGTGTGCATGGTGTTTTCGCCGGGCCAGGCCTGAATCGCATTCCCTCAATTCGCGCGCATCAGCGCTGCCCCGCTTCAGAGAACCAGCGCAGCAGCATCGGATTGACTTCCTGCCAACGCTCGAACTGGACCCAGTGTCCGGCCGCCGGAATCACGCACCAGTCGCGGTGGCTCGCGCCGCACGCCAGCCGTTGCGCCACGTCGACCGGCACCGCGGTGACATCGTGCTCGCCCCACATCAGCAAGGTCGGACCCCCGTATGCGGCGAGCGCGTCGCCGAGGCTTGCCTGGCGCGAGATCGCGCGGCTGCGGTAGCGGGTCGCCTTGCATGCCTGCTCATGGACGGCCATGGCGAGCCCGTCTGCGAGCCCCTCGTCGTGCAGCATCAAGGCCAGCAGGTTGTGGCGCAGCCTGCGGCGCATTTCCTCCTCGTTGTCGATGCGCCAGTCCTGCATGGGCTGGCCCTGGCGCCGCGGGCCGCCATGGCCGGCCGGGCCCAGCAGCGCAAGCCGCGTAACCCGCGGCCGCGTGGCCGCCATCTGAGCGGCAACCAGGGCACCAAAGGAGAAGCCGGCGATGCCCAGCTCGCTGCCTTCGCCCACGAGCTGGTCGAGCGTGGCCATCAGCGCCTGTGCCAGGCGGTCGAGCCGGTCGGGGGCGTGGTCGTCGCCGGCCAGCGTATCGGAGTCGCCGAAGCCCGGCATGTCCGGAATCCACAGCGCATGGCGCGTGCCCAGCGCCTCGATATTGCGCACCCAGTGCATCCAGTTGCCGTGGCCGCCGTGGAGCAGCACCAGCGGCGTGCCTTCGCCAAACCGGCGCCAGACCACGGTGCGCCCCAGGTGCGCCACGTCGTGGCGAATGGCCATGCGCTCCAGCCGGGCCAGCAAACCCGCATCGCCTGCCGCATGGAGGTCGGCTGCGCGCGCGGTCATGAACTCAGCACCAGCGCATCGACGGCGAGCACGCCCTGTCCTTCGGGCAGGACCATCATGGGATTCACCTCCGCCTCGGCAATGCGCAGCTGCGGCTTGCATGCGAGCTGCGACAGCGCGCTGACGGCACGCGCGAGCGCATCGAGGTCGCCGCGCTGCCTGCCGCGCAGGCCCGATACGGTTTGCAGGGCCTTGACCTCGGCGATCATCTCGCGCGCGACCTCGACGCTGACGGGCGCGAGCCGGATGCTGCGGTCACGCGCGACTTCGGCCCAGATGCCGCCGGCGGCAAGCATGATCACGGGGCCGGCTTCGGGGTCGACGCGATAGCCCACCAGGACCTCGGCCAGCCCGCGGGTCATGGGCTGCACCAGCACTTCGTCGCACGGCGTGTCGGGCGCACGCTCGGCCAGGTTCCGCCGCAGCGTGGCCAGCGCGGCGTCAAGCCCGGCCTGGTCCTGGATGCCCAGTACCACGCCGCCGACCTCGGTCTTGTGGGGGATCTGCGCCGAGCACACCTTCGCCACCACCGGGAAGGCAAAGGGCAGCTTGCCTGCGGGACCTGCGAGAGGCATGGTCGCGGCAGGGGCATGCGGCACGCCTAGTTCGTCGAGGATCGCATACGCCTGCGCTTCGCTCAGCGAAGCGGCGGTCGCAGCGCCCGCGCCTTGCACCGTGGGCTGCGCGCCGGGCGTCCTGCGCGCAAGCAGCGCGGCGATGGCGTCCGCGCAGGCCTCCGGCGAGCGGAAGCAAGGCACGTCTGCCGCGGTCAGCGCGGCGAGTGCTTCCGGCGCGTCGGGTACCAGCATCGCTGCCAACGGCTTGGGCCTGGCAGCGCTGTCGATGATCGGCTTCACCGCAAGCTGGGGCTGGAAGCGTGCGGACGAGCCGACCACCGCCAGCACGATATCGAATTCCGGCGCATCGAACATGATGTCGAGCGCGCCCTTCATCACGTTGTAGTTGGTGCCGGCCAGGGTCAGGTCGAGCACGCGGCCCGCCGACACGGCGATGCCTGCCGCCGCGAACTTCTCCAGCGTGGCCGGGGAGGCCGGCTCGACCACCACGTCGCGGATACCGAGCTGGTCCACCACCATCGCCGCGCCGCCGCCCGTGGTGGTCACCACGCCAACGCGGCGCAGCGGCGCGCCTGCGCCGTGCAGCGGGATGCGCCTGGCCAGCGGGAAGGCCTCGAGCAGCGCTTCCAGCACACCGACGCGGGCGATGCCGAGATCCTTGAGGAAGGCATCCGCGATGTCATCCTCACCGGCGAGCGCGCCGGTGTGGGTGGCTGCCATCTCGGCCGCGGCGGCCGAACGCCCGAGCTTGTAGGCGATCACGGGCTTGCCGCGCCTTGCCGCCTCCAGCGCGAAGGCGCGCAGCTTGTCGCCATGGCGCAGGCTCTCCAGGAACAGCAGGTAGCCGTCGATGGCGGGATCGTCCAGCGTGGCCATGCAGATCTCGCCGACGCACAGGTCCGATTCGCTGCCCACCGACACCAGCCCGGCAAAGCCGACGCCGCGGGCCTTGCCGCGCGACACCAGTGCACCGAGCATGCTGCCGCTGTGCGAGGCCACGAACACCCGTCCCTGCGGCAGCTCCGGCTCCGCGAAGGCCGCGTTGGCGGTCAGCACCAGGCCCGCGCGGGGATTGACGACACCAAGGCTGCTGGGGCCGAGCATGCGGGTGTCGCTGTGCTCGCACAGCGCGCGCAGTGCGGCTTCGCGCGCGACGCCTTCGGCGCCGGATTCCGAGAAGCCGCTCGCCAGAATGGTGACCACCTTCACGCCGAGCCGGGCGCATTCGCGCACCGCATCCGGCACCGTGTCGGTCGGCGTCAGGATAAACACATGCTCGGGGACTTCGGGCAATGCGGCCAGGCTCGCATAGGCCGTTTCGCCCTGCACGGTGCTGCGGTTCGGGTTGATCGGGTAGATGTTCCCCTCGTACCCTGCCGCACGCAGGAACTTCAGTGGCCGGCCGGCGGTCTTGCCCGCGTCGTCCGAGGCGCCGAACAGCGCCACGCTGCGAGGGGCGAGCAGCGCCTGGGCCAGCGCGGGATCCGCATGGAAGGGAGCGGTGGTTGTGGTGTTCATCCTGGATTACCTGCCTTTAATGCCTGCCTGTCTTGTCTTTGTATATCCGCTAGTCGCCTGGGGCACCGGGTCAGCCTGCCTTCGGCGCGCGCTGCGGGAACGTGCGCTCGAAGACGCCTTCCGCGATGCGGTTCTTCAGGATCTCGATGGAGCCCCCCGCGATCATCCAGCCACGGATCCGACGCAGGCAGTATTCCACGATCGATTCCTGGCTGTAGCCCATGCCGCCCATGATCTGCAGCGCCTCGTTGGCAACATCCCAGCCAGCCTGGTTGCAGGCCAGCTTGGCCATGGCGGTGCTGTGGGCCGAGGGCAGGCCATGCTCGCCTTCCATCGCGGCACGATACAGCAGCAACTGCGCCGATTCGAGCTTGAGCGCCATCTCCGCGAATTTCCACTGCACGCCCTGGAATTCGCACAGTTCGCGCCCGAACTGCTTGCGGATGCGCGCGTGCTCGCGCGCCACGTTGAAACAATGGCGGCCGAGCGCCAGCGAGCGCGACGAATTGCCCAGCCGCTCGACGTTGAAGCCTGAAATCTGGCGCTTGAAGCCGCCCTCGCCGAGCAGCAGGTTGGCGGCGGGGATGCGGCAGTCCTCGAAGTAAAGCTGGCACCATTCCTCGCCGCTCATGAACTTCGACGGTTCGCCGACCTGGAAGCCCGGCGTGCCGCGCTCCACCAGCACCGAGCCGATGCCGCCCACGCCCGGGCCGAAGCGCACATAGACCAGGAACAGCTCGGCCTCCGGGCTATGGGTCGAGAAGATCTTGCTGCCGTTGATCACGTAGTGGTCGCCGTCGCGGCGCGCGGAAGTCTTCAGCTCGGTCACGGCCGAGCCCGCATCCGGCTCCGTCATGCCCAGCGCAATCAGCTTCCTGCCGGCCAGCAGGTCCGGCAGGAAGCGTGCCTTCTGTTCGGCGCTGGCGTATTCGACAAAGGTGCGGATGGGGCCGAAGTTGCCCGCCTGCACGATGTCCGCGCTCTTCGGGCAGACCAGTGCGATCTCCTGGATCGCAATCACCGCATGCATCAGCGTGCCGCCCTGCCCGCCGTCTTCTTCTGCAAAGGCGATGCCGAGCAGGCCTTGCTCGGCCAGCATGCGCGCCACGTCCCAGGGGTACTGGGCGGAATGGGCGCGCTCCAGCGCTCCGGCGGCGAGCCGGTCCTGCGCGAACCGGCGCACCGATTCGGCAAATGCCTGATGTTCTTCGCTGAGTTCAAAGTTCATGGTCTGTTCTCTTGGATTCGGATCGTCGACAGGGTCAGGATCGGTGAAATCGAGAACGTTGTGAACTTCGCGTTTGGCGGCGAGCCAGAACAAAAACTCATGGCAGCGGCGCCGTGCGGCCGTGGGGGCCGATCTGGGACTTATGGCTCAGTGGCGTCAGCCTTCTCGCGCGCCACAGTCTCCAGCAACCAGTCGCGGAACATCGCTACCTTGCGCGATTCGCGCTGCACTGCGGGGCGCACCAGGTAATGGCCCTTGTCGCGCGTCAGGGGCAGCGCGAACGGGCGCACCAGCCGGCCGTGGTCGAACTCGGCCTTCAGCATCGCCGTCTGCCCGATGGCAATGCCAAGTCCATCCAGCGCTGCCTGCCACGTCAGCACCGAACTGCCGAAGCTCATGCGCTCGGTGCCCTGCGCGATGCCGCTCAGGCCGGCAAAGGCGAGCCAGTCGTCCCAGTCGGTGCGCCGGTAGTGGGACACCAGCAGGCGGTGGCGCAGCAGCGGCTCCAGCTTGCCCCGCGGCGCACGGTGCGCGCGGAGGTAAGCCGGCGTGCAGACGGGCTCGATCTCGTCATGAAACAGCAGTTCGGCGCTGACCCGCGGCCAGCGTCCGTCACCGTACTGGATCGCGACATCGGCGGGGTCGCGGTCGAAATCCACGTCCGGGATGGCGTTGTCGATGCGGACCTCGATGCTGGGATACTGGGCCTGGAAATCGGGCAGCCGCGGGATCAGCCACTTGGCGGCGAAGGTGGTGTAGGTGCGTACCCGCAAGGCGCCCTGCGACGTGCTGCGCAGCAGGCGCGCGGTGGCATTGGCGATCGCGTCGAAGGCCGGCACGACCTCCTCGGCGTAAGCCTGGCCCGCCCGTGTCAGCGTGACGCCATGCCGTTCGCGGCGGAACAGCTCCACGCCGAGATAGCCTTCAATGACCGCAATCTGCCGGCTGACGGCCGATTGCGAGACATGCAGCTCCTGCGCAGCCAGCGTGAGGTTCTGGGTGCGGGCAACGACTTCGAAAACCCGCAACGGGTTCATGGGAGGGATACGCCGCGCCATCCGTTTGCATGCCTGAAAGTGGGTACTCATTATATCGGCCAGGCAACGCGGGGCCCGGCGGGACTACCCACCGCCCGCCATCACGGCAGCGACGCCGCGGATTCGAGCTGCCACAGGCGTTGCAGCAAGTCCGTTGCCGCCGGCGCGCCCAGCACCGGTCCGGCGAGTTCGAGGAACTTGTCGTTGAGGTCCGCGTCGCTGAGCGGCTCCTCCGGATCGCCCTTTCGGTTCGGCTGCAGGTACTCGAACGACCTGCCATCGCGGGTACGCACCGTGACGCGCGCCGCGCGCTGGCCGGGGAATGCCGCATCGAGCCGGGGGTCGACCTGCAGCTCGATGCGGCCCATCAACGCGCGGATGGCGGGATCGGCAAGACGTTGCGGGGTAAAGGCCGCGAGCCGCACGCTGCCATGGATCAGCGCGCTTGCCACGGCATACGGCAGGCTGAAGCGGGCTTCGGCGGCCGTGCGCGGATTGCGGTTGCCGGCCACCTCCAGCGCCGGCCCGTAGGTGGCCACGCTTACGCTCTCGATCTCGTCCACGGTGAACCGGTGCTCGCGCTGCAGCGCCTGCGCGCCGTCGATGGCGGCAAAGGTGTGGCCGCAGCAGGCGTGGTTCTTGAAGGTCATCTGCGTGATGTTGTACTCGCGGCCCAGCGTCGCGGCAGCGGCCGGCCAGTCCGGGCCATCGCTCATGGCACGCCCGAGGCCGGCTTCGCCATCGATCACGTCCAGCGAGCCGGTGACACCGGCCTCGGCCGCCAGTGCCGCCAGCAGCCCGCCTTCGGCGGCGCGGCCGGAATGCAGTGGCTTGGACATGGAGTCCATGCGGAACGCCTGCTGCAGGCCCGCGGCAAAGGTCGCGCAGGTTGCCAGCGCATGCGCAGTCCGGATCGCGTCCAGCTTCAGGATGGCGGCGGCCGCTGCCGCCGCGCCAAAGGTCCCGACGGTGCCGGTGTTGTGCCAGTACCGGTAGTGGGTGCGGCCCATGGCGGCGCCGATGCGGGTCGACACCTCGTAGCCGGTGACCACTGCGCGCAGGAAGGCCATGCCGCTGACCTGGCGTTGCTGCCCCGCGGCGAGTGCGGCGGCAATGGTCGGTGCGCCGGGATGATAGATGGCGTGCTTGTAGATATCGTCCACCTCGACCGTGTGCGCGGCGGTGCCGTTGATCAGCGCGGCCGTCCTGGCGGTGGCGCTGCGTCCCAGTGCCAGCCGCGCGCCGCCCCGGTCGAGATCGTCGGCGAGCGCGTGCTCAAGCAGCGTCGCCGGCGCCTCGACCACGCCCGGGATCAGCGCGGCGTACCAGTCGACCACGGCACGCTTGGCGTGATGGATCACTTCAGGGGTGTCGGCGCCTGCGCCGGGATCGGCGGCGTAGGCCGCAAAGGTCTCGATGATCGTCATGGTGTCGTGTTCATCTTCGCGCGCACGGGCGCAGCGTGGCTGGACCCTGATCGTCGCCGACCCGGAGCCGGATGAGAACTTCCAATTGCGGGGCCAGCCATGACTTTTTGGAAGACCGCGACGTGCGCGCACGGCCTTCCTTGCAGGGTTGAGTTTTTGTCATCCCACACAGCGGAATCGGAATTTCTCCCCCGCGGAGGAATCGCCCACTATTGCGCTGGAACGGACCGTCCGCACCGGTGCTGCAAAGCGGCACGACGCGAGCGGTAGAAGCGCCCGGCTTCCCGCCGAAGGCGCCCGCATCCCCGATCACACATGGAGACAACAACATGCAACAACCTCGCGCGTCCAGAGGCACGGTGGCCGGCATCCTGCTGGCGCTCGGCACCGCCCTCGCCCCGACCGGAGCAATGGCTGCCGCCGCTTACCCATCCGAGCCGATCCGCATCATCGTCGGCTACCAGGCTGGTGGCCCGACCGACCTTACGGCCCGGTTGCTGGCCAGCAAGCTGCAGGCGTCAATGGGCCAGCCCGTGGTCGTGGAAAACAAGGTCGGCGCCGGCTCGAACATTGCCTCGGAGTATGTCGCGTCGGCGGCGCCGGACGGCTATACGCTGCTGCTGGCCGCGGCGCCCATCACCATGACCAGGTATTTGTACAAGGGGCTGAAGTTCGACGTGCAGAAGAGCTTCGAGCCTGTCGCCAATGTCATGAACGCGCCGGCCGTGCTGGCGGTGTCGACCAAACTGCCGGTACGCGACCTGAAGTCGCTGATCGCCCTCGCAAAGCAGCGCCCGGGCAGCCTGACGTTCGGCTCCAGCGGCGCGGGCGGCTCGCAGCACCTGGCCGGCGAACTGCTCAAGCAGAAGGCCGGCATCGACATGCTCCATATCCCTTACAAGGGTGCGTCCGGGGCCCTGACCGACCTGATGGCAGGGACCGTGGACATGGTCTTCATGACGTCGATGTCGGCACTGCCGGCGCTGAAGTCCGGCAACCCGCGCGCGCTGGCGGTGGCGTCGAAAAAGCGGCTGCCGCAGATGCCGCAGCTTCCCACCATGGACGAATCGGGGCTGCCCGGCTTCGAAGCCGACTCCTGGAACGGGCTGCTGGCACCTGCCGGGACACCCAAGCCGATCCTCGACCGCCTCAATGCGGAAGTGAACAAGGCGCTGGCGTCGGCGGACCTGCGCGAGAAGCTGGAGTCGCAGGGCGCGATCGTGGTCGGCGGCTCGCGCGAAGAGTTCAGGCAATACCTGAAGCAGGAAGTCGAGCGCTGGGGAACGGTGTTCAAGACCGTGAAGATCGCGCTGTAGGGGATGGTGCGCTGGCAACCGCTGCGTCATCGGCTGCCACATCGGTTGCCACGACCCGGTTGCGGCCCATCGCCTTGGCCTGATACAGCCGCCGGTCGGCCACGCCGACGAGTTGCTCGAGTTCGTCGACGCGGTCCGCACCCATCTCTGCCACCCCGAATGAAGCGGTGAACGAGATGATCCGGTGGGCATCGTCGTCGGGCCACGCCTCGTCGCCGATGGCGGGCACCGCCAGCGCGGCTACCGTTGCGCGAAGGCGCTCGGCCACGCGGCTGGCCTCTGCAAGGCTGGTAGCGGGGAGCAGGAGGGCGAATTCCTCCCCGCCGAAGCGCGCCGGCAAATCGACGGTACGCAAGCCGTCCCTGCAGGCGTCGGCCAGCGCGACCAGCGCGCGATCGCCGTTGGCGTGGCCCCAGGTGTCGTTGATACGTTTGAAATGGTCGACGTCCACCAGCACCAGCGACAGCGGCTCGGGGTTGCGATGCCGGCGATCGCGTTCGAGCCGGAAGCGGTGCTCGAACGCGCGCCGATTGGCCAACCCTGTCAGCGCGTCGTGTTCGGCCAGCGCGCGCAACGCTTCGCCACGCTCGATCAGGCGAGCGAACAGCCGCGAGATCACCGCCAGCGACGCCCACAGCAAGAGGCCAATGCTCACCACCACACCTACCAGCGGCCAGCGCAGATCCCGGAACAAGGCGGCGACAAGCTGCGCGTCGGAAATCTCCTCCACCAGCAACAGGTCGGTGCTTCCGACCCGGCGAAACAGCAGATGCTGACCCGCGCGCCGCAGCGTGCCCTCCCCGCGCGCCCACAAGTCAGCGGCAGATTCATTGCGCCACGTCCCCCCAAAATCTCGCGGCCATTGCTGGCCGGGCGCCATGCCTGGCTCGCTGATGGCGATGACCTCGCCGTTGCGCGCCGCCAGTATCCGCTTGCCCGGCCCCGGCACGGTCTCGCCCAGCGCACGCCTGAGCATGCGCTGGCTGATTTCCAGCACGACGGCGCCGCGAAAGTCGTTCCCGAGGTAGACCGGCGCGCTGACTGCGAAGCGCAACTCCGGCCTGGCCAGCCCAACGTAGACAGGCGTGCGCACCACGTGCCGCTGCGGGTTGCGGTCTGGCATGGTGTCGCGATAGAGGGGCATGCCGGCAAAACGCTCCAGCCCGCGATGGGGCGCGATGGTGTCTTGCGGCACCCCTATATAGAAGCCGTTGCGGGACACGAAGCGACCGGCTGCTTCAAACTCGAGATTGCCGGCCGTGATCTGCAGCAAGCGTCCCACCGTATGCGCCGCGGCCAGATCCGCGAGCAGGGTCTCGTCATTGCGCAGATACGCGGGAAGCCTGGCAAGCTCAGTGGGTCCAAAGCCGACAGCGACGGGCCCGCCCGCGGATAGCGGCAGCTGCCAGGTCGGCTGGTTGCGGCCGGCATAGGCGGCCTGCAACTGGGAATCCGGCGCGGTCGCATCGCTGCCCTGCCGGGATTGCAGCGACTCCTCGGCTACCTGGCGCAGCGTCTGCACCCGGCGCAGCTCCTGCTCCATGAATGCCGTGACGGCGACCTTGGTGCGGTCCAGTTCGTGCCGTACCTGTGCCAGGTGGCGGTCATTGAGGATGCCAGCCGCGCGCCAGCACAGGATCGCAATCAGGGCGAGCGAAAGCGCCGCACAGAACAAGACGACGTGGTGCGGTCGATTCTCCACATATCCCCAGAGCTTTGCCCTCAGCCCAGGCACTGGCATAGACGCCTTATCCTCAGCATCAAACTGCTCGCACGCGGAGCCACGGCCCGGGAAGGCAAGGGGAACGGCCTATCAGGCAGCCTCGACAGCTGGCTTCGTCCGCTTGGCACTCTTTGGCGTGCATTGGACGCCAGCCATGCCGCAGTCTTCGGGATGCCCGTCGCAGCAGTGCTCCATGAGGAACCCAATCAACTCGTACATACGGTCGAACTGGGCGCGGTAGATAACAAACTTCCCTTCCTGCGTACTCGCAATCAAGCCAGCGTGCACAAGTTCCTTCAAGTGGAAGGATAGTGTCGCCGGCGGCACGCCTAGCTCTTGGCCAATGCGGCCGGCATTCACACCGTCAAGACCCGCTTGGACCAGGAGACGGAATATGGAAAGTCGGGAGGTCTGGGCAAGTGCAGCCAGAGCCGCAACTGCAGTTTCGCTCTTCATCATTTGTTGAAATGTAGGGCCCTTGAGACCGATAGCGCAACGCTGGAGCGCAGCATGTCATTCCGGCGTCTGGACGGTCATCTCGTCGCCATATGTCGAGCCCATGCTTCTATACGCCTAGATTTATGGAAATGTACTTCCTAACCTGGCCTTGTCCACTCATTTGCTCAGGGAGTCCGTGATGCGCCTCTCCTCTCACTCCGTCCTCGCGGCAGTAGCGCTAACTGTAGGTTCGCATGCCGCGCATGGCCAGGCTATCGTGAAAATCGATGGCTCGAGCACCGTTTATCCCATCACGGAAGCCGTTGCAGAAGACTTTCAGAAGGCGAAGAAAAATGCCATCAAGGTCACCGTCGGAATTTCAGGAACCGGGGGTGGCTTCAAGAAGTTCTGCCGGGGCGAAACTGATATTACAGATGCCTCCCGACCCATCCTCAAACAGGAGATGGAGGCCTGCGCCAAGGCTGGTATCAAGTACTACGAGTTGCCCATTGCCTTCGATGCGCTGACGGTGGTGGTCAATCCGAAGAACACATTCGTCAAGCAACTGTCCGTCGAGCAGCTCAAGAAGATGTGGGAGCCAGCGGCGCAGGGCAAGGTCACTACCTGGAAGCAAGTTGACGCATCCTTCCCCGACGCGCCCTTGAAGCTGTTCGGCGCAGGTTCCGATTCCGGTACTTTCGATTACTTCACTGAAGCCGTTGTTGGCAAAGCCAAGGCTTCGCGCGGTGACTACACCGCCTCGGAAGACGACAATGTTCTGGTCCAGGGCGTCTCGCGCGATGTGAATAGCATCGGCTACTTTGGCTACGCCTATTACGAAGAAAACAAGAGCAAACTCAAGGCTGTGCCGATTGTGAACAAGGCTGGCAAGCCTGTTCTTCCGGGCGAGAAGAGCGTCATTGATGGCTCCTACAATCCCCTCTCGCGACCAATCTTCATCTACGTCAACGAGAAGTCTCTCGACAAGCCTGAGGTCAAGGAGTTCGTGACCTACTATTTGCAGAACGGTGAGCGGTTGGCTGCAGAGGTGAAATACGTGCCTCTGCCGGCAAAGGCCTACACGACAGCCGCTGAACACCTGGCCAGGAAGAAGCTCGGCACGGTCTTCGGCGGCGAAGCGGACGTCGGTGCAACTATCGAGTCTGTACTAGCCCGCGAAGCAAAGCTGTAACGGTCGTCGGGCGCGCGCATCAGTCCGCGCCCAGTCATAACGCTCGTGTGAAGGCTCCTATGCCGGACTCCTCAACCCTTACCACTTCAGCGGATGACGTGACCTCGCATGTGGTCAGTGAGCGACTCGCCAAGAAAGCCTTCCGGAATACCACTGAGCGCCTGATTGAATTCATTCTGTTCCTTGCTGCCTCGGTTTCGGTTATTACCACGCTGGGAATCGTGTGGGTACTGGTTAGCGAATCAGCCCACTTTTTCGCCAATATCCCGGTCGGGGACTTCTTCACCGATACGCTGTGGGCACCGCTTTTCTCCGAACCTCGCTACGGCATCCTTCCGTTGCTCCTCGGCACATTGACCACTTCGCTGGTAGCCCTGGCCGTAGCAATTCCTCTCGGCACGACCATCGCCATCTACCTCTCCGAGTTCGCGAATCCCTCGCTTCGGGAAGTCATTAAGCCGTTCCTGGAATTGCTCGGCGGCATCCCGACTATCGTCTACGGTTACTTTGCACTCACCGTGGTTACTCCGCTGCTACAAGCGTGGATACCTTCCCTACCCGGCTTCAATATGCTATCCGCCGGGCTCGTGATGGGCATCGCCAT
Organism: Ralstonia pickettii DTP0602; assembly: GCA_000471925.1. Lineage (NCBI taxonomy): Bacteria > Pseudomonadati > Pseudomonadota > Betaproteobacteria > Burkholderiales > Burkholderiaceae > Ralstonia > Ralstonia pickettii. Next base: position 2,760,721 of record CP006668.1, read on the forward strand.
CATCCCCTACGTCAGTTCGTTAGCCGAGGATGCCATGCGCGCCGTACCGATGAGTTTGCGAGAGGGTTCATACGCGATGGGCGCCACACGGTTCCAGACCGCTATGCGGGTCGTCGTACCGGCAGCCTTGTCCGGCGTTCTCTCGGCCTACATCCTGGGTATCTCTCGCGCGGTCGGTGAAACCATGATTGTTGCGGTGGCCGCCGGCATGCAGCCCAATTTCACGATGAATCCGCTGGAGCCTGCTGCGACCATCTCCGCCTACATTGTGCAGGTAGCATTAGGTGACCTGCCTCACGGTTCCATCGGCTATCAGTCCATCTTCGCCGCCGGTCTGACGCTGATGCTGATGACGTTGCTCTTCAACATCCTCGGCCACGTCATCCGCCGTCGCTATCGCGAAGCCTATTGAGGGGCACGCCATGCCACTGCCGCCGCTCGATGCCATTCGCAGCATCATCAGGACCAACAAGCGATGGGACCTCTTCTTCGCCATCGCAGGGTTTCTCGCGTTGCTTGTGGGCGTGCTGACCTTCGTCGCGCTCTTCCTCCAGATGGCCTATACGGGCTGGGAGCGCCTCACTCCCGAGTTCTTCACGAATTTTCCTTCGAGACGAGCCCCACAGGCTGGCATCCTTTCCGCCTGGGTTGGCTCCCTGCTGGTGATGCTTGTCACCGCAGTCACTGCCGTTCCGCTGGGCGTCGCTGCCGGCACATATTTGGAGGAGTATGCGCCCAGGAACCTGGTTACCGACATCATCGAAATCAATGTCACCAACCTCGCTGGTGTTCCGTCCATTGTCTACGGGCTGCTTGCCCTGGGCATCTTCGTCTATGGCTTTGGGTTCGGTCAGAGCATCCTGTCTGCCGGCTTGACGCTCGCTCTTCTTATCCTCCCCATCGTCATTGTCGCTACGCGCGAGTCGATTCGAGCCATCCCGCAGCATATCCGTGAGGGCGCGTATGCACTGGGAGCCACTCGCTGGCAGGTCACCCGTGACCACATCGTGCCGTATTCCATGCCCGGTATCATGACCGGTGTCATCATTGGCATGTCGCGGGCCATCGGTGAGACTGCGCCCATCATCACCATCGGGGCGCTGACCTTCATCGCATTCCTGCCGCAGTCCCCCGTTTCGCCAGATTTCCCTTGGCTCAATTTCGAGTGGCTCTGGTCGGGATTCACCGTCATGCCGATTCAGATGTTCAATTGGACATCCCGGCCCGAAGAGGCCTTTCAACGGAACGCCGCGGCCGCCGGCTTCATCCTGGTTCTGATGACACTTTCGATGAATGCACTCGCCATCTGGATTCGCTATCGTCTGAGGAAGGCCATCAAATGGTAAGCAACACCATGCCCGCGGAAGGCCAGCGGGAACCCGCCGCTCCTGCACGCAATAACTTTTCGCCAGGGCTTATACCTCACGCCCTGGAACCGTCAACAGTCAAGGCGGCTGCCATCGACTTCGGCTTCTACTATGGCGCGTTCCATGCTTTGAAGGGAGTCAATCTTCCTATCCAGGAGAAGCGTGTGACCGCTTTGATTGGACCGTCTGGGTGTGGCAAATCGACACTTCTACGCTCATTCAACCGCATGCACGACCTGTATCCCGGCAACCGGTATGAGGGCAGCATCCGGCTATATCCGGACAACACCAACATCCTCGACCCCAGAGTCGACCCCATTGAAGTACGGATGCGCATTGGCATGGTGTTTCAGAAGCCGAACCCCTTCCCCAAGTCCGTCTACGAGAACGTCGCTTACGGGTTGCGGCTGCGGGGTGAAAAGAGCCGCTCGAGGCTTGATGAGGGTGTTGAGGAGGCGCTACGTGCAGCGGCCATATGGGACGAAGTGAAGGACCGGTTGCAGTCACAGGGTACCGCGCTTTCCGGGGGACAGCAGCAGCGTCTGTGCATCGCGCGGTGCCTGGCGACCGACCCCGAGATTCTATTGTTTGATGAGCCAACTTCCTCCTTGGACCCGATTGCAACGGGCAGCATCGAGGAACTTATCAGTCAACTGCGGTCGCGCGTCACGATTCTCATCGTGACCCACAACATGCAGCAAGCCGCCCGTGTTTCCGACTACACAGCGTATATGTATCTGGGCGAACTTGTCGAGTATGGCGAGACCAATCAAATCTTCCTGAAACCAGGTAAACAAGCAACGGAGGACTACATCACCGGCCGTTTCGGCTGACTTGGGGAAGCAGTATGACCGAGAAGCATTTGTCCAGCCAGTTTGAAACCGACCTCACCGATATTTCCACGGAAGTTTTGCTGATGGGTGGACTGGTCGAGGCACAGGTTCAATCGGCTATCCGCGCGTTGGAGACCTTCGACATAGCCATTGCTGATGACGTCATCGCAGCGGAACAACGTGTCAATCGGCAGGAGATTGAGATAGATGCCCATTGCAGCTATATCATTGCCCGCCGCCAGCCCACTGCGCGCGACTTGCGATTACTCATGGCGATATCCAAGACCATCACGAACTTGGAGCGTGTCGGGGACGAAGCCTACAAAATTGCAAAGCGCGCGAAGCGCATCATTGGCCAAGTCTCGCATTCCACCATCGACTTTTCAGAGGTCCGCGTCTCGGCCGCACTGGCTGTTGAAATGCTGCACAAGGCCCTGGATGCCTTTGCAAGGCTTGATGCGAGTGAGGCAGCAATGATAGGTCGGAAGGACCCGGCCCTGGATGAGGAGTTTCGAGGCTTCGTCCGCAAGCTCATGCGCTACATGATGGAAGACCCGAAGCTGATATCAGTATCGCTGGACTACCTCTTCATCGCCAAGGCTATCGAGCGCATCGGTGACCACGCCACAAACATCGCCGAGTTCACCATCTATATCGTCAAGGGCACTGACGTCCGACACCTCACACAGGAGGCCCTTGAGCAGGAGGCGCAGAAACAATGACCGCGCAGGCCGACACCCGGCGCTGACTCCTTGGTGCGCGCGCAGAGTCTTGGAAATCATCCGCGTTAGAACTTGAAACTAGTCAACCAGTAAGACTCAATTTGAGCGACCAGAGCCGCAGGCAATGGAACATAGTCCAACGCCTCGGCTTGTTTTTGCCCGTTCTCAAAGGTCCATTTGAAGAACTCCAGCGCAACCTTGGACTTGGCTGCACTCTTCGGCTGCTTGCGCATGAGGATGAAGACCGTTGCGGTAATCGGGTAAGCCTCCGGGCCACTGGCATCCGTCATCACCAGTTCGAAATCTTTCGATTTTGACCAGTCAGCGGTGACCGCAGCCGCCTGGAACGCCTTGGCACTGGGTTCAATGAAATTGCCAGCCCGATTCTGCACCACACCATATGCCATCTTCTGCTGCCGCGCATAGGCAAACTCGACGTAGCCAATAGAATTCTTCTGCCGGTTCACATAGGCAGCAACACCTTCATTGCCCTTGCCGCCAACGCCAGTAGGCCAGTCCACCGCGGTACCTTCCCCGACCCGACTTTTCCATTCGGGGCTGACCTTCGTCAGATAGTTCACCCAGTTGAATGTCGTACCGGAGCCGTCCGAGCGATGCACCACCGTAATCTTTGCCGCTGGGAGCGCTAAGCCGGGGTTCACTTTCGCGAGCGCCGGGTCGTTCCACATCGTGATTTTTCCGAGGTATATGTCGGCTAGCAGTGGTCCGGTGAAGCGAATCTTGCCAGGAACCACGCCGTCGATGTTGACCACGGGTACTACGCCTCCAATGACGAAAGGAAACTGCCCTATCCCCAAGGAAGCCAACCCGTTGGCCGATAGCGGCATGTCGCTGGCACCAAAGTCGACTGTGGCGGCTTTGATGTGTGCAATACCTGCGCTAGACCCGACGGACTGATAGTTGATTTTGTGGCCGAACACCTGCTCGTAGTCCGATGACCATTTAGAAAGGATAGGGTAGACAAAGGTTGAGCCCGCACCCGTTACTTCGGTTGCGCGAGCCGCGCCAGCGGCAGCCGCGAGGATGATAGCGCCCACCACGAGCCTGAAGGCTTGCTTCCTCATGTTTGGTTACCCTCCAACGCAATGACGCAATGCGACAAACACACGATTCCACATCTCTAGCATAATGGAAATGAAAGTATAGTTCTGTCGACTCCGCTGTGGTGCACATGCATCGTGAATCTTTAATGACAGCGCCAGCAGATTTTGGCGCGCACATGCTCGCAAGCTGCAACTCTCGTACATTCCCGGGCCACCGATATGTCGCAAGCCGAGCCTCGGCCGATGGGTGTTGATTCGGTAAAACTGTTATTCCCGCTGCAAGCACTTTATTCCCTTGGAAGGACTTTATTCCCCGAGGTCAACAACCCCATCCCGGCTCTATACTCCGCATTACACATTTCACCCGGAGCCAAACCATGGATTACGCACCCGGCATCAGCCAGCTGGCGGGCCTGCTCGCCGATCCCGGCCGCGCGGCCATGCTGTGGGCGCTGATGGATGGCAGTGCGCGCCCGGCGGGCGAACTGGCACTGATCGCCGGCCTGTCGGCGTCATCGACCAGCGGCCACCTGGCGCGGTTGAGCGAGGGCGGCCTGCTGGTGGTGGAGACGCGCGGGCGCAACCGCTACTACCGGCTGGCCGCGCCCGAGATCGGCGTAGCGATCGAGGCGCTGGCGTCGGCCTCGCTGGCCAGCAAGCCGCCAAGGCTGCGCGACGTGTCGGTATCGCGCACGGCACCGGCGGCGCTGCGCCAGGCGCGCACCTGCTATGACCACCTGGCGGGCGAGCTGGCGGTGGGCCTGTTCGAGCGGATGACCCGTTCCGGCTGGCTGGTGCTGGCCGCGCAGCGCGTGGAGCTGGGCGGCGACGGCGCGCAGGCGTTGGCCGGGCTGGGCATCGACGTGGACGCGGCGCGGCGCAAGCGGCGGCAGTTCGCCTGCACCTGCCCGGACTGGAGCGAACGCAAGCCGCACCTGGGCGGCGCGCTGGGCGCGGCGCTGCTGGGCAGCCTGCTGGAGCGCGGCTGGGTGGAGACCACGCGCACCTCGCGTGCGCTGCGCGTGACACCGGCCGGCCAACGCGAGATCATGCGCATCGCGGCATAGCAGACCGCGCAGCCTCAGGAGACGATCATGGCCACATCACTGGACGACGACACGCAGGACGCCATCGCGCGTTTCTTCGCCCTTATCAATCTTGGCGACAGCGCGCAGACCTCGGCGCAGCTGGCGATGTTCGAGGATGCATTGCTCGACGCCGAGGACGATGACACCGACGGCCAGGAACTGCTCTGGGTGATCCGCGAGGTCATCGACTGGCAGTCCGGCTTCTTTGTCGACTGGAAGGACTGCCAGTCCTTTATCGGCTGCCTGAACCAGCTGTGCGAGCGGATGGACCTGGAACTCGACTGGGGCACGGACGATCCCGAGGACGAGGCCTTCCTGGAGGGCACCAGCGTGCCGGAGCTGATGGAGGCGGCGCACAACCAGCTGCGCGTGGCCGGCTATACGCTGTGGCAATGGGACACCGACGGCGACACTTACGGCGGGTGGATCACGCGCAGCGAGGACGATGAGGAGATGCTGGATATCGCGGAGACGCTGCGCTTCGAGATCCGGCCGGCGGACCAGCCGTACTGAGGCGCGCGGGTCCGTCCGCCCGTCAGCCGCAGAACTCCGCCAGCAGCCGCTCCCGGTCCTGGTCCAGCGCAGGCGGGTTCCGTACCCCTGAAAGCGCCTCGACCGTCCCGATCTTGACCGGGTTGCCGGCCACCTGCAGCGCCTTGCCGTCGCCAATGCCGATATCGAGGATCATCCCGCGCGACTGGACATGCGGATTGCTGACCAGCTGCGGCACGCTGTTCATCGGGCCATGCGGCACGCCCGCGGCTTCAAGGACCGCCTCCCATTCGGCCGTGGACGCGTCGGCGAGCCGCTGTTCCAGGCAGGCTTTGAGCGCGACATGGTGCTCGTTGCGCGCCGGCACGGTAGCGAAGCGTTCTTCCTGCGCCCATTCGCCACGGCCGAGCGCGTCGCAGAGCTTCGCGAACAAGGCGTCGTTGCCGACCGCGATGACGATAAAGCCATCGCTGGTGGCGAACATGTCGAACGGGGTAATCGACGGGTGCCGGGTGCCGAGTGGCTTGGGCACGCCCCCGGTCGCGGAATAGCGGGCAATCGGGTTTTCCAGCAGTGCGACCTGGCAATCGAGCATGGAAATGTCGACCCGTTCGCCGAGGCCGGTTTGCACCCGCTCGAGCAGCGCCGACTGGATGCCGATGGTCGCATACAGGCCGGCCCCGATATCGCCAATGGAAACGCCCACCCGCGCCGGATTGCCGCCCGCCTCGCCGGTCACGCTCATCAGCCCGCCCATGGCCTGCACCACCATGTCGTAGGCCGGGCGGGCGCGATACGGGCCGGTCTGCCCGAAGCCGGATATCGAGGCATAGACCAGCCGCGGGTAGCGGGCGTGCAGGGCTTCCCAGGTGTACCCCAGCTTCTCCATGACGCCGGCGCGGAAGTTCTCCACCAGCACGTCCGCCGTGGCGAGCATGCGGTCAAGCACCTTGCGGTCGTCGGGGTTCTTGAGGTCGAGCGCGATCGATTCCTTGTTCCGGTTGATCGACGCGAAGTAGGCCGACTCGCCGTCGACGAACGGGCCGACCTGCCGCGAATCGTCGCCGCCGGCCGGGTTCTCGATCTTGATCACCCGCGCGCCCAGATCGGCAAGCATCATCGTGCAGTACGGGCCGGCGAGCACCCGTGTCAGGTCCACCACGGTCAGTCCCGCGAGGGGGAGTTGGCCACTTGCTGTTGTCATTACGCTCTCCGTGGTTTAGTCGATCTTTGCGCCGCTCGAGACCGCCAGGTCGACACCGAGCCTGCCTTCGCGCGCCGCGTACTCGCGGAACTCCGCCACCGAGCCCGATACCGAGACCTCATCGCCTTGCGCCAGGAACCGCTTTTTCAGTTCGGGATCCGCCATGACTTTCCTGGTCGCGGCGAACAGCTTGTCGATGATCTCCGGGGGAGTCTTTGCCGGGGCAAACAGTCCATACCAGGCTGACAGGTCATAGCCCTTGACCCCGCCTTCGGCGATGGTCGGCAACTGCGGGTTGGCCGGCGAGCGCTGGCCGGAGGTCACGGCGATGGCGACGACCTTGCCCGTGTCGATCATCGGCTTGACCGACGGTGCGGTGCCAAAGGTCAGCTGCACGTCGCCGGCAGCGACCGCCTGCGCCGACGGCGCCCCGCCCTTGAAGGGCACGTGCGTCATCTGCACGCCGGCCAGCCTGGTGAACTGGACGCCGGCCAGGTGGGTAATCACGCCGTTGCCGGAAGAGGAGTAGTTAAGCGCCCCCGGTTGCGCCTTGGCCCGCGCCACCAGCTCGGCCACATTCCTGATGCCGGTGTCCTTGTTGACCGCGAGGATCATCGGCGCCGCCACCAGCCGGGTAATCGGGATGAAGTCCGAAGGCTGGTACCTGATGTTCTTGTAGAGCACCTTGTCGCCGCCCATCAGGCTGGCCGTGGCGATGTAGAGGGTATAGCCGTCCGGCGGCGCCTTGGCGGCGAACTCCGCGGCAATGGTGGTGCCGGCGCCGGGCTTGTTGTCCACAATCACGGGCTGGCCCAGCTCGCGGCTGAGCGCGTCGCCATACAGGCGCGCCGTGTTGTCGGCGCCGCCACCGGCGGGGAAGCCAATCACCAGGCGGATGGGCTTGGTCGGGTAGTCAACCGGCGCGGCGTGGGCCGACACGGCCAGTGCCAATGCGGCCAGCGCCGCCAGGTGGATTGCGGTCGTCGTCATGGGGTCGTCTCCTCCGTAGCTGTGGTGCTACTTTCCGTTGAATACCGGCTTGCGCTTTTCTTTCCACGCAGTCGCGCCTTCGCGGAGGTCCGCGGAGGTTTCCGAGCGATGCATGTCCCGCTGCAGCGCGTCGGCATCGAGCGCGCCACGGGAAATGGCGTTCAGGTGTGTCTTCATTCCCAGCAGGGCGATCGGCGCCATGCCGGCAAGCTGGCTGGACAGTTCGTCCACGCGAGCCTGCAGCATCGGGGGGTCAACGATTTCGGTGAGGAAGCCGATGCGCAGCATCTCCCGCGCATCGATCTTGTCTGCCGTAAGGAACAGGCGCTTGGCGGCGTTCAATCCCAGCCGGGACACATAGCGTTCCATGCCGCCGCGATAGAAGTGCAGGCCCAGCCGCGCCGCCGGCATGAACATGTCGCAGCCGGGTACGCCGATACGGAAGTCGCACGCCAGGCAGAGATCCGTAGCGCCGCCATACACGCCGCCGTTGATGGCCGCGATGGTGACGGGGCGGGCCGCCTCGATGGCGTCCATGACCTCGCCGAAGTTCAGGGCGCCTTCGTCCGACTTGCCGGCGAGGGCGCCGATGTCATAGCCGCTGCAGAAATATTTGCCCGAGCTGACAAAGCGGAGCACCAGCACCCGTTCCATCGCATTGACTGCGTCGATGTGCTCGCGCAGCCGCCCGAGGTCGCCGGGACTGAGGCGATTGGCGACTTCCGGGCGACGCAGGCAGATCGTTGCGACCGGACCGTCAAAAGTCAGCAGTGGTGCGTTATCATCCATCCCGTAATATCTCCATAGGCCATCTGATATATTCATGAAGCCTACAGATATTTCTGATATGGGACAAACAGGTGTATACCCGTGCAATCGCTACAAGACCAGATTAGAGAAAGCGTCGTTTCCGCCATCCAGACCGGCGCCTTGCGCCCGGGCGCGCAGATTGACGAGAAAGCGCTGGCCGACAAGTTCGACAGCTCGCGGACCCCGGTTCGGGAAGCGCTGCTGATGCTGGCCGCGCAGGGGCTCATCACGATCGTGCCGCGCGCTGGCATGTTCGTGCACAAGCCCAGCGCCGCTGAGCTGGTGGCCATGTTCGAGACCCTCGCGGAAATGGAAGGGGTGGTGGCCCGGCTGGCGACGCAAAGGATTTCGCCGGCGGGCAAGAAGGTACTCGCGCAGGCACACGAGGCCGCCGGACTGCATGTGGCGGCAGGCGATACGGCGGGCTACATCGAGGCGAACCGCAAGTTCCACGACGTGCTGTACCAGGCCGCGGCAAACCCGTTCCTGTCCGAGCAGATCGTCCAGCTGCGCCGGCGGCTGGCGATCTACTGGCAGCAGAAGGGGCTGATCAACGATGCGCGCGTGCCGAGTTCATATCGGGAGCACGGCTATGTGGTCGAGGCGGTGGTCGCCGGCAATCCGGATGCTGCGGCGGAGGCCATGCGTACCCATATCTCGGCCGGAGGCAAGGCCATTGCTGACCTGGTGCTGCTCGCGGGTGTCGAAGCCGCATAGGCCGGACCTCAGGCATTACAGCGCCGTCGTCTCCCGCTTGCGCGGCGCCGGCCGGCGCGCGTCGGGCACCCCCAGGGTCTGTTCCAGCACGTCCAGGAACACCCGCACGCTGGCCGGCATCAGCTTGCGCGCCGGCATCAGCACATAGACCTTGAGCGGCGACGAGGTATAGGCCGGCAGCACCCGCACCAGCTGCCCCTCCCCGACCTGGTCCTGCACGAGGCGCGGCGACAGCCGCACCACGCCCAGGCCGTCGATGGCCGCCTTCATCCGCAATTCGGCGTTGTGCGTGCAGATGCGGGGTTCGACATCCACGCGCGCGATCTCCACGCCGTCGCGCAGGAATTCCCAATACTTGTCCTCGGGATGGCCCAGCGTCGGCCAGCCTTGCAGGTCCTGCGGCGTGCGCGGCAGGCCGCGCGCACGGATCAGCGCCGGTGCGGCAAAGAAGCCGCGGTCGATCAGCACCACGCGCTTGCTGGCGAACGAGGTGTCGTGCAGGCCGGTATTGGTCATCACGAACGCCAGGTCATAGCCGTGGCGGATCAGGTCGGGCTGATCCCAGCTCACGTCGACCTGCACGCGCAGGGCAGGATGGGCGCGCAGCAGGCGCGTCAGGCTTTCCGACAGGTGCTGCGAGCCGACTTCATACGGGGTGGAGATGCGCAACAGGCCGCTGACTTCCGCGCTGACCGAGGCGGCCTCGGCGCTGATCTCGTGCAGTTCGGCAAACAGCGGCGCGACGCGCTCGTACAGGCGCTGGCCGCGCTCGGTCACGCGCACGCGGCGCGTGGTGCGTTCGAACAGGCGGATGCCGAGCTGGCTTTCCAGCCGCGCCACCGCGGCGCTGGCGGACGACTTGGGAACCTCAGCCAGTTCGGCGCCCTGGGTGAAGCCACCGCCCTCTACCACGCGGCAGAAAATTTCCCAGTCCTTCCATTCGATTGTCTTCATGCGGCGCCTCGTCGTTGCAGCGCCGCCGGTCCCGCTCCGGCGTGGGCGTCAGGAAGGCGGCGCTTGCGCCGCGATTGTCCCACAGGGCGAACAATGGCGCAGGCGGCCGGCGGCACGCTACAGGCTGGTTTCCAGGCATTCCCTCCTGAAGACCTACACCGGCCCGGCGCCTGGCGACTAATCTTCGACATGTGTTGCCGGAGACCCGCCCCATGACCCAGCCCTTCCCGCCCCTCGCCTGCCTGGCCGGCAATTTCGCGCCGATCCTGATGGAGTGCGACGCACACGACCTGCCCGTCAGCGGCGAGCTGCCGCGCGCGCTGCACGGCACGCTCTACCGCAACGGCCCGAACCCGCAGCATGCCCCGCGGGACGACCAGTACCACTGGTTTATCGGCGACGGCATGGTCCATGCCTTCCATCTCGAAGACGGGCGCGTGCGCTACAACAACCGCTGGGTGCGCACCAACAAGTTCGGGCGCGAACGCGCCGCCGGGCACGCGCTGTTCGGCAGCTGGGGCAACCCGGGCACCACCGATCCGTCGGTGCAGGGGCAGGAAGACGGCGTCGCCAACACCCATATCGTCTGGCATGCGGGCAAATTGCTGGCGCTGGAAGAAGCCGACCTGCCGGTCGAGATGGACCCGCACACGCTGGCCACGCGCGGCAACTGCAGCTATGGCGGCAAGCTGCCCGGCGCCATGACCGCGCACCCCAAGATCGACCCGGTCACCGGCGAGATGGTGTTCTTTGCCTATGCCGCCACCGGGCCGTTCACGAAAACCATGCGCTACGGCGTGGTCGACGGCGACGGGCGTCTAACGCGGCTGGAACACTTCGAGGCGCCTTTCGCCAGCATGATCCACGACTTCATGGTTACGCAGCGCCATGTGCTGTTCCCGGTCATGCCGCTGACCGGCAGCATGGAACGCGCCGTGCGCGGCGAGCCCGCCTATGCGTGGGAGCCGCACCTGGGCACGCATATCGGCATCATGCCGCGCGGCGGCAGCCCGGCGCAGCTGCGCTGGTTCCGCGGCGAGCCCTGCTATGTGTTCCACGTGATGAATGCGTGGGAAGAAGGCGAGCACATCGTTGCAGACGTGATGCAGTACGAGAGCGCGCCGCTGTTCAACGCCGCCGCGGAGGGCGCCGACAACCGCGCGCGCCTGTGCCGCTGGAGCTTCGACCTGGCCGGCAACACCGACAGCTTCACGCGCGCATGGATCGACGACATGCCCGGCGAATTCCCGCGCATCGACGAACGCTTTTCAACACGGTCCTACCGCCACGGTTATTTCGCATCGCGCCAGCACGGAGCCACGGAGCGCGGCACCTATGACACGCTGGTGCACCTGGACCTGCGCACCAACACGCGCCGCACGCACCAGTTGCCAGCGGGCGATGCCGTGTCCGAACCCGTGTTCGTGCCGCGCGCGCCGGACAGCGCGGAAGGCGACGGCTGGCTGCTGGCCACGGTGTACCGCGGCGCCGAGCATCGCAGCGACCTCGCCGTCTACGACGCCAGTGCCATCGAGACCGGCCCGGTCGCGCTGGTCCACCTGTCGCACCGCGTGCCGTTCGGCTTCCACGGCAGCTGGCGTCCGGCCGCCTGAGCCGCGCCCGGCTTACCCGAACATGATGACCGAGCGCGCCAGCTCGCCGCGGCGCAGTTCGTCGAAGGCGTCGTTGATGCGTTCCAGCGGCAGGCGCTGCGCGATCAGCTCGTCCAGGTGCAGCTTGCCGGCCATGTAGAAGTCCACCATGCGCGGCATGTCCACCGGGAAGCGGTTGGAGCCCATCAGCGAGCCCTGGATGCGCTTCTCGGCAAGGAAATCACTGCCCTTCAGTTCAATCTTGACGCCCGGCGCGATCATGCCGATCATCGTGGCCGTGCCGCCGCGCCGCAGCATGGCGAAGGCCTGCTCGGTAGTCTGCTTCAGGCCGATGGCCTCGAAGGCGTGGTGCACGCCGCCGCCGGTCAGCGTGCGCACCGCGTCGGGCACGTCGGCATTGCCTGCGTCGATCACATCGGTAGCGCCGAACTTGCGCGCCAGCTCCAGCTTGGCCGGCACGCGATCGATGGCAATGATGCGCCCGGCGCCGGCAATCGCGGCGCTGTTGACCGTGGCCAGCCCGATGCCGCCGCAGCCGATCACGGCCACGGTTTCGCCCGGCTGGACTTTGGCGGTATGGATCACCGCGCCCATGCCGGTGGTCACCGCGCAGCCGATCAGCGCGGCGCGGTCCAGCGGCATGTCGCGGCGGATCGCCACCAGCGCGTGTTCGTGGATCAGCATCTGCTCGGCGAACGCCGACAGGTTCAGGAACTGGTTCATCGGCCCGCCCTGGCGCGCCATCAGGCGCGGCGCCTCGCCCTCGCGGCGGCGCGTATCGGGCTCGGTGCACAGCGACAGGTGGCCGGTCAGGCAATGCTCGCAATGGCCGCAGTAGGCCGACAGGCAGGTGATGACGTGATCGCCGGGCCTGACCGTGCGCACTTCCGAGCCAACCTGCTCGACCACACCCGCGGCCTCGTGGCCGAGGATAGCCGGCATCGGGTACGGGTAGGCGCCATCGAGGAAGTGCAGGTCCGAATGGCACACGCCCACGGCGGCGGTGCGCACCAGCACTTCACGCGGGCCAGGCTTGCCGATGGCAACGTCTTCGATCGCGAGCGGGGTCTTGGGTTGATGCAGGACAGCGGCTTTCATGGAGCTCCTTTGCACACGCAACGAAGCGGAAAACCATACCCCCAAACCCCGGTTCAGGAAAGGCGCCGGGCAGCGCCGCAGGGGGTCTATAGCTCTTCCTTGATCGGGAGCACACGCAGCACGCCGATGCCCAGATGCTGCAGCGGACCCATGTCGGGTTCGCTGTCATAGACAGTGAGCTGGCCTTTCTCGCGCGTGGTCCAGGTCAGGCGCGGATTGCCGCCGTCGCCATCGGTCTGCAGCCCGACGCGGTAGGCCATGTCGAGCAGCCCGTCCTCGGTGGACTTGATCATGCGTTCGGCCAGCGCGGGGCTGTCCAGCACGATGCCCATCTCGGTATTGAGCTTGGCCGAGCGCGGGTCCATGTTGAGCGAGCCGATAAACACCAGGCGCCGGTCAACGATGTAATTCTTGGCATGCAGGCTGGCGCGGCTGGAAGACAGCCACGAGCGCGAGCGCGAACCGCGCGCGGACTTGCCGCGAGCCGCAAGCTCCGCGTAGGCGCTCGGCTTGAGCTCATACAGTTCTACCCCGGCGGCCACCAGCGCCTGGCGGTGCGGCGCATACCCAGCGTGGACCGCGCTCACGTCGGTGGCGGCGAACGAGTTGGTCAGGATGCGCACGCGGATGCCGCTCCCGGCCAGCGCGATCAGCCATGCCTCGCCGTCGTCGTCGGGCACGAAGTACGGTGAGATCAGCAGGACCTCCTTCTGCGCGCTGCCGATCATTTTCTCGAGCCGGGCGGTGGCATGGCCCGGCTCGTCGTCGGTCTGGTGCGTGATCTTGGCGGCCTTGTCGGAGACCACGGTGGCCTTGCCGGTGTAGCCGGGCATGTGGCCGCTCTCGATGCCCTTGGCCAGGCCGGAATCCAGCAACTCCTGCACATAGGGGCTGGTTTTCGCGAGGTCGCCGCGCGCCTCCAGCCGCTTGCGCAGGTTGCGCATCTCGACCGGTGCCTCCTTGCCGGCGGGGATCAGCGCCACGACCGGGTACGAGGACTCATCATTCCAGTATTCGTCGAACACGGCCGACACCTGCGGCACCGCGGGCCCGGCGATCAGCACGTCCAGGTCGCTGAAGTCCATGTCGGGGCGGGCGGAAAAGTAGGCGTCGCCGACATTGCGCCCGCCCACCAGCGACATCTGGTTGTCCACCGTCATCGACTTGTTGTGCATGCGCCGGTCCAGCCGCTTGAAGCCCACCAGCATTTCCAGCCAGCGCATGCTGCGGTTGGCGAACGGATTGAACAGGCGCACTTCGATATTGGGGTGGGAATCGACCGCCGACAGGACCTCGTCCAGTCCGCCGGTTTTCAGGTCGTCCAGCAGCAGCCGCACGCGCACGCCGCGGTCGGCTGCATCGATGATGTCGCCCAGCACCGCGGCGCCGGTGCCGGTGGGCTCGAAGATATAGGTCTGCAGGTCCAGGCTGCGCTCGGCGGCGCGCGCCATCGCCAGCCGCGCGGCCAGCGCGTCGGGCCCGGAGGCGAGGGGATAGAACAGCGACTCGCCGGGATGCTGCGCCAGGCGCCGCGTGAGCACCTTGCCCAGCGACGTGTCGGCCGTGTTGGCGGGCGCGGTCGAGGGGGTGCGCTGTGCCGAGGCCGGCAGGCTGGTGCAGCCACCCATCGCGGCGGCCCCCAGCGTGAAGACCAGCGCGAGGGCAGCGAACCGGCGCAGGCGCGTGAGCCAGCCCGCGGTGCCTGGCCGCCTGGCATCGAACGGGAAATGGCAGAGCGTCTGGAACATCCGTCAAGGTCTCCCTGCGCCGGGGATGGGCGGCTGCACACGCCGGCCGGCGTGCAGCGCCCGCACCCTCCAAACATATACCGCGGTCCGTGGCCGCGGCAGCAGTGCCATTCCTTTCCGCACCGGGTGTTTGTCCTACACCGCACGCTGCCGCACCCTACGGAGCGGCGCCGGGCGCACATCACCGGCTGCACCTGAGACATAGGCCAGTCATCATGGGCGGCTGTTCACAATGTGCACAGTCCACGCCCATGCGCTTGCCGCGGCCCGGTGCAATCGGCTTGAATCGGCTCACCTTCCGGTACGGGAAGGATGGAGACAACGAATGAGCCTTTCCCCTTCCGCCGCGGCCGGCACCGCCAGCCGCACCGCCCTGTCCCTGTTGCTCGAGCCCGCTTCGATCGCCATCGTGGGCGCCTCGCGCGACACCAGCCGCATCGGCGGCGTGGCGCTGGACCACCTGCAGCGCCTCGGCTATCGCGGCACGGTCTACCCGGTCAACCCGCGCTATGCCGAAATCGCCGGGCTGGCCTGCTATCCCGACATCGAAGCGCTGCCGCACACCCCCGACGCGGCGGTGCTGGCGCTGGGCGCCGACGAGGTGCTGCCGCAACTGCGGCGCTGCCACGCACGCGGCATCCGCGCCGCGATCCTGTACGCCTCCGGCTTTGCCGAGGCGGGCGAGGCCGGCGCCGCGCGGCAGGCCGAGCTGACCGCCTTTGCACGCGAGACCGGCATGGCCATCGCCGGCCCCAACTGCATGGGCCTGGCCAACCTGACCACGCGCGCCATCACCGCCTTTGCCACCACCTTCCGCGCCTTCCCGCCGCAGGACGGCCCCGGCCACGTCAGCCTGCTGACGCAGAGCGGCAATGTCTGCGCCATCGTCTACGCCACCGGGCGCCAGATGGACGTGGGCTTCCACCAGTTCATCAATACCGGGAACGAAGCCTGCCTGGACTACGCCGACTACCTTGACTACCTGGCCGACGACGCGCACACCGGCGCCGTGGTCGGCTACGTGGAAGGGCTGCGCAACGGGCCGCGCTTTATCAATGCCGCCGCCCGGCTGCGCGCCGCGGACAAGCCGCTGATCGTGCTCAAGGCGGGCGAGAGCGAGGCGGGTTCGTCCGCCACGCAGTCGCATACCGCGGTGCTGGCGGGCAACCAGGCGATCTATCGCGCCGCGTTTGCGCAGCTGGGCGCGATGCAGGCGAGCGATCCGACGCACCTGACCGACCTCGCCCATCTGGCGGGCTTCCGCCAGCGCAGCGCCGGGCGCCGCGTGGTAGTGGCATCGGTCTCCGGCGCGATGGGCGCGCTCTCCGCCGACCTGCTCAGCGCCGCCGGGCTGGAAGTGCCGCGCCTGGATGAAGGGGTGCAACAGCGCCTGCAGGCGGCGGTGCCGGAGATCGGCGCCACCGCCAACCCGGTCGACATGACCGGGCAACTGTTCAACCGCGAGGGCCTGGCCCATGCGGTGCTAAACGAGCTGGCCGCCGCCGACGGCATCGACGCGATCTTCCTCTACGCCACTGCCTACCTGCTCGACCGCATGGCCGACGAGCTGGTCGCCGTGGCCGGCCAGACCAACCGCCTGATCGTGGTCGCCACCACCGGCGAGCCCGCAAGCCGCGCGAAGCTGGCCGCCGCCGGCGTCGCGCTGTTCCCCGACTGCGCGCGCGCGGCCAAGGCGCTGGGTACCTATGTCGGCTGGTTGGGCACGGCAACACCAACCGCGCATTGGATGGCGCTGCGCCAACAGGCCACCACCGGCGCGGCCGGCTACCTGCCCGCCGAGACGCTGGACGAACACCAGGCCAAGCAATGGCTGTCAGGTTTCGGCGTACCGGTTGGCGCCGAAGCCGCTGCGGCCACGCCACAGGAAGCCGCGGCGGCCGCCGATGCCATCGGTTACCCCGTGGCGGTCAAGGTGCTGAGCCCGGACATCGCCCACAAGACCGAGATAGGCGGCGTTCGGCTGGGCCTGGCCGATGCGGCGCAGGTGCAGGCCGCGGCCGCCGAGGTAGTAGCCGCCGCCACCCGCGCCCTGCCACAGGCGCGCCAGCGCGGCGTGCTGGTGCAGAAGATGGCCGGCGGCGTGTGCGAGCTGATCGTCGGTGTGACGCGCGACCCGGTCTTCGGGCTGGCCATGACGGTAGGCCTGGGCGGCATCTTCACCGAGATCTTCCACGACGTGGCGCACCGCCTGCTGCCGGTGGACCGCGACATGGCGCGCGAGATGCTGGCCAGCCTGCGCGGCTACCGGCTGATGACCGGCTTCCGCGGCAAGCCGCCTGCCGACATCGATGCCGCAGTGGCCGCCATTGCCGGGTTGTCCGATGCCGCCATGGCGCTGGGCGACGGCCTGGCGGAAATGGAAGTGAATCCCCTGCTGGTGCGCGAGGCCGGCCAGGGCGCCGTGGCCCTCGACGCGCTGGTGCTGATGGCCCCATCCCATCCCGAAGGAGGTGCGCAATGAAGACGGGCATAGCCAGGACGGCCGCCGAAGCCATCGACGACCGCCGCCGCCGCGGCACGCTCGCCCTGCTGGGGCTCGGCGCGCTGGGGCCGCTGGGCGCACTGGCACCGCGCCAGGCGCACGCCAGCGGCTTCCCGGCGCAGCCGGTCACGCTGATCGTGCCTTTCGCCGCGGGCGGCGCCACCGACACCCTGGTGCGCACGCTGGCCGAAGGCGCCAGCAAGACGCTGGGCCAGCGCGTGGTGGTGGAGAACCGCCCGGGGGCGGCCGGCGTGCTGGGCGCCAACGTGGTGGCGCGCGCCAAACCCGACGGCTACACGCTGACGATCATGCCGGAGCCGGTGTTCCGCCTGCCCCACCTGCAGAAGACCCAGTTCGACCCGATGCAGGATTTCACCTACGTGATCCACCTGACCGGCTACACGCTGGGCGTGGCGGTGCGCGAGCAGGCGCCGTGGAAGTCCTGGCAGGAGATGGTGGAAGACGCGCGCAAGCGCCCCGGCGCGATCAGCTACGGCACCACCGGCACCAACAGCACCATGCACGTGACCATGGAAGAGGTCAGCCAGAAGCTCGGCATCCGCCTCAACCACGTGCCGTACAAGGGCGAGTCCGAGATCATCACCGCGATGATGGGCCAGCATATCGACCTGGGCGTGACCGCGGGCGGCATCGGGCCCTACGTCGACAGCGGCAAGGCGCGCTGGCTGGTGCTGTGGACCGCCGCGCGCTCGCGCCGCTGGCCCGCGGTGCCCACGCTGCGCGACGTGGGGCTGGACATGGTGTCGACCTCGCCCTTCGGCATCGCCGGGCCGCGCAACCTGGACCCGCAGGCGGTGCAGGTGCTGCACGACGCCTTCCGCAAGGCGCTGAACGATCCGGCCATGCAGCAGATGCTGGAGCGGTTCGACCAGGAAACCGCCTACCTGAGCAGCACCGACTACGCCGCCTTCGCGCGCCAGCGCTATGACAGCCAGGGCAAGCTGGTGAAGCGGCTCGGCCTGAGCGCCAATCCATGATCCCGGAGCACCGCATGCCATACCGATCGATCTTCCATCGCGGGCTGTTCGCGGGCCGCACCATCCTCATCACCGGCGGCGGCAGCGGCATCGGCCGTTGCACCGCGCACGAGCTCGCCAGCCTGGGCGCGGGCCTGGCGCTGGCCGGGCGCAAGCTCGACAAGCTCGAACAGGTAAAGGCCGAGATCGTCGCCGCCGAGCCCGAAGCCGCCAGCCGCATCACGCTGCACGCCTGCGATATCCGCGACGAAGCGCAGGTGCGCGACACGGTGGCCGCGATGTTGGCCGCGCATGGCCGCCTCGACGGCCTGTTCAACAACGCCGGCGGCCAGTTCCCGTCGCCGCTGCGCGATATCAGCCTGAAGGGCTGGGAAGCGGTGGTGCGCAACAATCTGACCGGCGGCTTCCTGGTAGCGCGCGAGTGCTTCACGCAATGGATGGAAGCCAACGGCGGCGCCATCGTCAACATCATCGCCGACATGTGGAATGGGATGCCGGGGATGGGCCACTCCGGCGCGGCGCGCGCGGGCATGCTGTCCTTCACCGAGACCGCCGCCTGCGAATGGGCCGCGGCCGGCGTGCGCGTCAACGCGGTCGCGCCGGGCTGGATCGCCTCGAGCGGCTTCGACACCTATCCGCCCGAGTTCCAGGCCAAGATCCGCCAGCTCGCGCGCAAGGTGCCGCTGCAGCGGCTGGGCACCGAGGCCGAGGTATCGGCGGCGGTGGTGTTCCTGCTGTCGCCGGCGGCGTCGTTCATCACCGGCTCGACCCTGCGCATCGATGGCGGCGTGCCCAATGCCAAGCACACGTGGGCGTTGCCCGAGCACCGGCGCTCGCAGCCGTTCAACGGCTTTCCGCTCTACACGCTGCCGCAGTGCCTGACACCGTCCGCCGAAGGATCGACACCATGATCCTGCAGCCGCCCAACCCGCGCTATTACAGCGCTGACCATGAATCGTTCCGCGCCAGCGTGCGGCGCTTCTTCGAGAAGGAAGTCGCCCCGCATGCCGAAGCCTGGGACGAAGCCGGCAGTTTCCCGCGCGAGCTGTACCGCAAGGCGGCCGAAGCCGGGCTGCTGCAGCCGGGCTTTCCGGAGGAATATGGCGGGGCGCCCTGCGATGCCTTCTACCGCATGATCCTGTTCGAGGAGCGCGCCTGGGGCGGCTCGGGCGGCATCGCTTCGGGGCTGTTCTCGCACACCATCGGCGCGCCGCCGATCGCGGCGGTGGGCAGCGATGCGCTCAAGGCCCGCGTGCTGCCGCAGATCCTGTCGGGCGAGAAGATCTCCGCGCTGGCGATCACCGAGCCCGGTGCCGGCTCCGACGTGGCGCAACTGACGACCAGCGCGCGCCGCGAGGGCAACCACTACGTGGTCAACGGCACCAAGCTCTACATCACCTCGGGCATGCGCGCGGACTACATCACGGTGGCCGTGCGTACCGGCAGACCGGGCTCTGGCGGCGTGTCGCTGCTGCTGGTCGAGGGCGATACACCGGGCCTCACGCGCACGCCGCTGAAGAAGATGGGCTGGTGGGCGTCGGACACCGCGCAGCTGTTCTTCGAGGACTGCCGCGTGCCGGTGGAGAACCTCATCGGCGAGGAAGGCAAGGGCTTCGCCGCCATCACCCGCAACTTCAACCACGAACGGCTGGCGCTGGCCGCAGCCGCATGCGGCTATGCGCAGGTCTGCTTCCACGACGCGCTGGCCTGGGCGCGCGAACGCCGCACCTTCGGCAAGCGGCTGGCCGACCACCAGGTGGTGCGCCACCAGCTGGTCGACATGGCCTCCCGCATCGAAGCCACGCGCGCGCTGCTCGACGACCTGGCCGCGCGCCTGGACGACGGTGCCGCGCCGGTGGCGCAGATCGCCATGGCCAAGAACCAGGCCACGCGCACCTTCCAGTTCTGCGCGGATCGCGCCGTGCAACTGCTTGGGGGCATGGGCTATATGCGTGGCAGCCGGGTCGAGCGGCTGTATCGCGAGGTCAAGGTGATGATGATCGGCGGCGGCGCGGAGGAGATCATGAAGGACCTGGCAGCGAAGCAGCTGGGGCTGTAGCGGCGGGGTGCGAGCTATCCTTGTTGGGGCGCGCGATGCATACGCGCTGCGCGCCCTTTAATCGACGCCCGATTTCGCCCGATTTCGCCCGAGGACAGCACGATGCACCTTCACCACCGGCTTGTTTCCCTTGCCCTGCTGGGCGCTCTCACCGCACCACTTGCCAATGCCGCCAGCTTCGACTGCGGCAAGGCGCGCCTGCCGGATGAAATCGCCATCTGCGCCGACCGCGCACTCAATGACAAGGACGTGGAGCTGAGCACCAAATACAAGCTGCTTAGCGGGCTGTTTGCAATGGGGGTGCGGGGCGACATGCAGGACAAGCAGCGGGCGTGGCTGAAGCAGCGGCGGCAGTGCGGGCGCAATGTCGAATGCCTGAAGCAGCGGTATAACGAGCGGATCGCGGAGTTGGATAAGGTGTATGAGGGAATTCAGAAGCCGTTGTAGGGTTGTTCGCTTGACACCGTCAGGCCCAGCGCTGCCAGCACGGCGGAAGCCTCTTCCTTGATTTGCGCGTCGATCCGGGCACGAACGAAAGTCGAAGCAGACAGGGCAGGCTCCAGCAATCCTTAGGCGAGTCAGGCGAACAGCGTAGCGCGAGCGGGCTACGCGAGCCATCCGTTGCTTTCACCACAACACCCCACCCCGCAGCTTGACGCCCCACCCCGGCCTAGGCATCATTCGGACTTTTCGTAAATGCGAATTATTCGCATTTGTATCTACATTCGCCTTTTGGCCCACTCGCCTCACCCTGCCTCATGAGCCGCCCAGTCATCCGCGCCGCGCATTTTCGCGCACCCAAACCCCGCCATTTCGCCGTGCTGGCGCAACTGGCCGTCCTGACTGGTTTCCCCGCAGCGGCCGCCCTGGCGCAGCAAACCACCTCCCCGGCCGACGCGCAGTCGCTGCCCGCGGTGACCGTCACCGCCACCGCGGTGGACGATTCCGGCCTGCAGCTTGAGAAAAAAGCCAGCGCCGGCGCGCTCGGCTCGCGCACGCAGCTGGACACGCCCTACTCCACCACCATCGTCACCGGCGAAGACCTCGCCGACCGCCAGGTCAGCAAGCTGGGCGACGTGTTCGCGATGGACGCCTCGGTCACCGACAACAGCAACGGCTACAACAGCTGGTCCAGCTACCTGACCGTGCGCGGCCTGCAGATCGACTGGCAGAACGGCTTCAAGATCAACGGCCTGCCGTTCGTGGCCTACGGCATCACGCTGCCGTACGAGCATCTGGAGCAGGTGGAACTGCTCAAGGGCCTGCCGGGCTTCATGTACGGCTTTGCCACGCCGGGCGGCATCGTCAACTACGTCACCAAGAAGCCGACCGACACCTTCACCGCCTCGTTCGAGCTCGGCTACCGCGCCGCCAACGTGTGGAGCGAGCACGTCGACCTGGGCGGCCGCGCCGGCCCGAATAACATGTTCGGCTACCGCCTGAACGCGACGCACGAGGAAGGCACACCCTACAACGCGCGCAATATCAAGCGCGACACGGTGTCGCTGGGCCTGGACGCACGCCTGACCAAGGACCTGACCTGGACCTTCGACTCGATCTACCAGGACCGCCGCGCCACCGGGCAGATGCCGTCGTTCAGCTTCTGGAGCTACGGCGACACGGCGCTGCCGGCCGCGGTGTCGGGCCGCATCCGCAATTTCGCCGGCGCCGACCAGCACTTGAACACCAACCTACAGCTCTACACCACGGGCCTGCGCTACCAGGTCAATCCGGACTGGGCGGTCAGCACCAACTACAGCTTCACCAAGGTCAACCGCAGCCGCAACGAGAGTACCTACAACCTGCTGAACCAGGCTGGGGACTACAGCGACATGCGCTTCGACACCGCGCAGAACCAGCAGGTGGGCCAGTGGCAGGCGATGCTGGAAGGCAAGTTCCGCACCGGCCCGTTCGGCCACCAGCTGGTGGCGGGCCTGTCGTGGCAGAAGCAGATCGACCGCTATGACAACAACGGCTTCGGCGCTGTGATCGGCACCGGCAATATCTTCTTGCCCAATACCAACACGTACTTCAGCTCGACGGCGTTCAACAAGGTGCGCAACAGCGACATCACGCAGAAGTCGGTGTTTGCCAGCGATACCGTGCAGCTGACCGAGCGCTGGTCGGTGCTGGCGGGCCTGCGCGTGACCAACTTCGAGCAGAACGGGTATGTGCCGGTGACGTCGAGCTACAGCAAGAGCGCCGTGGTGACGCCCACACTCGCGCTGATGTTCAAGCCGGTGCCGACGGCCACGGTCTATGCCAGCTACGTGGAAGCGCTGGAGCCGGGCTCGATCGTGCCGGACGGTTATACCAACGCGCGCCAGCTGCTGAGCCCAATTCGCAGCAAGCAGTATGAAGTTGGCGTCAAGGCCGACCAACAGAAGTGGAGCGCCACGGCGGCCGCTTTCCGGATCGAGCGCGGCGCGGAGTATGACAGCATCAGCGGCGGCGTGCCGACGCGTCAGCAGGACGGCACCTCGATCTACCAAGGGGTGGAACTGGCGGGTGTGTATCGCCTGGGTTCGCAGTGGGAATTCGGCGCCAGCGCGATGTACCTGGACACCTACTACGACAAGGGCAACCCCAACAGTGGCAACCGCGTTGCTGGCGCGCCGGACTTCGTGTTCGCCGGCCGCGTGAGCTATCGCGTGCCGTTCGTGCCGGGGTTGCGTCTTGGCGTTGATGGCAAGTACACGGGGGGCACCAAGCTGAATGCGACTAATACGCTGGAGACGGCTGGCTATACGGTGTTTAACGTCGGTGCGACCTACAACACACGCGTTGCAGGCAAGGACGTGACGCTGCGTGCGGCGTTGAACAACCTGACTAACAAGCACTACTGGGGCTTCCAGTATGAGAACTACCTGCAGCCGGGGGATCCTCGCAGTGTTAGCTTGACGGCGAGGATTGCTTATTGAGTTGTTGTTGTAGCTGGATGGTGTGCCTTGCAGAACCCTGCTCTTCGGAGTGGGGTTTTTTGTTTGGTGGCTCGATAGCTCTCGCTGCTGGTGACATGTTGTCGTTGCTTGAACCGCTTGGTTCAACGGCGACATGTCACCAGCAGCGAGAGCCGTCGAGCATCGACCGACGCATGCCGCAGGCACCAGCCGCCAACGCCTCCCCCTCTTCAGGGAAATCGAATGTTGACAATCAAGAATCCATGATCTACAACATCGTCTACACATACACGAATTTTTGTAGACAATTTAGTAGACAGTACAACAACCCACTCAAGGCGCACAAAAGAGCCACACGGCCGCACGTTCGCCTATCGTCAAGACAACCATCTGCCAGGAGACTCAGATGATGCAAACGAGCGCCACGCCAACCGACGCGCCAGACGTGCAAGCCGGGCACGCCCCCCACGGCAACGCCCTGATCAAGCCGAGTTACGACGACCGCCTCACCAACGAAGACCTGGCCCCCCTGCGCAAACAAACCTGGGGCACCTACAACATCTTCGCCTTCTGGATGTCCGATGTGCACAGCGTTGGCGGCTACATCACCGCCGGCAGCCTGTTCGCGCTCGGCCTGACGAGCTGGCAAGTGCTGGTATCGCTGCTCGTCGGCATCCTGATCGTCCAGTTCTTCTGCAACCTGGTCGCCAAGCCCAGCCAGGTGACCGGCACGCCCTATCCGGTGATCTGCCGCGCGTCGTTCGGCGTGCTCGGCGCCAACATCCCCGCCGTGATCCGCGGCCTGATCGCGGTGGCCTGGTACGGCATCCAGACCTATCTCGCGTCGAGCGCCTTCCTGGTGCTGGCGCTGCACTTCTTCCCGGCACTTGCGCCCTATTCCGACGTCAAGCTGCATGGCTTTGCCGGCCTGTCCACGCTCGGCTGGGCCGCGTTCATGGTGCTGTGGGTGCTGCAGGCGCTGGTGTTCTGGACCGGCATGGAAACCATCCGCAAGTTCATCGACTTGGCCGGCCCGGCGGTGTACGTGGTGATGATCGCGCTGGCGATCTGGCTGGTCAGCAAGGCCGGCTGGGAGAACGTCAACTTCACGCTGAGCTTCATCAAGTACACCGGCTGGGAAGCGGTACCGGTGATGCTGAGCGCGATCGCGCTGGTGGTGTCGTACTTCTCTGGCCCGATGCTGAACTTCGGCGATTTCTCGCGCTATGCCAAGGACTTCAAGTCGGTCAAGCGCGGCAACTTCTGGGGGCTGCCGGTCAACTTCCTGGGCTTCTCGCTGCTGACTGTGATCACCACCTCGGCCACGCTGCCGGTGTTCGGCAAGCTGATCACCGACCCGGTGGAAACCGTCAGCCATATCGACAGCACCTTCGCCATGCTGCTGGGCGCGTTCACCTTCATGACCGCGACCATCGGCATCAATATCGTCGCCAACTTCGTCTCGCCGGCGTTCGACTTCTCCAACGTATCGCCCAAGCACATCAGCTGGCGCACCGGCGGCATGATCGCCGCGGTGGCATCGATCTTCATCACGCCCTGGAACCTGTACAACAACCCGGCCGTGATCCACTACACGCTCGATGTGCTGGGCGCCTTTATCGGGCCGCTGTTCGGCATCCTGATCGCCGACTACTACCTGGTGCGCCGCCAGCACGTGGAGGTCGACGACCTGTACACGCTGAGCCCGCGCGGCCGCTACTGGTACCGCAACGGCTTCAATCCGGCAGCGGTGGCCACCATGATCCCGGCCGCAATCATCCCGATCCTGTGCGTGGTAGTGCCCGCGTGGCAGCCTGCGGCCAACTACAGCTGGTTTATCGGCATGGGTATCGCGCTGGTGCTGTACCGCCAGCTGGCGCCGCGCATGATGGCTGCCCACTTCGGCAACCGCGCCGCCAGCCAGGCCTGATCCCGACCGCCCCATCCATTCGACCGCACCTTCGCAGAGCCGCGTCCATGAAGCTGAAGATCATCAATCCCAACACCACCCAGACCATGACCGAGAAGATCGGCCAGTGCGCCGTTGCCGTGGCGGCGCCGGGCACGCGCATCAGCGCGGTCAGCCCGCGCATGGGACCGGCCTCGATCGAGAGCCACTATGACGAGGCGCTGTCCGTGCCCGGCATCCTCGACGAGATCCTGGCCGGCGAGCAGGAAGGCGTGGACGGCTACGTCATCGCCTGCTTCGGCGACCCTGGGCTGTATGCGGCGCGCGAGGTGGCGCGCGGGCCCGTGATCGGCATTGCCGAGGCCGCGATGCATATGGCCAGCATGGTCGGCAGCAGCTTCAGCGTGGTGACCACGCTGGCGCGCACCTGCAATATCGCCTGGCACCTGGCCGAGCGCTATGGCATGGAGCGCTTCTGCAACAACGTGCGCGCCTGCGACCTGCCGGTGCTGGAGCTGGAGCGCCCGGGCTCGGACGCGCGCCGCATCATCACCGAGGCCTGCCGCCGCGCGCTCGCCGAAGACCGTAGCGAATGCATCGTGCTCGGCTGCGCCGGCATGACCGACCTGTGCGACGAGATCGCCGACGCCATCGGCGCGCCGGTGATCGATGGCGTGGTGTGCGCGGTCAAGATGGCCGAGGCGCTGGTCTCGGTGCGCCTGGCCACCAGCAAGCGCGGCGATTGGGCGCGGCCGCTGCCCAAGGCGTACGCCGGCATGCTGGCGCCTTATGCGCTCAACTGACCTTCTTTCGACCCCCTCTTCCTGCCAAAGCAATATGCTCCAGCCACGCTACCCACGCGACCTGATCGGTTACGGCGCGCAGCCGCCACACGCCCGCTGGCCCGGCGGCGCCCGCATCGCCGTGCAGTTTGTCCTCAACTATGAAGAAGGCGGCGAGAACTGCGTGCTGCACGGCGACGCTGCCTCCGAACAGTTCCTCTCCGAGATCGTCGGCGCCGCGGCCTACCCCGACCGCCACATGAGCATGGAGGGGATCTACGAATACGGCTCGCGCGCCGGCGTCTGGCGCATCCTGCGCGAGTTCGAGAAGCGCGGCCTGCCGCTCACCATCTTCGGCGTGTCGATGGCGCTGCAGCGCCATCCTGAACTGACGCGCGCCTTTGTCGAACTGGGCCATGAGATTGCCTGCCACGGCTGGCGCTGGATCCACTACCAGGGCATCGACGAAGCCACCGAGCGCGAGCATATGCGCATCGGCATGCAGATCATCAAGGAGCTGACCGGCGAGATGCCGCTGGGGTGGTACACCGGCCGCGACAGCCCGAATACGCGCCGGCTGGTGGTCGAGCACGGCGGCTTGCTGTACGACTCCGACTACTACGGCG
This sequence comes from Ralstonia pickettii DTP0602, assembly GCA_000471925.1. Classification (NCBI taxonomy): domain Bacteria; kingdom Pseudomonadati; phylum Pseudomonadota; class Betaproteobacteria; order Burkholderiales; family Burkholderiaceae; genus Ralstonia; species Ralstonia pickettii. The sequence continues at coordinate 2,787,198 of CP006668.1, forward strand.
ACGACCTGCCCTTCTGGACCGAGGTGGAAGTCACCAGCGGCGAGAAGAAGCCGCACCTGGTGGTGCCGTACACGCTGGACTCCAACGACATGCGCTTTGCCACGCCGCAGGGCTTCAACACCGGCGAGCAGTACTTCCAATACCTGAAGGATGCGTTCGACGTCCTATATGAGGAGGGCGATCCCGGTGGCCTGGACAGCCCGAAGATGCTGTCGATCGGCATGCACTGCCGCCTGCTCGGCCGGCCGGGCCGCTTTCGCGCGCTGCAGCGCTTCCTCGACTATGTGCAGGGCCATGACAAGGTGTGGATCTGCCGCCGTGTCGAGATCGCGCGGCACTGGGCGCAGGCGCATCCGTGGCAGCCGGCGAGCCGCGCGGATACCGTCGGCAAGCTACGCGAGGAAGCCGCCGCGGCCTGATAGCGCCGTGCGCGTCGCCATATTTGTGTACGATATAGCCGGATTTCGTCGCCAGTTCCGGCGACAGGCTGAATGTCCGTACCCTGATATGGCAACCACATCGAAGAAGGCGGCGCCCGACGCGGCAGCCAGGGCGCCGCGCCGGCCCGCAACGAAAGCCCCGGCCAGGGCCGCAACCAAGGCCAACAATGCCGCACCGGATGAAGCCGCGGGCACAGAGGCCAGCGAAGCCTCCGCCACCGAGGCCATCTACCTCGGCCTGCTGACCGCCATCATGGAGCACCGCCTGCTGGCCGGCACCAAGCTGGTGGAAGAACGCCTGTGCGAAGTCACCGGCGCCAGCCGCGCCCGCATCCGGCAGGTGTTCGCGCGCCTGGCGCATGAGAAGCTGGTCACGCTGGTGCCCAACCGCGGCGCCTTCGTTTCCAGCCCCACGGTGGACGAAGCGCGCGAGGTGTTCCAGGCACGCCGCGTGGTCGAGCCCGCGCTGGCCGCCGAGCTTGCACAACGCGCCACGCCGGCCAAGGTGCGCAGCCTGCGCCGCCATGCAATGGAAGAGGACAACGCGCGCGGCCGTGGCGACCGCGCCGCGATGATCCGCCTGTCCGGCGAATTCCATATCCTGCTGGCCGAGATGGCCGGCAATGCGATCCTGGAAAAGCTGATCCGCGAGATGGTCTCGCTGACCTGCCTGATCATCACACTGTATGACCGCCCCGGCGCCCCCGCCTGTGCCGAGCACGAGCACCGCCAGCTGATCGACGCGATCGAACAGCGCGACGCCGCGCGCGCCAGCGCGCTGATGGCCGAGCACCTGGAACACATCGAAGCCTCGCTCGACCTGAGCATGCCCGACAGCGGCGCGCCGGATTTCTACAGCATCTTCAGCAAAGGCTGATCCGCACTAGACTGCATCCAACGCCACCGCCGACCCGGAGACGCGCCATGGATGCAGCAGAACCCGCCACCCCACCCGCCACGCCGGCTCCGCAGGTGGTGCCCAACGGCTATCGCCAGGGCATCATCACCGCCATCACCGTGCTGTTGGGCTTCTCGCTGGCGTTCTGGCGCTTCTGGGGCTTCGAGACCCCTGGCCACTGGAACCTGCGCGCGCTGTTCGCCGCGGTCTCGCTGCTGGCCGCTGTGTCGCTGCAGATCGTCGCGCTGTTCCGCGCGCTGCGCATCGAGGACGACGCCGTCGAGGAATACCGCAAGACGGTGCGATGGTTTATCGCCTCGGCCGTGGCGCTGCTGGTCGGGCTGGGCGTGGCGATGATCGATGCGGCGCTCGCACCGTAAGAGATTTTTCAGGCGATGCGCCCGGGGAAAGTCCTCATGCCAGCCTCCGGCTCACGTTGCAGGAAGCGGACCTGCAACACGGCACCCACCAGGAACACCACGAACAGCACGGCGACGATCGCCTTGAGTTCGGGTGCGTCGGCATTGGCGAACACCGGGTTGCCCACCGGCAGCCGCCTGCCGGTCTCGGTCAGCGCGGGGATGAAGTGGAAGAACACCGTCAGCGACAGCGCCACCACTTCGATATAGCGGCCCGGGCGCCCGAACGAGCCGCGCGCCGCATACGCCGCCACGTCCAGCACAAACAGCGTGATGACACCGAGCACATGCGGCATGCCGACACCGCCATGCTGGAAGATGCCGAAGGCAGTCAGGCAACTCGCCGTGGTGCCGATCACGTAGCTGAAGCCCAGCGCGCTGCTCACGCGAATCACTCCCGTGCGCCACAACGACACCAGGCCGCACGTCAGTGCCGCGATGCTGATCAGGGTATGGACGAGGCCAAGCTGCGTGAGTCCGAGCATGATGGTGCCTCCCGGGCGGTTGGCGCTGCGATGCAGGACAAGGCGTGGCGGCTCGCGGCGTGAACGGTATCCGCCGGGGGGTGGCGGGCCGCTGCGGGAAGACTTCATGAAAGGCCATGCCTCGCGGAAATGCAAGCATGGCAACGGCGTGCATGCCACGTGTGCTTCAACGGTGCCAATACGGGCTTGCGCATGACGCCGGAGTCCGCTGCGAGGATGCGGCCGTAAAGACGATAGCAGTGCACTGCGGATGAGGGAACGACAGGTTTCGCGGATGGATATGCCGCCCTGCGTGGCGGCACCCTGCGTGCTAGCGTTGGAGGATTTCGATGCTGTCGACCCGGTCCGGATAGAAGGCCAGGTGCGATGCGATCGCGGCCACCGCGTCGTAAGGAGTCTCGTAGCTCCACACCGCATTGCGCGAGCGCTCGCCGCCGGCGGGGATCGAGAAATAGCTGCAGTCGCCTTTGTACGGGCAGTAGGTCGCGTGTGTGGTGCGTTCCAGCTGCGCCATGTCGACATGCTCGCGCGGGATGTACTGCACCGGCGTGTAGTCGGCCTCGCGCAGCGTCAGCGCGGCATCGCTGTCGGCCACGGTAATACCGCCGACCTTGACCACGATCCGGCCGGAGGTCGGCGTGACAGTGATGGGATGGTCGGGGCCGGGGATCCTGACTGGCTTGTCTGGCATCGTCGTTCTCCTGTGTGGCGTGGCGGCGATCCGGTGGATGCCGCGACGGGTGAATGCAGGACGATTCTAGGCGCCGCGCGCATTGGCTGCACGGCAGCGCCCCGCTGCCTCAAAAGATATGCCGGATGCCCATCAGCCGATCTTCTCGAGCGCCACCCGGTACTGCGCGGCACGGCGGACATAGTCCTCGGCATTTGCGCGCAGGCTCTTCACTTCGTCATCGGTCAGTTCGCGCACGGCCTTGGCGGGCGAGCCCAGGATCAGCGAGCGCGGCGGGAACTGCTTGCCCTCGGTCACCAGTGCGCCGGCGGCCACCAGGGACTCGGCGCCAATCATCGCGTTGTTCAGGATCACCGCCTGGATGCCGATCAGCGCGCCGTCACCGACGGTGCAGCCGTGCAGCATGGCCTGGTGCCCCACGGTCACGCCGGCGCCGAGCGTCAGCGGGCAACCGGGATCGGTATGCAGCACCGCGCCTTCCTGCACGTTGCTGCCGGCGCCGATGGTCACGGGCTCGTTGTCGGCGCGGATCACGGCACCGGGCCAGACCGAGACGTTATCGGCCAGTTCGGCGCGGCCGATGATGGTGGCTTCGGCAGCGACAAAGGCGCTGCCGGCGATGGCGGGCGCGAGCTCGCCAAGCTTGTAGAGAGTCATGTTGTGGATAGTGTGGATGGATGCGTGCGGTGCGCTATTCGACCTTGACGTTGGCCTTCTTCACCAATGCGGCGTAGCGCGTGGCCTCGCTGCGGAAGAAGCTGGCCGCGGCTTCGGGCGTGCCGGGTTCGATCACGGTGCCTTGCTTCTTCATCGCCTCGAGCACTTCGGGCGAGGTGAAGGCCTTGGCAAAGGCATCGTGCACGCGCTTCACTTCCGCGGGCGGCATGCCGGCCGGGCCGACCACGGCGAACCAGCCCGCGACGTTGTATCGGGGCAGCCCTTGCTCGGCGATGGTCGGGATCTCGGGCGCGGCCGCGGTGCGCTTGTCACCGCACAGGCCGATGGCGCGCAACGTGCCCGCCTTCAGATGCGGAGCCACGGCATTGAGCGCAACCACGCCCATCTCCACCTGGCCTGCGATCAGGTCGTTCAGCATCGGCCCGGTGCCCTTGTACGGCACGTGGCGCGCACTCACGCCCGCCTCGTCGAGGAACATCTCGCCGGCCAGGTGGATGATGGTGCCGTTGCCCGACGAGCCATAGTTGTAGCCGTCAGGCTTGGCCTTGAGCAGCGCCACCAGTTCCTTCACGTTCTTTGCCGGCACTTTCGGATTGACCACCAGCACCAGCGGCGTGGCGCCGATCACACTGATCGGCGTGATGTCGCGGATCGCATCGAACGGCATCGAGCGGAACACGCTGGGATTGATCACGTGGTTGTTCGAAACTAGCCCGAGCGTGCTGCCATCCGGCTGCGCCTTGACCACCGCCGCGGCGCCGGTGATGCCGCCGGCGCCGGGCAGGTTCTCGATCACCACCGGCTGGCCGAAGGCCTTGCCCAGTGCCGGGCCGGCCGCACGGGCGATGGTGTCGACGCCGGAGCCGGCGCTGATCGGCAGGATCAGGCGCACTGGCTTGCCGGTGCCGCCCTGGGCCAGGGCTTCGAAGCCAGGCACGGCCAGCGCAGTGGCGAACACGGCGGCCAGCGCCACTCCAGACTTGAGAAGGGTACGGCGTTGCATGAGGTTGTCTCCGTATCGTTATCGTGATGTCGTTTTGCGGGCTGCCGCTGTGGCGCGGCATGCCCGTCGTGCCATTCAGCCAACGCGGCCCTTGCCGAGCTGCGACAGGATCTCTTCGTTGTGCTCGCCGGCCCTGGGCAGCGGTCGGCGCACGCCGGGGCGGCGCCCGCCCATCAGCAGCGGCAGCAGCACCGTGGGCGTGGTCGAACCATCGTCGGCCTGCATCGGCACCAGTCCGCCGCTGGCGAGCAGGTGCGGATCGTCGAGTAGCTGGTCCGGGCGCACGATCGGCGCGTAGGGGATGCCGGCGGCTTCGAGCTTCGGCGCCAGTTCGTCGGAGCGATGGTGGCGCAGGATCGCGCCCAGCTCTGCGAGCAGTTGCGGGCGCACGGCCACGCGTGAGGTATTGGTGGCGTACTCGGGCTTGCCGAGAAGCTGCGGGTGTTCGAGCACCTGGCACAGCGTGACGAACTGCTTGTCGCTGACCGCGCCGATAAAGAGCTGCTCGTCCCCGGCCAGCGTGAACACGTCATACACGCTCCACGCCGAGACGCGCGACGGCATCGGCGGCGGCGCCTCGCCGGTCATCGCGAACTGCTGCATATGCTGCGAGGCCAGGAACACGCAGTTCTCGAACAGCGCGCTCTGGATCTCCTGGCCGCGGCCGGTGCGGTCGCGTTCGCGCAGCGCGGCCAGCACGCCGATGGCGCCGAACATGCCGCCCATGATGTCGTTGACCGAGGTGCCGGCACGCAGCGGCCGCCCGCTGGGGCCGGTCATGTAGGACAGGCCGCCCATCATCTGCACGACTTCGTCCAGCGCCAGCCGGTTCTCGTACGGGCCGGGCAGGAAGCCCTTGTGCGAGACGTAGATCAGGTGCGGGTAGTCGCGCGACAGCGTGGCGTAGTCCAGCCCCAGTTTCTGCATCAGGCCGGGACGGAAGTTCTCCAGCAGCACGTCGCTCTGGCCGGCCAGCTCCGCGGCGGCGGCGCGCCCCTCCTCGGTCGTGATATCGAGCACCACGCTCTTCTTGTTGCGGTTGAAGGCGCGGAAGAAGCCGATGCCCAGGCCCGGCAGGTTGCGGGTCTTGTCGCCGCCGGGCGGTTCGACCTTGATCACCTCGGCACCCAGGTCGGCCAGGATCATGCCGCAGGTGGGGCCCATCACCATATGCGTGAATTCGACCACGCGGATGCCGGCGAGCGGCAGGGAGTTGCTGTTGCTGTCTTGGGTCATCTTGCGTCTCAGAAAGCGGCGCCAGCATGCTGGGCCGGGAAAGTCTTGGGCAGGCCGGCGCGCCACAGCGTGCCGTGCAGGGTTTCATCCTTGAGCCAAGCGGCGACGTCTTCACGCAGCGCCAGCAGGCGGGCGATGTCGACACCAGTGTCGATGCCCATGCTGCCGAGCATGTAGGCAAGGTCTTCGGTCGCAACGTTGCCGCTGGCGCCGGGCGCATGCGGGCAGCCGCCGATGCCGGCCAGGCAGGCATCGAAGCGCGTCACGCCCGCGTCCAGCGCGGCGTGGACATTGGCCAGCCCGAGTCCGCGGGTGTCGTGGAAATGGCCACACCAGAAGCGCTCGCCGGCGATCTCGACGGCGCGCGCGAACAGCTCGCGCACCATGCGCGGATCGGCATAGCCGACGGTATCGGCCAGGCTGACGCGGTCGGCGCCGGCGTCGAGCAGCGCCTGCATCAGGCGCAGCACCTCGTCGGGATCGACGTGACCTTGCAGCGTGCAGCCGAAGGCGGTGCCGACGCCGCCTTCGATCAGCGTCCTGGCGCCGCTGGCATCGCGCGCCGCGCGGATGCGCGCCACTTCGGCCACCACCTCGTCGGGCGTCTTGCGCAGGTTGGCCAGGCTGTGCGCATGGCTGGCCGACAGCGGTACGATCATCAGGTCGGCGCCGCTGGAGAGCGCATCCTGCGCACCGCGCAGGTTGGGCACCAGCACCGAGACGAACAGGCCGGGCAGCGTGCGGGCGAAGGCCACCAGCTCGGCGGTATCGGCCAGTTGCGGCAGCAGGCGAGCGGGCACGAACGAGCCCACTTCCAGCTCGCGCAGGCCAGCGGCGTGGGCGCCGCGGATCCACGCCTGCTTGCTTGCGGTGGGCAGGATGGTGCGGATGCTTTGCAGGCCGTCGCGCAAGCCGACTTCGCGGATTACGGCATGGCGGGGGATAGGGGCGGTCATGGTTTGGGGCTTCGGGAAAGGCCCCGCGGAGGAGGCGACGGAAGAACTCTATGAGTTTCTGGCGACAAGCTGAAGCGGTGATTTATGCACGATAACGTTCCGAATCGGAAAGTCTCTAAAGCGCCACTGCCATACCTGCGGGAATTCCCGAATGAGCCGATAAAGCACCCATATCGCGGCTACCATTCCATTCCGGAAACACCGACGCCCCCAATGCGAGATCTCGACCTCACCACGCTGCGCCTGTTCGTCGCCGTCTGCGAAACCCGTAATATGGCGCGCGCGGGCGAGCAGGAACATATTGTCGCTTCCGCCATCAGCAAGCGCCTGGCGCAGCTGGAAGAGACCGTCGGCGCCACGCTGCTGGAACGCCGCCGCCGCGGCGTGATCCCCACGCCCGCCGGCGAGATGGTGCTGGCGCATGCGCGCGCGATGCTGGCCGCGGCGGATCGCGTGGCCCGGGACATGGCGGACTACGGCTCCGGCATCCGCGGGCAGGTGCGGCTGCTGGCCACGGTGTCGTCGATGGCGGAATCGCTGCCCGACGACATCGCCGCGTTCCTGCAGCAGCCGGAACACCGCGACGTGCGCGTCACCGTGGAGGAGAGCCTGAGCAGCGACGTGGTGCGCGCCTTGCGCGAGGGCTCGGCGCCGCTTGGCATCTGCTGGGATGCGGCGGACCTGGAGGGCTTCGAGACCCGGCCCTACCGCGCCGACCACCTGGCGGCGGTGGTGCACGCCGGGCATCCGCTGGCCGGGGCGTACGATTGCCTGTTCGAAGACACGCTCGGCTACGACCATATCGGCATGCCCGCCCAGACGGCGGTGCAGACCATGCTGACGCGCTATGCCGCGATCCTGGGCCGGCGCATCGCCTACCGCGCGGTGGTATCGACCTTCGACGCGGCGCTGCGCTGCGTGCGCGCGGAACTCGGCATCACCATCATCCCGGCCGAGATCGCCGCGCCAATCGCCGCCACCTTTGGCTTGCGCGTGATCCCGCTGCGCAATGACTGGGCGCGGCGGCGCTTTGCGATCTGCTTCCGCGACCTTGAGCTGCTCTCGCCTGCGGCGCGGCTGCTGGTGGCGTTTCTCGAACGGACGGCGGCGGCACCGGTGATCGCGGGCGTTGAGCCGGAAGCACCGCGACGCAAGCCACCACGGCAGCACAAGCCGTAAGCGCGCAACTTCCTGTGCGTTTCGAGGGTTAGCCCGGGGCAATTTCGCAAGCATATGTTGGTCGGCGTTTTGTAGACTGGCTTGCGTCTTTTCTGATCCGATCATGCGCGCCGCCATGGCGCAGGAGCCCCCAAAATGAACTTCAACGGCAAGAACGTATTGATCACCGGCGCGCGCGGCAACCTCGGCCGCGCGGTGGCGCAGGCTTTCGCCCAGGCGGGCGCGCGGGTGGTGCTGCTGGATCGGCATGCGGCCCCGCTGCCCGAGGCCGGCAACGGCCACGTGGCGTTGCAGACGGACCTGCTCGATGCCGCGCAGCTCGGACAAGCCGTGCAGCAGGCGATCCAGGCATGCGGGCGCATCGACGTGGTCTGCAACCTGGCCGGCGGCTTCGCCATGGGTCCGGCCGTGCATGAGACCGACGCCGCGGCCTGGGACCACCTGTTCGACATGAACGTGCGCACCGTGCTGAACCTGGCGCGCGTGGTGGTGCCGCATATGCTCGAAGCCGGTGGCGGCAGCATCGTCAACGTCGGCGCCAACTCCGCCGCGCGCGGCCTTGCCCAGATGGGCGCCTACTGCGCCTCCAAGGACGCGCTGGCGCGCGTGACCGAATCGATGTCGGCCGAGTTGCGCGACCGCGGCATCCGCGTCAACGCGGTGCTGCCCAGCATCCTCGATACGCCGGAGAACCGCCAGGCCATGCCGGATGCCGAGCACGCGCGCTGGGTCGGCCTGGATGCGCTGGCCGACGTGATCCTGTTCCTCGCGTCCGATGCCGCGCGTGCGGTGCAAGGCGCGCTGGTGCCGGTGGTCAACCGCGCCTGACGCGCGGCTTGCGCGCGGCGAGGTGGCGGCGGAGGCGTTGATGAAGATGTTGAAGTGAAGATGGCGCGCGTCGCCCGGCGCCGGTTTGCTCCCCCACCCCTCTCCCACGCGCGGGCTTGCCTTTACCCACAACTTCCGGCGGCTTACTCGTTTTTCTGGAAGATCCGATACATTTCGGTGATTTCGTGCAAAACGAGGAAGCCGCGCCAGAGGACAGTAGCACCGGGGGGATCGTCGTTTTTGCGACCCAGGTAGCCACCGAGCTTGGCGACCCAAAGGACCGCTTCGCTGAGTTTGGGTGCCTGCTCTGGTGGCTTGGTTGTGCCGTGCGTGCGGCAGTACAAGGCCTGCCATTCGAGCGATTGCAGTAGCACCGAGCAAGGGATATCGGCTTCGAGCCGGCCCAGCATAGTTGCGTACAAGATGCGCCAGCCGATTACGGCGAACAGCGCCGTGGCCCGCAGGAACCGCTCCAGCGTCCCGAACTGCCGGGCTTCGATCTGGCAGCCACTTTTCAGGACACGATGCCAGGATTCAATGGTCCAGCGACGGGCGTACCAGCTCAGCCGTTCGAGCACATCTTCCAGCGTTTGGGTGGGCATTGAACTGAGCAACATCCATTCGAGCGGCTCAACGCCTTCGGGCGGGTCGAGTTCCAGCGCGTGAATGGCAAATACTTCGAGACTCGGTAGGGCCTCTGCACCGCGGCTGCGCGGCGGTCGCAGTTGGACGGGCACACAGCGCAAAGCCAGTCGGGCGCTACGCGCCTGCCTGGCGCCGCTCCTGGGCACGTGCAGTACGGTCTCCCCAAGTACAGGAGCCGCAGCAACCGTCTCCCACAGATACTTCTCTGGGTGGTCCACGCCTCGATTCCAGGCGGCCCGCACCAACCAGTCCACCCCCGCTGGGCGCGGCGCCAGGAACACGTCATACACATCGCCCTCGCGATCGCTGACGGCAACAAGGTGCGTGTCCGGACACTGCATCTTGAGCGGCTCAAGGCATTCCAGCCCCTCCAGCCACTTCACGCTTTCCTTGTCACGAATGGACAGCGCCCGGCGCTGCCTGGCCTTGCCCGAGTCTTGCGGCGCACGCACCCACGTCTTCATGCTCAACACGCCCAGTGGCAGACCCTCAGGCGTCACCGCCAGCACGCTGTGCAACATGAATCCGTGCAAATTGCCGCCCGTGCCGTGACCAAGTCCCTCAGTCGCGGGCAAATTTGCCAGATTGAATTCCGTGGTGTCCTGCACCGCCAATACGACAGGTACCTGCTGCATGCGACCCACGGTTTGAGTGACGTGGCTCGCCAGTATTCCGTCCGGGTCAACCGCCTCATTATCAAAGAAGCGATATGCTGCCTTGAGTTGGGCACCACTCAAGGCCTGCGGGAACGAAACATGGGCTTTTTGCGCCAGTCCGCGCGCCAATGCCACAAGGCGCTGCGTGCGACGTGCATCGCCCAATTGAGCGCCACCGAATTCGTCGCTGGCCCAGTCTTCCAGATCTTCCGTATCAGGCAAAATTGCCACCACTGATTGTCAACTTCACCCGAAGTTAACACCGTCCAATCCGGTTTACAACCTTTCCTGTCGAGATGTGGGTAAAGGCAAGCACGCGCGGGAGAGGGGTGCGTTTGCCTGGCGTAATGGCCCTCCCTGAATCGCATGAGCCTGCGATACGCCGGCATACGAAGACTCACTGCGGCACCAACTCCAGCCTCTCCCGACTCGCCTTCTCCACCGCCTTGCGCGTATAAACCAGCGGGAAATACTCCCCCTTGGCCCACAACGGCGCCAGGTCGCGATAGTGTGGGCTGGCCGGATTCCCCGACTGCCCCGGCGTATTGACCACGCGCGACGCATCCCAGTCGCCCACATCCAGCACCATGCGGAACGACGCCCCCGCGGTCAGCCGGAAGTCGGAATTGCGATAGCTGGTATTCATCGGCGTGAACGCCGAGCCGCCGATCGGTCCGGCATTCACGTTGTACTGCTGGCGCTCGGCATCCGTCAGGATCGGGTCCATCGGATGCGAGAACACCGCCGTGTGCAGCTTGCCCCATTGCCACGCGCGCGGATCGGGACCAAGCTTGCCCTCGACCTCGGCCATCGCCGCCTTCAGCGATTCGAGCATCACCGCATTGCGCCGCTCCACCGGCATCCACGGCCCCGGCTGCTCCAGCACCGCGAGCACGCGCGCGGCATCGCCCGCGCCAACCAGCCTGGCGGACTCCGGCGACAGCGACGCGTGCACCACCGCCGGCCGCAGGTGCTTGCTGAACCAGACCTCGAACAGCGCGGCCGCGGCGCTGTCGGCGCGCTCGTTGCCGTCCCAGCCGCGCAGCAGGTTGAGGCCGCGCGCCAGTTGCGCATCGTCGCTGCGCAGGTCCTTCACCAGCGCCACCACCCGCTGCGCCGGTATCGACACGGTGTCGTTCTGCCATGCCATCGAGTCCTGCACCGAGCTGCGCGGACTGGCGCCCACCACCGCCTTGAGCCGGCGCGCGCGCGAGCTGTCGCTCCATTCGTAGCCCACGCCCAGCTTGGCGGCCGGGTGCTCGGGCGGGATGTTGTTCTCGTTGGCGGTGACGATATAGCCTGGCGTGGGGTTATAGGCCCATGGCAGCTCGTCCATATTGCGGTAGCCGGCCCATTCGTAGCGCCCGTCGCCCGGCACCGGCGTCAGGCCGTCCCAGTTGGGCCGGTTCACGGTCAGCCCGCCCGGGACCCAGCCGATATTGCCGCCGGTGTCGGCATAGACCTGGTTCTCGCCCGGCGCGCCCCAGCGGTTCATGGCGCCGCGGAACTGGTCCCAGTTGCGCGCGCGCATATAGTCCATCGAGCCGAAGTACGGCGCCATGCCGTAGTCGAGCCACGCGGCGCGCAGCGCCCACGCCCGCGCGGCATCGGCGTGGAGTACCGGGCCGTGGCGCGTGAAGTCGATCGCGACCTTGCGCGGCGCGGACTCGCCCTTGACCGCGATCTCTTCGGTGACGGTCTCCATCGGCTCCCAGCGGCCCTTGTACTTGTATTCACGCGGGTTGGCCGGATTCAGCTCGTAGCCGTAGAGATCTTCCTGGTCCATGTAGAAGCGCGTCAGGCCGAAGGCGATGGTGCCGTTGTGCCCGATCGAGATGCCTGGCAGAAAGGGCTCGCCCGCGCCGATCACCGACATCCCCGGCGCGTTCAGGTGGCTGATATAGCGCAGGCTGGGCGCGCCGTGCGAGCGGTGCGGGTCGTTGGCCAGGATCGGGCGGCCGGTGGCGGTGCGCTTGCCGCCGATGACCCAGTTGTTGGAGCCGAGGCTGCGGCCGGTATCGCTGTTGGGATCGACCAGCGCGTAGAGCTGGTCGAGCGGGATGGTGCCGGCCTGTTCGGTGGTCCACGCCTCTTTCGGGAAGCGCGCGGCGGCGGTGGCCAGTTCATAGGCGCGGCGCAGTTCGGCCGCGGGCACCGTGCAGGGATCGAGGCCAGGGTTCAGCTTGGGCTCGACCGGCGGATCGAGTTCGCGGCGCAGCCAGTCGGCGCGCGCGGCCTCGTTCCTGGCCCGGCAGTAGAGCTGCGCGCGCTCGACTTCGCCGGTGAAGTTCAGCGTCAGGCCGTGGTGGCGGATGCGCACGATATCGTCGGCGCGCCAGCGCGCGGGCTTGTAGTTGAGCTTGCGGAATTCAGGCGGCAGCAGTTCGGGTTTCTGCTCGGTCAGCGCCACGTAGGCATTCACACCCGCCACGAAGGCCTCGGCCACGCGCTTGGCGTCGGAGCCGTAGGCGAGCCATTCGCGGTACATGTCGCCGCGGAACAGCACCGCGCGCGCCATGCGGTCGCCGTCGGCATAGGCCGGGCCGAAGTCCCTGGCCATTTCGCCGAGGCCGCGCTTGCGCCACAGGTCGATCTGCCACAGGCGGTCGCGCGCGGCCATGAAGCCCTGCACGTAGAAGGCGTCGTAGAGCGTACCGGCATAGATATGCGGCACGCCCCAGCGGTCGACCAGCACACTGGCGGGTTTTTCCAGGCCGGGTACAGCCAGGCGTTCGGCGCGGGGTGCCTGGGCCATGGCGGCCGATGTGGTGACGAGCAGGGCCAGCGCGGCCGCGATGCGGCGGGGGGTGCTTAACATCAATCAGGTCTCCTCGGTATTGTTGTTGGCTGCAGATGCTTTGCAGACCACACCGAAGATAGTGCATGCCCGGCCCGGGCGCGAGCCGCGCGGCCGATCTCCGCACGGCAGTTGCTTGCAGCTACGAGGTTTAGTAGACGTCGCGCCGGTAGCGGCCGTGGTCGGCCAGCTGGCGCAGTGTGTCCTCACCGAGGATCTCCGCCAGCGCGTCGTTGACGCCGCCGGCCATGCCCTGCAGGCTGCCGCAGACATAGATCGCCGCGCCGTCGTCGACCCACTGGCGCACCGCGCCGGCATGCGCGCGCAGCGCGTCCTGGACGTGGCGCAGCGCGCCGCCGTCGCGCGACCACACCAGGTCCGCGCGCTGCAGCGTGCCATCGGCCTGCCACGCGGCCAGCTCATCGGCAAAGAAACCATCGTGCTGCGCCGAACGCTCGCCGAACAACAGCCAGTTGCGCCGCTGTCCCGCCGCGGCGCGAGCCTTGAGATGCGCGCGCAGCCCGGCCAGGCCCGTGCCGTTGCCGACCAGGATCAGCGGCCGGTCGTCGGCCGGCGGATGGAAGCTGCGGTTGGTGCGGATGCGCAATGCGATGCGCGCCCCCGCTTGCGCATGGGCCGTCAGCCAGCCGGAGGCCAGCCCCAGGCGGCCATCGCCATGGCGGGTCTGCCTCACCAGCAGCTCGAGCGTGCCGTCCTGCGGCAGCGATGCGATCGAATACTCGCGGTGCGGCAGGGGCGACAGCACGTCCACCAGTTGCTGCGGCGGCAGGCCCTGCATCGCGGCAAAGTGCGGCTCGGGCAACGGCATGCGCGTGGCGAGCGCTTGGGCCAGCGTCATGGCGTGGCCATCGCAGCGCACCGGTGTGCCGCCATCCAGCGCGAGCCGCGCCAGCAGCCGCTCGACCTCGGCCGGTGCGTGGCAGGGGCCGACCTCGGCGAGGTCACCGGCCTGCCAGTCCAATGCGGCGCCTGCTTGCGGTGCCAGCGCGATATGGAAGGCCGGCGCGCCCTGGCTGCCCGGGTTCAGGTGACGGCGTTGCGCCAGCCGCCAGCTGCCGTAGCGCGGGCGTTCCCAGTCGGCGATCTCGGCGCCGCCGCTCAGCGCCGACAGGTGGTTCTGCCAGTGGCGCAGCGCGCCGGCATCGCCGTTGTCGACTTCGATCAGGTCGAACAGCGGCTGCGCGCGATGGCGTTGCAGCCAGCCGTCGAGCGCGTGGCCGAAGGCGCAGAAGCGTGCGTAGCTGCTGTCGCCCAGCGCCAGGATGCCGTAGCGCAGTTCGCGCAGGCCATCCGCGCCGGCCAGCAAGCGGCGCGCAAAGCCGGAAGCGCTGTCAGGCGCGTCGCCCTCGCCCGTGGTGCTGACCACGAACAGCGCCTGCCGGCATGCGGCCAGGCGTCTTGCATCGACCTCGGCCAGCGACAGCAGCTGCACCGGCATGCCCGCGCCCTGCAGCGCGGTGGCGGTCTGCAGCGCCAGTTGCTCGGCAAACCCGGTCTGGCTGGCATAGGCGACCAGCGTGGCGTCGTCCGCGGGGCTTGCCAACGCCGCCACGCTCGCGCGCCGCTGGCGATGGTGCGCGATCACCGCGCCGCAGAAGCCCGCATAGGCCGCAACCACACCGGCTGCCGTGACGGCGCGCGACGGGCCCAGCAGCGCCAGTGCCACGCCGCCGGCCACGGCGAGCCAGCTCGCGCCGGCGAAAGCGGAAGGCCGGCTCATGCCAGCATCGCGGCGAACGCCGGGGAAAGGTGTTCTTCGAAACCGTCCGGCGTGCGCACCAGGAAGCGCGCGGCGATACCGTGGCGGTGCGCGTGCACCATGCCGGCCTCGGGGCCGAGCACGGTCAGCGCGGTAGAGAGCGCATCTGCCAGCATGCACTGCGCATGCAGCACCGTGACCGAAGCGAGCGCGTGGCTGGCCGGATAGCCGGTGCGCGGATCGATGGTATGGGCGTAGCGCCGGCCGTCGCTGTCGAAGTAGCGGCGATAATCGCCGGAGGTGGCGACCGACAAGCCGTGCAGCGCGACCAGCGTCTGCCCCGCTGCGCCGGTGCCGAGCCCCGGCGGCGTTTCCAGCGCGACCCACCACGGCATGCCGTCGGGCTTGACGCCATGGCCGCGCAGTTCACCGCCGATCTCGGTCAGGTGGTGGTCCAGGCCTTGCTCGCGCAGGTAGCTCGCCACCGCGTCGACGGCAAAGCCCTTGGCGATGGCGCAGAAGTCCAGCGAGGCGCCGCCGGGCTGCAGCGCGCGCTTGCCTGCCCCATCGACTTCGATGCGCACCCAGCCGCAGCGGCCGCGTGCCGCCTGCACCGCGTCAGGCGATGGCGGCGCGCTACGCTTCGGCGCCGGGCCGAAGCCCCACAGGTCGACCAGCGGGCCGGCGCTCGGGTCATAGGCACCGCCGCTGTCGCGCGCCACCTGCAGCGCGCATTGCAGCACCGCGAAGCAGTCGTCCGGCAACGTGTGCCAGCTGCCCGGCGCGGCGCGATTGAAGCGGCTCAGGTCCGAATCCGCTTCCCAGTTGCTCATCTGCGCGACCACGCCATCGAGCACGGCCCGGATCCCTGCGGCGATGCGATCGGCATCAGCCGCCCGTAGCAACAACGCCGCCACCGACCAGGTCGTGCCCATGCTCTCACCGCACCAGCGGTGCAGCCGCACCTGCGCCGCGGGCGGCATCGGCGGCGCGGACAGCGCGACGGGAACGAGGACGCGGTTCAAACCGTCAGCCTCTTATTGCGGCAGCACTTCCATCGTCACCGCATAGACGGCGCGGCGCGACTTGGCTTGCTTGAAGGTCGCCTTGTCGTCGCGCACCTCGGCTTCCATCCAGTACATGCCAGGCGCCGGCCACTTGACGCTGAACTTGCCGTCGGCGTCGGTGGTGGCGCTGAACTCCTGCAGCTGGTCGCGATAGCGGATGCCGCCCGGCACCACCGAGACCTTCAGGTTGGCGGCGGGCTTGCCGTCGAGCAGCAGGCGGAAGCTGGCGGTTTCGCCCGCGACCAGGTCGTTCGGGTGCGTGATCGGCGCCAGCTCCAGGCCGCGGCCGGCGATGCGCAGGCCCTTGTCGCTGGGCTTGCCGGCGGTGACGAAGGACTCGATGCGGCCTTCGGCCTGCGTGACCTGCAGCTCCTGCGCGTTGGCCGGCACTTCCTTGGCGAAGTTCTCGGCCGTGCCGCGCCAGCGCTTGGTCTGGCCGTCGACCTTGTAGCTGGCGAAGAGGCCGTTGTTGACCACCGCCACGCGGTAGGTGCCCGGCTGGGTCAGGTGCAGGTCGAAGGTGCTGCGGTACTTGCCGGTGGCCGCGCTCTCGGCCTTGACGGCGCTGCCGTCGGGGGCGGTCACCTGCAGGTTGTCGAGCCGCATCGGCACGTGCTCGAAATAGAACAGGTCGTTGGAGACGGCGGCGTCCACGGTCACCCACGGATCGCTACCGGACAGCACGGTGGCCGACGGCAGCAGCCACTGGCGGTGCGCATGCGCGGCCAGCGGCGCCAGCGCGGCGAGGGCGAGCACGGCCACGCGGGTGGCCAGGCGGGAAGGAACGGCGGACAGGATCGCGGAAGGTTTCATCGTCGGGGCTCCGGGAGATTTACGGCTTCAGTTCGACGGTCACGCCGCCGAGTTCGTGTTCGCCCTTGGCGCGGGCGGTCTGCGCGGATTGCGGCGGCCAGGTGAACGGCACGCGCAGCAGCTCGCGCCCGCCCACTTCACGCGCGGCCTCCACCACTAGCTGGTAGTTACCCGCCGGCAGCTTGCCCAGCGGCGTCTTGCCGTCGCTGAAGCTGGCCGCGTGCTCGCCCGGCGCGCGCGTGGCGCCAGAGATGCCGTCGGCCGGCATATGCAGGTCGCGGCCGGCCTTGCGCCACCACTGGCGCATGTCCTTGAGCCACTTGGTGCCCTCGCCGTCCTTGAGCTTGCCGTCGTACCAGACCGCCAGCGTCTGTACGGGGCTCTGGTCGGCGCGCTCGACCCACATCGACACATAGGGGCGGTGGTATTCGGCCACGTTCAGGCGCGGGATTTCCACCTTGACGTTCAGGTCGGCGGCCATCGCGGGTCCCGCCAAGGGAACCGCGGCCATGCCGGTCAGGGTGACGGTGAGCAGTCGGCGCATATCGAAGGAACCTCGTCAGTGAGATGCAGGAAGAAGAATGGGTCGATCAGTGGATGAACAGGATGGCGAGCAGCAATGGCGCCACCAGCCCCAGCCCCACCAGCGGCCACGTCGCCACGCGTCCGCCCGCATGCAGCTTGAGCAGGAACAGGCCGGTCACGCTGAAGATCACGCACGCCAGCGCGAACACATCCAGGAACAGACTCCACGCGGCGCCGGTATTGCGGCCCTTGTGCAGATCGTTCAGGTAGGAGATCGCGCCGCGCGTGGTTTTTTCGTACTGGGCCTCGCCGCTGTCGAGCTCGACGCTGACCCAGGCATCGCCGCCAGGGCGCGGCAAGGCCACGTAGATCTCGTCCGCCGACCATTCGGCCTCGCGCCCGCGGGTGTCGACGTCCAGCGCCTGCGCCAGCCAGTCGGCCAACGCCGCGGGTACCGGCGCCTTGCGCTCGCGCGCCTGGGCGTCGCTGGCGGGCGCTTCGGCGCGCACCTTGTCGAGCACGCGCGTGGGCATGGTGGCGTGCCGGTTCTCGACCGCAAGCTTTGCCTCAATCTGCGCCGCATGGTTGAGCGTGAAGCCGGTGATGGCGAACAGCAGCATCCCGATCAGGCAGATCGCGGAACTGATCCAGTGCCACTGGTGGAGATGCTTGAGCCAGAAGGCGCGGCGCTGCTGGCCGGAAGCCGGCTGGGATTGGGTCATTGCGGTTGGTCGGCGGGCACGGTGCTGGCGCGGCCTGCGGCCAGTTGTTGCCTTTATGTCCTGGAAGCTCGGGCGCCGCCTTGCGCACCTGTGGCAGCAAGGGCTGTGTCATTGTTGTCACAATGATTGACGCAAGAGAGAAGGATAATCGTTCTCATTTGAATGCGCAAACGAATGGTGACCGCTCAACATTACAGCGCGTTACATGCCTTGCCGCACGCACCGCCGCCGCCGCCTCGTTAAGCGCGGCAGCCGAACGTCACAACCACGCCCCGGCCGCCCACCCCACCACGCCGCTCGCTACCACCACCAGCCACGGCGGCAGCTTCCACACCATCAGCGCGAGCAGCGCCAGCGCGACCAGCACGATATCGAGCGGCACCTGCACGGCGCTGGTCCACACCGGATCCCACAGCGCCGCCAGCAGCAGCCCGACCACACCGGCATTGACGCCGGCCAGCGCCGCCTGCGCGCGCCGGTTGCGGCGCAGGCTTTCCCAGAACGGCAGCGTCCCTATCACCAGCAGCGCGCCGGGCAGGAAGATCGCCAGCGTGCACAGCAACCCGCCGGCAAAGCCGGTCGGCGGCATCTGCATGGACGCGCCCAGGAAGGCGGCAAAGGTGAACAGCGGCCCCGGCATGGCCTGCGCCGCGCCATAGCCGGCCAGGAAGGTTTCCTTGCCGACCCAGCCCGGTGCCACCGCCGCGGTATCGAGCAGCGGCAGCACCACGTGCCCGCCGCCGAAGACCAGCGCACCGGCACGGTAGAACGCATCGAACATGCGCATGGCAGGGTCGGCGACGACCTGCGCCAGCAACGGGAGCCCGGCCAGCAGCACGGCAAACAGCACCAGCACGAGTGCGCCCGCCCGATGCGTGACCGCCATCCCCAGCGGTTCATGCGCGCCCGCCAGTGCCGGCCGCAGCAACGCGATCCCTGCGGCCGCCGCCGCGGCCATCACCGCCACCTGGGTCCATGGGCCAGGCAGCGCCAGCACGATGCCGGCGGCCACGATCATGATGGCGATGCGCACGGGCCCGGTACACAGGCTGCGCGCCATGCCCCACACCGCCTGCGCCACCACCGCCACCGCCACCAGCTTCAACCCGTGCAGCACGCCGGGCGCCGCGGTCATGCCGTAGTGAGACACGCCCAGCGCGAACAGGATCATGACGAGCGCCGACGGCAGCGTGAAACCGATCCACGCGGCAAGCGCGCCCGCATAACCGGCACGCGCCAGCCCCAGCGCGATACCGGTCTGGCTGCTGGCCGGCCCCGGCAGGCACTGGCACAGCGCGATCACGTCGGCATAGGCGGCTTCGCTGATCCAGCGCCGCCGGCGCACCAGTTCCTCGCGGAAATACGCCAGGTGCGCCACCGGCCCGCCGAACGAGGTCAACCCCAGCCGCAGGAAGACTAGGAACACGGCAAGCGGTCCGTCCTGTTGGCGGGTGTTATCGGAGGGGCTGGGCAGGGTAGCCATATCGCCTTTTGGAAGCATGGTTCAGTCAATGGGAACAACGCGCGATTCTGACCGATCGCGGTACAGGCGCGAAGCGCACATCACTCGCGCCGCACATGAAGCGATGCATACGGCACTCCGATGGCAGTTGTATTAAAGCCAATCAACCACAATGGCTTCATGGGCGGTATTACCCCAATTAAGTTAGTTTGCGCCCCCGCCGTTATGCCGCAGACGCACACCCATATGCCGCTGGCCCTATACCAGCCAGTGTCGCCGACAGTTGTCACCAATGAGTGACAGCGCGATGAGTGTCGCCGTGAGCATCACCGATAAGCCATGCGCAGTGCGCGGAAGAAGGAGGAGTGAACGCAATGTTGGACAACCTGAGCCTAAAAAAGAAACTGCTGTTGCCGCTGGTGCTGAGCTGGATATGCCTGCTCGGCATCACGCTGTGGAACGCCTGGCATATACGCGAGCTGCGCATGGAAGAACGGCGCCTGGACCTGGCCCACGTGACCGACACCGCCTACTCCGTGGTGGCCGAGTACGAGGCGCTGGCCAAGGCCGGCAAGCTGTCGCAGGACGAGGCCAGGCAGCAGGCCATCGAGCGCGTGCGCGCGATGCGCTTCGGCGCCGACGGTTATTTCACGCTGATGCGCTCCGACACCGTGGTGGTGATGCACCCGTTCAAGACCGAGATGAACGGCAAGAACATGTCGGACATGAAAGATCCCAACGGCGTCTACCTGTTCCGAGATATCGCCGAGATCGGCAAGGGCGCGGGCAAGGGCTTCGTCCATTACCTGTGGCCCAAGCCGGGCGCCGAGGCGCCGCAGCCCAAGCTGAGCTACGTTGCCAACTTCCGCCCGTGGGACTGGAACTTTATCGCCGGACTGTACCTGGATGACATCGACGCGGCGTTTCGCACCGAGCTGTTGAAGGCCCTCGGCCTGCTGCTCGGGGTCGGCGCACTGATGACGCTGGTGATGGTGCGCGTCTCCGCCAGCCTGCAGAAGCAGCTCGGCGGCGAGCCGGCCACCACCGCGCATATCGCCGGGCGCATTGCCGAGGGCGACCTCGCCGGCCAGGTGGAGGTGCGCCCCGGCGACCAGCACAGCATCCTCTTTGCGATGCAGCGCATGCAGTCGCGCCTGACCGGTGCGATCGGCAGCATCCGCGGCTCGGCTGATTCGATCGCGGGCGCGGCCAAGCAGATTGCCGCGGGCAACGCCGACCTGTCGCGCCGCAGCGAGGAGCAGGCCGCCTCGCTGCAGGAAACCGCCGCCAGCATGGAGCAGCTGACCAGCACCGTGCGCCAGAGCGCCGAGAACGCGCGCCAGGCCAGTCGGCTTGCAGAAGGCGCCTCCGACATCGCCGTGCGCGGAGGCACCATCGTCAGCCAGGTGGTCGATACCATGGGCGAGATCAAGGACGCCTCGGGCAAGGTGGTCGACATCATCGCCGTGATCGAAGGCATTGCCTTCCAGACCAATATCCTGGCGCTGAACGCCGCGGTGGAAGCCGCCCGCGCCGGCGAGCAAGGGCGCGGCTTTGCCGTGGTGGCCGGCGAGGTGCGCACGCTCGCGCAGCGCAGCGCCACCGCCGCCAAGGAGATCAAGGCGCTGATCGGCAACTCGGCGCAGCGCGTGGAAGATGGCGCGGTGCTGGTGGAGAGCGCGGGCAAGGCGATGGACGAGATCGTCGAGGCGGTCAAGCGCGTGACCGACCTGATGGGCGAAATGCGCGCCGCCACCGAGGAGCAGACCGGCGGCATCGAGCAGGTCAACCAGGCGGTGTCGCAGATGGACCAGATGGCGCAGCAGAACGCCGCACTGGTGGAAGAGGCCGCGGCCGCGGCGGCATCGCTGGAAGACCAGGCCGATGCCCTGCACCGCGCGGTCGGACAGTTCCGGCTGGCGGGGGCCTGAGCGCCGCCGGCGGCCCGGTGGACTTTGTTACATGCCCGTCATACACGCCGCGCCGCGGCGTGTATCATGAAGCGCAACCGGCCGCATCATGTGCGGCCGGCATCGATCCAGACCACCACCGGGAGCGCACCATGATGGCATTCATTGGCACCGTGTTCGTTGGCCTCATCGTCGGACTGATCGCGCGCGCGGTCAAACCCGGCGACGACAAGATGGGCTGGATCATGACCATCGTCCTGGGGGTCCTGGGCTCGGTGATCGCCGGCTACGTCGGCCGCGCCCTGGGCTGGTACCAGCCGGGCGAACCCGCCGGCTGGATTGCGTCGGTGATCGGTGCGATCGTGCTGCTGGTGATCTACGGCATGGTGCGCCGCAAGGGCTGACTGGCCTTGCGCACCACGGCGTCGTTGGCATCGGCCAGGCTCGGCACCTCGCGCTTGGAAGGTGTGGGGGGCGCCGGCGCAGGTTCGGCCATCTGCGGGCGGGCCTCGAGCCCTTGCGCCAGCGCGGCGCCGGGCACGGCTTCGGTCGGCGCGGCCATGGTCGGCCCGCGCGGGGCGAGCAGCCCCGGGGCCGCGTCGCGGCAACGCAGCAGTGCGCGGTCGCCGCCCGGCGCCATCGCCGAAACCTGCGGCGCGATCGCACGCAGCACCCTGACCGCCAGCGCACTGGTAAAGCTGTAGCGCACTGCGTAGGGCTCCCTCACGTTGACCACCACGGTGCCGAAGAAGCGCTCGCCCAGCGTGAACACGAACGTCGCCGAGCGGTTCACCGAACGCGACGAGATCAGCCGCCCGCCCGGACCGTACACCTGGAAGCGCTGGTCGCCGGTGCCGGTCTTGCCCGCCACCATCAGCGTCGTGCCATCCCGCCCCGGCACCGTGAACGCGCCGCGGATTGACTTGGCAGTGCCGCGTTCCACCACATCCAGCATCGAGCGACGCGCCAGCGCGGCCACTTCGGCCGGCAACACGCGCTTGCCCTGCCCCGGCTGCAGCACGTAGCGCGTGGCGTACGGCGTGCCGTCGGCGAAGGCCAAGCTGCGTACCGCGGCGTTCTGCGTGACCACGCCACCCGCCAGCAGGATGCCGGCCAGCTCCGCCAGCGCGGCCGGGCGGTCGCCGGCGGCGCCGATGGCGCTGGCGTACGACGGCGTCAGCGAATCGAACGGATAGCCCAGGCGCTGCCAGCGCCGCGCGATGCGGGTGAAGGCGTCCTGCTCCAGCAGCGTGCGGATGCGGTTGTCCTGCCCGGCCTTGCTGCGCGTCTTGAACAGCCACTTGTAAACTTCCTGGCGCTCGGCGGTGCTGGCGCGCAGCACCTCTGCCAGCGTAGCGTCGGGATGCTGGTCCAGGTACTCCACCATCCACAGCTCCAGCGGATGCACGCGTGACAGGTAGCCGCGGTCGTTGAGGTTGAACTTGTCCTTGCCGTACTTGCGGTACAGCGCCGGCAGGTCTTCCTTGGCCAGCTGCTTGTCGCCCAGGCGCGCGCGCATGATGTGGATGTAGCTGGCCTCATCCAGGTATGGCCGTGCGCTCAGCAGCGTCACCGACGTGCGCACCGCGTTCAGGTGCGGAATGGTCATGCGTACCCGGCCCAGCAGCGTGTCCAGGCGCTGCGCCGAATCCTTGCCACGGTAGCGCTGGTAGAAGTTGGTCATGTAGGCGCTGCCTTCCTGGTCGGCAAAGCGCTCCAGGTACTCGCGCCGGCCGGGTGCGTTGCGGTCCTCGAACAGGTCGCCCATGTCCGGCTTGGCATGGAACATCTCATAGCGCACGATGTCGCGCATCATGCGGATAAAGACCAGGTTGACCGAATGCTGGAACCCGATGCGCACGGTCATGTTGCGCTCGCCCGACTCGCGCTCGAAGTTGGTGAAGCTCTGCAGGCCGCCGCCGGTGAAGAAGCCTTCGCCGGCGCTGCCGGAGTACTTGCGCTCCATGGCGGCTTCGAGCATCGCCATCAGCTCGCGCTCGGCGGGCCTGCGGGTCTTGGACAGGTAGTCCACCGCCCAGCGGCTGAGCGCGTCCTGGCGCGCCAGGTGCACCGCGGCCAGCTCGTCGCCGCTCATGCCGGCATAGCGCGAGTGCAGCTCGCTGATGATCTCCAGGTAAGTCACCAGCGTGCGCAGCTTGGCGGTCGATCCCAGGTTCAGGCGTGCGCCGCTGTTGACGTCGAAGGGCTGGTCGATATTGTCGGCCTGCACCCGCACCACGCTGGCGTTGCCCACGCGCTCGAACAGCGTGAAGCTCGCCGTCAGCTTCGACGGGTCATCGTTGTCGCGCAGCAGGTTGTGGCCGTACAGGCCCATGGCGCGCGCATCGGCCTTGTTGTTCACGCGCTGCAGCGTCTCGGTGATGATGCGCTGCGCCTCGCGGTTGATGGTGCTGTCCACGGTCAGGTCGAGCCGGTCCATGTCGTAGCGGCTTTCCACCCCCGTCAGCCGGGTGATGTCGGCGCGCACGCGGTTGACGGCCTTGCGCGTGACGAAGGGCTCCTGCGCCGGGCGCTGCGGCGGCGCCGCCTTCTCCAGCGGCTGCGCCAGTGCGGCGTCGCGCAGCTCGGCGGTAATGACGTTGTTGGCCGCCAGCAGGCGCAGGTAGCTGGCGGTGAGCGCATCCAGGTTGGTATCGTCGCGGCGCAGGTGGTAGGACGGGCGGCGCTGCGAGATGATCAGCGACAGCGCGCGCTTGAAGGCCTGCGCCTGGCGCGGCTCGGGCGCGCGCTGGTCGAGCTCCTTCAGCAGGCGGTTGATCTCGCTGAAGTCCTCGCCGTACCAGACCCACAGCGCGTCGCCGATGCCGTTGATCTCGCCGAAGCCTTCGCGCGCCGACAGCGGCACGGTGTTCAGGTAGTCGACCACGATGCGCTCGCGCGCGCGCTGCGTGTCGGGCCCATCCAGGTAGGCGCGCAATGACGCCGACGCCATCTGGCGGAATTTCTCCGGAATCGACGCGGTACGGCCTTCGGGCGAGTGCCGGTATTTCTCGATCTGCGTGGCCAGCGTGCTGCCGCCGGGGGCGTCGTGCGACTTGTCGGCCAGCCGGATCATCTGGTCGAGCACTGCGCGCGACAGCCGGCGAAAGTCCAGCGCCGGGTTCATATTGGGGTATTCCGGGTTGAGCAGGCCCTGGTTCTCGACGTACAGCAGCGAACTCACCAGCAGCGGCGGGATCGCGTTGAAATCCGCATACTGCCGCTGCGGATAGCGCTCGAACGCCAGCGTCAGTCCGTTGCAGTCGCGCAGCAGCAGGCCCGCCTGGTTTTTCTCGCGGTAGGGCGCGAACAGGCCCTGGTCCATCAGCCGCACCATGTCCGGCGACATACGCGCCTGTTCGGCCGGCACGTAGCCGCGCTGCTCCAGCCGCCTTGCAAAGCTGGGCAGCATGCCGTAGCCCATGCGCGCGTCATAGGGTCCGGAATGCGGGAAACGGATGCTGTCGCTGGCGCCCGGCTGGATCTCGAACGTCAGCCGCTGGCCAAGGCTGCCGATCAGCCGCGCCTGCCAGTGCGAATTGCGCACTTCGCTTGCGACAAAGCTATACACAACGTAGGCGCCGCCCGTTAGGGCGACCGCCAAGCCAGCGAAGATCCAGCCACGACGCGACACGTTTGGGCTTCCCTGTTGGGCCGGTGCTGCGCGAAGGGGGTGTCTTCGCACCGGCTCGAAGCGCAATTTTCTCGCGGCGCACGCACCGCGCGCGCCGCCTGTATTGATATTAGTAGGAGTAAAGCCAGCATGCAGCAACCGTGCGCAAGGTCATCGCGCCATTGCGAACATGCCTCAATCTAGGCAGCGCTTGCGCCACATCCCAGGTCCCATGCAGCGCTGCCATCGGGCGCGATCGGGGACTATTATTTGGCGATCCGCGCGCGTGCCACCGGGCGCCCGCCGAACGGGTAGCCCGGATCGTTATAGCCGTGGGTCGAGGCATGCCCCGGCGACACCAGCGCGTCGACCATCGCCTCTTCCTCGGGCGTGATGGCAACGTTCAGCGCACCGAAATAATCCTCGAACTGCGCCAGCGTGCGCGGTCCCGCGATCACCGACGAAATGATCGGATTGGCCAGCACCCATGCGGTGGCGAACTGCCCCGGCGTGAGCCCGCGGCCCTCGGCATGGGTCTTGAGTTGCTGCGCGATCACCAGCGATTCGTCGCGGAACTCGGTCTCCATCATGCGGCGGTCGGAGCGCCCCGCGCGCGTGCCCTGTCCCGGAGTCTGGCCGGGCGCGTACTTGCCGGTGAGCACGCCGCGCGCCACCGGGCTGTAGGGCACCACGCCCAGCCCGTAGTATTCGCACGCGGGCAGGATCTCCACCTCCGGCATCCGGTTCAGCAGGTTGTAGTACGGCTGGCAAGCCACCGGCCGCGGCACGCCCAGCTCGCCGCACAGCCGTGCGATTTCGGCGATGCGCCAGCCGCGGAAGTTCGACACCGCCCAGTAGCGGATCTTGCCGCTGCGCACCAGGTCGCCCATCGCGCGCACCGCCTCTTCCAGGTTCTCGCCGGGGTAGTCGCGGTGCAGGTAGAGGACGTCGATATAGTCGGTCGCCAGCCGGTGCAGGCTGTCCTCGACCGCGCGCGTGATCCACACCCGCGAATAGTGCGAGTGGTTGGGCGCGGACTGCATCGCGTTGCCCAGCTTGGTCGCCAGCACCCAGTCGTGGCGGTCGGCGGTCAGCAGCCGCCCGACCATCTGCTCCGACCCGCCCTTGCTGTACACATCGGCGGTATCGATGAAGTTCACGCCGTGATCGCGCGCGCTGGCGACGATGCGGGCGGCCTCGGCCTCGTCGGTCTGGTCGGCAAACATCATGGTGCCCAGGCACAGCGGCGAAACGCGCAGGTTGCTGGCGCCGAGGCGGCGGTAAGGCATGGTGGTATCTGGCATGGCGGTTCCTTCGGTGGGCGCGGCAAGGCGCGCCGGACTATGACAAAGCGATGAAAAACCGTGGCGGGGTCGGCTGTGACCACGATCCGACATTTTGCCGGGACTTGGCCAAACCTGCCGGCGCCGGCGCCGGCGCGGAACAACGTGGCAAAATCAACGGTATTTGGGCTTTTATTACCGGCCATTCAGCGAAAGAATCGACAGAAATGGCAGGCATATGTGGCTCTCAGGTCAATTGCCAGCCGCCATGGGCGCTTCGCGCCGGTGTCAATCAGACAATGTAGCCAATTTGCTCGGAATATTCCGAATACGCCATTTGGGACGCCCCTCGATAGTGGGGTAAAGCCAATGCTGGCAAGGCCGTGCGGGTTGCAGGCCTTGAGATAAATCTCCGCCGTCCGATAAGCATTTTCGCCACAGCAGCAATATTTCTGACATTCGGCCGGGGTCGGTTTGAGTAAAATGACGCCCGCCAAAATCCCGCCCCTTCACCGTCCATTTTTCCCGCCAGCATCATGAATCGCCATGCCCTCCCTTTCGCTTCCGGCAGCCAGTGCGGCGCGCCGTTGGCCCGCGGGTGTCCGGCCTGCGCGGAAGGCGGGCGGGCATGAGCGGCAGCATCGGCGCAACGGAGCAAGGCGTGGCAGTGACCTTCGCCATCCGGGCCTGGTCGGCCTGGGCGGGCGGCCTGCACTCCGCCGACGACTGGCGCGCATGGAGCGCGGCCCCGCACCTGCCAGCGCCGCCGTCGCAGCCCCCGGCCCTGCCGGAGATGGCGGCGATGCTGCGCCGGCGCCTGCCCGTGCTGGGGCGCGTGGCGCTGGCCGCGGCCTATGGCTGCGCGCCGGGCGATAGCGCGGCCGCGGTGCCCGCGGTGTTTGCCTCGCGCCACGGCGATACCGGGCGGCTGGTGACGATGCTCAGCGAACTGGCGGCCGGCGATGCACTGTCGCCGACCGCGTTCGGCCTGTCGGTGCACAACGCCATCGGCGCGCTGCGCTCGATCGACCTGGCCGATACCGGCAACCTGCTGGCCGTGTCCGCCGGGCGCGATACCGTGGAGACGGCGCTGCTCGAAGCCTGCAGCCTGCTCGCGGACGGCGCACCCGAAGTGATGCTGGTCCATTACGACGAACCCGTGGCCGCGCCCTACGCCGCGTTCGCGGATGAGCCCGCCTGCCTGTATGGCTGGTGCTGGCGCCTCGGCGCGCCGCGCGCGGGCGAACCCTGCTACACGCTGGCGCTCGCGGATGCACCCGCCGCGGCAGCGGCCGCGCCGCGACTGCCGCACGGGCTGGACGTGCTGCGCTTCATGCTGGCCGGCGACGCCCAACTGTGCCATCGGGGCGAGCATGCCGGCTGGCGGTGGCAGCGCCATGGTTGAGCGCGATGGTTGAGAGAATGGAGCGCGCCTGGCGCGTATGCGCCACCGGGCTGTGCTTTTCCGGCTTCGGGCTGGGCGGGCTGGTGCTGCGCGTGCTGGTGTTCCCGGCGCTCGCGCTGGCGCCATGGAGCGCGGCGCGGCGCCAGCGCATCTGCAAGAACGTGATCCACCACGCGTTCCGGCTGTTCCTGTGGCTGATGTGCGCGGTGGGCGTGATCCGCTACGAGGTGCGCAACGCGCAGCGGCTGCAACGCCAAGGGCTGCTGATCGTGGCCAACCACCCTTCGCTGATCGACGTGGTGTTCCTGATCGCGCTGACGCGCCGTGCCGACTGCGTGGTCAAGGCGGGCCTGGCGCGCAACCCGTTCACGCGCGGGCCGGTGCTGGCCACCGGCTATGTGCAGAACGATTCGGGCGCGCAGATGGTGCAGGACTGCATCGCCTCGCTGCGCGCGGGCAACAACCTCGTGATTTTTCCGGA
This sequence comes from Ralstonia pickettii DTP0602, assembly GCA_000471925.1. NCBI lineage: Bacteria > Pseudomonadati > Pseudomonadota > Betaproteobacteria > Burkholderiales > Burkholderiaceae > Ralstonia > Ralstonia pickettii. The sequence continues at coordinate 2,815,110 of CP006668.1, forward strand.
GGGCACGCGCACCCCGGCCGACGGCAGCCTGCGGCTGCAGCGCGGCGCCGCCAATATCGCGGTGCGCGGCGGCTTTGCGCTGACACCGGTGGTGATCCGCTGCGAGCCGCCCACGCTGCGCAAGGGCGAGAAGTGGTACCGCGTACCGGTACGCAGGCCGCGCTACGTCATCGACGTGCGCGAAGACTTTGACACCCGGCAGCTGGCGAAAGCCGGCACCGACGACGCCATGGCCGTACGCGAGGTCACGCTGGCACTGACCGCTTACTTTTCCAGGGAGATACGCCGTGCAGGCGCTTGAGCAAGAAATCAAAGAACTGATCGTTTCGTCGCTGTCGCTGGAGGAAGTGGCGCCCGCAGACATCGACACCGATGCGCAGCTGTTCGTCGAAGGGCTGGGCCTGGATTCGATCGATGCGCTCGAACTCGGCCTGGCGCTGCAGAAGCGCTTCGGCGTCTCCATGAGCGGCGACAAGGAAGTGGTACGCGCCCGCTTTGCCAGCGTTGCCACGCTGGCGGCATTCGTCACCGCGCATCGCGCCGAACAGGCTTCGGCCTGAGTACGCCCCTGGTATCCGATACTTTCAAGCTGGTAGGCAAGGCCATGACCCACGACGAAATCTTTGCGCGCATTTCGGCAGTCCTGCAGGACTCCTTTGAAATCGACGCCGACCGCATCCGGCCGGAAGCCCGGCTCTACGAAGACCTGGACATCGACAGCATCGACGCAGTCGACCTGCTGGTCAAGCTCAAGCCGATGCTGGACAAGCCGCTCAAGCCCGAGCAATTCAAATCCGTGCGCACCATTCAGGACGTGGTGCAGGCGCTGGCGCTGCTGATCGACTCCGATTCCGCTGCGACGGCCTGATGGCGTGGCGCAACTGGAGCCTGGGTGCGCTGACGCTGTGCTACCCGGTGGCGGTCTATGTCGGGCTGCAGTACTGGCCGCCGCGCATGGTGGCATTGCTGCTGGTAGCGCTGATGCTGCTGCGCCTGGCCGCAGTGCGGCACGCCGGCTGGCGCCCGCTGGCGCTGGTCGCGGGCGCGATCGCGCTGGCGGTGCTCGCCTCAGGCGAGGCGATGCCGCTCAAGCTCTACCCGGCACTGGTCAACGCGGTGCTGCTGGCGGTGTTCGGCTGGAGCCTGTGGCGTCCGCCCACCGTGGTGGAGCGCCTGGCCCGGCTGCGCGACCCGGAACTGCCGCAGGCCGGCGTGGCCTACACGCGCAGGGTCACCGCTGCGTGGTGCCTGTTCTTCTGCGGCAACGGCTCGATTGCGCTGGCCACCGCCTGGTTTGCCAGCGACCGCGTGTGGGCGCTCTATAACGGCGCCATCGCCTACGTGCTGATCGGGGCGATGTTCGCGGGCGAGTGGCTGGTGCGCCGGCAGGTCATGGCAAGGAGCCGTCATGACTGAGTGGACGGGTATCCGCGGCGCGATGGCGGCGCTGGCTCGCCGCGTCGCAGCGCAATCCGGCGCCGATGCCGACGCCGCCCGCCTGCTGGCCCGCGCGGCCGCATGGCGCGCGGCCTTTGCCGTAGCGCCGTGCGCGCGCTGGGCCATCCATATCGAATCGACGCAGGAATTCGCCGCCGCCCTCTTCGGCGCATGGCATGCGGGCAAGCACGTGGTGCTGCCCGGCGACATGCGCCCGGACACGCTGCAGGCGCTACGCGTGCACACTGACGGCTGGGCCGGCGAACTGCCGGATGGCTTGCAGCCGCGGCAGGACCTCGACGGCGATGCCGGCGATTGGCCGCCGCTGTCGCCCGACGATACTGGCGTCACGCTGTTCACGTCCGGCTCCACCGGCGCGCCCGAGGCCATCCACAAGCGGCTGGCGCAGCTCGATGCGGAAACCGGCGCGCTGCAAGCCGCCTTTGGCGCGCAACTGCCGCCGGACGTTCGGCTGCTGACCACGGTTTCGCACCAGCATATCTACGGCCTGCTGTTCTGTGTGCTGTGGCCGCTGGCAGCCGGCCGCGCGTTGCCGCACGCGCGCCTCGCCTTCCATGAGGAAGTGGTCGCCGCCTGCGACAGTGCGCCGGTGGTGCTGGTCAGCAGCCCGGCGCACCTGCGCCGCATGCCGGAATCGCTGGACTGGTCCGCTGCCCGCGCGGCGGTGTGTGCGGTGTTCTCCTCCGGTGGGCCATTGCCGCCCACGGCGGCGGACGACGCGCTGCGCCATCTCGGGCAATCGCCCATCGAAGTCTTCGGCAGCTCCGAAACCGGCGGCATCGCCTGGCGCCAGCGCGCACGCCAGCAGGACCGCTGGACGGCGCTGCCCGGCGTGGCCTGGCGCCTGCAGGACGGCTTCCTGGCGGTGCGCTCGGCGCACCTGCCCACTGACGACTGGCATGTCTGCGCGGACCGTGCGCTGGCCGACGGCGAACAGGGCTTCGTGCTGGCCGGGCGCGCCGACCGCGTCGCCAAGATCGAAGAGAAGCGCGTGTCGTTGACCCGCATCGAGCAGGCGCTGGCGGCCTCGCCGCTGGTGCTGGATGCGCGCGTGGTGCTGGTGGATCTGGATGTCGGCACGCGCGTGGCGGCTGCGGTGGTGCTGGCGGAAGCCGGCGCCGCCATGCTGGCCGGCTTTGGCCAGATTCGCGGCCGGCCCGCGCTGATCGCCGCGTTGAAGGCGGCACTGGCCGACACCGTCGATCCGCTCGCGCTGCCGCGGCGCTGGCACCTGGCCACCGAAGCGCTGCCTTGCAATGCTCAGGGCAAGACCACCGAGGCGATGCTGCGCGAACTGTTCCGCCAGACACTGCCGCGCGCGGTCTGGATCGAAAGCAGCGAACATGCCGCCGCCGCCACGCTGGACGTCGGCGAACACCTGGCGATTTTCGACGGGCATTTCCCCGGCACGCCGATCGTGCCCGGCGTGGCGCAGATCGACTGGGTCATGACGCTGGCGCCGCAGCGCCTGCCGGTGCCGCCGCGCGAGCGCTTCCTGCGGCTGGACGTGCTCAAGTTCCAGGGCGTGATCCGCCCCGGCAGCCAGGTGCGGCTGGACCTGGAATGGCTGCCGGCCAAGGCCGCGCTGGCGTTCCGGCTGACCTCCGCGGCAGGCCCGCACGCCAGCGGCCGCATCATCTTCAGGAGCGAGCATGACTGACGCCGACTTCCATCCGGTGGTACTGGTGCCGGTCTACAACCACGAGCGCGCCATCGGCGCCATGGTCGATGCGATCCTGGCGCATCCGGTGTCCTGCCTGCTGGTCGACGACGGCAGCAATGCCGAATGCGCCGCAGTGCTGCACGAGCTCGCCGCGCGCCCGGACGGCCGCGTCACGCTGGTCAGACTCGAACAGAACCAGGGCAAGGGCGGGGCCGTGATGGCTGGCTTCGAGGCCGCCTGGCGCGCGGGCTACACCCACGCGCTGCAGATCGATGCGGACGGCCAGCACGATGCCGGCTGCATCCCCACCTTCCTCGACATGGCGCAACGCCATCCGGCGGCAATGGTGTGCGGCAACCCCGTCTACGACGCCTCGGTGCCGCGCGCGCGGCTGATCGGGCGCTACCTGACGCACGTGTGGGTCTGGGTCCACACGCTGTCGTTCGCGGTGCGCGATTCGATGTGCGGGCTGCGCGTCTATCCGCTCGCCGACGTGGTGCCGCTGACGCGCGCCGCGCGCATCGGGCCGCGCATGGAATTCGATATCGAGATCCTGGTACGGCTGGTCTGGCGCGGCGTGCGCATCATCAATATCCCGACGCCGGTGACCTACCCCAGCGACGGCGTCTCGCACTTCCGCGTCTGGCGCGACAACCTGCGCATTTCGTGGATGCATACGCGCCTGTTCTTCGGCATGCTGTGGCGCCTGCCCGTACTGATGGGACGCAAGCTGGCATGAGCACGACCGCACCCGGCGCGGCCCCGCCCGCAAGCACACCCGCCGCGCGCCACTGGAGCCGCATCGGCGAGGCCACCTGCGTGTGGGGCGTGTGGTGCCTGTACACGATCCACCGCCTGTTCGGGCGGCTGGCGTTTCGCGCGGTGCTGTACCCGGTCGTGACCTACTATTGGCTCGCGCATGGCGCGGCGCGCCGCGCCTCGCTCGATTACCTGCGCCGCGCGCATCGCGCTACCGGCGCGCAAGGCCCGCTGCCTGGCGCGCGCCATACGCTGCGCCACCTGTACGCGTTCGCCGACACGCTGCTCGACAAGCTGCTGGCGATCGGCGGCCGCTATGCCTTCGGCAACGTCACGCGCGAAGGCGCCGAGGTGATGCTGCGCCAGATCGAGAGCGGCCAGGGCGGCATCATCGTCACCGCGCATATGGGCTGCCTGGAGCTGTGCCGCGTGCTGGCCCGCCATCGCGCTGGCCTGCGCCTGACCGTGCTGGTGCATACCGCGCATGCGCAGCGCTTCAACCGCATCCTGGCCCGGCTCGATCCCGGCTCGACGCTGCAGCTGTACCAAGTCGACGAGATCTCGCCGGCCACCGCGCAGGAACTGGCCGACAAGGTGCGCGCCGGTGAGTTCGTCGCCATTGCCGGCGACCGCGCACCGGCCCACGGCGGGCGCGCCGTCAGCGTGCCGTTCCTGGGCGCGCCGGCGCGCTTCCCCGTCGGCCCCTATGTGCTGGCCGCGCTGATGGACTGCCCGCTGTTCGCGATGGGCTGCATCCGCCACGGCGATGGCCACCTGCTGCGCTTTACCGAGCTGGCGCGCCAAGTGCGCCTGCCGCGCGCCGGCCGCGCCGAGGCGCTGACCGGCTATGCCACCGCCTATGCCGACTGGCTCGCGCAGTTGCTGGTGCTGTCGCCGTACGACTGGTTCAACTTCTACGATTTCTGGGCCGACCCGGACAACACGCCCGGGCGCGCGCGCTGAGCCCGCGACCGACCCTCACAGCGCCATGACCCCAGACCTCAGCCACGAGATCACCCTCAGCCCCGCCTTCCACGACCTCGACCCGATGGACGTGGTGTGGCACGGCAACTATGTGCGCTACCTGGAGCAGGCGCGCTGCGCGCTGCTGGCGCGGTTCCAGTACGACTATCCCGCGATGCGCGATTCCGGCTATGCGTGGCCGGTGGTCGACCTGCGCCTGCGCTACGTGCGCCCGCTGGTCTACGGACAAACCGTGATCGTGCGTGCCACCATCGTCGAGTGGGAAAACCGGCTCAAGATCGACTACGTGCTGCGCGATGCCACCACCGGCGAGCGCCTGACCAAGGGCTATTCGGTGCAGGTAGCAGTGGACATGCGCACCGGCGAGATGTGCTACGAGTGTCCGCCGGTGCTGTGGGAACGGCTGGGGGTGAAGCCATGAAGCGCCGCACCTTGCTGGCCGCCCTCGCGGCGCTTGCCTGCGTGCCGGCGTTGCCGGCGCAGGCTGCCGATACGCTCGGCGCCATCGCCGCACGGCTGGCCGATGCGCCGGTGATCCGCGGCCGCTTCGAGCAGAAGCGGCAGCTTGCGGGCTTTACCAATCCGCTGCTCTCGCGCGGCGACTTCGTGCTGGCCCGCGAACGCGGGCTGGCCTGGACCACGCGCGAACCGATCGTGTCGAGCCTGCTGGTAACGCCCACGCAACTGGTGGTGCGCGGCGCCGACGGCCAGGTGCAGCAGCGTCTTGCCGCCGACGAGCAGCCGGCGATGCGCGTTGTCGGCGAATCGATGATCGCGGTGCTGCGTGGCGACCTGTCGAAGTTGTCGACGCGCTTTGCGCTGGATGCGAAGCTGGCTGGCAAGGACAGCTGGGCACTGACGCTGACGCCCACCGACAGCGGCATCCGGCGCGCCTTTGCCCGCATCGAGCTGAGCGGCGACCGCTTCGTGCGCAGCATCCGGCTGGAAGAGGCGGGCGGTGATGCCACCCAGATCCGCCTGCTCGAGCCGGTGGCGGCGCCAAGACTTTCCGCCGCGGAGGCGCAGCGCTTTGAGTGATTCCGCCAACCGCGTTCCGGTCCGTGCCCGCGCCGGCCTGGCGGGCATGGCGCCGCTGGCCCGCGTGCTGGCGTTCGCCTGGCTGCTGGCCGTGCTGGCGCTGGCCTTGCACCAGGCCAGCTTCTGGCGCAGCGCGCGCATCGATACCGACGTGATGGCGCTGCTGCCCGGCAGCGAGCGCACCGCCACCGCCGACCGCGTGCTGCGCCAGCTGGCCGACGGCGTCTCGCGCGAGATCATCGTGCTGGTCGGCGCGCCCGACTGGCAGCAGGCAAAGACGGCCGCGCAGCGCTTCGGCCAGGCCACCGGCGCGCATTCCGAGCTGCTGCGCCCGGTCGACAGGATCGCCGCCTTCGACTTCGACGCTGCGCTGTCCTTCTACCGCCCCTGGCGCGACCACCTGCTGACCGACGCCCAGCGCGCCATGCTCGGCCGCGCCGATGCCGACACGCTGGCGCAGCAGGCGCTGGCGCGGCTGTACCAGTTCTCGGCCGGCACCAGCCTGTCGGGCTGGTCGGCCGATCCGCTGGGGCTGTGGCAGGGCTGGTGGCTGTCGCGCGCGGACCTGACCCGCGTGCGCGAGCGCGACGGGCTGGCGGCGTTCTCGGCCGAAGGCATGCACTGGGTGCTGCTCACCTATCGCATCAGCAAGCCCGCGTTCTCGGTCAGCGGCGATACCGACTACGGCGACCTGCTGGCCACGGCCAATACCAGCGCGCGCCAGGGACAAGATGCGGTGCGCGTGGTGATGGCCGGCATCCCGCTGCACGCCGAGACGGCGGCGGCGCAGGCCAGCTTCGAGATGAACGCGATCGGGCTGGGCTCGCTGGCGGCGGTGTTGCTGCTGGTGTGGCTGGCCTTCCGCTCGCTGCGCCCGATCGTGCTGGTGGCGCTGTCGCTGTTGATCGGCACCGCCGCGGCGATCTCCGTGACCGGCGCCGTGTTCGAGCGCGTCCACCTGATTACACTGGTGTTCGGCGCCAGCCTGGTTGGCGTCGCCGAGGACTATGGCATCCACTACTTCGTGACGCGGCAGGCCGATGGCCGGCGCACGCCGGCGGGCGTAATGCGCCGGCTGCTGCCGGGCATGACGCTGGCGCTCTCCACCAGCGTGGTCGCCTACCTGGCGCTGGGCATCGCGCCGTTCCCGGGGCTGCGGCAGATGGCGCTGTTCTCGGCGGTAGGCCTGGTCGCTGCATTCCTGACCGTGGTGCTGTGGTTCCCGCTGCTCGACCGCGGCAGCCTGCGGCCGACGCGGCTGTCCGCGTGGCTGGCAGACAGCCTGGCGCGGTGGCCGCGCGCACGCGCCGATCGCCGCACGTTGCTGCTGGCAGCCATGCTCGCCGCCTTTATCGTGCCGGGCCTGCTGCAGGTGAAGGTGGTGGACGACGTGCGCCAGCTGCAAAGCTCGCCCCCAGCGCTGATCGAAGCCCAGCGCACCGCCGGCCGCCTGCTCGGCAGCCCCAGCCCGGCCCAGTTCCTGCTGGTGCGCGGCGACTCTGCCGACCAGGTGCTGCAGCGAGAGGAAGCCGCCAAGACGGCGCTGGCTGGCATCATGGCGGACGGCGGCATCGACGGCTTTGTCGCGCTGTCCGACTGGGTCCCCTCGGCGGCACGCCAGCGTGCAGACGCGGCGCTCGCATCGATGCTGGAGGCGCAGGTGCGCGAGCGCGTCGCGCACGTGACCGGCACGGCCGCCAGCCACGCTGCCAGCACCGAAATGGCCGGACCGGACGAAGTGCTGACCTTGCCGGTGTGGCTGGCCCATCCGGTATCGGAAGCCCTGCGCCACCTGTGGGTGGGCCGCGAAGGCAAGGACGGCAATTACGCCAGCGTGATGCTGCTGCGCGGCCTGGACGACCCGAAGACCATGCCCAAGGTGCAGGCCGCCGTGGCCGGCGTAGCGGGCGTCGAATGGGTCGACCGGGTGGCGGACCTGTCCGGCTTGCTGCACCATTACCGCGTGCTGATGACCTGGCTGCTGCTGGCCGGCGCCGCCGCGGTCTCGGTGCTGCTGGCGTGGCGTTACGGCCGCGCCGCCTGGCGCGCGCTGGTGCCGACCCTGCTGGCGGCGCTGTTCAGCGTGGCGCTGCTGGGCTGGCTGCACGTGCCGTTGCAGCTGTTCCCGGTGCTGGCGCTGGCGCTGCTGCTTGGCGTCGGCGTCGACTACGGCATCTTCCTGCTGGAGCACCCCGGCGATGGCGTATCGTGGACGGCGATCGTGCTGGGCGCCGCAAGTACGCTGCTCGCCTTCGGCCTGCTGGCGCTGTCGTCCACGCCGGCGCTGCATGCCTTCGGCGTCACCATGCTGGCCGGCGTCGGCGCGGTCTGGGTGCTGTCGCCCTGGTTCCGGCCGCTGGCGCAGCAAGGAAATTCGCATGGCGGGCACTGAGCCACGAGCCTGTTCCCGTCATCTCGCAGTCCCTGAGTATTGAGATTGAAGCTTTTGACATCCTCTCCTCCCTAGGCTCTAAAGGGAGGAGATTCCCTCTGCAGGCGATCGATGTCCCGATCGGGCAAGGATATTTAGCGCAGCGTTCACATCGCGATCATGTACAGCACCGCATCGACTGCATACCCACTGCCTTATTCCAAGGTCTGCGATACCTTTCGGCCTCTCCGGCGGCATCGTGTCACACGAAGAGCAGACCTGGGTGGTGAAACGTTCGTCGACTTCCTCGTACCACGCGCCATGCGCAATCGCCTTGTACGCGAGCATTGTGCGGAAGGACGACCAGCCTGCATCGAGGACGGACTTCGCCATGCTGGTTCTGGCGAGGCTGGCGGCATTCACATTACCCACCGCGATGTAGTCGAAGTCCCGCACGATGCGATGCGAGAGCTTGTGCAGGAAGTCACGCCGCGCATTGGTGATGCGCGCGTGGACGTTGGTGGCCTGTCGTTTCTTGCGCGCACGCTGCGCTTTGGCAAGGGCTTGCTCAAGTTGGCCAAGGTGGCGCGGATTCCCGATCTTCTCGCCGGTGGAGAGTGTGGCAAGGTCCTTCAAGCCCAGATCGATGCCGACGCCGCGTTCCGGGCAGCGGGCCTGAGTGTCGGCAACTTCAATCACGATGTTCAGGAACCAATTGCCCCGGGCGTCGCGCGAGAAATTCGTGCCGTCCTTGATCTTGCCCTCGGGAAGGGGCCTCGAGTTGAACACGCGAAATGTGCTGCCGGCAAAGCGGAATGCGTCGCCCGAGCGCTTGAGATCCCGGCCCTTGAGCGGCACCCAGCCGAGGGATCTGCGGCCGCGATAGCGCAAATAGGGCCGGCGATGCTGGCTACGCGACTTGGCGTACTGCTCGCAAACCGCATTGACGGTACCCGAATGGATGCCGAGCTCCTTGCTGCTGCCGGTCGTCAGCACGTTCAGATCGAAGCCCGTAGGCCATTTTTTGCCCCATTTGAGCGCGTGCTTCTGCGTATCATTGCAGAAGTTCCAGACGTAGTTCACTACGCGGCTCTGCTGATTGAGCAGGCCGTTCAGCGACTTCACCCGGTAGCGATAGACGAGAAGCATGCCGGCCATTCTAACTTGGGAATGCCGCCTGTCGGCGGCGCTCCTTTCACTCCCCGCCCTGAAGGCCCTGAAGGGCGGGGTTTCTCGGAGCAAGTCTGATGAAAACGGAAACCACGGATGTCGTCATCATCGGCGCAGGCCCTGCGGGCTCGGTCGCGGCCGGCTTGCTGCGCAAGCACGGAATCCCGGTGCTGGTGATCGAGAAGGAGACGTTCCCACGCTTTTCGATCGGCGAAAGCCTGCTGCCGCAGAGCATGGCCTATATCGAAGAGGCCGGCATGCTGCGCGCGGTGGTGGAAGCGGGCTTCCAGTACAAGAACGGCGCCGCCTTCTCGCGCGGCACGCAGCAGACCGCGTTCGACTTCCGCGAGAAGTTCTCGCCCGGCTGGGGCACCACCTACCAAGTGCAGCGCGCGCGCTTTGACGACGTGCTGATCCGCGACGCCGCACGCCAGGGCGCGGAGGTGCGCTTCTCGCACCTGGTCGAGAACGTCGACGTGAGTGGCGCGCAGCCCGAGGTCACCGTGCGCGCGCCGGACGGCAGCCAGTACACGGTGCGCGCGAAGTTCTTGCTCGATGCCTCCGGCTTCGGCCGCATCCTGCCGCGCCTGCTGAACCTGGAATCGCCGTCGGGCTTCCCGGTGCGCAGCGCGATCTTCACGCACGTGGAAGACCACATCGCGCCGGGCGAGTTCGATCGCAACAAGATCCTGATCAGCGTGCATCCAGAACACCAGGACGTCTGGTACTGGACCATCCCGTTCTCCGACGGCCGCTGCTCGCAGGGCGTGGTTGCCGAGAAGGCCTTCCTGGACCGCTACACCGGCACCGAGACCGAGCGCCTGCAAGCGCTGGTGAACGAGGAGCCGGGCCTGGCCGGGCTGCTCGCCAATGCGCAATGGGACACCCCGGCGCGCCAGATCGCAGGCTACTCGGCCAATGTGAAATCGCTGTGGGGCAACGGCTATGCGCTGCTCGGCAATGCCGGCGAGTTCCTCGACCCGGTGTTCTCCTCCGGCGTCACCATCGCCTTCAAGTCGGCCAGCCTCGCCGCGCAATGCCTGGTGCGCCAGCTTTCCGGCGAGACCGTGGACTGGGAGAAGGAGTTCGCGCAACCGCTCAAGGCCGGCGTGGACTGCTTCCGCGTCTTTGTCGAAGCCTGGTACGAAGGCCGTTTCCAGAAGCTGATCTTCCACCCCAACGCCACCCCGGAAATCCGCGGCATGATCTCCGCGATCCTGGCCGGCTACGCATGGGACCGCAACAATCCCTTCGTCGCCGAGCCGCGCCGCCGGCTGGCGGTGTTGGAAGAGTTCTGCAAGGTCTGATGCGCCGCCTTACCTTGTCCGCGCTGGTGTTGGCCGCTGCCCTGGCAGCGGGCTGTGCCGCCCCGGGTGCCGCCCCCGAGCACGCCGCGCCGCAGCCCGGTGCCACGGCCTTGCTGCGCCTGCCGCCGGCATCGCTGCAGCGCGAACTGAAGCTGCAGCAGCACATCATCGTCGAGTTCCAGTTGCAGGGCCGCACCGAGCGCCGCGAGCTGATGGCGCTGCTGGAAGCCGATGCCGCGCACACGCGGCTCGCAGCCGTGGCCGGCGGGCAGGTGCTGGCGCGGCTGAGCTGGGACGGGACGAACCTGCAGGTCTCGCGCTCGCCATGGGCGCCCGCGGAACTGCAGCCGGAGCGCATCCTGAGCGACCTGCAGTTGTCGCTGTGGCCGGCTGACGCGATCCGCGCCGCATTGCCCGCGGGATGGAGCTTCGACGCAACACCCGCACTGCGCCAGTTGCGCCAGGGCACCGAAACCGTTGCCGAGATCCGTTTTCCGGATGCGGCCACCACGCTGTTCGTGCAGTACCGCGACGGCTACCGGCTGACGATCCGCAACCTTCCGGCGCAAGGCGGTGCGGCATGACGGCGTTCCTGAACACCGTCGGCATCCGCTGTGCGCTCGGCCGCGGGCAGGATGCCGTGCGCGAAGCCATGTGGCAGGCAGACGCCCCCTTGGCCGGTGAAGTCACCGACCGCTACAGCCCGGGCCGCCAGCTGCTGCTCGGCACGGTGAACGATCTTGCGGACGATGCTGCGCCGGCGCACACCGACCCGCGCCATCGCAGCCGCAACAACGCCATGCTGCTCGACGCACTGGCGCAGGTGCGCCCGGCGGTGGATGACGCGATCGCCCGTGTCGGTCCCGCGCGCGTGGCGGTGGTGATGGGCACCAGCACCTCCGGCATCCGCGAAGGCGAGTTGGCGGTGCAGGCGCTGGTGCGCGGCAATGCCTTCCCGCAGAGCTACCACTACGGCCAGCAGGAGCTGGGCTCGCCGGCGAGCTTCCTCGCAGGAGTGCTGGGAACGAAGGGGCCGGCCTACACCATTTCGACCGCATGCTCATCGAGCGCCAAGGCACTTGCCGCCGGCGCACGGCTGCTGCGCCATGGGCTGGCTGACGTGGTGCTTGCCGGCGGCGTCGATACGCTGTGTGCCTTTACCGTAGCCGGCTTTTCCGCGCTCGAATCGGTCAGCGCGGCGCGCTGCAATCCGCTGTCGGCCAACCGCAACGGCATCAACCTTGGCGAAGGCGCGGCGCTGTTCCTGATGTCGCGCGAGCCGGGCCCGGTGCGCCTGCCCGGCTGGGGCGAGTCATCGGATGCGTTCCATGTCTCCGCACCGGACCCGCAGGGCAAGGGCGCGCGCCTGGCGATGCAGCAGGCGCTGGCGCGGGCGGGCATCGGCGCAGAGGCGATCGACTATGTGAACCTGCATGGCACCGCCACGCCGGCCAACGACGTGATGGAAGCACATGCTGTCGCCGACGTGCTCGGCCGCGAGGTGCCCGTGAGCTCCACCAAGCCGCTGACCGGCCACACGCTCGGTGCGGCCGGCGCAATCGAAGCCGCATTGATGTGGCTGACGCTGAACGGCAATCCGCATGGCAAGCTGCCGCCGCACTGGTGGGACGGCGCGGCCGATGCCGCGCTGCCAGTGCTGCACGTCGCCGGCCCGGGCAGCACGCTCGGGCGCGCACCGCGCTACGTGATGAGCCATTCGTTCGCTTTTGGCGGCAGCAACTGCGTGCTGGTGCTGGGGGAGGGATAAACCATGCAAGATCTGCAAACCCTGCCGCCCATCGCCCAAGTGGTGCCCCACGGCGGCGCCATGCTGCTGCTCGACGCACTGGTGCAGGCCGACGACAACGGCTGCACCGCACGTGCGACGGTGCGGCCCGGGCAACTCTTCGTCGATCCCGCCGGCATGCCCGGCTGGGTCGGCATCGAATACATGGCGCAGGCCATCGCCGCGTGGGCCGGCGTGCGCGACCGGCGCGCGGGACGCCCGCCGGGCATCGGCTTCCTGCTGGGTTCGCGCCGCTATGAATGCGACGTGCCGGCCTTTCCCGTCGGCAGCGAACTCACGATCAGCGTGCAGGCGGAGCTGACCGGCGACAACGGCCTGGGCCAGTTCGCCTGCCGGCTGGCGCTCGATGGCCGCGAGGTCGCCCGCGCCAATGTCTCCGTCTTCCAGCCTGCGGATGCGCAGGCCTTTCTGCAAGGACAAGAGTTATGACCAATCCGACCGTGCTGGTCACGGGCTCGTCCCGCGGCATCGGACGCGCCATCGCCCTGCGGCTGGCCCGCGACGGCTATGACGTGGTGGTGCATTGCCGCGCGCGCCGCGAAGAGGCCGAATCCGTCGCCGACGCGGTACGCGCCTGCGGCCGCAAGTCCCGTGTGCTGTCCTTCGACGTGGCCCGGCGCGAGGAAGCCGCCGCCGTGCTGCTGGCCGACATCGCCGCGCATGACTGCTACTACGGCGTGGTTTGCAACGCAGGCCTGGCGCGCGACGCGGCCTTCCCGGCGATGAGCGGCGCCGAGTGGGACGAGGTGATCCACACCAACCTCGATGCCTTCTACAACGTGCTCAACCCGGTGGTGATGCCAATGGTGCAGCGGCGCCAGCCGGGCCGCATCGTCACGCTGTCGTCAGTGTCGGGGCTGGTGGGCAACCGCGGCCAGACCAACTACAGCGCGGCCAAGGCCGGCATCATCGGCGCCACCAAGGCGCTGGCGATCGAGCTCGCCAAGCGCGCGATCACCGTCAACTGCGTCGCGCCCGGGCTGATCGACACCGACATGGTCGAGCAGCACGTGCGCGACGAAGCGCTGCGCATGATCCCGGCGCGCCGCCTGGGCACGCCGGATGAGGTGGCCGCCACGGTGGCCTTCCTGATGTCGCCCGACGCGGGCTATATCACGCGCCAGGTGATCTCGGTCAATGGGGGCATGTTCGGATGAAGCGCGTCGTTGTCACCGGAACCGGCGCAGTCTGTGCGCTGGGCAATGACTGGGCCGCGGTGCGCAGCACCCTGGAATCCGGCCGCAGCGCGGTCGTGCGCATGCCGGACTGGGAAGGCATCAAGGGCCTGAACACGATGCTGGGCGCACCCGTGCCGCCGCTGGTGCTGCCGGCGCATTACACGCGCAAGCTGACGCGCTCGATGGGCAAGGTGGCGCTGATGTCGGTGCTGGCCAGCGAAGCCGCGTTGCAGGACGCCGGCCTCGTGGGCGACCCGCTGCTGGCCAGCGGCAAGCTCGGCATCGCCTATGGGTCGTCCACCGGCACCCCCGAGGCGGTCGCCGACTTCGGCCGCATGCGGAGCGAGCGCACTACCGAGGACATCAGCGCAACCACCTATATCCGCATGATGCCGCACACCACGGCCGTCAATATCGGCGTGTTCTTCGGCATCACCGGCCGCATCGTGACCACGTCGAGCGCCTGCACCTCAGGCAGCCAGGGCATCGGCTACGCCTACGAGGCGATCCGCTCCGGCCGCCAGGTGGCGATGCTCGCGGGCGGCGCCGAAGAACTCGACGCCACCGAGGCGGCGGTGTTCGATACGCTCTTTGCCACCAGCACCTGCAACGACACCCCGCAGGCCACCCCGCGCCCGTTCGACAGCGCGCGCGATGGCCTGGTGCTTGGAGAAGGCGCGGGCACGCTGGTGCTGGAGGAACTGGAGCACGCGCAGGCGCGCGGCGCGCGCATCCTGGCGGAGATCGTCGGCTTCGGCACCAACAGCGATGGCGCGCACGTGACCCAGCCCAAGGCCGAAACCATGGCCGTGGCGATGCGCCTGGCGCTGGAAGACGCGGGCCTCGAGCCCGGCCGCATCGGCTACGTCAACGCGCATGGCACCGCCACCGACCACGGCGACATCGCCGAATCGCACGCCACGCATGCGGTGTTCGGTCCTTCGATGCCGGTCAGCTCGCTCAAGAGCTACATGGGCCATACGCTGGGCGCCTGCGGCGCGCTGGAAGCCTGGATGACCATCGAAATGATGCGCGACGGCTGGTTCGCGCCCACGCTGAACCTGAGCACGCCCGACCCGCGCTGCGCGCCCCTCGACTACATCATGGAAACGCCGCGCCAGCTGGACGTGGACTACGTGATGAGCAACAACTTCGCTTTTGGCGGGATCAACACCTCGCTGGTGTTCCGCCGTTGGGAAGACTGAAGTCCTTTCTAGATTGCCAACCAACAAAAAGGAAGATCTTTGAAATCCGCTCTCTCTGTCGTTGCCATCACCCTGTGCGCCAGCGCCTTGCTGTCGGCTCCCGCGCACGCACGCGACACCAAGTACATGATGCCGCTGCAGGAAGTGCTCGACATGCCCGAGGCCAAGGAAAAGCTCGACGATTCCTTCCGCTTCTACCTCTCCGGCCAGAAGACCCCCAAGGTGCTGCAGCGCATGGATTCGGGCGTCTCCAACCGCAAGACCAACGGCGTGGGCAAGAGCGATGAAGACGGCTGCCGCTGGGCCGCGCTGTCGGCGCTGATCGCGCTGCAGGACACGGCCAAGTCGCAGGGCGCCAATGCGGTGATCGACATCGTCAGCTACTACAAGAAGAACGAAGTCGCCAGCCCGACCGACTACGAATGCCACGCCGGCGCCGTGGTGGTGGGCGTTGCGCTCAAGGGCACCTACGCCAGGATCGCGCAGTAATGACCACCTGGCTGCGCCTTGGGGGCGTGACGGAACTTGCCGCGCAGGCGCCCGACGCGCAGTCATGGATGTCTGAAGGCGAACTGGCGCGCCTGGCCGCGATGCAGGCGGCGCGGCGGCGCGGCCAGTTCGTCGCCGGCCGCTGGCTGGCGCGTGCGCTGCTGGCCGAAGCGTTCGGCGGCGCGTGGCGGGACTGGATGCTGACGGGCGGCGCCGATGCCGCGCCGGTGGTATCCGGTGGCGTGCCCGCGAAGCTGTCGATTTCCCACAGCGGCGACCTGGTTGCCTGCGCAGTGAGCGTCGCTGCGCTCGGACTCGATCTCGAACCGTGCCGGTCGCGCAAGGGACTGGATGCGCTGTATGACGCGATCACCACGGACGTCGAGCGTGCCGCGCTCGCCGACCACACCGCCGCTCCGGCGGATACCGTGCACCGGTTTGCGCATGCGTGGACGCTGAAGGAGGCGGGACTCAAGCGCCACGGCGGTGGCTTGTTTGCCACCATGCTGGGCCATGGGCTCGGGATCGAGGCGGCGTCGGGCGCGCAGGACGCCAATGCCTGTACGTGGCTGCACGACAACCACGTGCTCGCACTCTGTTCTGACGACCTGCGTGCCATGACCGCGCCGGGAATGCCCGTTCCCCGCTACTGGCGGCTCGTGCCCTCCGGCACCGCGCCGCTGCAATGATGAATGCCTGAACCGATGTCTGAACACTTTGCGTTCGATGCCGCCAACACCGCCACGTCGGTGGTCTTTGACGGCACGCCCCTGACCATCGAAGCGGTGGCCGCACTGGCGCACCGCCGCGCTGGTGCCATGCTGTCCGATGCGCCGGCCTTCCGCGCCCGCATCACGCGCGGCATGGCTTTCCTGGACCGGCTGCTGCAGGAGGACGGCCGCGTCTACGGCGTCACCACCGGCTACGGCGATTCGTGCGAGACCACGGTCCCGGTGGCACGCGCCTACGAGCTGCCGGTGCACCTGTACACCTTCCACGGCTGCGGGCTGGGCCGGCTGCTGGACGCCAACGAGATCCGCGCCGTGCTCGCCGCCCGGCTGGCCTCGCTATGCCAGGGCTATTCGGCGGTCAGCCCCGCGCTGCTGGAGCAGCTCGCCGCGTTTCTCGCCCATGACGTGCTTCCGTGCATTCCCGCCGAGGGATCGGTCGGCGCCAGCGGCGACCTGACGCCGCTGTCGTATGTCGCGGCGGCGCTGTGCGGCGAGCGCGAGGTGGTGTACCAGGGCCGGCGCCAGCCCGCCGCCGAAGCATTGGCCGCGATCGGCCGCGAGCCGCTGCGGCTGCGCCCCAAGGAAGCGCTGGCGATCATGAACGGCACCGCGGTGATGACCGGCCTGGCCTGCCTCGCGTGGCAGCGCGCCGCCAACCTGGCGAAGCTGGCCGCCACGCTGACGGCCGCCGCGGTGGCGGCGGTGGACGGCAACCCCTACCACTACGACGCCACGCTGTTCGACGCCAAGCCGCACCCCGGCCAGAAGCGCGCCGCGCAGCGCATCCGCCACCTGCTGGGCGACTCGCGCGCGCCGCGGCACGCCAACCGGCTGCAGGACCGCTACTCGCTGCGCTGCGCGCCGCACGTGATCGGCGTGCTGGAAGACGCGCTCGACTGGTCGCGGCGCTGGATCGAGACCGAACTGAACAGCGCCAACGACAACCCGCTGGTCGAACCCGACGAAGAGCGCCTGCTGCACGGCGGCCACTTCTACGGCGGGCATATCGCCTTCGCCATGGACGCGCTCAAGACCGCGGTCGCCAGCGTCGCCGACCTGATGGACCGCCAGCTCGCCACGCTGGTCGATCCGCGCTACAACAACGGGCTGCCGGCCAACCTGTCTGGCGCCACCGGTGCCGACGCGCCGCTGAACCACGGCCTGAAAGCGGTGCAGATCGGTGCCTCGGCATGGACTGCCGAGGCACTCAAGCACACCATGCCGGCGACCGCGTTCTCGCGCTCGACCGAATGCCATAACCAGGACAAGGTCAGCATGGGCACCATCGCCAGTCGCGATTGCCTGCGCGTGCTGGAACTCACAGAGCAGGTGGCGGCCGCGATGCTGGTCGCGGTGCGCCAGGGCATCGCGCTGCGCCTGCGCACTGGCTATACGCTGCCGCAACCGCTGCAGCCGCTGGCCGAGCGGCTGCAGGCGGAGATCCCGCTGATCGTGCAGGACCGCGCACTCGAACCCGAGCTGCGCCGCCTGCTGCAGGAAGTGCGAGAGGCGAAATGGTAAGTACCAGGAGGACCGCAATATGAACGCAGTCAGTATCTTCTTCCTGCAGGCGATGCTGGTGGTCGCACTGCCCTACCTGCTGTGGCGCGGCGCCGGCCTGCAGTCGGTGTTCCCACTAGTCTGCGTGCAGGTGCTGGCCGGCATCCTGCTGGGCCCGTCGGTATTCGGGCAGCTCGCGCCGCAGGGCTGGACCGCGCTGTTCGGGCCCGACCACCTGCCGATGCTGTCCGGGCTGCAGTGGCTGGCGGTGACGCTGTTCTGCTTCCTGACCGGCCTGCACCTGCGCGAGGACAGCGTGCCCGCGCAATGGCGCGCGACCGTGCAGATCTCGCTGGGCAGCATCGCCGTGCCGTTCGCGCTCGGCGCCGCAGCCGGGTGGTGGATGATGGGAGCCGGCTGGCCGGTGGGCGGCGAACGCACCGATCCTTACTGGTTCGCCTGCGCCATGGGCATCTGCACTGCCGTCACGGCGCTGCCGGTGCTGGGCGCGGTGCTGCGCGAGATGCGCCTGACCGGCACGCCGCTGGGCCAGCTGGCGCTGCGCTGCGCGGCGGTCAACGATGCCTGGGTGTGGCTGTTCCTGACGGTGGTGCTGCTGCAGCACGGCGGCAATGACGGCGTCGCCACCGTGACCGCCCGTGCCGGGGCCTACCTGGCATTCATGTTCCTGGCGGTGCGCCCCGCGCTGGCCTGGCTGCTGCGCCGCCGGCCGCCCGAGACCGAGCTGCTGCTGGCGCTGGCACTGTTCCTGGTGCTGGCGTCGGCATTCCTGGGCGAGCTGGCCGGGCTGCACCACGTGATGGGCGGCTTCGTGGCCGGGCTGGTGTGGCCCACGCGCGAAGCCCAGCGCGTGCGCCAGCAGCTCGAACCGGTGACGGTGGTGGTGTTGTTGCCCTTCTTCTTCCTCGCCGCCGGGCTGCGTACGGAGATCTCGCTGCACAATCCCATGGCGTTGCTGATCGCGGCGGTGTCGCTGGCCATCGCCATTGCCGGCAAGATGGCCGGCGTGGCGGTTCCTGCGCGGCGCTCGGGCATGGGCTGGTCCGATGCGCTGGCGCTGGGCGCACTGCTGCAGACCAAGGGGCTGGTCGAGGTGGTGGTGCTGACCGTGCTGCTGGACGCACGCATCATCAGCACGACGGCGTTTTCCGGTTTGCTGCTGATGGCGCTGGCCAGCACGCTGCTGGCGCGGCCGCTCACGGTTCTAGTAGCGCGGGGACGCGTGCGTTGAGCGCCCCAGCGCGCCTGCTCACGCCGGCGTGACCGGCAAGCGCGCGATCTCCGCCCCCAGGTAGACGACTACACCCAACGGCCCGATCCGTCGGAGATGCTGCCGTTGCTGCAGCGGGCTGCGGCGACCGCCTGAGCGGCATGTGGGGCCGTGTCATGGCTGCGCGGCCCCGGCATGGCCCGCATTGGCAAGGATTTCCTCGACGAAGGCCACGAACGCGCGCGCCTTCGAGGTGGCCAACCGGCCTGACGGAAACACTGCCCACAGGTCGACCGGCGGCAGCGTCCAGTCGGTCAGCACCGCGCGCACGCGCCCGAGAACGAGCCGGCCTCGACCGCGCTGACATAGGTTTCCATCGCGGCAAGGCGGTCCATCGGCGAATCTCCGGGGGCCTGCGCTCAGTCCCGGTCCGGTGCGCCGGGCGGGAAGAACCCGCGGTACGGACGTGCGTCTTCCACTGCGCGCGCAAACGACGGCCGCGCCAGCAGCCGGCTGCGGTAGGCGCGCAAGTTGGCGCAATCCGCGGGGATCGGATGCACCCAGTCGGCATAGAACAGCGAGGGCGCCGCCGCGCAGTCGGCCAGCGTGAAGTCACTGCCAGCGGCCCATTCACGGCCGGCCAGCGTTTGTTCCAGCCATGCGTAGGCTGTCTCGAGCTGTTTGCGCGCCTCGGCCACGCCAAAGGCATCGCGATGCTCCTCAGGGCGGATGAAATCGAACACGATGCGCTGCATCGGCGTCATCACGTACTGATCGAAGAAACGGTCGAGCAGGCGGACCTCGAGCGCCGCGTCGGCCGATTGAGGCAGCCAACGCACCGGGCCGGGGTGATGAATCTCCAGGTATTCGATGATGATGCTGGATTCGAGCACGATGCGGTCGTCATCGACCAGCACCGGCATGCGCTTGAGCGGCCACAGTTCGGCGTGCTCAACCATGTTCTGCTCATGGTCGGGCGACAGCATGCGGAACTCGAACGGGATCGCGTTCTCGTACAGCGCGATCAGGACTTTCTGGCAGTAGGAAGAGAACGGGTGGGCAAACAGTTGCATGCGTTGTCTCCTGGTTTTGTGGTTGTACGCGGCCAGTCGGTCATCCCGCTGCCGCGAAGCGGTCGGTCGCGGCGATCAGCTGGTCGAGAATGCCCGGCTCCGTCCACGCATGGCCGGCGCCTTCGATCAGATGGAAATCGGCCTTCGGCCACGCCTGATGCAGCGCATAGGCATAGCGCACCGGGCAAGGCATATCGTAGCGGCCGTGTACGATGACACCGGGGATGCCGGTCAGCTTGTGCGCATCGCGCAGCAGTTGCCCGTCTTCCAGCCAGCAGCGGTGAGTGAAGTAATGATTCTCCAGCCGCGCAAAGGCCAGCGCAAAATGGCCGTCGGCATGCTTGGCGCTGTTGTCGGCATCCGGCAGCAGGGTGATCGTCTCCCCTTCCCACACGCTCCAAGCGCGCGCCGCTTCCACCTGCTTGTCCTTGTCGTCGCCGGTGAGCAGCTTGCGGTAGGCGGCCATCATGTTGCCGCGCTCGGCTTCGGGCACCGGCGCCTGGAAGCGCTCCCACTTCTCGGGGAACATCTCCGACACGCCGTACTGGTAGTACCAGTCCAGCTCTGCCTGCGATACCGTGTAGATGCCGCGCAGCACCAGCTCGCTGACACGCTCCGGATGCTTCTGCGCATACGCCAGCGCCAGCGTCGAGCCCCACGAGCCGCCGAACACCAGCCAGCGCTCCACGTCCACCAGCGCGCGCAGGCGCTCGATATCGTCCACCAGGTGCCAGGTGGTGTTGGCCTCCAGCCCCGCATGCGGCGTCGAGCTTCCGCAGCCGCGCTGGTCGAACAGCAGCACGTCATAGCGCGCCGGATCGAACAGCCGCCGATGGTCCGCCGAAATCCCGCCACCTGGCCCGCCGTGCAGGAACACCGCCGGCTTGGCGCCGGGCGTGCCGACGCGCTCGTAGTGGATGACGTGCCCGTCACCGACGTCCAGCATGCCGGTCTGATAGGGCTCGATTTCGGGGTAGAGGGTGCGCAGGGCGGACATGGGCGCGGGTCTCCGGAGGTCGGGATGCAACAGTGTACGCCGGTGGGGATAGCCTTGCGGTGGCCCTCGTCAGACGCGCTCCAGGACGCGATGAGGAGGCGGCGGCAGCCTGACGGCGATCACATCGCCAGCACGCACCACGCCACCCGCGATGACAATGCCCATGACGCCGGCCTTGCGAATCAGTGTGCCGTCGTCAGCCCGCCCTAGTACCTGTGCGAGCAAACCCGGCTGGAAGGCTTCGATCTGTGCGCAGGGATTGCGCAGGCCGGTCAGTTCGATGATGGCGCTTGCGCCCAGCTTTAGCTGCGTGCCAACTGGCAGCGCGTGCAGGTCGATGCCTTGCGTGGTGATGTTCTCGCCGAGATCGGCAGGCCCGACATCGAAGCCGGCACGTGCCAGTTCGGCGTGAAGCTCGGTGCCGATCAGGTGGACTTGGCGCAGGTTGGGCTGGGTCGGGTCGACGTGTACACGCGAGCGGTGCTTGACGGTCTGGCCGGCGTGGGCGTCGCCTTCTACGCCGAGGCCCGGCAGCAGCTGGATTTCGTCGCGCAGTTGCTTGGCGAAGTCATGCGTCGCGGAGCTGGCGACGGCGAGGATGGTGGCAGGGATGGTTAGACCGGGCGACATGAATACAAGCCTTGCTCAGTGTTCCGTAACTCTACACAGCAACAAGCGAGGCCGTCCATCCACAGTCCGGGGCACAGAGCAGACTGCAAAAAAACCGGCACCCAAAGGTGCCGGTCCTCTTACTGCCAGCGTTGCGCCATTCAGCGCCCCGCTCAGTCTTCCAGCTTCGGCAACGAAGCACTCACCTTCGTCGACAGCAGCCCCGACTTGGCATATGTCTGCAGCTTCTCGCGCGTATCGACGATATCCAGCGTACGCATCGTCAGCTGACCGATCCGGTCCAGCGGCGTGAACATCGACTCGCCCTTCTCCATGGTCAGCCGTTCCGGCTTGTAGGTCAGGTTGGGCGAGGTGGTGTTCAGGATCGAGTAGTCATTGCCGCGGCGCAGTTCGATGGTGACTTCGCCGGTGATGGCGCCGGCCACCCAGCGCTGGGCGGTTTCGCGCAGCATGATGGCTTGCGGGTCGAACCAGCGGCCCTGGTACAGCAGGCGGCCCAGGCGGCGGCCGTTGTCGCGGTACTGCTCGATGGTGTCTTCGTTGTGGATGCCGGTGATCAGGCGCTCGTAGGCGATGAACAGCAGCGCCAGGCCCGGGGCTTCGTAGATGCCGCGGCTCTTGGCTTCGATGATGCGGTTTTCGATCTGGTCGCTCATGCCCAGGCCATGGCGGCCGCCGATGCGGTTGGCTTCCATGAACAGGTCGACGCTGTTGGCGAAGGTCTGGCCGTTCAGTGCAACCGGCTGGCCTTCCTCGAAGCGCACGGTCACTTCTTCGCGCTTCACTTCCACGTCATCGCGCCAGAACTGCACGCCCATGATCGGCTGCACGATGCGGATGCCTGAATCCAGGTGCTCCAGGTCCTTGGCCTCGTGGGTGGCGCCCAGCATGTTGGAGTCGGTCGAGTACGCCTTTTCTGCCGACATCTTGTAGTCGAAGCCGTTCTGGCGCATGAACTCGGACATCTCGGCGCGGCCGCCCAGTTCGTCGATGAACTGCTGGTCCAGCCACGGCTTGTAGATCTGCAGGCCGGGGTTGGTCAGGAGGCCGTAGCGGTAGAAGCGCTCGATGTCATTGCCCTTGAACGTGCTGCCATCGCCCCAGATATTTACCCCATCTTCCTTCATCGCGGCGACCAGCATGGTGCCGGTGACGGCGCGGCCGATCGGGGTGGTATTGAAGTAAGTGATGCCGGCGGTGGAGATGTGGAACGCGCCGCACTGCATGGCAGCGATGCCTTCGGCCACCAGTTGCGTGCGGCAGTCGACCAGGCGGGCTTCCTCGGCGCCGTAGGCCTTGGCGCGGCGCGGGATGTCGTCGTAGTCGGGCTCGTCCGGCTGGCCCAGGTTGGCGGTGTAGGCGTAGGGGACGGCGCCCTTCTGGCGCATCCAGAGGAGTGCCGCGCTGGTGTCAAGGCCGCCGGAGAAGGCGATTCCGACGCGCTGGCCGGAAGGAATGTGCTGAAGGATGGTAGTCATCGCCAGAAAATCTAAGTGAATTTGTCGGCTCTTGGGCGGGCTTCCACTGCGCGCGCCAGGGCGGCGGGAAGCACGGCGACGCGGCCGGCCGAGTCACGTGCCGAGTCAGTGCCAAACGCGAATTGTGACACGGCAACGCCCACGCGCCAAACGGCGGGGCAGGCCAGGGCGGCGCAGCCACCCGTACTGCAGCGTCCCTGAGCGTTGAAATCCCGCGAACGCGCCTTTAAAAACTCTCGACTGGTTCGCCTGGAAGCCCCTCCCTATACTCCGCCGCATTGTCGTTCGAAAGCGGAGTCATCATGCTGCATCGCGCCCTGGCAGGGGTCCGTGTCCTGGACCTGTCGCGCATCCTGGCCGGTCCCTGGTGTACCCAGAACCTGGCCGACCTGGGCGCCGAGGTGACCAAGGTCGAGCACCCGCAGCGGGGCGACGATACCCGTGGCTGGGGTCCGCCCTACCTGGAGTCGCCCGGCACCGAGGACGATGCCCGCCTGTCCGGCTACTTCATCTGCTGCAACCGCGGCAAGCGCTCCGTCGCGATCGACTACGGCACGCCCGAGGGTGCGGCGCAGGTACGCGAGCTGGCGCGCGAGGCCGACGTGCTGGTTGAGAACTACAAGGTCGGCACGCTGCGCCGCTACGGGCTGGACTACGACACGCTCAAGGCGATCAATCCGCGCCTGGTCTATCTGTCGATCACCGGCTTCGGCCAGAGCGGGCCGATGGCGGACAAGCCTGGCTATGACTACGTGTTCCAGGGCATGGGCGGGTTGATGAGCTATACCGGCCAGCCCGACGGCACGCCTGGCGCCGGGCCGCTGCGCACCGGCGTGGCGGTGGTGGACCTGAGCACCGGCATGTATGCGACCTCGGCCGTACTGGCCGCGCTGTACCAGCGGCAGGCGACCGGCATGGGCACGCACCTCGATATCGCGCTGCTCGATGTGGCGGTGGCGATGAACGCCAACCAGGCCGCCAACTATCTGGTATCCGGCCAGAACCCGCAGCGCAGCGGCAACGCCCATCCCAACTGCGCACCTTATGAAGTGTTCCGCTGCGCAGACGGCCACCTGATCCTGGCGATCGGCAATGACGGCCAGTTCGCGCGCTTCTGCACGGTGGCTGGCCTGGCTGAACTGGCGCAGGACCCGCGCTATGCCACCAACTCTGCGCGCATCGAACACCTGCCGGCGCTGCGCGCGCTGCTGACCGAGGTCTTCGCCACGCGCACCCGTGCCGCATGGACCGAGGCCTTCGATGCCAACGGCGTGCCCTGGGGGCCGATCCACACCATGGATGAGGTCTTCGCCCATCCGCAGGTGCAGCACCGCGGCCTGATGCAGGTGGCCGAGCACCCCGTAATGGGACGCGTGCCGATGGTGCGCAACCCGATGCTGGCGGGGCACGACGGCCCGCTGCCACCGCTGCCACCGCCGCCGCTGCTCGGCGAGCACAGTCCGGCGAGCTGACCAACACCACAAGACCGATAACCCTGACACGGAGACACCTGATGAAGCCAACCCTGATCGCCATTGCCCTGCTCGGCATAGCGGGTACCGCGCATGCCGCCTACCCCGACCGGCCGATCAAGCTGATCGTTCCCTACGCCGCCGGCGGCACGACCGACATCATCGCGCGCATCGTCGGCACGCACCTGGGTCCGATGCTCGGGCAGCCGGTGGTGGTGGAGAACCGCCCCGGCGCCGGCGGCGCGGTTGGCAGCGCCTATGCGTCCAAGCAACCGGCCGACGGCTACACGCTGGTGATGGAGGTGGAGAGCTCGCACGCGGTCAATCCCAACGTCTACCTGAAGACCGCTTACGACCCGGTCAAAGACTTCGCGCCGATCAGCAACCTGGCCGACGTGCCCAACGTGCTGGTGGTCAACCCGTCGTTCCCGGCCACGGACCTGCAGGCGTTCATCAAGCTGCTGAAGGCAAACCCGGGCAAGTACTCGTTCGGCTCGTCCGGCAACGGTGGGCTGAGCCATATGAACGGCGAACTGTTCATGAACGGCACCGGCACGCGCATGCTGCACGTGCCGTACAAGGGCCTGGGCCCGGCGCTCAACGATGCGGTGGCGGGTCAGATCCAGGTGGTGTTCGACAATATCCCCTCGTCATCCGCCCTGATCCAGGGTGGGCGCTTGAAGCCGCTGGCGGTTGCCGCGAAGCAGCGCCTGAAGGTGCTGCCCAATGTGCCGACCTATGCCGAAGCCGGGTTGCCGGCGATGAACAACCCCTCATGGTTCGGCCTTGGCGCCCCGGCGGGCACGCCCGCACCGGTCCTCGACAAGCTCAACGAAGCCGTGCGCAAGGTGCTGGCCGAGCCGGAGGTGATCGCCGCCATCGAGAAGCAGGGCGCAATCCCGGCGCCAACCTCGCGCCAGGCCTTCTCGGACCTGGTGCGGGGCCAGAACGCGCACTGGAAGAAGGTGGTCGAGGACATCCATTTCACCAAGCTCCAGTAAGCAAGGACCAATATGAGCGAACAGCAAAACGAAGCGCACGCCGGCGTCGAGATCGACGCGCGCGGCGTTGCCACCGTCACCATCCGCGAGGCGGGTTCCCTGAACATCCTGAGCACGCCGGTGATCGCCTCGCTGACGCGCGCCATCGAAACACTGGCCGCCAATGACGCCGTGCGCGTGCTGGTGCTGCGCGGCGCGGGCGAGAAGGGCTTTGTCGGCGGCGCCGATATCAAGGAGATGGCGGCGCTGGACCGCGAGAGCGCGGAAGCCTTTATCAGCGGCCTGCGCCGCTTGTGCGACGCGGTGCGCCACTTGCCGGTGCCGGTGATCGCGCGCATGCCGGGCTGGTGCCTAGGCGGCGGGCTGGAGCTGGCGCTGGCGTGCGATATCCGCATCGCCGCCGACAACGCGCAGCTTGGCATGCCGGAAGTGAAGGTCGGCATCCCCTCGGTGATCCACGCCGCGCTGATGCCGCGCCTGATCGGCAATGCGCGCACGGCGTGGATGCTGCTGACCGGCGAGATTGCCGACGCCGCCGAAGCGTTGCAGTGGGGCCTGGTCAGCCGGGTGGTGCCGCTGGCAGAGCTGGACCTGGAAGTCGAGCGCGTGTCCGCGCTGCTGGCTGGCTTCGGCCCCGTCGCATTGCGCCAGCACAAGCGCCTGCTGCGCGAGTGGGAAGATGCACCGCTGGATGTGTCGATCAACAACAGCGTGGCCGAGTTCGGCAGCGCCTTCGACACCGGCGAGCCGCAGCAGCACATGGCGACCTTCCTGAATCGCAAGCGCTGATGCGTTGTTACGGCGCCGTGCTGGCTACGGCGCCGCCTTCGCGCGTGGCGACCACACGCGGATCGTTCAGCAGGAACTGCGCGAACGCCTCGGCAAACGCCGGCAGCTTGCCATCGGCGCGCACGATCAGGTTCAGTTCGCGCAACGCCCAAGGCTCGGCCAGCCGCACGCCGACCACGCGCGCCTCGCGCAGCGCCTGGGCCGCCACGCTGCGCGGCACCAGCGCCACCCCGACCCCGGCTTCCGCCAGCGACAGCACCGCATCGAAGCTGTGCGCGTGCAACCGCACGTTGGGACTTTTGCCCGCGCGCTGCGCCATGTCGCGCAGGAACAGGAAGTTGCTGCTGGTGCGGCTCATGCATACGAAATCAAACGCCAGCGCCGCGCCGAAGCGCACCTCCGGCTCGCGCGCGAGCGGGTGGTCGGCGGCCACCGCCAGGATCAGCTCGTCGCGCGCATAGCGCACCGAGCGCACGTTGGCGGTGTCGCCAGTGCTCTGGTAATCGCCGGCCAGGATGCCGACGTCGGCCTCGTGCGCCGCCACCGCCGTCAGGATCGACTGGCTGGCGCGTTCCTCCAGGTCGATGTTCACATCCGGGTTGGCCAGCAGGAAGCGGCTCACGCTCGGAATGATGAAGCCGTTGAGCGAGCTGCTGTTGGCCAGCAGCCGGATATTGCCCTTCAGCCCCGCCGAGAAGCGTCCGACTTCGCCATGCATGCGCTCGACGCCAAGCAGCAGTTCGCGCACGTGGACCAGCAGCGTCTCGCCGGCCGGCGTCATCTCCATGCCGCGCGCACTGCGCACGAACAGTGGCGTGCCCATCGCATGCTCGAGGTTCTTCAGCCGGTAGCTGGCGGCTGACGCGGTGATATGCGTGGCCAATGCGCCGCCGGAGAGACTTTGTGCGTCGGCAATCGCCTGGAACAGGCGCAGGTCGGTCAGTTCGTAACGCAAGGCGGTCCCGGATGTCTAAAGGGGTCAGGCGGAAGCAGGTTCGCGGCCATTCTAGTGCAGCGCGCCGCGCACGGGCGCAGCAAAACCAGGCTTTCGGTTGATGTGGACACCGCCCACTTTCTTTGCTAAGGTATTGTGGACGGCGTACACAAAAGCGTGCGCCAGTCGCCGTCGCCTGGCGGCGCACGCGCCTTGCCGATATCCACGCTGCCTTCTTCATGGCTGTCTTCCGGGGCGGCCCACTTACAGGAGTTGTCATGCAAGTCCAGCCCTATCTCTTCTTCGAAGGTCGTTGCGACGAAGCTGTCGAGTTCTACAAGAAGACCCTTGGCGCCAAGGTCAACATGCGTATGTCGTTCAAGGAGAACCCCGAGCCCCAAAAGGCCGACCCCGGCTGCCAGCCTCCGCCGGGAACGGAAGACAAGGTCATGCACATGGAGTTCCAGGTCGGCGACAGCGTGATCATGGCCTCCGACGGCCGCTGCTCGAACCAGCCGAACTTCCAGGGCTTCGGCCTGGCGATCAACTACCCTGACAAGGCCGCGGTCGAGAAGGCCTTCAACGGCCTGAAGGAAGGCGGCCAGGTGGTGATGCCGCTGGACAAGACCTTCTTTGCCGAGCAGTTCGGCATGGTCACAGACCGTTTCGGCATCATGTGGATGCTGCTGACCGCGCCAAAGTAAGCGGGATTTACGTGGGTTTCCCGGTGGGGACGCGCCCCGGGCTTACAATGCGCCGCCTGCCGGAGAAACCCAAGAGACCACGCCATGGACGACCGCATCACCGAACTCGAAATCAAGCTCGCCTTCCAGGAAGACCTGCTTGAAACCTTGAACGCCACCGTGGCCCGCCAGCAGCAGCAGATGGACCTGCTGCAGGAGCAGTTTCGCGCGCTGTACCAGCAGGTGCGCAGCGCCGCCACCACGGCCGCCGAGGCCGATCCCCAGCAGGAAATCCCGCCGCACTACTGATCGCCGCGGCCCGCTCCGGCACGGGCCCATTGGCCATGTGACGGAACGCCATCCTATGCGCGCGGTCTGACTGGCTGACTCCATCCCTTGACGCGCCTGCCAGGCGCGCACCATCCGCCACATGCGCCTGCACCCTCCCCTGTTCCTCGCCGCGGCCGCCATCGCCACCGCCACCTCCGCACTGGCCGGCTATAACGTCTGGACCGGCGAATACACGCTGAGCCGCCTGGAACTGCAGACCGCCATCGAGCAGCGCTTCCCGGCCACGCTGCGTTATGCCGAAGTGGTCAGCGTGCAGCTGAGCCATCCGCGCCTGGTGCTCGATGAGGCCAACAACCGCGTGACCACCCAGCTCGACGCGCGCCTGACCAACGCCTTGCTGCCTTCGCCGCCGGTGAACGGCAAGCTCTCGCTGAACAGCGGCGTGCGCTATGACGCGGCCAAACGCGCGGTGCTGCTCGACAACCCGACCGTGCAGCAGGTGGAAGTGGCCGGCATGGCCCAGTATCGCGAGCAGCTCAATGCGATCGGTGCGGTGGTTGCGCAGCAGTTGCTGAAGGACTATCCGGTGTACACCTTCAAGCCCGAGGAATTGCGCTTCGGCGGCCAGGAGGTGGAGCCGGGCGCGATCACGGTGGGCAAGGACGAGGTGCGGGTGGAGGTGAAGCATCGGTAGGCTACACCGGCGTGCGGCCAGCGTCCGTCCTCGCATGCTCACCCCGGCCTCAACCCCGCCCACCGCGGAACACCAGCGCGAGTCCCGCCAGCACCGCGAACATTCCCGCAATCGCCAGCGGCGCCATCCGGTTGCCCAGCAGCAGGTAATCCAGCAACGCCGTGCCAGCGGGCACCAGGTAAAACAGGCTGGTCACGTTGACCAGGTTGCCCGCGCGGATCAGCCGATAGAACAGCAGCGTCGCGCCGATCGAGATCCCAAGCGTCAGCCACAACAGCGGCAGCGCGAACGCCAGCGATGGTTCGAATGCAAAGGGCTGGAACGGCAGGCACAGCAGGCATGCCGCGAGGCTCGCGCCGTACTGCAGCGGCAGCACCTCGGCGGGCGCGCGCGTGATGCGCTTCTGCAGGATCGCGCCCACGGTCATGCTGGCGAGCGAGGCCAGCGCGCACAGCACGCCCGCCAGCGACAGCCGCGCCAGCAGCAGGCTCTCGGCCACCACCAGTGCCAGCCCTGCAAGCGCCAGCGCCAGTCCGGCCAGGCGTAGCGCGGAGAAGCGCCGCTCGGTCAGCAGCAGCGTCAGCATCGGCTGCGCGCCGAGCACGGTGGCCAGAACGCCGGGCGTCATGCCGTGGTCGAGGGCGAGGAAGTAGAAAACGGAATAGCCGCCGATCAGCAGCAACCCGGTCAGCGCCGCGTGCAGCCGTTCTCCGCGCGGCGGCAGCATCCGATGCCGCGCCAGGTCGATGGCGCACAGCACGGCAAGCACCAGCGCAAAGCGCAGCGTCAGCAGGCCGAACGGCGTGGCGTGGTCGAGCGCCAGCCGGGCGGCAATGGCGCCGCTGCTCCACAGCAGCACGAACAGCGGCGTGGCCCAGACGGAGGCCTGGTTACGTGTGTCGGTCGCTGCGCCCAATTGCGCCGCGCAGTCTTTTTCGATCGTCATGGAGGTCATCTGTCGTCAGCATGGCAGGCTCCGGCGCAGGCGTGCGCACGGGCGACGACAGGCGCGCACAGGCGTGCGGCTGCCGTGCGCGCAGGCACACGGTTGCGGAATTACCGGAGACGAGGGGGGCTGCGGTGCGTGCCCGTCAGCCGCGCAGCGGCGGCGGGGGCGGGTGCGCGCCGCCGGAGAACGGCGGCGGCGGTGCGACAGAAGCGAACGCAGGCTGGCGACGCGCGCACGGCAACGCGTCGCACGGGGGCGCGGCGTTGACGGGGCGTTGGCGGTCTGCGGTCATGGCGGGATTCGGGAAAAGACTTCGAACAGAAGGTCTGGCGATGCTATGCCTGTGCGGCGGCCGCGTCAACGGCGTCTTTCGAAATCTGTGAGCGCTGCGGCCAGCACTCAGGCCGGCGCGCCTTGCTCCAGTTGCTTCACCAGCGCCTGCAGCGCCGGCGCACAACCCGCCTCGACCTTCAGCGCGAGCATCGCATCCGCGCGCGTGGTGCCGAGATTGAGTGCCGCCGCGGGCTTGCCCATCTGGCCAGCCCACACACAGAAGCGGTAGCCGGAATAGACCATCAGCGACGAGCCCACCACCAGCATCGCGTCCGCGGCCTCCAGCGCCGCACGCGCGGCATCGACGCGTGCTCGCGGCACGGACTCGCCGAAGAAGACCACGTCTGGCTTGAGCACGCCGCCGCAGCGCCCGCACTCGGGCACGCGAAACTGCGCGAACAGCGGCGATTCGAAATGCACGTCGCCATCGGCGGCAGGCTCGGCGATCACGTCGCGCAGCGCGGCGTTCTGCGCAAGCAGCCAGTCCTGCAGGCCGGCGCGGTCATGGCGTGTGCCGCAGTCCAGGCAGATGGCGCTGGCCAGGCTGCCGTGCAGCTCGATCACGCCTTGGCTGCCGGCGCGCTGGTGCAGGCCGTCTACATTCTGCGTGACCAGTGCGGTCAGCCGCCCTTGCTCGCCGAGCCGCGACAACGCATGGTGCGCGTCATTGGGCTGCGCTTGCCACGCCACCGGCCAGCCCAGCATGCTGCGCGCCCAGTAGCGCTGGCGTCCGGCGTGCGAGCCGAGGAAAACCTGCAGCGTGATCGGCGGCGAGCGCTGCCACTGGCCGCGCGCATCGCGGTAGCCGGGGATGCCGGAGTCGGTGCTGATGCCGGCGCCGGTCAGCACGAACAGGCGTGGATGGCGCTGCACGAAGTCGAGCAGCGCGGACTCGGCGGCTTCAGCGGCCCGGGGTGAATTCAGCGGCGCGTTCAACTGGCCGGGTCCTCGGCATGGCGCGCCTCCCAGGCGCGCAGTTCCTCGCGGTAGCGGTCCAGCTCCTGGTAGTAGTAGTCGAAGATGCAGGGATCGCAGCCGGAGCCGCAGCATTCGTCATCGCCCGGGCGCTCTGGCGGCGCCGGGCGGGGGTCGTCGGGGGGCACTTGGGACACGTACGGCTCGCGAAAACAGGCAAATGGCGGATCAGCCACCAGTATATTCCCGTCGGCCACACCCCGCCTGCGCACCCCAGCCGTGCGCCGCACGTGCGCGCCGCGCCGCTCAGTGGCTGAGCAGCACCTCGCCCACCGGGATCACCAGCGCCGTGCCGGCCAGGCAGGCGATGTCGTCATCGGCAAGCCAGCGCGACACCAGCCGCGCCAGCCTGGCGCCGATGCGGTCGAGTTCGGTGGCGTCGGCCAGGTAGACGGCATCGATCACGCTCTGGTCGAACTGCAGCGCAGCGCTCATGCGGCAACGCCCGGGCGAGCCTTCCGGCTCGGCCTGCCAGCTGATGTACACCTGGCTGCCGCCACCGGGGCTGTATTCGGCCGACATCGGAAAGAGCCGGCAGGTATGCTCGCGGGTCCACTCGACAAGGGCAGTCATGGCGATTCCCCCTCTGGCGGGTCAGCGTGCCCGCCGGTGCGCCGCGTCAGCGGCTCAGTACGTGGTAGAGCCAGTCGTGCGCGCGTGCCGGCACGCCCAGCGCGCCGGCATCGATGCGCCGGCCCTGCACGCGCAGTGCGCCGCCGTGCAGGGCATCCACTGCTGCCTGGGCATCCGGGAACCTCCCCATCACGCCATTGCCCAGCATCAGCATCCAGTCCTTCTCGCGTGGGATCAGCGTGAGCTGGCCCGCGGCGGTCTGGCAAAAGAAATAACCGTACACACACCCCCCAGTAACCTTGCCTGCGTCCATCTTAGTCGTTGCGCAGGCCATGCGCGGCGCACGGCTGGCGTGGGCGCGGCGATCTGCACGCTTCCGTGCGGGGTGATGAATTGTTTTTGCACGGTGTGCCGAACACGGCCCCGAATGGGGCGTTTTGCCCGAAGATAGCCCAAGCCCCGACCCGGCCCCGGACAGGCAGGGAAACTGGCGTACACACCATTGCGCCGACAGCGGACATGACAAAACCATGAAGGCAGCCACCTCCCAATGGTTGCGCACCCTGCTGCTGCCCGCGGCCTTCACGCTGGCGGCCGGCGCAGCCGTGGCCGCGGACGTCCCATCTCCCGCCAAAGCGTCGGGCAGCGGCGCTGCCGACCCGTCCACTGCATTCGCCACGCCACTGGCCGCCGGGCGCACGCGTCCGCGCATCTGCCTGGTGCTCTCTGGCGGCGGCGCACGCGGCGCCGCCCATATCGGCGTCCTGAAGGTCCTCGAAGAACTGCGCATCCCGGTCGACTGCATCGCCGGCACCAGCATGGGTTCGCTGGTGGGCGGCGCCTATGCCACCGGCATGTCGCCCGCCGAGATGGAGCGGCTGGTCGGCGGCCTGAGCACCGACAAGATCTTCAAGGAACGCCCGCCGCGCCAGGACCTGACCGTGCGCCGCAAGCAGGATGACTTCACCAACCTGGTTACGCCGGAGATCGGCGTGCAGGCCAAGGGCCTGCTGCTGCCCAAGGGTGCGGTCTCCGGCGTGCAGCTGGAAACCGTGCTGCGCCAGCTCGCGCGCGCGCCAGGCTATCGCGACTTCGACAAGCTGCCGATTCCGTACCGGGCAGTGGCCACCGACCTCGTGGCGGGCACGCCGGTGGTGTTCAGCCAGGGCGAACTGGCCAACGTGATGCGCGCCAGCATGTCGGTGCCAGGCGCGGTGGCGCCGGCCGAGTACGAGGGCCGGCTGCTGGTCGACGGCGGGCTCACCGACAACCTCCCGGTCGGCGTGGCGCGCAGCATGGGCGCCGATATCGTGATCGCCGTGAACCTGGGCACGCCGCTGATGAAGCGCGAGGAACTGAACTCGATCATCGGCGTGACCGGCCAGATGCTCAATATCCTGACCGAGCAGAACGTGCGCGCGTCGCTGGCCTCGCTGCGCCCCACCGACGTGCTGATCGAGCCCGCGCTGGGCGAATTCTCCGCGACGGATTTCGACCACCTGCTCGCGCCCGTGCCCATCGGCGAGGCCGCCGCGCGCAAGGTGGCCGACCGGCTGGCCCCACTGGCTCTGCCGCCGGCGCAGTACGCGCAGCTGCGCGCGGTGCAGCAGGCGGTGCTGCCACCCGACACCCGCCCGGTGGACGAGATCCGCATGGCGCCGCTGCATCGGGTCAACCCGGAGTACGCCACCGCGGTGATGGAGACCAAACCTGGCGAGCCGGTCGACCAGGCCACGCTCGACCAGGACATGCGCCGCCTGTTCGGCACCGGCGACTTCGAGCACGTCAACTACGGCATCCTGGAAGAGCCCGGCAAGCGCGTGCTGGTGGTCAATGCGGTGGAGAAATCGTACGGGCCCGACTACCTGCGCTTCGGGCTCGGGCTCAGCTCGGACTTCCGCGGCGATGCGTTCTTTAACCTGGTGGGCAGCTACCGCCGCACCTGGCTGAACTCGCTGGGCGCGGAATGGCGCACCGACCTGCAGGCGGGCCAGACGTCGTCGCTGACCAGCGAGTTCTACCAGCCGCTGAACACGCGCCAGTACTTCTTTATCGCGCCGCGCATCGAGCTGGAGCGGCGCCCGGTCAATATCTTCCAGGGCAGCACGCGCATCGCCACCTACGACCTGCGGCGCTTCGACGTGGCGCTGGACGTGGGCAG
The DNA here is from genome assembly GCA_000471925.1 of Ralstonia pickettii DTP0602. Taxonomy (NCBI): domain Bacteria; kingdom Pseudomonadati; phylum Pseudomonadota; class Betaproteobacteria; order Burkholderiales; family Burkholderiaceae; genus Ralstonia; species Ralstonia pickettii. The sequence continues at coordinate 2,849,034 of CP006668.1, forward strand.
CCAGTTCACCAAGTATGGCGAGCTGCGCGTTGGCGTGCAGACCGGCACCCTGGACGCCACGCTGAGCACCGGGCCGGCGGTGCTATCTCCCGGGCCGGGCGATATCCGGCGCGGCGCCATCACCGGGCGGCTGTTCTTCGACCAGCTCGACAGCGTGGACTTCCCGCGTTTCGGCTATGCGGCCTCGGCCCGGGTGTATGCCTCGCAGCCGGGGCTGGGCGCCGACGACACTTACGTCAAGGCGCAAGCCGACGGCGTCTATGCGCACTCATGGGGCAACCATACGGTTTCGCTCGGCTTCAAGGTCGGCAGCAATATTGGCGGCAATCCGCTGCCGCGATATGACTTGTTCCAGTGGGGCGGCTTCCTGCAGCAGTCTGGGTACGCCACCGGGCAACTGCTGGGCGGCAACCTGCAGTTCGCGCGGCTGATGTACTACAACAAGCTGGCACAGCAGACCCTGCTGCAAGGGGTCTATGCCGGCTTTTCACTGGAAGCCGGCCGCATGGGCGCTCCGCTGGTGCCGGGCAGCCCGACCGGGCTGCTCAAGTCCGGCTCGGTCTTCCTGGCACTGGACAGCCCGCTCGGACCGCTCTACCTCGCCTACGGCCGCGCCGCCGCGCGCACGTACAGTTTTTACCTGTACCTGGGCAAGCCGTACTGAAGCGGTGGCCGGCTGTCTGTGCGCCAGGCAACCCCCACCAAAGTTGTATGTAATGTCTTAATCCAAATGTCTATACTTTTCCTGTCACCAAGACCCCCTCTTGAATGACGACCCTTCCCCGGTCGCCGCTTCCCAGCGGTGACTTTTTTTATGGGCGTTCGCCCCGCATGCGGCGCATGGCTGCCCTTGGAAGACGGGCCCTGCGCGCGACCCTACGACGCCTATAATCCCCGCCTCGGGCCGCGCTGGCGGCCGTTCCGGCTGACATCCCCCATGCAAATCGATTTCACCCATTTCACGCCCTGGCTGTCGCTGGCCGGCGGGCTGGTCATCGGACTGGCCGCGGCGCTGATGATCCTGGGCCTGGGCCGCATTGCCGGCATCAGCGGCATCGTCGGTGGGCTGCTGATGCTGCCGCACGGCGACACCCGCTGGCGCGTCGCCTTCGTGGCGGGGCTGCTGCTGGCACCGTGGCTGGCCAACGCGCTTGGCGCGATGCCGCAGGCGCATATCGATGCAAGCTGGGGCCAGGTGCTGGCGGCGGGCCTGCTGGTCGGCATTGGCACCCGCTACGCGGGCGGCTGCACCAGCGGGCACGGCGTGTGCGGCTTGTCGCGGGGTTCAGTGCGCTCACTGGTGGCCACGCTGACCTTCATGGCGGCCGGCTTCCTGACGGTGCTGGTGCAGCGCCACCTGCTGGGTAGCTGACATGGGCGCGCTCCTTCCGACGCTGTTTGCACTGCTGGCCGGCCTGGTGTTCGGCATCGGCCTGATCGTGTCCGGCATGGCCAACCCGGCCAAGGTGCTGGGCTTCCTGGACCTGGCGGGCGCCTGGGACCCGTCGCTGGCCTTTGTGATGGCCGGCGCGGTGCTGGTCGGCGTGGTGGCGTTTGCGCTCGCGCGCCGGCGCGCTCGCTCCTGGCTGGGCCTGCCGATGCACTGGCCGACCGCCTCGGCGGTGACGCTGCGGCTGGTGCTGGGCAGTGCCGCTTTCGGCGTGGGCTGGGGGCTGGCCGGGTTTTGCCCGGGCCCGGCGCTGGTGGCGCTCGGGGCGGGCTATGCCAAGGCGTGGGGCTTTGTCGGGGCGATGTTGGGGGGCATGGCGCTCTACGAGATCGCCGAGCGCCAGCGCGGCTGAGACACCGCAGCGGGGCGACGCGGGCAGCGGGCGGCGCACAAACCCAGTCGGGAACGCATCCGGGGCTGGCCCCCGCCGCCAAGCCGGTTTAAGATTGCGCGATTATCGAACAACGACCCGAGACGCCACCCCGCCTATGGAAGTCCTCCGCCCCATCGGTCTTGGCCATGCCCAGGCCGACACCGTCCGCGTTGCCCGCCCCCAGGCCGACCTGCTGAGCAGCTTTGCCGGCGATCCCAACTTCATGCTGTCGCTGGCGCGGGGGCTGACCGTGCTGGAAGCCTTCTCGGAGCGCAAGCGCCCGCTGACGATCTCGCAGGTGGCGCAGCGCACGCAGCTCTCGCGCGCCTCGGTGCGGCGTTGCCTCTATACGCTGGAGCAGCTGGGCTACGTCAGCCAGCAGGACGGCCAGTTCGCGCTGCGCCCGCGCGTGCTGCACCTCGGGCATGCATATTTCTCGTCGACCTCGCTGGTCTCGCTGGCGCAGCCGATCCTGGACAACCTGAGCGCGCGCATCCATGAAACCTGCGCGCTGGCGATCCTGGACGGCACCGACATCCTGTACCTGGTGCGCTCCGAAGTGCAGCGGGTCCTCAACTACTCACTCGGCATGGGCAGCCGCCTGCCCGCCTACTGCACCTCAAACGGCCGGCTGCTGCTGGCGCACCAGCCCGCCACGGTGCTGGACGGCTTCTTCGAGCATGCCGAACTGCGCCCGCGCACGCTGCAGACCAAGGTCTCGCGCCAGGAGCTGGAAGCGTGCTTCGAGCGCGCGCGCGAGGTGGACTACGTGATCGTCGACGAAGAGCTGGAGCCGGGCCTACGTGCGATGGCCGTGCCGGTGCGCTCGGCCTCGGGCATCGTGCTGGCAGGGCTGAGCGTGAGCGTGCGCGCCGCACGCGTGTCGGAGGCGGAGATGATTACGCGGCTGCTGCCGCCGATGCGCGAAGCCGCCGCGGCGATCGGCCGGATGGTCGGCTCCTGATCCCTTTCCTACCTTTCTTGCGATAGCGAGCTGCGTCGCGCGCGTCGGCCCGCGCGAGCGGGCCGCTCCCGCCGGCTCAGCCGCGGTGCGCGAGTTCCAGCGAGAACACCAGCCGCTGCAGGAAGTTCTCCATGCGCCCGTCCGGATTGACGAAGGCGCAGCCGAAATGGTGGATGGCGTTGTCGTCGTGGCCCACCAGCCAGTGGCCGACCACCTGCAGGTCCAGCTCGAGCTTGCCCAGTTCGCGGAAGTCCAGCCGGCACGTGCCGACGGTGGTGCCCACCGGCAACTGCTCGTCCGTGACCGTCTTCGAACGCAGTCCCACACCTGACAGCGACAGATCGGCAATGTCCAGGCACAGCGCGGTGTTGTCCGCCTTGCGGATCTCGCAGCGGTAGCCCTTGGTCACCAGCGTGCGCGCACGGAAATGCCGCCGGCGCTGGAAGTGGTAGAGCTTCTCCGGGAAGCTGACGACAAAGGCCGGCCCCTGCTCAAAGCGCGTGGCAGCCGGCTGGCCCACCACGAAGTTGACCGGCACGCCGCGCAGCAACCCCGAGAAAGCGTTCTCTTCCGAGGTCATCAGCGACTGCCGTTCGGCATCCGCATTGCACCAGTCGAAGACAAAGGTGCGATCGACCGGATCGACCTGCAGGATCGACGTGACGAACTGGTGCCCGGTGCGCGTGCGCACGCTCAGCATGCACTTCTGCCACGACAGGTCGCGCAGCACGGTGCCGATCTGCGAGTTGTGCGTCAGCCGGTAACGCTCATCGGGCGGCGCAACGGCCTCAAGATCGGATTCGGCACCGGGTTCAGCGCCGGATCCGGCATTGGCATCGGAGGGCCCGGAGGCATCGTGCAGGGTCATGGTTCAAGCAACGTCTGGAATGGCGGGAAGCCGCCGGGGCGGGAGCGCGGCAGCAAGGTCGGCCTGCCGTCCGCGCGCCGCATGTTAAGTGCGCGCCCCTGCGTCCGGCAAGGCTCATGGCGACACCTTCGGCAAATCTGTGGCAGAACTTGAGCACAGACTTACGGGGGGTAGCGCAGGCGCCGCTTTCAGGCGTGCGGCGGCGCTGGTGAAGGGGCACCAAGCGTTGCCTGCGCCTCTTCGCGCAGCCAGGCCAGCAGCACCAGCCGGCGCGTGTCGAGCTCGAACGGCGCTGGCGATAATAAATGGTACGCCGATCCGTCGGCAACGAAGCCGAACGGCGCCGCCAGCCGGCCATCGGCAACCTCGTCGGCCGCCATCAGCTGCGAGGCCATGGCCCAGCCCAGTCCTGCAGCGGCGGCCTGCAGGCTCAGGTAGAAGTGCTCGTACCAGGCGTCGCCATCCAGCTGCAGCGAGGCCGCGGCATCCCCGCTGGCGCCCCGCCAGCGCTGCCACGCGTCGGGCCGCGTGCGCGTATGCAGCCGCACCGGCACGACCGGGGAACCGGATCCCGGCCGGCACACGGGCCCCACCCGTTCCTGCGCCACCTCGCGCGCATGCCAGCGCGTATCGAAAGCAAAGTCATCGCGCCGCAACGCCAGGTCCGCGCCGCTGCGCGCGAAGTCGATCGGCCCGCCGGCGGCCATCAGGTGCAGCGGGATATCCGGGTGGCGCGCGGCAAAGCGCGGCAGCCGCGGGATCAGCCAGCGCATGGCGACGGTCGGCTCGCACGACAACACCAGCGCGCGCCCCGGCGGCTGCGTGCGGATGCGCGCGGCGGCGCCGGCCAGCACCTCCATGGACTGCGTGGCGGCGGCAAACAGCGTGCGCCCGGCCTCGGTCAGGAAGACGCCGCGGTTGCGCCGCTCGAACAGCGCCACGCCCAGTGTCTCTTCCAGTTGCCGGATCTGCCGGCTGACCGCGCCATGGGTCAGGTGCAACTCCTGCGCGGCGCGGACAAAGCTCTCGTGGCGCGCCGCGGCCTCGAAGAATCGGATCCAGCCCAGCCAGTGCATCGGTCAGTTTTTCTCACGAATTTGCGCGAGTATATATCGGTTGTGGTGGCGTGGATCGTTACGCAGAATTGGGTACGCTTGGATCGGCCGATGTGCCGATCTGTAGATAACTGCAACTAAACCTGACAGAAAATGATCCCAATCGCTGAATTGCTGGCGGTCGCCGCCGTGACCGTGCTCGCCGTCGTCAGTCCCGGCCCGGACTTCGCCATGGTCACCCGCAACAGCTACCTGTACGGCCGGCGCGCGGGCCTGCTGAGCGCCCTGGGCATCGCACTCGGCGTACAAGTGCATGTGCTCTATACGATGTTCGGAGTGGCGGTGCTGATGGCGCACGCGCACAGCGTGCTGACGGCGGTGAAGGCGCTGGGCGCGGCGTACCTGGTGTGGATCGGCATCCAGACGCTGCGCAAGCGGCAGGCGCTGGCGGTGGACCTGCAGGGCGCGCGAGCGCTGCAGCCACTGGCCGCGCTGCGCATGGGCTTCCTGACCAATGCGCTGAACCCGAAAACCACGCTGTTCGTGGTCAGCACCTACACGCAGGTGGTCGATGCGCACACGCCAGTGCCGGTGCAGTTCGGCTATGGCGCCTTCATGTCGGTGGCCCACCTGGCCTGGTTCAGCCTGGTGGCGTGCGTGTTCACCGCGCCGGCGCTGCGCGCGGCGATGCTGCAGCGCCAGCGGCTGCTGGACCGCACCATCGGCTCGGCGCTCTGCGGGCTGGGGGTGGCGCTGGGGTTCAGCAACCTGGCGTAGGGGCTGCCGGCATCAGCGGCCACGCTGCTTGCACCAGGTGCTGGGGGCCCTGCGGGCTGAGCCGGCTTTCGAACAGCACCACGCGCTGCACGGCCCACGGCTCGCTCGCCAGCACGCGCTGCGTATCGAGCCAGCCGCGCAGCACGCTTTCCGGCACCGATGGCCGGCACCGGGCCAGCGTCAGGTGCGGATGGAAGCGCCTGCGCTCCGGCACGATGCCCGTGCCATCGGCCAGCGCTTGCCCGACCGATGCGTGGAGCGCGCGCAGTGCGTCCAGGCCTGGCCCGGGCGCGAGGCCGGCCCAGAGCACCGCACCCTGGCCGCTGCGAAAACGCCCGGTACCGAGTGCCTGCAGGGAGAACTCGGGCGCGCGAATCCGGTCGAGTGCGGCTTCGACAGGCCCGGCAAGCGTTTCGGACTCGCCCAGGAAGTGCAAGGTCAGGTGGACCTGCGCCGCCGGGACCGGCCGGATGCCGCTGGCCGCCGGCAGGGTCGACAGCAGCCGTGCCGCCCGTGCGGGCGGGACTTCCACGGCGATGAACAGACGCGGCATGGCGAGCGCTCGACGGATGGCTGCGCGCTCAGTCCGGGACCAGCGCGAAGTCAGCCGGCACGAGCGCCGCCGCCGCGCGCATCACCGGCAGCTGCTGCGCGGCGCCGAGGCCTTCGCGTTGCAGCAAGGCGCGCTTGCGCTCAACGCCGCCGGCATAGCCGGTCAGCGCGCCGGCGCTGCCCAGCACGCGGTGGCAGGGCACGATCACCGACAGCGGATTGCGCCCCACCGCGCCGCCGACGGCGCGCGCATGCGTCGGCGGCAGCCCCAGCATGCGCGCGAGTTCGCCATACGACGCAGTCGCGCCGCACGGGATCGCCTGCAGCGCTTGCCATACGCGTTGTTGGAAGGCGCTGCCGGTGATGCGTACCGGCACGGTAAAGCTGTCGCGGCGGCCGGCGAAGTACTCCGCCAGTTCAAGCGCCGCGCGGTCGAGCACTGCGGCTTCGGTGGGCGGCACCTCGCGGCTGTCGGCGATGCCCTTGGGATGGTATTTCTGCCCTGCAAAGTAGACACCGGTCAGGTATGTGCCTTCGGCGCGAAGCAATATGGTGCCCAGGGGGCTGTCGATATGGCGATAGCTGGTCATGGGATGGTCTCCGGTTCGGTCGCTGCGGCGTCTTCCGGCTGCGCGGCCGCGTTGTCCTTCAGCGCCTCATAGCGATGCCACAGGTGAATGGCCGCGTACGCGCGCCATGGCGCCCATTGCGCGGTGCGTTCGTGCATCGCGCGCACGGTGCTGACGCCCAGCACCTTGCGCAGCGCGTAGTCGGTGCCCGGGAACGCATCCGGCCAGCCCAGCGCGCGCATCGCGACATACTGCGCGGTCCAGTCGCCGATGCCGTCGATGGCGCGCAGCGCGGCCACGGTCTGCTCCGGCGGCGCGTGGGCATCGAGCGCCAGCGTGCCGTCTGCCACGCGCTGCGCCAGCGCCTGCAGCGTGCGCGCCTTGCCGGCCGGCACGCCGGCGTCGCGCAGCGTCTGCGGCGACAGCGCGGCAAGGGCCGCGGCCGTGGGAAATGCAAAGCGCAGTCCCGCCGGTGCGGTGTCCGGCAGCGCCTGCCCGGCGCGCGCGGCGAGCGCGCCCAGGATGCGCCGCGCGTGGACCACCGAGATCACCTGCCCCACCACCGCGCGCACCGCGATCTCGAAACCGTCGACGCTGCCCGGCAGCCGCATGCCCGGCACCGCCTGCGCCAGCTCGCCCAGGTGGCGGTCGACCACATCGGGGCGGCAGCCCAGGTCGCACAGCCGGCGCACCTTGCCCAGCGCCTGCGGAATCACGCGCGCCAGCGACGCCGACAGCGTCACGCGCAGCACCAGCCGGCGCGTCACATGCTCGATGCGCACCCAGCCGACATGCGTGCTGCCGCCGGCCTCCACCTGCAGCGTGCGCGCGTAGGCGCCGTCACGGACCTGTTCGATGCCATCGACCGCACGCGTGGCCAGGAAGCCCAGCCATGCGTCCCACGCCAGTGGCGGCCGGTAGCCCAGCTCGAACACCAGCCGGTCGGCGACGCCTTCGGCGGCGCGGCGGCGCAGTGCCACCGGGGTCAGCCCATAGCGCGTCTTCAGCACATCGTTGAAACGGCGCACGCTGCCGAAGCCCGCCGCCAGCGCCACCTCCGTCACCGGCAGCGCGGTATCGGCCAGCAGCCGCTTGGCCAGCAGCAGGCGCTGTGTCTGCGCGTACTCCAGCACCGACACGCCGAACTGCGCATCGAACAGGCGCCGCAGGTGACGCTCGGTGACGCCGATGCGCGCGGCCAGCGCGGCCACGCTGCCTTCGGCCATGAAGCCTTCGTCGATCAGCGTGGCCGCGGCCTGCGCCAGCCGGCCCGAGATATCCGCCAGCCCGTGCCCGGGCGCCAGCTCCGGACGGCAGCGCAGGCAGGGGCGGAAGCCGTGCTTCTCGGCCGCCGCGGCGCTTTCATAGAAGCTGCAGTTCTCGCGCTTGGGGGTACGTACGGCGCACACCGGCCGGCAGTACACGCCAGTTGACGACACGCCCACGAAGAAACGCCCGTCGAAGCGGCGGTCATGCGACGCCACGGCCTTGTAGCAGGTATCGGGATCGAGGTTCATGATGGCATGCTACCGCTTCAGGCGCGCGCGTACCCGCTGGATTCGGACATTTCCCTCTGGCATGCGGGCGTGGGCTGCGGCACAGTTGGAGGCATAGGCAGCGGCTAGAATTGCACTTCACGCCAATGCCCGCGCCGGCCCGCCGACTTCCCTTGCGGCCCCGGCCTACGGCTCTACCGGAGACGCCATGCGCCGTTTTGCCCTGCACTTGTCCGTGATCGCCGCGCTGGCCAGCGTGCCCGCGCTGGCGCAGCCTGTGCAGACGCCGGCCGCCACCGCGGCGGCGCGAGCACAGCAGGTCGCATCGGTCGAAGGCATCACCGAATACCGCCTGCCCAACGGGCTGCGCATCCTGCTGGCGCCGGACGCGGCCAAGGCCACCACCACGGTCAACATCACCTACCTGGTCGGCAGCCGCCACGAGAACTATGGCGAGACCGGCATGGCCCACCTGCTCGAGCACCTGTTGTTCAAGGGCACGCCGTCGCTGCCAGGCAAGACCATCCCGACCGAGTTCGCGCGCCGCGGCATGAGCGTGAACGGCACCACCGCGCAGGACCGTACCAACTACTTCGGCACCTTCAGCGCCAACGACGACAACCTCGACTGGGCACTACGCACGGAGGCCGACCGCATGGTCAACAGCGTGATCTCGCGCGCCGACCTGGACAGCGAGATGACCGTGGTGCGCAACGAGATGGAAATGGGCGAGAACAGCCCGGGGCGCATGCTGACGCAGCAGACCATGGCCGCCGCCTACCGCTGGCACAACTACGGCAAGGCCCCGATCGGCGCGCGCAGCGATGTCGAGCACGTCAGCATCGACAGCCTGCGCGCCTTCTACCGCCGCTACTACCAGCCCGACAATGCGGTGCTGGTGGTGGCCGGCAAGTTCGATCCCGCCGCCACGCTGACTCGCATCGAGCGCTACTTCGGGCCGATCCCGCGCCCGACGCGCGTGCTGCCGCCCGAGCATACGGTCGAGCCCGCGCAGGAAGGCGCGCGCGAGCTGGTGGTGATGCGGCCCGGCGACAACAGCCTGGTCGCCGCGCAATACCACGTCAGCCCGGGTGCGCATCCGGACAGCACGGCGCTCTCGCTGCTGACCATCATCCTCGGCGACACGCCGGGCGGGCGGCTGTACAAGGCGCTGGTGGAGCGCGGCCAGGCCGTGTCGGTCGGCACCGCGCTCTATGCGATGAAGGACCCGGGCGCACTGCTGCTCATGGCCGAGACGTCCAAAGACCAGCCGCTCGCGGCAGCGCGCGCCGGGCTGATCACGCAGGTCGAGGGCTTTGCCGAGGCGCCCGTGACCGAGGCCGAGCTGGAACGCGCGCGCGTGCGCATGCGCAACGCGTACGAGCACTACATGAACGATCCCGGCGCACTCGGCGTGGCGCTGTCCGAGGCCATCGCCAAGGGCGACTGGCGCCTGTTCTTCGTCGCGCGCGACCGCATCGAGACCACCACGCTGGCCGACGTGCAGCGCGTGGCGCTGAACTACCTGCAGGCCTCGAACCGCACCGTTGGCCTGTTCGTGCCCGCCGAGCAGCCGAAGCGCACGCAGGTGCCGGCGGCGCCGGACGTCGCGGCGATGGTCAGCAACTACCAGGGCAGGCCGGCACCGGCCGCGGTAGCGCCGTTCGACCCCAGCCCCGCCAATATCGAGGCCCTCACCACGCGCCAGACGCTCGCAAATGGCATGCAGCTCGCACTGCTGCCCAAGCCCGCGCGCGGCGACGTGGTGCACGGCGTGCTGGTGCTGCGCATGGGCGACGTGCAGAGCCTGCAAGGGCTGACTACGGTCGGTGCGCTGACGGCATCGATGCTCCGGCGTGGCGCGGCCGGCATGGACCGCCAGCAGATTTCAGACCGTATCGAGGCACTGCGCGCGCGCGTCGGCATCTTCGGCGGCTCCGAACGCGTGACGGTCAGCTTCGAGACGCGCCGCGCGCAACTGCCCGAAGTGCTGGCGCTGCTGCGCGATATCCTGCGCGCACCGACCTTCCCCGAAGCGGAGTTCGAGACGCTGCGCAAGACCAGCGTCGCCGAGATCGAGAGCACCCAGCGCCAGCCGGGCGTGATGGCGTCCAACGCGCTGGGCCGCCACGGCGACCCCTATCCCTCAGGCGACCCGCGCCACACCCGCACCTTTGCCGAGAGCATCGCCGACCTGCAGGCCGCCACGCTGGCGCAGGTGCGCGACTTCCACGCGCGCTTCTACGGGGCCGGCAACGCACAGCTGAGCCTGGTGGGCGACTTCGATGCACAGGCCGCCGCGACGCAGGCCGCGCAGCTGTTCGGCGACTGGACAGCACCGCAGCCCTATGCGCGGGTGGACCGCCCCTTCGTGCCGATCACGCCGGCCGAGTTCACCCTGTCCTCGCCTGGCAAGGCCAACGCCGTGTATCTCGCTTCCACGCCGATCGACCTGACCAACGACTCGCCGGACTATGTGCTGATGATGATCGCCAACCGCGTGCTCGGCGGCGCCAGCCTGCGCGGCCGGCTGGCCGACCGGCTGCGCCAGCAGGAAGGGCTGAGCTATGGCGCGAGCAGCTGGGTGCAGGTGGGCGCGCTCGACCGCGCGGGGCGCTTCGGCTTGCAAGCGCAGTACGCGCCGCAAAACCTGCCGCGCGTGCAGCGCGCAGTGACGGAAGAACTGGAGCACTTCGTACGCGACGGCATCACGGGGCAGGAACTGGCCGAAGCCGTCAGCGGCCTGCTGCAGCAAGGCATGGTCAGCCGCAGCAGCGATGCGGCGCTGGCCGGCACGCTGGCCAACCAGCTCTACCTGGGCCGCACCATGGCCTTCACCGCCGAACTCGAAGAACGGTTGCGCAACGCCACCCGGGAAGCAGTCAACGCCGCCATCCGCCGCTATATGCAGCCCGGCGGGCTGTCACGCGTGTATGCGGGCGACTTCAGCGGCGCGGCGGCGCAGGCCGGCGCCGCCAGCAACGCCGCGGGCGGGAACGCGGGCAATGCAGCAGGGGCAAACCAGGGCAACGAAGCCACCGGCGCCACACCGGCTGCGCGCCCGTGACATACATACGTTCGAAACAATATTCGGCTGCACTGGCGGGTGTCGCGAGCGTGGTAAGCGCAGTAAGCGCGATAAGCGCGCGATAAGCGCAAGGCCGACCGGGTGCGGCGCGAAACAATGTGCGATTGCTGGCGCCGCTGCGGCGCAAGGCCCTTGCCGCGACCCCGGGTTGACTGTATATTCGTACAGTATAAGTCGATATAAGAGGTGTGGATGTCAATCGTGCGAGCTGGCAGCAAGGCAGAAGCGCTCAGGCTTCTGTCCTCGGAAGACGTGCTGGCGCTTGAGCTGGACTACGAGACCGGATGGCAGGACGCCGTCGAACTCGGCAGGCTCGGAGAAAAGCGCGGTATCAAGGTGCAGTATCGCGGGCAAGAAAGCATTGCCGTCCGTTCCCGCGAAGCCCTGATCGAAGGGCTGGCCAAACCCAAGACCACGTTCCGTCAACGCAACCTGTATTGCCAGTTCGATCTCGGCACGCTGGCGGACCATGAACTGCTCGACCTCGAAGCCAAGGCTACGCGGCTCGGAGACTATATCCTCGCGGGCCACCTGCTGCGCGATGTCGATGGCGTGTGGCCGCCGCAATAGGCGGCATTCGGACACGTCCGCCTTCCGCAAAAAGAAAAGCCGCCATGCAGGCGGCTTCGCTTCGTCATAACTGTAATTTTTTAGCTCGCGCTGAGCACCAGCACAGCGCGCATTGCCCCTGACGGCACGATCAGTGCCACACCCGCGCGGCATTGGCCCAGCGCGCCGCACAGGACTGCGCCACCGCGGGCTCAAGCGTCTCGCTGCTCACATCCGCCGGCGGCGTGGCCGCGGCGTACTCCAGCGCGCTGCGCCACAGCACCGCCGACACCAGCGTCTTGCATTGGCGCCGCTCGCCATGCGCGAGTGCCAGCAGGCGCTCGTAGCCTTCCATCACGATCAACCGGTCACCGTGGCGCGGATGCAGTTCGAGCGTGTACAGGTGGTCGCACTCGCACTGCAGGCGCCCGCCGCTGACCGCGACCACGATGGCGCCGGGCAGCGCGATGCCGCTGGCCTGCACTTCGCCACGCAGGCGCGCCAGGTGCGCATGCGCGCGCGGATCACGTGCCGCCGCCAGCTCCGCCGGCATGGCGCTGAGCGTCATCAGCTCGGCGGGCGACACCGCCAGCGTGTACGCCTGCAGCGTCGGGCGATAGGTCGCCACCACGGCGCGCAGCCGGTGCGGCGCGCCGCCGTCATGCCCTGCCAGCAGCGGGCCGGCCGGCTCGCGGATCTGCAAATCGTTCATGTCGACTCCTGCGGCACCGGGCCGTTGCATTCTCAGTCGCGCAGCAGTTGCTTGGCGATGATCACTTGCTGGATCTGCGTGGTGCCTTCGTACAGGCGCAGCAGGCGCACGTCGCGGTAGAAGCGTTCGGCCTTGTACTCGGCGATATAGCCGGCGCCGCCGTGGATCTGCACCGCGCGGTCGGCCACGCGGCCGACCATCTCCGTACAGAACATCTTGGTGCACGAGGCCAGCATGCTCACTTCCGGGTCGCTCTTGCCGGCGGGCTTGGCGTCATAGCGCTGGGCGCAGTCGCGCACCATCGACAGGCCGGCATAGAGCTCGGCCTGGCTGTCGGCCAGCATCGCCTGGATCAGCTGGAAGTCGCCGATGGGCTTGCCGAACTGCTTGCGCTCCTTGGCATACGCCACGGCGTCGGTGATCAGGCGATGGGCCATGCCGCAGGCCAGCGCGGAGATGTGCAGGCGGCCGCGGTCGAGCACCTTCATCGCGGTCTTGAAGCCCACGCCCGGCACGCCGCCAATGATGTTGGCCGCCGGCACGCGCACATTCTCGAGCACCACGTCGCAGGTCTTGGTGCCGCGCTGGCCCATCTTCTTGTCCGGCTTGCCCAGCGAAATGCCCGGGGTGTCGGCCGGCACGATAAAGGCCGAGATGCCCGACGCGCCCGCGCCGCCGGTGCGCGCCATCAGCGTGAAGGCGCCGGCGCGCGGCGCGTTGGTGATAAAGCGCTTGGTGCCGTTGATGACGTAGTGGTCGCCGTCCAGCTCGGCCTTGGTCTGCAGCGAGGCCGCATCCGAGCCGGCATTGGGCTCGGTCAGCGCGAACGAGATGATCAGGTCGCCGCTGGCGATGCGCGGCAGGTAGTTCTGCTTCTGCTCTTCGGTGCCATCCATCAGGATGCCCTGCGAGCCGATGCCGACATTGGTGCCGAACACCGAGCGGAAGGCAAAGGCGGTATGGCCCAGGTCGTAGACCACATCGCATTCCTGTGCCATCGACAGGCCGATTCCGCCGTAGTTCTCGGGGATGGAGATGCCGAACAGTCCCATCTCCTTCATGTCCGCGACGATCTCGGCGGGCACGTCGTCGGTTTCTTCGAGCGTGTCCTCGGCGGGCTTCAGGCGTTCATCGATGAAGCGCTGCACCGAGGCGCGCAGCAGTGCAAAGGATTCTTGGTCAAGGGCCATGGTGATTCTCCGGGTCAAGCCAGTACGTCAGTCTGGCCGCCAATGGTACGCCTGCCCAGTGATTTGACAATCCACGCAAGATTAGACAGAAGCGTCAATACAATTTGACAATCCCGCCAATTCAATCCCATGTGACCGATAGCAGGCCTGCAATGCCGATCGCTAGTGCCGCCAGCGCATCGCCAGCGATCAAACCACCGCCGACTAGCGACGTGGTGCTCATATCCGGCGGCAACCCGTGGCCGCGTCTTGCCGGTCTTGCCATCGCAGCGGCCACGCTTGCCACCACGCCGCCCGCGGCCATCCAGCCGGCTGCCGCCAGGTTGACGAAACCGCCGAACGAAGACGCATAAGGCGACGGCAGGATCACCGCATCGAGCAGGAAATCCGCCGCCCGCCCCCGGCGGCCGGACTGTGCAAAGCGCTGCCATGCCGGGCGGCCCAGGATAGCCTTGCGCAATACCGCGGTGACAAGCCCGATGGCCAGCCCGATCGCCACCGCAATATGCTGGTCGGTACGGGATTGCGCCAGCCCGTGCAGCACGCCCACGATCTTGTAGGTCATCGCCGAGGTCCAGCGCGCCGGCTGCTGGTCGGCCGGCAGGCTGGTCTGGTCCAGCGCCAGCACCGGGTACGCGTGCATGAACAGCCGCGCCATCGCCACCGCCACCAGCGCGCCCACGACAATGCCCGCCACCTGGTAGCCGAACTGCACCATGCGGTCGCTGCCGAGCCGCCAGCCGGTGGAGCGGTCCTGCTGCATGTCGCTGGCCTCGGCGGTAGCCACCAGCAGTACCGTCGCCGCGATCAGGCCGACGTGCGGCGCGCGGAGCCCGGCGGCGGCCATCAGGATCACGGTCAGCACGAAGGCGGACGAGATCGGGTTCTGGTCGACCATGCCGACCGAGATCCCGTTGACCAGCGCGAATACCAGCACCAGCAGCACCGCCATCAACTGGAAGCCCAGTGGCTGCCCGAACCAGGCGACGCCCGCCGCCACCGTCGCCCCACCCCACAGCAGCGCCCATGCCGCCACCCAGCCCATGTCCGGCCCGCGCCGCGCTGCCGGGCGCTGCCCGGCACGTCCCACCCGCGCCAGCCGCCATTGCCGGCTCGCCTGCGCCAGCAGCAGCGATACATCCAGCAGGGCCGCGCCCATGATCATGCCGAGCGCCACCAGAAAGGTAGCCTTGCGGTAAGGCTCGCCCGGCGCCAGCCAGCCGGCGGCGATGAACCAGGGCGTCATGGCCCAGCCCACCAGCCCGCCCACCAGCGCGGCAATGCCGATGCGCGCCCCCACGATCATGCCGGCGCCGAAGGTCGCCGCCGACAGGTCGAGCGCCGCCAGCCACGGCACGCGTCCGCCGCCAAGCCCGCTGAGCAGCCCCAGCGCCATGCCGCCCGCCAGCCGCGCCACCGAGCGCCGCAGCAGCACCGGATCGGTCAGCGCGCGCAGGATATTGGCCACCGCCAGGCCCGATGGAAAGGTCAGCTGCATCCGGTCCACCAGCAGCGGCGTGTACAGCATGCCCACGCCCACGCCGTACATGCCGATGCACAGCATGTACAGCACCAGCTGCCACAGCGGCGGCTGCGCCATGCCCAGCCACGCCATCGCCTGCAGCACCACCGCCATGCCGCCCATGCCCGCCACCGACGCCGCCGCGGTCTGGATGTAGTTGGCGCCGTGGCGCCCGGGCGCGCCGTAGCCCGCCGTCACCACCGAGCCGAGGATGCCGGCCAGCACCTGTCCGCCCACGAAGAAACCGAGCGAGAAATTCATGTACGCCGCCGCCACGCCGCCCAGCGGCCCCAGCACCAGCATGCCGGCCGCGCCAAGCAGCGCGTGGTACTGCCAGCTGCCAGGACGGGGCAGCCAGGCAGCGCGGGGCGCGGCTTCGGTCGGAAGCGTGGGCATGGCGAAAGGCGTGTTGTGCTCCTTGCGAAGCATAGGCGAAGCCCACCTCTTGCCGATGTGCGACTTGTATCGCATTGCGCCGCCCGCACGGCCGCATCGGCCCCCGGGGCGGGGGTAAACACTAGTTTCGTGCGCAACTATTTGGCCGATATAGTTGCGCACACAACCACATTGCAGCGACCCACCGGATCCCGCCATGCCAGACTCCAACGCCCCCCACGCGTCCGTGCCACCGGCACCGCCCCCAACGCCATCCCACCCCTGGCCCGGGCGCGTACCGGTGCTGATTGCCGGAGGCGGCCCGGTCGGCCTGACGCTCGCCGCGCTGCTGGCTCGTCAGGGCATCGCATCGCTGGTGGTGGAAGCCGACGAGGGCTACTGTGCCGGCAGCCGCGCCATCTGCATGTCGCGCCGTTCCCTGGAAATCCTCGGCTGGGTCGGCGCGGACCGGCGCACCGTCGATACCGGCCTGCCCTGGGTAGGCGGGCGCAGCTACTACCGCGATACCGAGGTACTGCACTTCCGCATGCCGAGCGAGCCGGGCGAGCGCTTCGCGCCGATGGTCAATATCCAGCAGTACTACCTCGAGGCCTTCGCCCATGACGCCGCCTTGCGCGGGACCGCGCCGGCCGACGTGCGCTTCGGCGCGCGCGTGCAGGTGGTGCGCCAGCACGGCGATGGCGTGGTCGCGCAGATCCACACCGGCGACGGCGTGGTAGAGGTCGACGCGCAATGGCTGGTGGCCTGCGACGGCGGCCGCAGCACCGTGCGCGAGCAACTCGGCCTGCGCATGGAAGGCACCCAGTACGAAGGCCGCTACGTCATCGTCGATATCGTGCAGAAGACCAGGCGCGAGGTGGAGCGGCTGGCCTGGTTCGATCCGCCCTCCAACCCCGGCTCGACCATCCTGATGCACCGCCAACCCGACGACGTCTGGCGCATCGACTACCAGATCCGCGACGACGAAGACCCGGACGAAGCAGTCAAACCCGAGAACGTGCTGCCCCGCGTGCAGAGCCACCTCGACATGATCGGCGAGACCGAGCCCTGGCGCCCGCTGTGGATCTCGATCTACAACGCCAAGTGCCTCACGCTGCAGGACTACCGCCACGGCCGCGTACTGTTCGCCGGCGACGCCGCGCACCTGGTGCCGATCTTCGGCGTGCGCGGGCTCAATTCGGGGCTGGACGATGCCGGCAACCTGGCCTGGAAGCTGGCATGGGTGCTGCGTGGCCAGGCGCCTGACAGCCTGCTCGACTCCTATTCGACCGAACGCGTGCATGCCACGCGGCAGAACATTGCCTACGGCGCCAAGAGCACAGAGTTCATGGCCCCGCCCGACTTTGCCTTCCGGCTGATGCGCGAGGCCACGCTGCGGCTGGCGCAGCAAGAGAGCGCGGTGCGTTCGCTGATCAACCCCCGGCAGTCGGCGCCGATCGCCTATGACGGTTCGCCGCTGAACGGGCCGTCCGGCTTCGGCGACGACTGTCCCGGTGCGGCGCCCGGCATGCCCGCGCCGGAGGCGCGTGTCGCGGGCGCAGACAGCATCGCCCACCTGACGCAATGCTTCGGCCAGGCGTTCACGCTGCTGTATTTCGGCGAGGGGCCGACGCTGCCCGAACCGCTGGCCGCGCTGGTGCAGGCGCATTCCGATACGCTGCAGGCGCGTGTGATCGTCTCAAGCATCGGCGAGCCCGGGGATGCCGTGCTGGCCGACATCGCCGGCCAGGCCTGCGCCCGCTACGGCGCGCAACCCGGCACGCTCTACGCGATCCGGCCCGACGGCTATGTGCTGGCGCGCTGGCGCGAACCCGCATGGGACGCCGTGCGCGCCGCCCTCGCCCCCCTGATGCAAACCGGAGCCCGCCATGCAAGCTGAAGACCTCGACCTCGCCTACACCCGCCTGTGCGAAGCCATGGGCCGCACCGGCGAAGCGCGCACCCCGCTGCTGCTGGCGATGGTGTGCCTGGGCCTGATGAGCCGGCAGGAGGCGTTGGCGCCGGTGCTCGCGCTGATCGACGAGGCGGAGGCGCGCAGCAAGGCGTAGGGCTCTACAATTCCGACGCCTGACACGACAACGCCATGAAGCCACTGCCACGCCTCGACCAATTCCTGACCTACCGCCTGCACCAGGTCAACAAGCTCAGCGACAAGGACAGCGCCGCCGCCTATCTGGCGCAATGCGGCCTGTTGCTGAGCGAAGGCCGCTGCCTGGCGGCGATCGGCGCGTTTGCGCCGCTGTCGGTCAACGAGCTGGCGCACCGCGCCAACCTGACCAAGGGGCAGGCCAGCCGCTCGGCGCAGGCGCTGGTGGAGCGCGGGCTGGTCAGCAAGGAGACCAGCGAAGCCGACGGCCGCGGCGTGGTGCTGTCGCTGACCGCGCAGGGCAAGCCGCTGTACCGGCAGGCGATCGCGATGATCGCCAAACGCAATGAAGAGATCTTCGGCTGTCTGAGCGAAGCGGAACAGGCACTGCTGGGCAGCCTGCTCGACCGGCTGGTGGCGCACGCCGGCCGGCAGGAAGAGGAAGATACCGTTGACGGCGCCGCCTAGCGGCGCAGGTTGTCCACCTGGGTGCGCGCGCCATCGCGGCGCGCGGCTTCGGCCACCTCGTTGCTGACCACGGTCTGGCCGATCGGCGCCAGCGCGATGCCGGCCAGCTTCAGATGCTGAATCGCGAACGGGATGCCGATGATGGTGACGAAGTTGGCGATCGCCGACATCACGTGGCCGATCGCCAGCCACACGCCGGCAAACACGAACCACAGCACATTGCCCACCAGCCCCATCGCGCCGGTGCCGAGATCGTCCCGGCCGGTCAGCTCGCGCCGGCTGATGGCCTGCTTGCCGAACGGGAAGAAGGTGAAGGTGCCGATCACGAAGCAGGCCTTGCCCCAGGGAATGCCGATGATCGAGATAAAGCAGAGCAGCCCGGCCAGCCACCAGGCCAGGCCCATCACCACGCCGCCAAGGATGAACCAGAGGAAGTTGCCGATTGCGCGCATGCCAGCCTTTCGGGAGTGAGGAAGGGAACACGCATGATACGCAATGGTGGTGCGGGGGCGGCTCCACACGGCGGTTGCGGAGCGAAAGCGTACCCGTTTCTGCGTACCTTGCCGCGATCCCCGGAAGCGCGTTAAGCGGCCTTCAGGAACCGGCCCCATCGGCTATGGCGTCGGTGTAATCGCACTACGAACCCCGTCGCACGCGCAGCCAGAAACATGCTGGCGAGAGCAAAGCGTACCCAATTCTGCGTGACTGGCACCGGCAGGAGGAAGGCCGTATTGCGCGCCTCGCACGCTATGAGGGCGGGGCATTTACTGAAGCCGCCGACCGCTGTTGCCTCCGGCAAGCCCGGCCCGGCTCTAACACGGGCATCGCGTCAACGCCTTCGGCTGCGCTGCGCGCGGCGCATCAGATTCCCGCCCGCGTAGGCCGATACGGTTCACCGACGTAGGTGACAAAACAGTTCAAGCACATAGGTAACTGGTTTCTACCTTGGCTATCCGGGCCAAGGAGGGCGGAACCCAGCGGTTCAAACAACGACAACATGTCACCAGCAGCGAAGCCCGCCGAGCACCGACCAGATGCCAACCCCAGGGCAGGACGTAGGGCACTTCCAGTGCAAACCGTAGCACCAGACGCACCAACAACGAACCAGCCCTCACCCCCCTTCAAACAAAACCCTGACCCTCAACCCCGGCCCCGCATCCTCCAGCGCCAGCCGCGCCCCGTGCGATTGCACGATCTCAGCCACGATAGCCAGCCCCAGCCCGCTGCCGCCCGTCGGCGCATCTGCCAGCCGATAGAAACGATCAAACACACGCCCCCGTTCCCCGGCAGGAATACCCGGCCCGTTATCGCTGACCACCATTTCAACTGAGCGCCCGTCGGCACTACGCCCCACCCGCACATCGATACGGCTGCCGGAAGGGATATAAGCCAACGCGTTATCGAGCAAGTTGGTCAGCAGGATCCGCAACGCATCCGCATCGCCACGCACGATCGCCGGCGATAGATCCTCGCCACCATCAATCCCAAGGTCGATATTGCGATCCAGCGCAGCCTGCGTCATCTCCCCGACCACGCCGGCGGCAAGCTCGCGCAGGTCCACCGGTTCTCGCGGCGTCGTGGCCGCGCCGGGTTCCTGCCGCGCCAGCGTCAGCAACTGCGTCACCAGGTGGGTCAGCCGTTCGAGCCCCTGGCGCAGCTTGCCGATGGCCTCGTCGCGCGCCGGGCCGTTGTCGGCGCGCTCGACCAGTTGCGCCTGCAGTTGTAGCGCGGCCAGCGGCGTGCGCAGCGCGTGCGCGGCGTCGGCAACAAAGGCGCGCTGCGTGTCGATGGCGTGCGACAGGCGTTCGAGCAGCTGGTTCAGCGCGGCGCTCAGCGGAGCGATCTCGTCCGGCATCTGGCGCACCGTCAGCGGCGCCAGCGTGGTGGCGTCGCGCGAGCGCACTTCGGCGGCGATTTCGCGCAGCGGGCGCAGGCCGCGCCCCACCGCCATCCACACCAGCCAGCCCAGCAGTGGCAGCAGCAGAAAGAGCGGCGCCACGGTGCGCAGTGCCATGCGCGCGGCCAGCGTGCGGCGCGCGCTCATCGGCTGCGCGATCTGCACCACCGCGGGCCCGAGCTGCACGCTGTAGAGGCGCCATTCGCCCTGCTCGTTAGTGACGTTGGTAAAACCAAGCTCGGCCCGCGGCGGCAGGGCCGCGTGCGAATGCGACAGGTACAGGCTGCGGCCCGACCCGTCCCAGATATGGATGACGACGTCCTCGTCGGCATGCGCCAGGTCGCCGGGTGCGCCGAGGAACGGCGGCGCGACGGGGTTGGCGAACTGGCTGGGCAGCGCCGCGGCCATCTGCTTCATCTGGTAGTCGAACAGCGCGTTGGCTTCCTGCCGTGCCTGCCCGTAGATCAGCGCGGTGGCGATGGCGATGCCCGCGAGCAGCCCGGCGGCCAGCCACCACAGCAGGGTTCGCTGGATGGAGCGCATCAGCGGCTGTCCCCTTCGCCCGCCGGCTTGTCCGCCGCTGTATCGCCGTCAAGGCGCGGCACCACATAGCCCACGCCCCGGATATTGCGGATCAGCGCGGCACCGAACTTCTTGCGCAGCGCATGGATATAGACCTCGACGGTATTGCTGCCGACTTCATCGTCCCAGCCGTACAGGCGCTCCTGCAACTGCGGCACCGACCACACCTTGCCTGGCCGCGCCATCAGCGCGGACAGCAGCGCGAACTCGCGCGCCGACAGCCGCACCGGTTCACCGCGGTGGGTGGCTTCGCGCGTGGCGGGGTTGAGCACGACATCGCCATAGACGATCAGCGGCTCGGCCCGGCCGGCCGCGCGGCGCGCCAGTGCGTGCATGCGCGCGGCCAGTTCCTGCAGGTCGAAGGGCTTGACCAGGTAGTCGTCGGCGCCTGCGTTCAGGCCCGCCACGCGGTCAGCCACGGCATCGCGCGCGGTCAGGATCAGCACCGGCGTGGGCACGCCGCGCGTGCGCAGCGTACGCAGGACGTCGAGGCCGGAGCGCCGCGGCAGGCCGAGGTCGAGCAGCACCAGGTCATAGCACGCTTCGCCGTCCTGCGCGGTGGTCGCCGCGGCCAGTCCCGCGTCGCCGTCGCGTACCCAGTCGACGGTAAAGCCTTCCTGGCGCAGCGCCACTCTGACGCTGTCGCCGATCATGGCGTCGTCTTCCACCAGCAATACGCGCATGGCTAGCTGTTCCCGGCGCTGAGCCGCTCGTCAAGCGCGCGCGAAAGGCCAGCCAGCGCCGGATGGCGTGCGGTAATGACGTGGACCGACACGGCTTCCAGCCACCCGCGCATGCGCCCCTTGGCGACAAAGCGCTCGGCAAACGACGAGGCCTGCAGCGCCGGCACGAAGCGCGGCAGGATGCCGCCGCCGAGGTAGACGCCACCACGTGCGCCCAGCACCAGCGCAATGTCGGCCGCGACCGAGCCGAGCAGCCCGAAGAACACGGCCATGGTGCGCTGGCACAGCGGGTCATTGCGCTCGAAAGCGCCGGCGGTGACCTGGTCCGGCTGCAGCGGAGCGAGCAAAAGCGTACCCGTTTCTGCGGCCAGTGCGGCATGGATTTGCGACAGTCCGCTGCCCGACAAAAGCCGCTCCGCCGACACGCGCCCGATGTTGCGATGGGCGGCGCGCCAGGCCACCCATTCATCGTCGGTGTCCGGCATCAGTTCGATATGCCCGCCCTCGCCCGCCAGCGGCACGGCCTGCCCGCCCGGCGCGGGCACCAGGCCCGACACGCCCAGCCCGGTGCCGGGCCCCAACAAGGCCAGCGGTGCGGCGCGTACCGCCGTGCCGGGGCGCACCTGTTCCAGCCCGTCGGCGGGCAAGTGCGGCAAAGCGAGCGCCAGCGCGGTGAAGTCGTTGATCGCCACCAGCGTGTGCAGCCCGAGCGCGCGCCGCATGCCGTCGATCGAGAACGACCAGTTGTGGTTGGTCAGCCGCACCTGGTCCCCGGTCACCGGGTTGGCCAAGCCGATCGCCGCGTGGCGCGGCACCGCCTGGCCGGAGGCGGCGAGGCCGTCCAGGTACTGGCGCAGCGCCGCTTCGAGCGACGGGAAGTCGACCACCTTCAGCGCGGTGACGGGGCCGATCTGCATCGGTGCTGTTTCCAGCGCGAAGCGCACGTTGGTGCCGCCGATGTCGCCCAGCAGGCGCGGGAAGGCGGCGGAAGACGGTGTGGAAGCAGTCGCGGCCATTGGCGTCACCTCGGATCAGTCGTTGGGATCAGGCCTTGAACACATCAAACCCGTGCCGGTGCCGCGACACCACCAGGCTGACCGGCAACTCGGGCGTCGGACCCTGCAGCGCGCGTTCGAGCACCTCGGCCTTGGTGGCGCCGCTGACCGCCAGGAACGCGCGCTCGGCCGCCAGCAGCGCGGCCAGGTTCAGCGTGATGCGCGCGTGCGGCGCGGCCGCCGGATGGGTGATCACATAGCCCGGCGTGGGATCGCTCAACGCGCTCTCCAGTTCGGGCGCATCCGGGAACAGCGAGGCAGTGTGGCCGTCCTCGCCCATGCCCAGCACCACCACGTTGGGCTGGCGGAAGGCGCGGTTGGCACGCGCCACCGCCTGTTCAGGCTCGGCGGCGTCCTGCGCGTCGGCGATCAGCGGCAGGAAGGCGGCGCTGCCGGCAGCTTCGCGCAGCAGGTGCGCGCGCACCAGCGCGGCGTTGCTGTCGGGATGGTCCGGCGGCACCACGCGCTCGTCGACTAGCGTCACCGTCACAGCTTCCCAACGTACCGGCCGGTAGCGCAGGCGCTCGAACATCGCCACCGGCGAGCGCCCCCCCGAGACCGCCAGCACCGCCCAGCCGTTCACGCGGATGGCAAGTTCCAGCGCATTGCTGATCGAGATGGCCAGCGCCTCGGCCTGGTCCATTGGCGTGGGATGTTCAAACAGGCGCATGATGGTTTCCTTTGCAATTCAGGCGGGCGCTGCGGCGTGGCATCGCTCACGCCTCCTCGTGCCACAGCGCGCCGTCGCGCGACATCAGTGCCGACGACGCCGCCGGGCCCCAGGTGCCGGACGTATAAGGCTTGGGCGGGACGGTGCTCGCTTCCCAGGTGTCGATGATGGGCTCGACCCAGCGCCATGCCTGCACCTGCTCGTCGCGGCGCACGAACAAACCCAGCCGACCGCGGATCACGTCCAGCAGCAAGCGTTCGTAGGCGCCGGCGCGCCGCACCTTGAACGAGTTGGCAAAGTCCAGGTCGAGCGAGGTCGGCGTCAGCTCCAGCGTGTCCCCGGGCTGCTTGACCAGGCAGTACAGGCGAATGCTTTCCTCGGGCTGCAGCTGGATCACCAGCCGGTTCTGCGGCGACAGCGTCAGTGGCCGCGGAAAGATCGCGTGCGGCACGTCGCGGAAATGGATCACGATCTCGGCCACGCGCGCCTGCATGCGCTTGCCGGTGCGCAGGTAGAACGGCACGCCTTCCCAGCGCCAGTTGGCGATCTCGGCCTTGATCGCGACAAAGGTCTCGGTGCGGCTGTCGGGCGCGATGCCCTCTTCTTCCACGTAGCCCGGCACCGGCTTGCCGCCGATGGCGCCGGCGCGGTACTGGCCACGCACGGTCTTCTCGGCCACGTCTTGCGGCGTGATCGGGCGGAGCGCCTTCAGGATCTTGATCTTCTCGTCGCGGATGGCATCTTCGGAGAGGCTCGCAGGCGGCTCCATCGCCACCATGCACAAGAGCTGCAGCAGGTGGTTCTGCACCATGTCGCGCAGCGCGCCGGTGCGGTCATAGAAGTCGCCGCGCGTTTCCACGCCGAGTTCTTCGGCAATGGTGATCTGCACGTCCTGCACCCACTCGCGCCGCCATAGCGGCTCGAACAGCGCATTGCCGAAGCGGATTGCCATCAGGTTCTGCACCGATTCCTTGCCGAGGTAGTGGTCGATGCGGTAGATCTGCTCTTCGGCGAAGAACCTGGCCACCGCCGAGTTGATCGCCTCGTTCGATTCGAGGTCGTGGCCCAGCGGCTTTTCCAGCACGATCCGCACATTGGGCGCGCTCAGGGTATTGAGGCCGGTGCGCGCCAGCTGCTCGCAGATCGGCACGAACAGGTGCGGCGCGGTGGCGAGATAGCACACCACCACTTCGGGCTTGCGCGACAGCACCTGCTCCGCCAGCGCGTCGAAGTGCTCGGGCACGCGTGCGTCGGCCTGCACGTAGACGATGCGCGCGCAGAACTTGTCCCATGACTCAGGCGGCGCATGCGCCAGTGCGGGCCGCACGGTCTGCTCCAGCGAAGCGAGGTAGTCCGCGGTCGACTGCGGCTGGCTGCCGGTGGCGAGGATGCGCGCGGCCGGATGCAGCAGGCCCGCGTGGTGCGCATCGAACAGGGAAGGCAGCAGCTTGCGCCGCGCCAGGTCGCCGGTGCCGCCGAACAGCACCATGTCGAAGTCAGGCATGCTCACGCTGAGCTCCTTGATTCATTGTTGCAGCCATTGAGACCGAAGGCCGAGTTGCGGCCAGTTTACGTGAGTCGCCCCGGCTTGGCGAGGCAGCGTACCCATTTCTGCGTACTCCGTGCAGTGCGCGGCAAAGTGCGCTAGGCTGAAGGCTCCCCCGCAGGAGAACCCCATGCCACGTCATCCAGTGCTCGAGCGGGTCACCGCCCGCATCGTCTCCCGCAGCGCCGCCTCGCGCCAGGCGTATCTCGACCGCACCCGCGCCATGGCTGGGCAGAAGGTCGAACGCGCGCAACTCTCTTGTACCAACCTTGCCCATGCGGTGGCCGCGATGCCGGACACCGCCAAGATCCGCCTGAAGGCCGACGAGCGGCCCAACCTGGCGATCGTCTCGGCCTATAACGACATGCTCTCGGCGCACCAGCCGCTGGCGGCCTACCCGCAATGGATCAAGGAAGCCGCGCTCGAAGCCGGCGGCACCGCGCAATTCGCGGGCGGCACGCCGGCGATGTGCGACGGCGTCACGCAGGGGCAGGACGGCATGGACCTGTCGCTGTTCTCGCGCGATGTGATCGCGCTGGCGGCGGCGGTGGCGTTGTCGCACCAGATGTTCGACGCCGCGCTGTACCTGGGCGTCTGCGACAAGATCGTGCCCGGGCTGGTGATGGGCGCGCTGTCGTTCGGCCACCTGCCGGCGGTGTTCGTGCCGGGCGGGCCGATGACCACCGGCATCAGCAACGACGAGAAGGCGCGCATCCGCCAGCTCTACGCGGAAGGCAAGATCGGCCGCCAGGAACTGCTCGAGGCCGAGACCCGCTCCTACCACGGCCCGGGCACCTGCACCTTCTACGGCACCGCCAATTCCAACCAGATGCTGATGGAAATGATGGGGCTGCACCTGCCGGGCACGGCCTTCGTCAACCCCAACACGCCGCTGCGCGAGGCGCTCACGCGCGAGGCCGCGCGCCAGGCGCTGAAGCTGGTGCATGGCGGCGAGCGCTACACGCCGGTGGCTGACGTGCTGGATGAGCGCGCCTTCGTCAACGGCATTGTCGGGCTGCTGGCTACCGGTGGCTCGACCAACCACACGCTGCACCTGATCGCGATGGCGCGCGTGGCCGGCATCGTGCTGAGCTGGGATGACTTCGACGAGCTGTCCGCCGTGGTGCCATTGCTGGCGCGCGTGTACCCGAACGGCAAGGCCGACGTGAACCAGTTCCAGGCGGCCGGCGGGCTGCCGGTGGTGATCCGCGGGCTGCTGGCGCTGGGCCTGGTGCACGACGACGTGACCACCATCGTCGGCCGCGGGCTGCAGGACTACACGCGCGAGCCGGTGCTGCGCGACGGCACGCTCACGTGGATCGACGGCCCGGCGGCGCCGCTCGACGACAGCATCGTGAGCACGGCCGACCGGCCCTTTGCGCCGGACGGCGGCATCAAGGTGCTGGACGGCAAGCTGGGCCGCGCGGTGATCAAGACCTCGGCGGTCAAGGCCGAACACCAGGTGGTGCAGGCGCCGGCGATCGTATTCGAGCACCAGGACGACGTGCTGCACGCGTTCAAGCGCGGCGAGCTGGAGCGCGATTTCGTTGCGGTGCTGCCGTGGCAGGGCCCGGCCTCGTGCGGCATGCCGGAGCTGCACAAGCTCACCCCGACGCTGACCGTGCTGCAGGACCGCGGCTTTCACGTGGCGCTGGTGACCGACGGGCGCATGTCGGGCGCGTCGGGCAAGGTGCCGGCGGCGATCCACGTCTGCCCCGAAGCGTTGCGCGGCGGCGCCATCGGACGCGTGCGCACCGGCGACCTGGTGCGCGTGGACGCGCCCGCGGGCGTGCTCGAGGTGTTGGTGCCCGCCGACGAGTGGCAGGCACGCGAAGCGGCTCGTCCCGATCTCAGCGCCAACCGGCACGGTGTGGGGCGCGACCTGTTTGCGACCTTCCGCTGCAATGTCAGCACCGCGGAGAGCGGGGCCTGCACGCTTTTTTCGGATGAAGGGGGTGAAGGCCACGAGGGCGACCAAGCCCGGCATGGCCACGCTGGCGCGCGCGGCCGCGCCACGCACGCGGCCTGAGCGCCTGCGTTCAACCCAGGTTGTGCGCCGGCTGCCGCTGGCCGCCGGCCGGCCGTGGCGCGGAGGGGGCGGGCGCCCCCTCGCTCACCTTCACCGCGCCGGGCACGGCCGACGCACCCGGCACGTGCAGTTCCTGGATCGGCACGGCGAGCTTGCAGCCGGCGCCTTCCAGCACTTGCTTGATGCGCTCGTAGAAGGCGAAGCGCACGTTCCAGTAATCGTCGTTCGAGGTCCAGTAGCGCACGTTCAGCGTAATGCCCTGCTGCGTGTAGTTGATCACCATCGTCTCCGGCACGGGCTCCTCCAGCAGGCGCGGCTCACGCACCAGCATCTCGCGCAAGGCTTCCAGGCCGCGCGCTGCAGGTCGCTGTCGAAGGTCACCGTGGCCTCGATATCGGCGCGGCGCGTGGCGTTCTCGCTGTAGTTGGTGATCGCGCTGCCCCACAGCTTGCCGTTGGGCACGCGCAGGCAGACGCCGTCGAAGGTGGTCAGCTCGCTCATGAAGAGGCCGGTCTCGCGCACGGTGCCGGCCACGCCCTGCGCATCGATGTACTGCCCCACGCGAAACGGCCGCAGCAGCACCAGCATGATGCCCGCGGCAATGTTCTGCAGCGTGCCCTGCAGCGCCAGCCCGATGGCAAGGCCCGCGGCGCCCAGCATGGCGATGATGCTGGCGGTCTGCACGCAACTGCGACAGCACCAGCACGATGGTGAGCACGCGCACCATCCACTGCAGCGCATTGGCCAGCAGCGGGCGCATGGTTGCATCCACGTGGGTGCCGCTGAGGGCGCGCCGCATAGCCCCGGCCACGCGGCCTGACAGCCACCAACCGGCGATCAGGATCAAGATGGCCGCCAGGCAGTTCATGCCCTGGTTGATGGCGAAGTGGACCAGGTAGGTCCAGCCGGCCTCCAGCTTGTCGGCGTCGATAAAGTTGAGGTCCATGGGCGCGGCTCCGTTTGTTGTCCAGGTTGTTGTCGGGATCTGGTGGCGCTGCCGCGGGTTTCGCGGCGTACCCGTTTCTGCGTGCCGCGACTGGAGTCGGTTCGCTCTCCTGCCGCTCAAGGATCGGCGTCTAATTTGACAAATTGATGCACGTTGAATACACGATGTCAGACGATCACCGACAAAGCCGGGGTGCACACCACAGAGCAGGTGACAAGCAGAGCGGACATTGGTTTCCGGTGCCTGCGAGGCTGGCCCGCTTGCAGGACCCGCCATCCCTTATGGAATAAGGGATGGCGGCGGTCCGGGGAATAGCGCCGAAGTATTGGGAGGAAGCACTGGGTACGGTGCGCCCAGTCGCCCGTGATGGCGTGGGAGCGCGCTGCACGGGCTATATGGCGGGAGTGCGTGGGCATAGCGCGCTGGCCGCGTAGCCAGCCGGCGCCGGCGCCAACTTTCAGCGACGAAAGTTGGCGGACGGCCCCGGGCTACCGGCCCGGCGGCGCCTGGGGCTTGCACGCAGAAACGGGTACGCTTGCCGCTCGCCGCGCCAAGTGGCAGCGGCTCAGGCAAGGTCATGGAGCCGCTCAGGTCGGATGGTCGTGCAGCTTGTCGCGCGAGGCCAGCGCCGGGAACAGCCGCATCCACACCGCCACCACCAGCAGCGTGCCGACGCCGCCCAGGATCACCGCGCCCACCGGTCCCAGCAGCGCCGCGGTAACGCCGGACTCGAACTCGCCCAGCTGGTTTGATGCGCCGATGAACACCGAATTGACGGCACCGACGCGCCCGCGCATGTCGTCCGGGGTATCGAGCTGGACCAGCGTGGAGCGCACCACCACGCTGATCATGTCGGAGGCACCCAGCACCACCAGCGCCGCCATCGACAACGGCAGCCAGGTCGACACACCGAACACCACGGTGGCCACGCCAAACAGCGCCACCGCGCCGAACATGATGCGTCCGGCACGCCGGTTCAGCGGGTTTCGCGCCAGCCACAGCGCCATTGCCAGCGCGCCGATTGCGGGTGAGGAGCGCAGCAGACCCAGGCCCCACGGACCGGTGTGCAGGATGTCACGCGCATAGATCGGCAGCAGCGCCGCGGCGCCGCCCAGCAACACCGCGAACAGGTCCAGCGAGATCGCGCCGAGCAGCACCGGCCGGCCGCGGATATAGGTAAAACCGGCAAAGACCGTGCGCACGCTGACCGGTGCGGTCAGGCGCTGCGCGGCCTGGCGCAGCCGGATACCGCTGACCAGCACGGCGGCGATGGTGAACAGCGTCGCGCTCAGCGCGTAGACCACGTCCGGCCCCGCCACATAGGCAAAGCCGCCAATGGCCGGGCCGATGATGATGGCGGTCTGTCCGGCCGAACTCGCCAGCGCCACCGCGCGCGGCAACTGGCGCGGCGTCACCACGCTGGGTAGCAGCGCCTGCAGCGTCGGGTTCTCGAACGCGCGCGTGGCGCCGATCAGCGCGACAAAGAGAAAGATATGGTGGCTGTCGATCCAGCCGGTCAGGCTCGCCACCGCCATGCCCCCGGCCAGCAGCGCCTCGATCGACTGGCAGGTACGCACGATGCGGCGCCGGTCGAAGCGGTCGGCCACGTGGCCCGACATCAGGATCAGCACCACCGAGGGCAGGAACTGCACCAGGCCAACCATGCCGAGCATCAGCGGGTCGCGCGTCAGGTCGTACATCTGCCAACCCACCGCCACGGTAAAGATCTGGTAGCCGATGGTGGTGCACAGGCGCGCGAACCAGTAGCGGCGAAAAACGGCGTCGCCGAAGACGCTGTCCGGCTCGGCGGCCGGGACGGTGGCAGGGGAAGACATGGATGCAGGAGGGAGGTGCGGGGAGATTGCTGTGCGTCACGATCCGCCGGGACGCCAGCCGGGCCGTCTGGGCCGTCTGGTGCGAGCGTGCGGTGCACAAAGGCAAGATTCTAAAGCGCCTGCTGAATTGCTGCATACAGATGCCGACAATCGCACACCTTGATTGGGCAAATATCGACCGCAGATGTCGGCATTACGCCTCTACCAGGCAAAAACGGCTCGCAATTGCGAGCCGTTTTAAATTTCAGGCGCGATGCGCGATCACACGATCTCGCGCGTCTCCAAAAACTGCAGGTTCGGGAAACGTTCCTGCGTCAGCCGCAGGTTGACCATGCTGGGCGCCAGGTAGACGTGGTCGCCCGCGCCATCCAGCGCAACGTTGTGTCCGGCCTTGGCGATCAGCTTTTCGATCTCCGCCGAGTCGCCCCTGAGCCAGCGCGCGGTGGCGCATTCATGCGATTCGAAGATGGCATCGACGCCGTACTCATGCTCCAGCCGGTGCGCCACCACATCGAACTGCAGGATGCCGACCGCGCCCAGCACCAGGTCGTTCGAGGCGAGCGGGCGGAACATCTGGGTGGCGCCCTCTTCCGCCAGTTGCTGCAAACCCTTCTGCAATTGCTTGACCTTGAGCGGGTTGTTCAGGCGCGCGCGGCGGAAGAACTCGGGCGCGAACGAGGGGATGCCGGTGAACTTGAGCGGCTCGCCCTCGGTGAAGACATCGCCCAGGCGGATGGTGCCGTGGTTGGGCACGCCGATGATGTCGCCGGCGTACGCTTCCTCGGTGGTGTTGCGGTCCTGCGCCATGAAGGTGATGGCATTGTTGATCGCCACGGTCTTGCCGGCCGACACGTGCAGCAGCTTCATGCCGCGCTCGAAGCGGCCCGAGCATACCCGCACGAAGGCGATGCGGTCGCGGTGGCGCGGGTCCATATTGGCCTGGATCTTGAACACGAAGCCGGTGAACTTGGGCTCCTGCGGCTCGACCACGCGCGATTCGGTCTGGCGCGCCAGCGGCGGCGGCGACAGCTCACACAGCGCGTCGAGCAGCGACTGCACGCCGAAGTTGTTGATCGCCGAGCCGAAGTAGACCGGCGTCTGCTTGCCGTTGAGGAACGCTTCCTTGTCGAACGTGTGCGAGGCGCCGCGCACCAGCTCGATTTCGATGCGCAGCTCTTCTGCCTGGCTGCCCAGCATGCGGTCGAGCTCGGGATTGTCCAGGCCGTCCAGGATCGCGGCCGTGCCCTTGTCGCCGTGCGGGTCGAACAGCTGCACCTTGTCGTCGATCAGGTGGTACACGCCGCGGAAGGCCTTGCCCATGCCGATCGGCCAGGTCATCGGCGCGCACTGGATCTGCAGCACGTCCTCGATTTCGTCGAGCAGCTCGATCGGCGAGCGGCCCTCGCGGTCGAGCTTGTTGATAAAGGTGAGGATAGGCGTGTCGCGCAGGCGGCAGACGTTGAGCAGCTTGATGGTCTGCGCTTCCACGCCGTTGACCGAGTCGATCACCATCACCGCGGAGTCGACCGCGGTCAGCGTGCGGTAGGTGTCTTCGGAGAAATCCTCGTGGCCCGGGGTGTCGAGCAGGTTGACGATGTTCTCCTGCGCGTTGCCGTCCTTGGTCTCGCGACGGTACGGGAACTGCATCACCGACGAGGTCACCGAGATGCCGCGCTGCTTTTCCAGTTCCATCCAGTCGGAGGTGGCGTGGCGGTCGGCCTTGCGCGCGCGCACTTCGCCCGCGACCTGGATGGCGCCGCCGAACCACAGCAGCTTTTCGGTCAGGGTCGTCTTGCCCGCGTCGGGGTGGGAGATGATGGCAAAGGTGCGACGACGCGCAATTTCAGAAACGAGCGAGCTCACGGCAGCGGAGTTTGACTGGGAAATATTGGATGTGGCCCGGCGGGTGGCCGGAACCAGGTCCGGCAGCGCCGCGGGGCGGCGGTGGGCCGGGCCCTGCGGGCACGCGAGGGAATGAATGGGGCGCTATTTTACCGGTTCGCGCGCGGGCGCGGGCTGAATCGGCCGGCGAATCCATCCGATCCGGCGTCGTACCTATCCGATCACTCCGCCAGCTTTTCCGCCGGCTTGCCGCGCAGGCTGCCGAACTGCAACGCGTACTGGCGCGTCAGCTCGGCGCCAAAGAAGAAGATCTGCGCCGAGTAATACACCCACAGCATCAGCGCCACCACCGAGCCCGCGGCCCCGTATGAAGAGGCCACGGCGCTGTTGCCCAGGTAGAGGCCGATCAGCCGCTTGCCCATTGCAAACAGCAACGCGGTGATGACCGCGCCCATGGTGACGTCGCGCCAGGCGATGCGTGCGTTGGGCAGCATCTTGAAAATCACCGCGAACAGCGTCGTCACCACGACAAAGGAAAAGGCGGTCGAGATCACGTCCGCGACCGGCGCAAACCACGACTGGGTCCACAGCTGGCCCCAGATGCGCTCGACCACGGCCAGCGCCGCATTGACGATCAGCGACACCAGCAGCATGAAGGCCAGCACCAGCACCACGCTGAACGACAGCACCCGTGCGCGCAGCAGTTGGCGCCAGCCGGCCGTCTTGGGCACCGGCACGTGCCAGATGTCGTCCAGGCTGCTCTTGAGCTCCACAAAGGCGCTGGTGGCGCCGACGATCAGGATGCCCATCGCGATCAGTGCGGCCACGCCGCTGCCACCGGCGCGGTGCGTGGCCGCCAGGATCTCCTGGATCGCCGCGGCGCCCTGCTCGCCCACCAGGCCCTGGATCTGCGCGAAGATCTCGCCGCGCGCCGCTTCTGCGCCGAAGAACAGGCCAGCGATGGAAATCACCAGCACCAGGATGGGCGCCAGCGAGAACAGCATGTAGAACGAGAGCGCCGCGCCCTTGCTGGCAGCGCGATGGTCGAACCATGAACTGACGGCCGCGGTGAACACGCGCAGCGTGCGCGTGCCGGTATGGCGGTCCGGCAGCCAGGACGGGCGGTTGGGCCGGGGCTGCGGGGTCCCGCTGCCGGCGGAAGGAGAGGACGGGTGCTCGGTCTTGTCGGTCACGGCCTGTGTGTTTGCCCGCGCCGCATGCCGGGGGCGTCTGCCGCCGCGTGTCGGGGGCGTCTGCGTTCATGATACTGCGCATTGCGGGCTTTGCCCAAGCGGGCGCGCCGGGGGCGACCTGCTACAGTAAGATCAGGCACACCAGCCGGCGCATCCGTTGCCCGCGCGCCGGCGCATGGAGGCACACGTGACCCCGATTCTCTCCGCCCGCCCGGTGGCCGCACTCCTGATCATCGGCGTGCTGGGCTGCGCCGGCTGCGAACGCAGCCAGCCGGGCCCCAAACCCATTTCCGGGACGGCGTCCGACCGCCCTGCCGCGGGCACACCCGCCGCGCCCGCCAACCCGAACTCGTCCAGCTTGCCCCCGGCATCGGGTCCGGCCCGCTGAACGCGTCAGCGCGGGCGTACCCGTTTCTGCGTGGCTCGCGGGCTGGCCCGCACGCGCCGATCCGGGCCCACTGAAGCCCGTGAGTTGAAGTAAAGCCTTGCCGTTGCCGACGCTGTAGCCGGGGCTTTTGCCCGCGCCCGTTGTCCACGCCGTTACGCAAGTGCAAGGCTGATGTAACCCAGTTTCAAACGTGCAACGGGGTGCAATGTCGCCCCGGCGCGGATGCCGGGGCGCGCTATCCCGCACCCGGCGCGTGCCACGAGCAGCATGCGCTGCACGGTTGTGGCCACCGCGCGCGGGGGCGCTTTCCGCACGCGTTACAGCGGCGAAACCGATTGGTCCGCCAGCAGGCGAGCGTCCCCCGCAGCAATTCGGCCACCTCCCGCAAAGCCGCGTGGCACAAGGCTTTGCGGCCATTGGCACACTTGTCGCTCAGTATCCGCAAGGGACGCTGTACGCGTCAGTGACCATCAACCAGACTTTGCACGCAGGAGACTACCCAGCCATGCGTCATCCGCCATCACGCATGACGGCGCGCCGGCGCTCATACCGGCTAGCGGGCCCGCCACCATCGGTGACGGACCTGCTTTCGCCGCCGCTGCTGCTCTATCCGCGCATCCACGCGCCGCCGGCCACGCCCGCCGTGCCGTGCGCGGCGATCGGCGTCGGCAAGGGCATCGGCACGGAGAAGGGCGCGGGGTTCGCACGCGCCGCCTGCCGGCGCCATGCGGGCAAGCGGCGCGCCTGACGGCACCCGCGCAACCGCATGTTCGGGCGCCGCAGGGCGCGGGCGTGCGGCGGTGCGTCACTGCCTCAGGGCCTCAGTGCCCCGGCACCGCAAACAGGACCATTGCAGGCTCGCGAGCCAGCGTACCTGCACGGATTTGTGCTCCGTCCCCCGGCGGGCACTTTTTTTCCACAGGGAGGCGCAGTCCATGAAAGCCGGAATCTTTGCCGCCGCGCTGGCCGTCTGCTCCGGCAGCGCCATGGCGGCGAGCTACGCCTGGTTCGATCGACCCGACGAAGCCAGTGCCAACAGCCATGCGGCGGTCAGCAACGATATCTATGTGCGCGGCTGGGGCTGGGCATGGGGCGAGTTGCTCATGCGCCCCGATGCCCCGACAACCGCGCCGGCGCCGCAGGACGGCCGCCAGGCACGCGACATCCTGGACCGGCGCGACGCGGTGCCGTGGCGCCAGCATGACGAAAACGAACCGCCGCGCCATCCGCGCGGCAAGATCAGCATGAACCTCGCTGCCGCGGATGCGGACGGCGGCGCCGGGGCCGGGCGACCCCACAAGACTGTGCGCTGACAGGCTGTGCGCTGACGTGCCAGCGGGCACGGGGAAAGGTGGAACTGGCGAGCGGACGTCGTCCGTTCCCCTTTCCTCTGGCGCCTGAAGCTGGCGCGCCGCGTTTTACCGCCGCTGTTACCTCTATTCCCCTGCCGGGGCCTGGCTCTCCACGCGGATATTGTGCTTGTGCATGAGCCGGTACAGCGTCACGCGCGACACGTTAAGCTCGCGCGCGGCTGGCACCACGTGAAAGCCGTGGCTGGCCATCACGGTACGGATCGCCTCGCGCTCGGCCTCTTCGCGAATCGCGTCGAGGGTCTTGCGCGGCAGTTCCGTGCCGCCATGCAGCTGCAGGTCCTCGGCGGTGATCTTGCGGTTGTCGGTCATCACGATGGCGCGCCGCACACGGTTGATCAGCTCGCGCACGTTGCCCGGCCAGGCGTACTGCATCATTGCCTGCGTCGCGCACGCCGAGAAGCCGCGGATGCGCCGGTGCGCCTCGTGCCCGTGCTCGGTCAGCACTGCGTTGGCCAGCTGCAGGATGTCCTCGCCGCGCTCGCGCAGCGGCGGGATGCTCAGCGTCAGCACGCACAGCCGGTGGAACAGGTCGGAGCGGAAGCGCCCGTCGGTTTGCGCCACCACCAAATCCACGTGCGTGGCGGAGATAATGCGCAGGTTCAGCGGGATCGACTGGTGCCCACCCAGGCGCGTGATGGTGCCTTGCTGCAGGAAGCGCAGCAGCGCCACCTGGCTTTCCAGCGGCAGGTCGCCGATCTCGTCCAGGAACAGCGTGCCGCCCTGCGCCTGCTCGATCCAGCCGATCTTGCGCTGGTTCGCGCCGGTAAACGCGCCCTTCTCGTAGCCGAACAGCTCGGACTGCACCAGGTGCGAGGGAATCGCGCCGCAGTTGATGGCAATGAACGGTCCCTTGCGCCGGCTCGACGCATCGTGGATCGCCTGCGCGGCCAGTTCCTTGCCCGTGCCGGACTCGCCGGAGATGAAGACCGGCGCCTCGTTGTGCGCTACCTTGGCCAGCGAGCGGAACATCGCCCGCATGATCGCGCATTCGCCGATCATCGTGCCGCGCGAGGCGGGCTCCTGCACGCGCGCGCCGTGCAGCGAAGCCATGCCGTGCGCGTGCTTGAGCGTGTAGAGCAGCTCCTCCACCGAAAACGGCACGCGCACGTAGTCGATGCAATAGTCGCGGATCAGCCGGCGCACGCGCTCCTCGGCGAGCATGGCATCGGTGGTGATGGCGACCCACGCGACATGCAGGTACTGCAGCGCCTGCTCGAGCTGCACGAGTTCGGCATCGCTGTAGTCGGACTGCAGGTCGATCACGCCGGCCATCGGCGGACTGGCGCGCACGACGCGTTCGAGGTCGCGGATCTGCTGCACGCGGCGGACTTCCCATCCCGCGCCGAAGCTGGACGGGTCAAAACCAAAATCTTCATGACGCGACACGACCACGATCTGTGCAGTGCGTGACGCCTTGCACAGTCGGTCCATCACGATCTCCCGGACGTTAGGCTTGTTCTTGGTTCCGGCACCCGTGGGCACTGCCGCGGCCTGGGGCCGTGGCGGGCGGTGGGGCTGAACTGGCTGCGGGCCGGCGCCCGCGCGCGACGTCGGTATCACGAGCTGGACAGACTGCGGGACTGCTCGTCAGGCGCGGCAAGGTAATCCGCGCCCCCCTGGAGTTGCTCGCGGATGCGCCGTCGCACCGCCTCCTTCTCGCGCATCAGCTCCAGGCTCGGCGCCTGGGGCGACTGGCCGGAATACTGGTAATAGAGCGTCTTGTAGGTCAGCTGGCTCAGGATCCATTCCTGCAGCAGCACGCGCTGGCGCGCCATCTCGCCCTCGAGCAGGCGATGGCGGCGCAGCAGGTTCTGCACGGCCGCGCGCGCGGTATCGCTGAGTTCGCTGTCTTCGGCAAGCAGGGCCGCCACGTCGGCGGTAGCGCCGTCATGGGCCGCCTTGCTGAGGGGTGCTTCGCCTGCAGCTTCCCCCCGAGCAGCCCAGGCGCGATGATGAATGGATCGGTTGACGGACTCCCTGATGGGCCCGATGGCGGGTCGCCGGATCTCTCCTGCGGTCATGATTATCCCCGTTGAACAACATCCCCCGGCACTACACGTCTGCGGTTACCACTTGTCAGTCTTGGAATATTTGTCCGCGTGGCGCGCGTGTTTCCCGCACGCTCCCGGTTGGTGGCTTGCCGTCTTCTTGTCTGACGGTCTGTTCCGGCGATGTCCCCGTACTGGCGGACGGCGCCGAAGGCTCTCGGTAATCTCCGGCATCCTGCCGCATGCACCGGAGTCAAGAAGGGGCGCCTTGCCGCGCCCCTCTTTGCCACGCCTATAGTTCAGTGCATTTGGGGCGGTTTGTCCAGCCCTGAGTGGGTGACTTACACCCAATCTCATACTTTGGTATGAGCCCGCCAGCACACCCCCGCAAGCCGATCCGCGCCGCCTCGCCACCGCACCATAGGACAGGTAAATGTCTGCTTACATGGTACGCAGAAACGGGTACGCTTTCGCACCCCGAACGGGTGATCGCGGCCGTCTCGCCGAGGAATTTCGGACGGTCGTGCGGAGCTTCCCGGGCGCTGCTTGCCGCAATCAGTGAGCGCGGCTGCGGCACGCTTGGGAAAGTCAAGCGGCACGCAGAAACGGGTACGCACCGCTTGCCGTGCGGGGGATGAGGGGGTACGCAGAAACGGGTACGGAATGAGGTTTCGGACAGCCCCCTGAAATACGCGGCCAGCACCAGCCATAGGTACTGCATCGGGATGACGCCATCAAGACAATGGAAAAAGGGACGACTTTCGCCGTCCCTTCTTTGTCCTGCACTACCTGCAATGTCCCGCCCTTTGTCTCATCCGTACGTGCCCATGGCTCAGTGACCCGGCAGGTAATAGAACTTGAAGACAAAGACCGCCGCGATGATCCACACCATCACGGGCACGCCGCGCGCGCGCCCGGTCAGCAGCTTGAGCGCCGCGTAGCTGATAAAGCCGAACGCGACACCATTGGCGACCGAGTACGTGAACGGCATGCCGAGCGCGGTCATCACCGCGGGCACGACTTCGGTCACGTCGTTCCAGTCGATCTCGAGCAGCTCGCGCAGCATCAGACACGACACATAGAGCAGCGCCGGTGCGGTGGCATAGGCAGGCACGGTGCCCGCCAGCGGTGCGATGAACAGCGCCGCCAGGAACAGCACTGCCACGGTCACCGCGGTCAGGCCGGTACGGCCGCCCGCCTGCACGCCCGAGGCGCTTTCGATATACGCGGTGGTGGACGACGTGCCGAGGAACGAGCCCGCCATGATCGCCGTGCTGTCAGCCATCAGCGCCTTGTTCAGCCGGCCCATGCGCCCGGCCTTGAGCAGGCCCGCGCGGTTGGCCACGCCCATCAGCGTGCCGGTGGCGTCGAACAGCTCCACCAGGAAGAACACCAGCACCACGTTGATGATGCCGATCGACAAGGCCGCGCTGATATCGAGCTTGAACAGCGTGGGGCTGAGCGACGGTGGCGCGGAGAATACGCCGTGGAATGTGTTGCCGGCAAAGACGAAGCTCAGCAGCGTGGTGAGCAGGATGCCGATCAGGATCGCGCCCTTCACGCGCAGGTGGTCCAGCGCCACGATCACGAAGAAGCCGACGATGGCAAGCACTGCCGGGGGCTGGTGCAGGTCGCCGATGGTCACCAGCGTGGCCGGGCTAGCGGTGACGATGCCGGCGTTCTTCAGCGCGACGATCGCCAGGAACAGGCCGATGCCCGCGGTGATCGCCACGCGGATCGAATGCGGGATGCCGTTGACGATCATCTCGCGCACGCGGAACAGCGTCACCAGCAGGAACAGGCAGCCGGAGATAAAGACCGCGCCGAGTGCGGCCTCCCACGCAAAGCCCATGCCCTTGACCACGGTGTAGGCGAAGTAGGCGTTCAGGCCCATGCCTGGCGCCAGCGCGATCGGGTAGTTGGCGTAGAAGCCCATGATCAGCGTGCCGATCGCCGCGGCCACGCAGGTGGCGACGAACACCGCGTCCTTGGGCATGCCAGCGTCGCCCAGGATCGACGGGTTGACGAAGATGATGTACGCCATCGTCAGGAACGTGGTGATGCCGGCGAGGATCTCGGTGCGGGCATTGGTCTGGTGCTCGCGCAGCTTAAACACGCGCTCGATCAGCGAAGGCGCGGCGTGCGGCTGGGGCGGATTGGCGGAAGACGTGCCCGGCTTGGAAGCGGGTTCCGGGATCGACATGAATGGTCTCCTGATATCGTTATCGTGTCCGCGACGGCTGCTGCGCCTGCTGGTGATGGCATCATCGGCCCACTACGCGGCAAGCGTACTCTGGTCCACGCCAGCCCCGCTGCGCGCTGGCGCGGGCGAATAAGCGATATGCAAAAGGCGTGATGATCCCACAGCGGCCGCCGGTGCTGCCAGCGCCAGCCGGCTGCGCTCCCGCATGCGCCCTTGGGGCCGCCCCCAGCTTGACGCTGGCGGCAATCCCCCGTATAAACCCGGCTAGATTCAAGTGACGAGGCAACAGTTCATTCGTTAGCCACCGTCTGGTACTTCGGTTGTCCATGGTGTCCTTTCCTTGAGTTCCCCGTGTCGGATGACGTGTTCGTCATGCGATCTTTTATGTCCTTTTTCTGGAAAGCAAATCATGCAAACCGGTATCGTCAAGTGGTTCAACGACGCCAAGGGCTTCGGCTTCATCAAGCCGGACGCGGGTGGTGACGACCTCTTCGCCCATTTCTCGGAAATCCGCTCCGACGGCTTCAAGTCGCTGCAGGAAAACCAGCGCGTGCAGTTCGAAGTCAAGAATGGCCCGAAGGGCCTGCAGGCCGCGAACATCACCCCGCTGTAAGCGTTGACCGCCGGCGCGCTCCGTGCGCGCCGCACAACGTGAGAACCCCGCCCCCGTGGCGGGGTTTTTTGTTTTTAGCGCCCCGCGTTTTCGTACGGCAGTGGGCGCTGTCTGGCGGCGCTCGCCACTGTTCCCACCGGCACCTGTTCGTGCGTGCTTTCGGCTGGCCCTTCCAGAACTGCAGGTCTACAGCCGGTCAACAGGCCCCGCATCGCGCGTGCCAATACACTGTTGCGAGACTGTCACGCCACGCCTGGCGGCCCGCCTGAATTGCCAAGGGACTTGAGTTCTCCAGACCCTCAGCATTAGACCCTCAGCCTGACGCAGAAACGGGTACGCATTGTTGCAGCACCGGTGGCATGCCCTGGCCTTCTTGCTCGCAGAAACAGGTACGCCCGGGCCGCCATTGCCACTTTTGCGCAGAACTCCCACACGCAGAAACGGGTACGCCCAGCTGCCGCGCGACCGCCGCCACCACCTTCCAGTCCCGCAGAAACGGGTACGCGCCTCAAGCGCGTTGCAAATCCATCACCACCAAAGACGCGCCACGCCGTCTTGCCTGTGCCGACATATCCACACTTCGGCCGACGCAGAAACGGGTACGGTCGCTGCTGTACCGAGGCAGCCCCCCTTGCCAGTACAGATATCGAACGGCCTCGCAGAAACAGGTACGCCGGCAACGTCCGGAAGCTGGGCCGCGAGCCGCAGAAACGGGTACGGCCAACCGTGGCGGCATGCGGCGATCGTGGGTGGCTGTGGCGGTTATGCCGCTGGCACACGCAGAAACGGGTACGCGGCGCTATTTGGGCAAGCAGCTACGTATACGTCGAGTGTAAGTACTAGCTTTTATTATAAATCATGTGTATCATAGAAACTCGGGCCAACTCCCGGCTCTATTCGCCAAAGTGCGCACGCAGAAACGGGTACGGGTCGGTGCAACGAGCGCCCCTGCGGGCACGCAGAAACAGGTACGCTGGGCAGCCAACCCCGTGTTGTGGCGTTTTCGCAGAAATGGGTACGGCGCAGAAACGGGTACGCAGTTGTGGCGGGAGACGCTGATTCAGGACCCGCGCAGAAACGGGTACGCTTTCGGGGCACGGCACGCAGAAACAGGTACGCTTTACCGGCAGCGGCGCCGGCGGCAGACAGGACGACGAACCAGTTTCTGCGGGGATAACCAGGGTCCGGCGCAGATATCCACCGGAATCGACCAGGGAATGGCAGGTAAACCGCGTATACCGGTCCGCCGCACGCAGAAACGGGTACGCTTTCACCCCTCGCCATTGTGGACAAGCCTGTGGGACACCCAGGTTATCCCCGCAGAAACCAGTACGCGCCTGCCGCAGATATGGGTTCGGCCTGCCGCAGATACAGGTTCGCCCCTTCGCAGAATCGAGTACGTTCGTCCGCAGATTCGGGTTCGCGGGGGTTGTTTTTTCCCTTACGAATCAAGGCGCTGAACTTCACGTATACGGTTTACAAGTAGTTAACCCGTATCGGTATCGTTTACTGGTAGTGGATGGCTGGCGAACCGTGGACAACCCTGCCGGGTTGCCCACCGTCCGCCACCATGCGACCAGCCATTGGATCCTCCGGCTT